>NZ_JACIHG010000005.1:0-599134 GCF_014198315.1 Bradyrhizobium sp. CIR48
ATCCGGCATCAGGAAGGCAACGGTCGCGTCCTTCACCTCTGCGGCCTGCGAGAACATGGCCGTTGTACCGAGCAGCGACAGGGCCAGGGCCAGTGCGCCCGTATGTTTCGGGGAGAACCTTTTCATTCGGACTTTCCTTTCCAGAACTAGAGTGCTGTGGTTGATCCTTGAAGATGGGCCCTCGCGGCTCCCGTCCCCGGCGGCGATGAGTGCCGGTGCTCCGAAGCCGCGCGGAATTCCTGGACAAGCGATTCCTGTCGCGGGCTGCCATCGGCATGCCCGCGTCATTCTTCCCGTGGTGGTCTCCTCCTTTGCTTTTCGCCGGCTAGGCCGCGCGTGCCGTATTGATGTTCTGCGCGAGCAATCGCCTGAAGCGCGAAGGCGGCATGCCTTTCTCGGCCAAAAACTGCCGGTTGAAATTAGAGAGATTGTTGAAGCCGACCTCGAAGCAGATGTCGGTGATGGACGCCTGCTCGTCGCTCATCAAGATCTGGCAGGCGAGATTGATGCGCAGCCGCTTGACGTATTGCACCAGCGACATGCCGGTGTGCCGGCGGAAGGAACGCGAAAACGCGCTTTGCGACTGGCCTGCGATCGCCGCTAGCTCGGCTTCACCGAAAGGCTGCGTCAGGTTCTGCCGGATGAAGGCGAGCGCCTTGTTCATGCCCGCCGACATATATCCGGACGGGTCGGGCAGATAATTCGGACTGGAAAGCGGACGCGCATTGCGGGCGCGGCCAAGTGTTCCCAGGATCATCAGGAACAACTCGATCCGGCGCACACCGTTCGCGGTCACGATCTCCTCCATCAGTGGAGCGACCCTGTCGCTGGTGCTGCACGTGAAAAGCGCGCCGCGCCGCGAGAAATCCAGCAGCGCGGCAAGGCCCGACAGTTCCGGCATGACCTTCATCAGGTCCCCGATGAATTCCTCGCTGAACTGGAGGACGCGTCCGCGCAGTGGGATGGTGCTGCCGGCCGGCAGATCGCTCACCCAATTGTGCGGCAGATTGGGGCCGGTGAGCACGAGATTGCCCGGCTCGAACTCGCCGATGAAGTCGCCGACGAAATAGCGACCGCTGGTCGCCACGACCTGGTGGAGCTCGTATTCGGGATGGAAATGCCAGCGGACCGTGTGGAATGGGTAGCCGTGCGACCACGCCTTGAACGATTCGCCGCGCCGTATCTGGACAACTTCCAGGTCCGGTTCCATATCCGCTCCCTTCGGGCCGGTGCGGTTTTTGATGATCCGCCCCTGTTCCCTTATCGGCTGAATTTGCTCAGCGCTTCCTCTCGTTAGGGATCGTAGCGACCGGTACCCGGGCCCGCCACCACCATTTCAATGTGCAACTGATACTTTTTTGATGTGCCGCAGACAGTCCCGAGCCCCGCAACCGGGTCCGCACTCTCCGCGAAACGGGCATCTCACTACAGCGGCTCTACCGAAAGTGCGGTCTCGCACAGGCACGGCGGTTGCGCACAGCAGGTCACGATTGCGCGGAAGGCTTCCGGTGATTGGGGCTGTCTGTTGCCACTCGCATTCAACCCACGGAATGAGCTGCGACAACCGGGGCGCTGCTCTTCAAAACCCACGCTCACAATGATCATGACTGGATTTTTATGGAATCTCTCGGTGAACACGCCGCGCACACGCAAGCATCTAACCAATTGGAAAATTTGAACTCTCGCTCCAATCCATCATGGGCGCCACTCAATCGTTTATCCTATCCTCTCAATGGGATGAAGCACGAACGTGTGCACTCCAAACTAGCCGAGATTGCACACGTTTGTACCCGTTTTGACCTCTCGGTGCACACATAGTGCACACGAAAGCCGGAGTGCACACGCGTGGCGACCTTCACTCAATTGGGATCGGGAAACTGGCGCGTTCAAGTCCGCCGCAAGAACCGCTATGTGGCCGAGACTTTCCGGCGGCGCAAGGACGGCGAAGAATGGGCGCTCGAGATGGAGCGCAACATTGACCGCAATGGATCGTTTAAACCACGCGCGGTGCGCAACGTTCGCACATTTGGCGATCTGATTGATCTGCACGACGAAGACATGCGCGAGGTTGGAAAACCCCCTCGCCGGTCAAAGGCTGCTGTGATGGCGTCGCTCAAGGCTGAGCTCGGCAGTGTGAAGCTGCTCGCGCTTAATCGAGAGCGGCTGATCGAGTTTGGGAGAAAGCGAGCCAAGCAAGGCGCTGGTCCCGCGACTTTGGCAATCGATTTGTCTTTTACACGCCGCGATTACCTGAGATACATAAAACTGATTGAAGACGAATTCGGCGATTTACCGATTGCTGCCCTCGCCGACCGTCGGATTCGCGGCGACTTCAAAAGCTGGCGCGACAAATACGCAAACACGCCACGAAAGGCTGATCTGGCCTGGACGGTGTTGGCGCGCATCCTGTCATTCGCGAAGGACCGCGGCATCATCACCACCAATCCATGCGAGCGGGGTGGCCGGCTCTATGTGGCCGACCGCAAGGATAAGATCTGGACCGAACAAGACATTGCCGCCGTCCTTGCAGTCGCATCCAGCGAGATCCAGCTCGCCCTCATCTTGGCTTTGTGGAGCGGGCAGCGGCAGGGAGACCTGCTACGGCTGCCGTGGTCAGCCTACGCAAGCCCTTACATTCGCCTTCGGCAGTCGAAAGGCGGCCGGCGTGTCGCAATGCCCGCCGGAGGCCCTCTGCGAGCTCTACTCGACACCACCGAGCGCCGAGGGCCGCTCATCCTGACGAACACGCTCGGGCGGCCCTGGACGTCAGACGGCTTTCGGACGTCCTGGGCAAAGGCATGCGAACGAGCTGGCATCAGCGGCCTCACGTTTCACGACCTGAGAGGCACTGCCGTGGTTCGGTTGGCCATTGCCGGCGCGAGCGTGCCGCAGATCGCGGCCGTGACTGGTCACTCGCTAAAGGACGTCGAGGCCATTCTCGATGCACATTATCTTGGCCGAGATATTCAGCTTGCCGAAGCTGCGGTGCTGAAGCTCGAAGCGCGAACAAAACTGTAAAATGGCCTGTAAAATGAAGCCACTTACTGTATCGCGATCAGCGCTGAGTGTTTGATTTATATGGTGGGCGCACCAGGGCTCGAACCTGGGACGCGCTGATTAAGAGAGACCCGCAACGGACGGCAGGGCCGGCTTATTGGCGACCTTGGAGCGGCATGCGAAGCCCATGATGATCAGACAGCAATGGCTGGGACGATCCCCTTCCGAGACAAGACAGGTGTCCGCAGGAACGACTCTGATCTCTGCGCTCGACCGAGCTTTGCGCGGCGGCGTGAGCGAGGGTCTGCAAATGATTCCATGATTGACGTCACACAGTTGATTCCAGGTCGCTTCTATTGGGTCCTTGTGCGCTCAAGCACGAAAACTCTCGAGTGGCAGCCGGCACGCTTCACCGGCGCTACTTGCCAAGGCGACGGTGCGAAGTGGGACTTCATCGGCTTCAATCGCGACGTCGGTCATCATTTCATCGAGGTCGTCGACATCGGCCCAGAACTACCGTCCTAAACGCTCGCGTTAAGATGCCTACGAAGCCTAGCGAGAGCGCAGCTATCGATCCGCTGCGCGGATTCCCTATGTCTGTACAATCGCTGCGGCCCTGTCCTTTCTGCGGCGGTTCGGAGGTTTGGATCAACGGCGACATCGACCCAAAATTCGTAGTATGTAAGGAATGTTCAGCTTTCGGGCCCAATGCGCCGACCGTTAGGCAGGCGGCCGAGCGCTGGAACAAACGCATCAGCCCCTAAGGCGAAGCCAACCCTCCGGCTATCTAGCTCTCAATCAGTGGCCGAACGACCAGGCTTGGAGCGTGGCGTTGGCCTAGATTGAAAATCTCAGTGGCTAGTTTGATTTATCTCAATGGTCCCGGCTGGTTCCGGCCCGCCCTTGAGCTGTGCCCCAGACCGATGACCCAGGTCCAAGCAAGGAGCCCCCGCCCAAGCCAACACGTCTTGAGGATGCGCAGCGGATCATCGAGGAGTACCCCGCGGATCTGCGCGAGATCCTCAGGAAACTCCGTCGCAAGATGAATTAGGCGCGCCTCAGTTGGCGGGCTGGCTTTTTAGGAACGAGTGGCACCGGACAGGCTTGGTGCTGTGCTCCGGCTCCATGCCCCCGTACGGGCCGGAGTAAGTCCAACGGCCCCAGTCGCCGCCAGACGGCTGGGGCCGTATTTTTTGTGTAGGAACTATAGGCCCGCGAACGAATCTAGTTTGCAGCTTTCCTCAGCTGGGGACTGCAAATGCGTTATGTTGCGTACTCGGTAGATCTATCCGGTGTTGCTCGTGCACTTTACGAGATCGATTGCCCGACAGACAAAGACGCGCAAGACCGAGCCGAGAAATATCTAGAGGCACACCCTGTTGTAGAGCTTTGGGACGGCCCCCGTAGGGTCGCTCGCCTGGTGCGAGAGAGCTCTGACTGAATTCCGCAGTGGCCTGTTTCGGAACGCGAGCCGGCTAGTCAGCATTACTGGCGTATGCCGCGCTACTTCTTCCATGTGACCCACGAACGTCATGAACCCGACCTCGAAGGCGAGGAACTGCCCGACAAACACGCCGCTTGGCGTGAAGCCACGGTGACGGCTGGGCAGATACTCCAAAGCCTCGATGGGAAGCTAACGCCAGATCGTGGATGGCGGATGGAGGTCGTGGACGAGTTCCAGAACACCCTCTACGTTCTCCACATCCACGCCGAGAAGCCGAAGTAAGGCCGCCTATGGGGACCGTGTTCTCCGGGCCAGAACAACCGCAACGGGACACGCTGTACTACCGCCTATCGCTCGTCTGGCTCGCAATCGTCGCGGGCTACTTCCTGTCTGTGCTGATGCATTGAGGTCGCCTCAGTGGGCGGCCTCTTTACTTCCAATGTCAGTTGCCGGCCCCGAGCGGACCTTCACGGTGATGGCCGTTGAGGACCGCTTGTGCCCATAGCGGAAGTCGCAGCGGCTTCATTGAAAATTGATCATTCTGCGCGCTAACGGTTGCCGAAGCTCGTTTTACAACCTAGTCGTGCTTAAGCAGATCTAGGATTGACCGGGTGCCGTGCGAAGCCGATGACTGTTGCCGGGCACTCACACGAAACGAACTTATTTGGAGCAGCACTTTGAACCGGATCGTTCTTGCCTTCGCTGCAACAATTTGCGTCGCCTCGATGAGCCACGCGCAATCCGGACAATCGAAGGGCACTGCGGCAATTTTGCCAGATGTTGCCATGCTCATTCATGGACCTGGCGGTGAATCCTCATACAGATTGACGAGTAGCTGACCAATCTCGGCATGTTGCGTGATGGCAGCTTCTGACCCACAGCCGACCTTGTCGCTCGAACTGTTCACGTCACAATCGAGGGGGTCGCAAGATCGTTGTAATCGATTACAATCGTGGCCTTCGCTTCGGGCTGGCAGCTTCGAAGATAGAGCCGCTGTCCCTCAACGTACCGTCGGTTCGATGGAGCCGCAGGGTCGGGCGACAAACCATCGCGCGAAGCGCACCGCGCAACGGATACAGTAAAGTCTGTTCGGAGGAAGATTGAAGCGTCCCAGCACGTGAGCAATTCGGGTCGATGCAGAAACATGCCATCTATCAGCAAAATGGAAGACGGCGGTGCCTCCAGATCATTGGCAGGTACAATGTCATCGGTCACATGATCGAAGATTGCTCGGCGATACCTGCGAGAACCGCCGGGACTTAACGGGTCCATCAGGTATTGCTTCAATGCCGAGTAATTGTACGAGTCCTCGAAAACGCCTTCCGGTGAATGACGTCCCCGCCGATATCTGACCGCCTTGGGATTATGAAATCCGTCTACCGATGCTCGAATCACGGGCCGCCCCTTAGTCGCAATGAGGCTTCCGAGTTCATCAGCGAATGTGGTCTTTCCTGCCCCGTCGATGCCGTCAATAGCGACGCGGGCCGTCTGATCTGGCGAGGTTACGACAAAGCGATCAGCCAAGTCGGATAGAAGTCTATTTCTCTTTTCCATCTGGATAGAAAATGCGCTGAGCGAAAGGCACTCAAACCTACAATGGAGCTGGTCACTTCCGCAATTGGCCCATCGCTTCCGTTGGCGCCTCACACGAGCTGTCCGATGCCGGAGGTAAACCGGAAGCGCCTCGGCGGTCGTCGAAACGGCGCTTTTCACCGTTGCGGAAATTCTGGAGTTGGCAGCCACTTAGTCCAAGGTGCCTGCATTTCTTCCAAGGCCTTGATTCTATTGCGTAGGTCGGGACAAACTTGGCCGCGCTTGGTCTCACGCGGCCGCTAGTGCTACCTTTGCTTCAATGGAGGAAAATTCCCTGAACTTCAGGGGGCTACAAAATGTCACTCGAAAGGCTCATCGGCCGCTTGCAAGCTGTTAATGGCCTGTCCCCAATGGAGCGCGACCAACTGTTGAGACTACCCGTTAAGTTGAAGCAGTTCGCTGACGGCGATTACATATTACGCGAGGGCGATACAGCGACTCACTGTGGCGCGGTCGTTAACGGGTATGTTTTTCGCCAAAAGATTGTTGGCAGCCGATCGCAAATTCTCGCATTGTACGTTCCAGGCGATATTCCCGATTTGCATACCCTGCATCTCCCGCGCATGGATCATGATCTTTGCAGCGTGGGTCCCTCGACAGTGGCGTTTATTCCGCACTCGCATCTGCAAAACTTACTGGCATCATCCGCGCCGCTAACTCATGTTTTTTGGCGCGAAACGTTGACCGATGGCGCTGTATTCCGGGAGTGGGTTGCAGCCCTTGGAGCGCGTTCAGCCTTGTCGAGGATCGCGCACCTTCTCTGTGAGCTTGCAGCCCGCCTCGAAGTCGTCGGGCTCATGCGCAACAACAGTTTCGAGTTCCCATTCACACAGCAGAACATGGCGGACGCCTGCGGCCTATCGGTTGTGCATGTCAACCGGATGATCCAGGAACTTCGATCTCGTGATTTGATCGAGTGGGAAAAGCGCGAGGTAATGCTTCTGAATCGTGGAGAACTCGAAGCCCTTGCCGAGTTCAATGCAGATTATTTGCACATCGATGATGGCAAACGCGGAATTTGATCCGTCTCTGGCAGGTACTAATTAGGCCCAGCCGTGGCGACTTCGCACAAAACATAGCGACCTCTAGCTCACTCGCATTGCCCGCCGAAGCGCGCGACGAGGCTAAGAGGCCGACGCGCCGCAAGGCCGACTTGATCACTGACCTCTTTGACGAGGCAGGAATGTCGCCTTCTGGCCCGCAGTGATCGAAGTCAATGTGCCGGATATAGTGACGGAACCATCATTCCAAGTCGGATGGCCCAGAGCAGCCCTTGATCAGATCCGCAGCGTGGAAAGGGCGGGGGCTCCGGATGGTGGAGAAAAGCCAAGTGCATACGTGCTGGTGACTAACCACTCGTTCCACAACAACCTGGACGCAATCGGCAGCAACACTCAGGTGATCGCAGCAGGTTGCCGCATTCCAGACTTTGGACCTGACGTCGGCTTCAACCGCTTAAAGGACGTTCTCGAGTCCCATGAAAGGCATAAGGAAATGCTCGCTCTTCTTGATTCGATGAAAGAGCATTACGAAATCCCTTCCACATTCAATTGCGAAAATCCGGAGTTCGCCTTCGCACCCGAAGATTCGCCGCCACGGCTGCGTTTCGGCGAAGTCTATTCAGTCCCAGATGCGAGAGGAAAAGAAGTCCCGGCTCGGCTCTATGAGGCGATCGTTTTGGAGCACGAGAAGGCTATCATGGGGTGCTATCAGTCTCTCGATGGGGGCCAGAACATTATGGTGCGCACGCCAATTACCGATGTAGAACTGGCTGCGTGGAAACGTCATCCCGACACTTTCTTTCGAGAGCGGCGACAGATTCCGAGGCAAGCGACAAACTGGTTAGAGCTGGCATTGTCCTTTTACGAGACCTACAAGTCCACGTCTCGCGAGAAGTTGCTTGAGTGGATGGTAACGGCCGACGACATCGATTATCTCAAGACTCTCTCACAAGCGGACCTTGCAATCCTCTACTGCGAACGCCTCGGCTGGGGGGCGGCAAATAAGCGGTAGACGTTCGGCGGGCCATCGAGTGATGTCATCGCTGCCGTTTTTTCGATCTGAGCTGAAGCAGGGTAACAGTCATCGTATCGTGTTTTGCCCGGTGTGTGGCGCGAGGTGCTGGCGCTGCACCTTGGCGCGACGCTACCAATGATGCCGGGGCCGATCACCTCGTGCTTGGCCAGCTCGCCGAACACTTCGCGAAGGCATCTCGCGCATCGGGAGCAACGCCAAGGCGTTCATCCCCAACGGGTCTCCAGCGTGAGTTATCACCGCGCGCCAGCTTCGCGACAGCTCGACGCAGCTTGATCTCGATGCACCGAGCGCAGATCAGCTCGCCGTCCCCGGCCGGTGGCGCAAGAACGGTCAGCTCTTCGGGCGCGAACTCTTCGTTGCAGTGATCGCATCGGGTGGCTTGGGGCATGCGTGCATTTGTTCATTCAGTTGTGGCGGAGTTCGGTCGGTTCTTACTCCCTGCGCTAAGGCGCGCGCCTCAGTTTGACGATGGTCTGGGCTTTGCATCAGTTCGTTCCAATACCGGAGCGCGGCGAAGCAAAAGTCTCGGGCGTTGCAGATTTACAACCCGCACAGACATTCCAGATACTAAACTCGTCCATTGATACGGCCGAAACATATTTCATGTTTACTTCATACGAACAGCGGGGGCGCAAAGTGTTTGATGTCTATCGCAATGGCAAGCGGGACTTACTCGTTCTAGGCACAGGAGCCGCGATACCCGGCGCTTACTCAGCAAATAGTTGGCGTAAGAGCAGGAAAAGAATTCGCAAAGTAAGCGACGAAATTAGGTCAGCCGTTCAGCGACAAGGATGTTATGTTCGTAGCTTCCGTGTCGCGAAGGAGGGCACGATTAAGTGAGCGCCGTCGGCGACGCTGATGAGCCCATTGCAATGCCTAGAAGATCAGCAGCCACTACCGTCCGCATCGCCTTCCGCGCAGAGCCGCGAGCCTGGATTATTTGGCAACCCATTGTTCGCCGAATTTCGATACGTTCCCGACGCAACTTGCGTACTACAATACCGGTTGCTTGCAACCTGCTAACTCTTTTTCAACTGCTTTAACTTAAATTCTGTACACGGACAGTTTACAGCCCGGTCGGCGCTGCCATCTTTGCAATGGCAATGCTTGCCCGAGTGTCCCGTTGTACTCGCTTTTTTCATCATCGCTTTTTTGGTTCTTTCGGCACGACAGCGCCGAACCGCATTACAGAGAGATTTGCGACAGATGTCGTCAGTGCTGGAATTTCGACGGCCATACAAGAAAACTGCAACAAGCCCCTCGTGCTATGGACTGCCCGATGTTTTGAGGAACGTCGTCGCTTGGTTGGCGCAGGTTCAAGCTTTCGAAATTCAGACATTAGATGACGCTCGTCAGGCCATCTTCATTCTTGAACTCGCGAATGGCTGCATCCAGTTGATCGTCGGACAGACCCGACTGAATGAGACAACCAGAACGACTTTACTGGCTCAGTCGGCGCGGATCGATCTGCTGATTGCAGAGACGCGCAGAGAGGCAACCTGTTTATTTGAACCAACTGATTTAAAATCGTGGATTGCAGATGACAGAGAACAATCGAAAGGCGCACCGCGTTCGATTTGAACACAAGCACATCGTGAGCATCATGCGTGTTGATGGCACGTGGCGAAGAAGCTGCATTCTCATCGACGCCTCTGCAAGCGGTGCCAAGCTTGAGGTCGAGGGGTCAACGGACCCCCTGAAGGCACAGGAATTCTTCTTGGTTCTGTCGTCCACTGGACTGGCATTTCGGCGCTGCGAGCTGATTTGGGTGGACGGGTCTCACGTCGGAATTCAATTCGTCACAGCAAAGACAAAGGCCAAGGCAAGCCCACAGAAACGTCTTGTCGGCTCACAATGAGACGGGTTGGGATTTACCAAATGACCGCTGAGCAGGATAACAGGCTTGTTGTCGGCAGTCGTTTCAAGATGAGCGACCTGGGGATCGTTCAGTTCCCAAGCTTGGCCCACAAGACCGGCACCATTGTCGAAATAAGTATTCGCACCCCCGGCGTTACGGTGCTGTTCGACGGCGCGGTCAGACCGACCGTCTTAGACCGAAGCTACATATCTGCTCTCTCGAAGTGACGATCTTTATCGACCTATCATGAGCCTCACTGTCCTAATCGAGGTTGCGCTTTTCGCCTCGATCGGAATGTTCTAATAGACGCGCGCGGCGGTTTGGCCGGGAGGACGCCTCAATCCCGGCCAATATTTTCGCAACGTTCGCAACCACGAACTGCCGGTAAATGAGAAGACCCGCGCAGGTCGAGTACAGGATGCCGATAGTCGAGACCTCCGTTGCCGTCGCAACGCCCTCGACGACGGCAGTCCGGATAACGAACGGCAGCGCGATGGATGGCTGGCATCGGCCGCGGTGATGACCAGCACATCGGCATTCGCTAGACGCGGGATGAAGACCCCGGAATGACGGTCGCGGTGCGATTGAAATTAAGCGGATCGTCAAGCCGCTAAGCGATCAAATCCTGACTTTAGATCCCCGTGATAGTGCTCGGGCGACGTCGTATGCAGGATGGCGTTCGACAACGTGCCGACATCGCGCGTGAACAGTCGCTGCCGCCTGCCGTGACGTTCGTACCACGCCCCATCAGTGTCGGCCCAGAAACGCTCGCCCGTGAAGGGCTGGCTCATCAGCCCTAGCTCGGCCCGCCCGTTGACGGTCAGGCCAATCAGCGTGCCCCAAACAGGAAGGCCACAAATGAAGGGACGCGTCCCATCTACCGGATCCAACACCCAGCGGAAAGGACCCGTCCCGATTAGACCGGTTTCTTCACCTAAAATGGCGTGATCCGGATATTTTGCGCCAGTTGCGGCTCGAACGGCAATTTCAGCTTGCCGATCAGCCTCTGTCACCGGGTCGAACGTGTAACCCTCCTTGAACTTTGTATCGATAGCGAGTTCGGTTCGAAAGCGTGGCAGGGTTTCGCGATCGGCGACGTCTGCCAGATGGTGAAGGAAATCGGCACTCGGCAATTGCGGCACAGGATCTCTCCATATCGTGCATTAGTGCGCCCGGGCCACCCGAACGTCGCGATGACTTCTTTCGCTGAAATGCAGCAGAACGCCGGAGTGGCAACCTGACCGGATCAGTTACGGCGCAATGTCGTATCTCACCGGTTCGCCGAGCCAACCGGCAGCCCGCCTCGACCAGTAGGCCCTGTGGAGCTGAACCGTCTTCGGACCGGGTCGACCATCTCCAACAGTCCGTTCGCCGATGGACGTGATCGGGATAATCCCACCAGCGGTGCTGGTGAGGAAGATTTCATTTGATTGCAGGAGCTGCGTCTCGGAGATCGAACCAGCGGCGGCAGCGATTCCCATCTCCTCGCACAACTCCAACGTGGTCCGACGAGTCATGCCATCCAGCACGCCGGTCGATGGCGTCACGAGCCGGCCATCGATATCGGCGAATAAATTGAACCCCGGGCCCTCCGTGATCTTACCGTTCAGATCGACCAGAACGACAGTGTCAGCTCCGGCATCAAACCCGTCGAACAAGCTCATCTCGAAGTCGAGCCAGTGGTAGTGCTTGATGAATGGATCGACTGAGACGGAGGGAACACGCACACGTCTGCTGATGAACAGTGAAAGACCCTTCTGCTGCACTTCGGGCTTCGCAAGCCACATGTACGGTATGCAGAAGGCCTGAAAGCGGTTCTTGCACAGCCTGATATCGCGGCTACCTATCGGCGGCCGCCCGCGCGTCATGATAATCTGAACGTAGGCATCCGAATAGCCACAAATGGCTACGAGCCTGTGGGCGATTTCACGGATGCGTCCGATCGTCTCCGGCGATTCCATTCGCAGTCGCTTCAGAGAGCGCTCAAAACGATCGAGATGATCCTGCAGCCGGAAGAACTGGCCGTTCCACGTCGAGATGGTCTCCTGGCAAGCATCCGATCGCAGAAAGCCCCAGTCGAGCAGCGGCAACGTTGCTTCCTCGATCGGGCAGAACTCGCCGGCAACATAAGCCGCTCCCTTTTCAAAGCGGCTATCGATCGGCCGGCGGTTGGAATGCGGAAGCTGCGGCCAAACCAGCGTTCTCTGATTCGCTTCTTCGGTGGCCATTCACTGTCTCCCTCGGTTTGAATTCCATCGCTGCGAACTTCTTCGATCAGGCAAAGCGTGCCGGCGCATATGGCGTCGGATCGATCGCGGGCTTTTCGCCTGTCATGAGCTGCGCAAGCAGTCGCCCGCTCATGGGCGCACCGGTCAAACCCGAATGTCCGTGCCCGAAGCAAACGTGCAGTCCCTGCTGACCGGTGATCGGGCCGATCACCGGAAGACCGTCCGGCGTTGAGGGACGGTGCCCCATCCAATAGGCTGTCTCGTCATACGTCAGCTGCGGAAACAGGCGCGTGGCAAGCTTGATGAGATTTTCCGCCCGCGGCAACGATGGCGGCGCGTCCAATCCTCCGATCTCGACTGTTCCTGATACGCGCAGACCTTCCGACATCGAGCTGACGCCGAAATAGCTGGTCTTGTTGAGGATCGGCATCCCGAGGCGGACCGAGGGATTGCGCAGCATAACATGATAGCCACGCTCGCTCTCCAATGGAATTCTCACGCCAAGCGGTTCGAGCAATCGCGCGGACCAGGCGCCGGCCGCCACCACGACCAGATCCGCCTGATAGTTGTTGAGATTGGTCATGATGACCCAGCGGCCGGTCTCGTTGCGCCAAAGCTTGACGACGCGCTCCTGCACGAAGTCGCCGCCCTCACCGAGGAATTGGGTCGCCAGGGCACGGATGAGAGCTCCCGGATCCACCGTGTGACCGTTGCCCCGGATGAGCAATCCGTACGACACATCGGACGAGATTCCCGGAAAGAATTGCCGGATCTGATCGATTCCCAGTGTTTCTGCTTCGATTCCCAAATGGGATCGCACATCATCTTCAAGGCTGCGGGGAGGCGCCTCGGTCAGGCCTTCCCAAAGGTAGACTTGGCCATCGCGGCGCGTCAGGCGATTCATCGCATTCGCCCCGACGTTTTCCCGCCAACCCTCAAAAGTCGATTGATGAAGCGCGCGCAAAGCCATCGAAGCATGAAATACGTGGCTACGCGTGCCTGAGAGGAGGTAGCGCAATAGCCACGGCAGAGCCCTTGGGAAGTAGCGTGCCTTCACCGTCAACGGCCCCAGAGGATCGGCGAGCCACCCAGGCACCTTCCAGATCATCCCGGGCTGAGATGTCGGCATTGCGGTGTCGGCCACAAGCATGCCGGAATTCCCGTAAGATGCGCCGGCCGCGGGCTGCCCCTCCTCAACTACGGTGACGGCCAATCCACGTCGCCTGAGCTGAATGGCAGCACTTAACCCGACTGCTCCAGCTCCAATGACGAAAACCGTTCGTTCCGCATGTCGACTTTCTTGCACAGACATTGCTCTAAGCGCTGCGGGCGCGCGAGAGGCGCTCGGCTATCATGACGAATGCCGTGATCAGGACTAGAAGAACGACCGAAACGGCAGCGAGCGTGGGACTCACCTTCAGAAGGGCGTCGTCCCACATTTGCTTTGGAAGCGTTCCGAACAGACCGCCGGTGACGAAGAGAGCCACCGTCAATTCGTCGAAGGAGGTGACGAATGCAAAGAGATAAGCTGCGACCAGCCCATTCCGGATGAGAGGAAGCGTGACGCGGCGAAGCGTGGCGACCCGCCGAGCTCCCATCGTCGACGCAGCTTGCTCGAGGCGCCAGTCATGATGCCGGAGCACGGCCATCACGGTGATCGTCACATAGGGGACCGAGAGGACCGCGTGCCCAAGGATCAAGCCGAAGGTACTTCCGATGAGACCCAGCTGTGCGAAGAGATAGAAGAGCCCGACCGCGGTGACGATACGGGGCACAATCAACGGCGCCAAAATCATCGCGAGCACAGCTGACTTGCCCGGCAGATTGAAGCGATTGAGCGCGAACGCCGCAGGTGTCCCGATCAGGAGCGCCAGCAATGCAGACAGTCCCGCGACCAAAATGGACCGCGTTGCCGCCTGCAGCCATTGCGAAGACTCGGCGATGCCGGCGTACCATTGGAGCGAGAACAATGCCGGCGGCCATTCGATGAAAGCCCCCTTTGAGAATGACACCGGTATCAGAAAGAGTGCGGGTACTGAAAGAAACAGCAGAACAAGAACTCGCGTTCCCTGCCCCAGTGTGGCTGGTCCGCCCTTAATGCCGAGCGCGCCGAGCCATGAGGCCATACCGTCTGAGCAACGCCCAGCCAGCCCGAGGCAGACCTTGCTGATCTTGCTCGAGCCGGTCGAGGAGCGGGAGCTGTCATTCGATTCGCCCGCCAGCGTCGACATGCCGAGTAGGCGGTCATACAGCAAGAAGATTATCAGGGTGGCGATGATTAGCAGTGCCGAGATGGCGCCAGCAAAAGGCCAATTCATCATTTCCTGGATTTGCTGGATGATGAGTTGCCCGATCATCGTCTGCTTTGGCGACCCGAGCAGGGCAGGCGTGATGAAGAAGCCGAGGGCCGAGATAAAGACGAGCAGTCCCGCCGCGGCGACACCTGGGAAGGACAGCGGAAAGTAGATCCGCCAGAACGTCGCTCCTCCGCGCGCTCCCATGATCGAGGCCGCTCGCTCGAGGTCGCGGTTGATCTTCTCCATCACCGGGACGAGCGTCAGGATCGCAAGTGGCATCAAGGCGTGAACCATGCCGACCAGCACGCTCGCCATATTGTAGATCAGGTCCAACGGCGCTTGCGTCAGTCCGAGCCTCAGGAGCGTATCGTTGACCACGCCGGTTCGCCCCAGCAGTACAATCCATGCGAATGTGCGAACGAGGAAGCTGGTCCAAAACGGCAGCAGGACCCAAAGCATCAGACGCGCGCGACCTTGCCCGTCCGCTCGCGCGATCGCGTAGGCGACTGGATAACCCGCAATCAGCGAGACGACGGTCGTCCAGAACGCGATCTGCAGCGTCGTCCAGAGGACGGACACGTACACCGGGCTTCCGAACAGGCGGCTGTACTGGAGGAGAGTGAAGTGGCCTGAACCATCAAACAGGCTGAGTCCCAGGAGCCTGACGACCGGATAAAGGAAGAAACCGCCCAGCAGAACCGCAATTGGGATCAGAAGCACCCAACCGCCGGCGTTCTCGCGACGCGGCGAAATTGTAAGGGGCTCCGATGGGGTTGTTTCGGATAGAATGGTCACAGGCTTCCTCGACTCACGCAGCTTTTGGAAGCACAATTCCTGCGCCGGTTTCCCAGCCGACGCGCACCACTTCGCCCGGCTTGAGCCGGCTGTTCCCAGCCGTCAGGAGGAGAGCTGTCAATCGACCGCCATCTTCGGCGTCGATCGTGACGCGCGTCAGCGCGCCCAGCATCACGCTCTCGCGAATCTTGCCCGTCAACTCGTTGTCCGCGACTTCGGCGCTGGCGAGCAGCCTCAGCCGCTCCGGTCGAATCCCGAGAAGCGCCTCGCCCTGGACCGGACTTCCGTCGACTGCGCATCCATGGAAGGTCGTTCCGACCTTGCTCTTGAGTTCGCGCTCGTGGCCCGCGGAGCTCGTTATCGAGACCGGCAGCAGGTTGGACTCACCGATGAAGTTTGCCGCAAATGCCGTCTGCGGGCGGAAATACAACTCGTCAGGCGAACCGATTTGCTCGATCTGCGCATTGTTCATGAGGCAAATCCGGTCCGAAAGGCCCATGGCCTCATCCTGGTCGTGCGTCACATAAAGAACGGTGATGCCGAGCTCTCGGTGGAGACGACGAATCTCTTCCTGCATCTGCTCGCGCAGCTTCTTGTCGAGCGCACCCAAAGGCTCATCCATCAATATGATCGAGGGCCGATAGACCATCGCACGGGCGAGCGCCACGCGCTGTTGCTGGCCGCCGGACAGACGCGCTGGCAATCGGTCCGCGAGATGACCGAGGCGGACAAGGTCCAGCGTCGCGCGCACGCGTTCCTCGATCTCGGCCTTTCGCAGCTTTCTCATCTCGAGTGGAAACGCCACGTTCTCCGCAACAGACAGATGCGGAAACAGCGCGTAGCTCTGGAACACCATGCCGATGTCCCGATCGTAACTCGGCGCATTTGTGGCTGGCCGACCGTCGATCATCACCTGCCCCGAGGTTGGCATGACCAGCCCTGCTACGATCATGAGCAGGGTGGTCTTTCCCGAGCCGGACGGTCCCAGCAGCGTCAGGAACTCGCCTTCCGCTAGATCGAAAGACGCACCCTGGAGCGCAACGACTGAACCATACGTTTTGCCGACATTGCGCGTCGCGAGCTTGATAGATTTCGCCAAATTGGCTCCCCTCATCCCAGCAGCCAGGCGTTGAAGCGCTCTTGAACCGCGCTTTGCACTCCAGCCCAATACTTCGTGTTGATCTGGACGGCTGTCTTTAAGTTCTCAGGCGAGGTCGGAAGCACCTTGGCGCGCTCGGCGCCGATATACTTGTAGGCGTCGGGGTGGACTGGCCCATAGGAAAGGTCCTTGGTGAACGCCGCCTGGCGTTGGGGATCTCGCGTGAAAGCAATGAATTCGCGGACGAGATCAGCCTTTGGTCCGCCCTTGATGACACAGAATCCCTCCGTCCCAAGAAGACCCTGGTTGAACACCAGTTTCGCCGGCGCTCCCTCATCGACCGCCGCCTGAGCGCGCGCGTTCCACGTTGGGCAGAGATCCACTTCGCGAGTTTTCAGCATCTGCGAGGTCTGAGCGCCGCCAGTCCACCAGATCTGCACGTCCTTCTTCAGGAGATCGAGGCTTTTGAAGGCGCGATCGAGGTCCAGAGGGTAGAGCTGATCGGCAGGAACGCCGTCCGCAAGAAGCGCTTGCTCGAGAGTATCCTGAGGCGCCTTCCGCAACGCGCGGCGGCCCGGAAAGTCCTTCACGTTCCAGAAATCAGCCCACGAGCCAGGAGCCGTCTTTCCAACGAAGGCATCGCCGCGATAAGCGAACACGGTCTGGAGCGCCAGGACCGGCATAAAGCTCGGGGTAACATAGCGCTCCGGAATGCCGCCGGCCGAGGCCCGATGCTCATCGAGAAACATACCGGACTTCGAGTCCATGAGCACATCGTGAGACATGTTGTTCAGAAGAGCGCCGTCCCAGACGTAACTCTTAGTCTCGACCATGCTTTTTATATAGGCAATCGGATCATGCTGGCCGACCACGCCAGCCACTTCGATGCCGGTGGCCTTCTTGAAGGGTTCGTAGAACGCCACGGTGAAGCCGGGAGTGTAAGGGCCACCGGGATCGCGTAGCACGATGCGTCGGTTTTCTTGTGCCCGCAGCCCCCAGATCGAAGGCGCGAACACCGCTCCACCGGCAACAGCCGCCGTTCCCAGAAATGCGCGACGCGACAGAGCGGTCGTAGGCTTAATCCTGCTCATGGGGCCTCCCTCGTCTCGACTCAAAACACCAGTTGGGACATCATTGACATGTCAGTTCTGACATGTCAATGGGCGCGCGGTTTGATTGGCAATCGAAGGAGAATGCCCCATGACGATCCACCGCAGCGGAACCAACAAGCGGCTGAGCAAACTCGTCGTTCACCGTGGAATTGCATATCTGGCGGGACAGGTCGCCGACGACCTGAACGCTCCGGTCGAGGGACAGACCAGGGAGACGCTTGCGAAAATTGACGCGCTGCTCAAGGAAGCGGGCAGCGACAAAACAAAGATCCTGTCGGCGCAGATCTGGCTCGCATCGATGGAAGACGCGCCGAAGATGAATGCGATATGGGAAGAGTGGATGCCGGAAGGCCAGGCGCCGGCGCGTGCCACAGTCGGCGCGTCGCTCGCCTCTCAGCGTCACTTCGTCGAGATCAAGGTGACCGCCGCCATAGATTGAAAGCCATCAAGATCTCGCCGCCGCCAGACGCGCCGGGATCCTGAGCGTCCGTCGACCTGTAATCAGTTCGGGCGCAGCCGCGAAGACTGCCATGACGCGGTCCTGGCTGCGCCTGATCCCGTCGAGCGTGGTTCTATGCGCCGCAGCCCGATCGCCTGCGACAATAGCCTCGATCATCGGACCATGACCGCGCGACCAGTCGTCCGACAACTCCGATTCGCTGGCGGTTAGATATAGAATGCGCAGGGATTCGTCGTGCAGCTTTGCCACGGATTTCGCCAGCCGGGAGCTTCCGCTGGCGTTGGCGATCGCGACATGAAAGTCGCGGTTGGCGAGCAGAAACCGTCGTTTGGCGGAGATGTCGCTCACGCGATAGGGATTGGCGCATGCCTTGTTCAGACGCCTCAGTTTCGCTTCTGAAATGTTACCCGCCGCACGCGCGGCAGACTCCGGCTCGACGATCTCGCGCATGGCGAAGATATCCACCACATCTTCCATCGTCATCGGCGCCACGACATGCCCACTACGCGGCCTGCTCGTAACCCAGCCGTCCTGGCCGAGACGGGACAGCGCGTGCCGCACTGACGCCTTGCCGACACCATAGTGGGCAGCGAGATAGCCCTCGGACAACTCCTCCCCCGGCGGCAGCTCGCAGGAAATGATTGCAAGTTTCAACGTCTCGTAGAACTGGTCCTTGATCTGACCTTCGATCGCCTCGTCCAAGACACGCCCTCGCACCTATTGACATGTCAGATGTGACATGTCAGACAACTGGCCGGAGGATAACCTATATGCCGAAGATTGTGAAGTCAGGACGGGATGCCGGCGCTCAGGCGATCGAGGATGCGAGCATCCGGGCAACGGTTGAAACGCTGTTGGCGGACATTGCTTCGCGAGGGGATGCCGCCGTGCGCGATGCATCGCGCAAGTTCGACGGTTGGGACCGCGCCGATTTCAGGCTTACCGAGAAAGAAATTGCAGACTGCATCAGCCAGTTGTCGCGTCAGGACCTCGATGACATCCGGTTTGCGCAGGAGCAAGTCCGCAACTTCGCCGAAATTCAACGTTCCGCCCTTAAGGATGTCGAGGCGGAGACACTTCCGGGGGTCATCCTTGGTCACAAGAATATCCCGGTCGACGCTGTCGGTTGCTACGTTCCGGGTGGCAAGTACCCCCTGCTCGCTTCGGCCCACATGTCCGTCATTACCGCCAAAGTTGCAGGGGTGAAGCGTGTCCTGACGTGCGCTCCGCCCTATCAAGGTCGTCCAGCCCCAGCGATCGTGGCAGCTCAGAAGCTTGCAGGCGCCGATGAAGTATATTGTCTTGGTGGCGTTCAGGCAGTCGGCGCAATGGCACTCGGCACTGAATCCATTCCGGCCGCCGACATGCTGGTTGGACCGGGCAACGCATACGTTGCGGAAGCGAAACGGCAGCTGTTTGGTCGCGTCGGCATCGATTTGTTCGCCGGACCGACTGAAACCCTGGTAATTGCCGACGATTCAATCGATGGTGAATTGTGCGCCACCGACCTGCTGGGCCAGGCCGAACATGGACCCGATTCCCCGGCAATTCTTCTGACAACTTCTGAGAAGTTGGCAAAGGACACGATCTCAGAGATCGAGAGACTGCTCGGCATTCTGCCGACGGCGACTATCGCCCGGAAAGCTTGGGAGGCACATGGGGAGGTGATCGTTTGCGCAGATGACGCCGAGATGGTGCGAGAAGCCAATCGTATCGCATCTGAGCACGTCCAGGTCATGACGCGCGATCCCGATTACTTCCTGGAGCACCTCACCAATTACGGCTCACTCTTCCTCGGGCCGCGCACGAACGTCGCGTTTGGCGACAAGGTCATCGGGACAAACCACACGCTGCCGACAAGGACCGCCGCTCGCTACACCGGTGGTCTTTGGGTAGGGAAGTTCCTGAAGACCGTGACGTATCAGCGCGTCATTACTGACAAGGCCGCGGCAGAGGTGGGCGCCTATTGCTCGCGGCTCTGCAATCTCGAAGGGTTTGTCGGTCACGCTGAGCAGGCCAATATCCGAGTGCGCCGTTATGGCGGAAAGAACGTGCCCTATGGCGCGTCCGTGGCTGCGTCATCATCGGTGGCACAATGATCAAGCGCACCCTGCCATACGAAGCACTGCTCCACGAAGTTGTTGAGCATAACGGCGTGCTCTACATCGGCGGAATCGTCGCGGAGGACACGACCCTGGAAATGGCCGGCCAGGCAGAAGACGTGCTGGGCCAACTGTCACGTCTACTCCAGAAAGTCGGATCTAACCTGTCCAACGTCTTGCAGGTGACTATCTATCTGACGGATCCCGGCGAGAAGGCTGCTCTCAACTCCGCCTGGACCGCGCATTTCGCACCCGCTCAGCTGCCTGCGCGCGCCGTGATCGGCGTCGCTGATCTTGGTGCTGGAGTCAAATTAGAACTGACGGCGATTGCGGCTGGTAAATCTTTCTCCTGAGAGCCGCTACGCGCTCGCATTGGCATCGCGACTTGCATTGGTCTCGTCAGACGGCACCGCGAATGTACTGGGCGAGGCTAATTAAGAGGCCTCGCCGTTTTAGCTAAATGCGCATTGCCACCGATAGCGGCGATTTTACTCACACACCGCTCTGCGTGATGAACTTAGTATTGAAATAGCCCTCCATCGCCTCGGTGCCGCCTTCCGAGCCGTAGCCGGAATCCTTAATGCCGCCGAACGGAACTTCCGGCAGCGCGAGACCGAAACTGTTGATCGACATCATGCCGGCTTCGACTGCAGAGCCGATCGCGGTCGCGGTCTTGGCCGATGAAGTAAAGGCGTAGGACGCGAGGCCAAACGGCAGGCGATTGGCTTCCTCAACCACCTCGTCGAAGGTCGAGAAGCGCGAGATCAGCGCCAGCGGGCCGAACGGCTCCTCGTTCATGGCGCGGGCGTCCTTCGGCACATCGCTGACGACGGTCGGCTCGAAGAAATAGCCTTTGTTGCCGACGCGCTTGCCGCCGGTCTCGAGCTTGGCGCCCCTGCCGACGGCGTCCTGCACCATGCCTTCGATCGCGGTGACCCGGCGCGGATTGGCGAGCGAGCCCATCTTGGACTCGGGGTCGAGGCCGTTGCCGACCTTGAATGCCCTGGCACCGTCCACGAACTTGTCGACGAACTCCTTGAAGACGTCGTCGTGCACCAGCATGCGGGTCGGCGAGATGCAGACCTGGCCCGCGTTGCGATATTTCGCGGCCGACAGTATCTTCGCAGCTGACGCGACGTCAGCGTCCTTGAACACGATCGCCGGCGCGTGGCCGCCAAGCTCCATGGTGGCGCGCTTCATGTGCAGGCCGGCGAGCGCGTTGAGCTGCTTGCCGACGCTGGTCGAGCCCGTGAACGAGATCTTGCGGATCACCGGATGCGGGATGAAATATTCGGAGATCTCTGCCGGCACGCCATAGACGAGGTTGATGACGCCGTCGGGCACGCCGGCATCCGCGAAGGCGCGGATCAGCTGCGCGGGCGAGGCCGGGGTCTCCTCCGGCGCCTTGACGATAATCGAGCAGCCGGCGGCAAGCGCGGCCGAGAGCTTGCGCACGACCTGGTTGATCGGGAAGTTCCAGGGCGTGAACGCCGCGACCGGCCCGACCGGCTCCTTGATCGCGAGCTGGTAGATGCCCGGTCCGCGCGCCGGGATCACGCGGCCATAGGCACGCTTGGCCTCTTCGGCAAACCACTCGATCACGTCGGCGGCGGCCATCGCTTCCATCCTGGCTTCGCCGAGCGTCTTGCCCTGCTCCATCGTCAGCAGCGGCGCGATCTCGTCGTTACGCTCGCGCATGATCGCCGCGGCCTTGCGCATGATGCGGCAGCGCTCGAAGGGGGCGACATTGCGCCAGACCTTGAAGCCGGCTGCGGCCGCAGCGAGTGCCTCGTCGAGGTCGGCCGTGTCGGCGTGGGCGACGGTGCCGATCACCTCTTCGGTCGCGGGGTTGACGACCTCGATGACCTTGCCCGACTGGGCCGGACGCCATTTGCCGCCGATGAAAAGCTGGGTGCTCGAGTAAGCCAAGTGTCTCTCCCCTTGATCGCTTCCATATTGCTTCAATGCGTGGACGGCCGGGCCGCCGCGACGATGGCATCGGCGGCACGGGTCATCTCTGGTCCGAGATAAGAGCGGAAGCGCGGCTCAGCGGCAAGGGCGCGGAAATCCGCCATGCGCCTCACCCCACCGTCGGCCACGAACAGGAATTGCTCCGCGATCTCGGCCAGGATGTCCAGGTGCCAGCTCGCCGTCGGGTGCATGCAGAGGATGACGAGCCTGCCCTCGTCACGCAGCTTGCGGAAGAAATCGAGCATGAAACCGATATAGCCGTCCTGCAGGTTGAATTGCGGCTCGTCGAACAGATGCACCAGGGGCGTCCGGGTCGGCGACGGCGCCAGCAAGGCCGACGGCACCCGCTTGCGAAAGCGCCGGACCTGGTAGGATTGGTGATAGTGGATCGCGAGCCGGTCGCGCTCCCGGTATTTGACGCCGTGGATATCGGTACCGGCAACCAGCACGCGGCCTGAGGTGGGCGCATTGGAGCCCGTCATCATCTCGAACAGCGTGGTCTTGCCGGCTCCGTTCGGCCCCACGACGCCGACGATGCCCGGCTCGTCCAGCGACAGATTTGCTTCGAGCGTGAAGGTGAGGCGTCGGATGACGCGGCCTCTGGTGTAGACCTTGCGGATATCATCGAGAACGAGCAGCGGCGCGGACACTCTATTGCACTCCCAGCAAGCGCTGACGAAGCCCGCGATCATCGCGGAGCGTGGCGGCCTCCCCGGTCCAGACGATCCGGCCGCGGTCGATCACCGCGGCATGGTCGGCGACCGACAGCGCGATCTCGGCATTCTGCTCGACGACCAGCGAGGCGATGCCCTCGTCCTTCATCCGCAGAATCGTCGCGAGCACGTCGCCAACGATCTTCGGCGCCAGCCCCTGGCTCGGCTCGTCAAACAGCACCAGCCCGGGCGAGCCGACCAGCGCGCGAGCGATCGCCACCATCTGCATCTCGCCGCCCGACAGATTCTCGCAGTCTCGCTCCATCAGATATTCGAGCGGCGAGAAGATTGCGGCGGCTTCCTTGACGGACCAGTTGCGGAAGCGCGTGCGCTTCTGCGCGATCGACAGATTGCGCGCCACTGACAGGGTTGGGCACAGCCGCCGGTCGTCGGGCACCCAGCCGATGCCGGCGCGCGCGATTTCATGAGTCGGGTTGCGCGTAACGTCGTACCCGTCGAAGCGCACCGCGCCACGGCGCGGCCGCGTCAGCCCGAGGATCGAGCGCAGCATGGTGGTCTTGCCGGCGCCGTTGGGCCCGAGCAGCGCAAAGACCTTTGCCTGCTCGATGGCGAGCGAGGCGCCGAACAGCGCCTGGGTCTCGCCGTAGAACGTATCGAGCCCGTCCACTTCGAGGATCATGCGAATTTCCCGAGATTGGAGCGCCGGACCCATTCGTTCTGCTGCAGTTCATGGGGCGTGCCGCGCGCCACCACCTGGCCCCAGTGGATGACGGAGATGCGGTCAGCGAGCGAGAACAGGAACTCCATGTCGTGCTCGATCGCAACGATAGTGAGCTTGCCCTTCAGACGTGCGACGAGGGCAGCCAGCCGCTGCACGCCGTCTGAGCCGAGGCCGGAGGTCGGCTCGTCCAGGCACAGCACCCGCGGCGCCTGTGCCAGCGCGACCGCTATCTCGAGCGCGCGGCGGTCGCCGTAGGAGAGATCCCTGGCGCGGACATCGCCCTTGTCCGCAAGCCCGACGGCGGCGAGCGCTTCGCTCGCTTGATCGGCGAAACTGCAATCGCCGGCCGCGGCGCGCGCGACGTCGAGCCCCCGCGCGCGAAACGCCGGCAGGCCGACCACGACGTTGTCGCGCGCGGAAAATTCGTCGAACAGCGTCATGATCTGGAACGAGCGGGCAATGCCCTTGGCCGCGATGCGATGCGGGCTCAGGCCCGTGACGTCCTCGCCGCCGAGCCGGATCGAGCCGCGACTCGGTTTCACCCGGCCGGTGAGGACGTTGAAGAATGTGGTCTTGCCAGCGCCATTCGGCCCCATCACGCCGTGGAATTCACCCTCCCCGACGTCGAGATCGATGCTCTCCAGCACCACGCGATCGCCGAAGCGGACATGCACGCCCGCGGCCTCGATCATGCTCATCGCCCGCCTCCGACCAGGAGCCGCATGGCCGACGTCCCCCGCCGCCTGAGAGCGTTGAGGGAATGCTGGCGCACGGCCGCCGAGAGCGCCCCGGCGATGCCCTCGGGGCGGAACAGCACTATCGCCATGAACAGAAGGCCGAAATAGAGCATCCAGGCATTGGTCAGCGCGCCAATGACGTCGCGGGCGGTGAGGAAAAGGAATACTCCGATCACTGGACCCCAGAAGCTGACTAGGCCACCGCCGACCAGCGTCATCATCACGACGTAGCCGGACTGATGCAGGCTCATGACATCAGGGAATGCGGCGAGCTGCGCCATCGCGAACAGGCCGCCGGCAAAGCCTGACAGCGCAGCCGACAGGGTGAAGACCGAAGCCTTGTAGAGCCACACATTGTAGCCGAGATGCGCGGCGCGAACCTCGCTCTGACGGATGGCCGCAACCACGCGGCCATAGGGCGAATGCACCAGGCGCCACATCACCGCGACGGCGACCGCGAACACCGCGAGCACGAAATAGAAGAATGCGACATTATCTGTGAGATCGAACGACAACAGGCCAAAATCCGCCGGCAGACGCTTGATCTTGAGCAGCCCGTCCTCGCCGCCGGTGACTCGGTGCGACTTGATCGCAAGCGTCCAGAAAATCTGGCCGAAGGCGATCGTCATGAAGGCGTAATAGATACCTCGCCGGTGCGAGATGAACAGCGCCACCAGCGCGCCGGCGAGCCCCGCGACAACGGCCGCCGCGGCAAGACAAACCCAGAGATTCGCGACGACATCGAACTGGCAGAGCCCGAAGGCATAGGCACCGATGCCGAAATAGGCGCCGTGGCCGAACGACGGCAGCCCGGCCGTACCCAGCACCAGGTTGAAGGCCAGCGCATAGAGCGACCAGATCAGGATCTCAATGCCGAGATAGGGATAAAGCCCGATACGCGTGATCCAGAGCGGCACCGTCGCCAGCACCAGCCAGAGCACCAGCATCGTCGGCGTGAGCAGACGCGCAGCGTCGGATGAGGTCGTCGAGCCCACAATCATTCCCTAGACCTCGAGCACGCTCTGCTTGCCCCAGAGGCCGCGCGCGCGGAACGTCACGACGGCAACGAGCAGGATGTACATGGATAGCAGCGACCATTCGGACGCATAGGCGCCGGCGAGGCCGACGCAGAGCCCGACCAGGAGACCGGCGACGACAGCGCCCCAAAAGCTTCCAACGCCGCCGAGTACGATGACGAGGAAGGCGGGGATGACGGCGTCGACGCCCATATGCGGGCGGATGCCCCAGATCGGCGCGACGATGATGCCGGCGATCGCCGCCAGCATGGTGCCGAACACGAACACCAGCAGCCGCAGCCGCGACAGATTGATGCCGAGCGCGCGCACGATCTCGCTATCATGGGCGCCCGCTTTCACAGTCGCGCCGAACGAGGTCTTTTCGATCAGGACCCAGACCAGAGCGATGATCCCGACCGCGATGCCGGCTGCGTAGAAGCGATAGCTCGACCAGATCAGGTCGCCGAACAGGAAGCCGCCATTGATGGCCGACGGCACCTGCAGCACATAGTCGCGCGTGCCCCAGACCAGGCGGATCAGTTCCTCGATCACCATCGCCGCGCCGAAGGTCAGCAACAGGCCGTACAGCGGGTCCTTGCCATAGGTCCGCCGCATGCAGACCTCGATCAGCATGCCGACGAGGCTCACAATGACGGGCGCAATGACGAGCGTTGCGGCATAGCGCCAGCCGAGCGGCAGCGCGAGCCACAATTTCGCAAGATCGGGCGGCAAAGGCGGGCGCGGCCCGGTGAGCTGCATCGCGACATAGGCGCCGAGCGCGAACAACGAGCCGTGCGCCAGATTGATCTGCTCCATCAGCCCGACGATGAGCATGAAGCCGAGCGCGATCAGCGCGAACAACAGGCCGAGAGTCAGGCCGTTCACGAGATGCGGAAGGAGGTCGAGCAAGGTATTTGGTCTCGCAATTGTCATTCCAAGGCGGGCGCGGGTGACGCCGTGCTGGTGGCGCCACCGCTTCTATCGATATGACGACCCTTGTTCAGGAATCGACGGTCGGCACCTGTTCATAGGGCGTGAGCTTGCACTTGGTGGGCGCGGCGTCATCGGCGGCCGATTTCGGTTCGGTCCAGCTGATGATCTCGTAGAGATCGGTATTGTCCGACAGCTTGGCGTTGCGCCGCGCCAGATAGATCGT
Source organism: Bradyrhizobium sp. CIR48 (assembly GCF_014198315.1). NCBI lineage: Bacteria > Pseudomonadati > Pseudomonadota > Alphaproteobacteria > Hyphomicrobiales > Nitrobacteraceae > Bradyrhizobium > Bradyrhizobium sp. CIR48. Next base: position 26,298 of record NZ_JACIHG010000005.1, read on the forward strand.
CTGCTGCATCTGATGCGTCACCGGATCCATGTAGGCATCGAAATGCTGCATGCGGTCGGTCGCCGAGACTTTCAGGTTCTCGAGCTCCTTGATGATCTTGACGTTGTTGGTCGACCCTGCCCGCTCGATCGCCCGGAGCAGCTCACGCGTCGACATGTATCCGTTGTAGGAGACATTGCCGGGCACCGGGATCGGTCCGTCCTTGTTGGCGGCCTGCCACTTCTTCACGAAGTCGGCGACGCCGGGCAGCTGCAGCTTGTGGTACCAGGTCGTGCCGAACACGCCGAACAGGCTATCGGGCGCGCCCCAGACGTCGGGCCAGTCCTGCTGGTTGTTGATCCAGGCCGGCTTGCCGTCGAGCTTGAGCTGCGCCACCTGCTCGCGCAGCGCCTTGATGTCGTCACCGCCGATCGCAGTCGCCACAACGTCGGGTTTGGCTTGCTGGATCTTCAGCAGATAGGCGGTGAAGTCGCGCGTGTTCTGCGGCACCAGGAGATTGTCGATGATCTTGCCGCCCGCAGCCTCGACCTGCGCCTTGGTCGCGGCGGAGGTCGTGTGGCCCCAGACATAGTCGTTGGTCAGCAGCATCCAGTTCTTGCCGATGGAATCGACCGCGTTCTTGACCGATGCCTTGGAGAAATTGGTGCCGTTGCCGTCCCAGACGAACTTGACGCGCGAGCAGTTCTCGCCGGCTTCGCTCGGCGCCGAGGAGTTCGTGTTCAGATAGATCACGCCGTATTTGCTGGCGACCTGGGTGATGGCGTTGGCGACGCCAGAATGCAGCGCGCCGATCAGGATGGTGCAGTCCTCGCGGGTGATGAAGCGTTCGGCGACGCGGCTGCCGGTGGCCGGCGTGGTTTCGGTGTCTGCGGTGACGAAACTGACCTGACGGCCGAGCACGCCGCCTTTGGCGTTGAACTCGTCGATCGCCATCTTGATGCCGCGCAAATCATCCTGGCCGCTGTTGCCGTATTGACCGCTGGCATCGCAGGTCAGGCCGAGCTTGATCGGCTTCGCGCCTTCCGCCCAGACGTGGTTCTCCCGCCATGGCCCGAAGAAGCCGCCGGTGCCGGCGAGGACACTGGCCATCAAGCTGCCTTTCAAAACGCTTCGCCGTGAGATCTGACGCACTCTCATCGCTTCCTCCCGTTTCGACGTTCTTGCTCTTTTTTGTGTGCTCAGAATATTCATTCCACTGGTGAAGTAAAGTAGAATATTTGATCCAAGCCGTGAAATGCCGTTAAACAGGTTTGCCGATCCGGAGACCCGACTCGATGAACAAGGCCCAGGGAGTGACGAGTTACGACGAGCTGCGCGGCGAGATTGCGCAGCGGCACCGCGCCTTGTCGGGCCGGCTGCAACAGATCGCGGAGTTCGTGCTCGATCACCCGACCGATGTCGCGCTCGGCACCGTGGCGGAGGTCGCGCAGCGCTCGGGCGTGCCGCCCTCGGCGATCGTGCGCTTTGCCCATGCGCTCGGATTCGGCGGCTTCACCGAGATGCAGCAGGTGTTCCGCTCCCGCCTCGTCGCCGGCGTTGCTCCCAGCTACAAGGCGCGGCTCGCGCGCATGAAGAGCGAGGAGAAATCAGTGCTCGGCCGCCAGCCCGCCGCGGTGCTGTCACGCTTCGTCTCAGAAGCGCAATCGGCGCTGATGACGCTCAGTCAGTCCGTGCACACGCGCGACCTCGAGGCAGCGACGGCGATCCTCGCGAAAGCCCGCGACATCTATCTGCTCGGCCTCGGCGGCTCGTTTCCGGTCGCGATCCACCTCGCCTATGTCTTGCGCAAGCTCGGACGGCGCGTCGTGCTGCTGGACGGCGTCGGCGGCAGCATTCATGAGCAGTCGCACGCGGCGACTGCGGACGATGCGCTGGTCGCCATCAGCTTCCGAAACTACTATCCCGACACGGCACGGCTGTTCCCGGAGCTCGTCGCGCGGGGCGTGCCTACAATCTCCATAACCGACAGCCTGCTGAGCCCGATCGTCGAGAGCGCCAGCGTGGTATTCGAGATCCAGGACATGCCCGAGCCGGCGCTGCGGACGCTGGTGGCGCCGATGTGCCTGGTGCAGGCGCTGGCGATCGGCCTTGATCTCGCGGGAGATTAGGCTTTCAAGACGGGAGAAGATCATGGTTGCACATGACGCGAAAGTATTGGCAGGCCAAGTAGCGCTGGTGACCGGCGCGGGGCGCGGACTCGGCCGCGCCTTTGCAGAGAAGCTCGCAGCCCTCGGCGCCGACGTCGCCATTCACGGCATGCGCGAGAACGGCCCGGCGGAATATGGCGAGGGCACCACCCTCACCGCCGTCGCCGCGGAAGTCAGCCGGCAATTCGGCGTACGCAGCCAGCGTATGCTGGGCGATCTCACCAAGGGCGAGGACATTGCGCGCGTGATCGCCGAGACAGAAAGCGCGCTCGGCCCGATCGATATCCTCGTGCACAATGCCGGCGGCGATATCGCGGCTGCCGGCGGCAAGCCCGATCCGAACGACGCCGTCAACATCAAAGAAGCCGACGTGCGCGCGGTGCTCGAGCGCAATTTGCTCTCGATCATCCTGACCTGCCAGGCGGTCGCAAAGGGCATGATGGAGCGGCGGCGCGGCCGCATTGTCACGCTCGGCTCGGTCGCCGCCTTCAAGGGGCGCACCAACGGCTCGATCTATGCGGTGGCGAAAGCGGGCGTCACCCATTACACGCGCTGCCTCGCCGACCAGCTCCGCGCCTACGACATCGCTGTCAACTGCATCGCGCCCGGCGACACCCGCACCGGCCGCTTCCTCGGCACGCGCGCAGTCGATCCTGACAGGATGGTCGAGACCGGCACGCTCGATCGTATCGCGACCGTCGACGAGGTCGCGCGCGTGGTCGAGTTGTTCGCCGGGCCGATGGGCGCCTTCATCTCTGGTCAGGTGCTGCGCATCGACGGTGGCGGGCAGGCGTGGCCGGCGTGAGCACGTGCAACCTCGATGCTCTCGGCGATTCGCCCACTGCGTGGCAGAGCATCAGCGTGTATGGCGCCAAGGCGCTGCCATCGAGCGTACCAGATCGATCTAAGTCGTAGTACTGGTCGGCTTCCTGCGGCGCGCCGGTTTCCGACGCCACCGCTCTTCGGACATCGCTTCGAATGAGGACTTGCCGGTGCTTGCCCCTGATGGATTTCTGCTTGATTTCCCGGTGAACACGCTGTGCACATGCGCTAACCGACTGAAAAATTTGAACTCTCGATCCAATCCATCATTGGAGAGTTCGAGCTGACTCCAGCAATCGATGTTCGATTGCAGCCAATTACCGGAAAGGTCGTCCACCACCTTCGGTGAAGAAGAAAGCTAGTGGTGCGTGTCCGGCATAGCCAAGGCCGGCGCATATTTTGCTTCGTTCAACGTTTTCAGACGCGCTCGAAGTGTGTGCTGGTGTTCCTTACAGGGGAATCTGACGTGGTGCCGCGAAGTTCGCAATGCACCTCCGCACAATGGGCTGCCACGCTGACGATGATTTAGCTCGACAGATGCGATGATAACACGAATATGATCCGTTCGACGTAGTAGCGGCGAGCCGTATCAGGATGACGTATCCATCGCGATCTAGGCGCACGGTGCAGCAAGTTTGCTTTCCTTGGTGTTGAGCCACCAACAGAAATAATGTTTGCAGTGCTTCATGGCCGTCAACCGCACTGTAGGCGAACCAAGCAGGCACCAGCGTTGGCAACATAGGTCGAAGCGTAAGCCGATTGGATCCGCCACACTGTCGTGACTCCGCAAAAGATCGAGCTTTGAGATGAACGAATTCGGACAGAAGGGTGAGGTACCGCTCTCGGAACGATTCGCGGTGTCACCTGAGGAGGCAAGCGCCCTCACCGGGATCGGATTGACTTCCATTCGCGAAGCGATCAGCGCCGGCAAACTTAGGGCTAAGAAGCACGGGAGGCGCACGATCATCTTGCCCGAAGATTTGAGAGTGTGGCTGGGAACACTGCCCGACGCCCGGAAGCCGATTGTAGAAAGCCCCGCTTAGGCGGGGCTTCTATTTTGAGCCAACGGCAAAAGGATTCGGTAAGAAATTGGCAATCAAGAACCAAGCCCACTGAAGAACTGCAGTAGGTACCGCATCTTATCTTATTCCGTCACGGATCATGTACCCGGCGCCGCGGATCGTATGCAGCAGCGGCCGCTCGAAGCCCTTGTCGATCTTGGAGCGCAGCCGCGAAATGTGCACGTCGATCACGTTGGTCTGCGGATCGAAATGATAGTCCCAGACGTTCTCGAGCAGCATGGTGCGCGTCACCACCTGGCCGGCATGCTTCATCAGATATTCGAGCAGGCGGAATTCGCGCGGCTGCAGCGTCAGCTCGTCCTTGCCGCGGGCGACGCGGTGGGAGAGCCGGTCGAGCTCGAGATCGCCGACGCGGTAGAGCGTGTCCTCGGCAGGCCCCCCGCGGCGGCGCGACAGCACCTCGACGCGGGCCAGCAGCTCGGCGAAGGAATAGGGTTTTGGTAGATAGTCGTCGCCGCCGGCGCGCAGGCCCTTGATGCGGTCGTCGACCTGTCCGAGCGCGGAGAGAATCAGCACCGGCGTCGTGTTGTCCTGGTCGCGCAGCGCACCGATCAGCGACAGGCCGTCGCGCTTGGGCAGCATGCGGTCGACCACCAGCACGTCGTAATCGCCGTTCTCAGCCATGGCGAGGCCTTCCTCGCCGTCGGCGGCGTGGTCGGCAATGTGTCCGACTTCGCGAAACGCCTTCACGAGGTAGTCGGCGGATTCGCGGTCGTCTTCAATGATGAGGAGGCGCATCGTGCGTTCGGCGGCGGTCAAGGAGGTCAACCTTCTCTAAACATGGCGCGAGCGGCAATCGCATGCAAGCCGAGGGGGAGACTCTGGCATCGAGAAAAAGGCGGGCGGTGAAGCTGGGGGGACTTCACCGCCCTAGGCCTTCCGACGGAGGGGGGCGTAATTCCACCGGAAGGTAGACAGGGGAAGCGAACGTTGCGCTGCTTCCCAGAAGAGCGCCGTCGGCGGGGGCGACTGATGCCGGCGACACCCTTCATCTCGTAGGCCTCCTGAAGCCTCAGCCCTTGGCGAGGGGTACCGCGACGAAGCGCGACTGGCCGCCGCTCTTCACGCGCATCAGGACGCTGTTCTTGTTGTCGGTCCGCGCCATGTTGATGGCATCGCGAACTTCGCCGGCGGTGGCCACGCTCTTGCCGCCGACTTCGAGAATCACGTCGCCTTCCTTGAAGCCGCGCTCGGCCGCGGCGCTCTTCGGATCGACTTCGGTGACCACGACGCCTTCCTTGCCGGCGCCGGCCACCGAATTGGCGGGGGCAACGGTCATGCCGAGCTTGGGCACGTCGGTGCCCTTGCTCGCACCCTTGCCGCTGTCATTGTCGTTATCGGCCTTGGCCTCGACCGTGTTCGGCAATTGGCCGAGCGTCATGTTCACGACCTTGTCCTGGCCCTTGTGCAGCACGTTGAGCTTCACGGTCGCACCGGGTGCCATGCCGCCGATGGTGCGGGCAAGCTCGCGGGCGTCCTTGACCGACTCGCCATTGACCGCCGTGATCACGTCGCCGGACTCGATGCCGGCCTTCGCGGCCGGACCGTTCGCTTGAGGCTCCGCCACCAGCGCGCCTTCGGCCTTCTTCATGCCGAGGCTCTCGGCGATGTCGGAGGTGACAGGCTGAATCTGCACGCCGATCCAGCCGCGGCTGACTGAGCCCTTGTCCTTGAGCTGGGCGACCACGCTCTTCACCGTGCTCGCGGGAATCGAGAACGCGATGCCGACGCTGCCGCCCGAGGGCGAGTAGATGGCAGTGTTGACGCCCATCACTTCGCCGTTGGTGTCGAAAGCGGGACCGCCGGAATTGCCCTTGTTCACGGGCGCGTCGATCTGGATGAAATCGTCGTACGGACCGTTGCCGATGTCGCGGCCGCTCGCCGAGACGATGCCCGCGGTCACGGTGCCACCGAGGCCGAACGGATTGCCGACCGCGAGCACCCAGTCGCCGATCCGCGGCTTGGCGTCGGCGAGCTTGGCGAACGGGAAGTTCGAGCTGCCCTCGACCTTGATCAAAGCGAGGTCGGTGCGCTGGTCGGTGCCGATCACCTTGGCGGTGTAGGTCTTGCCGTCATCGGTGGTGACCTCGACCTTGTCGGCGCCGTCGACCACGTGGTTGTTGGTCACGGCAAAGCCGTCAGCCGAGATGAAGAAGCCCGAGCCCTGACCCTGCACGACGCGGCCACGGCCGCCCTTCAGGCCCGGGAAACCATCCGGACCGCCGAAGCGGCGGAAGAAGCGCTCCATCGGCGAGCCCGGCTGGAACGGCGAGGAGGAATCATCGCCGTCGTCGTTGCTCGCGGTCTTCTCCTTGATGTTGACCTTCACCGAGATCACCGACGGCTTCACACGCTCGACGATGTCGGCGAAACCGACCGGGCGTTCGACCTTGCGGACCTCGTTGTTGACCTGCGCATGCGCCGGGGTCGAGAACAGGTCGGCCGGCGAGGTCGAGGGGCTGAAGCCATAGACGGCCGCGCCGAGACCGGCGACGACCGAGGCCATCAGCGCGAACTTGCGCGCAGAAAACACCGACCGGCGCGGCTGCCGGTAGGACGGAAGGTTCGAGAGGTCGGGACGGTCGGTCATGCGGAGATCTCCAGGGCCTTGAAATCCATTTGGTGCCCGATGGCGGCACCTTACGGTCCTGAAGATGGGGGCTCCCGCCTTACCGTGCGCTGGCGGCGGGGTTAAACTTTTGTAATGAAGGGCGAGGTCCGATGCGGCAGTTCAGCGCAGACCGAAAATTGTGGTCTCACAGGAACTTAACCGAGTTCCCGTGATGCAGGCGCGTTTTGGCGCGCTCAGCTTGCCCTGACGCTGACGATGAACTCGTCGACCTCGCGCTTCAGGGTCGCGGCCTGCTGCGACAGGTCGACCGCGGAATCCCGCGCCTCGGCGGCCATGCGGCCGGTCTGTGCGGAGGTCGAGGTGATCTGAACGATATGGTTGGAGACGTCGAGGGTTCCGTGCGCGGCGTTCTGGGCGCTGCGCGTGATCTCCTGCGTGGCGTTGCGCTGCTGGGCGGTATCGACCTCGATGCCGGACATGATGGACGAGATCTCAGACAGCGTCTTGGAAATGCCGTCGATCGCGCCGCGCGTCTCCGCGGTGATGCCCTGAATGCTGGCGACATGAGAGGTGATCTCCTCCGTCGCCTTGCTGGTCTGATGCGCCAGATTCTTCACCTCCGAGGCGACCACCGCAAACCCCTTGCCGGCCTCTCCTGCCCGCGCCGCCTCGATGGTGGCGTTCAGCGCCAACAGATTGGTCTGCGATGCGATCGCCTGCACGAGCTGCACGACCTCGCCGATCTTGTCGGCGGCATCCGACAGTGTGTGGATGGTGTCGCGGCTCTTCTCCGCCTGGGACGCCGCGCCCTCGGCGCGCTGGGTCGCGTCGGTGACGCGGCGGCTGATCGTGCCGATCGAGTTCGTCATCTCCTCGGCAGAACCTGCGACCGTCTGCACGCTGGCGCTGGCCTGGCTCGCCGCGCTCGCGACTGCATTGGCCTTGGTGCTGGTGTCGTTGGCGGTCCGCGACAGCGTCTCGGCGTTGCTCTTCAGATGCACGGCCGATGAGGCCACGCTGTCGACGACGCTGGCGACGAGATCGTTGAAGCGCTTGATCCGGTCGTCCAGGAATTTCGATCGCTCGGCCTGGTGCTGGGCTTCGCGCAGCTGCTGCTCGGTGAGATGGCGCCGCTCGAGCCCGTTGGTCTTGAAGACCTCCAGCGCACCGGCGAGCAGGCCGATCTCGTTGGTGCGGCCAAGCCCCGGAACCGATGTCTGGAATTTCTGGTCGGCGACCTCGCGCATGGCGTGCACGATCGCGGCCAGTGGACTGAGGATGCCGTTGCGCACGGCGAACCAGGTGGTGAAGCAGATCGCGACGGCGACGACGGCGATCACGCCGCAGGCCATCAGGAAATAGGAGAACGCAGTCTGCGCCTGCTGGTAGATCTGCATGGCGTGGTCGCGCGCGGGGCCGCTCAGCGCGGCGAAGTCCGCCGACAGGCTGGTGATCTCGTTGTTGAGATAGAGCACCGCGATGAAGCCGGTGCCGCCGCCGATGCCCAGCAGAAACAATAATGCAGCGACGACGGCGCCGACCAGGAAGCGGATCGTCAGATTGCTGTTCGCGAACATGGGGGGACTCAAAGGCTGGAATCGAATCTTGCGACAAGCTTCCAGACAAAGGTCAACAGAGCATGAAACAAGCTGCGCCAAGCGGCCTAAGTATCATTACGTAGCCTAGGACGACTTCGCATCATCGGACATCAACGCGGCGAGCCGCGCCTGTTCGTCCGCAGTGAGCGGCGGAGCAGGTACGTCTGCACCACTGCGCGCACGACGCCGGATTTGCAGCCAAAGCGCCACTCCGCCGCCGATCAGCAGCAGCGGCCCGAGCAGCCACAGCAGCAGGGTCTGACGTTCGAAGCGTGGTTTCAGCAGCACGAACTCGCCATAGCGCGCGACCAGGAAGTCGAGCACCTGCGAGTTGCTGTCGCCGGCGCCGATGCGCTCGCGCACCAGGAGCCGCAGGTCGCGCGCCAGCGGCGCATCGGAATCATCGATCGACTGGTTCTGGCAGACCATGCAGCGCAGCTCGCGCGACAGCTCCCGCGCGCGGGCTTCCTTGGCAGGATCCGGCATGATCTCGTCGGGCTGCACGGCGTGGGCCACCGGCAAGGCCAGCAGCATCAGCAGGACGAACGCGGCCATCATCCGGCGCATCGGATCACTCCGCCGGCTGGAGGCGCTGCTTGGCCCGCGCCGGCTTCGGCGCGCCGACCCGCAGCCGCCGGTCGGACAGCGACAGCACGCCACCGAACGCCATCAGCACCGGCCCCCACCAGATCAGCAGCACCAGCGGCTTGTGATAGATCCGCACGGCGATGGCGCCCTCGGCATTGGCCTCGCCGAGCGAAATGTAGAGCTGGCTCGCGCCGCGCGTCAGTAGCGCGGCCTCGGTGGTCGAGGAGCCGCGGGTGGTGAAGCTGCGCTTGGAGGGCGTCATGACGCTGAGCGGCTTGCCATCGAGGCCGACGTTGAACTCGGCGATCATCTCGCGGTAATTCGGGCCCTGACGCTGCAGCAATCCGTCGAGCTTCACGTCGAAGCCGGCGATGTGGGCGACGTCGTTCTGCTTCATGGTCGCGATATATTCGCTATTCCAGGTGGTTTCGCAGACGATCCCGATCAGCGCGACGCCGAGGCCGGCATGCGCGAACGCCGTGCCCCAGGCCGAGCGCGGCATGCCGCGCGCCCGGTGCAGCACCGTTGCGAACGGCAGCCGCACGAAGCCGGTCCGTTCGACGATGTCGGTGACCGCGCCGCCGATGACGAAGATGCCAAGCCCGATCGCGAGCGGCGCCAGCGTGCTGCCCCCGCTGGCCCAGCCCCAGGCGATGGCGACGGCGACGAGCCCGGCGACGCCCGCAGCTAGCAGGCGCTGCGTCACGCCGAGCAGATCGCCGCGCTTCCACGCCAGCATCGGCCCGAACGGCACGGCAAGCAGCAACAGGGTAAACAGCGGCGCGAAGGTGAGATTGTAGAAGGGCGCACCGACCGACATCTTGAAGTCGGCGAGCATTTCCATCGCGAGTGGATAGAGCGTGCCGAACAGCACGACCGCGCAGGCGACCGTGAGCAGCAAATTGTTCAGCACCAGCGCACCCTCGCGCGAGATCGGCGCGAACAGGCCGCCCTGCTTCAACGACGTGGCGCGGCCCGCGAACAGGGCCAGGCTGCCGCCGATGAACAGGCAGAGGATCAGCAGGATGAACACGCCACGGGTGGGATCGGTGGCGAAGGCGTGCACCGAGGTGATGACGCCCGAGCGCACCAGGAAGGTGCCGAGCAGTGACAGCGAGAAGGTCAGGATCGAGAGCAGGATGGTCCAGACCTTCAGCGCGTTGCGCTTCTCCATCACCAGGGCCGAATGCAGCAGCGCGGTACCGGAGAGCCACGGCATCAACGAGGCATTCTCGACCGGATCCCAGAACCACCAGCCGCCCCAGCCGAGCTCGTAATAGGCCCAGTACGAGCCCATGGCGATGCCAAGCGTCAGAAATATCCAGGCGACCAGCGTCCACGGACGCACCCAGCGCGCCCAGGCCGCATCGATCCGGCCCTCCATCAGCGCCGCGATCGCGAAGGAGAACGAGATCGAAAAGCCGACATAACCGAGATAGAGCATCGGCGGATGCACGGCGAGCCCAATGTCCTGGAGCACCGGATTGAGATCGCGGCCCTCGACCGGCGGGGTGACGATGCGCAGGAACGGGTTCGATGTCACGAGGATGAAGAGGTAGAAGGCGCTGGCGACCCACGCCTGCACGGCGAGCACGTGCGCGCGCAGCGACAGCGGCAGATTGTTGCCGAACGCTGCGACCAGCCCGCCGAACAGCGCGAGGATCGACACCCACAACAGCATCGAGCCTTCATGGTTTCCCCAGACGCCGGTGATCTTGTAGAGCAGCGGCTTCATCGAGTGGGAGTTCTCGTAGACGTTCGCGACGGAGAAGTCCGAGTTCACGTGCAGCATCACGAGAGCAACGAACGAGGCACCGACGAACAGCAGCTGCGCCAGCGCCGTGGAGCGCGCCACATTCATCAGCGCGGCATCGTTCAGGCGCGCGCCGATCAGGGGCACGATCGACTGGATCAGTGCGAGCCCAAGTGCCAGCACCAGCGCGTAATGTCCGGATTCTGCGATCACCGCATTGCTCCCTGCGGGTTGCCCTGCGCGGTCGTCGCCGCGGGCTTGCCCGCATCGGACGTCTTGCCGCTGTCAGAAGGCTTGCCGCCGTAATCGTCCTTCCAATGCCCCTGCTTCTTGAGGGCATCGGCGACGTCCTTGGGCATGTAGGTCTCGTCGTGCTTGGCAAGCACCGTATCGGCCTTGAACACACCATGGGCGTCGAGCGCGCCTTCGGCGACGACGCCCTGCCCCTCGCGGAACAGGTCGGGCAGGATGCCCTTATAGGCCACCGGCAGCTTGGCATTGCCGTCGGCAACCTCGAAGGTCACCGCGAGATTGTCGCCGCGCTGGAGCGAGCCGGGCTGCACCAGTCCACCGAGGCGAAACCGCTTGCCTGGCTCGACGTGCTTCTCGGCGACCATAGTCGGCGTCGAGAAGAACACGATGGAGTCGCGAAGTGCATTGAGCACCAGCGCGGCCGCGAGCGCGAGCACGGCGAGCGAGCCGCCGATGATGGTCATACGTCGCTGCTTGCGCGTCATGGCGTATCCGTTCTCCGCTTCGCTCGTCCCGACATCGTCATCCGCCGAGCCCGAGAGTCCTGAGGCCTTCGTTGAGCTGGCGCAGCCGCTCGGCGTCGCTGGCAACCGCCTGCCGGGCATCGGCCGATGCCCCCATGGCTTTGTCCCGCTCGCCCATCACGAGATAGGCACGCACCAGGCGCAACCATCCATCGACGTCGTCGCCGTTCTGCTTCAACCGGGTAGCCAGACGATCGACCATGCCGCGCACCATCGCGTTGCGATCGCCTTCGGCCATATCCTTGGAAGCGGCGATCGTCTCGTCCGACAGAGCCGGCATCGTCCCGCCACCGACCCGCGCCAGCGAGGATTGCACCAGGGCACGCCACGGCGCATCCGCGGGCGCTTTCACAAGCAGCGCGCGCCAGATCGTGGCTGCATCGCCCTTGCGACCATCCTGCTCGGCGGCAAGGCCCAGGAAGTAGTTCGCCTTGGGATCGTCCGCGTTCAGGGCCTGCGCACGCTCGAACTCCGCCTTGGCCTCGACGGTCACTACACCGCCGGCGGCAGCCGAGATCGCTTCGCCGAGATCGGACCGGCGCTCCGCGCTCTCGCCATTATAGGTGAGCGAGTTGCGATAGGCACGCACCGCATCGTCGAAACGGCCGAGCCGCTCCAGCACCGGCGCGAGCACATTCCAGCCGCGCCCGTCGGTCGGATTCTTCTCCAGATGCTGCTGGACCTGCACGACGAGATTCTCGAGTGACTGCGCCACGCCGGACCCGGATCCGCGCTCGCGCTGCGCCAGGGGAAAGTCCTGAAGCCGGGGCGAGCCGAGTGGCATATAAATGCCGATCGCAACGAGCGGCAGGCCCGCGAGCGCCAGCACGGCCGCCGCGCGGCGCCATTTGAGATTCGATTTCGGCGCCATGGCTGGCTCGCTGGCGGCCGCAGCGAGCAGCCTGCGGCTGATCTCGACGCGCGCAGCCTCGGCGTCCGGCGCGGGAATCAAGCCTGCGGCGAGATCACGCTCGATCTCGGCCAATTGGTCCTTGTAAACCGCGACCTCGCTGCCCTGGTCTTGCGCGCGTCCATTGCGGCCAAGCGGCCAGAGCACGGCGAAAATCGCCGCGACCGTCATCAGCGCGAACACGAACCATAGCGTCATCTGGCAAGCTTCCGGCAGCGCACGAACCGCGCCCATAGGTGGCTTTACACCACGGCCGGACGATGCGGCAATTGACAATTGTCAATTTGGCGCGACCGCGCGCGGTCTCGAAACGGTGAAAATCCAACGGCTTAGCCGATCTCGAAGTCCGTACTTTGCGCGGCGTCCTCACCGTGGCCGTTGAAGGCCCTCAGGAAGTATGTTCCCGGCTTGACTGCGTCCGGCAATCTGATGCGCAGCGCTCCGACCGGAACCGGGGATGCAACCCTCGTGATTGTCTCAGAGAGTTGCCGACCGCTTGCCTTCTCGACCAGCACCACTTTGGCACCGACCATCAGTCTCTGATACTTGGCAACAATGATGCGGTTCTCGATTTCAATGGAGCTGATAACGGGTTTCATGCGCCCACAAATAGAAGTTCCCCGGACTTGCACGGGGACCGTACGGCGCACCACCGGTACCGTCAACCACAAATTGTGATCACGAAAATATGCGCTTAGGTTAGCTCGCGCGCGACGATTTGCGCTCGCCGGTCGCTGCGTTCTCCGCGGCCCGGCTCATCAACGAGGCGTAATCATCGCCAAACAGCACCTGGCAGAAGCGAATCGCGGCCTGCACCTGCTGCTGCCGATAGGTGCGGACCTTGTGATCGGCGGCGCGCAGCGACTGCACCAGCTGCTCGGTCGAACGTTCGACATATTGCTGGAGGTCGGAATAGGTGCGCAGCGTCACCTCGTTGATCGCAAGCTCGCTCGCATAATTGCGGCAGGTCGCGACGAAATCGATCAGCGCCGCCGTTTCCTCCACCTCGGTGCTGTCGATCCGCGCACCCGGCGGAATGTCTTTCTCGGGGCGCTGGCGCAGGATGCGGCGAACGCGGCCGGGAACGCTGTCGATCTCGGATTGCAGCGCATTGGAGATGTCGGCCCGGATCGAGGTCAATTGCTTGCCCCAGGCGGAATCGTTGCGCAGGTCAAGCTCGGTGCGCAGGCCGCGCACGCCATCGTGCAACGCCTTGAGGTTGCCGGCAACGTTGTCGAAATGGCCGCGCTTGATGTCCATGCGCAGGGTGGCGGCAACACAGGACAGGTCGTGCAGCGCGATCGTGACGGCAACGCCGTAAGGCGTCGCCGCAACGCGGATCTCGTCGTCAGACGCGGCAATCTTGATGGCGAGGCGGATGATCTGCCACGGGGCCGTCATCCGCTGCACCACGATCGACAGCGCGAAGGGCAGCATCTGCGGGGTCTGCAGCACCGGAATGTTGAGCGCCGACGTCACCGAGGCGATCTGGGGATCGCCGAAGGCGCGCAAGGTGCGCGGCAGCTTCTCGTTCAGGCCGGCGATAGCCTCCCGGACCTGAAGCACCGCTCCGATCGAATAGAGGTCCTCGATCACGTTGGGCGCGCCGACCCGGGCCAGCGCGCGCGACTTGTCGCCGCCGCCGGGACCGGTCAGCTCGAAAATGGCATCCGCAGCCACCCCCTGGAGCTTCTGCGCGAGGGCCTCGACCTGCCCCGCACTATCGAGGGGCATCCGCGCCAGCGCGGCCTCGAATTCGTTCACCTTATCCGGTGCGCCGTCGCGGCCGAGCCATTGCCAGATCGGCTGGAGCGAGGTGCGGCGGATCTGCCCGACCCGCAGCGGGACGCCAGCCTCGATCAGGAACGGTTCCAGCGCCTGGAACAGCAGCCGCGACAGATCGTCCGTGCGCGGTGGCGGGGCTTCATCGGCTTCGGACTTGCGGACGATCTTGCGCAACTGCTCGAGCACCAGGGTCGCGACAGCCGTGTCCTGGCCGCGCTCGAGCGCGCGCTCGAACTCCCGCATCAGCAGCGCCTGCGCCTGCGGCGGGAGCTGCGCGAGATATTCCCTCAGCCGCTCGATCGATGTCTGGCTCATGCGCCCGGGTAATGCACGGTAAAATGGCGGACATGGGATGGGTCCGGCGCGATCATAGGAGGCCCCCACTTAAGAAGCCGTTTAGGACGTCGGACCGAATCCCGCCAGTTTGCTGCGGCCGGGCATCGACGAGGACGAATAACCTCGTCGGAACAATGGATTACATGCCGGGAAGGACCAGTTCAGCGCGCAGGCCGCCGGTCGGCGCACCACCGAGCGAGAGGCTGCCGCCATAGAGTGCGGCGAGGTCGGTCACGATCGACAGCCCCAGCCCCGAGCCGGGCTTGGACTCGTCGAGCCGCTGGCCGCGCCGCGAGACCTGCGCACGCTCGGCTTCCGACAGGCCGCGGCCGTCGTCATCGACGATGATCCGCAGCCGCGGGCCCACCCCCGCCTGGTGCGGCGGCTCCACCAGGACCTCGATGAAGACGCGCAAGGCCGCCCATTTGCAGGCATTGTCGACGAGATTGCCGACCATCTCCTCCAGATCCTGCCGCTCGCCGCGAAATTTTGCCGACGGATCGGCCTTGGCTTCGACGACGATGCCGCGGTCGCGATGGATCTTCTCCATGGTCCGCCGCAATGCCTCGATGGCCGGCGCCACTTCCGTCACGGTCGCGACCACCGAGACTCGCGCCGCGATACGCGCGCGCTCCAGGTGATGAGCGACCTGGTCGCGCATCACATCCGCCTGCTCCATCACCTTGGCCGCGAAGGGATCGGTGATGTGGGCGCCGGCCTCGTTGACGATGACCGAGAGCGGCGTCTTGATCGCGTGGGCGAGATTGCCGACATGGGTGCGCGCGCGCTCGACGATCTCGCGATTGGCATCGATCAGCGCGTTGGTCTCGCGCGCCAGCGGCGCAATCTCGACCGGGAATTCGCCCTCGAGCCGCTCAGCCCGCCCAGAACGGATGTCGGCGATCGATTCCGAGATGCGCTTGAGCGGTGCGAGGCCGAAGCGGACCTGGAATACGGTCGTCAGCAGCAGCACGATGCCGAGCGCGGTGAAGGTGCCGCCGAGATAATAGTCGAAGCTGCGCGTCTCGTCGAAGATCTCGGTGTCGTCGCCGGCGACGCTGACCAGAAACTTGCCGTCGGCGCCGAGATCGACCGGCCGTTCCACCATGCGCAGATTCTGGCCTTCGGGCCCGTCGACATAGGCCAGCCGGATGCCGGCGGCGGTGAGCTCGGCGCCCTGCTCTTCCAGCTTCGGCAGCTTCTTGTCCCAGAGCGAGCGCGAGGAGCGCACCTCCGGCTTTTCGGTGTCGGTCCGCGTGATCTGCCAGTACCAGCCGGACAGCGGCAGCTCGAACAGTGGCTCGCCCAGCGACTGGAACTGGCGGTCGGGCGGCTCGTCGGGAGTTGCGACCTCGGCGATGAGGGTGCGGAGATAGAGATTGAGCCGCCTGTCGAAGGCGCGCTCGGTGGCATTCTTGTAGACCGACGACAGCACCACGCCGGTGATGGCCAGGATCACCACGAGCCAGGCGGTCGCCGACAGGAACAGGCGGGTCGCAAGCGAACTAGCGGCCATCGGAATGATCCCGGGAGGCGCAGGATGGCGGGGCGTCAGAGCTCATGACCGGACCAAGGCCCCTGCCGGGCTGCCCGTCAAGCCCCGGAACGCGTCAGGCGGCCGGCGGGGTCAGGAGATAGCCGAGGCCGCGGACGGTCTGGATGATGTCGACGTCGAGCTTCTTGCGGATGCGGCCGACGAACACCTCGATCGTATTGGAGTCGCGGTCGAAATCCTGATCGTAGAGGTGCTCGACCAGCTCGGTGCGCGAGACCACGCGCCCGGAATGGTGCATCAGGTAGGCCAGAAGCCGATATTCGTGCGAGGTCATCTTGACCGGATTGCCGGAGACGCTGACGCGGCCGGTCCTGGTGTCTAGCGTGACGGGACCGCAGCTCAGCTCGCTCTGGGCATGGCCGGTCGAGCGGCGCAGCAGCGCGCGGATGCGCGCCAGCACCTCCTCCAGATGGAACGGCTTTGCGACGTAGTCGTCGGCGCCGGCATCGAAGCCCTGCACCTTGTCGCTCCAGCGGTCGCGTGCGGTGAGGATCAGGACCGGCATGGTGCGGCCGTTGCGGCGCCAGGCCTCCAGCACCGAGATGCCGTCCTTCTTCGGCAGGCCGATGTCGAGCACGACGGCATCATACGGCTCGTTATCGCCGAGATAGTGCCCCTCCTCTCCGTCGAAGGCGCGATCGACGACATAGCCGGCGTCGGTCAACGCCTTGGTGAGCTGGCGATTGAGATCGGGGTCGTCCTCAACAACGAGCAGGCGCACGCTTCTCTCCAGACATAGGCCGCATCAACACCACACCAGATGAGCAATTCCGGCGTGAACTGAATATGAACGCGGGGAACCGGGCGCGTTACTTTTTGGTCATATACGATAGGTCAGCAGCCGATGCGACTGCGCCCGCCATGCGACCGGACGAGCCGGCAACATGGCGGGCGCAACGTGCCGCGTGCCGCGGCAGGTCGGAAGGTCCGCCCTTCCCGTGTTTTCGGCCGTCAGGTCCGGAAGAACACGAACCAGATGACGGCGAGGATCAGGATCGCAAGCCCGGTCGAGATGGCGAGCAATGCGGCAACTGACGGCCCAGGTTCGCCCTGACGCGCCTCGGTTGGTGTTTCGACGATCTGACGCTGCTCTCGCGTGGTTGCCATGATGCCCTCAATCTCTGCGTGTCGCCTCCGATGACCGCGACCTCCTCGCAGCCGTGCATGCGGAGCCAACGCCCGATCCGATGTGATGTTCCGGCTTCTGCCACCCGATCGGGACAGCAACCCCACGCCCTATGGCCGGTTAACGCAGTTGGAAGATTCAACGCCCGGCCTTGCTATGATTCGCTGTTTCCCGATGGTATCCTCGTAAGTCTGTCCTTGTTGCGTTTGGAGTAGCCCATGGCCCCCCGCGCCAATTGGAAGGGTTTTCTGCGTTTGTCGCTCGTGACCTGCCCGGTCGCGCTCTATCCGGCCACTTCGGATACCGAGAAGGTCTCCTTCAACCAGATCAACCGCAAGACCGGCCACCGCATCAAGTACCTCAAGGTCGACGCCGAGACCGGCGACGAGGTGACCTCCGAGGACATCGTCAAGGGCTACAAGGTCGACACCGACACCTATATCGAGGTCACCAAGGACGAGCTCGACGACATCGCGCTCGACTCGACCCACACGATCGATATCGACGAGTTCGTGCCGAAGGCCGACATCGACAACCGCTATCTGATCCGCCCCTATTATCTCGTGCCCGACGGCAAGGTCGGCCATGACGCCTATGCGGTGATCCGCGAGACCATCCGCAGCATGGACAAGGTCGCGATCGGCCGCGTGGTGCTGACCAACCGCGAGCATATCATCGCACTCGAGCCGCTCGAGAGCGGGCTGATGGGCACGCTGCTGCGCTATCCCTACGAGGTCCGCAGCGAGACCGAATATTTCGACGACATCCAGGACGTGAAGCTGACCAGGGACATGCTCGACCTCGCCAAGCACATCGTCGAGAAGAAGTCCGGCGCATTCGAGCCCGAGCTGTTCGAGGACCATTACGAGACCGCGCTGATCGATCTCATCAACAAGAAGCGCAGCGGCGCCCCGATCACCGCCAAGGCCGCGCCGAAGAGCGGCGGCAACGTCATCAACTTGATGGACGCGCTGAAGAAGAGCATCGCCAACGAGAAGGACGCCGCGCCTGCGGCGAAGGTCGCCAAGGAAGCAGCCAAAGCCAAGAAGCCGAAGAAGCGCGTCGCGGGCCAGCGCGAGATGCTGCTGCCGATCGCCGGCAAAGGCGGCAAGGACGCTGCTGCGAAGACGGCGACCAGGGAAGCGACCAGGGAAACTTCGAAGAAGGCCGACAAGCCCGTGCGCGCGCCTGCTCGGGCGAAGAAGGCCGGCTAGCCGCATCCCCCCGCGATTGCGCCGTGATGCCACCCCTCGCCGATCAGGCGGCCTGACATGCCCTGGTCGACGGCGTTCGACGACCCCGTTCGCGTGAGCAACAAGCGCCAGCTGCTGACGCTTCAGGAGGCGGCCGACTACATCATGCGGCTGCCCGAGGACGTCCAGCACGAGCCGCGCTGGCAGACCGCCATCGAGACCTTGATCAATGCGGCCGAGACGGGCGGCGGCTGGGTGATGTTCGCCCGCATCGCGATGTTGCGGGCGCTGAATGCGGAGGACCGGCGCGGATGAGCGCGATGGTGTCCTTGCCGGCCCGTTGACGAACAGGCTCAACAATCGGTTAAGCGTCCGCACGATCGCGGCCTGACGGGCGCCGCGCCCGCGCAGCCCGGCGGAGCCCTGCCGGTATGAATCCATTTGGACGGATCGATAGAACCTTAATTTAATGAATGCCGTCGTATGAGCAGGAACGCGTTCGCCGGGGCTTAATTCTTTTGGCGCGCATGAATACTTATTCGATCCTTTTGCAAGTCCGATAACGACGCGACCATACGTTGGATCGGATGAACGGGAGTTGGCAATGCGTTTGCTTAGGTCCTTCCTTGCCGATGAGAATGGTGCAACCGCGATCGAGTACGGCCTCATTGCCGCAGGCATCGCGCTCGCGATCATAACGGCCGTGAACACCATGGGCGGCGCCCTCCTCAACAACAAGTTTGTCGCGATCAGCACGGGGATCAAGTAACGGCCGGGGGCTGAACGAACCAGGCCGACATCGGCGAGACCGCCGCCGCATTCCCTCCCTCTTCGCATCATCTCCGGACCGGCGCGCTTGCCATGACGAGCTTCGCTCGCAATGACGGAGTATGGAGAGATGACGTCGCTCTAACGGCTTGCGCTTCATCCGCCGACATACCTTCGCATCCTCGCGGCTGGTTTCGCCCGAGCTTTGCTGTCTTCTTCCGCCCTCGTCAAAAGCAAGGGCGCAGGGAAGGCCGGGCGCCGGCTGGCACCCGAAGTCCCGCGTGTGCTCAAGAAGCGCGCACGGGGTGGACGACAGGTGATGCCGGTCGCCCGGCCTTCCCTGCGCGATGGTTTTCACGGTGTCCTTCGTGCTCTCCCCGGGGAGCGATGCACTATTGCCCCCGTCGCCTTGCGGGAATGATCGATGCGCGCCGGTTGGCGCGACATCACCGCAGGACTTGACGCACAGACCCCGGGCGTCAGGACCACACGACTTCTCCGTCCGCGCACATCCCCATCCGCATTCCCGATTGCTGGCGTGCGCTCGCCATCGAGACTGGACAGAGACGCTGTCAGCGCCGTGTCGTATCGCGCCTGTCGCCGCTCACGGGTTTCCCCGCCCTGCAACCAACATGACGCGCCGACGCCGTCGCGGCCACCGCATCCCGGCCCGCGTCCCGTGACGATCGCGAAACGCCCCTTGTGGCGGGCGGGATGTTTCGGCTTGTACGGGAAAACGGAATTTCTGTAAATACGAATATTTTGGCGCGAGGGGGTGGACCCACCGCTGGTGTGTTTTGCCCGTCGGGCAACACAACGAATGGTGGTTGGGGTGGTCGAGCGCCCCGAAACCCGCGCTCCTTCCGAAAATCAAGCTGTTCTCAAGAAAAACAGGAGGCCCTCGGAAGACCTTCGTCAAGCCGGAACCGGCATCCCGGCCTACAGATGAGATCGTCTGCCGTTCGCCCCGGCAATACCGCCGCACGGCCCATTTCGATCACGCAAAGCGAGAAGTGCATATGGCTGTCACAGCAAATTTTTCTGCCGGAATCCTCAGCGTCTTTGGCAACGGCCACAACAACACGGTCTTGTTGGGCCGCAACCCAGCAGGGACGATCGTCGTCAACCATGGCGCGGTCGCAATCAAGGGTGGCCCCGCGACGGTCGCCAACACCAAATTGATCCAGGCCTTCGGCCTCGACGGCAACGACATCATCACGATAGACGAGAGCAACGGCGCGATGCCTGCGGCGAACCTGTTCGGCGGCGCGGGCAACGATACGCTGACCGGCGGATCCGCTGGCGACATGCTGTTCGGCCAGTCCGGTCACGACACGCTGTTCGGCAAGGGCGGCAACGATTTGCTGTTCGGCGGCTCCGGCAATGACGTGCTGATCGGCGGCGACGGTAACGACCAGATGTTCGGCGAAGCGGGCAACGACCGCATGATCTGGAACCCCGGCGACGACAGCGACCTGATGGAAGGCGGCGAAGGCATCGACACCGCCGAGGTGAACGGCGGCAACGGCGGCGAGACCTTCGCCATCACGGCCAACGGCACACGCGTGCGCTTCGACCGGGTCGATGTGGCCCCGTTCTCGCTGGACATCGGCACCACCGAGAACCTCGTGCTCAAGGCCGGCGGCGGCGACGACGTCGTCACCGCAACTGGCAATCTCGCCGCACTGATCAATCTGACGATCGACGGCGGGGCCGGCAACGACACGATCCTCGGCGGCAACGGCGCGGACCGCCTGCTGGGCGGCGATGGCAACGACTTCATCGACGGCAATCAAGGCAACGACACCGCCCTGCTCGGCGCCGGCAACGATACCTTCCAGTGGGATCCCGGCGACGGCAGCGACAAGGTCGAAGGACAGGCCGGCACCGACACCCTGTTGTTCAACGGCTCGAACATCGGTGAGGAGATCACCCTGTCCGCTGCCCATGACGGACGCACGCTGCTGACCCGCAATGTCGGCAACATCACGATGGACCTCGACGGCATCGAAACCGTCACCATCAACGCGCAGGGCGGCAGCGACAACATCGTCGTCAGCGACCTGACGAGAACCGACGTCAGGCAGGTCAATATCGATCTCGGATCAGGCGGCACCGGAGACGGGGCGGCCGATACCGTGACGCTCGAAGGCGCCCGCAGCGCCGATACCATCGAGGTGTCCGGCTCCGGCAATTCGGTTGCGATCACGGGATTGCCGGCCGATGTCGCCATCACCAGTGCGGAAGGCGCGAACGATGCGCTTCTCATCCAAGGCCTCGGCGGCAACGACACGATCTCGGCGGCGGCATTGGTCGCAGGGATCGTGCACCTGACGATCGATGGCGGCGCCGGCAACGATACGATCCTCGGCAGCGCCGGCAACGACACGCTGATCGGCGGCGACGGCAATGATTTCATCGACGGCAACCAGGGCAACGACGTCGCCCTGCTGGGCGCCGGCAACGATATCGTCCAGTGGAATCCGGGCGACGGCAGCGACACCGTCGAGGGCGGCACCGGCGTCGACGCGCTGCGGTTCTTCGGCGCCAACATTGCCGAGAACATCGCCATTGCCGCCAACGGCGATCGCGCGCTGCTGACGCGCGATGTCGCAAACATCACGATGGACCTGCACGGGGTCGAGCAGGTCGATATCCACGCGCTGGGCGGGAGCGATCATGTCACGGTCGGTGATCTGACCGGCACCGACGTGACGCGGGTGAACATCGACCTCGGCGGTTCGGCCGGAACGCCCGACGGCGCCGTCGATACCGTCGCGGTCGATGCGACCCAGGGGGCCGATACGTTCGGCGTCAGCGGCAATGCCGCCGGCGTCACGGTGTTCGGCCTGCACGCGGCCAGCCACCTGACCGCAATGGACGCAACCGATCAGCTGACGCTCAATGGCCTTGCCGGCGACGACACCATCGACGCCAGCGGCCTCGCCGCCGGCGTGCTGCAGCTGACGATCAACGGCGGCATCGGTAACGACACCATCATTGGCAGCCAGGGCGACGACCTGATCAACGGCGGCGACGGCAACGATGTCGCGCTGATGGGCGCGGGCAATGACACCTTCGTCTGGAATCCGGGCGACGACAACGACACGATCGAGGGCCAGGCCGGCAGCGACACCCTGCTGTTCAACGGCGCCAACATCGCGGAAACCATCAACATCTTCGCCAACGGCGCCCGCGCCGAGCTGACGCGCGACGTCGCCTCAATCACGATGGACACGGGCGGCGTCGAGACGATCGCGTTCAATGCCCGCGGCGGCGCCGACAAGATCATTGTCGGCGACATGAGCGGCACCGACGTGACGCAGGTGAAGATCGACCTTGGCGGCGTCCCCGGCACTCCCGGCGGCGACGGCGCGGCCGACAACATCGTGATCAACGGCACCACCGGCGACGACGTCATCACGCTGTCGCTCAACAGCAACGGCGCGCTGGTGATCGACGGCCTGGCAAGCCAAATGGTGATCGAGAATTTCGACTTCAACGACACCATCACCATCAACGGCCTCAGCGGGGACGACGTGATCGAGGCGTCGGGCGTCGGCCCCGGCGGGCCGCATCTGGTCTTCGACGGCGGTGGCGGCGACGACGTGCTCATCGGCAGCGCCGGCAACGACACGCTGCTCGGCGGGGTCGGCGACGATGTGCTGATCGGCGGCGGCGGCCTCGACGTGCTGGATGGCGGTCCCGGCGACAATGTCGTGATTCAATCGCTGCTCGCCCAAGCAAGCTTCCATGCGGGCACGCTGATCTGAGCCGACGAGGCGCGCTTCGCCCGGCGCCGGCAGGTCTTGCCTGTCGGGCCATGCAGCCGAATACCGCCCGGATGGCGCAGCGCGCTGTCCGGGCCATGACGCTTTGACGGCAAGGCTGGTCCTGATACTCTGTCCGCGTCGTGGTTCGGCGGGCCATGCCATCGATCGTTGAACCTGAGCCGCCGAAAGGATGCGGATGAGACGCGTGACGCTCCTGGCTCTCGGCCTCATGTTTGTCGTCGCATGGCCGCACCAGAACGCGAGAAGCCAGACTTCGGTCGCCCCGCCGGTTTCGCTTGCTGCGCCCGATGCGTCGCCGCGTCCGGGTGCCACCAAGCCGGCACGCGTGACGACAAACAGGGCTCCGCCGGCGGCCGGCAGAGAGACTTCGACACCCACGATAGGCCGGCCTCAAGCGATACCGAATCCGGCCGCCGACTACGACGGCTTCAGCATCGGCACCGTCGATGACAATGACGCCCCGCACCAGGCGACGCCGCCAATGAGGTCACGCGCCGCAAAGAACACCGGGTCCCATGCGGATGCGGATGGCCCCGATCAGGAAGATGGGGCGTTAAAGCGAAAGCTGATGATCTGCCAGGGCTGCAGATAGGACGTCACCGATCCTTAAGGGCGGACAGCAACTCTTTTCCCAACGGTCCGGCCGAAGCGGGGTTCTGCCCCGTGATGAGCCGGCCATCGACGACGACGTGAGGTTGCCAATTGGCGGCCGACGAGTAGTCGGCGCCCTCGGCCCTCAACGCGTCCTCGAGCTCGTAAGGCACATCATCGCGGGCGTAGTCGTATTCTTCCTTCCTCGAGAAGGACGTGAGCTTCTTGCCGCGCACGAACGGGGTGCCATCACCGAGGTTGACGCCGAGCAGCGCGCACGGCCCGTGACAAACAGCGGCGACGAGCTTGCCGGTGGTCCAGGCGCGCACGACGGCACTCTGGACCGTTGCATTGCGCTGGATGTCCACCATGGGCCCAAGACCGCCGGGCACCAGGATGGCGTCGTAGTCGGCAGCGTCCACCTCGGACAGTCTGCGACTGTGATTCAGGCGACGAAAGGCCTTGCTCGCGAGAAAATCTCTCTGGGCGGGATCTTTCTCGTCATACGCATCGTAGGGCGTCCATCCCCCGGCCGGGGATGCGAACTCGACCGCGACCCCGGCCTTGTCAAGCACTTCGAAAGGATGGGCGATCTCGGCGAAAAAGAATCCGGTCTTGCGGCTATGCGGACCGATCACGGCTGCGTTGGTGACGATGAAGAGGACATGCTGGGTCACGTTTTCTTCCTTTCGATGACGCCGTGTGGGGTCGCGCTGGTGCGACGCGGGGAACGCATCAGTTCGGACAGGGCTGCCCGGCTATCTCGGGAACAACGTCGACGCTGCGGTTGATCCCGTTCACCCTGAGCTCGATCATGTCGATATGCCCCCCTTCGCAATGTCGACGCCAGCGTGCTTCGAGCATCCGTGACTGTCAAACCGAATCCCCTTTGCATCGGTGCGCGGTTTCAAATTCGCACGGCAACGATTACAGATGCCAATTCGGAAGCAAGCCGGATGCGGTGAGTTCCCTATTGCGACAGCAGCGCAGCGCATGAGTACGTCTCGTCGCGACATTCTGATCAATGGTGAGACGGCGCGGCGAATCTCAACGTCACGATGGCGCCCCGTCCTGCGCGCGCGTTCTGCATGGCTGACCTACCCGCCGGTGTGATCCACCGCGCTTTACGCCTCCTGAATTTCCTGATCCTCTCCCCGTAATCGCCGGATCAACCGGTCAAGCCTCAAGGGAGAGAGACGCCATGAAGCTCGGCACCGCCATTGCGGAAATCATGAGGCGCGAGGGGATCGAGATCCTCTGCGGCTATCCGGTCAATCACCTGATCGAGCATGCGGCGAAAGCCGAGATCCGCCCGGTGATGGTGCGGCAGGAGCGCGTCGGCATCCACATGGCGGATGCGATCTCGCGCGTGACCTCGGGACGCTCGATCGGCGCGTTCTGCATGCAGCACGGGCCCGGTGCGGAGAACGCGATGGGCGGCGTCGCGCAGTGTTTTGGCGAATCCGTTCCCGTGCTGGTGTTGCCGATGGGCTATCAGCGCCGGCTGGCGCATATCGAGCCGAACTTCAATTCCAGCGAGGCGATGAAGCCGTTCGCGAAATCGTCGGAGCCGATCATTCTGGCCGCCGAGGTCGCCAACATCTTCCGCCGCGCCTTCACCAAGCTGAAGAACGGCCGCGGCGGTCCCGTGATCGTCGAAATCCCCTCGGACATGTGGAACGAGGAGGTGCCGGAGCCGCTCGACTACACGCCGGTGCTGCGCACCCGCTACGGCGCCGACCCCGTGCATGTGAAGGAGGCGGCAGCCCTGCTCGTCAACGCCAAGCGTGCGGTGATCTATGCCGGCCAGGGCGTGCATTACGCGCGGGCCTGGCCGCAGTTGCAGCGGCTCGCGGAGCGGCTGGCGATCCCCGTCACCACCAGCCTAGGCGGCAAATCCTCGTTTCCGGAAACGCATCCGCTCTCGCTCGGCTCCGGCGGACTTGCGGTGCCGCGCGCGGTGCCAAAATTCCTCGCCGAGGCCGACATCACCTTCGGCATCGGCTGCTCCTTCACGGAAACGAACTTCGGCATCGCGATGCCGAAGGGCAAGACCATCATCCATTCCACGCTCGATCCCAACCATCTCAACAAGGATGTAGAGGCGAAGATCGGCCTGGTCGGCGACGCCGGCCTCGTGCTCGACGCGCTGCTGGAGGAGATCGGCAAGACCGTCACTGCTGATCGCGATGCGTCAGCGGTCGCGGCCGAGATCGCGGCCTCGCACAAGGAGTGGCTGGCGAAATGGATGCCGAAGCTCACCAGCAACGACGCGCCGCTCAGCCCGTATCGCGTGCTGTGGGATCTCCAGCACACCGTCGACATCGAGAACACTGTCATCACGCATGATGCCGGCAGTCCGCGCGACCAGCTCTCGCCGTTCTGGAAATCGGTAAAACCCCTCACCTATCTCGGCTGGGGAAAGACGACGCAGCTCGGCTACGGCCTCGGCCTGGCGATGGGGGCGAAACTGGCAAAGCCCGACAAGCTCTGCATCAACGTCTGGGGCGATGCGGCGATCGGCTTCACCGGCATGGATTTCGAGACCGCGGTGCGCGAGCGCATCCCGATCATGTCGATCCTGCTCAACAATTTCTCCATGGCGATCGAATTGAAGGTGATGCCGGTCTCGACCGAAAAATATCGCTCGACCGACATTTCCGGCGACTACGCCGCAATGGCGCGCGCCTTCGGCGGCTATGGCGAGCGGGTGACGAGGCCGGAGGACATCATCCCCGCGATCAAACGCGGCATCGAGAAGACGAAGGAAGGCATCCCGGTGCTGCTGGAGTTCATCACCAGCAAGGAGACGGAGGTGTCGCGGCCGGGCACGTGAGGCAAGCCAGACGCTGGCTCCGGCCGCAGGGAATGTGATAATCCGCCTCGGTGCCGCGCCTGTCGCGGCATCAAGCCGGATTGCAAATGACCAACCTTTCCCATGACATCGCCGATGAGCTCGCAGCCGAGAATGCGCAGCTGCGCAACGCGCTGGCAACTGCGCGGGATCGCCAAAGCGCCAGCGCGGAGATCCTGCGGACCATCGCGGCCTCGCCCTCCGATGCCCGGCCGGTGTTCGAGGCGATCGCGTCGAGTTCCAAGCGGCTGCTCGACGGTTTCTCCGCCACCGTGCTCCAGTTCATCGGCGACGAGCTGCACCTCGTGGCCTACACGCCGACCAGCCCGGAGGCCGACGAAGGGCTCAAGGCTTCGTTCCCGCGCAAGATCACGGAGTTTCCGACCTTTGCGCTGGTACGCGGGGGCGAGACGATCCAGTTTCCCGACAGCGAGGCCGCCGAGGTGCCGCAGCTGAACCGCGATCTGGCGCGGCTGCGCGGCTTCCGCAGCGTGCTGTTCATGCCGCTGATGAACCGGGGCACGCCGGTCGGCATGATCAGCGTCACCCGCGCCGAGCCTGGCGCGTTCGCACCCGACCTCGTGCAGCTGCTCCAGACCCTTGCCGACCAGGCCGTGATCGCGATCGAGAATGCACGGCTGTTCAACACGACGCGCGAGGCACTGGAGCGCCAGACCGCCACCGCCGATATTTTGAAGGTGATGGCGGCCTCGCCCTCGGACGTGCAGCCGGTGTTCGAGGCCATTGCGGCCAATGCCAACCGGCTGATCGGCGGCTTCTCCACGGCCGTGCTGCGCTATGTCGATGGCGCCGCCCACCTTGCCGCGTTCACGCCGACCGATCCGGCCGGCGATCGCGTGCTGCAGGCCTCGTTCCCGGTGCCGTTCGCGCAGTTTCCGCCCTACCAGCTCGTGGCCAAGGGTGCGGCGGCGCAACTGCCCGACACCGAGCTCGAGCCGGCCGCCCGCGACATCGCCCGCGCCCGCGGCTATCGCAGCATGCTGTTCGCGCCGCTGATGAGCGAGGGCGAAGCGATCGGCATCATCATCGCGACGCGCCGTGCGACCGGCGCCTTCACCGAGCATCATGTGCGGCTGCTGCAGACCTTCGCCGACCAAGCCGTGATCGCGATCAAGAATGTCAGCCTGTTCAATGCGACGCGGGAGGCGCTGGAGCGTCAGACCGCGACCGCCGACATCCTCAAGGTGATCGCGGCTTCGCCTGCCGACGTCACGCCGGTGTTCCAGGCCATCTCCGACAGCGCCAAGACGCTGATCGGCGGACATTCGTCCACCGTCACCCGCGTGGTCGACGACAAGCTGCATCTGGCCGCCTTCACCACGGATAATGCAGCCGGCAATGCCGATCTGCTCAGCTCGTTCCCCGCACCGCTGTCGTCGCCGGGCATTCACAGCCGGGTGGCTCGAAGCGGAGAATATGCCTTCCGCAGCGACATGCAGAACGAGCCTGATCTCACCGAGGCCATGAAGGAGCTGGCGCGGACGCGGGGCTATCGCAGCATCCTCGCGGTGCCGATGCTGCGCGACGGCGTCGCAATCGGCACCATCGCCGTGACGCGGCCGCAAGCCGGCCATTTCCCGGACAAGGCCATCAACCTGCTCAAGACCTTTGCCGACCAGGCCGTGATCGCGATCGAGAACACGCGCCTGTTCAACGAGGTGCAGGCGCGGACGCACGAACTCGCAGAGTCACTGGAGCAGCAGACTGCAACATCGGAGGTGCTCAGCGTCATCAGCAGATCGGCCGGGGATCTCGCGCCGGTATTCGAGGCGATGCTCAGCAAGGCAATGCAGCTCTGCGGCGCCAGTTTCGGCGTGCTCAACACCTACGACGGCACGCAGTTCCGCACAGCCGCCACTTACGGACTGCCCCCCGCTTACGATGAATACAGGCGCAAGGCGCCCCTCAACTATGGTTCGGCCACCGCGCCCGCGCGGCTTTTGAAGGGCGAACCGTTCGTCGAAATTGTCGACCTGCTGGAGTCAGACGTCTATCGCAGCGGCGAGCCGAATGGTCGGGCGCTGGTCGATCTCGGCGGCGCCCGCTGCCTGCTCGCGGTGCCGTTGCTTCAGGATGAGCGCGTGGTCGGCAACGTCATGATCTTCAGGCAGGAGAGCCGACGGTTCTCGGAGAAGCAGATCACCCTGCTGAACCAGTTCGCGGCGCAAGCCGTGATCGCCATCGAGAACGCGCGGCTGCTCAGTGAATTGCGTCAGCGCACCGAGAATTTGACCGAGTCGCTGCAACAACAGACGGCGACTGCCGACGTGCTCAAGGTTATCAGCCGCTCGGCGTTCGACTTGCAAGCCGTGCTCGATACGCTGGTCGAATCGGCGGCGCGACTATGCGAAGCCGATATGGCGGCGATTACCCGCAAATCCGGCAGCTCCTATTTCCGGGCGGGCTCCTACGGCTTTCCAGCCAAATTCGTCGAATATGTAAGAGATCTTCCGGTCCGGCCGGATAGGCGCACCATCACGGGCAGGACTCTGCTCGGCGACAAGGTTGTTCATGTCACCGATGTGCTCGAGGACCCCGATTACTCCTTTGAAGGCCAGGAATTGAGCGGCAATCCGCGTAGCTTCCTGGGTGTGCCCCTACTGCGCGAAGGCAGCACCGTTGGCGCTATTGTTCTCGCACGTCGCGCGATCCGGCCGTTTAGCGAAAAGCAAATCGAACTCGTTACCAGTTTCGCCGACCAAGCCGTCATCGCGATCGAGAATGTGCGCCTCTTCGACGAAGTGCAGGACCGCACCCGGGAGCTTGCGAAATCGCTCGACGATTTGCGCGCGGCGCAGGATCGCCTGATCCAGACCGAGAAGCTCGCTTCCCTCGGCCAGCTCACCGCCGGCATCGCGCACGAGATCAAGAACCCGCTCAACTTCGTCAACAATTTTGCCTCGCTGTCCGCCGAATTGACCGACGAGCTGAACGAGGTGCTCGCGCCCGTGACACTCGCGGACGATATCCGCGGCGAAGTCGACGAGCTCACCGGGCTTCTCAAGGACAATCTCGGGAAAATCGTCCAGCACGGACGGCGCGCCGATTCCATCGTCAAGAACATGCTGCTGCATTCGCGCGAGGGCGGCGGCGAGCATCGGTTGAGCGACGTCAACGCCGTGGTCGAGGAGAGCCTCAACCTCGCCTATCACGGCGCACGGGCCGAGAAGCCGCAGTTCGACGTGACGCTCAAACGCGAGCTCGATCCGGCGGCAGGCTCGGCCGACGTGTTCCCGCAGGAGATCACGAGGGTGCTGCTGAACCTGATCGGAAACGGATTCCATGCGGTCGCCAAGCGCAAGGCGGAGACCGAGGCGGCCGGTTACGAGCCGGTCGTGACGGCCGCGACCCGCGACCGCGGCGATCACGTCGAGATCCGCATCCGCGACAACGGCACCGGCATCCCGGACGATGTGAAGGAGAAGATGTTCAATCCGTTCTTCACCACCAAGCCGGCCGGCGAAGGCACCGGCCTCGGGCTGTCGATGAGCCACGACATCGTGGTGAAGCAGCATGGCGGCACGATCGACGTCGCGACCGCGCCCGGCGAGTTCACCGAATTCACGATCGTGCTGCCGCGCAAGAGCAGCTTTTCAGGCAAGCCCTGAGGATAATTTCGCCCGGGAGGCGTTTTGATGAATCTGGCGCGGTTCATTCGGCGGCAACTCCTCTCGCTATCCGGCGTCGGCCTCATGCTTGGCGCGCTGTTCTTCGCGGCTGCACTGACGCCGACGCTGATCCCCAGGAGCTATCTCACGCAAGGCGTCCTCGCCGGCGGCTGCTTTGCGATCGGCTATTTCGCCGGCGTGCTGTGGCGGCGGCTGTGGCACTATCTCGAGCTGCCTGAGCCGTCGGCGCGCGCCAGATCGATTGCGAATGCGCTGGCGGCAGCCGCCTGCCTGCTCGTCGTCATCGTCTTTCTGTGGCGAGCAGCCGAATGGCAGAACTCGATCCGCGCCGTGATGAAGATGGCGCCGGTCGAGACCGCGCATCCGCTCAAGGTCTGCATCATCGCCCTGATAACCTTCGTCGTGCTGCTGGTGCTGGGGCGGCTGTTCACGCTCCTCGCCCGCTTCCTCGCCGAGCATACGAGGCGCGTCATTCCGCGGAAGCTCGCCAACGTCATCGGCGTGCTCGCCGCGGGCCTGCTGTTCTGGTCGATCGCCAGCAATGTCCTGATCAACGCGGCGTTTCGCGCACTCGACTCCTCCTTCCGCGAACTCGACGTCCTGCTCGAGCCCGAGCGGCCGCAGCCGACTGATCCCGGTCGGACCGGAAGCCTGGCATCACTGGTGAAGTGGCAAGAGCTCGGGCGCATGGGGCGCCGCTTCATTGCCTCGGGTCCGAACGCAACCGAGATCAGCGCCGTCAGCGGAAGGCCGGCGCAGGACCCGATCCGGGTCTATGTGGGCCTCGCCGGCGGCGCCACCGCGCAGGCGCGTGCCAGGCTTGCACTCGAGGAGCTCAAGCGCCAGCACGGTTTTGATCGCAAGATCCTGATCGTCGTCACGCCGACCGGCACCGGCTGGATCGACCCTGCTGCGATGGACACCGTCGAATATCTCCACCATGGCGACGTCGCCAGCGTCGCAATGCAGTACTCCTATCTCAACAGCCCGATGTCGCTGTTGTTTCAGCCCGAATACGGCGCGGAGGCGGCGCGCGCGCTGTTCGCGGAGATCTACGGCTACTGGACGACGCTGCCGAAGGACAGGCGGCCGAAACTGTATCTGCACGGGCTCAGCCTTGGGGCCATGAATTCGGAGAAATCCGCGGAGCTGTTCGAGATGATCGGCGATCCCATCGCCGGCGCGCTATGGAGCGGGGCGCCGTTCGAGAGCCGCTTCTGGCGCTCGATCACTGCGAACCGCAATCCGGGATCGCCGGCGTGGCTGCCGGAATTCCGCGACAACCGCTTCGTGCGCTTCATGAACCAGAACGGACCGACGGTCCCGGCAGACGCGCCGTGGGGTCCGATGCGCGTCGTCTACCTGCAATATGCCAGCGACGCGATCACCTTCTTCGCCTATCGCGATGCCTACCGGGCCCCGGCCTGGATGAGCGCGCCGCGCGGGCCGGACGTGTCACCGGAGCTGCGATGGTATCCGATCGTGACGATGCTCCAGCTCGCCCTCGACATGGCGGTTGCGACCAACACGCCGATGGGCTTTGGCCATGTCTACGCGCCCGAGCATTATGTCGATGCCTGGATCGCAGTGACCGATGTCCATGACTGGTCCGCCGGCGCGCTGGCACAGCTCAAAGAGCAGCTCGCGGCGAAAGCGCGGAAGACGGGCGCGGGCACTATCGACGAGGATCCCGACCGCGGCGGCTAGAGCATGATCCGGAAAAGTGCGCAGCGGTTTTCCGAAGAGATCATGCTTAAACAACAACCTAAAGCGCGATGACGATTCATCCTCATCGCATCGCGGTTTAGGCGCCTACTCCGCCATCTCCACCGGCTGCGCCGTGGCGGGACCGGCCAGCGGCCGCTCCTCCATCGCGATCAGGCACAGCGCGGCGATGGTCATCAGCGCGGTGGCGGCGCCGAACACGTAGCGGAAGGCGTGGCGCATGTCGTCAGCGGGGATAGCGACGGCGCCTGCGGCGTGGTGCTCGCCGGCGAGCGGCACGTCGATGCCGAGCGCGATCAGCAGGATCGCGGCGAACGCGGCGACCGTGAACGAGGACATCAGCGAGCGGAAGAAGTTCATCGCGCCGGTGATGGTGCCGACCTGCGGGCGCGCGACCGAGTTCTGCAGCGAGACGACGCACACCGGGAAGGTGGTGCCGAGCCCGAGCGCGAACGCCGCCATCAGCGTCAGCAAGCCCCACAGCGGCAGAGTGGTGAGCGTGAGGCCGAGGCCGCACAGCGCGGCCCAGGAGGTGCCGATGATCGCGACGCGCTTGTAGTGCTTGGCACGGGCCATGGTGCGGCCGGCGACGGCCGCGCCGACGGTCGAGACCGCCGCGAGCGGGATCAGCGCGAGGCCGGCCTCGCTTGCGCTCAAATGGTAGACCGACTCGTAATACAGCGGCAGCTGCACGGTGAGGCCGGTGATCGCCCCGAGCCCGCAGCCGCCGGCGGTCAGCGCGAACGGCGCCACCGATCCAGTCAGCAGCTTCAATGGCAGGAACGGCTCGTCGGCCCGCCGGGCGTGCCAGACGAAGCTGACCGCGAGCGCGACGGCGCCGCCCACCATCGCCAGCACGGTCGGCGACAGCCAGGGGTAGCGCGAACCGCCCCAGGTCAGCACCAGCATGAAGACGACGGCGGAGGCCATCAACAGCACGCCGCCAAGCCAGTCGACCTTGCGCTTGCGGTGGAACACCGGGATCTTCTTCATCTTCGGCAGCAGCATCACGATCGCCGCAGCCGCGAGCGGCAGGTTGATCCAGAAGATCATCGACCAGTGCAGATGCTCGGCGAACACGCCGCCGATGACCGGGCCCAAAATGCCGCCAACCATCCAGACGCTGGAGAAATAGGCCTGGTACTGGCCGCGCTCGCGCGGGGAGACGACGTCCGAGATCACGGTCTGCACGACCGGCATGATGCCGCCGCCGCCGAGCCCCTGAAGGCCGCGCGCCAGGATCAGCATCGGCATGTTCGGTGCGATCGCGCACAGCACCGAGCCCGCCACGAACAGGCTGAGCGAGATGATGATCATGACGCGGCGGCCGTAGATGTCGCTGAGCGTGCCGAACACCGGCGCCACCGCCGTTGAAGCGAGCAGATAGGCGGTGATGACCCAGGAGAGATTGGAGACGTCCTGGAACTGGCGCCCGATGGTCGGCAGCGCGGTCGCCACGATGGTCTGGTCGAGCGCCGCCAGGAACATCGTCAGCATCAAGCTGATGACGATGGTGCGGACCTCGTCCTGCGACAGCGGCACCGGCGGCGCGATGGAGGGCGCGTCATCGACGCTGATGACTTCGCTCGGAAGCCGGGACAGCTCCTCGGCGATATCGTCAGGCAAAGTCTGGATGTCGGCAGAACTGCTCTGCCGGTCGAACTTGTTCATCTCGCTCGGACGTCGTGGGGCGGCGCAACGCCGCAAAGGATTCGTTCTATGCAGCCCAATGTAGACAGCAAAGTTTGTCCCAGGCAGACGCCGCGGCGCATGGGTGCATCCCGCCCCCGGGCCATCCCGAAGACGTGATCACCGCGCAAGACCTGACGACGGTTCAGTCCTTCGGACGTCGCTTCAGGCGGGCCCGTTTCGGCAGCAGGGCCGGCCATTGCACGATGTGGTCCTCGAGCTCCTCGTCCGGGATCTCGTCCTCGCTGCCTTCGACCCGGCCGCGCACGGAGACGCCGGCGTCATGCACGGTGTTGGGATCACCGGAGACCAGCGGATGCCACCAATAGAGATCGCGCCCCTCGGCGACGAGCTTGTAGCCGCAGCTCGGCGGCAGCCAGTTCAGGGTGCGGACATTGGCCGGCGTCAGGCGGACGCAGTCAGGAACCTTGTCTGAGCGATTCGGATAGTCCTTGCAGGCACAGCTCATCCCATCGAGCAGCTTGCAGCCGATATGGGTGAAATAGATCTGCCCGGTATCCTCGTCCTCGAGCTTGTTCAGGCAGCAGCGCCCGCAGCCGTCGCACAGGCTTTCCCATTCGCCCGCCGACATCTCTTCCAACGTCTTGGTTTTCCAGAAGAATCCTTCCTGGCCTGAAGGTCGTTTGGGAACTGCGGTCATGCGCCTCAACAAAGGTTCGAAAGAGCTACGGCTTAAGCCATCTAGGGCGTGCGGCCGGGGTGGTGCAAGCAAGGCGCCTTTGAGGCCCGTAATGACCCGGGGTCAATTAGGCCTGTTGTTCAAAATCGCGAGCCTGACCATTGGTTTATGGGCCCCGCTCGGCTAGAAGGAACAGCAAGTCCCTCGGATGCTGGCCGGGCGCCTTGGGTTTGCCGCAACATTCCCTCAAGACGTCTCGATGCCGCCCCCGGCCGGGTGCTTGAACGCTTTCGAACCAAGCCTCAAGGGTTCTAGGTGCGCCAGATCATACCACCGCATTGGAAGCAGAAGGTCCGGAATTTCTTCCTGGACCTTGATGCGCGCATCGACTCCTCGCTGTTCTCCTCGGCCAAGGGCATCCGCGAGCTCTACGAGCGCTACTCGACCTTCATGGACCGGTTCTATGTCGGACGCTGGAAGCGCTGGGTGTTCATCGAGCCGCTGTCGGAGGCCGCCACCCTCGGCCTCGGCGGCCTGGTTGTGATGCTCACCCTCGCCATCCCCGCCTTCCGCGAGACCGCGGACGAGGACTGGCTGAAGAAATCCGATCTCGCGGTGAGCTTCCTCGACCGCTACGGCAACCCGATCGGCAGCCGCGGCATCAAGCACAACGACTCGATCCCGCTGGAAGACTTTCCGGACGTGCTGATCAAGGCGACGCTGGCGACCGAGGACCGCCGCTTCTACGAGCATTTCGGCATCGACATCGCCGGCACCGCGCGCGCGCTCGTGACCAACGCCCAAGCCGGCGGCGTCCGCCAGGGCGGCTCCTCGATCACCCAGCAGCTCGCCAAGAACCTGTTCCTGAGCAACGAGCGCACCATAGAGCGCAAGGTCAACGAAGCCTTCCTCGCGGTCTGGCTGGAATGGCGCCTGACCAAGAACGAGATCCTCAAGTTGTATCTGGACCGCGCCTATATGGGCGGCGGCACTTTCGGCGTCGACGGCGCGGCGCATTTCTACTTCAACAAATCCGCGCGCGACGTGACCTTGGCGGAAGCCGCGATGCTCGCCGGCCTGTTCAAGGCCCCGACGAAATACGCACCGCACATCAACCTGCCCGCCGCCCGCGCCCGCGCCAACGTCGTGCTCGACAACCTCGTCGATGCCGGCTTCATGACCGAGGGCCAGGTGTTCGGCGCCCGTCGCAACCCGGCCTTCGCGGTCGACCGCCGCGACGAGGCTTCGCCGAACTACTATCTCGACTACGCCTTCGACGAGATGCGCAAGCTGGTCGACACTTTCCCGAAGTCCTACACCGAGCGCGTCTTCGTGGTGCGCCTCGCCATCGACACCAACGTGCAGAAGGCCGCCGAAGACGCGGTCGAGAACCAGCTGCGCCAGTTCGGCCGCGACTATCACGCAACGCAGGCCGCGACCGTGGTGTCCGATCTCGACGGCGGCATCCGTGCCATGGTCGGTGGCCGCGACTACGGCGCCAGCCAGTTCAACCGCGCCACCGACGCCTATCGCCAGCCGGGCTCCTCGTTCAAGCCTTACGTCTACACCACCGCGCTACTGAACGGTTTTACGCCGAACTCGATCGTGGTCGACGGCCCGGTCTGCATCGGCAATTGGTGCCCGCAGAACTATGGCCATTCCTATTCCGGCTCGGTGACCCTGACGCAGGCGATCACGCGCTCGATCAACGTCGTGCCGGTGAAGCTGTCGATCGCGATCGGCCAGAAGGAGCAGCCGAAGGCGCCGAACCCGGCCAAGATCGGCCGCGCCAAGATCGTCGAGGTCGCGCGCCGCTTCGGCCTCAAGGCGCCGCTGCCCGACACGCCGTCGCTGCCGATCGGCTCGGACGAAGTCACCGTGCTCGAGCACGCGGTCGCCTACGCGACCTTCCCCAACCGCGGCAAGGCGGTGACGCCGCATTCGGTGCTCGAAGTGCGCACCGGCGCCGGCGACCTCGTCTGGCGCTGGGACCGCGACGGCCCGAAGCCGCGGCAGGCGATCCCCGCCTCCGTTGCCGCCGACATGGCCGGCATGATGAGCCACGTCGTCAGCGAAGGCACCGCGCGCCGCGCCGCGCTCGACGGCATTCCGACCGCGGGCAAGACCGGCACGACCAATGCGTATCGCGACGCCTGGTTCGTCGGCTACACTGGTAATTTCACCTGCGCGGTCTGGTACGGCAACGACGACTACTCGCCGACCAACCGCATGACCGGCGGCTCGCTGCCGGCGCAGACCTGGCACGACATCATGCTCGCGGCGCATCAGGGCGTCGAGGTCCGGGAAATCCCCGGCATCGGCATGGGCCAGAAGCTGCCGCCGCAGCACGTGAGCAACGCGCAGGCCAATGCGGCGCCGAAGGTGCTGGAGACCAAGCCGGGTCCTCCGCCGGTGCTGACCAAGCGCGGCGCCGACATTTTGGTGCGGGTCGAGAAGCTGCTGGATGACGCCGCCAAGACGGCAAAGAAATCGGCGGATGCCGACACCAAGGCGGCCAGGCCGCCCTCGGCGACGAGCGCGCTCGCCTTCCCGCAGAACTATGCGGAAGAGAATGCCAACGCCTCCGCCCCGCGCAAGAACTGATCGAAACAAGTGCGGCTGATCCTGATCACATTGACGGCCCTTCTGCTCGCGACGGTGGTGGGCCTCGGCGCAACCTGGATGACGACGACGCGCGGCACCGAGATCGGCGCGCTGACCATCGGCGCCTGGACCGCGCGGCCGCGCACCGGCACCGCCGACGTCGATCCCTATTCGCGTGCCACCATCGTGCGCAACGGCGAGCTGCCGATCGGCACCGGCGACGGCGTCGCCTTCACCGCGACCACCGACGACAAGAAGAAGGCGCTCGACGGCCGCTGCGACGTAATCGTCTCCGGCGTGACGCCGCCGGCGCGGTTCTGGACGCTGACGCTGTACGACCGCAAAGGCCACCTCGTCGCCAACTCGCTGGCCCGCTACGGCTTCACCAGCCAGGAGATCGTGCGCCAGTCCGACGGCTCGTTCGAGATCCGCATCGCTTCGCGCTCGCGCGCCGGCAACTGGCTGCCGACCGGCGGCATCGAGCGCTACGCGCTGATGCTGCGCCTCTACGACACCCCGGTCGGCGTTGCGACGCGCACCCAGCGCGATGCGCCGATGCCGACGATTTCGACGGTGGGCTGCTCATGATCCGCCTCTTGTTCACCGTCGTTGCCGGCGTGGTGCTGGGCCTCGTGGTCCACCTCGTCAGCGTGCTGGCGCTGCCGCGGATCGCGACGCAGGATGCCTATTCGCGGCTGACGCCGATGACGAAGCTCAACGGCGTCAGCCAGCTTCCCCTCGCCGATCCCAACACTTCACCGATGCCGTTCATGGACCCGGCCTTCGCGCTGGCGATCTGCCGCTACGACCTCACAAGCGGGCCGATCAAGCTGACGGTGCCGGTGAGCCAGGCCTACACCTCGGTGTCGTTCTACACCCGCAACGAGATCGCCTATTACGCCATCAACGACCGCTCGGCCGGCCGCAAGGTGATCGAGCTCGACCTGATGACGGAAGCGCAGCACAACGAGCTGCCCGAGGACGAAGAGGTCACTGCGGCCGACCGCCTGATCATCGACTCCCCCAGCACCACCGGCCTGATCGTGATGAAAGCGCTCGCCCCCGAGCCCGGCCTGATGCCGCAAGCGCAGGCGACGCTTGCAGCCGCGAGCTGCGGCCCGCAGACCGAACAGCCCGCCAAGGCCGAGGCCCCGCGCGGCCGGCGCTGAGCGCGGCTGGTTAGGTGGCCCTCAAAACAAAAAGCTGAAAAACAACCCCATGCACAGTAGCGGGGACGTTGAGATCATTGGGCTTGTGCGTGGGCTCCTAAGCGCGCCCGGCGCCCAAATGACGGCTCAGCGTCCAACAGCGGCGCGAAAGTGGCCGCGACTGAACTTCGCTTTTGGGGCCAACAAGAAACTCGTGCATCGCAGCAAATAGGATCTCTATTCGATCACCTCATCAGCGCGAAGCAGTAATGAGGTCGGCACGCTGAGGCCGAGTGCTCTGGCAGTCTTCATGTTGATCACGAACTCGAATTTAGTCGGCTGCTCTACCGGCAGATCGGACGGTTTGGCGCCTTTAAGTATCCTATCGACGTAGCCGCCTGCACGGCGGAACAGATCGGCGATATCGGGCCCGTAGACGATCAATCCCCCATTGGCGAATTGTCGGGAGAAATGAACAGCAGGCAGATGATGTTTCGCCGCGAGCGCGACGACTCGGGGGGCCTCGACAACGGTCAGAGTATCGCCAAAAACAATGATAGCATCAGCGCGCTGGGCGGCAGCCGAGGCAAAGGCCACATCAAGCTCCTCGGCCGTGATCGCCTGAACTATCGGCAGAGCCACACCCAGGTTGCGGGCCGTACTGGGTACCTCGTCGGCTAACAACAGCCTATGCATCGGGTTGCCTGGATTGGCCAGGATTGCAAACCGCGAGGCACCAGGCACCAGTTCCCGCAGGATTTCTATTCGTTTTGCGACAAAATCCCCCGGCACGTAAGTCGCGAGTCCCGTTATGTTGCCGCCGGGACGCGCTAGGCTTTGCACGAGGCCAAGTCCCACAGGGTCAGCCACAGCTACGAATACGATGGGAATGGTAGCAGTTGCCGATTTCAGGGCCTTGGTTGCCTGCGGTGCCGCGACGATGAGCACATCGGGACTGAGGGCAATCAGATCGGCAACTGAAGCGGGCAGTCGATCCGGAGGTTGGGAAAAACGATAATCGATAATCAGATTTCTTCCGTCTATCCAACCGTGGTTTCGCAGCCCATCAAACAACGCCAGTTCGGTTTGATTGAGCGTCCGCGCGCTTCCGTCACCTACAGCGAGAAAGCCAAGTCGATAGCGTCTGCTCTGCGCCCGCAAACCCCGTGACGAAACGAGTAACGCTGCAGCGGCCGCTATGAACTCCCGCCGCTTCATTCGACCCTCATCACAACTTGAGGACGACGCGGTGCAGTATATCAGTTCTCGACAGAGGTGGCACTTGGTGAGTGCAATATTGCATCGCAAACCGGCGCGAAGATATGCCCGCAATGGGTCAAAGGCTGCCTTCGGCAGCCAGAAGACCTTGGTCGGGTCACCTCTATGAAGCGGACATCGACGCAGCTCTGGGCTGAGATCAGCAACGGCCACAAGCTGACTCGTGCACCGCAGCAACAACTCCCCTAATCGATCACCTCGTCGGCGCGGGCGAGCAGCATCGGCGGGACAGTGATGCCCAGCGCCTTCGCGGCCTTGAGATTGATGACCAATTCGAATTTGGTCGGCTGCATAACCGGCAAGTCAGCGGCCTTGGCGCCCTGAAGAATTTTGCCGGTATAAAGTCCAATCTGCCGGTACGCGTCGGCCAGGCTGATCCCGTAGCTCATCAGGCCGCCGGCCACCACAAACTCCCGGAACTCGTAGATTGCGGGAACGGCGTAGCGCGCTGCCATTGTGACGATCTGCTGGCGGTGAGCGTTGAAGAACGGATCGGCCGCGACGAGGAGAGCGTCGGTATGGTGCTCGGCCAGGATCGCGAAGGCCCTGTCGAGCTCCGGCTCGTTGTGTGCCCTTAGAACGTGAATCTCCCGCGCGAGGGTTTGCGCAGCCGTCTTTGCTTCCGTCAACTGGCTGTCGGCGCCGGGAGTGCCCGGATTGACCAGCATGGCGATGGTCGCGGCGTTTGGCACCAGTTCGTGCAGCAGGCCCAGCCGCTTGGCTTCCAAAGAGTTGGTCATCACATAAACGCCGGTGGCGTTTCCGCCGGGTCGGTTTAGGCTGACAACGAGGCCCAGCTCGACAGGATCAGTGGCTGAGGAAAACACGGTCGGAATTGTGGTGGTCGCAGCCTTCGCGGCTAGCGCCGAGGCGCCACCGCCGGTCGCAACAACCACCGCAACCTGGCGCCGAACCAGATCGGCAGCCAGCGCGGGTAAACGATCATTGTGATTCTCGGCCCAGCGATATTCGATCACGAGGTTGTGGCCTTCGATAAAGCCGGCTTCCTTCAGGCCCTCGCGGAACGCGGCTACGGGGCGGGCGATCGCACCAGGCGACAAGTTGTTGAGGAATCCAATGACCGGTGTGGCCGGCTGTTGCGCGCGTGTCGAGAGCGGCGCGACGAGGATGGCCGCTCCCATTAAAGCTATAAAACACCGGCGCCCACTCATGATCGCTCTGATGGTGCATTTCCAATTTCGGCAGCGCGCGCGCTTGCCATCATAGCCGTTGAAATGGTGGATTGAAACGTTGGTGATGTCTGGTGTGGGTCACCAGTTCGAAGTGGGCATGGCCCCGCGTCCGGTCTGCCGCGGATAGCCGACACCACAATGGCCTCAGCCTTGTGCGGTTGAGGGCCACTTCCGGGACGCCCGCATTGCAACAGGAAACCCTATGCGGTCTTCAGCGGCGCGGTGAGCGCCAGCGCCGCCACGGCATCCGCTATTCCCGGCGAATCTGCATAGGTAACCATGTGACCGGCATCCTCCACCAAGTGTAGCATGGAGCGGGGCAACGCCTCGTGCAGGCGGCGCGACTGGTCGGCCTCGATGAGCCGGTCACTCTTCCCATGCACGATCCTGACGGGACACCGGATACCCTGATACTGAAGCTGCAATTGCGCAGCAGCGGGAATAAGGAACGCGCTCTCCTCGGCTGCCGCCCTCAACTGCTTGGGCCGGAGAGCCAACGAGATCGGAAATTCATTCTTGAATTCCGGCGGAATGGCACGCGGCGCGAACAGCGTGCGCATCAGCTTCGGCGCGATAGCCCACGATATGATCGGCGAGATCGTGTAGCGCATAAGATCGCCCAGCAGCGGCAGTGCCGGACCTGACATGAGCCAAAAGTCCATCCGAGAGGTTGGAAAATAGTAGCCGGACACAAGCACCAGCCCGCTCACGGCATAACCGCTTCGCAGCGCCAGCGCGATTGCCACCAGCGTTCCCCAGGAGTGGCCGAGCACCACGGGATTGCGCACTCCGAGCTGATCAAGGGCCTTCGCGAACAAGGAAGCTTGCGTTGTGGGCGTCCAGATGCGCGTGCGCGGACGGTCGCTGTAGCCAAACCCTGGCCGGTCGAAGCAAACAACGCGATAGTTGCGGGCAAGGCGGTCGACCAACCCGCTGAGGACGAGATCCTGAACCATGGTGCCATTTCCGTGGAGCAGGACCACGCAAGGCGCTGCGGCATCGCCCCGTTCGATATAGTGAATGCGCACTCCGTCGCACACGGTGAAGACGCCGATAGGCGGATTCCTTCGCTCCGCTGTCACCTGAAACGTGATGTTGCAGAGGATCAGAACGACAAGTCCTGCCAAAACGATCAGCAGAACGGCTTCAGTTGTCGACATGGTGTCAACCTCCATTCCCGATCGCGGGTCCCTCGGATTGGCGGCATCGCGCCCTCTAAGGGCTGCTGATTCCGCTCCCTTCTAGCCAAAAGAACCGTGATCGCCCCGTGCGTGATCCGCGTTGCGTCTCCTTTGCCGCAGCGGGCACGGCTTGCAGTTATCGTCCCGGCAGAGCCGTGAGCTCTCGGAGCGGCTCGATGCGCCAGAACGGATATGCCGCCAGTTCTTTCGAATGCTGCCCGAACATATCGACCCGTCTGGTTGTAAACTCCATAATGACGGGGAAAAATTCAGTTGGTGACCTGATCGTCGCAAGTCTCAGGCCGAAATCGAAAGCAAATTGCACGTTGGCCTGAGCTATCTCAAGAAGCTTTGCTTGGTACGCCTGCATGTTTGCCGTGGCTAAGGCAAAGCCTTTCATTGGATCGCTATTAATCATTCTCCGACTGAGGTCATTTGGCAGGGCATCCACCCGAGACTCAATGATAGGAACCTCGGGTCTAGGATCGTTATGAAGCTTAAGAGGTGGTTCAATCGAGGCTGCCGCAACAGAGCGAGGTCCATTCTCTTTCGAGCTTTTAACAATGGCCTGCTTGTTCCGTTGGGCCCGCGCGGCCGTTTTCGGATTGGGGGCGCGCTTTGACGCTGGTGGCGGTTTGCGTTTGCTCATCTGACGCTCCAAAGAATATGGGGGGCGACCACACAGTCATTTCTGAACGGACAACAGGCTTTGTGATGTGGCGTTCCAAACCCGCGAATTGTTGGAGTTCCGCATGAACTGAGACACGCAGGTTCTGCGACGTGGGCGTTGATTTCAGGTAGCAACTCCAACCAACAAACGTCTAGCTGGCGATCTTCCAGACTATGCTCAATGGGCGTCGGCCTGAGAACAATCAGCTTTCCGACCGTTGTGCTTTGCGGCGACTACGCAAACATTCATGCCTTGATCGCGAGGCCTCCTCGTATCGAACCTTCGGAGAGCAGCATCGGTTGCGGCCGTTGATGGGCCGCATCGCTGCAGCAATTTGAATGTTCTCGTCACTAGCAGTTCGGCTTTGCGAGATCGTCCGGAGGACATTGTTGGTTCCGGTAGCTTCGGATCGGGCGGAGGCGTCGCCTTGACCAATCGAGCATGGGCGCTCAAAGGTTCTAGATCTCTCGAAAAATCTGCGGCCCCTTTCGAGTTGAAAGCCTGAAAGGTGACTTCATCCCGCAGGCACATGGCGCGCCGCGCTGGCGGATAGAGGCGGCAAGCTGACCCGGAAGCTCGGCGACGTGCTCGAGGACAACCTGAGCGCTCTTGCAATAGGCCAAGTGGCCTAGTCATGAAGGGGAGCGAGGGTAAACTGGAAGACGGCGCCCCGCGGTGTATTCAGGGTGACCCACAATCGTCCGCCATGAGCCGCAATGATCGACCGACAGATGGCAAGCCCCATGCCTAGGCCGTTGGACTTGGTCGTGTAAAACGCGTCGAAAACACGTTCCGCATTCGTCGGCTCGAGCCCCGGGCCTGAATCCCGTACAGCGACGAGCACGCCGCCTGCAACATCCCTTTCGGTACTGATCTGCAACTCCCGCTTGCCATCCTCAAGGCTGTTCATGGCTTCCACGGCGTTGAGGATCAGATTAAGGAGCACTTGCTGCAGCTGAATGCGCTCACCTTCGATTTGCGGCAGGTCCTCAGCGAGTTGTATCTGTACCGAGATTCCATGCCTCACCGCCTCGCTCCGGACCATGGCGATGACGTCCAGAACGGCTGCGTTGACGTCGAGCCGACTTTTGGGCAACGGCGCTTTCCTGACCATAGCGCGGATCCGGTGGACGATGTCGCCGGCTCGTTGGCAATCTGTGACAATGTGGTGGAGGGACTCGCGACCCTTGTCCAGGTTTGGTGGGTCCGCGGCGAGCCAGTTCAAGGCGGCGTCGGCGTTAGTAAGCGCAGCCGAGATCGGCTGATTGATCTCATGGGCAATCGAGGCCGTCAGCTGCCCCATTGTGGCTACGCGACTGACATGAGCGAGCTCGACCTGTGTCTTCTGGCGTTCGATAATGCCTTTCTTGAAAACATTGACCGCGGCCGCCATTGCACCGATTTCGTCACGCCGATCAATTCCAGGCACGTCGATGCTCGTGTCTCCCTTGGCAAGTGCCGCCATAGCCCCGGTCATGCCTGTGATCGGCCGCGCGATCGCGCGTGTGAGTAGTATGCCCATCAACACTGCGATCATGAGCGAGGCTGCGGCGCCCATCACGGTTGCCGTATATGCAGTAGCGTATGCCAACTTCTGGACGGCGTCTCGCCTTGCCAACAGATCGCGCTCAACCTCCTCGATTTCCCTCGCCTTGGCGCGGATTGCGTCCATGGCAGCTTTGCCGGTCGCCCCCTCCAACGTG
This sequence comes from Bradyrhizobium sp. CIR48, assembly GCF_014198315.1. NCBI lineage: Bacteria > Pseudomonadati > Pseudomonadota > Alphaproteobacteria > Hyphomicrobiales > Nitrobacteraceae > Bradyrhizobium > Bradyrhizobium sp. CIR48. Next base: position 70,029 of record NZ_JACIHG010000005.1, read on the forward strand.
CGCGCCTGCTCGCGAGTCGTGGGATGCGCCATCAGCGCGATCTCCCGCTCAGCGGTCTCGACGCGCCAAGTCATCGCCAGCTTGTTCAATTCATCTAGACGACCTTGCTGGTCTGGGTTATCCGAAGTCTGTTCTTTTAATTTTCGGATTGCCGCGCTGAAGTCGGCGCCGCCTCTGCGGTACGGGTCCAAGAACTTCTCGTCGCCGCTGATCAAATAGCCGCGTAAACTAGTTTGTTGATCCAGCGCTGCGGCTACTGCCGCCTCTAACGTGTCCAACACGTCAGTGGTATGGACCCGCCGGTTTTTGGCCTCTTCGATCAGGCTAAGTCTGTCGTAGACTATTGCGCCGCTCACAAATATGACCGCTACCACGGCGGCAAATGCCGCCATCAATTTGTGCAAAATCAGCAAACTCGAAAACTGGGGCACCTGACCCTCAAGGCCGAAGTCCGCGACCGACCAGACAGCTAGCTCAAGATTGCTCCCAAGCGATGGCATTCGCAAGAATTGGTCTGGGACGGGGACGGGGCAAAGCGGCGCAGCCTCCGGAGTGGAGCGCAGTCAGTGTGTCTCGTCGGCCGTCGTCCAGGCGCCGAAGAAAGCCGTCGCTTCTCCTGCCTTGCAGAAGGAATTCGATGGCTTCATCGAGAACTTTCGTGCGGCGCTGACTAGCCGGCCAGCATGAGATTGGTCGGGTCACCTGTCGGAAGCAGGCGTCTTCGTTGCTCTGGGGGTAACGGCAGCCACGGGCCAATTCCGGGCTCGGCATCGCGGCAAATCCTATTCTATTCGATTACTTCGTCAACGCGGGTCAAGGCCGAGGCCCCGCACGGCCGGCGCTGAGCGGGGCTGTTTAGGCGTTCGCAAAACAAAAGCGAGAAAACAACCCCATGCACAGTAGCAGGGGCATCTCCCTCAGATGCCGGAACTCGCCGTTTCGGCTCTCATCGCCGCCTGATGCATATCGACGATCGCCACCGCGATGAACGTAATCGCGACGCAGAAGGCGATGACGGCGAAGAACACGGTCGCACCGTAGTTGAGTGCGAATGTGCCGACATACGCGCTGACAATGGCCCCCGCCCGGCCGAAGCCGGCTGCCGCACCGACACCGGTCGACCGGACGTTGGTCGGATAGATGTGGGCCGCCAGCGCATAGAGAGAGCCCTGCGCGCCGAGCAGACAGAAGCCTTCGATGCACAAGAGAGCCATGAGCAGCGGCTGGGTTTCGGTCGATAGCGGTATCGATGCCAGGATCATCGCGCCGATGGCCGCCGCGCCGGCAACAGTCAGGATCGCAACGCGCGTTCCATACCTGCCGATCGCCCAACCGGTGACGATGCAGCCACCGACGCCGCCGAAGTTGAACAGTGCCAGACCGAAGCTCGCCGTCTGCACGTCGAAACCCTTGCCGGTCAAAAGAGTGGGAGCCCACGCGTAGAGGACGTAGACCGGCAACAAACAGAAGAAGAACGCGATCCAGAGCGCGGTCGTCGTACGACGAAATCCGGCTGTGAATAATGCGGTGAGCGAAGCACGTTCGACACCGATGTCGCGCCGGTCGATGAAGGCTTTGGAAGCGGCAGCGGCCTCGTCCAGGATCCGAACGGATTTCGCCACCCTTTCCATGTCAGCGCCACGCGCCAATAGATATTGCGGCGATTCCGGCAGTGCAAACATCAGGATCGCGGCGACGATCGCCGGCAACACGCCGCTGACCACGAAGAGCATGCGCCAACCATATTCGGGCTGCAGCTGAGCGGCGATCAGGCCGCCAATCATGCCTCCGATGGGGATGCAGACAATGCCCAGCATCACGGAAAGACTGCGATTTCGCCTAGGCGTAAATTCCGCGATCAACGCGGTCGCCGCCGGAAGGGCACCGCCAAGTCCAAGGCCCGCCAGGAAACGATACAGGCCGACCTCGCCGACACCATGAGCGACCGCAATCGCGAAGGTCGCCGCACCAAACAGGAAGACGGATGCGATGAGGGCAACCTTGCGTCCGAGCCAGTCGCCGACGACGCCCCCGATCGGCGTGCCGATCGTCATGCCCACGAAGCCCAACGCGAGGGCCGGAGCGAAATCGCCGCGCGTGACGCTCCACTCCTTGATCATCGATGGTATGGCGAAGCCGAGAATTTGATTGTCCAGACCGTCGAGGACGATGGCGAGAGCGCAGAGGAGCAGCACCTGCTTTCGCGGGGCGTTCCACGTCCCCTCCTCTGCGAGCGAACCGATGTCGATAACCCGCTGCTGCGGTGTGTCCAGGACCTGTGTCGTCACGTTCGTTCTCCCCCTTTTGTAAACGCTTTCGAATATCTCTGCTCGGGCGGCCGCAACTCGGCCCGCCCGATTCTCGCCAGGCACGTTCGTCCGCGGTTGCAGTCAGGCAGCCGTCGTCACGTCCGCCTCATTCGCCTTCGAGCGGGCGGCTTCCATTCGGGCCGCGCCCAGCGTGTTGGCGAGCAGACACGCGATGGTCATCGGCCCGACGCCACCCGGAACGGGCGTGATCGCGCCGGCGACCTCAATTGCCTCGTCGAAAGCGACATCGCCGACAAGCTTCTCGGCTCCTGAACCGGACTTGATGCGAGTGATGCCGACGTCGATGACCGTTGCGCCCGGCTTGATGAAATGACCGCGGATCAGGCCCGGGACGCCGGTTGCGACAACGAGGATGTCGGCTTCCCTGCAGCGCCGTTCCAGATCGGTGGTCCGAACGTGCGCGATGGAGACCGTGCACATCTCTTGCAACAGCAACCGCGCCATCGGCCGGCCTACGACGTTCGATGCTCCGACGACCAGTGCTCCGAAGCCGGCGATGTCGTCGTGCACCGATTTGATCAAACGCAGGATGCCGAGAGGCGTGCACGGAACCAGGGCACCTTCCATTCCGGCGGCCGTCCGCCCCACGTTCAACGGATTGAATCCATCGACATCCTTGTCGGGCCGGATAGCCGTCACGACGCGCGCGGCATCGATCTGAGAGGGCAACGGAAACTGAACCAATATCCCGCTCACGGCGGGATCGCGGTTCAACTGCTCGATCAGGTCGAGCAACAGCCGCTCCGGCGTGTCCGCAGCGAGCACGAACCGGCGTGATCGCATGCCAACAGCTTCGGTCTGCCGCACCTTGTTCGAGACATAGACGTGGCTGGCGGGGTCGTCGCCGATCAGCACGACGGCCAACTCCGGGACCGCCGCGCCGCCGGCAACCAGGGCGGCGACGCCTTTGGCCACTTCATTCCGAACCTCGGCAGCGAGCGCCCTTCCATCGATGATGCGCGCGGACATGGGCGGGTCAGACCTTGGAGAGATCAGCGCGCCGGTTGTCCTTCTTGTAGGGCGCCAGCGCCACCTTGGCGCGGATCTGCTTTTGCCGACGTCCGGGCTCGCCCCAGACCACGACGACCTCATTGCCAATCTCGGAACGATCGACGTCGATGGTGCAGAGCGACAACATTTCGCGGAAGAAGTAGCTATATCCCCGCGACGTCGTCACGCCGACGTCCTTTCCGCCACTCAGCACGCGGTCGGCGTACATGAAGCCGCGCTGGTCGCGAGGCATCTCCATGTACTGGTACGGCTCATGCTCCTTCTGAAAGAGGGAGGCGTGAACGTCGGCCACATCGTCTCCGTTCCAGACGAGCGTGCGGATCACGCGCTTTGGATGGGCAATTTCGTCCTCGAGCGCCGCGCGTCCGATGAAGTCATGATCGAACTTGATGTTCTTGGCCCAGCCCAGCTCGACCGGGCTCCGGTACCAGTCACGGACGTCGTCCGACTGGAAGCTGCCTGCGATGTTGAAGGTCGAGGCGAACCCCGGCATCGCTGCGCGGAACTCATCCTGATACTCCTTCATGTCCTCGTCGAAGATCGCGGGCATGTAGTCGGTGACGATCGTCGGGAAGCAGGCCTCGAGGTGGTTGATGAAGATCGCGCGGCCGCCGATCCGGCGCAGGCCGAACTCCTGGCCGGCAGCGACGATGGCGTCGTAGACGGCCGCCGCCTGCCCCATCGGCCCCTGAAGCTCGAAGCCGATCTCGCCGGACATGCCCTGCCGCAGCGCGAGCATCTTGCAGCCGGCAATCTCGATCTCGCCCGAATGCATGAACTTGACGTCTCGCAGCGATTGCTTCGCGACCTTTTCAAGGAGCGCGAGCGATGTCGGCCCCTGGACCTGGAAATTGAACCAGTCATCGGCTGCGGACGTCACCTTGTAGTCGCCGTGCCGGCGGATGTAGTCGACCCAGAATGTGCCGCGCCCGAACAACATGAACTCGTCTTCGGACAACCGCGTGAGGATGCCCTCGGCGATGACTTTTCCCTGCTTTGTCGTATGGACGACGTGCTTGGACTGACGGATGTCGAACTTCTGGAAGCTGTTGACGGAAGTATCCGAGAAAAGCTTCAGGGCGTCGGGTCCCTTGAAGCGCCGCTCCCAGAGGAACGACCAGTCGCCGATCGCGCAGGTCTCCTTCCACGACATGCTCTCGTCGATCCAGTCGGTGTATTCGGGAAGGCCCCAACGCGAGGTGAAATAGCCTTCGGGGGTCTTGCGCATACCCTTGGGGGTCAACATTGTCGTGCTCCGTTTCTCAATTGGAGAAGACGATCGTTCGATCGCCGTTGATGATGACGCGGTCCTCGAGGAAGAGATGGACCGCGCGCGAGAGGACGCGCCGTTCGATGTCGCGCCCCTTCCGGACCAGATCGTCCGGCGTATCGCGGTGGCTGACGCGCTCGACGTCCTGTTCGATGATCGGACCTTCGTCCAGATCGCTCGTCGCGAAGTGCGCGGTCGCTCCGATGAGCTTCACGCCACGCGCGTGCGCCTGGTGATAGGGTTTTGCGCCCTTGAACCCCGGCAGGAAGCTGTGGTGGATGTTGATGCAACGGCCATGGAGATGGCGCGAGAGATCGTCCGAGAGGATCTGCATGTAACGCGCGAGAACGACGAGATCGGCATTCGTCGTCGCGACAAGCGCCTTGATCTGCGCTTCCTGCTCCATCTTCGTTTCCTTCGTAACCGGAAGGTGATGGAAAGGGATGTCGCCGACGAGGCTCACGGCAAGGGCCGAACGCGGATGGTTGGAAACGATCCCGACGACGTCCATCTGGAGCTCGCCGAGCCTGTGGCGATAGAGGAGATCGCCCAGGCAGTGATCGAATTTGGAAACGAACAGGAGCACGCGCTTGCGTTCGGCCGGGGATCGGAGCTTCCACTCCATGCCGAACCTTCGGGCGATGATCTCAAGGCCTGCTCGCGCCTTCTGCGCGCCCTCTTCCGACAGTGTGACACCGACCCTCATGAAGAAGCGTTCGCTCATGATCTCGTCGACCTGCGCCGCCTCGATGATGTTGCCGCCGTTCTCGAACAGACAGCGCGAAACGTCGGCCACGATCCCGGGCACATCGCGGCATGACAGGGTCAGGATGTATTGAGAGCTTCCAGCAAGTTCAGGCTGCATCTGCGGACGATTCCTCGCGCCACGCGCGGTCGTGCTCCGACGCACCGACGGGGTGAGCGGATGTGGAAAAGGTGAGAGGCGGACTGAGGAAGGGGACCGGACCAGCCTGTGCGGCCGGCGACCTACGGCTTTGATTTCACTCCCAAAGTCACCCCTGCGGGCGTTGGAGGAGACCATCGCCCATAAAGCCGTCATTGAAAATCCGGTATTATTCAATACAAGATATCAATGTGATGGATATCAGACGGCTCGACCTGAACCTTCTTCTGCTGCTCGACGGGCTCTTCCGCACCCAGAACCTGTCGGCGCTCTCGCGTGAGCTCGGAATGAGCCAGCCAATGGCCAGCACCGGCCTGCGCAAGCTGCGGGATTTCTTTGGCGATCCCCTGTTTCTCTCGACCGGGCGCGGCATGCGGCCAACGCCCTTCGCGGAATCAATCGCCGAAGCCGTGCGGACAGTGCTGTCCACCGTCGATCAGCAGATACTCCGCAAGCCGCGTTTCGTGCCGGAAGACAGCGACCGCGTGTTCACTGTCACAACCTCGGATATCGGCGTCCTGATTTTCATCCCGCCGATCCTCCAACGCATTCGCAGCATGGCTCCCGGAGCGAGCTTGCGGTGCCTGCCGACGTCGCACGAGGATCTGGAAGACGCGCTCGAAAGCGGCGAGATCGATCTGGCGATAGGCTATTTTCCGGACCTCGTCGGTCCGAACATCGTGACGGAGGATCTGTTCGATCATCCCTTCACCAGCATCGTCCGCAAGGACCATCCAACGATCGGTGACACCCTCTCGCTCGAACAGTTTCTCGCCGCGGACCATATCGTCGTAAACCAGCAGGGGCGCAGTCAGGAGATCTTCGAAAGGCGCGTTCGCGAGCTCAAGCTGCAACGCCGCGTCGTGCTGCACCTGCCGCATTTCATGAGCGTGCCGCAATTGATTGCGACGAGCGACATGATCTCCACCGTGCCGTTCTCGCTCGGGGCCTGGTACGCGAACGCGGGGCTGAAGCTGCTGCCCCCGCCGGTCTCGATACCTCTCATCGAGTTGAAGCAGCACTGGCACCGGCGGATGGACAACGAACCCGCCGTGCGATGGCTTCAAACGATCGTGGCCGAGGAGCTCCGGGACCGCGACCCCGCGCTGGCGATGTCGGCCGATTATGCCAAGTCGCGGGCCAAAGCCGCGGCACCCATCGCCGGGCGGTCTGCGGCAACGACGACGTCACGGCGGCGGTAAGCGCGCGTCACGAAGAGTTCACCATTTGGAGGAAACCGCGCCAGTCCGCGCGTACCGGCTACATCAGCGGGGAAAATGTAGTGAACGCGGTCTTGGCATTTAACGCTGCTGGAAAGATCAAGACCCTGAGCTGTGGTCCGCCAGCACCAACTCATGCGTCATGTCGTCTTTGACGCGGTGCCTTTCAATGAGGGGCGCCGGCGACCATTTCATCCATATTCCGGTGCCAGACGCCAGCTCGCGGCGCGGGTGGCCGGCTCGTCGACCCAGGCTTCCCGCGCGAACCATGCGTGATCGGTGCGGCAGATCGGACACCGGGTGCGGGAGAAAAACACCGCGCGGCGTCCAAAGCTCTCGCGATCGGTCTTGATGCCGGTGGGAATCGCGTGTCCGGTTTGTGGACATTTGACCATGACCATTCCCATGTTGCCCTCCCTTGCGATTTGTCTTTGTTGTGGTTTGCAGAAAAACACCGGCCGGCTGGAATGCGCCTCTCGTCGGTGCGAGGCCTGAGAGGCATCGCGCACCTTGTTGGTCGAGCATGGGGCAGTGGGGCGTGCTCGCTCAGTTGAGCGTGTTCCAACCAGCCGGATCTCCTCCTCAGACGAACCCGAATGTGAAATTGAACGCGCTTTTAGCCGCCTGGGTGGAGGACCCTGGTGAAATGCTTCCTGATCGGCTCACCCGTTTCCGTCGCGAGCTTCTGGGCAAGCGCCCACAATTCCCTGTTCTGGTCAGAGGCGGTGTCGAAAGCCTTGCGCGCTTGCGCCGCCGACAATGTATAGGCATCGGTCGCGGACTTGCTGCCGAACAGATCGACGAAGAAATCGAGCGCAGAAGCGGCATTGGCGTTTGAGATTTCGAACACCTTGAGCCCGTAGTCGGTCGTGCATCTCGCATTGCTCGAATAGGTCTCACGCAGCGCCTGCGTCATTTCTTCCGATGCGGCCTTGATCTTCTCGCAGCCTTCCCGTGCGCGGGCGAGGCCCTGCTCGGCAAGCTCGCGCCCCACGCCGGGCAACACGACCTTCGAGAAATCCAACCATGGCATCGCGAAAACGTTCGTTCCGTTCGGCGGCAGTTTCGTTTGGCTTTCAGTCACGCAACATTTCCTTTCTCAAGCGAAAGCACTCCTCGCAACGCTCGCTTGCGTCACGAGAGCTCACGCTCTGTGTTCGATCAGATTTTGGATGAGCCTTGATCTAGCCCCGACCCGCCACGACTTTGTGCTGCGAGAAGCGGGAAGTCGGTTCGGTTTGTGACTCTCGCTCAAACTTTTTTTGGAATTGTCAACACAGACGAAGGTATGTCGGGGAGTGACTGTGCATAACTGGGATATCGCAAGGGGCAAGAAGTTCCTTCCTTAGCGCAAGCCTTGCAAAGGAGCCCCGCGCTGGCTGCGTCGGGATGCGCTACGTTTGCGCAAGAACGGACATCACGCGACGTGCCTGCAACGGTAGCTTGCAAGCCTCAAGCCGCCTGCCCTTCTGGCTTCACCCTGCCCATCGCTCACGGGCCACTTTCGGACAAACGAAACCGGCGGAGTGTGCTGGCGGAGTTCCTGAACGGCCCTTTCAGTAGCTTGTGCTCATCATCGCGTAGATCGCGCCGATCGCGGTGAAGGGCATGGTTCGCCCAACTCTCTCACCGCAGCGTTTGCCGCGCTCCGGAAATTGGAACCCCTTATGGTGTTACCCATACGCATTTTGCAATTGTGCCACATAGCGCTTGAATCTAAGTCCTGAATGATGGCGTAAGGCAAAACGCGCCTCGCGGTCGCGTGTGTTCGGAGTTTTATTTTTGAAATTGAGAGCTTCCGCAGCTGAATTGGATTTCGGAGCGCGAAGCGTACGCGGTTTCAAACAAAGTTCGAGTTTGCCGTCCTATGCCGCTCGAAATGCGGTTCGCGGTGGGCTACCGTGACGCATCCCAGCGGAATTGGTAACCGACTTCTCGCCGCCCTACCGGCGGCAGATCTCGGTCTGCTAGCACCCGAGCTGGAGATGGTCGCGCTCGATCGGGACGCGGTCATCTCGCGGGCGGGTGACCAGACCGAGCACGTCCTCTTCCCTCATAGTGGGGCCATTTCGGTGATGATCGACATGGCGAACGGGGAGACGGTCGCCAGCGCTGCGATAGGGCGCGAGGGAGCAGTAGGCACCCTTTCCGTGCTGGGGCCGTCCCCTGCGGCCCTTACCGCCATCGTTCGTGCCGCCGGCACCGCCTCGCGGATCCCCGTATCGCGATTCCACGCGGCTTTTAGCCGTAGCCCCGCGATCCGCCACGCTGTCCAGCTTCACTTCAAGGCAATGCTGATACAGCTACAAATCGGTGGAGCCTGCAATGCGCTGCATCCGGTCCAAGCCCGCATGGCACGCTGGCTGCTCCATCTTCACGACCGCGTCGACCACGACGTCCTCCCGCTCACGCAGGAGACGCTTTCGCAAATACTGGGTGTGCGACGGACGACGGTGACGCTCCTGATGCGCAATCTGCGTGCTTCCGGAGCGATCAGATCCGAACGGCGAGGCGAAATCGAGATCGACCCATCGCGGCTCGCAGCGGCGGCGTGCGAATGCCGCGACACCATGCGTCTCGAAGTCGACGATATCTTTTCTATCGATCCAGCTTGAACTCGCGTTTGGTTCTGCCGAGGCAGATTTGACCGTGACGATGACCGGTTTAGCCCGAAGAGCCGACGCCAGAGCGAGGAACGACATCCGGCGCCAGGGGCCAGAGGTCGACAAGGCGCGCGGGCTGTTGTCGTCGCAGCGCCTGATTACCGCTCCTCGGTCGGATGCACCCATTTGTAGGGCGTGATGCTTTGCGTGGCCGTCAGCTTGATCATGTGGACGGGCGGCGCGGAACGTCCCTTTCGGCACGACCGGCACTTGAGCGAGGCTTCCAGCTTCCAGATCGGCGTATCGCGGGGACGGCGGATTGCGTCGAGCGGCAGGCTCGCACGCGCCTTGCACCTGTTGCACTCGACCTCGAGCCAGCCCATGCCGCCGTTCAGGCATTGGCCGATCGTCGGCGAGGGCTGCGAGGGACCACCGTAACCTTCCATGCGGACCGACCAGGCTTCGGCTTCGGCCCGATCAGCCTCGCGAACCGCCTTCCTGGCCTCCTCGCGCGCGTGCTTGGCCGAAATTTCCGCACCCAGAATCCGGCCGCCCCAGATGACCTCGCGTGATTTGGTGCTCATGCCGTCATCAAAGCTGCGCCCGACGGCGCTGGCAAATTATCGATCGCTAGTAGGTTGGATCCGCAATTCGATACTGCGGGTCGTGGGTGTGGAAAACCGAGGCTGAAGATCCCGTGGCGAAGCCGCGGCGCCAAGGGCTTGGCGTGGCACCGAAGGCCTGGCATGGCAGCAGCTGTCAGGCGACAGTAGGACGCAACTTCAAATCGCTTGCGCCGTTGAAGCCGCGCGTCTCGCGAGTTATCGATCCACCAAACCCGCCTTCCATCGGAGGAATGCATGAGCACCATCACCGGCGGCTGTCACTGCGGCGCAATCCGTTACGAGGTCGAGGGCGAGGCGATCGTGCATGCGCTGTGCCACTGCCGCGATTGCCGGCTCCACGCCGGCGCTCCGGTGGTCGGCTGGACGATGTATGCGGAGAGCGCTCTCAAGGTGACCAAGGGCGAGCCGAAGGTGTACCGCTCCTCTGAACATGTCCGGCGGCACTTTTGCGCCAATTGCGGCACCGGCCTGTTCTACGACAATGCCAGCCTGATGCCCGGGATCATCGATATCCAGAGCGCGACCTATGACGATCCCGACGCCGTGCCGCCGACGATGCACATCCAGGTCGCCGAGCGCCTGCGCTGGATGGAGCACGCGCACGAACTGCCGACGTTCGACCGCTTTCCGCCGCAGCCGTAAGCGCGAGACATCATCGCCGGCTCGGCCTCGCCGTCAGCCTTTCGTGCTTGCAGTCTTGTCCAGCGCGGCGCGCAGCCCGTTCGCGAGCTTGACCGCGTCGTCATTGGCCCAGAAGTGCATGAAGAACAGTCGCGGCTGCTCGTCCAGCATGTGGCTGTGCAGCGCCGTGACCTCGATGCCGTGCGTGCGCAGCGCCACGATGACCGGGTTCACCTCGTCGCTGGTCAGCACGAAATCGCCGGTGATGGCGGCCTTGCCTGCTCCGGTCGGCTGGAAGTTGATGGCGATCGCAACGCCCATCGCACCGACGGGGGTCAGCAGCATGCCGTCCTCCGTGATCGGGTCGCGCCGCTTGACGTTGAACTGGTAGACGCCGCCGTTGGCCTGCCCCTTGACGCCGATGACCTGATCGAGCTTTGCGGTGTCGAGGTCGATGGCAGGCGGCGGGCCCGCCGGCACCGCGACCGTCAAGGGGGTTTTGCTTTCGGCCAGCGCATCGTGGATCGCCGAGGCCAGCTTGACGGGATCGCCGTGTCCGGCGACGTGCATGTAAAACGTCGCCGGGCTCGCACGCAGCAGATGATTATGCACGGCGGTGATCTCGATACCGCTCGCGATCATCTTCGCCATCACGGGATTGATCTCGGTCTCGAGGAGCACGAGATCGCCCATGACCATGGCACCGCCATGCGCGGGCTTGAACGCGAGCCAGCCGCCGAGCGCCAGCGCCGGCTTGATCGTCACCCCGTCCAAAGTCACGGTGAGATCGGTGCGAGGAAAGCCGTAGCGGTGGACATCGTCCGCGACGGCGGGCTTGCGGCCCAGTGTCTCGTCGACCTTCTTCCAGTCGAGTTCCTGCGCATGGGCGCTCGCGATGAAGCAGGCACCGACGCCGATCAGTGCCAAAATTGTCTTTCGCATTGAACTGCTCCCTAAGCTTGGATTTCAGGCTCTTGTGCCCCGGGGTTCACTTCTGCTCCTTGATCTGGCCGCTGCTATCCATGACAAGCCGCACCTCCTTGCCGTTCTTCACGGCTTTTGCAGTCGTGCCCTCGGCGGTCGATTTGATGTCGCTGACCTGCGTGTAGCCGGCCGCCTGGATTTTGGCGACGACCTCCTCTTGTGTCAGAGCGCGTGCGCTCGACAGCCCGCTGGCGATCGCCAGAAAGAGGATTGTGTGAAAGATGACTCTTCTCCGCATGACATTCTCCTGGCGTCTCCTGCCCCAGGTGAAGTCGTTTTCGGCGCGGCGCGACGAGATGACGCCAACGCGCTTCGGCGCGGCCGCCGCGCACGAATGAAAAATCACGATTTGTCTGATGAGATTGGGAAACGATGACATGCTGCGCCCTTGGTGATCAGGACGCGATGCTTGGGCATGTCGCCTCGCGGGGAGATCGCAAATCCCCGTCACGTCGAATAGAAACCCGGGTGGCCCAGCTGTCAACCGGCGCATCGCCGAGGCGCGTCACGAAGAGTTCACTCGGAACGGAACCGCGCCAACCGGCATCTTGAAACGATCGGGCGATCTCATTAGGGTTCGTCACGTGGGGACGAAGCAGACTCCCCGTGAGACCCCGGTCCAAGCTCTGCGCAGCACGCCATTCGTGGAGCTTGCGCATGGACACCGACTTCTCTTCCCGCAATGTTATCGCCATCCTCTCGCGCGGAGACGCCGCCGCGCGAGCGGCCGCAACGCCGCACAATAGCCGCTTCGTCCGCGTCTTCGAAGCCCTCGCCGCGTTCGGCATCGACGCGCGCCCCGTGATCTACGACGAGAGCTTTGCCGACGCAGTCCGCGATCAACTGCTCGCGGCCGACGGCGTGCTGGTCTGGGTCGATCCGATCCACCAGGGCAAGACGCGCGCCGAGCTCGATATCCTGCTGCGCGACGTCGCCGCGCGAGGTCCCTGGGTGAGCGCCCATCCCGACGTGATCCTGAAGATGGGCGTCAAGGAGGTGCTTTACCGAACGCGCCACCTGGGCTGGGGGACCGACACCCATCGCTATGACACCGCCGCGGCGTTCCGCGCCGAATTTCCCTCGCGCCTTCGGGCGGACGGCCCCCGCGTGCTCAAGCAAAATCGCGGCAATGGCGGCCAGGGGGTGTGGAAGGTCGAAGCGCTTCCGAACACGACCGAGACGGTTCGCGTGCTCCATGCCCAGCGCGGGAGCCGGCCCGAGGACATCAGGTTCGACGATCTGGTGGCGCGCTGCGCGCCGTATTTCGGCTGGGGTGGCTGCATCATCGACCAGGCGTTTCAACCTCGTCTGCCCGACGGGATGATCCGCTGCTACATGAGCGGCGCCAGGGTCGCGGGCTTTGGGCACCAATTGATCAAGGCCTTGATCCCACCGCCTCCGGAAGGCCTCGACGCGCCCGAGGCGCAGCCCGGACCGCGGATCATGCACGGCCCTGATGCCCCGCCGTTCCGGGCGCTGCGAAGGTCGATGGAGGATGAATGGACGCCGCAGATGGTGGAAACGCTCGGCATCGATGAATCGTCACTGCCAGTGATCTGGGATGCGGATTTCCTGTACGGGCCGCGCGATGCGGCGGGCGCCGACACCTACGTGCTGTGCGAGATCAACGCGAGCTCCTGCTTTGCGATCCCCGAGGAGGCGCCGGCGGCGATCGCACGAACGGTGACGCACCGCCTGCTGCGGAGCCAGGAGACACGGTCCGGCTGAGCCAAAGCCCGGGAAGCCGGACGGCGTCTCGCGATCCTATTCGGCCGCTTGCGGAGGGCGCATGCCGTTCTCCATTTCAACGGCATGTTCGTCGACGAGCGCCGGTTGCTCGCCATCAGGCAGCCCCCGCCCCTTCACCAGCCCGAAAATCGCCGGGATCACGATCAGCGTCAGCAGTGTCGAGGAGATCATCCCGCCGATCATCGGCAGCGCGATGCGCTGCATGATCTCCGATCCGGCGCCGGTGCTCCACATGATCGGCAGCAGGCCCGCCATGATGGCGACCACCGTCATCATCTTGGGCCGGACGCGCTCGACCGCGCCCACCATGATGGCGTCATGGAGATCGCGCCGAGTGAAGACCCCGCCCTCGGCCTCGCGCCTCGCCTTCATCTCGGCCAGCGCGTGATCGAGGTAGATCAGCATCACGACGCCGGTCTCGGCGGCAACGCCGGCGAGCGCGATGAAGCCGACGGCGACCGCGACGGACAGATTGAAGCCGAACCACCACATCATCCAGATGCCGCCGACCAGCGCGAACGGCAGCGACAGCATCACGATCAGCGTCTCGGTCAGCGCCCTGAAGTTCAGATACAGCAGCAGGAAGATGATCGTCAGCGTCACGGGCACGACGATTTTGAGGCGCGCTGCCGCGCGCTGGAGATATTCGTACTGGCCGCTCCAGACGACATAGGTGCCGGTGGGGAACGGGATGCTCTCCGTCACCGCGCGCTGCGCGTCCGCGACGTAGCTGCCGATGTCGCGATCGCGGATGTCGACATAGATGTAGGTCGCCAGCTGGCCGTTCTCGGTGCGGATCGAGGTCGGACCGCGCGCCGGCTCGACCTTTGCGACCTCGCCGAGCGGCACGGCGCCGCCCGCCGGCATCGGCACCAGGATATCGCCAGCGATCGCCTTGGGATTGTCGCGCAGGTCGCGCGGATAGCGCATGTTGACCGTGAACCGCTGCCGGCCCTCCACCGTCGTCGTGACCGTCTGGCCGCCGAGCGCGGCCGCGATGGTGTCCTGCACGTCCTGGATCAGGATGCCGTAGCGGGCGAGCGCCTCGCGGTCCGGGACGATCTCGAGATAGTAGCCGCCGATGCCGCGCTCGGCGTAGGCAGACGAGGTCCCCGGGACGGTCTTGATTACCCGCTCGACCTGCCGCGCCAGCCGGTCGATCTCGACGAGGTCGGTGCCCATGACCTTGACGCCGACAGGCGTGCGGATGCCGGTGGAGAGCATGTCGATGCGCGCCTTGATCGGCATGGTCCAGGCGTTGGAGACACCGGGAAACTGCAGCGCCTTGTCCATCTCCGCAATCAGGCTGTCGACGGTGACGCCGGAGCGCCACTGCTCCTTCGGCTTCAGATTGACCACCGTCTCGAACATTTCGGTCGGGGCCGGATCGGTCGCGGTCGCCGCCCGTCCGGCCTTGCCGTAGACGGAGGCGACTTCGGGGAACGACTTGATGATGCGATCCTGAATCTGCATCAGTTCGGCCGCCTTGGTGACGGAGATGCCGGGCAGCGTCGTCGGCATATAGAGCAGCGTGCCCTCGTTCAGCGCCGGCATGAACTCGGTGCCGAGCTGGCGGGCCGGCCAGATCGTGACGGCAAGGACTGCGACCGAGACCAGGATCACCAGCGTCCTGGCGCGAAGCACGCCCTTGATCACGGGCCGGTAGATCCAGATCAGGAAACGATTGATGACATTTTTGCTCTCCGGCACGATCCGGCCGCGAACGAAGATCACCATCAGGGTGGGCACAAGCGTCACGGACAAGAGGGCCGCGGCCGCCATCGAAAACGTCTTGGTGAACGCCAGCGGGCTGAACAGCCGTCCCTCCTGCGATTCCAGCGTGAAGATCGGCATGAACGACACGGTGATGATCAGCAGGCTGAAGAACAGCGCGGGGCCGACCTCCGCGGCGGCATCGATCAGGACCTGCACGCGCGATTGGCCGGGCCCGGCGCGCTCGAGATGCTTGTGGGCGTTCTCGATCATGACGATCGCGGCATCCACCATGGCGCCGATCGCAATCGCGATGCCGCCGAGACTCATGATGTTGGAGCCGAGGCCGAGCAGCTTCATGGCACCGAACGCCATCAGCACACCGACCGGCAGCATCAGGATCGCGACCAGCGCGCTACGGACGTGCAGCAGGAACACGATGCAGACCAGCGCGACGACGACGCTCTCCTCGAACAACGTGTGCTTGAGCGTGTCGATGGCCGCGTAGATCAGGTTGGAGCGATCGTACACCGGCACGATCTCGACCGATTTCGGCAGGCTGCTCGCGATCTCCTTGAAGCGCTTCTTGACGTTCTCGATGACGTCGAGCGCATTGACGCCGAAGCGCTGCAGCACGATGCCGCTGGCGACCTCGCCCTCGCCATTCAGCTCGGTGATGCCCCTGCGCTCGTCCGGTCCGAGCTCGACACTGGCGACGTCGCGGAGCAGCACCGGCGTTCCGCCGGAGGTCTTCAGCACGATGTTGCCGAGATCGTTGATGCTCTTGATATAGCCCTTGCCACGGATGACATATTCGAACTCGGCGAGCTCGACGGTGCGCCCGCCGACGTCGGCGTTGCTGGCGCGGATCGCCTCGCGAATTTTTTGCATGCTGATGCCGCGATCCCGCATCCGCTGCGGATCGAGCACGACATTGTACTGCTTGACGAAGCCGCCGATGCTGGCGACCTCGGCGACGCCTTCGGCCTTAGCCAGCGCGAATTTCAGATTCCAGTCCTGGATTGTGCGGGTATCCGCCAGGTTCAATTCCTTGGACAGGACCGCATACTGGTAGACCCAGCCGACGCCGGTCGCATCGGGCCCGATGGTCGGGCTGACCCCGGCCGGCAGCCGCGACGCAGCGCCGTTCAAAAATTCCAGCACGCGCGAGCGCGCCCAATAGATGTCGGTGCCGTCCTCGAAGATCACATAGACGAACGAGGCGCCGAAGAAGGAGAAGCCGCGCACCACTTTCGATTTCGGCACGGTCAGCATCGCCGTCGTCAAGGGATAGGTGACCTGATCCTCGATCACCTGCGGCGCCTGACCGGGATATTCGGTGTAGACGATGACCTGGGTGTCGGAGAGATCCGGGATTGCATCCAGCGGCAGGTGAACCAGCGCGTAGAGACCGGCGGCGGCCGCAAAGCCGGTGCCAAACAGTACCAGCAGCAAATTGCGCGCCGACCAGGCGATGATGCGGGCGATCATTTGTGCTCTCCCGCCGCATGGCCCGCATCGGACGCCTGAGGCGCTCCCTCCGCAAACCCCTTGAGCGCGGCCTTCAGATTGCTTTCCGCATCGATCAGGAAGGTGGCGGATGTGACCACCGCCTCGCCGTCGGCAAGCCCGTCCCGCACCTCGATGTAGCCGCCGCCGCGCCGGCCGAGCTTCACCTCACGCGGCTCGAAGCGCCCTTCCCCCTTGTCGACGAGGACGGCCTGGCGCGTGCCGGTGTCGAGCACCGAGCTATCCTGGATCGCCAGCACGGGCGCGCTATCGGCCGTGTCGATCTCGGCATCGACATACATGTCCGGCAGCAGCGCCGCATCGGGATTGGCGAGCTCGATCCGGACGCGAACCGTCCTGGTGTCGCGGTTCACCTGCGGATAGACCACGGCGATCTTGCCGCTGAAGATACGGCCGAGAAAGCTGCGCGCGCGCACCGCCACGGACTGCCCTACCGCGATGTTGCCGAGATCGCGCTCGGCGACGTCGGCCAACGCCCAGACGACCGAGGTGTCCGCAATCCGGAACAGCACCTCGCCGGAATTGGCGCGCATGCCGTCGATCGCGTTGCGCTCGAGCACGATGCCGTCGCGCGGCGCCGACCAATGCACGGTGAGGGGCGCAACGCGCGTCCGCTCCATCTCGGCGATGACCTGTTCGGGTACGTCGAGATTGACCAGCCGTTGCCGCGAGCCGCGGCCGTACATCTCGACGCCGCCCACCGTCTTCGAGGTGATGGTCGCGAGATATTCCGCCGCGGCGGACGCCACCGCCGAACTGTAGATCTCCATCAGCGGCTGGCCCGCCTTCACCCGCGTGCCGGTGGTGACGTCGGCGACTTTCTGCACGAAGCTTTCGGCACGCATCGCGATGACAGAGACGCGGCGCTCGTCGAGCTGGATCGTGCCGGGTGCCCTCACTGCGACGCGGATCGCGCGCCGCCGGGCGGGCTCGGACTTGACGCCAGTGCGCTGGATCTTGCCCGGCGACAGCTTCACCGTGCCATCGTCGACCTCGTCGCCTTCGTAGACGGGGACGTAGTTCATCCCCATCGGGTCCTTCTTCGGCACCGGCGAGGTGTCGGGCAGGCCCATGGGATTGCGGTAGTAGAGGATTTTTCGCGAGGAAGCCGCCTGCGGTGGCTTTGGTGCCGCCGCATTCGCCTGACCGTCCTCATAGACCGGCAGATAATCCCGGCCACGGTCGTCCTGCTTCGGACCAGCGGACCAGAGCGGCGCGCCGCTGGGATCGCGGTAGTAGAGCGGGGTCCGGTCCGCCTGGGCCGAAGCCGGGGTCGCCTCGGCATGAACGGACCAGCGTCCGTGATTCGAGAACCAGTACGCACCCAAAACCAGGCCGCCGCCCAGCGCGAGTGTTGTCAGGAGACGCAGCGTCTTCATGGTGTGCCTTCGCGCGGCGTGCGCGCATCCATGTGAATGGGACAGAGGAGTTCGGACGCCGCGCGCGGCGTCCGCACGCTCACTTGGTCGCCGTGACGATCACCTTACCGGTGACGGTCTCGGACTCGCCCTGGACCTTGGCCGACAGCGTCACCTGGTAGCGGCCGGCCATCGGCAGGTCCGTCCGGAAGGCGTAGACGCCCGGCTCTTTCGACGGCAGCGGCGCTACCGCCGATTCCATCTCGGCCATCCCGTCCGGGGCCATGTCGACGCGGGTCTTGAAGATGACGGCGTCCGCCACCGGCTTGCCGGTCTGCTTGTTGGTCAGGCGAACCGAGAGCGTAACGTCGTCGCCCTTCTTCATTTGCGCAGTGACCGGCTCGAAAGCGTAATCGCCGGCGCCCGCCATCGCCGCGGAAGCGGCAAGCGAAAGGGTGGCGGCGAGCGCCGCGGTGGTGAATTTGGAAAGCATTGTCCTGTCCTCATGATCTGATCTTTCGCCGCGGCGCATGGCGCGCACGCGTCAGTCGTCGTCGCGCGCAAACGTGCTGCGCGCGTTCGGCTGTTGCGAGATCAGATTCGAGGAGGTCGGAAGGGAGGACTGCTGCCGCGGACGGAGACGACCTGATCCTCAGGGATGGCGATCGTGCTTACCGCTACGGCGAAATGCCCGAAGGCGACGGGCCTGATGGCATCGAGCGCGATGGTGCCGCCGACGCAGCAGAAGCCCATCCCGCATTTGTAACCGCCGGTCTGGGACGGCGTCCCCTTCATGTCGGGGCAGCAATCGTCCATCGCCATCCCCGCGTCGCTGCCCATCTGCATGGTCGCCTGCATGTCGTCCGACGACATGGCAAGCCCGGATGCGGACGCGCCAACGGGCAGCATCGCAAGGGATATGGCGATTGCGAATGCCAGGATGGTACGAACGAGGCGCATCTTTATCGAGTTACCCTTATCAAGGTCGCAGCGTATCCTCGTAGCATATCCCGGTGCCGGTGGCGCTTGTTGATCCGGATCAAGCATTCGTGAGCAGGGGCCGGCCGGTACCGGCCCTGCCGCCGGCCCGGCTCAGATCTTCGGGATCTTCGCCCGCTCCACCACGCCGGTCCATTTGGCGATCTCGGTCCCGATCAGCTTCTTCATCTCCTCCGGCGAGCTGCCGCGGACCTCGCCGCCGACGGCCGTCTCCAGACGCTGCCTGAGCTCGGGATCCCCGAGCGACTCCAGAGTCGCGGCATTGAGCGCGGCGATGATGGCAGGCGGCGTTCCCTTGGGCGCCAAGAGGCCTGCCCAGGTGCGCACGTCGTAGCCCTTGATGCCGGCTTCCTGCACGGTCGGAACATCGGGCAACAGCGCGGTGCGCGTCGGCGAAGTCACGGCCAGGCCGCGGATCGCGCCGCTCTGGATCTGCGGGGCCAGCAGCACGGGCGTGCCGACGATGACGGGAACGTCGCCACCGAGCAGCGCGGTGACGGATTGGGAATCGCCGCGATACGGCACGTGCACGATCTCGATGCCGGCGGTGGCGTTGAGCAATTCGCCGGCAAGATGATGCGTGCTGCCGAAACCAACCGATCCGAAGCTGAGTGAACCCGGCTTTGCCTTGGCCATGGAAATGAGCTCACCCAGCGATTTTGCGGGGTAGTCGTTGCGGACGGCGATGACGAGCGCGTAGTAGACCAGCGTCGAGATCATCTCGAAGCTTTCGGCCGGCTGGTAGGCGAGGCTCTTGTAGGTCGCCGCGGAAATCGCGTGCGCGCCGGTGACGAGGCCGAGCGTATAACCGTCGGGCGCCGCCTTGGAGATCGCGTCCGCCGCGATGTTGCCGCCGGCACCCGGCTTGGCCTCGACGATGATGGGCTGCCCGAGCTTCTTCGACAGCCCGTCGGCAATGATGCGCGAGAGCGTGTCGGCCGCGCCGCCGGCGGCAAAGCCATGCAGCAGGCGGATCGGGCGCGACGGATAATTGTCCGCCGATGCCGGGATGGTCGCGAGACAACCACCAAACAGAAAAATGGCCGCAGCAAGCCGCTTCATCCGACGCATGGATGCATCCTCCCTTAATTGTTATGTCGTTGGCCGCGCGTGCGGCGATCTTCCGTTAGACCTCACATCCGCTAGCGCGCGAACTCCGTGCATTCAGGCGATGGCGGCATGCCCCAGACGTCGCGCGGCAGCCCGACCCAGACTTTCGGCCGCTGCGGACGATCGCGATGCCAGGGACGCGGCTCGAAATAGCCGAGCTCCTCGTCCACCATCCGATCGAGGTCATGAAACAGCTCGACCAGATGACCATCGGGATTGCGGTGATAGATCGCCGTGTTGTGGCCCGGGCCGTGACGCACCGGTCCCCAGAGCACCGGGAGCTTGTGACGCGCGAGATGGTCGCAGGCCCGATGCATGTGTTCGGGGCCGCGCAGCTCGAAAGCAATGTGATGCAGACCGCGGTCAGGCGCGAGCGCGAAGTTGAGCGTGTGATGCTCGAAGCCGCTGCGCATGAACACGAAGCGGTCCTCGATCCAGTCGGAGACCCGCAGCCCCATCACATTCGCGTAAAACTCCGAAGCGGCTTTCGGATCGGGCGTGCGAAGCGCGACATGGCCGAGCTTGGCGACAGCGAGCCCGCCGATCCGCTCCTGGGCGGGCGTCGGCGTCCAGCCCTGGATCAACTCGAAACGTGTGCCTTCGGGATCGCTAAACGACAGCAGCCGGGACACACCAGGCAAGGGATCGCTCCGAAGCTCGGGCCGCAAGTCCGCCTGCTTGAGCGCGGCGCCCAGCGCCTCGATCTGGACCTCCGGGGAGATCTCGAAGGCGATGCTGCTCAGCGCGGCATCGCCGGGCTCGATCACGAGCGAGAGCTGCTCGGAATCGCTGGCGAGGAAAATGCGGTTGCCATCGCGGGCCACGAGGCCAAGTCCAATCACGCCGCGATAATAGTCGAGCAG
The DNA here is from genome assembly GCF_014198315.1 of Bradyrhizobium sp. CIR48. NCBI lineage: Bacteria > Pseudomonadati > Pseudomonadota > Alphaproteobacteria > Hyphomicrobiales > Nitrobacteraceae > Bradyrhizobium > Bradyrhizobium sp. CIR48. The sequence goes on from NZ_JACIHG010000005.1 coordinate 90,920, forward strand.
CCGCTCTGGATCGGGCGAGGTGAAGGTCGCGTGCCGCAGCCGGGTGAAACGTGCAATGGGTGCTTGTGTGCTCATCGTGCGGTTCACCCCCTCATGGAATCATGATGATCTTGCCGAGCGCGGAGCCCTGCTCGAGCAGCGTATGGGCCTTCCTGACCTCGTCGAGCTTCAGTACCGCCGAGATCGCCGGCTTGATCGCATTGCGGCTCAAGGCCTCGATCACGCTGCGCATCAGGGCACGGCGTCCGTCACGATCGTGGTCGTAGATGTGGAAGGAGAAGCAGCGTATCGCCGGACAGATGTCGAGATGATCGCGCATCGCCGCCATCAGGTTTTCTTCCGGCAATCCGGCGAAGGCGTTGTACGACAGCAGCGTGCCCCATTTGCCGAGCGCGCCGAGATGAGAGGTGAACTCGGGACCGCAGACGTGATCGAGCACGAGGCCGACGCCCTCGCCATTCGTCAGTTCGCGGGTGCGCGCCACGACATCCTCGCTTCGGTAGAAGATTACATGATCGGCGCCGTTCGCCCTGGCGAATGCAGCCTTATCTTCGGTGGAGACCGTGCCGATGACGGTCATCCCGGCAAGCTTGGCCAGTTGCACCAGCGCCGTGCCGACGCCGCCGGCCGCGCCAATCACCAGCGCGCTTGCGGGCGCGCGCGGATGGCGGCATTCGTGCAGCAGTGCGTAAGCGACCTGATAGTTCGACAGGCACACGGCGGCCTCCAGATCGACATTGTCGGGCAGCGCGTGCACGGCATCCGCGGGCGCGACCACGTAATCGGCATAGCAGCCGCCGCGCTGGGACAGATCGCGGGCGCTGAGCAGCACCTTCTGGCCGAGGGCAAGTCCCTCGACGCCGGACCCGAGCGCAGAAATGCGCCCCGCAACATCGTTGCCGGGATTGGCCGGCAACGGCGGCATCCATTTGTAGACGCCGCGCCGGATCAGCACGTCGGGTTGACCGACCCCGAACGCCTCGGCCCGGATCTGCACCTGGCCGGCTCCGGGCACAGGCACAGGAAGCTCGACCACCTCGAGTGCATCCGGCCCACCTGGCTGACGCACCAGCACCGCCCTCATGACTTCACGCGCTCCCTAGACCATATTTTCGAAAATCATACCGTTTACGAAAATTATTGCAAGATGCTCGTTAGCGCGGCATGTTGAGGCATCGATTCAGCGACAGATCCCCATGCCCGAGAGCGCCATCCGCCCCCGCAAGGAATTCGGCAAGACCATCGCCGCCGACATCACGCATCGGCTGCGCGAGGAGATCATTGCCTGCGCCCTTCCGCCCGGCGAGCCGCTGCGCTTCGACGTGCTGCGCGAGCGGTTCGGCGCAAGCTTCACCACGCTGCGCGAGGCGCTGACCGCGCTCGCCGCCGAAGGCCTGGTCGAGGCCCAGGAGCAGCGCGGCTTTCGCGTCGCGCCGGTCAGCCGCCAGGATCTGGTGGAGGTCACCGATGCGCGGGTGCTGATCGAGGTGGAATTGATCCGCCGCTCGATCGAGCGGGGCGATGACGACTGGGAAATCGCGGTGATCTCCACGCTGCATCGCTTGAAGCGAATCGAGCAGCGCGATCCCGAGCACCCCTTGCGTGATCCCGAGTGGAAGATCGCGCATCGCCAGTTCCATCAGGCGCTGGTCTCCGCCTGCGGCTCGGCGACGCTGCTCGCCATTCGCGCCGAGCTGTTCGATCGTGCCGAGCGCTACCGGCATCTCTCCGCCAATTTCCGGCCGCGCCCGCGCGATAAGGCCGGCGAGCACCAGGCGATCATGCAGGCCGCCATCTCGCGCAACGCGGATCTCGCCGTGCAGTTGATCGAGACCCATATCCGCTCGACCTCCGACAACGTCGCCAAATATGCCGGCCATCTGCTCGACGCCGAATAGGCGACCTGCATTTTCACGTGGCGGGCTTGCGCCCGGCCTCATTTTCGAAAATAATACACCCTATCGAAAATAGGAACCCTTGGGGCGAAACCATGAAGCTGCTGTCGTTTTTGGACGGAAATCGGGAAAGCTGGGGCGCCGTTGTCGAAAACCGCGTGGTGGATCTGGGCCGCGCCCTGCCTCAGTACCCGACGCTTGCGGATTTTCTCGGCAGCGATGACTACGCCAAGCGCGAGGCGATCGTCGCCGGGCACAAGCCGACGCTGGCGCTGAGCGACGTCAAATACCTGCCAGTGATTCCGCGGCCCGAGAAGATCGTCTGCGCCGTGCGCAACTATCTCGACCACCACAACGAAGCCGTGGCGTTCGGCATGAAGCGCGAGATCACGGAATTCCCGCCGATCTTCCTGCGGGTCTGGCGGTCCCAGGTTGCGCACAACGCGCCGGTGATCAGGCCGAAGGTCTCGAACAATTTCGACTGGGAGGGCGAGCTCGCCGTCGTCATCGGCAAGGGCGGCCGTCACATCAGCCAGGCCGATGCCTGGAATCACGTCGCGGGCTATTCGATCTACAATGACGTCAGCGTGCGCGACTGGCAGCGCCACGCCCAGCAGATCGCCTCCGGCAAGAACTTCGTCGGCACAGGCCCGTTCGGACCGTGGCTGGTCACGCCGGACGAGGTCGGCGATCCCACCAAGCTGAAGCTCGAGACGCGCGTCAACGGCGCGACCGTGCAGTCCTCCGACACCTCGATGCTGATCTTCTCGATCCCGCGGCTGATCGAATATTGCTCGACCATTTTCGATCTCGTCCCCGGCGACGTCATCGCGACCGGCACGCCGGCCGGCGTCGGCTTCACCCGCAAGCCGCCGATCTTCCTCAAGCCAGGTGATGTGGTCGAGGTCGAGATCGAGAACATCGGCGTGCTCAGCAATCCCGTCGTGGACGAGGCCTAGCTTCAGCATGTCGTCCTACGATATTCGCAAGACCGCGCTCGGCGTCGAGACCATCTGGCATGAGCGCGGGCCCCGGCTGGACAAGCCGCTGCTGGTCGGAACCGCCATTGCGGTGATCCGCAATCCCTTCGCCGGCCGCTATGAGCCGGACCTGATGCCGTTCCAGGCGTCCTTGCGTCAGCTCGGGCGCGAGCTTGCGAGCGCGCTGATCGCACAGCTCGGCGGCGCCGAGCGCATCGAAGCCTATGGCAAAGGCATCATCGTCGGCGAGGACGGCGAGCTCGAGCAAGGCGCCGTCTGGCATGAAGCCGGCGGCCATGGCATGCGCGAGGTACTGGGACAACCGAAGGCGATCGTGCCGGCGGCGAAGACCATCGGCGGTCCCGGCACCCGCCTGATGGTGCCGCTCGGCCACATCCATGCCGCCTATGTCCGCAGCCATTTCGGCACCGCGGAGATGACGCTGTGGGATGCGCCGCGGCGCGACGAGATCGCCTTCGGCCTCGTGATGGCGACCGGCGGCCGCCCCCACGCGCGCATCGGCGGCCTCAAGGCATCCGAGATCTCCGTGCATGACGGGCAGCGCTGAGCGCCGCCCGTCTCCGCGTCACAGGAAGCCGGTTGAGATCCACGGAATTGCCGCGACGATCAGCGTGCCGATCAGCAGGGCGACGATATAGCCGACGATCGGCTTGATACCCTCGTCGGGACTGATGCGGCTGATGGCGCAGGCCGCGTAATAGCCGACGCCGAATGGCGGGGCGAACAGGCCGATGCCCATCGCGAGCACGACGACCATCGCGTAGTGCACTTCGTGCACGCCGACCTGGCGGGCGATCGGAAACAATAGCGGCCCGAACAGGACGATGGCGGGGATGCCTTCCAGCACGCTGCCCAGAATGACGAAGGCGAGGATGGTCATGCCGAGAAAGACAGGCGTTCCGCCCGGCAGAGCCGTCATGAACTTTGCAAGCGAGGCCGAGAAGCCCGATTGGGTCAGAGCCCACGCCATCCCTGTCGCAGCGCCGATGATCAGCAGGATCGCGCCTGACAGTGACGCCGTCTCCACCAACATTGGATAAAGCCGGCGCCAGGAGAACTGACGATAGATCAGAAGCCCGGTGAGAACCGAGTAGACGATGCCGATGGTCGAAACTTCGGTCGCGGTGGCGACGCCCTCGACCACCGCGGCGCGGATGACGAAGGGCAGCGCCATTGCCGGAATGGCAATGACGAAGGCGCGGCCGATCTCCCTCCCCGTCGCCCGCTTCACATGCGACAGGTCCTCGCCCCGGTATCGCCACCAGACCACGGCGCAGAGACCGACGGCGAGCACGATGCCGGGCAGCAGCCCCCCGGTGAACAGCGCCGCAATCGACACTCCCGTCACCGAGCCGATGGTGATCAGCACGAGCGACGGCGGAATGGTCTCGGTCTGGGCCCCGGTCGCCGCGAGCAGCGCGACGAGATCACCGGGCCTGGCGCCGCGCTTGGTCATCTCCGGAAACAGCACCGGCGCCACGGCGGCCATGTCGGCCGCCTTCGAGCCGGAGATGCCCGACACCAGGTACATCGCGCCGACCAGCACATAATGCAGGCCGCCGCGCACGTGGCCGAGCAGGCTGGCGAGAAAGCCGACCATGGCCCGCGCCATGCCGGTCATCTCGATCAGCAGGCCGAGGAACACGAAGAGCGGCACAGCCAGCAGGATCAGATGGCTCATGCCTTCGTCCATGCGCCCGATGATGACCACATCGGGCGTATTCGTCGTCAGCGCCAGATAGCCGACGGTAGCAAGACCGAAGGCAAAGGCGATCGGCACCGCCGCCAGCACCATGGCGCCGACGATGACCACGAAGAAGATCAGCAGGTTGAGATTGCCCAGCGGTTTCAACACCGGCGCGATGAGAACGAGCGCGGTGATGATGCCTGCGACGAGCACCGCGGCCGCGAGCAGGCTGCGCAGGCTCGAGATGCGGGCGAGCCGCAGGACCGCCGCGACCAGCATCAATCCGATGCCGACGGGTAACGCGGCAGCCCGCCAACTGTTGACGATTTCGAGCGCCGGCGTCGTGACGAACACCTCGTCGGCCGCGAACTCGTAGGCGGGATGGATCACCAACAACAGGAACGCCAGCGATGCCGCGGCGGCAACGACGTCCAGGAAAGCACGTGCGCCGGGACGGAGCATGCCAATGATGGCCGTCATCCGCATGTGCTCACCGCGCTGGAACGCGATCACCGATCCCAGCATGGCGAGCCACAGGAACAGGATGCCGGCGAGCTCATCGGCCCAGATGATCGGAGCGTGAAAGACATATCGCCCGACGATGCCGGCCGACAAAACGACGATCTCGGCGAGCACCAGGAGTGCCGCCGGGATCGCAACCACATGACCAAGCACCCTGTTGGCCGCGACGGCCCAGCGGTGCACACCGGATTGAGGCACTGCGACCGCGGCGCCCTGATCGATCCCAGGCATATGGTTGATCGCGGTCATGACAGCTTGCCCGCCGCTTTCTCGAGCTGAGCCCAGGCCTCATCGCCGAACTTGGCCTTCCAGTCGGCGTAAAAGCTGGTCTTGGCCAGGGCCTGGCGGAACGCGCCGCGGTCGACGTCGATGAACTGCATGCCCTTTGCGGTCAGATCGGCGCGCAAGGACTCGCTGAGCTTGGCAACGTCCGCACGCTCGTCGTTGGCGGAGCGATCCAGCTCGCGCGTCACGATCCCCTGCACATCCTTCGGCAGCTTTTCGAAAGCGCGCTTGTTGCCGAGGATCCAGTAATTGTCCCAGACGTGTCCGGTCAGGGAGCAGGTCTTCTGCACCTCGTACAGCCGGGCCGTCGCGATGATCGGCAGCGGATTTTCCTGACCGTCGACCACCTTGGTCTGGAGCGCGGAGTAGACCTCGTTGAAATTGATCGGCGCGGGGCCTGCCCCGAGCGCCTGGAACAACGATGTCAGATTGGGGGCGGCCGGCACGCGCAGCTTGAAATTCTTGAGATCGTCCGGTGTCCTGATCTCGCGACCAGAGGACGTGACGTGGCGGAAGCCGTTATCCCAGGGGCTCGACACCGCCATGATCGGCGTCCGCGCGATCTGCGCGCGGATATAGGCGCCGAGCTCGCCATCCATCGCCTTCCAGACCGCGTCATAGTTCGTGAAGAGAAAGCCGAGGTTGACGATGCCTGCAGCCGGCACCAGCGTCGCGAGGATCAGCGAGGACAGGTTGAAGAACTCGACGCCGCCGTTGCGGACCTGCGTCAACAGGTCGGTATCCGACCCGAGTTGGTTGGCCGGAAACAGGTTGATCTCGAGCCGGCCGCTCGTCGCCTCGCGAATGCGGTCGGCCGCTTCCTTGGCGCGGATGTTGACGGGATGCGTCGGATCCTGCCCCGTCGCGAGCTTGTAGGTGAATTCCGCGGCCGAGGCCGGGCGGGTGAGAATGGCACATAGCGGCACCGCGGCGCCGGCCATGAGCAACTTGCGGCGGCTCAGGGTTATCGGCTTGCGCAAGGTCATCGTTTCCTCCTGTCGAGCGTGGATTGGTTGATCTAAAGGCGGCTCTTCACCGCCCGTGTTGCTGCTGGCCGGCTCTCGATGCGCCGGCATTGGACAGCAGCCGTCGTTCTTCGCAGCGGCGCTGCGAAGCATGTCGGTCGTGGATCGGGAGGGCGGGCTGCTAGCGCAGCCAATCCTTGATCTGCCGCTTCACTTCCGCAGTCGAGATGCCGTAGCGGTCGTGCAAGGTCGGCAGCGCGCCGGCGGCGAGAAACTCGTCGGGAAGTCCGATCTGGCGGAACGCGGGATGAACCCCCGAGCGCATCAGCAGCGTCGCCACGGCCTCGCCGAGCCCGCCGATCACGGTGTGGTTCTCGGCGACGACGACGAGGCGGCCGGGCTTGCCCGCTTCGCGCAGGATCGCTTCGGTGTCGAGCGGCTTGATGGTCGGAACGTGCAGGACCGCCGCACCAATGCGGTCATCCGACAAGGCCTGGGCCGCCTCCAGCGCGCGCATGGTCATGATGCCCGAGGAGATGACCAGGACGTCGCTGCCGTCACGAAGCAAGGCTGCCTTGCCGAGCTCGAACCGGTAATTGTACTCGTCGAGCACCAGCGGCACCTGGCCGCGCAGCAGGCGCATATAGACCGGCCCGCGATGCGCGGCGATCGCCGGCACGACCTGTTCGATCTCGTGCGCATCGCAGGGATCGATCACCGTCATGTTCGGCATCGCACGGAACAGGGCGAGATCCTCGGCCGCCTGGTGGCTGGGTCCATAACCCGAGGTCAGGCCGGGCAGCGCGCAGGCGATCTTCACGTTGCGGTCTTCTTCCGCAATGGTCTGGTGGATGAAGTCATAGGCCCGCCGCGAGGCGAACACCGCGTAGGTCGTTGCGAACGGCATGAAGCCTTCGGCGGCGAGCCCCGAGGCTGCGGCGAACAGCAGCTGCTCGGCCATGCCCATCTGGTAGTAACGATCGGGGAAGGCCTGCGCGAAGATATGCAGGTCGGTGTATTTGCCGAGATCGGCGGTCATCCCGACCACGTCCCCGCGGCTGCGGGCGAGCTCGACGAGCGCGTGGCCGAAGGGAGCGGGTTTGGTGCGCTGGCCCTCCGCCGCGATCGAGGCGATCATGGCCGAGGTGGTGAGGCGCGGCTTTGCCGAAGGGGTGGATCCTGCGGACTTCATGGCTGGTCTCCCGCGTTCAAGGCCGACAGCGCGAGCTGCCATTCATGCGGCTCGACGCGAATGAAATGGTTCTTCTCGCGCTGCTCCAGAAAGGGAACGCCCTTGCCCATCAAGGTGTCGGCGACGATCATGCGAGGCTTCGGCTCGGCATGCGCCGTCGCGGCATCGAAAGCCCCCACCACTGCATCGAGATCGTTGCCGTCGACGCGCTGCACGAACCAGCCGAAGGCCTCGAGCTTATCGACCAGCGGCTCGAAGCCGAGCATCTGCTTGGAGGGACCGTCGGCCTGCTGATTGTTCACGTCGACGATTGCGATGATGTTGTCGAGCTTGTGATGGGCCGCAGACATGATGGCTTCCCATTTCGAGCCCTCGTCGAGCTCGCCGTCCGAGAACAGGGTGAATATCCGCGCCGCCGAGTTCTTCCGCTTCAGCCCGAGCGCCATGCCGACGGCGATGCCGAGGCCAAGGCCGAGCGAGCCGCCGGACATCTCCATGCCCGGGGTATAGGAGGCCATGCCCGACATGGGCAGTCGGCTCTCGTCGAAGCCGTAGGTTTCGAGTTCAGCCTCGGGAATGATCCCGGCCTCGATCAGCGCCGCATAAAGTGCAATCGCATAGTGTCCGTTCGACAGCAGAAAACGGTCGCGGCCTTCCCAGACCGGATCTTCGGCGCGAAAGCGCATCGCGTGGAAATAGGCCACCGCCAGCACGTCGGCGATGTCGAGCGCCTGGGCGATATAACCCTGGCCCTGAACCTCGCCCATCAGCAAGGCGTTGCGGCGGATGTTGCGGGCCCGCTGTGCGAGCGTCGGCGCGTTTGTGAGCGTCGGTGTTGCCATGATCGTTCTCCCCTCCTCGGCTAGTGGATCAGCATGCCGCCGTTCACATCGATGACCGCGCCGGTGACATAGGCCGACAGGTCCGAGGCGAGGAAGGTGTAGATACCCGCGACGTCGGTGGCCTCGCCGAGGCGGCCGAGCGGTATGCCCTCGAGGATCTTCGTCCGCATCTCGTCGGTGAGCTTGCCTGCGGTGATATCGGTGCCGATCAGGCCCGGCGTCACGCAATTGACGCGGATACCGTCGGGCCCGAATTCGCGAGCCATTGCCTTGGCGAGTCCCAGCACGCCGGCCTTCGCCGCCGAGTAATGCGGTCCGCCGAAGATACCGCCGCCGCGCTGCGCGGAGACCGACGACATGCACGCGATCGACCCGCTCTTGCGCTTCTGCATATGCGGGATCACGGCCTGCGACAGGAACAGGATGCCCTTGAGGTTGACGTCCTGGATACGGTTCCAGTCTTCAGGCGTGATGTCGAGAAGCTTCACCGGCTGCGTCACGCCGGCATTGTTGATGAGGATGTCGATCTGACTGAACCGAGCGATGACCGCTTCAACGGCCTTGATGCAGGCCTGCTTGTCGGTGACGTCCAAGGCGAGGCCAAGATGCGGCTCGCCAGTGCCGGATTCGAGCCCGCGCGCGGCGGCTTCCGCGGCCGAACCGTCGATGTCGAGAATGGCGACCCGCGCGCCTTCGGCCGCAAAGCGGCGGGCCGTTGCAAGGCCGATGCCCCGCGGCGAGGCCGCTCCGGTGATGATGGCTGTCTTGCCGCGTAGCAGCATTGTGATCCTCCCTGAACGGCTGTTGCCGGCACCGACGGCGCCATTGTTCTTGACCCGTTGATTATGCCCCTGCCCCGTTTCCGACAAACGCGCTGTTGTCTTGCATAGGTGAATTTGGTTCACTCGTCGGATGCTGCTGTCCAGTATTCCGATATCGTCCATCCGCGCGTTCGAGGCGGCCGCACGCACCGGCTCGTTCCGGGATGCGGCGAACGAACTTCATTTGACGCCGAGCGCGGTGAGCCACGCCATCCGCAAGCTCGAAAGCGCGATGGGCACGATATTGTTCGAGCGGAGCGCCCGCGCCGTCCGTCTGACGCCGGCGGGCGAGAACCTGATGCGTCATGCCGGCGCCGCCTTCGACAATCTGCGGCGCGGGATCGAAGAGGTCGCGGGCCGCGGCCCGCAATTACTCAGGGTGCACTGCGCGCCGAGCTTTGCCGCGCAGTGGCTCGCCCCGCGCCTCGCCCGTTTCATGGCCGCAGAGCCCCAGCTCGAGGTCCGGCTCGCCGCCAGCACGGAATATGCCCGGTTCAGCAACGACGATTTCGACATCGACATCGTCTACGGGCAGCCGAGAGCCGAGGGTGTCGAGGTCATTCCGCTCGGCGAAGAGATCGTGACGCCGCTCTGTACGCCCGAGCTCGCGAAGAAGATCCGCAAGCCGAAGGACCTGCTCGATCAGGTGCTGATCCGCTCGGAAGTGAAGCAGGTGCAGTGGCACCAATGGTTCACCGCCAACGGACTCGAAGCGCCTGCCATTCACGGCATGCGCTTCGATCGCAGCTTTCTGGCGATCGCGATGGCGTCGAGCGGCCTCGGCGTGACGCTGGAGTCAACCCGGCTTGCCGAACGCGAGATCGCCACAAGGCGGTTGGTTGCCCCCCTCGCCGGACGCTCCGTCGACATCCGTTATATCGGCCATCACCTGGTGTTCCCGCGCGCGAGCCAGCAGCGGCGACCGATCCGCGTCTTCGCCGAGTGGATCACGCGGGAGGTGGCGGTCGCCGGGCCGGTCTCAGGCCGATCGAGAGTCAAGTCGACGGGCTGACTGCTCGGGCTTTGATCGCTCCGTGGATCCCGCACCGGCAGCGCTCGTAATCGGCGGGATCGTGGCTGTTGACGATGCTCACGCGACCGCCGTGATCGCGCTTCAGCGCGCGCAGCCGCGCCTGGTTCGCGATCCGCATTGCGCGGTCCATGTCGCCGCGGCGTTGGAAGTAGCCGAGCATCAACGGCATGCGCGGCGACGCGTCGAGCTGGGCATGGTGGAAGTAGCTGTCGCCGGCATGCAACAGCCATGTCTCGCCCGAGCGCACCGCGATGCCGCAATGGCCGAGCGTGTGGCCGGCAAGCGGGATCATCAGGATGTCCGCCTCCTTGTCGCCGAGCGCGCGCACGCCCTTGAAGCCGAACCAGTCCTCGCCGGCTTCACCGTAGAATTGCCAGCGCGGACCGTGGCCCCACTGCCCCGTGACATAGCGGCCTTCCGGCGGCGCGGGCTTGCGCAGCACCGCCATGTCGTATTCGGCGCGGTGGACGTGGATCGCGGCATCGGGAAAGTCGGGCACGCCGCCGGCATGATCGCGGTCGAGATGCGTCAGCAGCACGTGACGCACGTCGTTCGGTGAATAGCCGAGCGCCCTCACCTGCTCGGCTGCCGTCTCCGCGGGATCCAGCTTTGGCACGGTCTGCCTCACCCAGCGCCGCCCCAGCCGCTCAGGCGATGCGATGTCATCGAGGCCGATCCCGGTGTCGACCAAAGCCAGCCCGTCATTCGTCTCCATCAGCAGGCAGTGGCAGACCAGGCGGGCGCGCTGGAACAAGCTGCCGCTGCCGTTCACCAGGCGGCGGCCTATCGGGCACATCGTGCCGGTGTTGAGATGGTGGATCTTCATCGCGTATCCCTGCCGGTGTTCGTGAGCAGGACGCTCTTGTCATGGCTCGATCCATAGGTAAAATATCGAATATTGATATTATCTCTAGGCCAATCCTATGGATATCCGCGAGCTTCGCTACTTCGCCGCCGTCTACCGCGAGCGCAATCTGACCGCGGCGGCGCGGGCCTGCTTCGTGTCGCAGCCGTCGATCTCGACCGCGATCACCAATCTGGAGGCGGAGCTCGGCACCACGCTGTTCATCCGACACAAGAAGGGCGTCGCGCCCACTGCCTCGGCCGAGCAGTTTCATACGCTGGCCCGCCGCATCATCGACGAGGCCGATGCCGCGCGCAGCCTGTTCAAAAAGCCTAGCACGAAGACCACGGTGACGCTGGGCCTGATGCGCACGCTCGACGTGCCCCGGACCATCGCGCTCTTGAAACCGCTGACGGCGCGTAGCGACATCGCGCTTCGCCTCGTCGGCAGCGACGAGCGCGCAGATGCGAGGATCATCGCCAAGACCATGGTGCGCGATGACGAGCATTTCGTCGCGCTGTGGAGCGAGCGCTATGTCGCCGCGTTGCCGCCGTCGCACCCGCTGACGCTGAAGGACAAGCTCCGGACCGCCGACCTTGCCGGCGTGCCACTGATCGATCGCTGCCATTGCGAGCAGAGCGCATTCTTCGGCCGCAATGCGCAGCGGCGCCAGACCGCGGCGATCGCACAGTCGGAAGACTGGGCCATCGCGCTGGTCGCCGCCGGCGTCGGCATCGCCATCGTCCCGGAAGGCGTGGCGAAGGGCAATCTTGATGTCGCGGTGCGCGAGATCGAGGTCAAGGTGAAGCGCGAGGTCGGCCTCGCCTACCGCGCCTCGGTGCCGCTGGCGGATGCGCTGAAGGAGTTTGTCGGGAAGCTGCAGAAGCAGCGGCGGCCGGATCGAACCAAGCGCCGCGGCGCGCGCAAAAAGCTCAGCCCTTCGAGATGACCGCACGCCCATAAGGCGGTTGTGCCTGGACCGGCGGGTTGGCGGTCTGGGCGGCGAGCTCGCCGATCAGGCGGTCGGCGTCGGCGGCCATGCCGTCGGGAGCGTGGATCACCAGGCGCTCCAGTGCCCAGCGATAGGAAGAGATGCGCTGCTCCAGGCATTGCTGCACCCACTGCACGATCAGCGAGTTCTCCTGCATGCGCGCCACCGCGTCGTCCCTCTCCCTCGGCGAGAGCGCGGAGACGCGCGCCATGCTGGCGTCGCGCTTCCGGTCGAGGTCGATGACGCGGATCGCGGACGCGAAGAACGGCTCGAAGCGGGTGATGTCGTTGCGCACGTCCTCGATCAGCTGCGCATAGCGCGAGGAATGCGAGCGGTGCGGCTCGTCGATCAGTGTGCGACCATACATGGTACGGTCGAACACGATCTTCTGCCGCCAGGGCGAAGGCATCGCCTTGTAGTCGCCGAACACGCTCTTCCATGCGGGGCGTGACAGCGGCGGCTCGATCATGGGATAGGCGAGGTCGCGCAGCTGGCGCTCCTCGTCGGTGAGCTGGAATTGCGACGGCGTCAGGCCGACGCTGCCGGTGGCTTCGGCCCCTAACCAGCGATGCATGTCGTCGCTGCGCATGTCAGCGCGGGTGCGGCCGAAATCGCCGCCGCTACAGGCACCGAGCGTCACAGCCAGCAGCGTGAGCAGGATGGCCGATAGAACAGACCGGATCTGGCGGATGGTGTCCGGCATTGCAAAAGCCTGAAATCAGCGACGGCGACGACGGCGCCCCGGCGCTGTGCCCTGCTCCGGCCCGTGATCGCCGCTGGTTTCGTCTGCCTCACGCTCGATACGGATGACGGGAAGGATCAGGATCGTTCCCATGTCCGCGCGCGGAGCGACATCCCCCGACGAGCCCACCCGGCGACCGGCCGGAAATTCAATGATGGTCCCCATGTCAGCTCTCTTCAATTGCCGCGCGACCAGGCGCGCTCATGCAACATGCATTCATTAAGATCAGTTCATGGTTAACGGGGTGTAAACGTCGCGGTCGGACCGTAGCCGCACGGGCCGGCCGCCGACGTCCCGCTGCGGCACGAGATCGCTTCAAATCGAGCGTTCGGCTTCACGCCTCGTTTTCCTTAACGAGCCTTTAAAGGAGCCTGCGATAGGCTGGCGACGAGTATCTCTTCCAGGTCGCGTATCTCTCCATGACCAAGTCGCTGTTTCCCGGATTCGACGGGCTGATGTCCCTCTCCCGTCGCGAAGGCGTCGATGTTCGGCCGACGCTGCTGCGCGTGCTGACCGACCTCTATGTGCAGACGCGCATCCACAGCGACGACGAGCAGCGCCAGTTCACCGAGCTTGCAACGCGGCTGATCGACCAGGTCGACGATGCCACCCGCGCGGCCATCAAGGCCAAGCTCGCAATCTATCCGTCGACGCCCGTCCCGGTCCTGCAGAAGCTCGGGCTGGTCGCCGCGCAGGAAGGCCGCAGGGTTCCGCTCGCCCGCGAGATCGCCACGCCCGCACCCGCCCCCTCGCCGGCCCGCACGCCGACCGACGCCGAGCTGCGCATGGCCGCCAACATGGCGATGCAGCCGACGGACGCCGCCGAGATCCACGACATGTTCTTCCGCGCCGGCGCCTCCGAGCGCGCGCTGATCCTGCACAATCTGGCGCAGACCCCGCTGAAGGCCGCGCCCCGCATTCCGACCGTGCGCGCCAAGCGCGCGATTCAGATCCTGGAGATGGCGGCGATCGCGGGCGACGTCGACAATTTTACCCTCGAGCTCGGCGACAGCCTGATCCTGCCCTCGCGCGTCGCGGCCCAGATCGTCGACGATTCCGGCGGCGAGGCGCTCGCGGTCGCCGCGCGCGCGCTCGACATGCCGAGCCCGAACTTCCAGCGCATCCTGCTGTTCTTCAAGCCGGAGATCGGCACGTCCGTGAACGAGGTGTACCGGCTGTCGCGGCTCTACGACCGCCTCAGCGACCGCTCGGCACTGGTCATGCTGGCAGCCTGGCGCGGCTCGACGCTGGCCGTCACCCGCGCAAAGTACCAGCCGTCACTGCACGACGGCGAACGCCAGCGCGCCCGCGCCGGCGCAAGCCAGACCCGGCCGGGCGTGCAGCCCGGCGCGATGCCGCGCCGCACCGGCACCGACGGGTCCTCGGAGCGGTGAACGACTCGCGCTGAGTGAGATCCCGCGTCGTCCAAGCTCGTCATTGCGAGGAGCTCTTGCGACGAAGCAATGACGGTGGCTACGTCTTCGCCAGTTCCAGGAAATGCCGCCCGCCGCGATCCTCGGTCTCGACGATCCAGGCGTCCGGATCGAAGCGGATTTCCTTGGCGAGACGCTCCTCGATCGTGTGCTCGGGCAGGGGTTGCTGCGCGACCGGCACGAAGAAGCGATCGACCGGACGGCCGTCGTCATAGACGGTCTGCGGCGCCGGCGCGTAGAGCATCGCATGGCCGTCGAGCAACGACACCTTCACGAACACCGCGCCCGCCTCCTCGGCCCCGCGACGACGCACCGCGCCGAACACGCCCTCGGTCTGGCACCGGCGCAGGTAGGCCGCGACCCATATGTTGGATTTCAAACGCATGAGTCGAACGATAGGCCAGCGTGACGCGCGCCGCCAGTCTCAGCGTCCGATTGTCACGCCTTGCTTACACGTTGCCCGCCGTTGATCTGGCGCGCAACGAGATATGACAGCGGCATCGCAAGCGCGAATCCCACGGCGACTGCATAGGGGATGTTCCTGATCGCGTCGGCGGCGAAACTCGGCACCATCAGCACGACGATCAGGCTGACGCCCGCCAGCGTCGTGCCCAGCATGATCCAGACCAGAACCGAGACCTTGAACATGACAATCTCTCTTCTTCGTTGAAGATGAGCGATCATGTTCCCCAAAGCCGTCGGCCGTCATTGATCCCACGCAAATCGCCCGCGCGCGGGCGCGGCGGCGCGTGATGCCCGGAATTGATCGGCGTCAATGACAGCGGGATGCGCGTTATTCGACGGGATGACCGATCGCGGCGCCGAGCTCGCGCAGCAGCCGGTCGGACAGCTGGCCGGTGACCTGCATCTTGTGCTCGCGCTCGAACTTCTGGATCGCGGACTGGGTCTCGCCGCTCATCGTGCCCGTGATCTTCAAATTGCCGTAGCCATATTCGGACAGCGCGCGCTGCACGCCGGCGATACGCCGTGCGGCGGGGCTCTGCGGCACGGGAATCGGCGCGGGCGGACGCATGGCGGACGGCGGCGTCGAGGTCGTCGCCTTGACCAGATTGGTCATGGGATCACTGCCCGCGCGCGGCGTCGATGCGGTCGCCTCGACGGGCTTTTCGGGCGGCTTCTCGGCGGCTCGCTCGGCAGGTTTCGGCTCGGCGCGGAACTCCGTCGCGCGCGGCTCCAGCGGCGAGGTATCGGCGCCGACCGGGCGCGGACGCGGCATTGGGTTCGACAGCGCCACGGCGGACGGCGCGGGAAGATTGATCACGGTGCCGAACATCGGCGCCGGATGGCGGCCAGTCTGCAGGAACAGCGCATTGGCAACGATCGCGCCGATCGCGGCGACGGCGACGAGACCGGCGAGCGTGTCCTTCGGGCTGTGCAGCAGCACGCGCATCACGAGGTTGCGCTCGGTCTCGACATCGATGACCGCGGCCTTCGCGCCACGGCGGCGCGGAGCGGCTTCGTCCTTGGCAGACTTCTTAGGCACTTTTCTTCACCAGAGCGGGTTGGTCCTGAGACTGGTCGTGAGTTTGGTCCTGAAGGTCCTGGCGCAGCACCGGCGTCAGCGTCGCGACCTTGCTCTCGACCGGCTTGACTTGCGGCGGCGTGTAGACGAGCGGCAGCCTGACGGTGACGGCGGTGCCCTCTCCCAATCTGCTTTGTACCGTCAATTCGCCGAGATGCAACGCCACGAGGCTCTTCACGATCGAAAGTCCGAGGCCGGTTCCCTCGTGACGGCGCTGATAGGTCTTGCCCGCCTGGAAGAACGGCGCGCCGATGCGCTTGAGATCGTCGGGCGCGATGCCGACGCCGGTGTCGCTGATGCGCAGCGTCAGCTGCGAGCCCGACACGGCAGCGGTTACCGAGACCTGACCGCCACGCTCTGTGAACTTGATGGCGTTGGCGACGAGATTGAGCACGATCTGCTTGAATGCCCTGGGATCGCCGGTCATGACAGGCAGATCCTGCGGCGCGTCGGTGATGAGGTCGATGCCGTTCTCCCGAGCCTTCAGCGCCAAGAGATTGCAGCAATGCAACAGCGAGGCGCGCGGCGCGAACGGCTCGGACGCGATCTCGAAATTACCCGACTCCATCTTCGACATGTCCAGGATGCCGTTGACGACCGACAGCAGGTGCTGGCCGGAATCGTTGATGAGCTGGGCATATTCCTGGCGCTGGGCCGAGCCCAGCATCAGGGTCTGCTCCTGCGCGATCATCTCGGAGAAGCCGATGATGGCGTTCAGCGGCGTGCGCAGCTCGTGGCTCATGGTGGCGAGGAAGCGCGTCTTGGCGGCATCGGCAGCTTCCGCGGCACTGCGCGCCTGATCCAGCGCCTGCTCGGACAGCTTGTGGTCGGTGACGTCGCGCATCACGGCGACGACTTCGGCCTCGCGCGTGACGTCGCCATGAGGATTCTGGCCGATATCCCGGTCGAGCGGGCGGCAGCGCATCTCGACCCAGAGGAAATCGACCTGACCGCGCTCCGAACCGTCGGGCTCTCGCCGCAGCCGGAACTCGATGCTGCGCACATCGCCGCGCGCGGCATCGGAGAGCGCGGTGAGATAGGCCGGGCGATCGGCGACATGGACGCGGTCGAACAGGCCATGCCCGAGCAGTTGCGCCACCGGCGTGCCGAGCATGGCTTCCGCCGCGGGCGAGATGAATTGCACCGCACCGTTGCGCCGATGCCGCGAGACGACGTCGCTCATGTTGCGGGCGAGCAGGCGATAACGCTCCTCCTCACGCGAGAGCAGCGCCACGCTGGTGCGCGCCAGCGATTCCGCGCCGAAGGCAAGGCCGGCGGCATAGAGCGTCGCCGAGACGACGCCGCACGCCATCAGCACGCCGCGTTCAGCAGGGCTGGTGTCTGCAACCGGCAGCCAGCCGAGCTGGCCGACGAGGATCAGGAGTCCTGCACAGGACAGCGCGAGCAAGGATGCAAAGGCCGCGACGCGGCGCGAGGCCGACAGCGCGGCTTCGAGGGGAACCACGACCAGCCAGACCGCGGCAAATGATTCGATGCCGCCCGTGGTGCCCGCGACCACCATGATCAGGCCGGCGAGCGCCAGCGACGACAGCACATGGGCGCCTTCATAGCGGCCGGTGCGCGACAGGAACCAGGACAGCAGGATCGGCGCGATCAACCAGGCGAACGCGGCGACCTCGACCGCGCTCGGCGCGCCACGCATGGCGAGGAAGACCGGGAATGCGGCAAAGGCGGCCAGGCTGCCGAGCAGCCGCGGCGCCATGAAGGCACGATGACGCGCCCGCATCAGCGCATCGTAACGCGCGGAGGGATGCAGCAGTGCATCGAGACAATCGCGGATGATACTCAAAACTGTCACGGGTCTCGCGCTTCGGCTCAATCGTCTTTTGGAAGACGCGCCGCAACGCCTCCTTGTCGTTGAGCCACCGTGTCAGAGCGACCTTAAACGAGTGCTAAGGCGGCTCGGTGTGCGGCCGGACGCCGGGTCATCGCGGGGCTTTTTAGACGATTTGGCGACGTCTTCGGCGAGGATGGTGAACACAGGGTTTCACGCATCCCGGCATGGTTTCGAATTGGTGGATATGCGTGCCAGCGAAAGCAGGGGCGCCGGCGTCAATCGAAAATTTACGACACCGTCGATCTCGAAGAATTTTGCGTAAATTTTCCGCGAATTAAGCTCAAGGCAATCACTTGCGATTTATCGAGAGTTGCTAGGTCCGACATCCGCGGAGTTCGCCGCGGACGGGATCGAACGTACAGGTCGCTAAGATGCGCTTTCTGCTCCGCATCACATTCTGGCTCGGGCTGGTGCTGGTGCTCCTGCCCAGGGACAAGACGCCCGAATCGGACAAGCTGCCGCAGATCGGTGCTGCCGATGCGGTGCAGGCTGCGACCGCGGCCGTCTCCGACATGACCCAGTTCTGCAAGCGCCAGCCGGCGGCCTGTGAGGTCGGCGGACAGGCCGCGACCATCATCGGCCAGCGCGCCCAGGACGGGGCGCGCAAGATCTACCAGATCATCAACGACAAGAAAGAGCAGATCTCCAACGACAAGAACGAGAAGAACGACAAGAACGACAAGAAGGCGCCCGACCATACCGGCTCGATCGCGATGGCCGGCGAAGGCGATGCCGCGTCGGCCGAGGCGCCGCGTGATACCCTGAGCCAGGACGACCTCGCGCTGGAATGGCGCGGCCCGGCGGCGGCGAATTAGCGCCCAAACCCTATCGATTTCATCTCCTCGCATCCTTATATTGGCCCTAACGGGAACACGGGCCAACATGACGACGATCGACGAAATCAGGGACAATTTCGAGCTTCTGGACGAGTGGGACGACCGCTACCGGTACGTCATCGAGCTC
Organism: Bradyrhizobium sp. CIR48; assembly: GCF_014198315.1. NCBI lineage: Bacteria > Pseudomonadati > Pseudomonadota > Alphaproteobacteria > Hyphomicrobiales > Nitrobacteraceae > Bradyrhizobium > Bradyrhizobium sp. CIR48. Next base: position 109,537 of record NZ_JACIHG010000005.1, read on the forward strand.
GGCCGTACCCTGGAACCGATGCCCGAGGCGGAACACTCCGCCGAGAACAAGGTCAACGGCTGCGTCAGCCAGGTCTGGCTGCAGAAGCTGGTCGACCGCGGCCATGGCGCGCCGATCCTGAAATATCGCGGCGACAGCGACGCGCATATCGTGCGCGGGCTGGTCGCGATCGTGCTCTCGCTCTATTCGGGCCGCACGCCGCAGCAGATCCTCGATACCGACGCGATCGCGGTGTTCAACGAGTTCGGCTTTCGCGATCACCTGACGCCGCAGCGCTCCAACGGCCTGCGCTCGATGGTCGAGCGCATCAAGACCGATGCGAAAGAGGCGCTGGCGGAAGCGTCGTAAGAAGCTCCGTAGCGTGGGCAAAGCGGCTTGTCCGCCGTAGCTCGAAGAGCGAAGGCGGAAGCGTGCCCACGATTTGCGTGTGACTGGTGAGAATTCGTGGGCACGTCGCGCAAGCGCGCCTTTGCCCACCCTACGAGACCGAGCGAGCTGCTCTACTTCCCCTTCTTCCGCTGCTGCTGTCCGAGGCCCATCTGCTTGGCGAGCTGCGAGCGCGCCACCGCATAGTTCGGCGCGACCATGGGGTAGTCGGCCGGCAGGCCCCATTTCTCGCGGTATTGCTCCGGCGTCATGCTGTACTGCGTGCGCAGATGGCGCTTCAGCGACTTGAAGCGCTTGCCGTCTTCCAGGCAGACCAGATAATCGGGCGCGATCGACTTCTTCAGCGAGACCGCCGGCTTGGCCGGCTCGAGCGGCGCGGTCTCGGTGCGACCTGACGACACCCGCACCAGGGCGCCATGCACCTGGCTGATCAGATTCGGAATCTCCGTCGCAGGCGTCGGATTGTTGCTGAGATAGGCCGACACGATGCTCGCCGTCAGCTCGATGAAATTCCTTGCCCCAGCGTCCGACATCGGCCCGCCCCTCCACTTGCGCCTCACGGGATAGACGACGCCGAACTATTCCGTGTCAACAGGACGTTCGGCTGAAACAAGACGATGACCGACACGGTGGCGACAACGGCGCTCTAGTTCTGCGCGGCAGAGCTCAGGACCGCTGGTCGAGATGGGCGCGCAGCTCGTCGATCGAGGCAAAGCGCATCATGCCCTCCGGCATCTGCGCTTCGATCGAGCCGTCGGAATAGAGCGAATAGGCCATGCCGTCGACGATTCCGGATTTGAGCACGGTGACGGGCGGCTGCTCGACAGGTGGCGGTGGAGGCGGCGGCGGCTCGGGTGCAGGCGGAGCGGCCTCCGCAAAGGTCGATGGCGAGCGCGGCGGCGGCCGGCGCAAGGCGGCCGGCGGCTCCGGCGGACGCATGCGGTCCGGCTTCGGCCAGGCATCGTCGAAGCTTGCAGGCGGAGTATCCAGGGCCTCACCGGGCTCCGCAGGGAGCTGCGGCGGCGCGTCCTCGATGGCCTTCGCCTCCGCACGCTCCCGTTCCTTACGCGAGGTCGAGGCGAACAACAGGTTGCGCCGGCGCGGCGCTTCCGGAGCCGCGGGCGGCGTTGGAGCTTCCGGCACCGGCGGCGTCTCGACACGCGGACGCTCGCGCGCGGCGGCTTCGCTCTGCCACGGCGGCGGGCCTGCGGCGGGCGGCGGCGACGGTGGCGGCTCGATCCTTGCCTCGCCCCTTGCCGCCGCAGCGGGCATCGGCTCGGGCGCAGCAGCGCCTGGCACGGCAAGGCCCGGCCCGGATGCGGCGAGGCCCGGCAGCACGGGCCTGACCCGAACCTCGGACGGCGCACCGGCCAGCCGGCGCGCGAGGCCCTTCAGTTCCGTGACCACGACATAGAGGCCGGCCAGTAACAATCCGGAGCAGACGGCGATCGTGCCCGAGATTATGAGGGGGCTGCCGAGGCTGAACTCCCTGACGGAGAAGCCAAACAGGATCGAAAGGAAGCCCGCCACGACGGCGAAAATCCCCGCGATCAACAATGCCAGATTCATCGAACTCACCCCCGGTCGCCATCCACACGCGACAACCGCTACGCCACGATACCGTCATCCGGTGTTCCACGCCAACGAGGAATTGTCGGTAGCGTTCCTAAAGGGAAGGAAATCAGGGACTTATTCACATTCCCTTCAGCTACGGCTCGCTACTGCTTAGACTGCTCTCAAGTAACCGGAATTGCTGCGTCGCATCAGGAATTTAGCCATAATGCCCAATTACTTGGTAATGGAACTGCGCTATAGGGAGTCCGGGGTTGAGGCCCGCGCGCACCAGCAGGGCCAAGAGGGGATTCCGGGGCACCGATAGCCATGACATCCATCACGACTGCGGCGATCGACACGCCTCTGCGGCGCTCGGTCGAACGGACTTGCGACGATCTCGCCATGCTGGTGCTGGCCGCGGTCGCGGTCATTGCGGGCCTGACGTTCCGCGACTACGGCCTCGGCTGGGATGACTACACCCACGCTGAATATGCCGATTTGCTGCTGCGCATGTTCGGTTCCGGCTTCAAGGACACCGCGGCGCTCTCCTTCGCCAATCTCTACATGTATGGCGGCGGCTTCGACATGGTCGCGGCCCTCCTGCACAAGATCATTCCGCTCGAGCTGTTCGAGACGCGACGACTGGTCGGCGCCATTGTCGGCGTCGTCGGACTTGCGGTGACGTGGCGGCTCGGCCGCCGCATCGGCGGACCCCTTGCCGGTCTTGCCTCGCTGCTGCTGCTCGCGCTGTGCCCGATCTTCTACGGCCACATGTTCATGAATCCGAAGGATGCGCCCTTCGCGGTGGCCATGATCATCCTGATGCTCGGCCTGGTCCGGCTCGCCGAGGAATATCCCAAGCCGTCGCCGCGCACGATCCTGATCGTCGGCCTGGGTGCCGGCCTTTCGCTGGGCTGCCGCGTTCTCGGCGGGCTTGCGCTGGTCTACGCCGTGCTCGGCTTCATCCCGCTGTTCCTGGAGGAACTGCGCAGCGAGGGCCTGCGCGAGTCGGTCCGCCGCTTCGCCCATGTCGTCTATGTGCTGCTGCCTGGCCTCGCGTTCGGCTACCTCGTGATGGGCCTGATCTGGCCGTGGTCGATCATGGAGCCCGGCAATCCCTTCGAGGCGCTGACCTACTTCTCGCACTTCTTCGAGAAGCCGTGGAAGGAGATGTTCGACGGCGCGATCGTGTCCGTGCCCGACATGCCCTGGTCCTATCTGCCGACGCTGTTCGCGCTGCAGCTGCCCGAGGTGATGCTGGTGCTGACGGCCGGCGCCGTGGTCGGCACCTTCGCCATGCTGCCGCGAAGCGAAGTGCCGGCGCGGCGCAAGACCATCATGCTGATGCTGACGCTCGCCGCAACCCTGCCGCTCGCGATCGCGATGGTGAAGCGGCCGGCGCTGTACAACGGCATCCGCCATTTCGTGTTCGTGATCCCGCCGATGGCGGTGCTCGGCGGCGTCGCCTTCGCCTGGGCCATGGAGCGCCTGCGCGCCAATCACCGCACCTGGCAGCCGGTCGTGCTCGCCACGTTCTGCTTTGGCCTCGCGCTCTCGCTCGCCGAGATGATCCGGCTGCATCCCTATCAGTACACCCACTTCAACCACATCGCCGGCACCGTCCGCGGCGCCGACGACCGCTTCATGCTGGACTATTGGGGCCTCGCGCTGAAGCAGGCCTCGGATGAGCTGCGCGAGCAGATCGTCGAACGCCAGGAAGTGCCGCCGACCAATCGCAAATGGAAGGTCGCGGTCTGCGGTCCGCAGCGCCCCGCCCAGGTCGCGCTCGGGCCCGACTTCACCATCGGCTGGGATTCCAACGCGGCCGATTTCGCGATGACGCTCGGCGAGTTCTACTGCAAGGGCCTCACCGCGCCCGTGATGGTGGAGATCAAGCGCGACGACGTCGTGTTCGCCCGCGTCTACGACATCCGCGGCCGCAGCATTTCCAGCCTGCTGTCGATCCCGGCGCCGTAATATTCTTCTCCCGTAGCCCGGATGAGCGAAGCGACATCCGGGATCCCTCTCAGAGCGGTCCCGCATGTCGCTCCGCTCATGCGGGCTACGCTTGACTGCCGCGCGCTTGTCGCGCCTTGCTGCTTGCCACGAGCGGTACTACGCTCCCTCCCCGCAACAACGATGTTCGGAGAGATCAGCCATGTCGCCAGCGGAAGCGCGCCTGAAGGAAGTGCCGTCTGATATGACGGAGGCCGAGTGGCAGCAACGGGTCAATCTCGCCGCCTGCTACCGCCTTGTCGCGCTGTACGGTTGGGACGATCTGGTCGACACCCACATCTCCGCGCGCGTGCCCGGCCCCGACCATCATTTTCTCATCAATCCCTATGGGCTGATGTTCGACGAGATCACGGCCTCGAGCCTCGTCAAGGTCGATTTGCACGGCAACCAGCTCTCCGAGAGCGAATACAGCATCAACCCGGCGGGCTTCACCATCCATTCGGCGATCCACGAGGTGCGCGAGGACGCGATCTGCGTGCTGCATCTCCACACGCTCGACGGCACCGCGGTGTCGAGCAGCGCTGAAGGCCTGCTGCCGCTGAACCAGACCGCCCAGCTCGTCACCCACGACCTCGCCTATCATGACTATGAAGGCATCGCGCTCGATCACGACGAGCGGCCGCGGCTGCAGAAGGATCTCGGCGACCACAACCACATGCTGCTGCGCAATCACGGCACGCTCACCGTCGGTCGCTCGGTCGCCTCCGCCTTCGAGCGCATGTACCACCTCGAGCGCGCCTGCTCGATGCAGGTGCGCACGCGCGCGCTCGGCACGCCGGTCTACCCGGTCGACGATACCGCGATCGACAAGAACACCGAGCTGCTCGCCAACCGCGACCGCGCCGAGCTGCGCGCCACCAACCTCGTGTGGCCGCCGCTGCTGCGCAAGCTCGACCGCGAGCTCCCGGGCTACCGGTCTTGAGATTTTCGGGATTTGGTGTAGGGTAGCGCCCAACTAACCTCTACGCCTTTTGGAATGAAACGCCGCCCAATTCCGGGCGGCGTTTTTATTTTGGGGCGGTAGTCGCCACGACAGCAGAGCCGTAGGGTGGGCAAAGCGCAGCGTGCCCACGTTCTTTCGCGTTTGGTAAGAGATGGTGGGCACGGCGCTTTGCGCCTTTGCCCACCCTACGACAGCTCGCCTACTTCACCTCCGCCAACGCCGCGAGGATGCGGGCCCAGGAGCGGATGCCTTTCTGGAAGCTTCTCAAATCGTACTTCTCGTTCGGCGAATGGATGTTGTCGTCGTCCAATCCGAAGCCGACCAGCAGCGAGTCGAGGCCAAGCGTGCGCTTGAAGTCGGCGACGATCGGGATCGAGGCGCCGGAGCCCATCAGCACGGTCTCCTTGCCCCATTCCTCCGTGAGCGCCTTGCTGGCGGCGGCGAGCGGCTTCATGTTCCAGTCGAGCGCGACGGCGGGCGCGGCGGAATGGTCGCCGAACTCGACCTTGCAGTCGCCGGGAATGCGCCCCGTCACGTAGTCGCGGAAGGCCTTGCGGATCTTTTGCGGGTCCTGCCCTTCGACCAGGCGGAACGAGACCTTGGTTGAAGCATGCGACGGGATCACCGTCTTGGAGCCCTCGCCGATATAGCCGCCCCAGATGCCGTTGACGTCGCAGGTCGGGCGCGATGAGGCCTGCTCGATCAGGAGGCGCCCCTTCTCGCCGGCCGGGATCGACAGGCCGATCGGCTTGAGGAACATCTCCGGCGTCAGGTTGAGCTTCTTCCACTGCTCCAGGATATCAGGCGGCAGATCCTTCACGCCGTCATAGAAGCCGGGAATGGTGATGCGGTTGTCGTCGTCGAACAGGCCGCCCAGAATTTTCGTCAGCACCCGGATCGGGTTCATCGCGCTGCCGCCGAACACGCCGGAATGCAGGTCGCGATTGGCGGCGGTGATCTTCAGCTCCTCATAGAGCAGGCCGCGCAGCGAGGTCGTGATCGCCGGCGTGTTGCGGTCCCACATGCCGGTGTCGCAGACCAGCACGTAGTCGGCTTTGAATTCGTCCTTGTTGGCCTCGATGAAGGGCACGAAGTTCTTCGAGCCGACCTCCTCCTCGCCTTCGATCAGAAAGGTGATGTCGACCGGCAGCGAGCCCGTCACCTTCTTCCAGGCGCGGCAGGCTTCGACGAACGTCATCACCTGGCCCTTGTCGTCCTCGGCGCCGCGCGCGACGATGATCTTGCGGCCGTCGGCATGGTCGGTGACGACGGGCTCGAACGGCGGACGGTGCCAGAGATCGAGCGGGTCGACCGGCTGCACGTCGTAATGGCCGTAAAAGATCACATGCGGCCGCCCACCGGCCCCGGTCTTGCCGACGATGGCGGGATGGCCCGCGGTCGGCCTCACTTCAGTGGCGACGCCGAGGCTCGCGATATCCTTGGCGAGATGCTCGGCCGCCGCCTTGCAATCCCCGGCGAAGGCCGGATCGGCGGAGATCGACTTGATCCGGAGCAGCGCGAACAGGCGCTCCAGGCTGTTGTCGAAATCCTTGTCGATGTGGTCGAGCACGGATTGAAGCTGCGCATTGGCCATGGTCGTTGGTCCTGACGTTCGAGTCTCAAGAGGTACCGGGTTTTAGCGCCGTCGCGGGCTCGGAGCCAGCCGCAACGGGCGGATGCCGGATGTGCCATGCAAGACTACCTGCAAGAACGGCGGTCGCGAGGAGATTGTTGCCCCAAGCCTGGAGGACAGTTGGAAACCACGGCAGCGCCAGCAGCATGAGAATTCCGGCTGCGCCGAGGGCGAGCCAGGTTCCGAGACGCACATTCGGCCGCTCGTCGAAGGCGGCGCGATGCATCAGCACCGTCATCGGGAAGAACAGCCACATGAAGTAGTATTGCCGAGCCAAAGGCGAGGCCACCGTGATCAGGCAGAACAGGATGGCGAGCTCCTCGGCATCCGAGCGCGCCGTTCGCCGCGCTTGCTGCGGCATGATCGCGACGAAGCCGAGCCCGAGCAAGGCCGACAGCACCAGCACGATCCAGTTCGCCGTCCTGTAATCGACGTCGATGATGTTCATCGTGCGCGGCGGCTTGCCGGGATCCTCCAGATTGAAGTTGATCGGACGGACCAGGCGGTGCGTGACGGCGATGAGGGACTGGTTGACCCACGACCAGTTCTGCTCGTCACGCTGGCCAAAGCCCTTTTCCGAGCTCGTTCCGACCATGCCCTGATACCAGGTCGCAAGCTCGGCCGCGTTGCGCTCGAAGCCGCGGATCGGCGCCGGCACGACATAGAGAAGGATGCCGGTGAAGGCGACCGTGCCGGCGGCCGCCGCCCATTTTCGCCGCCAGACCAGATACGGCAGGACCGCGATCGGAAACACCTTGATGGCAGCGGCGAGCGCGAACATGAAGCCCGCTAGCCAGGGACGTTGATGCCGCAAGCTCCAGAAACCGTAGAGCATCATGGCCAGCAGGACGAGGTTCGGCTGGCCGAGGTCGAACATGTCGAACACGAACGGCACGGTGACGACGGCAGGCAGCGCCTCCAGCCAGCGGCCGGGGCTGCGCCCCGAGCCGGCCATGACCTGGCAGAACGTCCCGGTATACCACCACGCCACGGCATTCAGGATCGACAGGACGACATAGAGCGGGATCTTGCCGAACCAGCTCGGGATCGCCAGCAGGATCGCCGGCAGCGGCGGATAGATGAACTCGAAATACTCGACGGCCGTGGCGGGATAGAGTGGCTCACCCTGCAGGACCTGTTGCCCGGCCCACAACCACAGCGGGTAATCCTTGGTCTTGCCGCTGCCGAAGATCTCGGGAACGAGCACGTCGGCGGTGAGCAGGGCGCAGCAGAACAGAAACAACAGGTCCAGCGGCGCGCGCAGCGACAGGCGTCTGGGCGCGTCAGGCTTGGCTAACGGAGCGGGCGGAGTCACGGGGTGGTCCTGTGCGGCGGCGAACAGGACGTAGCAGACCGGCGCAGGCTTGGAGAGCCCCTCACCTGAAATTGTACCGTTGGCGGCCTCGGGCAACGGCACATGAGGTGACTAGCAGAGTACTTGAGCTTTCACAGCGTCATGGCCGGGCTTGTCCCGCCTGCGCGGCCGAAGCCGCTTCGGCGCGGCGAAGGCCTGGGCGTCCACGACCTTTTGGGGCAAGCGGAATTGCCCAAAGCGGCCCGCCTACCGCCGCAGCAATCCGCCGAGCGCGCCGCGGACCAGCGTGCGGCCGATCGAGCCGCCGAGCTGGCCGCCGACAGACTTGCCGATATTGGCGGCCATCCCGCCGATCACCTGGTTGGTGACCGATCGCGTCACGTCCCGCGCAATGACCTGGCCGGTCGACAGGCGGCCGCGCTTGACGTTGGTGCCGAAGATAGTGCCGACGATCGAGCCGATCTGGCCGAGAAGGCCGCCGCCATTTCCGCCAGCCGGACCGTCCGCTGTGGCCGCTGTGCCGGCGATGCGCTTCTGGATCATCTCGTAAGCGGACTCTTCATCGACCGCGGTGTCGTATTTGCCCTTCACCGGGCTCGCAGCCATGATCGCCTTGCGCTCGTCCGGCGTGATCGGCCCGATGCGAGCCGACGGCGGCCGGATCAGCACCCGCTCCACCATCGCCGGAGTGCCGTTGCCTTCGAGGAAGGACACCAGCGCTTCGCCCTTGCCGAGCTCCATGATCACCTTGGCGGTGTCGAGCTTCGGGTTGGGCCGGAAGGTCTGGGCCGCAGCGGCGACCGCCTTCTGGTCCCGAGGGGTGAAGGCGCGCAGCGCGTGCTGCACCCGGTTGCCGAGCTGTCCGAGCACGCGGTCGGGGACGTCGACCGGGTTTTGCGTCACGAAGTAGACGCCGACGCCCTTGGAGCGGATCAGGCGGACCACCTGCTCGATCTTGTCCATCAGCGCCTTGGGCGCATCGTTGAACAGCAGATGCGCCTCGTCGAAGAAGAACACGAGCTTTGGCTTGGGCAGATCGCCGGCCTCGGGCAGCTCCTCGAACAGCTCCGACAACATCCACAGCAGGAATGTCGCGTAAAGCCTGGGGTTCTGCAGCAGCTTGTCGGCGACCAGGATGTTGACCATGCCGCGGCCGTCGCGGTCGCTCTTCATGAAGTCCTTCAGCGTCAGCGCCGGTTCGCCGAAGAATTTGGTGCCGCCCTGGTTCTCCAGCACCAGCAGCTGGCGCTGGATGGTGCCGACGGTGGCCTTGGTGACGTTGCCGAACCCCTGCGCGGCCTTGCGGATGGCGGCGAGCGGATCCTCCCCCACGTCCGCCCCCTTCTTCGCGCTATCGGGCACGATGGCGTCGAGCAGTGCGCGCAGATCCTTCATGTCGATGAGGGTCAGCCCGTTGTCGTCAGCGACGCGGAAGGCGACGTTGAGCACGCCTTCCTGCACGTCGTTGAGGTCGAGCATGCGCGCGAGCAGAAGCGGCCCCATTTCCGTGACGGTCGCGCGCACCGGGTGGCCCTGCTCGCCGAACACGTCCCAGAACACTGTCGAGAACTGGTCGGGCTGGAAATTCAGCCCCATTTCGGAAGCGCGCTTGAGGATGAAGTCTTTGGCCTCGCCAACCTCGGAGATGCCGGAGAGGTCGCCCTTGATGTCCGCCGCGAAGACCGGAACACCGGCGCGTGCAAATCCTTCCGCCATCACTTGCAGCGTCACGGTCTTGCCGGTTCCGGTTGCGCCCGTGACGAGGCCGTGGCGATTGGCGAGCGCCAGCGTCAGCCATGCCTGCTCGTCTCCCTTGCCGACGAAGATCTTGTCGTCGGTATCGCCGAGCTTGCTGTCCTGTGCGGTCATTATTCTCTCTGATCTCTCTGCCGGGTTTCGCGTATTGAAACTCAAATGCACCAGTTCCGTAGTTTAACGCATGTTGCGCGCCGATTAAAACGGTTCAACACGGCCGAACATGCGACATAGTCGGAAACGGACGGACGACATCAGCCGAAAGTAGGAACGAGGCGTTCGCAACGCGGCAATTTTTCGCCGATTCCAACTCCGCTCTTGCATCGCTGCAACACTTTTCGCGCGTTCGAAGGTGAATCGCGACGACGCGTGCGTTCATCGCTTGAATTTCACATCACACCGGCTCAAGATCATTTTCGAAAGAAATACTCCGGCAAGCAAACCGGCTGAGGGGCGGGCCTTATGGACGAGCTGATCGGGCGGCTGGCGACAAACGCCAGCATAGATAGTGCTGTCGCTGAAAAGAGCGTCGGCATCATCCTGGGCTTCCTCCGCAACGAGGGTCCTTCCGACAGCGTGCAGGCCCTGATCAATCAGATCCCCGGAGCGGAAGCCGCGATCGAGGCATCCAGGAGCGGCGGCGGACTGTCGCGGCTGATGGGCGGCGGCTTGATGGCTGTCGGCACGCGCCTGATGGGCCTCGGACTTGGCATGTCGGAGATTCAAAACGTCGCCCGTGAACTTTTCCGCTTCGGCCGAGACAAAATCGGAGCAGATCAGATGGGCAAGATCGTTGCGGGGACGCCGGGCCTCAGCCAGTTCGCCTGAAGCTTTGGCAATTCATATCGAGTATCATGACATATCCGATCTCCGAGATTGAGGGCCTGTCGGTCTTTGCCGCCAACAAGTTGAAGGCGCAGGGCATCCGCACCACCGACGGGCTGCTCGAGGCGGCCGGCACAGTGAAGGGCCGCAAGGCGCTTTCCGCCAAGACCGGCATCAGCGAGCAGCTGCTGCTGGAATGGGCCAACGTCTCCGACTACATGCGTATTCCCGGCATGGGTCGGGCCAAGGTCGGCCTGGTCCGCGCCGCCGGCGTCACCACCGTGCGCGAGCTCGCCTATCGGAATCCGGCAAGGCTCGCCCAGAGCATGCGCGACGCCAACGAAAAGAAGAAGCTGCTCCGCATCCTGCCTTCCGAGAAGTCGGTCGGCGACATCATCGCCAAGGCGAAGAAGCTGCAGCCGAAGATCACATATTAGTTCACTTGCTCTCTCTGTCATCCTGAAGTGCGAAACACGGGACGCAAAGCGTCCCCGTGGAGAGCCTCGAAGGATGCACGGCCACCGCCACATCCGCACGGAGAGAGCCGGGCGGTCGCCCTTCGAGGCTCGCCGAAGAGGCGAGCGCCTCAGGGTGACGGTCTCAGACCAGGGTTGTGCTGCCCCATCCCGTCTTGACTCCCCCTCCCCGACCGCGCAAAGCGGGCGGCATGAATGCCTCGCCCTCCCCATCCGTCCCGCCGGCCGGCTCGGCCGGGCCAGATGCGCTGCGGAAACTGCTGGAACGACCGATCCCGGCGGTGATGGGCGTGCTCAACATCACCCCGGATTCCTTTTCCGATGGCGGCGAGTTCATCGCGCCCGAGCAGGCGCTCGCACGGGCGCGGGCGATGATCGCGGATGGCGTCGACATCATCGATATCGGCGCCGAATCCACCCGGCCCTACAAGGGCGCGAAGGCCGTCACGGCGGACGACGAGCTCGCCCGGCTGAAGCCGGTGCTGGCGGGCGTGGTCGCGCTCGGCGTGCCGGTGTCGATCGATAGCATGAAGGCCGAGGTGGTGGCCTACGCGCTCGACCAGGGCGCGGCGATCGCCAACGACGTCTGGGGCCTGCAACGCGACGCCGCCATGGCGCCGCTGGTGGCCGCGAGAGGCGTTCCCGTCATCGTCATGCACAACCGCGACGACGCCGATCCCGCCATCGACATCATCACGGACATGAAGACGTTCTTCCTGCGCTCGCTGGATATCGCCGCAAAGGCCGGCATCGCGCGCGACAAGATCGTGCTCGATCCCGGCATCGGCTTCGGCAAGACTGCGGAGCAGAGCATGACCGCGCTGGCGCGCTTGCGCGAATTCGAGATGTTCGGCCTGCCGATCCTCGTCGGTGCCTCGCGAAAACGCTTCATCGCCTCGGTGTCGCCATCGGAGCCGAAGGACCGGCTCGCCGGCTCGATCGCCGCGCACCTGATCGCCGCGCAACGCGGCGCAAAGATCATCCGGACCCATGACGTCGCCGAGACCTTGCAGGCGCTGCGGGTGGCGAACGCAATCGAGGGCAAGCAATGACCGATACGATTTTCGTCACCGGCCTGTCGATCCACGCCCGCCACGGCGTGATGGATCACGAGACCGAAGTCGGCCAGCGCTTCGTCATCGATCTCGAACTCTATACCGACTTGTCGGAGCCCTCGCGCAGCGACCGGCTCGCCGACACCGTGTCCTATGCCGACGTCGTGGCGACGACGACGGCAGCGTTCAAGAATACCAATTACAAGCTTCTGGAACGCGCCGCCGGCGCGGTGGCCGACGCCATCCTGTCGCACTTCCCGCGTATCCGCGCCGTGAAGGTCACCGTGCACAAGCCGCATGCGCCGATCGCCGCGATCTTCGACGATGTCGGCATCATGCTGACCCGCTCGCGGCACCCCTGATGGCAAGCGTGCTGATCGCACTCGGTGGCAATGTCGGCGATGTCCGCGCGACATTCGCCAAGGCGATCGCGCACATCTGCGGCATGGCGCAAGGCGCCCTGATCGCGCGGTCCTCGGACTATGCCACGCCGCCCTGGGGCGACGAACAGCAGGACCCCTTCATCAATGCCTGCATCGAGATCGAGACCGACCTCGATCCGCACGCGCTGCTGTTCGTGCTGCAGAAGGTCGAGCAGAAATTCGGCCGCACGCGGAACAAGGAGCGGCGCTGGGGCCCGCGCACGCTCGATCTCGACATGATCGCCTATGACGATGTCAGCTTGCAGAAGCCGGACCTGACCTTGCCGCATCCGCGCCTGTTCGAGCGCGCTTTCGTGCTGGTGCCGCTGGCCGAGATTGCACCCGACCGCGTGATCTCGGGCATTCCAGTGCGTGACGGGCTCGCCAGCGTCTCGACGCAAGGCATTGAGCGGCTTCCGGATACCGGTTAACCAAAAACAACCGTTTGCAGGGGCGGCCCGCCGTGGCAATTTCGCCTGCGAATAACGATACGTTTGGGAGCCCTTGGCCGCATGACCTCCGTGACTGACGACCTGCCGCTGGCGGCCGATTTTCCCAAGACGACCGTCGAGGATTGGCGCAAGCTGGTCGACGGCGTTCTGAAGGGCGCGCCGTTCGAGAAGCTGGTCGGCAAGACCTATGACGAACTCAAGATCGATCCGCTCTATCCGCGCGCCAAGGGTGTCGCGCCCGTCGTGGGTCGACCGGCCGCCGCCCCCTGGCAAATCATCCAGCGGATCGACCATCCCGACGCGGCGCTCGCGAATGCACAGGCGTTGCAGGATCTGGAGAACGGCGCGACCGGGCTCGCGCTGGTGTTCGCCGGCGGCAGCGGCGCTCACGGGTTCGGTCTGGAACCTTCGGCCGAAGCCATCGCAAGGGTCTTGAAGGACATCCATCTCGATGCCGGCATCGGCCTCGAGCTTCAGATCGGACCGCAATCGCGGATGGCCACGATCCATGTCGCGGAATATGTGAAGAGCAGCGGCCTCGATCCCGCCGCCTGCAACATCCGCTTCGGGCTCGATCCGCTCGCGGCGGGCGCGGTGTGGGGCCACAGTCCCTATACCTGGGAGGAGATCGCCCCTGCCGTCACCGGCGCGATCAAGGGCCTCGCCGGGCTTGGTTTCAAGGGACCGTTCGCGTCCGCCGACGGACGCGTGATCCACGATGCCGGCGGCTCCGAGGTGCAGGAGCTCGCCTTCGTGCTCGCCTGCGGCGTCGCTTATCTGCGCGCGATCGAAGGCGCCGGCATTCCGCTCGAAGCCGCGCAAGGCATGGTCTATGCGCGGCTTGCCGCGGATGCCGACCAGTTCCTGACCATGGCGAAATTCCGCGCGCTGCGGCTGTTGTGGGCGCGCATCGAGACAGCGTGCGGGCTCACGCCCAAACCGCTGTTCATCGCCGCCGACACGGCCTGGCGCATGCTGACGCAGCGCGACCCTTACGTGAACATGCTGCGCGCGACCATCGCGACATTCGCGGCGGGGCTGGCCGGCGCCAACGCGATCACCGTGCTGCCGCATACGCTGGCCCTCGGCCTGCCCGATCCGTTCGCGCGCCGCGTGGCGCGCAATACGCAGCTCCTGCTGCTGGAAGAGAGCAACCTCGCCAAGGTCTCTGATCCCGCCGCCGGCGCAGGCGGCATCGAGACGCTGACCGCGCAGCTTTGTGAGGCGGCCTGGACCCTATTCCAGGAGAGCGAGACAGCCGGCGGTGCGTTTGCCGCGCTTCAGCAAGGCCTGTTTCAGGGCAAGGTCGCGGCCGCGCGAAAAGCGCGTGACGCCAACATCGCAAAGCGTCGCGACGTGCTGACCGGCGCCAGCGAGTTTCCGAACCTGCACGAGAGCGAGACCGCGGTGCTGAAAGCGACGCCGGTCGAGCTGGCACCGTACGGCGAGCAGAAATACAAGTTCGATCCGCTGCCGCCGATCCGGCTGGCGGAACCGTTCGAGGCGCTGCGTGACAAATCCGACGCGGCGCTGAAGGCGCGGGGCTCCCGGCCGAAAGTGTTCCTGGCCAATTTCGGCACGGCCGCCGATTTCACGGCGCGCGCGACCTTTGCCAAGAGCTTCTTCGAAGCCGGCGGCATCGAAGCCCTCGATAGCGAGGGCTTTGCCGATGCGGCCAAGGTGGTGGCAGCGTTCAAGGCCTCGGGCGCCGAGCTTGCCTGTCTTTGTTCCAGCGACAAGGTCTATGCGGAACACGCCGAAGCTGCAGCGAAGGCCCTGCAAACGGCCGGCGGGCGACATATTTATCTGGCAGGCCGCCCGAGCGAGACCGAGGCGGCGCTGCGGGCCGCTGGCGTCACGGGTTTTGTCTTCGCCGGAGGCGATGCGCTTGCCACGCTACAAGACGCCTATCGACGGATGGAACAGAAATGACCGAACCAGGCAAACCAGTTCTCACCGGCGGCTGCCAATGCGGGGCCGTGCGCTTTGGCGTCACGACGGCGCCAACCAGGATTTCGATCTGCCACTGCCGCATGTGCCAGAAGGCGGCCGGCGCGCCGTTCGCGTCCTTTGCCGACATCAACAAGACGGACTTTGCCTGGACCAAGGGGCAGCCGTCGTTCTTCCGCTCCTCCACCATCGCCGAACGCGGCTTTTGCGCCGGCTGCGGCACGCCGCTGAGCTTCGGCCGCATCGACGGCGACCGGATCGAGATCATGACCGGCGCCTTCGACCGTCCTGACCAGATTATTCCGACACGACAGTTCGGCACCGAATCCCGCCTTGGCTGGGTGGTGGGCATCGCCAATCTGCCGAGCCAGACCACGCAACAGAATTACGGACCGGAGAAGATGGCGACCATCGTCAGCCATCAGCATCCGGATCATGATTGAGGATATGGTTGAAACCATGAGCCGCATTCCCAATTTCGCAGACGTCGCCTTCGAGCGCGCCACGACCGCCGCGCCGTCAGGCAACGCCGAGCCGTGGCTGACGCCCGAGGGCATCTTGGTGAAGCCTGCTTATGGCGAGGGCGATCTCGCCGGGCTCGATTTCCTCGAGACCTATCCGGGCATCGCGCCCTACCTGCGCGGCCCCTACCCGACCATGTATGTCAACCAGCCCTGGACTATCAGGCAATATGCCGGCTTCTCCACGGCGGAGGATTCCAACGCGTTCTACCGCCGCAACCTCGCGGCCGGCCAGAAAGGCCTTTCCGTCGCCTTCGATCTCGCCACCCATCGCGGGTATGACAGCGATCATCCGCGTGTCGGCGGCGACGTCGGCATGGCCGGTGTGGCCATCGATTCCATCTACGACATGCGCACGCTGTTCGCTGGGATTCCGCTCGACCAGATGAGCGTGTCCATGACCATGAACGGCGCGGTGCTGCCGATCCTCGCGCTTTACGTCGCCGCGGCCGAAGAACAGGGCGTGCCGCCGGAGAAGCTGTCAGGCACCATTCAGAACGACATTCTGAAAGAGTTCATGGTGCGCAACACCTACATCTATCCGCCCGCGCCTTCGATGCGGATCATCTCGGACATCTTTGCGTACACCTCGCAAAAGATGCCGAAATACAATTCGATCTCGATCTCCGGCTATCACATGCAGGAGGCCGGCGCGACGCAGGATCTCGAGCTCGCCTATACGCTCGCCGACGGCGTCGAATATTTGCGCGCCGGCCTAGCTGCAGGTCTCGACGTCGACCGCTTCGCGCCGCGCCTGTCGTTCTTCTGGGCGATCGGCATGAACTTCTTCATGGAAGTCGCCAAGCTGCGCGCCGCGCGCCTGCTCTGGGCGAAGCTGCTCAAGCCCTTCAACCCCAAAGACCCACGCTCGCTGTCGCTGCGCACGCATAGCCAGACCTCGGGCTGGTCGCTGACCGCGCAGGACGTCTTCAACAATGTGATGCGCACGACGGTGGAGGCGATGGCGGCGACCCAGGGCCACACCCAGTCGCTGCACACCAACGCGCTCGACGAGGCCCTCGCCTTGCCGACCGACTTCTCGGCGCGCATCGCCCGCAACACCCAGCTGTTCCTGCAGCAGGAGAGCGGCACCACGCGGATCATCGATCCCTGGGGCGGCTCGTATTACGTCGAGCGTCTGACGCGCGACCTCGCGGCGAAGGCCTGGGGCCACATCCAGGAGGTCGAGGAGCTCGGCGGCATGGCGAAGGCCATCGAGGCCGGCCTGCCGAAGCTGCGCATCGAGGAGGCCTCCGCCAAGACGCAGGCGCGGATCGACGCCGGCAAGCAGGCGGTGATCGGCGTCAACAAGTACAAGCCGACCGACGAGGCGCCGATCGACATCCTCAAGGTCGACAACACCAATGTCCGCCGCCTGCAGATCGACAAGCTGACGAGGCTGAAGAGCGAGCGCAACCAGAAGGACGTCGATGCCGCGCTCGCCGCGCTGACGCGCTCGGCCGGCGAGGGCAATGGCAATCTGCTCGCGCTCGCGATCGACGCGGCGCGCGCCAAGGCGACCGTCGGCGAAATCTCTGACGCGATGGAGAAGGTGTTCGGCCGACACCGCGCCGAAATCAAGTCCATCACCGGCGTCTACAAGCGGGAGGCGTCCACCATGGGCAATCAGGTCGAGAAGGTTCAGGCGCTGATCGACGCCTTCGAGGAGGCCGAGGGCCGCCGCCCGCGCATCCTCGTCGCCAAGATCGGCCAGGACGGCCACGACCGCGGCCAGAAGGTGATCGCGTCCGCGTTTGCCGATATCGGCTTCGACGTCGACATCGGGCCGCTGTTCGCCACCGCAGACGAGGCCGCACGGCAGGCGGTCGAGAACGACGTCCACATCCTCGGCGTCTCCTCGCTCGCCGCCGCCCACCTCACCGCGGTGCCGGAGTTGAAGGCCGCGCTGAAGAAGCAGGGCCGTGACGACATCATGATCATCGTCGGCGGCGTGGTGCCGCCGCAGGATTACGACGCGCTCTACGCCGCCGGCGCTGAAGCGATCTTCCCGCCGGGCACGGTGATCGCGGATGCGGCTGAAGAGCTGATCCGCAAACTGAATGCGCGGCTCGGCCATAGCGAGGCGGCGGAGTAGCTTCGCCGTCTATTTCCCGACAAGAAGGAGTTTGCGTGATGTTTTTCGCGCCAATGTTCATGCGCGCGCTCAGCGTCGCCACGGTTTGCAGCGCGCTGTTCGGTCCCGCCCACGCCGCCGACCCCAAGCCCGACGCCGCCGTCAAGACCAAGAGCATCGAGGCGCGCATGTTCCTCGACGACAGGATCAAGGCGGATACGGTGCTGGTGGCGGATTGCGTCGCGGAGGGCAAAAAATGGTTCAACAAGAATGCCGCCGAAGCTGCCGCCGCGCGCAAAGCCGACCCGCAATTCTTCAAGGACGGTGGCTGGGATTTCGAGCGCAAATATTCGGTCCGCTCCGTCGTTGCCGACCGCTACGTCAGCGTCCTCCGCAACGATTATACGAACACCCGCGGCGCGCATCCCAACTCGGACGTGAACACGATCCTGTGGGACAAGTCCGACAACAAGCGCATCTCGATCCGCCCGCTCTTCACCGAGACTGCCGATAACGGGGCGACGATGAAGGCGATGGTGAAGGCCGTGATCGCCTCGCTCCGCACCGAGAAAACGAAGCGCGACGCCAGCGAGACCGCAACCGACGAATGGTTCAAAGGTGTCGCGCCGAGCCTGCTCAAGATCGGCGCTGTGACGCTCGCGCCCTCGACTGAAGCCGGCAAGAGCTCTGGCCTCACCTTCCACTATCCGCCCTACGCCGTCGGCCCCTACGCCGAGGGCGAGTATGTCGCCTTCGTGCCGTGGGAGACGCTGAAGCCGTATCTCACCGCGGAAGGCACCCGCATCTTCGGCGGCGCGCGGCCGAAGGGCGACGCCGAGGAGCCGTGAGCGCTCGCTAACTGGATCGCGCCAGCGTCCGCGCAAGTGAGTCCGTCCAATCGGGAATCCAGGATGCGAATAGCGCCTGCCAGCGATCAGCGTCGGCCGGCTCGGTATCGAGGGCGACCGACCATTCGATGAGGGTGCGATCGCCCTCGATAATCGGGCGCAGATGCATGGTGCCTTGATAGCGCGTCGGCGCAGGCGCCTGGCTTCCGTCCTCTTGCGGATACGGCAGCGCTTCGAGACCGGCATAGGTCAGGGTGTGCTGCCGATCCGAGTGATCGACCAGGCGCTGACGGATCCAGTTTCCGAGATAGCAGAAGCGCCTGATCGCGCCGACTTCATCCCCGCGCTTGTCGTCTTCGATCTCGCTCTCGCTCACGCCGTCGATGTAAGCGGGATAGTTGTTGAAATCGCGGATCAGCGACCAGACTTCGTCCAGCGGGCGGTCCAGCACGGCGCTATAATAGGCTTGGGTCATCGATGGCTTGCCTTTGGCTTTCGTTACGCGCAGAGGTTGGCGAATTGCGCTAGCAAAACCCACCCGATTTCCGACCGCCCATCCGATGGGCATCATGGTTTCACACAACATGGCGATCTCGTTGGTAGCGCTACCTTGCGGCGGTGCTGCAAAGCCGACTAGAATGGCACATTGAGAAGAGCACCCGACGTCACGGGCGCCGCTGGGAGAGATTCAATGTCCAAGATTTCGCGCCGCACCTTTGCGGCTTCGACCGCCGCAGTTGCGGCATCCGCCGCTTTCGGCTTCAAGCCCACACGCGCACAAGCCTATCCGGCCCGGCCGGTCACCGTGATCGTGCCGTGGGGCGCGGGCGGCGGAACCGACGCGACCGCGCGCATTGTCGCAGCACTTCTGGAAAAGGACCTCGGCCAGCCCTTCAACGTGGTCAACCGCACCGGCGGCTCCGGCGTGGTCGGCCATAGCGCGATCGCGACCGCACAGCCCGACGGCTACACCATCGGCATGCTGACCGTCGAAATCTCGATGATGCACTGGCAGGGCCTCACCGAGCTGACGCCGAAGAGCTACACGCCGCTGGCGCTGATGAACGAGGATCCCCCGGGCATCCAAGTCTCCTCCTCCTCGCCCTACAAGACGGTGAAGGAGCTCGCCGATGCGATCAAGGCGGCGCCTCCCGGCAAGTTCAAGGCCTCCGGCACCGGCCAGGGCGGCATCTGGCATCTGGCGCTGGTCGGCTGGATGCAGGCGATGGGCCTGCCCGCCAACCAGGTCGCCTGGGTGCCATCGAACGGCGCGGCCCCTGCGATGCAGGATCTCGCCGCCGGCGGCCTCGACCTCACCACCTGCTCGGTGCCGGAGGCGCGCGCCATCATCGAGGCGGGCAAGGCCAGGAGCCTCGCCATCATGGCGCCCGCGCGCAACCCGATCTTCAAGGACGTGCCGACGCTGAAGGAAGCGATGGGCATCGATTATGCGACCGGCGCCTGGCGCGGCATCGGCGCCCCGAAGAACCTGCCGCCCGAGATCGCAACCAAGCTCACCGCGGCATTGAAGAAGGTCTACGAGTCCGCCGAGTTCAAGGACTTCATGAGCAATCGCGGCTTCGGCACCGTGTGGGGCGATGCCGGCCAGTTCGCAGGCTTCATGGACAAGGGCGACGCCCAGATGGGCGAGGCGATGAAAGCGGCCGGCTTGAGCAAGGCGTGACCTTTCACAGCTCTCGCGTGAGATGACTTTGGCTGACGTGGTTGGTTCGCTCACTGCATCACCTCTCCCCGCGTGCGGGGAGAGGTCGAATTCGAGCTTTGCTCGAATTCGGGTGAGGGGGACTCTCCACGCCTCCAACTCTCACCTCGCCCGCGGCGAGGGGCCCCCCCCCCCCCCCCCCCCCCCCCCCCCGCCGGGGGGGGGGGGGGGGGCGGGGGGGGGCGCCCCCCACGGGGGGGCCCCCCCCCCCCCCCCCCCCCCCCCCCCCCCCCCCCCCCCCCCCCCCCCCCCCCCGCCCCCCCCCCCCCCCCCCCCCCCCCCCCCCCCCCCTCTCCACGCCTCCAACTCTCACCTCGCCCGCGGCGAGCCCCCCTCACCCCGACCCTCTCCCCGCACGCGGGGAGAGGGAGCGCACCTCCTGTAGGACTCCTCCCCATGCGTCTTCCCGACTCCGTCACGGGATCGTTTCTCGTCGTGCTCGGCGCGGCTGCCGCCTATGGCGGCTATATCCTGCCGCCGGTGCCGGGCCAGCCGGTCGGCCCCAACGTGTTTCCGCTCGTGATCGGCACCGGCCTTGCGCTGTGCGGGCTCGCGATCGTGTTCGGGATCGGCCACTCCTTCGAGGAGGAGGAAGAGCTGATCCCGCTGGAGGACGGCCAGGCGGCCGCTCCACCGCCGCAGGGCAAGCTCTACGGCCTGCGCGCTTTGCTGCCGCCGGCGCTGCTGCTGTTTTACGTCGCCGCGGCCGACCGGCTCGGCTTCATTATCACCGCGGCGATCATGGTCTACGTGACCTCGACCGCGCTCGGTGCGAAGTGGAAGCTGGCGCTGCCGCTCGCCGCGCTGTCGCCGTTCGCCATCCATCTCATCTTCGGCAAGCTGCTCCGCGTGCCGCTGCCCGCCGGCCTGTTGCCGACGCCCTGGTAATCCCATGCTGAAGACCCTGATTGATGCCTTCGCGCTGATCTCCACCTGGGAGGTCATCATTTCGATGTTCGCGGCCTCCGTGTACGGGCTCGTGATCGGCTCGCTGCCGGGCCTGTCGGCGACGATGGCGACCGCCCTGCTCGTCCCCGTCACCTTCTACCTCTCGCCGATCGCGGCGATCGCGACCATCGTCGCGGCGTCCTCGATGGCGATCTTCTCCGGCGACATCCCCGGCGCACTGCTGCGCATTCCCGGCACGCCGGCCTCCGCGGCTTACGCGGACGAAGCTTACGCCATGACGCGCAAGGGCCAGGCCGAGCTCGCGCTCGGGGCCGGCGTGTGGTTTTCCGCGGTCGGCGGCATCGCCGGCGTGCTGTCGCTGATGATCCTGGCGCCGCCGCTTGCCGAGATCGCGCTGTCGTTCTCGACCTTCGAATATTTCTGGCTGGCGCTGCTCGGCCTGATGTGCGCCACCTTGGTGGCGCGCTCCTCCCCGGTGAAGGCGATCGCCGGCATGTTCCTCGGCCTGCTGGTTTCCTGCATCGGCATCGAAAATCCCGGCGGCGTGCCGCGCTTCACCTTCGGCCTCACCGATCTGTTCGGCGGCATCGAGCCGATCCCGGCGCTGGTCGGCGTGTTCGCGGTGGCGCAGGTGATGCGCGCGATGCTGACGCCGGAACCGCCGCCGCTGCCGCGGCGAAAATTCGGAAGCATCATGGCGGGACAGTGGAGGCTGACAAAGCTGTATCACTGGCAGATGACGCGCGGGAACATCGTCGGCATCATCATCGGCGTGCTGCCCGGCGCCGGTGCCGACATGGCCGCCTGGGTATCCTACGCGATGTCGAAGCGCTTCTCCAAGGAGCCGGAAAAATTCGGCACCGGCCATGTCGAGGGGCTGGTCGAGGCCGGCGCCAGCAACAATGCCAGCATCGCCTCGGGCTGGGTGCCCTCGCTGCTGTTCGGCATCCCCGGCGACACCATCGCCGCGATCGCGATCGGCGTGCTCTACATGAAGGGCCTCAATCCGGGCCCGACGCTGTTCACCGAGAAGGCGTCGAGCATGTACGCGATCTATCTGATGTTCATCATCGCGAACATCCTGATGATCCCGCTCGGCATCGCCATGATCCGGGTTGCCGCCTACATCCTGCTGGCGCCGCGCTCGACCATAATGCCGATCATCATGCTGTGCTGTGCGGTCGGCTCGTTCGCGATCGGCAACAACATGTTCGGCGTCGTCACCGTCGCCGCCTTCGGCGTGATCGGCTACGTCATGGAGGCGAACGGCTATCCCGTCGCCGCGATGGTGCTCGGCATCGTCATGGGCACCATGGTCGAGCAGGCCTTCGTGACCTCGCTGATCAAGTCGGACGGCAGTATTTTGCCGTTCTTCGAACGCCCCGTTGCCGCGATCCTCGCCGCGATGGCGATCGGCGCGCTGCTGTGGCCGGTGATGGTGTGGGTCTGGCGCAAGGTAAAACAGCCGCAAGCCGCGGCAGCCACGAGCCGGTGATATCGGGCGGGCGGGCCTCGCCTGCCCCGCCTCGGCATTGTAAAGCAGGGGCATGACTGAGAAGAAGCCCTCGCTCGACATCAAGACCCTCGCCAAGGAGCTCCGCGGCGGCAGCCGCGCGGCGCTGGCGCGGGCCATCACGCTGGTGGAGAGCCGGCGCGGCGACCATCAGGCGCTGGCGCGGGAGCTGGTGCAGAGGCTTCTGCCAGAGACCGGCAGGGCGTTTCGCGTTGGCATCACGGGATCGCCCGGCGTCGGCAAGTCCACCACCATCGATGTGCTCGGGACCTATCTGATCGAGCAGGGCCACAAGGTCGCGGTGCTCGCGGTCGATCCGTCCTCGGCTCGCAGCGGCGGCTCGATCCTCGGCGACAAGACCCGGATGGCGCGGCTGTCGGCCTCGGATGATGCCTTCATCCGCCCGTCGCCGTCCTCGGGCACGCTCGGCGGCGTCGCCGCGAAAACGCGTGAGGCGATGCTGTTATGCGAGGCCGCCGGCTTCGGCGTCGTGCTGGTGGAAACCGTCGGCATCGGACAGTCCGAGACCGCGGTCTGCGACATGACCGATTTCTTCCTCGCGCTGATGCTGCCGGGCGGCGGCGACGAATTGCAGGGCATCAAGAAGGGCCTGGTCGAGCTCGCCGACATGATCGCGATCAACAAGGCCGATGGCGACAATCTCAAGCGCGCCAACATCACCGCCGCCGATTATCGCGGCGCGCTGCATATCCTCAGCCCCAGGTCCGAGCACTGGCATCCGCCCGTCGTCACCTATTCGGCGCTGGCCGGCACCGGCATCACCGAGCTCTGGCAGAAGGTTTTAGACCATCGCAAGGCGATGAATGCGTCCGGCGATTTCGCCGCGCGGCGGCGTGAGCAGCAGGTGAAATGGATGTGGTCGATGCTGGAGCAGCGAATGCTGGCGCGGCTGCGCAGCGAAGCCTCGGTTCGCACCAAGGTCCGGAAGATCGAGACCGAGGTCGCCGAGGGCCATCTCACGCCGGCCCTCGCCGCCGAGCAGATCTTGGAGTTGCTGAAATGAGCGAAAAGCTCCGCATTCTCCTCACCGGCTTCGGCCCGTTTCCCGGCGCGCCCTATAACCCGACCCAGCCGCTGGTCGCGCGGCTCGCCCAACTGCGCCGTCCGGCACTCGACGATGTCGCGATCTCCAGCCACATCTTCCCGGTCACCTATGCCGCGGTCAACCGGCAATTGCCGGAGGTGATCGCAAAGGTGAAGCCGGATGCGCTGTTGATGTTCGGCCTCGCCGCGCGCACGCCTTACCTGCGGATCGAGACCCGCGCGCGCAACGCCGTCACCATGCTCTGGCCCGATGCCGCCAACACCCGATCGAGCAAGCGGGGCATCGCCGGCCATGCCGACGCGATGAATTTCGGTCCGCACACGGCAAGGCTGCTGCGCGCTGCGCGCCTCACCGGCATCGATGCGCGCTCCTCGCGCGATGCCGGCGCCTATCTCTGCAACTACCTGAGCTGGCGCGCGATCGAGAACGTGAAGGCGGGCGGCCCGCAGCTCGCGGCGTTCATCCACATTCCCTCGCTCGCACGCAGCGGCGCGGTTCGGCGCAAGGGTGCGCCGCGGATCACGCTGGAAGAGCTGGTGGATGCGGGGGAAGCGATGCTGATGGAGATGGTGGCGTTGGCGAGGAAGGGGCGGAACACGCCGGCTTCGTAGAGTGGGCAAAGGCGCCCCTGCGCCGTGCCCACCATCTCGTTCCATCTCCCGTCAAATCGTGGGCACGCTACGCTTTGCCTACCCTACGGCACCGTCTCTGCGTAAACATTTAACCCTACCGCGAACAATCCCCGCGCCCTCGCCTGCCCTGCGCTACCTAGTCGGCGCGGATGCCCTCCCGCCTCCGCCGGAGGACGCGTCATGGACCTCAATCGCCGTCATCTCATCGGGGCTTCGACCGCAGGCATCGCGGGCGCGCTCGCCATGCCGGCCGACGCCGCGCGCGCGGCACCACTGACATCCCTGCTCGGCCGCGATGCCACACAATACGGCGTGCGGCCCGGCAGCAGCGAAGATCAAACCCGCGCGCTGCAGCGCGCGATCGACGAAGCTGCACGCGCACAGCTGCCGCTGGCGCTACCACCCGGCGTCTATCGCGCCGGGCTGTTGCGGCTGCCCAACGGCGCGCAATTGATCGGTGTGCGCGGGGCGACGAAACTCGTCTTCACCGGCGGCGCCTCGGCGATCCAGAGCGACGGTTCGGACTCCATCGGCCTCACCGGCATCACTTTCGACGGCGGCAGCATTCCGCTGCCGGCGCGGCGCGGGCTGATCCATGTCCTCGGTGGGCGCGACACGCGCATCACTGATTGCGAGATCACGAATTCAGGCGGCAGCGGCATCTGGCTCGAACAGGTGTCCGGCGACATCTCCGGCAACATCTTCACTGACATCATGGTGACGGCGGTGGTCTCGTTCGACGCCAGGGGCCTCAGCGTCTCGCGCAACACGATTCTCGGCACCAACGACAACGGCATCGAGATCCTGCGCACCGCGATCGGCGACGACGGCACGCTGGTTGCCGACAACCGCATCGAGAACATCAAGGCCGGCCCCGGCGGCTCCGGCCAGTACGGCAACGCCATCAACGCCTTTCGCGCCGGCAACGTGATCGTGCGCGGCAACCGCATCAGGAACTGCGATTACTCCGCAGTGCGTGGCAACTCCGCCTCCAACATCCACATCACAGGCAACAGCGTCAGCGACGTTCGCGAGGTCGCGCTCTATTCGGAGTTTTCGTTCGAGGCCGCGGTGATCGCCAACAACACGGTCGACGGCGCCGCGGTCGGCGTCTCCGTCTGCAATTTCAACGAAGGCGGCCGCATCGCGGTGGTCCAGGGCAACATCATCCGCAACCTCGTTCCGAAGCGCCCGATCGGCACCGCGCCGGACGACGATGCCGGCGTCGGCATCTACATCGAGGCGGATACCTCGGTGACCGGAAACGTGATCGAGAACGCACCGTCCTACGGCATCGTCGCCGGCTGGGGCAAATATCTGCGCGACGTCGCGATCACGGGCAACGTGATCCGCAAGGCCCTCGCCGGCGTCGGCGTCTCCGTCGTGTCGGGCGCCGGCATCGCGCTGGTCAACAACAACATGATCTCCGAGACCCCGCGCGGTGCCGTGGTCGGGCTGGACCATGCGCGTGCGGTGACGTCGGATCTGTCAGCCGACGGCGCGCAGCGGTTCGCGCAGGTGGTGCTCGGCGGCAATGCGGTGCGGCGCTAAAGCCGCCCGTCGCCTCTGGCCGCCAGACGCTAGAACGCGTTCCTGAGCAGCGGGTACTTGGCTTCGAGGCCGTCGAGGCTGAAGGTGAATTCGACGACGCGCTCGGGGGCTGCGACGATTTCCTCGGCCGGCGGGGTGAACTGCGGCAGGAGCGATGCCATTGCAGCTGGCGCAGCCGTCTGCGGCTTCGCGGCAGGGACCGCGAGTGGCGGTCTCACTTCAGGCGCCGCGCGCGGCGCCATTGCGGCGGGCCCGGCGAGCGGTGACCTCACGGCAGGTGCGGTCAGCGGCGCCTTCGCTGCTGGAGCCTTGAGCGGCGGTATCTCGGCAGGCGCGATAAACGACGCCATCGCAGCGGAGGCTGCGGGCGCGGCGAGCGGCGCGACCGGGGCTTTGGTGATCTCAGTGAGAACGTCCGGCTTCGGATCGAGCCTGACCGGCACGGCGGTCTCGGGGGCGATGTGGACGGCCTTTGGCTGCAGGGTCTTGGGCTGCACGATCTGCGCCTGTTGCTCGCGCGGAAACACGCGGGGCATGGTCGCCGGCGACCAGCCGAATGCCGGCGTCACGCTCGCGGCCGCCTCGGCGACGTCCCCACCGGTCGCGAGCGCGCGCCAGGTCTGGACCGCGCGCTTGGCTTCCTGGATGTTTTCGAGGAATGCGATCTCGGAGTGATAACGGCGCCAGCGGCCGGTCTCGAACATTTCGGAGAGATGTTGCAGCCGCTGCTCGGCGAGAGCGCACCAGCGCGCCGCGACGTCGCGGCCAGCAACCACAGCACGCGCAGACGCCCAATCGGACGTGCAGCTAGACTCTTGGCGATGTGTCATGAACCAGCCCGTCAGGGGAAAACACGGACGCGGAGGACGCAACGCACACGAATCAATTTAGACGCGACATGAATATTTTGTGGAAAAGTTTTGACTTGTCCAGCAACGACACGGCATTCGTCGTCAATCACCGTAGTCGTGCGGAGATTTGCTGTGTTTTCGAGTCAAGCCTCGCACAAGCATAGCGGAGGTGCGACGCGCCGGGCGAACAGCCGACTCGAACATGGCGGCGTCCCATCAACCGCAAGCTGAACGAACGCGACGCTTTGAAGAATCGGATGCCGAAAAGAAAAGACCCGTCCGGGGGGACAACCGGACGGGTCAAGCCATATGGGCGCTTGGGGTGGATGGGCGCTCGCGCCTGATATGACTGATGGGGAGGGATGACCGCTCCCACATAATTTGGTCGTGGCAGCTGGCTGAACGTTCAATGCGGGGTTCGATTTTTTGACCTTCGGCCCGCGCGCATCTTTGTCGCAGCCGCTATCGCGTCGCCGGCCTATCCGCCTGAGAAATCGTGGATTTATCGTCCGCACTCGACAACGAAGGTTGTTCGATCGCGCGGGTGCCAGGCTCATCGCGACGCTTGCCGGCATCTTCACGTTTTGTTGTACCGGAGGCAGCCGCAACCGGCGTCGCGCTGTCGGCGGGAACAGCCATGACCGCGGCAAACGCATCGGTCTGGCCGTCGCCGAAAAGCTCGTCACGCCCGGGGGAGCCGAGGTCGCGCGCGGTCTTCGCCAGCGTCATGCGCAGCGCTTCCGGCTTCAAGGTGTAATTGCGCTCGAGCAGCAACGCCGCGACGCCTGACACATAGGCGGCCGAGAACGAGGTTCCCGACGTCATCTGGTACTTGCCGTCCGGCGCCGGCAGGAAGATGTCGACCCCGGGCGCCGCGACGGCAATGTAATTGCCGCGGTTGGACGCGGTGAATAGCCTGTCCTGCTGGTCGGTCGCGCTGACGGCAATCACGTTGGGATTGGCGGCCGGATAGAGCGGCGGCGATTTTGCGCCGGCATTGCCGGCGGCGGCGATCAGCACGAGGCCGCGCGCGGCGGTCGCCGCGATGGCGCGCTCGATCACCGCGTCCTTCGGTCCGGCAAAGCTCATATTGACGATCTGCGCGCCGTGCTCGGCGGCGTAATTCAGCGACCGCAGGATGATGTAGGACGAGCTCTCGGCGCCGCCATTGCTGCCACCGAAGGCACGGATCGCGATGATGCGCGCCTGGGGCGCGCTGCCCATCAGCCGGTCATGCGCCACGATGGCGCCGGCGATGCCGGTGCCGTGGACGTGCGGCCCCTCCGCGCTGCCGAGCGCATCGAAATTGTCGGCGACGGAATTGGCGAGCTCGGGATGCCTTGTGTCGATGCCGGAGTCGATCACGGCAACCGTAACGTTGGCGCCGTGCGCCAGCGTATGCGCCTGCGGCAAGCGGAGCTTTGTCAGTGCATATTGCGCAGGATCGCCTTCGGTCGGGGGCGGCGATTTCTGGTCCTGCAGCACATAGCGGAAGTTCGGCTGGAGCGAGCGCACGCTGCCGTCGGCTGCGAATTCGCGCCGCACCGTCTCGTACGGCCGGCCATCCGTGATGCGGAACAGACCGAACGTAGCCCCGATCAGCGGGAAGCTCTCCGACGAGATCCGCGTCAAGCCGTGCCGGCGGGCCAACGCGTCGGCATCAGCGGGCGACAATGTGCCGTCGATCTCGGCCACGAATTCGTTGGCGAAGCTGCGAAGATTGGCGGCGGCCGGCGTGGCGTTGCCGCGGCCCTTGCCGGCGCTCTTCTTGGCGGATTTGCCCAAGCCACCGCCGCCGGCATTCGGCTGCGCCAGGCATTCGCCGTCGGCATCGCGATAGGGCGCGGTACAGGCCGGATACAGGTTCGGCGAGTAGCGCGCATAGGGCAGCACCGTCGTCGTCGGCCGCAGGCGCGACGTCGTGGTGTGGGGAATGGTCGCCATCGTCCGCGGGCCGCGGTCGACGGACACCGCCCTGGCCGAGATGGTCGGACCGATGCGCGGGGCGATGCTCGGAGAGATGGTCGGCGTTCGCGTGGGCACGCTGATCGTCGGCGTGCGCATGATCGCCTGCGCCTGCGCAACCTCGACGCCGAGACAGGCGGCGATCAAAAGCGCGGCGCCGACCGATGAAGCGTAGGCTCCGGCGCGCACCCTGCTCTCGGACTTGCCTGTCATCGGATCAGCGGCGCGCTTAAGGCGCCGCGACGGCGAGGTTGACGAACTTCTCGCGCTGCATCTTGCCGAGCAGCGAGGCGAGCTCGTCCTGGCTCATCGCCTTGTCGAACTGGAGGCGGAACATGCCGCCCTTGGCATCGCCGATGATCGAGGCCTGGTAGCTGTCGAGCAGCGCGGTGATGTCGGCGACGCGGGCCTCGGGCGTGAAGCGCACCAGCGCGCGCGCCGGCGGAACGGTGGTGCCGAGTTCGCGAGTGATCGGACCACTGGTCGAGAGCGAAGCGGTCTGGAAGGTCGCGGGCTGGTTCTTCATCAGCACGGCGCCGATGATTCCGGCTTGCAGCATCAGCGCGATGGCGCCGAGGCTCGCCGACCACGCCAGCGTGCGCGGCGACAGGCTCGCGAAGAAGGTCGAGATGCGCGCCGACAGCGGCAGCGAGCCGCTCGCCCGCGCCGGCTCGGCATCGATCGCGGCGAACAGCTTCTGCAGCGCGCGCGCCGACGGAGCGCCCAAGCTCTCGTTCAGATGAATGGTCTCTTCGTACTCGCCGCGGATTGCGGCATATTGCCTGGCAAGCTCGGGATCGCGCGCCAGCGCATCCTCGACCCGCCGCGCATCGCGCGCGTTCAGCGTGCCGGCCGCGTGCCACGGCAGCAGCAGTTCAATTTCACTGGGCTCTTGCTCCAGCATCTTCTTGCTCAAAGCCATCATGGCCAGCCTCGCTCAACGCCGGCTGCCTTCAGCAGTTCGGCCAGTTTCTTGCGCGCATAGAACAAGCGCGTCTTCACAGTGTTCTCCGGTATTCCGACGATTTCGGCCACCTCTTCCACGGACTTCTCGTGGTAGTAGACGAGATCGACGATTTCCCGATGGTCCGGCGAGAGGCCCGTCAGACACTCCCGCAACGCTTCACTGGTATCCTTCTTCTGCACCACCGTTTCCGGATTGTCGGACGTATCCTCGATCGCGTTGGCGGCGTCTTCGTCCAGTTCGAAATCCTTCCTGCGCCGGAGCGCAGACAGGGCCTTGAAACGGGTGATTGCCAGTAGCCAGGTAGAAACGGCGGATCGGCCCTCGAACTTGCCGGCTTGACGCCAGACGTCGAGAAATACCTCGCTGATGAGGTCTTCCGCCGCCTGCTCGTCCCGCACGAGCCTCAGCCCGAACCTGTAGACCCTGACATGGTGCCGCCCGTACAGCACCTGCATGGCGAGCCGGTCACCTTGGGCGATCCTGGCGATCAGGACCTCGTCCGAAGCCGCCTGTGTCACGCTCAAAGGCCGTCTCGCAAAGTTGGTCGGGTCGGCGCGGCGGACGGTTCGACCGGGGGCGCAAAATTGTTCAATCTACCGCAGTCGTACGGTCGCCTATGTGACCTACCCCACATACGCGTATTTTTCTTGTCCCACCCCCGGCCATCGGCCGTCTTCATCCAGATCGGTAACATAATACTGCGATACTTCCCTGCGGAATGCCTGTCCGGCACAGGCGGCCCGGCCTCGTTCGGTTCCATAGCAACCCTGCACGACATATGTCTCGCCAAGCCCGGCTTAGGCTCGATCGCATCGCAAACGGATGCCTGATCGCCGGCAAAATTTCCCCGCCAGCCTAGCACCTTGTTCCGCGCTGCACGGTTCGGATTCGGTTTCAAAGGATACCAAACCTAAAGGCTTGCCACGTAGATTTTTACGCTGACATCACCATTGGCGGGACCATGAGCACGGCCGCGACGTCCTTTCCCGAGAGGAATGCCGCTGAGGTCGCGGATCTCGTGCTCACGCCCGAGGCGGCGGCGTCCGAAGTGCTGGCGCGCCGAGCCCGGCAGCGCCGCCAGATGTATATCGGCCAGGTGGCGAGCTATTCGCTGGGTGCCTCGGTCCTGCTGCTCTACGCCTATGGCGGCACGGTCTCCATGGCCGTTCCGTCGCTATTCTGGCTCGGCGGCCTCCTGATCATCGGTACGTTCACCGTGCTGTCGGAAGCCGGCTTCGGCGACCGGTTCGAGGATCATTACCTCACCGTCTTCCAGATCTCGGCGCATATGGCGCTGCAGCTGCTGTTCCTGCTCGCAGTGCCGACGGCCGGGGTCGCTTTCCTCGCCGTGCTGTTCCTGATCTTCGCATTTGGCACGCTGCGCATGACCTCTCAGCAGGCGATGGTCACCTGGGGCCTTGCGACTTGCGGGCTCGCTTTGGTCTTCCTGGGCTCGGACCTGCCGATCGGGCTGCCGGTTGCGACCCGGCTGGAGCGAACCGCCTCGATGCTCTGTTTCGTGCTGGTGATCGGCCAGTGCGCCTTCCTCGGCCTGTTCGGCGCCACGCTGCGCAAGATCCTGTACCGGCGCAGCATCGAGCTGAAAGCCGCCTATCAGCGCATCGAGGAGCTGGCCGAGCTCGACGAACTCACCGGCTCCTACAACCGCCGCTGCATCATGCGACTTCTCGATACCGAGATCGAAAAGTCGCGGCAGGCATCGACGCCCTGCGCGATCGCGCTGATCGATCTCGACTGGTTCAAACGCATCAACGACGCCCACGGCCATCCCGTCGGCGACGAGGTGCTGCGCACCTTCGCGATCACCATGTTCGCCAACATCCGCCCGGCCGACTGCTTCGGCCGCTACGGCGGCGAGGAATTCCTCCTGCTGCTGCCGGACACAACGGGCGAGGCCGCACAGCGCACGCTCGAGCGCTTGCGCGGCATCGTCGCCGATCTTGACTGGAGCGCATTCTCCCTGAATTTGCGCGTGACCATTTCCGCGGGCGTCGTGACGCTGCGCGACGTCGATACTGCCGATACGTTTCTCGCGCGCGCCGATCGCGCGCTCTATTCCGCCAAGGCGCAAGGGCGCAACCGCATTGCAACGAGCTGACCAATCCATTTCTTCCCGCTGCGACAGAAGCCGCCGCCGGACCGAGCGCTCCAGGACAGGGCCATGAGATCCAGATCCGCAAAAACATCCGAGAATTTGCTCGAGGAACTGCAGGCTGCACTCTCGCACGGCACCGTCGCGCGCCGGGTCGAGACGCTGCGCCGCGTCACCGATCTGTTCGTGGGCAACGCGGTGGATTATTCCGACGACCACATCCGCGTGTTCGACGACGTGTTCCAGTGCCTGATCGAGCAGATCGAGACCTCGGCCAGGGCGCTGCTCGCCGACCGCCTCGCACCGGTTGCGGCCGCGCCGCCGAAAATCATCCGCACGCTCGCGCTCGACGAGGTCATCGAGGTCTCCGGCCCCGTGCTGTCGAAATCGGAACGGCTCGACGAGACGACCCTGATCGAGATCGCGCGCACGCGAGGTCAGGCGCATCTCAAGGCGATCTCGCTGCGGCGGGTGCTGTCGGAAGCGCTGACCGACGTGCTGGTGACGCGCGGCGACGAGGACGTGGTGCAATCGACCGTCAGCAATCCGGGCGCGCGGCTCTCCGAGGGAAGCCTCACCGATCTCGTCATCCGCGCCGAGCGCGACGACGACCTCGCCACTTGCATCGGGCTGCGGCCGGACCTGCCGCGCCATCACTATTTGAAGCTGGTCGCCAAGGCGTCCTTGAGCGTGCGCAGGAAGCTCGAGACCGCGCATCCGGAACTCATGGACGAGGTGTCGAGCGTGGTGCAGGAAGTGGCCCAGAGGGTCCGCGCCGCCGCCATGACGAAGCAGACCGAGATGGCGCGCGCGCTGGTGAGGTCGCTGCACGAGGACGGCCGTCTCAACGAATTCCAGATCACCAGTTTCGCCGAGCAGGGCAAGTTCGACGAAACCAATGCGGGGCTCGCGGCGCTCGCGGGCGTCGCGGTCGAGACCGCCGAGACCATGATGATCGAAAGCCGCACCGAGGGCGTGATGATCCTCGCCAAGGTCGCGGGCATGTCCTGGCCAAGCGTGCGGGCCATCATCGCCATGCGCGAGAAGCTCTCCGGCGGCTCGCAGACCGACATGTTGAAGCTGCGCGACGTTTACGAGGCGCTGCGCAGCTCGACCGCGCAGCAGGTGCTGCGCTTCCACCGCATGCAGCTGGGCCCGACGCCGGCGGCGTGAGGCCGGCGCGGTCAGTATCTCAGGACTTTCGCCCCGACCGCCGCGCCGATTGCCGTCACCAGCGCGGTCGCGAGCGTGTACCAGGTCGCAACGAACAGCGGCGAATCGTCAGTGCAGTGCGAGGCATAGAGGGTCGCGGCAAGGCCGGCCGACACCAGGCCGGCGAGCGCTCCGGCAAGCGCCGGCCGCGACGGCGCGCCATGGCGCAGGCCGAACAGCGCCCCCGCAAGCAGCGGCAGCGACATCGCCGGAATTGCGACCAGGCACACCCTTGAGTTCTTACCCATCAAGCGCATCGTCATCGGCATGGCCGGCGCCATCATCGCCTCACTGCCGATCGCGACCGCGAGCAGTCCGACGGGAAGCAGCAGCAGCCAGCCCCAGCCGCGCAGCAGGGCTTCCGGACGCGACAGATGCAGGCTGACGATGATGGCGGGAATCGCGAGCGACAGCGTCACCGCGAATTTCATGTCGAAGAACGGGTTGTGCATCGCGCTCATCACGTCGTGACGCACGCCGAGGAACGTCGCGAAGATCAGGATCGACAAGGGCGCGGCCACCAGGAGCGCCGTGGTCAGCACGGTGCCGACGCGCGGCGCCCGATGGGCGTTGTCGGCTGCGAGCGAACGGATGAGTTGATCGGTGTCCATGACTACTGATCCCGCAGTTTGGTCGTCAGCGCCGCAAGTCCGCGATGCAGCGCGACCCGCACGGCACCCTCGCTCATCGAAAACTTCGCCGCCGTATCCTTGATCGAGGCGCTCTCGACCGCGATCGACTGCAGCACGTCGCGCTGGCGCTGCGGCAGGGTGTTGAGCTGGGCCGCGACCTCGCCCGCGGAGGCCGTTTCCTCGGGCGCCTCGCCCGGCAGGGTTTCGGCGAAATCGTCGATATTGACGAAGACGCGCCTGCCGCGCCGGCGCAGCGCGTCGATCAGCTTGTTGCGGCCGATGGCAAACAGCCAGGGCGCGAAGGGGGCTTCGCTGTCCCAAGTGTGCCGCTTCAGATGCACCGCCAACAGAATCTCCTGCACGATATCCTCGGCCTGGTCGGGAGGCTGGCCTGCCCGTGCCAGGCCTCGCCTCGCGGCAGCACGCAGCACCGGCGTGACCGCCCTCAACAGGCGATGATAGGCCGCATCATCGCCAGCCATGGCCGACCGCATCAGGCCGGTCCATTCGTCCTCACGTCCGCGCACGCGCGCCCCTCACCATGCAATTCGGCCGTCCGTTCAATTTGTTACGCGGGTCCGACGAGATCACGAATTCGTGATATGCCCCGGACACCGCGACCGATCCGGCCGTAAACGTCTGCGACGGCTCATAACACCGATCGGCCCGTCCCGCACCCGGCGGCTGGCTTCATGGGGTCCGGTCTGCCCCGGTTTTGCCCGGTGTAGCCCGAAGATTCCCATTTTCTGCCCCGCTGTCGTCACGCCCCGGGGTCTCTGTTCGTTTCCGGGACGGGCGGAATTGGGGAGATCATCACCATGATGAAAGCCAGCGGGCGCGCGGCCCTGATCGTTCTGGCCGGCCTATTGTTGCTGTTCGGAGGCCTTGCACAGGCGGCCCCAAGCTCAACCACAAGCAATTCGGACAGCGCGGGCAAGCAGGCCGACGCGGCCAAGCCGAGCAAGCACCGGCGCCATGAGTCACGCCGCACCACCACCAGCGGCAAGACAGCACAGAAATCCGACGACAAGACCGCCGCTCCGGCCCAGGCCGACGAGGCCAAGTCTGACAACAAGGCGGCCGACAACACGGCCGATAGTAGCGTCCCGGCCTCGAGCCAGATGCCGCCGGCGGTCGCCAACGCCAATGCGCAGGTCGCCACAACCGACACCCCGACTGCGGCAGCGGCCTCGGCGATGACGGACCGCGCCAACACCAATGTCCAGGCAGCGGCCGATAATACCAATGCCGCGAACGCCGAGAGCCAGGTCGTCGCGCCCGATCAGCTCAACGACATCGACCGCGCTGCGCAACAGGACAACCCGCCGGCGCAGAAGGCGGTGATTGCCGCAACCGAGGCCCAGCCCCGGCCGGCACCGGTGATGGCAAGCGCCCAGCAAAGCTCTGCCTGGGACCAGAGCTCCCTGATCGGCAAGATCTTCATCGGCGTCGGCACGCTGCTGACGCTGGCGTCCGCCGCGCGCATGTTCATGGCGTGATTGCGGGCCCGATCCTGGCCTGAGAAACCTCCCCGGAACGCGCATCTCGCTGCGTGTTCCGGCGGCCGTTAGCCCCTTGAAGCTCACCGCGCCAGCGGGCACATTGCCTGCCCAATCAAAAGCGTGGGTGGAGCATGAGCACGTTCGAACACATCATCGTCGAAAGCAAAGGCGCGGTCGGCATCATCAAGCTGAATCGGCCGAAGCTGCTCAACGCGCTTTCCTTCGGCGTCTTCCGCGAGGTCGCAGCTGCCGTCGACGATCTCGAGGCCGATGACGCCATCGGCTGCATCGTCGTGACCGGCAGCGAGAAGGCCTTTGCCGCCGGCGCCGACATCAAGGAGATGCAGCCGAAAGGCTTCATCGACATGTTCTCCGAGGATTTCGCCGCGATCGGCGGCGACCGGATCGCGCGTTGCCGCAAGCCGACGGTTGCCGCGGTTGCCGGTTATGCGCTCGGCGGCGGCTGCGAGCTCGCCATGATGTGCGATTTCATCATCGCCGCCGACACCGCAAAGTTCGGCCAGCCCGAGATCACGCTCGGCACCATTCCCGGCATCGGAGGTACCCAGCGTCTGACGCGCGCGATCGGCAAGTCCAAGGCGATGGACCTCTGCCTCACCGGCCGCATGATGGATGCGGCGGAAGCCGAGCGAAGCGGGCTCGTCAGCCGCATCGTGCCCGCTGACAAGCTGATGGACGAAGTGATGGCGGCGGCCGAGAAGATCGCCGCGATGTCGCGCCCTGCGGCTGCGATGGCCAAGGAAGCGGTGAACCGCGCCTTCGAGACCACGCTCGCCGAGGGCATGAGCGTCGAGCGCAACCTGTTCCACTCGACCTTCGCGCTGGAGGACCGCTCCGAGGGCATGGCGGCGTTCATCGAGAAGCGCAAGCCGGTGAACAAGAACCGGTAACGTCAGGGAACGGGTCAGGCTGGTGTAAGGCTCGGCCGCGTTCCCGTGAAACCCTGTGACGAAGCTGCAACAAGCACGGATTTCATGGGGGTTTCGCCCGCGGCAGTTTGCCTGCGGGACCTCGGCTGGTTAAACAGTTAAGAGGCCACCGTCGGCGGGGGCGGACAGCCGAGGTTGAGCGGGAATACATGATTGGGCGTACCGCCAGAGCTGGTCGCGAGTTGACGCGGCATCGATCGGGCGTGGGTCCTGTACTTGCGACATGGACCACGCTGGCGCTGTGTTGCGCCCTGCCCTCCGCCGCCTGGGCCGAAGCCCTGCCGGAGGCGCTCGCCAAGGCCTACCAGACCAATCCACAGCTCAATGCCGAACGTGCGCGACAACGCGCCACGGACGAGAACGTGCCGCAGGCCCTCGCCGGTTACCGGCCGCAGATCGTGGCGAGCCTCAGCGCCGGCCTGCAATCGGTGCGCAATCTGCTGCCCGACAACACGATCCAGACCGGCAATTTGAAGCCATGGGTCATCGGCGTCACCGTGACGCAGACCCTGTTCAATGGCTTCCGCACCGCCAACAACGTGCGGGCCGCCGAGCTCCAGGTGCAGTCGGGCCGGGAGGCACTGCGCAATGTCGGCCAGGGCGTGTTGCTCGACGCGGTCACCGCCTACACCAACGTGCTCGCCAACCAGTCGCTGGTCGAGGCGCAGCGTTCCAACGTCGCCTTCCTGCGCGAGACGCTCTCGGTCACCCAGCGACGCCTCAACGCCGGCGATGTCACGCCGACCGACAGCGCGCAGGCCGAAGCGCGCCTCAACCGCGGCCTTGCCGATCTCAACGCCGCCGAAGTCGCGCTTGCCGTCAGCCAGGCGACCTATGCGCAAGTGATCGGCAATGCGCCGTCGCAGCTTCGCCCCGCCGAGGCCGTCGATCGCTATCTGCCGAAGAGCCGCGAAGACGCCATGACGATGGCAATCCGCCAGCACCCGGCGGTGATGGCCGCCAGCTTCGACGTCGATGTCGCCTCCACAAACATCCGCATCGCCGAAGGCTCATTGCTGCCGAGCGCCACCATCCAGGGCAGCGCCAGCAAGAGCCGCAACAATGACCCGACGCTCGGCACCTTCGCCGAGGACCAGGCCTCGATCGTCGCCAATGTCACCGCGCCGATCTACGACGGCGGCCAGGCCGCGGCGCAGACCCGGCAGGCCAAGGAGATCACGGCGCAGAGCCGGCTCGTGCTCGATCAGGTCCGCAACCAGGCCCGCACGGCGGCAGTGAGCGCCTGGGTCGCCAATGAAGGCGCCAAGATCACCGTGTCGGCCTCGGAATCCGAAGTGAAGGCCGCGACCGTCGCGCTCCAGGGCGTGCAGCGCGAGGCCGCCGGCGGACAGCGCACCACGGTGGACGTGCTGAACTCACAGGCCGATCTGATCCAGGCCAAGGCCCGCCTGATCGGCGCCAACCGCGATCGCGTCATCGCCTCCTACACGCTGCTCAGCGCCATCGGCCATCTCGACGTCAAGACGCTGAGCCTGAACACGCCGGATTATCTGCCCGAGGTTCACTACCACCAGGTCCGCGACGCCTGGCACGGGCTGCGCACGCCGTCGGGGCAGTAGTTTCAATCTATCGGGCCGGTGCCCATGAAAAGCCGCCGCATCCATCTGACGGGCGCTTCGGGCTCCGGGGTGACGACGCTCGGCCGGGCG
Source organism: Bradyrhizobium sp. CIR48 (assembly GCF_014198315.1). NCBI lineage: Bacteria > Pseudomonadati > Pseudomonadota > Alphaproteobacteria > Hyphomicrobiales > Nitrobacteraceae > Bradyrhizobium > Bradyrhizobium sp. CIR48. The sequence goes on from NZ_JACIHG010000005.1 coordinate 147,019, forward strand.
CTCGCCGGCCGACTTGCGCTGCCGCATCACGATAGCGACGACTATTTCTGGCTGCCGACCGCGCCGCCCTACCAGACGACGCGCCCGGCCGCGGATCGGCTACGCCTGATGCGCGAGATGTTCCTACCGCGGCACGACTGGGTCTTGAGCGGAACCGCCACCGGCTGGGGCGACGAACTTGTCGCGTATTTCGACCTCGTGGTCTTCGTGGTCACGCCCCGCGAACTACGGTTGACGCGGTTGCGCGCCCGCGAGGCCGCGCATTTCGGTGCTGATGCCGTCGCACCGGGCGGCTGGCGTCATGAGCAGACCGAAGCCTTCGTCGAATGGGCTTCGCATTACGAGGCCGGTGACCGCGAAGGTCGCAGTCTCGCCAAGCATGAAGCATGGCTCGCGGGCCTGCCCTGCCCGGTCGTGCGCGTGGACGGCTCACGTCTGCTTGCGGACATCGTCGAGCAGCTATGCAACGAAGCGCAGCTTCGATTCGGCTGATGTGGTACCGTCCCGGCACACTGCCAAATAAAACAACCAGGGAGAGAAACCGTGCTCAATCGACGCAGCGTCCTGCTTGCCTCCCTCGCCGCCGGAGTAGCCATGACCAACAGAGCCCACGCCCGCGCGGCGCAGCCTGCGACGCCGGTCAATTTCGACGTCCCCGCGCATGCCTGCGACTGCCACACTCACATTCATGGCGACGTCGAGAAGTTTCCGTTCTTCGCCGGGCGCGTCTACACGCCCGAGCCGGCAAGCCCCGAAGAAATGGCTGCACTGCACAAGGCGCTGCATATCGAGCGCGTGGTGATCGTCACCCCCAGCGTCTACGGCACCGACAATTCGTCGACCTTGTTCGGCATGAAGGCACGCGGCGCCAATGCGCGCGGCGTCGCCGTGATCGACGACAAGACCACCGAGGCACAGCTCGATGCGATGCAGGCGGACGGTTTCCGCGGCATGCGCCTCAATCTCGCAACCGGCGGCGTCAACGATCCCAATGTCGGCAGGTCACGCTTCACCACCGCCATCGAGCGCATGAAGGCGCGCGGCTGGCACGTGCAGCTCTACACCACGCTTCCTATGATCTCGGCGATCAAGGACCTCGTCGAGACGGCGCCGGTACCTGTCGTGTTCGACCATTTCGGCGGGCTGGAAGCTTCGCTCGGCCTGGAGCAGCCGGGTTTCTCCGATCTCGCTGCGCTGGTGAAGTCCGGCAAGGCCTATGTGAAGATCTCCGGCGCCTATCGCTCGTCCAAGCTCGCGCCGGATTATCAGGACATGGTGCCGTTCGCGCAGGCGCTGATCGCGGCCAACCCGGATCGCGTCGTCTGGGGCACCGACTGGCCGCATCCGGATTCGAGCCGTGTCGAGGGACGCAAAGCCACCGACATCGCGCCGCTCTATCAGATCGACGACGGCCGCCTGCTCAACCAGCTTCCGGTGTGGGCACCGGATGCCGACGTGCGCAAGAAGATCCTGGTCGACAACCCGGCACGACTCTACGGATTTTGACGGTCAGCGCGCGCGGCGCGAGAAGAACGAGATCAGGACCGGCAAGGTCACGAGGATCACGACCGGCGCCAGCATCATGCCGGTGACGACGACGACCGCGAGCGGCTTCTGCACCTGCGAGCCGATGCCTTCGGACAGCGCCGCCGGCAACAGCCCGACGCCGGCGACGACGCAGGTCATCAGCACCGGCCGGAGCTGCAACTCACCGGTGCGCACCACCGCGCTCGCGCGGTCCATGCCCTCTTCGATGAGCTGGTTGAACTGCGACAGGATGATGATGCCGTCCATCACGGCGATGCCGAACAGCGCGATGAAGCCGATCGCCGCGGAGACGCTGAATGCCGTGCCCGAAATCAACAGCCCCAGCACGCCGCCGAAGATCGCCATCGGGATCACGCTCATCGCGAGCAGCGTGTCGGTCATCGAGCCGAAATTGAACCAGAGCAGCACGCCGATCAGCGCCAGCGAGATCGGCACCACGATCGACAGGCGCCGGATCGCGTCCTGGAGATTGCCGAACTCGCCGACCCAGTCCATGTGCGAGCCGGGCGGCAGCTGCACCTGCTCGGCAATCTTCTGCTGCGCCTCGCGGATCGCACTGCCGAGGTCGCGCTCGCGCACCGAGAACTTGATCGGCAGATAGCGCTCCTGCTGCTCGCGATAGATGTAGGCCGCTCCCGAGACGAGGCTGATGGTGGCGACCTCGCTCAGGGGAATCTGCGTGACGGTGCCGTTCGGCCCGGGTGCGCCGATGCGCAAATTCTGGATCGCCTCGGCACTGCGGCGGTATTCCGGCGCGAGGCGGACGATGATCGGGAAGTGGCGATCGGAGCCGGACTCGTAGAGATCGCCCGCCGTGTCGCCGCCGATCGCGACCTTGATGGTGGCGTTGATGTCGCCCGGCGCAAGGCCGTAGCGCGCGGCCTTGGCGCGGTCGATGTCGATCTGGACGGTCGGCTGCCCGAGCGAGGTGAACACCGCAAGATCGGTGACGCCCTGCACCGTGGCCAGCACCGACTTGATCTTGTTGGCGGTGTCGGTGAGCGCCTGAAGGTCGCTGCCGAACAGCTTGATCGAGTTCTCGCCCTTCACGCCGGAGACGGCTTCGGAAACGTTGTCCTGGAGATATTGCGAGAAGTTGAACTCGACGCCGGGGAAGCGATCGTCGAGCTGCTTGAGCAGTTGCGCGGTCAGCTCTTCCTTGTCGCGGGTGCCTGGCCATTGGCTGATCGGCTTGAGCGGCGCGAAGAACTCGGCGTTGAAGAAGCCGGCTGCGTCCGTGCCGTCGTCGGGACGGCCGTGCTGCGACACGACGGACTCGACCTCGGGCCGGGCGCGGATCACCTTGCGCATCTCGTTGACGTAGCTGTTGCCTTCCTGGAGCGAGATGGTCGGCGGCAGCGTGGCGCGAATCCAGAGATTGCCCTCTTCCAGCTTCGGCAGGAATTCGAGGCCGAGCAGCCGGCTGAGCGCCACCGTCATCAGCACGAGGCCGACCGCACCGCCGAGCACGATGTTGCGGTTGGCGACCGCCCATCGCAGCAACGGCGAGTACAACCGGTGCAGGATCCGCATCACCCTGGTCTCGGTTTCCTCGACATGCGCGGGCAGGATGATCGCGGACAGCGCCGGCGTGACGGTGAAGGTCGCAAGCAGCCCGCCGGCCAGCGCATAGGCGTAGGTGCGGGCCATCGGCCCGAAGATGTTGCCCTCGACCCCGGACAGCGTGAACAGCGGCAGGAAGGCCGCGATGATGATCGCCGCGGCGAAGAAGATCGAGCGCGAGACGTCGGCGGCCGCGCTGAGGATGGCGTGGCTCTTCATGCCGAACAGCGTCTCATGGGACATATGCTCGGTCTCGGACATCGGCGTCGTCTGGGTCAGACGGCGGAAGATCGCCTCCACCATGATGACGGTGGCATCGACGATCAGACCGAAATCGATCGCGCCGACCGAGAGCAAATTGGCCGATTCCCCGCGCAGCACCAGGATGATGACGGCGAAGAACAGCGCGAACGGAATGGTGGCGCCGACGATCAGCGCGCTGCGCAGATCGCCGAGGAAGATCCACTGCAGCAGCACGATCAAGAGAATGCCGACCACCATATTGTGCAGCACGGTGTGGGTGGTGAGCTCGATCAGATCGCCGCGGTCGTAGATGCGCTCGATGCGCACGCCGGGCGGCAGGATGCTGGAATTGTTGATCTGCTGAACGAGCTGATGGACCCGCTTGATGGTCGGCGAGCTCTGCTCGCCGCGGCGCATCAGGACGATGCCCTGCACGATGTCGTCGGACTCGTCGAGTCCGGCAATGCCGAGGCGCGGCTTCTGACCGACGGTGACGGTGGCGACGTCCTTGACCAGCACCGGATTGCCGCCGGTCTGCGCCACCATGGTATTGGCGAGATCGTCGATCGAGCGGATCAGGCCGACGCCGCGCACCACGGCCGATTGCTGGCCGATATTGACGGTGTTGCCGCCGACATTGACGTTGGAATTGCCGACCGCCTGGAGCAATTGCGGCAGCGTCAGACCGTTGGCGACCAGCTTGTTGAAGTCGACCTGGAGCTCATAGGTCTTGCTCTTGCCGCCCCATCCCGTGACGTCGATGACGCCCGGCACGGCGCGGAAGCGGCGCTGCAGGATCCAGTCCTGGATGGTCTTGAGATCGAGCACGCTGTAGTTCGGCGGACCCACGAGACGGTAGCGGAAGATCTCGCCGATCGGGCTGAGCGGCGAGATCTGCGGCTGCACGTTGCCCGGCAGCGGCGCCAGCTGCGCCAGGCGGTTCAGCACCTGCTGCAACGCCTCTTCGTAAGTATAGGCGAAGGAGAATTGGATTTTGACGTCGGAGAGACCATAGAGCGAGATGGTGCGGATGGTCGTGATGTTCTTCAGGCCTGCGACCTGGGTCTCGATCGGGATCGTGATATAGCGCTCGATCTCCTCCGCCGACAGCCCCGGGCTCTGCGTCACGATGTCGACCATCGGCGGGGTCGGATCGGGATAGGCCTCGATGTTGAGCTGGTTGAAGGCGATGACGCCGCCGATCAGCACGGCGACGAACATCCCGACCATCAGGAAGCGCCGGTTGACGGCAAGGGCGACGAGACGATCCATTCAAGCTTCAGTTTGTCTGCAATTTTTTGGGTCGTCGATCAGCTGCCGGACGCCGCGCGGTCGATGAACAAGCTGCCTTTGGTGACGATCTGCTCGCCGGGTTTCAGATTGCTGGTGACCTCGACGAGGTTGCCGTTGATGAGGCCGATCTTGATCTGGCGCAGCTCGACCGACTTGTCCTCGCGCGCGACCCAGATGCGGACCTTGTCGGCTTCATAGATCAACGCCTGCTTCGGCACAGCGGGCGCGGCGCGATCGCCGGCCGAATAGATCGTGACGTTGGCGAACATCTCGGGCTTGAGCAGCCCATCCTTGTTGTCGATGGTGGCGCGAACCTGCAGGCGGCGGGTGTTGGGGTCGATCGCGGCAGCGACGTAATTGATCTTGGCGGTCAGGGGACGGCCCGGCAGCGCCATCACGTTGACGGTGATGTCCTGCCCGATGCAGATCGCGGCCGCATCGCTCTCGCGCACGAAGGCGGTGAGCCAGACCGTGGAGAGATCGCCGACCACGAAGACCGGATCGCTGGCGCCGGAATTGACGTACTGGCCGGGGCCGATCTTGCGCTGCACGACCGTGCCGGAGATCGGCGAATAGATCGTGACTTCCCGATTGATCACGCCTTTGTCCTGGAACGCCTTGATGGTCTCGTCGGTGAAGCCGAGGATGCGCAGCTTGTTGCGCGCGGCTTCCAGCGCAGTCTCCGACGAGCGCATGTCGTTGCGCGCCTGAACCTGGGTCGCTTCGGCCTGCTGATAATCCTTCAGCGGAATGGCATGGCCCTCATAGAGGTCCTTGGCGCGCTTGAACTGGATGTCGGAGAGCTCGAGCGCCGACTTCGCCTTGTTCTGCGAGGTCATCGCCGCGATGAAATCGTTCTGGGCCTGCACGGTGTCGGCGGCCTCGATCGTGAACAGCGGTTGGCCCTGCTTCAGCATCTCACCCGGCTTGGCCAGCAGCTTGGTGACGCGGCCGGCATAGGGCGAGAACACCGGTGTCGAGCGGTCCTCGTCGACGGCGACCTTGCCTTCGGTGACATATTCGGCGCGGAAGGCCTTGGCCTTGACCGGCTCGATCGTCAGCGTCGCCCATTCCGACGGCGTCGGCGTGAAATTCTGCGCATTCCTGCGCGACTGGCTGGAGATCTCGGAGTGCTTCTTTTCTTTGGCGCCGACGTAGCGAAAGCCGTAGGCCCCAACGCCGGCAAGAGCTAGTAAAACTACGGATGTGATCACCCGTTGTTTCGTAAACACCTGCAATCGCTTGGTATTTTCAACTACCATGGAGCCCGGTCGTGTCTGCGACGATCTCGGCAGATGCCTGCCTTATCGGTTGCGCTAATAGTGCCGAATTGCAATTCCAAACAACCTAAAAAACGCTGCGCGCCTTTCGGTTTGCGTTAAAATTTCGCGACATGTCAGCTTCACGTCAGCTTCACGCCGGCCACTGTGCCGGATGACTGCCGAGCGGCATTGCCGGGCGGCTCCATTGCGCCGGCGTCTTCGACAGCATCGCCGCATGGCGCACCGCCTTCAACATGCCGAAGCCAGATGGCATGTTCTCGATGAACGCAGTATGTACGGCTTCGCCCGTAAGATCCGGGGTGTTCAGTCCGCCATCGAGCCGGCCGAGATCCCAAAGCCAGCGCCCGGTCTGCGCCAGCGACACCCGCACGTGCCAGCTGCCGCCTTCGCGCGCCTGACGCGCCTTGGCCATCATCGCACCGAACGCCATCAGATAGCCGGTGGCGTGATCGAGCATCTGTGCCGGCAATTCCTTGGGACCATCGAGACCGGCAGCACGTCCCTCGGCATGATTGAATCCGGTCGTGGTCTGCACGAGGGAGTCGAAGCCGCGCCGCTCGGCCCAGGGGCCGGCGTGGCCATAGGCCGACAGCGTCACATAGACGATGCCCGGATTGATCTGCGCTGCATCCTCGGGAGCGAAGCCGAGGGCGGCGAGCGCGCGGGGGCGATAGCCCTGCGAGAAGATGTCGGCCTCCCGCAACAGTTCGCGCAATTGCGCCCTGCCCGTCTCGCCCTTGAGCTCGACGAACGTGGCGAGCTTGCCCCGGCCGGTGTCGATGGTGAGCCAGGGAATGGCGGGCAGCTCCGGCCCTGACACCAGCAGAACGTCCGCACCATGCGCAGCGAGCGTGCGGCCGGCGACGGGGCCTGCGATGACGCGGGAGAGATCGAGCACGCGCAGACCTGCAAGCGGACGATCGCCTTGTGGCCACGGCTTTGGCGGGGCATCGCCGATCTTCTCGATCGAGAGCAGCGGCAACCCGGCGAGCGCGCGCGCCTGCGGCAGAGCCGACCATTCGTCGTAGCTCCGCATCAGAGCGACCACGCCGCCCGCGGCGTAAGCCGCAGTCTCGAAATCCTCGCCCTTCCACTGCATCAGCGCTGCCTGCACCTTGTCGCGCTCCGCCTCGCAGCCGAGCACCTTGCAGACGGCGTCGCGGTGATGCGGGAAATTGGTGTGGCAGCGGACGAAGCGGCCATCGCCGGTCCTGTAGACGCCGGCGATCGCGTCCCAGGCCGGCGGCGGCGGCTTGTCGTCGAGGCGCAGATAGCGCTCGGAGCGACATTCGGCGACGGCGTGGCGCATGTCGACGGAGACGTTTTGGGTTTCGCCGCTGCGTTGTCTCCATATCTCGGCCGCTGCAAGGCCCGCCGCAGCAATCGTGGTTTGGCCGGCAACAGCAACACGAAAGGAGGATGGAATCTGCGGCTCCTCTCCGGTCAAGCGCACACGTTCGAGCGCGGACGCATCGCCGCCGGCGGAGGTCCAGATATCCCTGAGAATGTCGGCGGGGCTTTGCATGACCCTTCTCTCCCTTTAGCTTTCAACATCCTATTAGCATATAAGGACATGCAATGGCCGCCATCGATCCTCTCACCGCAGGTGCCGTGTTCATCGCAACGGCGGCCACAGACGCGGTCTATGTGATGTTCACCTCGGCTGTAATCGCGCGCAAGCGCATGTCAGCTGCGAACTGGAGCGCGGTCTGGTACATGCTCTCCTCCTACGCCGTGATCAGCTACACCGAAAACGCGTTCTATGTCGCTTTCGCGGCGATCGGCTCCTGGGCCGGCGCCTACGCCTCGCTGACCTTCCTGCACCGCCCGCCCGGCGGCCCGCCGGTGGGGGCCGCGCCGGAGTGAGGACGTAAGGTGGTGGCATGTCCTCCAATGCTAATCCCGTCATCCTGAGGTGCGAGGCCTGCGATGCATCGCAAGTCGAGCCTCGAAGGATGCACGGCCGAGGTGGCAGCCGGGCTGTCGCCCTTCGAGGCCTCCGCTACGCTCCGGCACCTCAGGGTGACGGTCGAACAATGGGATTTGCGGCGATGCCGCGCACGCGGCTACACTCTCCACGACCAACAAAAAGGAAACCCAACAATGGATCTCGGTCTCAAAGGCAAGAACGCCATCGTGCTCGGCGGCACGCGCGGCATCGGGCGGGCGATTGCGGAGACGCTCGCCGGGGAAGGCACCAATGTCGCGGTGTGCGCGCGCAATGCCGATCAGGTCGCGACCACCGTTGCCGAGCTGAAGGCGGAGGGCGTCAACGCCGCCGGCGGCCCGGTCGACGTAACCGACGGCGCTGCGCTGAAATCCTGGATCGAAGGTGCCGCAAAAGAGCTCGGCGGCATCGACATGCTGTTCTCCAATGCCGGCGCGATGGCGCAGGGCCACGATGCCGCATCCTGGCAGCAGAATTTCCAGCTCGACCTGCTCGGCGCCGTGCATGCCTTCGATGCCGCGCGGCCGTTCCTCGAAACGAGCGGCGAGAAGAGCGGCGACGCCGCCTTCGTCATCATCTCCTCGATCTCGGCGGCGCAGGCCGACACGGCCAGCTCCTACGGCCCGATCAAGGCGGCGCTGATCCACATGGCCAAGGGACTGGCGCGGCAATATGCGAAGAAGAAGATTCGCGTGAATGTGGTGTCGCCCGGCACCGTCTATTTCAAGGGCGGCGTCTGGGAGATGGTCGAGAAGAACATGCCCGAGCGTTACAACGACGCGATGAAGCGCAATCCGACCGGCCGGATGGCAACGCCGCAGGAAATCGCGAGCGCCGCGGTGTTTCTGGCAAGCCCGGTGTCGGGGTTCACGACGGGGTCGAATCTCGTCGTGGACGGCGCGATCTCGAACCGGGTGAATTTTTAGAAGGGCGCACTGTCATCGCCCGACTTGATCGGGCGATCCAGTATTCCAGAGACGGCGCGGCTAGAGCCGAGAAGCCGCGGCGTACTGGATACCCCGCTTTCGCGGGGTATGACGGCTGAGCGTGTGGCACGCTACTTCAACAAATTCGTCATTGCGAGCGGAAAACTCGTAGGGTGGGCAAAGCGACTTGTCCGCCGTAGCTCGAAGAGCGAAGGCGGAGGCGTGCCCACGTCTTCGCGACGAGCCGCAAAAGGAGGTGGGCACGGCGCTTAGGCGCCTTTGCCTACCCTACGGCAGCCGTACGTGTGGCAGCACTCCGCGCCACCCCTCAATGAAAATCCCGCGATGGCGGCAGGATGCGGACGTTGCGGGGGTGGCGGATTTTCTGCGCCGGCATGTCCGTAAGCGCGCGGGAGTCTTCGTTAAGCGGCTCGACCACGGTGGCACCTGCCGGCACCGGATGCTTGCGGCTCAGGGCGTCGTTGGCGAGGCCGACCAGATCGTGCGAGCGATCGATCATGCGCTGGGCGATGAGATGCGTCACCTTCTCGGGGCTGCTCTGGATATAGCCCTCGACCAGGATGAGGCGCGCGCCCATCACCTCTTTCCGGTACTGCTCCATGATCTTGGGCCACACCACGACATTGGCGATGCCGGTTTCGTCCTCCAGCGTCATGAACACGACGCCGCTGGCGCTGCCCGGCCGTTGCCGCACCAGCACCACGCCGGCGCAGCGGACGCGCCGGCGCTCGTTCTCGTGGCTGACATCCTTGCAGGCGACGACGCGCTCGCGCGAAAACATCTCGCGCAAGAATTCCATCGGGTGCCCCTTCAGCGATAGCCGGATGGTCTGGTAGTCCGCGACCACCTGCTCGGAACGCGGCATCACCGGCAGCGGTTGCGCGTGCTCGTCCGGCTGCTCGCGCGCGGTCGCCGCCTCGAACAGCGGCAGCGGCACGTCGTCGGGCAGCCGCCGCACCTGCCACAGCGCCTCGCGACGGTCGAGCCCGAGCGAGCGAAACGCGTCGGCATCGGCCAGCAGGATCAGCGCGCGCTTGGGCAGGCCGGTGTCGCGGGCGAAATCCTCCAGCGAGGTGAAGGGGCGACGGTTGCGGGCGGCGATGATGCGGTCGGCCCAGTCCTCCTGAGTGACGTAGACTTTGCCTTGCCGCTTCGCCTGCTCCTTCTTGAGGACCTCCTCATCGGGATCGAGCCAATGGAAGCCGTCGATCTGGCGAAAGCCAAGGCGGACGGCACAATGCCTGCCGTCAGTATTCTCCAGCGTGTTCTGCGCAAAACTATAGGACACGTCGATATCGCGCACCTCGACGCCGTTCTTGCGGGCATCGCTGACGATCTGTGCCGGCGCATAAAAGCCCATCGGCTGCGAGTTCAGGAGGCCACAGCAGAAGGCGTCGGGGTGATGATATTTCAGCCATGACGAGATGTAGACCAGCTGGGCGAAGCTCGCGGCGTGGCTCTCCGGGAAGCCGTAGGAGCCAAAGCCCTTGATCTGGTCAAAGCAGCTTCTGGCAAAATTGGCATCGTAGCCGCGCGCGACCATATTGCCGATCAGCTTCTCCTCGTATTGGCCAATGGTGCCGACATTGCGGAAGGTCGCCATCGAGCGGCGCAGGCCGTTGGCTTCCTCGGACGTGAATTTTGCCGCCTCGATCGCGATGCGCATGGCCTGCTCCTGGAAGAGAGGCACACCCTTCGTCTTGTGCAGCACCTTGTAGAGCTCGTCCGCGGGACCATGCTCGGGCGATGGCGAGGGATAGGTCACTTTCTCAAGCCCGTTCCGCCGCCGCAAATACGGATGTACCATGTCGCCCTGGATCGGACCCGGGCGCACGATGGCAACTTCGATGACGAGATCGTAGAACGTCCGCGGCTTCAGGCGCGGCAGCATGTTCATCTGGGCGCGGCTCTCGACCTGGAACACGCCGAGCGATTCCCCGTCACACAGCATGTCGTAAACCTTGGGGTCGTCCTGGGGAACGCTCGCCAGCACAAAACGCTCGCCTTTGTGGTCTGCGATCAGATCAAAACATTTCCGGATGCAGGTCAGCATGCCCAGCGCGAGCACGTCGACCTTCATCATGTTGAGCGCGTCGACGTCGTCCTTGTCCCATTCGATGAAGGTGCGGTCGTCCATCGCCGCGTTGCCGATCGGGACATAGGTGTCGAGCCGGTCCTGCGTCAGCACATAGCCGCCGACATGCTGGGAGAGATGGCGGGGGAATTCGATCAGCTCGGTCGCAAGCTCGACAGCAAGGTTGATCATGGGATTTTGCGGATCGAGCCCGGCCTGCCTGACCTGCATGTCGTTGAGACCCTTGCCCCAGCTGCCCCAGACGGTGTCGGCGAGCGCGGCGGTGACGTCCTCGGTCAGGCCCAGCGCCTTGCCGACGTCGCGGATGGCGCTGCGCGGGCGATAGTGGATGACCGTTGCGATGATCGCGGCACGATGGCGGCCGTAGCGGCGATAGACATATTGCATCACCTCCTCGCGCCGGGAATGCTCGAAATCGACGTCGATATCGGGCGGCTCCAGCCGCTCCTTGGAGATGAAGCGCTCGAACAGCAGATCGACCTTGGTCGGATCGACCGAGGTGATGCCGAGCACGTAGCACACCGCCGAATTCGCCGCCGATCCCCGCCCCTGGCACAGAATGTTCTGGCTGCGCGCGTAGTGCACGATGTCGTGCACGGTGAGGAAATAATGTGCGTATTTCAGCTCGGCGATCAGCGCGAGCTCTTTGTTCAACGTCGCGCGCAGCTTGTCGTCGATCTTACCTCCAAAATATTTATCGACGCCCGCCCAGGTCAAATCCTCCAGATGCCCTTGCGCGGTCTTGCCTGGCGGCACCGGCTCGTCCGGATACTGGTATTTGAGCTGGTCGAGTGAGAAGTCGATCTTCCCCGCAAAACGCATGGTCTCCGCGATCGCCTCGGGGATATCGCGGAACAGCCGCGCCATCTCCCTGGGCGTCTTCAGAAACCGCTCGGCATTGGCTTCCAGCTTCCGTCCGACTGCCTCGATCGTGGTCTTTTCCCGGATGCAGGTCAGCACGTCCTGAAGCGGACGGCGGCCGGGATCGTGATAAAGCACCTCGTTGGTCGCGAGCAGCGGCACTTTTGCTTCGGCGGCGAGGTCATCGAGCCGTGCCAGGCGGCGCCGGTCGTCGCCGCGATAGATCAGGCTCGCGGCCAGCCACACGCCTTCGGCGCGGCTCGCCTTTAGTTTTGCAAGCACATCCAGCGCCTGCGCCGGCTCGAAGCGATGCGGCAACGTCAGGACCAGGAGCTGGCCTTCCGAAAATTCCAGGAGATCGGCGAAGGTGAGACGGCACTCGCCCTTCTCGATCCGCGTGATGTCGTCGCCGCGCTTGCCTTTGGTCAGGAGCTGGCACAGCCGGCCATAGGCGGCGCGGTCGCGCGGGTAGACAAAAATGTCGGGCGTGCCGTCGATGAAGACGATGCGCGCACCGATCAGCAGTTTCGGCTTGTGCAACACCTTGTCATTGTCGAGCTCATTCCAGGCCCGCACCACGCCGGCGAGCGTGTTGTGGTCGGCGATTCCGATCGCGGGAATGCCGAGCTTGCTCGCCTGATGCACATAGGCTCGCGGATCCGAGCCACCGCGCAGGAAGGAGAAGTTCGTGGTGATGCCGATTTCGGCATAGGCGGGCGTATTCATGCGAAGAGACCGTGCACATACCAGCCGGGAGAAGCAGGCTCGCCGTCGCCGTCGAACACCTCCCCCTCGTAAAGTCCGTCGCGAAAAATCCAGAAGCGCAGGCCCTCGGCGTCCTCGATGCGAAAGTAATCCCGCGTCAGCTGCTTGCCGTCCTGCCGCCACCATTCCATCGCGATACGCTCGGGTCCTTCCACCCGCACCACGGCATGCAGCGCGCGGCGCCAGGTGAACTGATGCGGCGGACCATCCGGCACGGCCGCGAACGGCACCTTGATCGGCTCCGGCTTGTCGAACAGCCTTAAGGGACGCAGCGGCGGCTCGCTTTCGGTCCGTGCCGGCCATTCGGCCTGCATGGCGGCGGTGAGATGATGCTGCGCCGGCGCGGCCATCACAGCGCATTCGGGAATATGGGTATCCTCAGGCAGGTGCACGACGACGCGCTTTCCGCCGATGCGCGCGGCGATGCGGTCGATCAGCGCGGCAAGCTCGTCATTGTCGTGGACATGGGCGTCGAGATCGCGCTGCTCCTGCACCACGATCTCGGTCCGGCTCGCCGACAGCCGCACCATGTCGAAGCCGAAGCCGGGATCGAGGGGATCGGCCAGCGCATCGAGACGCTCGCGGAACAGCCGGTCGATCACCGCGCTTCGCGTCACCGGACGTCCGGTCTCGACCATGATCGCGCGCACCACGCCGTCGGTGCGGAAGAACGCGGCTTCTAGCCGGCGCGCGCCCTTGCCCTGCTTCTCCATCGACGCGATCAGCGTATCGGCGAGCCGCGACAGCGTCATTGCGATCATGGTGTCGGTCGCGATCGGCTCGGCGAAACGCTTCTCAACGATGTAATCGGGCAACGGCTTACGCGGGTTGATCGGCGCATCGCCCTGCCCTAGCGCATGTGCGAGCAAGGTTGAGAACCGCGCCCCGAACCGCGCCGTGATCTCGCTCGGCGAGCGCGCGGCGACATCACCGATGGTCTTGAGGCCGGCGCGGCGCAGGCCGGTGGTGATGGCCTCGCCCGCACCGAGCGCGGACACCGGAAACCGGCTGATCGCCCTCGCCTCTTCGCCATCGGCAACGATGGTGCCCGTGGCCTGCCGCGTCAGCGTGCGCGCGCAGACCGAGGTGCCGGCGATTGCCGCGCTGACGGCAAAGCCTTGTCGGCCGAGCGCACGAACCAGCGCTTGCAGCAACGCAGCCTCGCCACCGAACAGATGCGCACAGCCGGTGATGTCGAGGAACAGCCCATGCGGCGGGTCGAGCGCGACCAGCGGCGTGAAGCGGTCGCACCAGTCGGCGATGTCGCTAAGCGTCTTCGCATCGGCCGCGACATCGGCATCGAACACTTTCAGGTCCGGGCACATCGCCCGCGCATTGGCCAGCGGCTGACCGATGTACAGGCCGAGGCGCTCGGCAGCCTCGTCCAGCGCATGGATCACCAGCGCATTGTTGTCCTTGATGACGACGATGCTCGGCTCATTATTGGTTTTACCCAGCCCGGCGCTGTTGAAGAAACGCTGGATCCGGTCGATGGGCAGGCGCGGCAGCCACAGGCTGAGAATACGTCGACGGTTCACTGAACTGGCACTCATCACAATTCCATTCCATGATCCACCGGCCGCAGGGGCCATGACGATTACGCAAGAGTTCGGCATCGAAGCGCGGCGCGCCCCATGCGTCCCACACCGATCCCGGCGGCGAATGCGCCGCGCGCAGCATCCACCTGGTCTCCGCGGTCGAAGGCAGCGGCTGCGCCGCCATCCGCAGCATCAGGCCGGTGACGCCGGAGCCTTGCGCGGCCAGCGTCAGCTTGCGGCTCGCCACGAGATCGAACTGCCTGGTCTCGCCCCAGAGCTCGAGCACGACGGCGCCGAGCGCATCGCAAGCGAGCGCATCGGCCGAGGTACGCAGCGCGCTCTCGACATCGGCGGCGCGCACCATCACCACGCGGCGCGGATCGAGGCCGAGCTCGGCGAGCCCGCTCATCGACAGCGCGCCTGCCTCTATCTCCAAGAAATCCTGCCGTACCCACAGCAACGGCCGCTGCACCGAGACGCGCCCGGCAAGCCCCATGACGAAGCCGGTCGCGGCCGCCCCCTGCCGTCCCTCACAAAACACCTCGTGGATCGCCGCGCGCGCGAGCCCGCCCTTCAGCGCGTTGTCGGCTTCGCTATGACCGAGTGCGACGCGATCGTGCGGATGCACGACCGTCGCCGTCTCGATACGCTCGATCTGGCCGCGCAAGGTCGCAAGCGCGCTTTGACGTGCGCCGCTCATGCTCGCCGCTCCTTCAGGGTGATTGCCGATGGCTCTCAAAAAGAGAACCAGCGGCTGGCTCATTTGTTCATGATATGTTCTAATATAAAGCTAACGGCGCGTAGAGAGTCAATCGAATTGGCGCGCAAGCGGATTCATGAGCTGAATCAAAGGGATTCCAAGATGGACGTACAACGCAAGCTGGAAATCCTGGCTGACGCCGCCAAATACGACGCGTCCTGCGCCTCCAGCGGCACCGAGAAGCGGGATTCCAGCGACGGCAAGGGCATGGGTTCGACCGCGCCCGGCATGGGCATCTGCCATTCCTACGCGCCGGATGGACGCTGCATCTCGCTGCTCAAGGTGCTGCTGACCAACGCCTGCAATTACGATTGCCTCTATTGCGTCAACCGCGCCTCCTCGAACGTGCCGCGCGCCCGCTTCACCGTCGACGAATTGGTCAAGCTCACGCTCGACTTCTACCGTCGCAACTACATCGAGGGCCTGTTTCTCTCCTCCGGCATCATCCGCAGCCCCGACTACACCATGGAGCAGGTTTTGAGCGTCGCGCGAAAGCTGCGCGAGGAGCATCACTTCCGCGGCTATATCCATCTCAAGACCATTCCCGAGGCCGACGATGCGCTGATCGCGGAAGCCGGCAAATATGCCGATCGTCTCTCCATCAACATCGAGATGCCCGAGGAGACGAGCCTGCAGCAATTCGCGCCGGAGAAGGACGTGCGCGCGATCCGCCGTACAATGGGCCGGCTGCGGCTGAAGCTCGACGAGGCCGAGGAAGGCCGCAGTGCGAAGACCAGGGCCAAGCCGCAGCGCTTCGCGCCGGCGGGCCAAAGCACGCAGATGATCGTCGGCGCTGATGCTGCCTCCGACCACACCATTCTCCACACCAGCGCCAATCTCTACGGCGCCTACCGCCTGCGGCGCGTCTACTACTCCGCCTTCAGCCCGATCCCCGACGCCAGCCGCGCCTTGCCTCTGGTGCAGCCGCCGCTGCTGCGCGAGCACCGGCTCTACCAGGCCGACTGGCTGATGCGGTTCTACGGTTTCGATGTCGGCGAGATCGTCGACGACAGCGCGATGCTGCCGCTCGACATCGATCCAAAACTCGCCTGGGCGCTGCGCCATCGCGACCGCTTCCCGCTCGACATCAACCGCGCCAGCCGTGAGGAGCTGCTGCGCGTGCCGGGCTTCGGCACCAAAACGGTCGAGCGCATCATTGCAACACGGCGCACCACCACGATCCGTCTCTCCGATCTCGCCCGGCTGCACGTGCCCAAGCACAAGGCATTGCCATTCATCGTCCTCAGCGATCACCGCCCCTCGCCGCATCGTCTCGATGCCGCCGGGCTGATCGAGCGCTTCAAGCCGAAAGCAACACAATTGGGATTTGGCTTCTGATGCAGTACATCACCCTCGACAACGAAACCGATTTCGACGGCTGGCGCAAAGCCGCGCGCAGCCTCGTGCTTCATCATGTGCAGCCCACCGATGTCACCTGGACCGTACAGGGCGGCGAAGCCGATTTGTTCGCGCCGCAAGCGCCGTCTCCGATCCTCGAGGTGAACGACGGCACCTTCAACGTATCAGGCAAATTCGTCGAACTCGCCCAGGCCGCAATCCTGCACCGCGATATCAAGCGCTTTGCGATCCTCTATCGGCTGCTGTTTCGGCTGAAGGACAACCACGACCTCATCGAGGTCGCGACCGACCCTGATGTCGCGCAGGTCACGGCGATGGCGCGAGCGGTCCATCGCGACGAACACAAGATGCACGCCTTCGTCCGCTTCCGCGAGATCGGCAGGGAACGCGAGGCGCATTACGTCGCCTGGTTCGAGCCGGAGCATCACATCGTCGAGCTCGCAGCCCCGTTCTTCGCAAAACGCTTTGCCGACATGCCTTGGTCGATCCTGACGCCGGACCTCTGCGCACATTGGGACGGCCACGCGCTCGCGTTCACGCCGGGCGTCAGCAAGAGCGAAGCACCGGGCGAAGACCGGCTGGAGGAAACCTGGCGGCGCTATTACGCCAGCATCTTCAATCCGGCCCGGCTCAAGGTGAAGGCGATGCAGGCCGAGATGCCGAAGAAATATTGGAGGAACCTGCCCGAGGCTTCGATCATTAAGCCCTTGATCGAGGACGCCGAACGCATGACCGGCGCCATGATCGCCAATGCCGCAACCGATCCGCACAAGCCTCAGAAGCGGCCGGAGGCTCCGATGAAACGCAAGCCAGCTGCCGACGATCTCGAAGCGCTCCGCGAGGAGGCCGCGCATTGCCGCGCCTGCCACCTCTACAAGGACGCGACCCAGACCGTGTTCGGCGAAGGCCCGAGATCCGCCAACATTATGCTGGTCGGCGAGCAGCCCGGCGACAAGGAAGATCTCGCCGGCCATCCGTTCGTCGGTCCGGCGGGCCAGATGCTCGACCGTGCGCTGGAGGAGGCCGGTGTCGATCGCAAGAAGGTCTATGTCACCAATGCGGTGAAGCACTTCAAATTCGTGCCGCGCGGAAAGATCCGCCTGCACCAGAAGCCGAATACGCCGGAGATCCGGGCCTGCCGGCAATGGTATGAGCGGGAAGTCTTGGCAATTCAGCCTGATCTGATCGTGGCGATGGGTGCCACCGCCGCGCAAAGCGTGTTCGGCAAGATCACCCCCATCGGCAAGACCCGCGGCCGGCTCATCGACCTTCCCGACGGACGCAAAGCGCTGGTGACGGTGCACCCGTCCTATCTGCTGCGGCTGCCCGATCCGGAAGCCAAGGTGCAGGAATATCAGCGCTTTGTCGACGATTTGAAGATCGCTGCCGGCTTGCAGAAGAGAGCCGCGCGGGCCGCCTAAATACTGGCAGGAAAACGGTTTTCAACCGCCGCTTGTCATCCAGCCTTCAAATCCATCGCGGACAATACCCTTACTTCAAAGTTAAGGGGCGTCCAGACATGACCGATGTAGCATTCGACCGCGCGGTAGCCGATCCCGCGCCGATCCAGCCGGCCTCGCGGCCAAATCTCGACAAGGGCTTCAATCCGCTGACGATGATCCTGTTCTTCGGCATCCTCGCCGCGGGCCTGCTGTTCGTCGCCTACAGCATCTATGTCGACGTCAACGCAACCGGCGCACGCGTGACGAGCTACCTGCCCTACATCCTGTTGTTCGTCGCGCTGCTGATCGCGCTCGGCTTCGAATTCGTCAACGGCTTCCACGACACCGCCAATGCGGTGGCGACCGTGATCTACACCCATTCGCTGCCGGCCGAAGTCGCGGTGATGTGGTCGGGCTTCTTCAACTTCCTCGGCGTGCTCATGTCCTCCGGCGCGGTCGCCTTCGGCATCGTCTCGCTGCTGCCGGTCGAGCTGATCCTGCAGGTCGGCTCCAGCGCCGGCTTCGCGATGGTGTTCGCGTTGCTGATCGCCGCGATCCTGTGGAATCTCGGCACCTGGTTCTTCGGCCTGCCCGCCTCCTCGTCGCACACGCTGATCGGCTCGATCATCGGCGTCGGCGTCGCCAACGCAGTCATGCGCGGCCGCGACGGCACCTCGGGCGTGGACTGGACCAAGGCGACCGAGATCGGCTACGCGCTGCTGCTGTCGCCGCTGTTCGGCTTCATCTGCGCTGCGACGCTGCTGCTGCTGCTCAAGTTCGTCGTGCGCAACCCGGCCCTGTATGCCGCGCCCGAGGGCAACAAGGCGCCGCCGCTCTGGATCCGCGGCCTCTTGATCGCGACCTGCACCGGCGTCAGTTTCGCGCACGGCTCGAACGACGGCCAGAAGGGCATGGGCCTGATCATGCTGATCCTGATCGGCACCGTGCCGACCGCCTATGCGCTCAATCGCGCACTGCCGGAATCCCAGGTCGCCCAGTTCCAGAAGGTCTCGGATGCTGCTTCCAAGGTGATCGCGGCCAAGGGTGCCGGTCACTCGATCATCGGCGATCCCCGTCCTGCGGTGACGCAGTACATCACCTCGCACCACATCAGCGAAGGCACCTACCCCTCGCTGTCGGTGCTGGTGAAGGATGTCGGCGACCAGGTCGCGAAATACGGCTCGCTCAACAAGGTGCCGGCGGAAGTGGTCGGCAACACCCGTAACGACATGTACCTGACCTCGGAAGCGATCCGCTTCCTGATGAAGGACAAGGAAAACGACCTTAACAAGGAAGAGGTCGCGACCTTGAACGCCTACAAGGGCGGGCTCGACGGCGCCACGAAGTTCATCCCGACCTGGGTGAAGGTCGCCGTCGCCATCGCTCTCGGCCTCGGCACCATGATCGGCTGGAAGCGCATCGTCATCACGGTCGGCGAGAAGATCGGCAAGAGCCATCTGACCTACGCACAGGGCGCCTCGGCCGAGCTCGTGGCCGCCGCTACGATCGGCGCCGCCGACGTGTTCGGCCTGCCGGTCTCCACCACCCACGTGCTGTCGTCCGGCGTCGCCGGCACCATGGCCGCGAACGGTTCGGGCCTGCAAATGGCGACCATCCGCAATCTGCTGATGGCCTGGGTGCTGACGCTGCCCTGCGCGATCATGCTGTCGGCCACGCTCTACGTGATCTTCTCGCGGATCTTCTGAGCAATCACGCTCCTCAAAGACAAAGGGCCCGTGCGATGCACGGGCCCTTTTCATTTGCGCTTGAAGCTCGGCGTTACGACGCCGCGAGCGATTCCTCGACCAGCTTGACCCAGTAAGACGTGCCGAACACGATCGCCTCGTCGTTGAAATTGTAGGCGGGGTGATGCAGGCCGGCGCTGTCGCCGTTGCCGCAGAAGATGAAAGCGCCGGGGCGCGCTTCCAGCATGTAAGCGAAATCCTCGCCGCCCATCAGCGGCGGCATCTCGTGCACGTTGGCATCGCCGGCAACCTGCTTTGCAATGCGCCGCGCCACCTCGGTCTCCGCAGCGTGGTTGTTCACGACGGGATAGTTGCGCTGGTAGCGCAAGTCGATCTTCGCGCCGGTGATCTGTGCGACGCCCGCCACCACCTCATGCACGCGCTTCTCGACCAGCTTGCGCACCTCGGGCGAGAGCGTGCGGATGGTGCCCTTCAGCGTCGCGGTCTGCGGAATGACGTTGCGGGCGTTGCCGGCGTGGAATTCGCAGATCGAGATCACGGCCGATTCCAGCGGATCGACGCTGCGCGCGACGATCGACTGCAGCGCGGTGATCACCTGCGCGCCGACCAGCACGGAATCGACGCATTTGTGCGGACGCGCGGCATGACCGCCGAGGCCCTCGATCATGATATCGACCTCGTCGGTCGCCGCCATGATCGGGCCCGGCCGGATCGCGAACGAGCCGATCGGAATACCGGGGCCATTGTGCATGCCGTAGACCTGCTCGATGCCGAAGCGCTCCATCAGGCCGTCCTTGACCATGGCCGCGCCACCGGCGCCGCCCTCCTCGGCGGGCTGGAAGATCACGACCGCATCGCCGGCGAAATTGCGGGTTTCGGCGAGGTAGCGGGCGGCCCCGAGCAGCATCGCGGTGTGGCCGTCATGGCCGCAGGCGTGCATCTTGCCCGGGGTCTTGGAGGCGTAAGGCAGGTTGGTCTGCTCCTCGACCGGCAGCGCATCCATGTCGGCGCGCAGGCCGATCGTCTTGAGCCCCTCGCCGGCCGGCTTGTTGCCCTTGATCACCCCAACCACGCCGGTCTGGCCGAGCCCGGTGACGACCTCGTCGCAACCGAACTCGCGCAGCCGGTCCGCGACGAATGCTGCAGTGCGATGAACATCGTACAGCAGCTCGGGATGCTCGTGGATGTCCCGGCGCCAGGCCTGAATATCGGGTTGAAGGTCGGCGACGCGGTTCACGATGGGCATGGAAGGTCTCAAGCTTTGTTGAAAATGCAGGATTGTCTACCATGCAAGCGCCAGTCCACCCAACTGCCGCGGGCCGAGGGTAACCCTGTCCTCTCGTCATGGCCGGGCTTGTCCCGGCCGTCCACGTCTGACTATTAGAACAGAAAGTGCGTGGATGCCGGGACAAGCCCGGGCATGACGCCGGTTGGGTGGAAGCAGAATGCCGAGACGGCTCGAAGGTGAATTTGATTACATTGTCGTCGGGGCTGGTACGGCGGGCTGCATCGTCGCCAACCGGCTGTCGGCCGATCCCGGCAATCGCGTCCTCGTCCTCGAAGCCGGCGGCGACGACAACTGGATCTGGTTCCACATCCCGGTCGGCTATCTCTTCGCGATCGGCAATCCGCGCTCGGACTGGATGTTCAAGACCGAGGCCGAGCCTGGCCTGAACGGCCGTTCGCTCGCCTATCCCCGCGGCAAGGTCATCGGCGGCTGCTCGGCGATCAATGCCATGATCTCGATGCGCGGCCAGGCCGCGGACTATGACCACTGGCGACAGCTCGGCATGACCGGCTGGGGCTATGACGATGTGCTGCCGCTGTTCAAGAAGCTCGAAGACCACTTCCTCGGCGCCAGCGAGCATCACGGCGCCGGCGGCGGCTGGCGCATCGAGGCGCCGCGGCTGTCCTGGGACGTTCTCGATGCCGTCGGCGATGCCGCCGAAGAGATGGGCATCAAGCGCATCCCAGATTTCAACACCGGCGACAACGAAGGCACGAGCTATTTCCACGTCAACCAGAAGCGCGGTCGGCGCTGGTCCTCAGCGCGCGGCTTCCTCAAGCCTGCGCTGAACCGCCCGAACCTGCGGCTCGAGAAGCATGTGCTGGTCGACCGCGTCATCATCGAGCAAGGCCGCGCCGTCGGCGTGCGTTTCATCCAGAACGGCGAGATGATCGAAGCGCGTGCGAAACGCGAGGTAGTCCTCTCGGCCGGCTCGATCGGCTCGGTGCAGGTGCTGCATCGCTCCGGCATCGGCCCCGCCGACTGGCTGTCGCCGCTCGGCATCGACATTGTCATGGACAAGCCCGGCGTCGGCCGCAATCTGCAGGATCACCTGCAGCAGCGTGCGATCTACAAGGTCGAGGGCGTGCGCACGCTGAACGAGACCTATTACAATCTGTTTCGCCGCGGATTGATGGGCCTCGACTACGCCTTCCGCCGCCGCGGTCCCCTAACCATGGCGCCGTCGCAACTCGGCATCTTCACGCGCTCCGACGCGACGCGCGCACGCGCCAACATCCAGTTCCACGTGCAACCGCTGTCGCTCGACAAGTTCGGCGATCCCCTGCATCGTTTCCCCGCCATCACGGTCAGCGCCTGCAATCTCCAGCCGACCTCGCGCGGCACCGTGCGGCTGCGTTCGGCGAGCCCTGACGAGAAGCCGATCATCGCGCCGAATTATCTGTCGACCGACGACGACCGCCAGGTCGGCGCCGACGCCATCCGCACCACGCGCCGCCTGATGCAGCAGAAAGCGCTGGCACGATACCGCCCGAGCGAATATCTGCCCGGCCCCTCCGTCGGCGACGACGATGCATCGCTCGCAAAGGCTGCCGGCGATATCGGCACCACCATCTTCCATCCCGTCGGCACGGCGAAGATGGGCGCGGTGAGCGATCCCATGGCGGTGGTCGACGAACGCCTGCGATTCTACGGGCTCGAAGGCCTGCGCATTGTCGATGCTTCGATCATGCCGACCATCACCTCCGGCAACACGAATACGCCGACGGCGATGATCGCCGAGAAGGGCGCGACGATGATTTTGGAGGATGCGAAGTAGCATCCTGTCGCATGATCAATCCTCACCGCTTTTCAATCGGCCCCGCCGACGCAGCGATCGCCATGCTGCAATGGGGTGAAAGCGGCAAGCCGCCTGCTCTGCTCGTGCATGGCACCGGTTTCGTCGCCTACGTCTGGGACGAAGTCGCGCGCGAGCTAGCATCGACCCATACGGTCTATGCGCTCGACCGCCGCGGCCATGGCGCCAGCCACAAGCCCGGCGCCTATCACTTCCTGGACTATGCCGAGGATGTCTGCCGGGTGATCGATGCACTCGAGCTGCGCGACGTCTACGGCATCGGCCACAGCGCCGGCGCCACCGACCTGCTGCTGGCGGCAAAGCTCTTGCCCGGACGCTTCACACGCCTGTTCGTGATGGAGCCGACCATCATGGACCCGCGCGCGGCGCGCCCCGGAGGGTTGGGCGAGGAATCCCTGTCGCGAGTCCAGGGCACGCTGCGCCGGCGCGCCGAGTTCGACAGTGCCGAGGCCGTCTTCGAACGCTACCGCACAGCGCCGGCGTTTGCGGATTGGACCGAGACCTCGCTTCGAGCCTATGTACGCCACGGCTTCGTGCCGCTCGACGATGGCCGGGTGCGACTCTGCTGCACGCCGGAGATCGAGTGCGCAATCCTGCGTCCGATCTACGAGGCGATGGAGCAGGTCTATGTCGGCGATGCCCGCGGTAATCCGTTTGCCTCGCTCACCCAAATCGACTGCCCGGTGCGCGTCACGACCGCGGCGAAGTCCGGTCCGATCTACTGGGAGATGGCGCGACGCGCGGTGTCGCTGATTCCGCGCGTCAGCACGTTCGTCTTTGAAGACGCCGGACACTGCGTGGCACAGGAAGTGCCGGAGCGCGTGGTCGAAGCCGTCAGAGATTTTTCGAAATAGGTCTCGTGCCCCGGACGCGCTGCAGCGTGCAACGCTGCTGCGCTGAGCCGGGGCCCATCTCGCCACGTCCCGTGAAGCCTTCTGGGTCCCGCTCTGCGCAGCAACGCTACGCGTTGCAGCGCGTCCGGGACACGGATCACCTCACGAAATCGTCATCACCTCCCGCGAATAAGCCTCCCCCTCCCCCGATCACCTCCTCTGAAAGCCCAATTCCGGGCGACGTGGAGAGATGCGATGAGCGGACATGATCACGACGGCGACGGCGTCAGCCGCCGCAAGGTGCTGGAATGCATGACCTGGGCCGGCACCGGGGTGCTCTGGACCGTCACCGGCGGTGTGCCGCGCTCGCTCGGCATCATCGATTCCGCACAGGCTGCGACGGCAGCCGCGCCCGGCATGAGCTTCCTCCAGATCAGCGACAGCCATGTCGGCTTCGACAAGCCGGCCAATCCCAACGCACTCGGCACGCTGGAGGAGGCTGTGGGCAAGATCAACGCGATGCCGGCCAAACCGTCCTTCATGATCCATACCGGCGACATCACGCATCTGTCCAAGGCCGCCGAATTCGACAATGCCGAGCGCATCATCTCGCAGAGCAAGCTCGATGTGCACTACGTGCCCGGCGAGCATGACTTCCTCGACGAGGAGGTGAAGTTGTATCGCGAGCGCTATGGCCGCGGCACCAAGGGCCAGGGCTGGTATTCCTTCGATGCCGGCGGCGTGCACTTCGTCGGCCTCGTCAACGTCGTCGACCTCAAGGCCGGCGGCCTCGGCAATCTCGGCGCCGAGCAACTTGCCTGGCTCCAGGACGATCTGCGCGGCAAGTCGAAATCGACGCCGATCGTGCTGTTCGCCCACATCCCGCTCTGGACCGTCTATCCGGAATGGGGCTGGGGCACCGAGGACGGCGGCCGCGCGCTGGAACAGGTGAAGGGTTTTGGCTCGGTCACCGTGCTGAACGGACACATTCACCAGGTGATGCAGAAAGTCGAGGGTAACGTGACCTTCCACACCGCGCGCTCCACCGCCTTCCCGCAGCCGGCGCCGGGAGCCGCCGCCTCGCCCGGACCGATGAAGGTCGAGGACGCCAGGCTCCGCGGCATGCTCGGCGTTGCCAGCATCAACTTCAAGCAGAACGAGCAGCGGCTCGCGATCATCGACACGCCGCTCCAGGGCTAAGGTGGAAGCTGACAATGAAGACCCTCAACCGCCGCGCCTTCGGCGTCGATCTCGGCCTCGCTCTGGCCGCGGCCATCCTGCTGCCCGCAACAAGCGCTCGTGCCGACGACATGGAGATCCATATCGACAATTTCGTCTTCCAGCCGGCCGAGCTCAAGATCAAGGTCGGCACCACCGTGACCTGGACCAACCGGGACGACATCCCCCACACCGTGGTGTCGGCCGGCAAGTTCAGGTCCAAGACCCTGGACACTGACGACAAGTTCTCTTTCACCTTCACCAACGCGGGCGATTACAAGTATTTTTGTTCGCTGCACCCGCACATGACGGGGATGATCAAGGTTGAGTAACGTCTCCAACCAAGGCATCAACGTCTTGCCCGGCCGGTGGTCCCACGCCGGCCGGGCTCCTGCGTCTCCGGCGACATCAGGCGAAACGGCAAAGCGAGCGGCGATGCCACCGATAAGCGACGATCCAGACAAGGCGCAACGCTTCCGCGAGGCAGCGCTGCCCCATCTCGACGACGTCTACACGCTCGCCCGCTACCTGCTGCGCGATGCCTCCGACGCGGAAGATGCGGTGCAGGAGTGCTATCTGCGCGCGCTGAAGCACTTCGACAGCTATCGCGGGCCGGCAATGAAGCCATGGCTGTTCGCGATCCTGCGCAATGTCTGCAACGCCGAATATGCGCGGCGCGCGCATCGGCCCAGCGCGATCGAGGACACGCCCGGCGCCAACGAGCAGACGCCGATATGGCAGGAGAGCGAGGCGAGCCCCGAGACCGAAGTGCTGCGCAGCCGCGATGCCGGCGCCATCCGCAGGCAGATCGACGCGCTCGCCGAACCGTTCAGGGAAGCCTTCGTGCTGCGTGAGATCAACAACCTGTCCTATCGTGAAATCGCAGAAGCCGTCGGCGCGCCCATCGGCACCGTGATGTCCCGCCTCGCCCGCGCCCGTGCCCTGCTGCGCGCGGCCTGGTCGGCGGAAGAGGAGCAAGCGAAATGACCTGCGACGAAGCAAGGATCCTGCTTCACGCGCTGCTCGACAACGAGCTCGATGCCGGCCACGCGCGCGAGGTCGAAGCCCATATCGCCAGCTGCCCGGACTGCGCGGCGGAGCTTGCCGCACAGCGCGAGATGCAGGGCGTGCTCGCCAATACCAGTCTGCGCTACACCGCGCCGGCAAGCCTGCGCACGCGGATCGAGGCCTCACTGCCCGAGCGGCAACGCCAGCCCAGCCGCCGCTCCGTGCTGCGTGGCTTTGCGATGGGCTCGGCGGTCTCCGCGCTCGCCGCAACCGGAATCGTCGCCATCGTGCTGCGCCAGGACGACCAGCAGCGCATCCTCTCGGAGGTCGTCTCCGCGCATCTGCGCTCGCTGCAGGCTGGCCACCTCACCGACGTGATCTCGACCGACCAGCACACGGTCAAGCCGTGGTTCAACGGCAAGCTCGATGTCGCCCCGCCCGTGATCGATCTCACCGCGCAGGGTTTTACGCTGGTCGGCGGCCGGCTCGACTATATCGACGCCCGCGCCATCGGCGCCGTCGTCTACAAGCGTCGCCAGCACGTCATCAATTTGTTCGTGGCGCAGACCGCGAGCACCGAGCATCGGCCGCCGAAGACCCAGACCATGCAGGGCTTCAACTGCCGCCGCTGGGGCGAGCGCGGCCTGAACTTCTGGGCCGTCAGCGACATCGGCGCCGACGAGCTCGCCGAGTTCGTCGACAAGTTCGAGACAGCGATGAAGGCGAATGTGGAGGGGTAGAACTAACGCACAACGTCATTGCGAGGAGCGCAGCGACGAAGCAATCCAGGCTGTCTCCGCCGAGATAGTTTGGATTGCTTCGCTTCGCTCGCAATGACGGTTGCCGGGATAGCTCGGCCGAATTCAGGCCGACCTTCTCACCGCGTTGTCCACCAGCGTCTTGCCGAGCGACCAGATCGCGCCGGGGACCTTATGGCTGCCGGCGATGACGTCGTCGAACGCCTTTTCGATCCAGCTGCAATCTTCCTCGGTGATGGTGAGCGGCGGCAGCAGCTTGATGGTGTGGCTGCCGTGACCGGCCACTTGCGTGAGGATCTTGTGATCTTTGAACAGCGGCACGGTGATGAGCTGGCAGAACAGGCCCTTGTTGGCTGTCTCCAGCACGTTCCAGGAGGCGCGCAGCCGCAGCGATTTCGGCGGGCCGAACTCGACGCCGATCATCAGGCCCTTGCCGCGCACTTCCTTCATCAGCTCGTAGCCGGGCACCATGCGCGTCAGCGCGAGGCGCAGCTCGGCGCCGCGCTTGGCGGCGGACTCGATCAGCTTCTCTGACTCCATCACGTCCAGCGTGGCGATGCCTGCGGCCATCGCGAGGTCGTTCTTGGAGAAGGTGGAGCCGTGCACGACGGCGCGGTCCATCTGGTTGAAGATCTTGTCGAAGATGGCCTTGCGCGTCAGCACCGCGCCGACCGGCACGTGGCCGCCAGATAGCGACTTCGACAGCAGCACCATGTCGGGCTCGACGTTCCAATGCTCGACCGCGAGGAAGCGGCCGGTGCGGCCCATGCCGGTCTGGATTTCGTCGGCGACGAACAGCGTGCCGTACTTCTTGCAGAGCGCAGCCGCGCCCGGCAGGAACTCGTCGGTGGGCATGTTGACGCCCTTGCCCTGGATCGGCTCGACCACGAACGCCGCGACCTCGCGCGAGGCCAGCGCCTTTTCCAGCGCGGCCAGATCGTTGAACGGGATCGAGGTGCAGCCCGGCAGCAGCGGCTCGAAGCCGGTGCGGAAGTTCGAATCGCCCGTCAGCGACAGCGCGCCATAGGTCAGGCCGTGATAGCCGTGGGCGCAGTAGACGATGCCGGGGCGGCCGGTGGCGCCGCGCGCGAACTTGATCGCGGCTTCGACGCATTCGGCGCCGGAATTGGCGAAGAACGCCTTGTCCAGATAGGGGACATATTTCAGCAGCCGCTCGGCGAGCACACCGGCAAGCACGGAGACGTCGAACTGGACGAGGTTGGGCAGGTCGGCATCGAGCACGCTCTTGAGAGCGTCGCGCATGACCGGATGATTGCGCCCGATCGCAAACACGCCAAAGCCGGACAGCAGGTCGAGATAGCGCGCGCCGTCGCGATCGTAGAGATACTGCCCCTGCCCCTTCTGGAAGCCGACATCGTAGCCGATGGTCTTGAGAACCCGAACGAACTGCTCGTTCAGATACCGATTATGCAGGGTGCTGCGCTGGGCCTGACGGTCCGCGAAAAGCTCAGACATGTCTGGATTTGGGCTGTGCATCCGTTACATACTTCGGTTGAGGGCCGTCTCGTCAACTGAAAAGGGACCGTTACTGAAAACGGTCTGTGCGGCCTTTTGCCCTTTTTCGGACCATCTTCGCAAGCACAGCTTTAGCCCATGTTGCACTGCCAAGGAACTATCATGCGTTTAGCCCTTTACACCGGACTAATACTGGTTGGCGGTTACACCTGCCTGACCCCGGCGCTCGCCGCGGATCCCACCGGCGACTGGCGGGTTGCCGACGGCGTCGCCAACATTCGCGTCGCCCAATGCAATGGCAGCATGTGGGGCGCTGTTTCCTGGGAAAAGCAGCCCGGCGGCCGCGACGAGAACAATCCGGATGCCTCAAAAAAGACCAGGCCGACGCTGGGCATGGCGACGCTGATCGACATGAAGAAGAAGCCCGGCGCCGATCAGTGGGAAGGGCAGGTCTACAACGCCAAGGACGGCCAGCTCTATAGCGCCACCATCACGCCAGCCGGCGCCGACCAGCTTGAAATCAAGGGCTGCGTGATGGGCTTCCTCTGCGGCGGCGAGACCTGGACCCGGGTCGGCCCGCCGATCCCCTTGAGCACCGCCAATGCCATGGCCAAGGGCGCGCCCAAGTCCACCGGCGCGGCGCCGAAGGCTCAGGGCACGATGGGCGCGACAGCGGCGCCTGCGCCGGCGGCCGCCCAAAAGAGCGCCACCGCCCCTGCAAAGCCGGGTCAGAAAGGTGCCGCCGACCCGGTCGGCGACATCTGCCTACTCCCTGAGATTTCGGGGTTTGCCCATTAGGGCCGGCTGGAACAGCAGCACGGCGGCGAGCGTCGTCACCAGCGAGAGTGCCAGCAGCTTGCCCATGCTGGACGTGCCGGGATGGCTCGACAGCCACAGGCTGCCGAACGCGGTCGCCGTCGTCAGCGCGCTGAAAAAGATCGCGCGCGTCAGGCTGGTCTGGAGCAGGTTTGTCCTGCCCGAGCGCCAGGCCACGACATAGTAGATCTTGAAGGCGACGCCGACGCCGAGCAGCAGCGGGAACGCGACGATGTTGGCGAAGTTGAGCGGCAGGCCGATCAACACGCAGATCTCGAGCGTCACCGCGCCGGCAACCAGCAGCGGCACCAGCGTCATCAGCACGTCGACGAACCGCCGCAACGTGATCCACAGCAAGAGGCCGATCACCAGCAGCGCGTAAATGCCGGCGTGGATGAACGCCCGCACCACGGTGTCGCCGGATTTCAGGATCGAGACCGGCCCGCCGATCGCGGTCGGCTCGGCAACGAGCACCGCCGCCGCAAATCTGCGCAGCGTGTCGTTGTCGTTGGGATCGCCCTTGGGCAGCGCTTCGACGCGGATGATGCCGTCCTTGCTCTTCCAGGCGCTGACGAGATCGGGCGGCAGTGAGCTCAGGGTGACGGGCCCGGCCTGCATCGCGTTCCTGAGCTGGTCGAACACGATCTTCATCGGCGTGACGAACACGTCCTGCGCCCTGTTGCGCGTGGCCTCGTCGCCATTGGCGAGCTTTTCGAGCGCGTCTGCCAGACGGCGCGAGGCGATCGAGCCCGGCCCCTTCGCATCGCCCGCGGTCCGGCGCAGATTGTCGACCGAGGATTTCAGCGCCTCGACGTTTTCCTTGTCGGTCGGCGCCGCATCGATCTGATCAGGGTTGAGCGCGGGATTCAGCACCTTGGCGCCCTGCGCGAGCAGCTTCAGCTTCGGCGGCTGATCCTCCGGCACGAAGCTGTTGAGCGACATCACCCGCAGCACCTCGGGCACCTTTTCGAGCTTCGCCTCGACCTGCTTTGCCTGCTCCTCGGACGTGGTCATCACGTTGATGGCATTGGCGCCGGTGTTGGGATCCTTGCGCAGGTCGAGGAAGGTCGCGATCGATTCGGCCCTCGGGTTGCGCAGGTTCATCGGGTTGAAGTCGAACTTCATGAAATAGAGTAGCGGCAGGCCGGCGAGCGCCAGCATCAGCGTGCCGCCCACGACCAGCACGCGGTGCTTCTCCAGAAAGTGATCGAGCGGCGCCAGGAAGGCGTAACCGACTGGCTCCTTCTCGCCGGGCGGATTCAGCAGCTTCAGCATGGCCGGCAGAACGGTGATCGAGGAAAGGAACGCCACCAGCATGCCGACGCCCGCGATCTGGCCCAGCTCCGCGATGCCCTTGTAGTCGGTCGGCATGAAGCAAAGGAAGCCAGCCGCGGTCGCCATCGCCGCGAGCGACAGCGGCACCGCCGATCGCTTCGCCGCCAGCACCAGCGCGCCCGTGAGATCGTTGTGCTTGTAGCGCTCGGAGCGGTAGCGGACGCTGTACTGGATGCCGAAGTCGACGCCGAGGCCGACGAAGAGCACCGCGAATGCGATCGACAGCAGGTTGAACGATCCGACCATCATCAGGCCGGCGGCGGTCGTCAGCGCGAGGCCGACGAAGAGATTGACGAACACCGCGAAGATGATCTTCGACGAGTGCAGCGCCAGCCACAGGATCAGCAGCACGACGAGGACCGTGCCGACGCCGTTGACGACGGCGCCTTCCTGGACGGTCGCATATTCCTCGTTGGCGATCGGGACCGGACCGGTCAGCCGCACCCGGGCCTGGTATTTGGTCGCAAAATCCAGATCCACTGCGGCCTTGCGGATCGCGTCGGTGGCATCCTTGCCGGGCTCCAGCGCGTTGTAGTCGAGGATCGGCTTGAACTCGATGAAGGCGCGCCTGTCCGAATCCTTCAGCGGCTCGTCACTGACGAGCTCGCGCCAGGAGAAGCTCGCATTGCCCTTGTTGAGCACGGTCTCGACCGTCTGCGCGATCAGGTTGAACGGACGCTCGGTGTTGTCGAGCTTGACCTGGCCGCGCTTGACGCCGGCGAGTCCCGTCTCCAGCGCGCCGGTCAGGCCGCGGATCGAGGGATCGCCAGCCATGATCTCGATCAGGGGCGCTGCAGATTCGAATTGGCTGGTGATCTTGCCGACCTCTTCGGTCGGCAGGAACAACAGTCCGTTCTTTTCGAAGAACTCGCCGCTGCCGAGCTGCTGCAGGGACTGGAAGTTGGTCTTGTCGTCCTTCAGCCTGGCATAGAGCGCGTCCGCCGCGGCGCTCGTCATCTCCGGGGTCCGGGCCTCGATCACAGCGAGGATCGTTTCGTTTTGATCGAACGCCTTGTCGAACTGCTGGTCACGCTTGCGCCAGTCGAGATTCTGAGAAATCAGCGAATTGATGTCGGTGTTGATGGCGAAGTGGCGCGCAGCGTAATAGCCCGCTCCCACCGACAGCAGGAGCCCGAGAACGACGACGAGGGAGGCAAACCGGGTGCAGGCCCTGACGATGGCAACGACTACGCTTTGCAGCACTTCTTTTCTTTCTGCGGTTAACAGCTTGCCGGAAACGCCCGCTGTTTATCGGAGTTCCCGGGCGAAACCTATTGCTGTTTTGAGAGGCTCTCGCCGCCAGAAGGTTCGAGGTAAACGGCGGCAGACCGTGGCAAAATCATGCGGGGCGGTCGGTATAGCCGGGGAGTTGAGGCGGGAACGTGACGAAGGGCTGGTCACTGATGTCGCTGGCTTGCATACACCCACGTCTCTACTATAATACCGTAAAATCGGCTCGGCAGGGAACCCAGATCCATTCGAGCTTTCCTTACCGCCGATTTTTTGACACAAAGTATTGCGCCTCCATGCGCCGGAGCCCCGACGGGGGTGGGTGGCTACCGCGTGCGCGGACCAATGGTGCGGATATTGCAACGCATTGGTCAGTATCGAGGTGCCGCCGGGACTTACGAAGCGGATTGGTGCAACTTGCGTGATGGGCGACCAATGGAAGTTTATCTGGCGCAACCGCGCGGCTTCTGCGCGGGCGTGGTGCGTGCGATCGAGATCGTGGAACGGGCGCTGGAGAAGTACGGCCCGCCCGTCTACGTGCGCCATGAGATCGTGCACAACAAATACGTCGTCGAGAGCCTGAAAAACAAAGGCGCCATCTTCGTCGAGGAGTTGTCCGAGGTGCCGCCGAAAGCGGTGACGGTCTTCAGCGCTCACGGAGTCGCCCGCAGCGTCGAGGAAGAGGCCGCCGCGCGCGACCTTCCCGTGCTCAATGCCACCTGCCCGCTGGTCACGAAAGTTCACAATCAGGGGAAGCGCTACATCACCAAAGGCCGCACGCTGATCCTGATCGGCCATGCCGGCCACCCCGAGGTCGAGGGCACGATGGGCCAGGTTCCCGCCCCCGTGCTGCTTGTCCAAAGCGTTCAAGAGGTTACGGCCCTGACGCTGCCGGCGGATACGCCAGTGGCCTACATCACCCAGACCACCCTGTCGGTCGACGACACCAAGGATATCATCGCGGCCCTTCAGACCCGCTTTACAGATATTCAAGGTCCGGATATCCGGGATATCTGCTATGCGACACAGAACCGCCAATCTGCGGTAAGGGACTTGAGCAAGCTGGTCGACGTGATCTTGGTGGTGGGCGCTGCCAATAGCTCGAATTCGAACCGGCTTCGCGAAATCGGCACCGAAGCCGGCGTTGCGAGTTACTTGATTGCCGACGGCAGCGAGCTCAATCCGGAGTGGTTGAAAAATGCCAGGACCGTCGGCATCACGGCCGGCGCTTCGGCGCCCGAGGTACTCGTGGATGACGTGATCGAAGCGATGCGGCGAATCGGACCGGTCAAGGTCCAGGTGTTGCCGGGCCGCGAGGAAAACATCGAATTCCGGCTTCCGGCCCAACTGGCTGCGAGCTGACCCACCCGAATTGAAAAGCCCAGAAAGAAACTTGTAATGGCCATCCCCTTCTTCAAGGAAATGCGTATCGGCGGCTATTTGCTCAAGCAGAAACTGCTTGGCCGCAAGCGCTATCCGCTCGTGCTGATGCTGGAGCCGCTGTTTCGTTGCAACCTCGCCTGCGTCGGCTGCGGCAAGATCGATTATCCGGATGCGATCCTCAACCGCCGCATGACCGCGCAGGAGTGCTGGGACGCGGCCGACGAGTGCGGCGCGCCGATGGTCGCCATTCCCGGCGGCGAGCCGCTGATCCACAAGGAGATCGGCGAGATCGTGCGCGGCCTCGTTGAGCGCAAGAAGTTCGTCTCGCTCTGCACCAACGCGCTGCTGCTCGAGAAGAAGCTCGATCTGTTCGAGCCCTCCCCGTATCTGTTCTTCTCCGTGCATCTCGACGGCCTGAAGGACCATCACGACAAGGCGGTGTCGCAGAAGGGCGTGTTCGACCGCGCCGTCTCCGCAATCAAGGCGGCCAAGGCGCGCGGCTTCACCGTCAACGTCAACGCCACCATCTTCGACGGCCATCCGGCCGAGGAGATCGCGAAGTTCCTCGACCTCACCGTCGAGCTCGGTGTCGGCGTCTCGATGTCGCCCGGCTACGCCTATGAGCGCGCGCCGGACCAGGAGCACTTCCTCAACCGCACCAAGACCAAGAAGCTGTTCCGCGACGTCTTTGCGATGGGCAAGGGCAAGAAGTGGAATTTCATGCATTCCGGCCTGTTCCTGGACTTCCTCGCCGGCAACCAGGAATACGAGTGCACGCCCTGGGGCATGCCCGCGCGCAACATCTTCGGCTGGCAGAAGCCCTGCTATCTGCTCGGTGAAGGCTACGCCAAGACCTTCAAGGAGCTGATGGACACCACCGACTGGGAGACCTACGGCACCGGCAAGTACGAGAAGTGCGCCGACTGTATGGCCCATTGCGGCTACGAGCCGACGGCGGCGACCGCGGCCCTCAACAACCCGCTGAAGGCGATGTGGGTGTCGCTGCGCGGCATCAGGACCTCTGGTCCCATGGCGCCGGAGATCGACATGTCCAAGCAGCGCCCGGCGCAGTACATCTTCTCGGCGGAAGTGCAGAAGCGCCTGTCGGAGATCCGCAAGGACGAGGCCGAGGCCGCGCAGGCAAAGGCCGCGCAGAAGGCTTCGACCGCGGCGTAAGCGGACACGATCTAGTCTCACGACGAAGCCCGGTCGCATTCGCGGCCGGGCTTTATCTTTGCGCGCCGATGTGCCGCAAGGAGCGGCCCGTGTCCCGGACGCGCTGCCGCGCATCGTCGAAGGGACGCTGCGCGACGGCCGGGGCACGAGTCGCAAGTGTGTTGCTCGCTCTCCCTACGCCGTCATTGCGAGGAGCTCTTGCGACGGAGCAATCCAGACTGCCTCTGCGGAAAGATTCTGGTTGCTTCCGCCTTCGCCGAGGCTTCGGCGGACAAGTCGCTGCGCTCGCAATGACGGAGTGTGCGGCCAGCAGCTTGCTCTTACCATTCACGCTCCTCATCGCAGACACACCTTCGCATTCCCGCGGCGCCTTTCGCCCGAGCTTTGCTGTTCGTTCACGCCCCATGAAAGCCAGAGGGCGCAGGGAAGACCGGGCGCCGGCGGCACCCGCGGTCCGCGTGCATGGAAAAACGCACACGGGGTGGACTACAGGTGTTGCCGGTCGCCCGGCCTTCCCTGCGCGGATGGTTTTAACGGTGTCCTTCGTGCTCTCCTCGGGGAGCGATGCACTGTTGCCCCCGTCGCGTTGCGGCTGGTCGATGCACGCGCCCGGTCGGGCCGCCGCATCACCGCAAGGCTTGACGCCAGCCTGCGGGCGTCAGGACCACACGACTTCTCCGTCCGCGGACGGTCTGGCCTGATCGCCGAGAGCTAGCGTGTGCTCGCCCCCGGACGACGACCAAAACCGCTGTGACCACGCCGTTCGTCCCGCGATGCTTATGACTCGCGGTTGCCCGCCCTGTCATCGCCTCTCGCGCCGGCGCTGCCGCGTCCACCGCACCCCGACCCGCATCTCGTGACGATCGCGAAGCGCCCCTCTGGGAGGGCCGGGATAAGCGCTCTATGCCATAAATCCGAAATTCGGGAAAGTGGAATATTTTTGCGGGAGGGGATTGACGGGTGTTGGGGTGTTTTGCACGACGGGTCATTTTGACCAGCCGCTAGCCGCCCCTCTCGCCGTCATTCCGGGGCGCGCGCAGCGCGAACCCGGAATCCATCGCGCGGCTGATCCTGCGCCCCAATGGATTCCCCGCAAAAATTGGAAAAACAACCCCATGCACAGTAGAAGCGCGGCTCGGTCGAAGACAGCAATCGCCTCGTTGCGTCCGCCTGCGACCACACGGAGGTAGCAGGAAGCCGGACGAACGATCTCGCGTGCTTCGACCTGAAGGTGTATATTAGTATCAGCGCTTACAGGAGGCTGCCCTGCCCCACGTCGCCAAGGTGTTCAAATCCGGCAACTCCCAGTTCATCCGATTGCCGACGCAATCTCATTTCTCGGTCGATGAACTCGAGGTTTCTCGCAAAGGTGACGCCGTCATTCTACGCCCCCAGCGGAGCGCCGCCGGAACTTGGGCATCGCTTCGAGCAGCCGTCGCGCAGGGCTTCAGCCCTGACTTCACAACCGAGGAACGAGCGAGTAGCCGCCTCTTTGGCTGAACACCACGCGCGCAATTACGGTGACAGTCCAGCACGGTCACCGTAATTCCCTAACGCCAGATTCTATGACAGCGTCAGGCGTCCAGCACTTTCGCCGCCCAAGGCTCGCGATACGGCAGATTTCCAATCTTCAACAACTGCTGGATCAGCTGGGGTGCCATCTTCAAGGAGCGACATATCTCCAAGAATCATGGCTAGCCCATCAGAACGTGTTCTCTTCCAAGCTTCTTCAAGGAAGATAAACATTGCTGAGTAAGCTTGATCTTCTGTCATTATAATCCCCGCCTATACCGCAACATCGAACTCATGACCTCGATCCGGGCGAAGCATATCAAAAGAAAAGGCCCGGTCGCACGACCGGGCCTTTTCTTTCGCCAGATCGAAGATCCCGCTCACGCCGCCTTCGACACCAGCGCCTCGCTCTCGATGATCTCGGTCCCGATCAGATAATCGCGGCAGCCGCGCAGTGAGCGCAGCGCGCGGTTGAAGTCGATGCCGGTCGAGACCAGCGCATGCAGCGTTGCCGGATTGCGCACGATGCCGCGCAGCACGGCGGCGAGGTCGATCTGGCCGTTCGGCTTGATCGCGGCACGGGCGAGCGCCGGCAGCGCGCGGTGGGCGGGATCGCTGATGACGCGGACCGCGGCAAACGGCAGCCCGGCCTCGGCGGCGTAGGCGGCGGCGATGTGGCTTTCCATGTCGACGGCCGAAGCGCCCGTCTCCGAGTGCAGCGCCGCCTTGCAGGCGCGCTTGGTGACCACTTCCTCGGCACCGGCGAGGCTGCCACGCACCACGCGGCGACGGCCCGAGGTCAGGCGGTCGATCAATTCGTCGCCGAGCGAGAGCCCTGCGGCCCAACGGGTGTCGCCGTCGAGCACCTCGGTCGCCAGCACGACGTCGCCGGAGCGCAAGCTCGGGTCGAGCCCGCCGGCCACGCCGAACGAGATCACGCCGCGAATCGTCTCCGGATCCACCACCGTCAGCAGCGCCCGCAACTGGGTCGGGCTGCTGGATGAACAAATAACCGCCATTCCGGGCCCGGCTGCGATGCGGGCCTCCTGAACCAGTCCGGTCACGATCAGTATCGGCCGCGGGTCGATGGCATTACCCGCGGTAAGATAGTCCCCCGTCCCCAAAGTCACATTCCGACCCCTACCACCCTGCTGTTGGTGTTCCGCAAGTTCCGATACCGCGCCAACGCCCACAGCGGGAAGAACTTCGGGTAACCATGATATCGCAGATAGAATACACGCGGAAAGCCTGTGGCGGTGTACCGTTGCTCGTCCCACAGTCCTTTTTTGTTCTGTGTTGCAATCAGGTACTCCACCCCGCGGGCGACGGCCGGGTGATCAACCTCGCCTGCCGCCATCAGGGCAAGCAAGGCCCATGCCGTTTGCGAGGCGGTCGAGGGGGCGGCCTCCCATCCCCGGTAGTCGAGGCGGTAGCTGACGGCGTCCTCGCCCCAGCCGCCGTCCTTGTTCTGGATCGAGGCCAGCCAATCCGCGGCCTTGCGAATCATGGGATCCCCGTGGTCGACCCCGGCCATGTTGAGGGCGCAGAGCACCGACCAGGTTCCATAGATGAAGTTCATGCCCCAGCGGCCGTACCAGGAGCCCTCAGGGTGCTGGGTCTTCCTGAGGTAGGCGACCCCGTCGGCCACGTGCTTGCTGGTCTTTTCGGTCTCGCCGAGCTGGGCCAGCATCGAGATGCAGCGCGCCGTGACGTCCTCGGTCGGCGGGTCGAGAAGCGCGCCATGGTCCGAGAACGGGATGTTGTTGAGATAGTATTCGAGATTGTTGACGTCGAAGGCAGCCCAG
Organism: Bradyrhizobium sp. CIR48; assembly: GCF_014198315.1. Lineage (NCBI taxonomy): Bacteria > Pseudomonadati > Pseudomonadota > Alphaproteobacteria > Hyphomicrobiales > Nitrobacteraceae > Bradyrhizobium > Bradyrhizobium sp. CIR48. The sequence continues at coordinate 184,024 of NZ_JACIHG010000005.1, forward strand.
CCGCCATCGTCGCTCTGCATGCCCTCGATCCACTCCCGGCCGCGGTCGATCGCGGCGTCGTAGCCGGTCGCGCCGTGCTCCCGGCGCATGCGGTCCATCGACATCACCACCACGGCGGTGTCGTCGAGATCGGGGTAATGAGCATTGTTGTATTGGAAGGCCCAGCCGCCCGGACGCACGTCGGGCCGCTTCACGGCCCAGTCGCCCTTCAGCTCTAGCTCCTGCTTCGGGATCAGCCAGTCGAGGCCCTGCTTGGCTGCCGGCACCGCCTTGTCGCCGCCGGCTTCCAGCAGCGCATGCGCCGTCAGCGTCGTGTCCCACACCGGCGAGACGCAGGGCTGGCAATAGGCTTCGTCGTCTTTGATCACGAGCAGCTTGTCGATGCCCCGGCGTGTGATCGCGCGCGGCGGGAAGTTTTCATCCTTGCCGAGCGCGTCGTACATCATGACGATGTTGGCCATGGGCGGGTAGATCGCGCCCATGCCGTCCTCGCCGTTGAGCCGCTCCTCGGTGAAGGCGAGCGCCGCATCGATGGCGCGCTTGCGCAAGGCCTTCGGGAACATCGGCTCGATCACGCGCAAGACGGCGTCGAGCGAGCGAAACAGCACGAACCAGGCCATGCTCTGGTGCGGCGCCTTCGCGGTCATGCCGATCGAGCGCGGATCCTGCAGGAACAGCTCGTCGATGCCGACGCCCTTCGGGTTCTTGGCGAGCGGCTTCAGGGCTGCGAGCACCATCAACGGCACCATCGTGGTGCGCGCCCAGTATGAGATCTTGTTGAGGTGGAACGGCGACCAGAATGGCAGCAGCACGATCTCGATCGGCAGCACCGGCACCGCGCGCCAAGTGACGACGCCGAACATCGCGAGCAGGAAGCGCGTGAAGACGTTGCTGTGAATCGCGCCGCCGCGGGCGTGAATGGCCTCGCGCGCGCGCACCATGTGCGGGGCGTCGACGGGATCGCCGATCATCTTCAGCGCGAAATAGGCCTTCACGCTGGCGCTCATGTCGAACTCGCCGTCATGCACCAGCGGCCAGCCGCCATGGGCGCCCTGCACGCGGCGCAGATAATTGGCGATCTTGGCTTCGAGCACGGCATCGACCGGCTCTGCCAGATAGTGGCGCAACAGGACGTATTCGGCCGGAATCGTGCAGTCGGCCTCGAGCTCGAACACCCAATGGCCGTCCGCCTGCTGGAAGTCGAGGACGCCCTGTGTCGCCGATGCAACGCTCGATTCCAGGATGGCCGATTGCAAGATCCCTGGTTGCAAGGTCCCTGGTTGAAGGGCTTCGCGGCTGGTCGCGTTCACGGAATCCATCTCGCTCGATTGCTCCGATAGTCGATTGAAATTGGCCGGGACGTCTGCCCGTCAGGGCCGCTTTGCGGCGAGAACCAGATCGGCGGCGCGATCACCGGACCGGACCGATCCCTCGATGGTTGCAGGCAATCCCGTAGCAGTCCAATCCCCCGCGAGGAACAGGTTTTTCAGCGCGGTGACCGGCCCCGGACGCAGGGCATTCTGCGCCGGCGTCGCCGCAAATGTGGCACGACGCTCGCGCACGATCTGCCAGGGGGGCAATTCGCCGGATACCCCGCCGGCCTTGCAGACGTCGTTCCAGATCGCCTGCGCCAGTTCCTCGCGCGGCATGTCGACCAGCCGGTCACCGTTGCTGATGGTGACGGACAGCCGGTTCGGGAACGCGAACAGCCATTCCACGACGCCGCCGATCACGCCCAGGATCGGCGCCGAACCCGGCGGCGGTGTGATCCGGAAATGCGCGTTCACGATGGCGCGGAATTCGGTCGGCGTCTTCACGCCCGGCAGCAGGCTCGCAGCAGCGCGCGGCGGCACCGCCATCACGACGACGTCCCCCTCCCCGATCTGAACGACAACCTCGCCGCCGAAATTCAGCGCGCTGGCCTTGCCGTCAGTGCTGGTGAAGGACCGCAGCTCATGGCCCAGCTGCACGGTATGGCCACGGTCCTGCAGGAACTTCACGGCCGGCTCGATCAGCACGGCGCTGAGACCATCGCGCGCGATCAGGGGACGGCAGGCCTGTCCGCCGGCAAGCAGCGTCTCGCGCACGATGGCGCCGGCGAGGCCAGCCGAGCCCTCGGGCGGATCGACATTGAGCGCCGCGAGCAGCAGCGGCTGCACCAGACGCTGATAGAGCACGCCTTCACAAGGAATGGATTTGCCGACCAACGTGTCTTCCGACGCCCAGATCAGCGGCGCCAGCTTCAGATAATCGGTGAGGCCCGTGTCGGGCACGCGGCGGCCTTCGTCGAGCACCCAGGTCGGCAGACGACCATTGCCGAGATCGATCTGCCAGCGCTGCCCGGTCTTGACGTCGACGAAGGGAAACTGCGCAGTTTCAGGACCGACGAGGCCCGCCTCGGTGCCGATCGAACGCGCATAGGCGCGCGCGTGGCTATTGCCCGACAGCAGCAGATGATTGCCGTTGTCGATGGTGAGATTGGTGGCGCCGTCGAAATAGGAACGGCAACGGCCGCCGGCCTGCTGCGTCGCCTCGTGCACGGCGACCTTGAAGCCGGCATTGGCGAGCCGCACGGCGGCGGAAAGGCCGGAAATCCCGGCGCCGATGATATGTGCTGTCTTTTGCATCAGATGAAAGCGTAGCGGAGCAGGATCAGGATACGTGTGACCTTTGACACACGCACCGGCTGGCGCGGCGCGTTGAAGCCGCGCGCAATCAGGAGATCCAGAATGGAATGATAGTATTTCGACATGATCCGCGGCGCGCGCACCGTGCGGCGCTTGTTGCGGTTCATGATCTCGTCCGACTTCTCGAAATGCGCCTTCGCACGCTGCGTCAGCGGCAGGCAGACCTTCGGCAGCGCGCGCTCGGCGATGACGCGGTTCGGATCGTCGGAGGTGATGCCGGCATGCAGCAGCGCCTCGCGCGGCAGATAGAGCCGGCCAAGGCCGGCGTCTTCGTCGATGTCGCGCAGGATATTGGTGAGCTGGAGCGCGCGGCCCAGATGATAGGCGAGCTGGATGCCGTCTTCCTCGGGCAGGCCGAACACCCGCACCGACAGCCGTCCCACCGCGCTGGCGACGCGATCGCAATACAGATCCAGCGTCGCCATGTCGGGCGCGCGGATGTCCTGCGGCACGTCCATCTCCATGCCGTCGACGATGGCGAGGAAATCCTCGCGCTTGAGGCCGAAGGTCTTCACCGAGCCGACGTAGTCCTTCAGCCGCGGCGGCGGATTGCCCTGATAGAGCGCGTCGATGTCGTTGCGCCATTCCTGAAGCGCGGCGAGCCGCTCCGCGCGCGGGCCGTCGGAATCGGCGATGTCGTCGACCTGCCGGCAGAAGCTGTAGATCTGGAACATCGCTTCGCGCTGGTCATGCGGCAGGATGCGCATCGCGGCGTAGAACGAGCTGCCGGATGCGGTCGAGCCATAATTGGCGCCGGGCGAGGTCGCCTCAAGCGTCATGTGCAGTCCCCGGTCTGGAAATGGCCTTGCGTCCGATCGCGCGGCGGCCGGCCTCGCCGATCATTCCGGCAAGGCTGAAGATGAGCAGTTCGAACTTGTTCAGGTGCACCCGCTCGCGCAGGGGATCGCGCACCTTCAAGAGGCGCACGATGCGATCGGCATAGGCCTGGATCACCGCGACGTCGACGCCGAGGCGGAAATCCCGGATCTCCGCAGCAAGCGACCTGCCCTCGTCGAGCAGCGCTTCGTTGCGCGACGCAAGCGCCTGCAGGCAGGCCAGCATCGCCGGCGGCGACTGCGAAAGCCCGAGCTGCTCGACGGAGGCACCGTGTGCTGCCAGCGCATCGCGCGGCAGATAGACGCGGTTGAGCTCGCGGAAATCCTTGCCGCAATCCTGAAGGTGATTGTTGATCTGCAAGCCTGCGCAGAGCGCATCCGATGCGGCCCAGGTCGAGGTGCTCTCGCCGTGGACATCGAGCATGAAGCGGCCGACCGGCATCGCCGAGTAACGGCAATAGTGGATGACCTCGTCCCAGTTCTCGTAACGCAGCTTGGTCACGTCCATGCGGAACGCGATGAGCACGTCGAGCGCATGGCGCGGCGCCATGCCGCGCTCGGCCAGGGCACGGCGCAGGATGACGGCCTCAGCCTGGGTCTCGCCCTTGCCGAGCAGCTCCGCCTCGAGCAGGTCGAGATAAGCGAGCTTCTGGTCGGGCGGCAGGGTCGCGTGGTCGGCGATGTCGTCGGCGGTGCGGACGAAATTGTAATACGCCAGGATCAGGGCGCGATGACGCGGATGAATGATCCAGGACGCGACGGGAAAATTCTCGTCGCGGTCACCCTTACCGGATCGCAATTCGCTCGCAGAGGTCATCGAGGGCTGGTTTACAATCGTTTGGACAGGAAGGGCTTCTTCGCTCGCGCGGGCTCATGCCGGCGATCCGCTGCGGCCCCCATATAGGGGAATACGACCGCAAAACCAATCCTGTCTCTCGATGGCTGCCCCTTGCGGATCGGGCCCGAAAAGGCGGCCCAAAGGCCGCCTCTTATAGGCCAGTGGCCGAGCTTACTGGTTGTGGGTCTTCAGGACCTGGTCGCAGGCCTGGGAGATCTTGGCCCGGTTCTCCTTGAGGCAGGCCAGGATGGTGAAATCGCCCTGGTCGATGACCGGACGGCAGAACTTCTGCACGTCGCGCGTGCAGGCCTTCTGCTCGGCGTCCGTGCCACGGCCCTGCTGGGCGAACGCCGCCGTCGAAACAGAAGCCGACAGCAGGGTGAGAGCGACGAGAAGCTTACGCATTGTATTCCTTCATTCTGACGGCAGAATCGCACCGGACCCGGACTGCACAGGGCGGACGACCGGAACGGATTGTTCTGATGGCAAGTCGCCGCGGGAGGTGCGGCCTCAGAGAAGGCACAAGCACTGGCAAATGCGGCCAAATTGGCGCCACGCCCACCAAATCAGGTCTTCCCTGCGCCTTCATTGGCAGATGTAAGAGATTGATACTACGTCATAATTCGGATGCACTGCGTTTTACTGCATACCTGTTGCAGAGCTGCATCTGTCCGCCCCGCCTTTCCCGCCGGAAACACGCAGAAACAGGGCAAATCGACCGGTCCAGGACTGGCGAGAGGCGTCGTGAACCGCCATCTCTGGCGGCCGGGCTTTGAACCTGACACTGGCTCGGAGCACTAAACTTTCGATGTGGCGAGACGTTATCACGCGTAAGCGGGCGTCGTTCCAAAACGGGATATTTGAGATGAAATTCTTTGGGCGATCTGGACTGGCAATCAAGGCGGCCGGCATCGGAGCGGCGCTGCTCTTCTCGGTTTCGGCAGGCCACGCTCAGTCGTCCGGCCCCTTTGCCGGTTTCGACGGCGCGTGGACCGGCACCGGCACGGTGTCGCTGTCCGACGGCTCCACCGAGCGCATTCGCTGCAAGGCCGACTACAAGGTCGCCGGCAGCGGCCTCAATTTGAAGCAGGCTCTGCACTGCGCCTCCGACAGCTACAAGTTCGACCTCACCAGCGACGTGACGAGCCAGGGCGAGCGCATCTCCGGAAACTGGAGCGAGTCCAGCCGCAATATCTTCGGCAACCTTCAGGGCACCGCCGGCGGCGGCCAGATCGACGTGTTCGTCGAGGCCAACGGCTTCGCCGCCAATCTGTCGCTGCGCACCAACGGCACCAAGCAGACGGTGCAGATCAGCTCCAAGGGCGAGATCCGCGGCGTCAACATCACCATGACGAGGAGCTGATTCGTCCAGCTTCAATGGAATCATGGCCCCCGGTTCTCGCGAGCCGGGGGCTTTTTGCTGACATGAACTCACCCGGAACGGACTTGCCGAGATGGACCCGATACGCAGGCATCTGCTCAAGGCCGCCGGCCTCTTCGTGGCCTCTCGCGCCTTCGCCAATGATCACCAGGGAGCGAACATGCAGCCTTCGTCCGTGAAGCCGCGTCACGTGCTCTGCTTCCTCGGCAGGAACGAAAGCCTGCTGCAACCGCCGAAGGCGGTGGCCAAGACCATCGCCGATTTCGGCTTCGAGATCGACCGCAGCTATTCGCAGGCCAAACCCGATCCGAACATGGCGCGATCGTTCGGCGTGTGCTGGGACCGCGTCTTTCCGAAGGCATGGTCCGCGGCGGACGAGGCGGCGGTCGCCAACCACAAATCAGTCCTCTACGTGCTGGGCCCGCCGATGGCTCAGCAGAAGACGGCCGTCTTTTCGGCCGCCGCCTTGCAGATCGTGGACGAAATGTTCGACGCGGGCGCCGTGGCCGCAAAAGGCGAAAGCGCCGGCATTGCCCACGGCGTCGCGCGGTGGCGAAGTCTCATGGATCAGGCGCGCAAGGGCGCCATCACCAGCCAGGGCCTGAGCATGACCCTCGCCGTCGGCAAGGCCTGTCGCCTCGCCTTCGCCAAGCGCCCGCTCGCCGGCGATCGCTACTTTGAGAGCGTCGGCTATCACCTCGTCGGCCTGCCGGAGGTCTATGTCGCGAAATCGCGCGGCAACGAATGGTCCGCGGTGATGCTGATGGAGGAGATCGCCAACGCCATGGCCGAGCACGGCATCGAAGCGACGCTGCGCGATCGCAAGCTCACGCTGTCGCACGAGCAGGACTACGCCGAGAGCGATTTCAAGTTCAATCCGTACGGGATCGTTCGGATCGACGCGTGAGCGGGACAACAGCGACCAGCAGCCCGAGCAGTCCGTAGGCACCTGCCAGGACCAGGATCAGGCCGCTGTCGCCGGCAGTGTCGACGGCAGCGCCGGTGAGCGGGCCGCCCAACATTCCGCCGATGCCGCTGGCGAGCGTGAAGGCCGCACTGCCCGCCAGCAAAGTCGGGCCGCCGAAACGATCGCCCAGTTCGGCAAGCGCGACGGTGGTGACGCCGTATGCGCACGCGCCCCAGACGAACAGCAGTATGAACAGCATGAGCAGTCCCTGCTGGACGGCAATGGCGAGCAAGACGGCGCCGGCTGCGGTCGCGGCTGCAAGCCCCAAAAGCACGAGCCGCCGCGGACACCGGTCTGCAAGCCAACCGACCGGCACTTGCAGGAACACGTTGCCACCATTGAGCAAGGCAAGGCCGATGGCCATCGCCTGCTCGGAATATCCGTTCCTCATCCCGAAGGCCGGCAGAAAGGTCAGCGTGGCATGATCGAACAGGGCAAAAGTCGCGACCGCGGCGAGCAGCACGGGCGCGCGCGGAATGAAGCTCGTGATCGGCGTGCGCTCCTTGACGGAGAAGCTGGGTAGCCGCGTCGCGAAGATGGCCGTGATCAGCGCAGCGGCGAGCAGGGCCAATATGCCGACCGCGAATGGCCACCACCCCGAGGAGCCCGTGAGCGCAAGCGCGAAGGGCCCAAGCGAGAAACCGGCGGCCAGCACGGCCGCATAGAGTCCCATGACGCGGCCGCGATAGACCGGCACGGCGATCTCGTTCAACCACGCCTTGTTGACGATGTAGAAGCCGCCGATGGCGAGACCAAGCACGAACCGCGCCGGAAACCAGATCCATAGCGTGCGAAAGACCATCATCAGGGCGAGCGCTGCGGCCGCGATCAGGGCAAGCCCAACGGCAGCCTTGTAGGCACCCGCTCCCTGCACGAGACGCGGCACGCAAAGCGCGGAGCTCAAAAGCCCGATCGGCATCATCGCGGCATTGGTGCCGATCAAAAGGCCGCTGAATTGCTCGCTCTTGAGAACGAGAGCGAGCAGCGGCGACGACAGGCCGACCGCGACCGCGAACACGCCCACCGTTGCGGTCACGAGGGCGACCTTCGCCCAATCCGGCGCATCGACGCTGTCGACGCCACCTCCAGACACAGCCTCGTGGGCCGGCTCAGCGCGCATGTCGCCCGTCCTCAGAGCTGAGGTGCGCCATGGATATGGTTCCCCAGCGCGTTGTTGGTTCGCACGTCCACCCGCTGAATCAGGGGCGGCGCGGACCAGCTCCCCGCAGCATGCAGTTGAACAAGATGGAGTTGCAAAAGTTCATCAAGAAGTCTGCGCGTTCCCCGAGACTTCGCGGTTGCACCAGCTCGGCGTCAGCTTCTGCCGATCGCGATCGACGCGATCAACACAGGATCAAATCCGCCTGACGACGCATTCGCACCGGCACCTGAAATAGACCGAGTCTGGGTCCTCTCCCCACGCGTCCCAGCCGGCTAGCGCCGCCTGAATTTCGTCATCCGTCGCGAGCCCCTTGCGGACGAGTTGCGGCCCCAGGCTAAGCAGGCTCCGCCGCGCATCGGCCACAGCTTCGCTGCGGCTGGCGGCATCGGCACTGTGGTTGACATAGCTGGCGCCGGCCCAGACCGGCGTGAAGCCGTGGGCGCGAAGAATCGAACTCTGCCGACGGCCGAAGAAGAGCGCCCCCGGCTCAACGTGCTCGTACCAGCGTTGCCAGAGGTCCAGCGCGAGGTGCACGCCGTCGATTTCGGGGTGAAGAATGTTGCCGCCGGCATCGGCATCGCGCGTTGCGACGAAGCCACCCGGCTTCAGCACCCGCCGCGCTTCCGCCAGCGTCCGCATCAGTGTCGACCGGCTCTGATGGTAGAGCACCGCGTGAAAGAACACGGCGTCGAACGATCCATCCTCGAACGGAAGCGCAGTCATGTCGGCTTCGACAAAGGCCAGATTGGTCGAACCCGCCTTGACCGCGAGCTCGTTGGCGGGCCGCAATCGCCTTCGGCGCGATATCGACTCCGACCGCCTTTCCGACAAAGCCCGCGAGCGCCGCTGTGATGGTCCCCGGCCCGCAACCGGCGTCGAGCAGGATCATGTCCGGCGTCAGGAACGGGATGAAGAACGCAGCGGAATCGCCGCCTCGCTTCTGCTGAAACTGCACGATTGAACTGTCGTACCGCATTGGCCGCATCCTCGGCCGGAACACCGGCGCAGTCGTCCAGGCTGCGCCGATTCCATGTCCGATGGATGAAGCCGCTCAGATCGCCGGCTTGTCGGTCCCTTGCAGCTTGGCGTGCAGATTGATCAGCCACATCGCCGTCGGCCGCAGGATGAAGAGGTCGGCGACCAGGGCCATCACCATCGAGAAGGCGCTGAGCCAGCCGAACAGCCGGAGCGACGGCAGGTCGGAGAACACGGTGACGACGAGGCCGCAGGCCAGCACCACCGTGGTCAGGATCAGCGCCGGGCCGACCAGCACCGTCGCCCGCTCCACCGCGAGCGCCGAGCCGACGCCCGGCTTGCTCTCCAGCCGGAGGCGGTTGAGGAAGTGGATGGTGGCGCTGAGGCCGAGACCGAACGAAACCGTGAGCGCGACGACGCTGGCGAATTGCAGGCCCTCGCCCATCGCCCACAGCACCGTTCCCGACATCACCACCGGGAAGATGCCCGGGAGGATGCAGGCGAACATCACCACCCAGGAGCGGAAGGCGAGGCCGATGAAGATCGCGACCAGCGCGAATTCGACGGTGAGCCCGCGGTTCAGCTTCTCGATCATGCTGGCCGAGTTGCGCGCCGCGATCGCGGCAAGGCCGGTCACCGCGACCTCGTAGCCCGGGTGCTTCTTGCGGACGGCGTCGAGCTCGGCATCGAGCTTGTCGACGATCGGCAGAAGCTGGCTGGAATCCTTGTCCGGCACGCGGCCGGCGACCACCACCGCGTCCTGCTCGGCATCGATGAAGCGCCGCACCAGATGCTCGGGAATGACGCTGACATATTCCTTCAGCGTGGCGACGTCGGCGCTGCCGGCCTTTTCCGCAAGCCAGCGGCGCAGGGTCTCGACCGACCAGACATTGCCGACACCGGCCGCCTTCTCCACGGTCGCATGCACGTCCGCGATGGTCTGCAGAGTCTCCGGCGAATAGAGCGATTCACCCTTAGGGAACTGGATCAGCACATTGACCGGGTTGGCGCCGGTGAGCTTGGCATCGAGCCGGTTGCTGGCGGCGACGGCCTGACGCTTGTCCGGCACCTGGTCGGCAAGCCGGTAGCGCGGCTCCAGATTGGCGTAGATGACGCCGAGGCCGCCGACGAACAGCACCGCGATCAGGCTGAACAGGCCGGGCCGGCCCACCATCCGCACCGCGATCCAGTAGCAGAAATTGCGCAGCGCCTGGACGCCGGCATCCGCGCTCTGGAATTTGACCGCGAACGTCTTCTCGTTGCGCACGAGCAGCACGCCGAACACCGGCACCAGCGACAGCACCGCAACCAGCGCGATGATGGTGGCGGCGAGGCCCGCCTCGCCGAACTTGCGGATCAGGTCGGAGTTGGAGAACTGCAGCGCGATGAAGGAAATGCCGGCGGTGCCGTGCGTCAGCACGCAGGCCGGGCCCACCACCAGCACCGCGTTCTTGAACGCGGTGAACTTGTCCTGGCCCGCGATCAGCCGGTCGCGCGCGGCGAAGGTGAGCTGCATCGAGTCCGAGAAGCTGATGACCATGATGAGCGGCGTCATCACGTTCAGGAACATGTTGAGATTGAAATTGGCCCAGCCGAGCGCGCCGAGCGCCAAGAGGATCGCGATCATCGGCGGGAACGCCGCGGCGACCATGAACGAGATCTTGCGGAAGAAGATGATGGCGATGATGCAGCCGGCGAGGATGCCGAGGATGTTGTAGGTCAGCCCGTCGCGCTCGACGGCATTGCGGATCTCGAGCTGCATCACCGGCACGCCGGAGAGCTGCACGTTGAGACCGGTGTCGCTGAGATCCTCCTTCATCAGCGCGCGGATGTCGCCGACGGTCTTGGTCAGCTTGCTGGACGCCACCACCTCCGGATCGAGCGACAGCACGACGAGCGCCAGCGTACCGTCTTCCGACAACAGCTTGCCGCGGATGATCTCGTTGTTTTTGACGGTCTCGATGAACTTGTCGTAGTCGGCGCCTTCGGGCAGCTCGGCCGGGAACAGCGCCGCCGGCAGCTTGCCCGGCGCGGGCGCCTGGCGTGCCGAGAACAGCGAGACCAGCCCGCGCGTGCCTTCGACCAGCTGCAGGTCGGTGATGAAGTCGCGCAGCTTCTCCAGATTGTTCCGGGCCAGCAGGTTCTTGCCCTCGACCACGACGAGGACGTCGAATTCCTCGGCCGGGAACTTCTTGGTCACCTCTTCATATTGGTGGAATTCGCGACTGTCGGAGCGAAACAGCTGCGACAGCGAATCGTCGATCTTGATCCGGTGGATGCCGAACACAGCGCCGACGATCAGGACGAGCAGGACGATGCAGGAGACGATCGGCGCCCGGACGGCGATCAGCCCGATGCGCTCCAGCCCGAAGGCGATCGAGGACGTAGGTCCCTGCTCGACCTTGTCGACATGAACCTCATTCTCGCTGTGCTTTTCGAGCATGCCTTATCCAGTTCCTAAATCGGCTCGGTCTGAGAGCTTATTGCGCCCCGCGAACGGCTTGAAAACGCCATACCAATGGGAGGCTTGCCCTTTGAAAATGCGCGGAAAATCGCCGCCCGGGGTTTAGCAGGTCAATCACCCTTCTCGCAAGCAGGCGAAGTGTGGGCAAATCGATCAAGATGCGGCGATTTCGGGGCCTGACCACAGGTCATCCCGGCGAAGATGTGCCAATTCGACGCGGCGCGCGGTCCGCGCTCTCGTCCTTCAGCGCCACGCCGGTGACCTGCCGGGCCAGCACCTCGCGAACCAGCCAGGCGATCTTGAAGGCGGCCTCGTCGTAGCTCAACCCAGCGTGGTGGATATTGGACACGCAATTTCGCTCGGCGTCGGTGCGGCCGGGCTTCGGGGCAAAGGTCAGATAGGCGCCAAGGCTATCGGGCGCGGACAGGCCCGGCCGCTCACCGATCAGCATAAGGACCATGCGCGCGCCGAGAATGGCGCCGATCTCGTCGCCGAGCGCGACGCGCGCGCCTGAGGCGACGACGACATGGCCGACCGCGACGTCGTCCCCTTCCGCGAGCAGCGGCAGCAGGCGCCCCACCAGCGCCACCGCATGGGCGTGGACCGCCGCCGCGGACAGGCCGTCGCCGATCACGAGCGCAAGCCGGCACGGCGCCGAGGCCGCTCGTGCCAAGACCTCGGCCGAGCCGGGGTCGAGTCGTCGTCCCAGATCCGGCCGCCGCAGATAGTCTTTGCGGTCGAGCGCCTGGCTCCTCACCTCCGTGACGGCAAGACCCAGCGCGCCGAGATCGGCGGCCAGGCGCGGCGCATCGAAGGCGGCATGCACGGCATCGCGGGCGCGGGCATGATCGAGCGTGAAATCGAGCAGCGCCTTGGTCGGCACGCTCGCGCCGCTGCGGCCGAGCGCGACGCGCGCGGGCGTGAACGCCCGCAGATCGAGGGTCGGACGGTGCGGCAGGGCCGGATCAGACATGTCGCATCATTCGGCGGGAACGGCGGCCTCGCGCAGCCGGATCGAATAGTTCGAGGCGTTCTGCCTGCCGCTGGAGGCCGCGCGCGCAAAGGTGATGAGGTGGTGCGCGATCAGGGTGCATCCGATCAGGCCTTCGATATCGCCGCGCTTGATGCGCCCCAGCGCGAACTTCCAGAACACGCGCTTGTAGTCGCCGAGCACGCCGACCTTCCAGAAGATGTTGCGCAGCATGACGAGGCCACGCCTGATGTTGGCCCAGGTCTTCATCTCATCCGGGGTCGGCACCTTGAGGCGGTGAACATAAACGTGGTCGCATTGATACTGGAAGCGCGCGTAGACCTTCTCGGGCGCATACGCGACCGCCATGGCGTGCTTCCAGGACGCGACGACGTCATCATAGGGCAGCAGGAAGTCGACGTTGGAATCGCGGCCGTCGTCCTCGATCAGGCGCCCCTCGCGCTCCAGCCGGTCCCACAGCGGCGTTTTCGGCAGCGCCTGAAGCAGGTTGATCGTCAGCAGCGGAATCCGGGACTCCTCGACGAAGCCGAGCAGCGCCTCGGACGTATTCGGCTTGTCGGTGTCGAGCCCCATGATGATGCCTGACACCACCTCCATGCCGTAGGAGTTGATGGTGCGCACGCCCTCCAGAATCGGGACCATCATGTTGTGGTCCTTCTGCATCGCCTTCAGCGCGTCGGGATCGGGCGTCTCGATGCCGCAGAAGATGGTGATGAAATAGGCCTCGCGCATCTTCTCGAGGATTTCGGGCCGCTTGGCGATGTTGAGCGTCGCCTCGCAGGCGAGCCTTACCACGTAGCCGGTCCGCTTCTGCCATTCGATCAGATGCGGCAGCAGGTCCATCGCCGCCTTGCGATTGCCGATGAAATTGTCGTCGACGAAATAGACCGTGTCGGTCATGCCGCATTCGCGCAGGCGGTCGAGCTCGGCGATGATCTGCTCCGGCGACTTGAGGCGCGGGTTGCGGCCATAGAGACCAGGGATATCGCAGAACTCGCACTGATAGGGACAGCCGCTGGAATACTGGATGCTGCCGAGGAAGTATTTCTTCACGTCGGCAAGCTCGTAGGCCGGGATCGGAAACTCCGTCATCGGCACGCGGTCTTTGGTGGTCAGCACCACCTGGGCCTCGGGAGGCGAGGCGTCGCGCGACAGGATCTCGATCAGCTGGTTGGTGGCATCGCCGAGCTCACCGACATGGAGATAGTCGAAGGACGGATAATAGTCGGGACAGGCGCTGACGGAGGGACCGCCGAGCGCGACCGGCAGATTGAATTCATGAGCGCGGCGGCAGATGTCGTTCATCTGCTGGCGCTGGATGTGCATGCCGCTGACGAAGACCGCTTCCGCCCACTCGAACTCTTCCCTGGTCGTGCGACGCAGGTTCTCGTCGACGAATTTGACCTGCCAATCCGGCGGCAGATAGGCCGAGATCAGCAACAACCCCTGCGGCGGCATGAAGGCACGGACACCATCGGTCAGGGGATAGGAATGCTCGAATGTCCCGAACGACGAGGTGTAGCGCGGAAACACACAGAGAATCCGCCGGGACGTTCCGTTACTTTCAGCTCGCATCTAAGCTCCCCCGCCACGACTGATGGTGCGGAAATTGCCAGCCAGACACATAGCGTAACGCTGCCGCCGGAATTTCTCAATATTGTGGCACAAGCATAATTCGGAGAGGGACCAATGGTTTCCTGAAGGCCTTAGGGAGCTTCCAGCCTCAGGCGATCAGCCGCGAGGCAAAATCGGGCAGCAGGCCTGCATCGCCGGCAAGACGGAAATCGGCGCCCGTAATCCCTGCCTGCGCCAGCCAGTCGTCGAATTCCGGCGCGCGGCGCAGACCGAAGACGTCACGGACATAGAGCGCGTCGTGAAAAGACGTCGACTGGTAGTTCAACATGACGTCGTCGGCGCCGGGCACGCCCATGATGAAGGTGACGCCGGCGGCGGCGAGCAGCGTCAGCAGATTGTCCATGTCGTCCTGATCCGCCTCGGCATGGTTGGTGTAGCAGATGTCGATCCCGAGCGGCAGGCCGAGCAATTTGCCGCAGAAATGATCCTCCAGTCCCGCCCGGATGATTTCCTTGCCGTCGTAGAGATATTCCGGGCCGATGAAGCCGACCACGCTGTTGACCAGCAACGGGGCAAAGGCGCGGGCAACCGCATAGGCGCGCGCCTCGCAGGTCTGCTGGTCGACGCCGTGATGGGCGCCCGCCGACAGCGCCGAGCCCTGGCCGGTCTCGAAATACATCACGTTCTGCCCGACCGTGCCGCGCCCCTGCGACAACCCGGCCTGCTGCGCCTCCTTCAGAAGCGCAAGGTCGACTCCAAAACTGCGGTTGGCGGCCTCGGTGCCGGCGACCGACTGGAAGACGAGGTCGACCGGCACGCCCTGCCCGATCAGCGCCAGCGTCGTCGTGACATGGGTCAGCACGCAAGCCTGCGTCGGGATCTTCAGCCGCGTGATGATCTCGTCGAGCAGCCGCAGCAATTGCGCGATGACGGCCGGATCGTCGCTCGCGGGATTAATGCCGATGCAGGCATCGCCGGCACCCAGCAGGATGCCGTCGAGGATTGAGGCGGTGATGCCCCTGGCATCGTCAAAGGGATGGTTGGGCTGCAGCCGCGTGCTCATCCGCCCTTTCAGGCCGATGGTGTTGCGGAAGGCTGTGGTGACCTCGCATTTCCGCGCCGCCAGAATCAGATCCTGATTGCGCATCAGCTTCGACACTGCAGCTGCCATCTCCGGCGTGATGCCGCCCGCCAGCTTGCGCAGGACATCCGGCGTCGCCGCATCCGACAGCAGCCAGTCGCGGAAGCCGCCGACCGTCAGGGACGCCACCGGCGCGAAGGCCTTCGCGTCATGGCTGTCGATGACGAGGCGGGTGACCTCGTCGGCCTCGTAGGGGATGACGGCTTCCTGCAGGAATTGGCCGAGCGGGACGTCGGCGAGCGCCATCCGCGCCGCGATCATCTGCTCGGCGGTGTCGGCGGCGATCCCCGCCAGCCGGTCGCCGGAGCGCGGCGGCGTCGCCTTGGCAAGGAGGTCGCGCAGGTCCGCGAAGGTGTGGGTCGTGGCGTCGATGGTATGGCGGTAGACCAAGGGTCGCTCCGGGGTGCGTCGGCCGGTGGCCGACCTAAGATTATCCTGAAACTCTACCTTCGGATCAAGACGCTGAAATAACTTGCCTTTCCTACGACCAAGGACGGAGGCAGCCAACGGCCGTGTTAACGCCGCATCCATTTTCGTTCTGCATAGTTTTGCATCAATTCTACACGATCCCGTTCACCGGCCGCTGCAGGCCATTCCGGGCCTCCGAAAACCATGACATCAGATGAATCTGGGAATGCCGCCAAGCTGGCCGGCCGTTTCACGCTTGCCACCAAGCTTTATGCGATCTTCGCGCTGTTCGCGCTGCTGACGGCGGCGATCGCGATGCTGTCCGACTACAACAGCCGCCGCGGCGCCGACCTGACCAGCGCGATCGAGACGGCGAACGCCGCCGCGCTGAACGTCGAGCGCGTCAACTCGCTGGTCTATGCAGTCGTGATGGAGTCGCGCGGCGTCTACATGTCGACCGAGCCCGCCGTGGTGAAGAAATACGGCGAGGGCCTGCTCAAGTTCAACGCCCAGATCCTCGATGTCGTGAAGCGCTGGGAGACCATCGTCAAAGCCGACGATGCCGAGCAGTTCGCCACCTTCAAGAAGCGCATCGAGCAGTTCGTCGAGTTCCGCAAGGAGCTGGTGCGCCGCGGCGTCGAGATCAATGCGGCCGCGGGTCGCGAATGGGGCGACAACGACGCCAACCGGACCGTGCGCTCGGCGCTGAACAAGGATCTCGAGGCGCTGTCCAAGGTCTATGCCGAGCGCGCTAAGCAGATCGCGCAGCAGACCGAGACCAATCGCGAATTGTCCTTCGTGCTGACCTGCCTCGGCGGCGTGGCGCTGGCCCTGGTCGTGATCGGCATCGTCATCATCGCCCGCTCGGTCGCCCGGCCGCTCGCCGCGATCACCGCGACCATCAAGCAGGTCGCCGACGGCACCGAGAATGTCGTGGTGCCGCACTCTGAACGCGCCGACGAGATCGGCGCGCTGGCGCGCGCGATCCAGGTCTTCCAGGAGGCCATGGGCCGCAACCGCAACCTCGCCTCGCAGGTCTCGCAGGGCGCTGCCGCGCGCGAGGAGCGCGCCCGGCACATCGAACAATCCGTCGAGGAGTTCCGCGGCGCGATCGGCGCCATCATGCGCGGCCTCAGCGACAACGCCTCGGTCATGCGCGAGACCGCGCAGACCATCACGCGCGTCACCGCGGATGCCTCTAGCCGCGCCGGCACGGCAGCCAACGCCACCGAGCAGGCCTCGCACAACGTCACGGCGGTGGCGGGCGCGGCCGAGGAGCTGTCGGCCTCGGTCGTGGAGATCGGCCGCCAGGTGCGGCAGAGCGCCGGCGCGGTCGAGCAGACCGGCCAGCGCACCGAGAAATCGATCTCCGAGATCGAGAGCCTCGCCGCGGCCACGCAGCGCATCGACGGCGTGCTCAATCTGATTCAGGCGATCGCCGAGCAGACCAATCTGCTGGCGCTCAACGCGACCATCGAGGCCGCCCGCGCCGGCGACGCCGGCCGCGGCTTTGCCGTGGTCGCTCATGAAGTGAAGGCGCTCGCGGGCCAGACCGCCAAGGCCACCGCCGAGATCAGCGAGAACGTCTCGATGATCCAGGCCTCCACACGCAACGCGGTCGACGCCGTCCGCGAGATCGGCGGCGCGGTACGCGAGATCAACGAGGTCACCTCTGCAATCGCCGGCGCCATCGGTCAGCAGGACCAGGCCACGCGCGAGATCTCGTCCAACGCGCAAAGCGCCGCGCAGGGCAACGAGACGCTGGTCGCCAACATCACCTCGCTGCGAGACGCCATCGGCGAGACCGATACCGCCGCATCCTCGGTGTTGACGGCGGCGGGCAGCCTGACCGAGACCGCAGAGACGCTGTCGCGCGAGGTTGAGAAGTTCTTCCAGAACCTGCGCGCGGGGTCGGCGGACGGCCGCATCGCCAAGGCGGGATAAGGGCGCGTCCACCGCTGCAGGGCCTTCGGTGGGGTCGCTCCGACAAAAAACTGAAAAACAACCCCATGCACAGTAGCCGGGGGCAGCTGAATCAATGGCTTAGCTGCCGGCGCGAGATCATTCTGATTTTACGAAATAGATTTGACTCGTCGGGCAAGACACCGGCATGATGTCATCATGGCGATGGCGGTCTGCTCGGGATCCTAGTCGCCCCACCAGGGGGCGTCCCGTTCGCCGCGCGCTTAGGCGCGCCGGACGTAACCATTGAAGCTGAGGAAAGCACCTATGGCGCCAGTTATCAGCGCTACCACGACGGTAGCGGCCCGGCCGCTGTAGACGGTCGAACCGATCGCCACCGCGACCTGCGGCAAGACGATACGCATGATGCCGCCGAGGGTCATCAGCCAGCCCATTACTGTGATGATCGAGCGCCAGTCCGCCTGCCATCTATTGTGCAGATTGATGATCGCGAGGCCCGCAAGCAACGACAGCAAGCCGGACAGATAGAACAGGATGCCCGTGTGGAGCGCCTCCACGATCATGCTTTGGTACATGCCGAGGTTGATCAGTATGCCGAGCGCGACCGCGACAAATGTTGGCCCCATCAGCCTGGCGAGAAATAGCGAGCGGTCCATGGTGCGTCTCCGCCGCGCGAGCTGCCCGTCCAAGGGACAATTCGATCATCGGGCAGGCGCGCTATGCGGCAATTCATTGTTGCCGAGTATCGGCTGGCCTGGTGCTCGGTCCAGTGGCGGATGCGGCCTTGCGAGGCCCATCGTACCAGGCGGCGTCTCGTTGCTCGCCGTCCTTGTGTCGACCCGATCAAGCGTCGTGACGAACGCCGCGAGTATTGCGACGATCACCGCAGCAGCGAAAAGGACGACTGAGGTGCGGTGGCTATTCCACTCGTTACTCATGAGGGGCCTCCACAACTAACAGAAACGTAATACGACTGGGATGGTTCCCAGCGCCGCTACCGCCGGCTGCCGCCGTTATCCCGGTCCG
The DNA here is from genome assembly GCF_014198315.1 of Bradyrhizobium sp. CIR48. Taxonomy (NCBI): domain Bacteria; kingdom Pseudomonadati; phylum Pseudomonadota; class Alphaproteobacteria; order Hyphomicrobiales; family Nitrobacteraceae; genus Bradyrhizobium; species Bradyrhizobium sp. CIR48. The sequence goes on from NZ_JACIHG010000005.1 coordinate 202,398, forward strand.
CCCTGCCCTTGTGAGCGGACATGGACAGCCATGCTGCACTTGTCTCGCTTCGCCACGCCGAGCGTTCGCGACAGCTCACAGCATTTAACAACGCCTAACGAGCCATTGGCGAGCTTCCAGGCCATGTTGCAGGGACAGACGAAGGACTGTCCTGCCCCGCAGGCACCGATCGCCCGAAGCCAGGAGGCCATCCCATGCCGGTATCATCCAATTCGTCATCCGATTCCGGGATCATCATTGACAAAGATCGGCGCGCGCTTCTGAGCACCGCCGTGCTTGGAATTGCAGCAGCGATTTCCGCGAGCGTGTTTCCCGCGCACAAAGCATCGGCTGCCGGCGAGAGCGCAATTCGCCCCTTCCGGATCGATGTCCCCGAGGCCGATCTCGTCGAGCTTCGACGTCGTGTGCTGGCGACACGATGGCCTGACCGCGAGACGGTTTCCGATCAGTCGCAGGGGATCCCCTTGGCGAAGCTCCAGCCGCTGATGCACTATTGGGCGACGGCGTACGACTGGCGGAAGATCGAAGCCAGGATGAACGGGCTTCCGCAATTCATCACCGCTATCGACGGGATCGACATTCATTTCATTCACGTGCGCTCCAGGCACCCCAATGCGCTCCCTGTCATCATCACCCACGGCTGGCCGGGATCGGTGTTCGAGCAGCTCAAGGTGATCGATCCGCTCACGGATCCAACGGCCCATGGCGGGCGGCCTGAAGACGCGTTCGACGTGGTGATCCCCTCGATGCCCGGCTACGGATTCTCAGGCAAGCCGCTCGATACCGGCTGGGGTCCCGAACACACGGCGCGCATCTGGGCAGAACTCATGAAGCGACTTGGTTACACCCATTACGTCGCCCAGGGCGGCGACTGGGGTTCGCCCGTCTCCAGCGCGATGGCGCGGCTGGCGCCGGCAGGCCTGCTCGGCATTCACATCAATTTGCCGGCGATCGTGCCGCCCGAGATCGCCGCGATCCTCGCCGCCGGCGGGTCTGCCCCGGCGGGCCTGTCCGAGAAGGAGCGCACAGCGTTTGACGCATTCAGCGCGGCGGCCAGGATGGGCAACCGATCGTATGCGGTGATGATGGGAACAAGGCCGCAGACGATCGGCTACGGCTTGACGGATTCTCCCGTGGGACTGGCGGCCTGGATGCTCGGTCATCCAGGCTTCTCGCATTGGAATTACGATGGCACCGACCCCGAGAAGTCCCGCGACGAGGTACTGGACGACATCACGCTCTACTGGCTGACAAACAGCGCGGTTTCATCGGCGCGACTTTACTGGGAATACAGCGGGCGCAGTCCCGCTCTCGCCGCCCCCGAGAAGACCGCGGAGATCTCGCTCCCGGTGGCCATCACCGTCTTTCCCGGCGAGAGCTATCAAGCCCCGGAGACGTGGGCCCGGCGCGCCTATCGCAACCTCACCTACTTCCATGAGGTCGACAAAGGCGGTCATTTTGCGGCCTGGGAGCAGCCCGAGCTTTTTTCCGCGGAGCTACGCGCCGCGTTCAAACCGCTTCGGCCCGCAATCTGACGCACTCGGCGGCTCGACATGTGGATCAACGCATGACGAAGCCGCCGTCCACCGAGATGGACTGGCCGGTCACATAGCTCGCAGCATCGCTGCATAGCCACAGAACCGCATTTGCGATTTCCTCGGGGCGTCCGACCCGCCCCATTGGAATGCTCTTTTCCATGGCCTTGAGCGCATCGCCTTGCCCGTCGGCCACCATCTGGTCCACCATCGGCGTCCATATCAATCCCGGGCAAATGGCATTGACGCGGATGCCACGCGTTCCATATTCGAGCGCCGCGCTCTTGGTGAACCCAAGGATACCATGCTTGGCGGCGTGATAGATCCCGCGTTCCGCACCACCGACGAGGCCGCCGAGAGACGAACAATTGACGATGGCGCCGCTGCCCTGCTTGCGCATCTGCTGCAATTCGAACTTCATGCAGCTCCATACGCCCTGCAGATTGATCCCCATGACACGTTCATAATCCTCGCGAGTGGTATCGGCTGTCTCCGCGAGCACGTTCTGGACGCCGGCGTTGTTGTAGGCGGCATCGAGCCGACCGAAAGTCTCGACCGTCCTTGAGACCATGGTTTCGACCTCGGCATCATCGGCCACATTGCAACGGATGCCGATCGCCTTGTGACCTCGAGCATTGAGTTCGTCGGCGGCAGTGCGCGCCGCATTCTCGTTCCAGTCCGCGAGTGCGACAGACGCCCCCGATTCCGCAAAAGCTTTCGCCGCCGCGAGGCCGAGACCGGAAGCTGCGCCGGTCACCAAGGCGACCTTGCCTTCGAATGAAATGTTCATGTCGATCTCCTTTTGGACTCGTCGGGCTGCCGATCGGGAGCCTGCAAAAGCCGCTCCCGACAGACATCACCCTGCTCCGCGGTCACACCGTCAGCAGCGTCTTGATCGCGCGGCGCTGGTCCATCGCCTTGTAGCCCTCGGCGACCTGATCGATCGGCAGCGTGAGATCGAACACCCTGCCCGGCTGTATGCGTCCATTGAGGACGCGGTCCATGAGATCGGGCAAGAACCGCCGCACCGGGGCAGGACCGCCCATCATGCGCCGCTGGCCGAAGAACAGGGCCTGGCCGTCGAAAGTCACACCATGGGGAACACCGACATAGCCGATACTGCCGCCGGGACGCGCGCATTCGAGGGCCTGCGACATCGCTTCCTGCGTACCGACGCATTCGAGCACCGAATCGGCGCCGACGCCCCGGGTCAGGTCCTTGACGCGCGCGATGCCTTCTGCGCCGCGTTCCATGACGATATCGGTCGCGCCGAACGCTTTGGCCAGATCCTGCCGCGTCTTGTGGCGGCTCATGGCGATGATGCGCGAGGCGCCCATCTCTTTCGCCGCAAGCACGCCCATGAGGCCGACCGCGCCGTCACCGACCACCGCGACCACGGAGCCCTGCTTCACATTCGCAGCGTCGGCCGCGTACCAGCCGGTCCCGAGCACGTCGGAGGTCGCGAGCAGATGCGGGATGAGATCGCTGCCCGGCACCTCCCTGGTCGCGACGAGCGTGCCATCCGCAAGGGGGACACGGGCGTAAGGCGCCTGCGCGCCCGACATGAACTCGCGCTTTTCGCACGACGATTGAAAGCCGAACTTGCAATGCGGGCAAGTATTGTCCGACACGCAGAACGAGCCGACGACGAACTGGCCGGGCCTGACGGTCCGCACCGCACTGCCGATCTCGACCACCACGCCGCAATATTCGTGACCCATATGCGCAGGGCCGTCATTCGGCTGCAGGCCGCGATATGGCCAGAGATCGGAGCCGCAGATGCACGTCGCCGACAGCTTGATGATGGCGTCGGTCGGGTGGACGATTTTGGGATCGTCGACGGTTTCGTAACGGACATCGCCGGGTCCGTAGAGGATTGTCGCTTTCATTGCTTTTCTCCTTCGAGTCACAAAGCCGGACTCGCCGACACACAGGCCGCGCATCGCGCCGAGGCACAAAGCTACAGCGCGAAGACCGCACTCCACGCGGCTGCGGGATGCGAAGCCCAGCCTGCGCGTTTACGACATCATCTAGGGTCCCGGGCGGCGGCCGATTAGTCGATATAATTTGCTTGCATTAATCGATACGGGCCATGAATAGTGGCGGCCATGGCAAGCCAGGATTTCAACGATTTGCTGGCTTTCGTGGCCGTCGCCCGCGAGCGCAGCTTCACGAAGGCCGCCGCGAAACTGGGCGTGGTGCAATCGACGCTCAGCCATACGATCAAGCGCCTGGAATCGCAGATGGGACTGCGGCTGCTCACGCGCACGACCCGAAGCGTCGGCCTGACCGAGGCGGGCGAGCGCCTTCAAAAATCAGTTGCGCATCGAAGAGATCGAGCGCGATATCGCCGCGCTGATGTCGCTGCGTGACAAGCCGTCGGGCACGATCCGGATCACGCTCTCGGACCATGCGCTGGACACGGTCGTCTGGCCGAAGCTGTCGCCCGTCTTGGGAAAATACCCCGACCTCAAGGTCGAGTTCAGCCTCGACACTGCCTTCCGCAACATCGTCGAAGACGGTTTCGATGCGGGCATCCGCCTCGGCGAAAGCGTCGAGAAGGACATGATCGCGGTGCGCATCGGTCCGGACTGGCGGCTCGTCGCGGTCGCCTCGCCTGCCTATCTGAAGGAGCATCCGAAACCAAGACATCCGCAAGACCTGCTGAAGCACGTCTGCATCAAGCGGCGCGCGGCCGCCGGCGGCCATTACGTGTGGGAGTTCGCCAGGAACGGTCCCGACCTGCGGGTACGCGTCGAGGGACAACTGACCTTCAACGATTCCCGGGCGATGATCGACGCCGCCATGAAGGGTTTCGGCATCGCCTATGTCCCCGAGGACATGGTGACACGGCACGTCCGTTCCGGTGAGCTCGTCATCGTGCTCGACGACTGGTCGCCGAAATTCGACGGCTACTATATCTATTATCCGACCTCGCGGCAGAACTCGGCTGCATTCAAGGTGATCGTCGACGCACTCCGCCATCACGAAGCGCGAGGAAGACGTGGCTAGTTTGCCTCGCCGCCGCGCTTGAAAATAGCGCGAAGCCGCACATCAACGAATCAAGCGCTGGTGCTCTATCCCATCACCCCGCCGCGCTTGATCAGCTCCTTGCCGACAGCGGCCAGATGCACCTGGTCCGGGCCGTCGCCGATGCGGATGAAGCGGGCGTAGACATAGGCACGCGCCAGGAACGTATCCTGCGAGACGCCGGCGGCGCCGTGGATCTGGATGGCGCGGTCGATGACGCGGGCGGCCATGCTGGGCACCACGATCTTGGCCGCGGCGATCAGGTCGCGCGCGGCCTTGTTGCCTTCGCGGTCCATCTTGTCGGCGGCTTGCAGCGTCAGGAGCCGCGCCTGCGCGATCTCGCAGAACGAGTTTGCGATGTCCTCGCGCACCGAGCCCTGCTCGGCGAGCGGCCTGCCGAAGGCCACGCGGGAGACTGATCGCTGGCACATCAATTCGAGCGCACGCTGGGCGCAGCCGATCAGCCGCATGCAATGGTGGATGCGGCCGGGGCCGAGCCGCCCCTGCGCGATCTCGAAGCCGCGGCCCTCGCCGAGCAGGATGTTCTCCACGGGCACGCGGACGTTCTCGTAGACGATCTCGGGATGGCCGCTAGGGGCGTCGTCATAGCCATAGGTCAACATGTCGCGGACGATGCGCACGCCCGGCGTGTTCCTGGGCACCAGGATCATGGATTGCTGGCGGTGGCGGTCGGGATCGTCGGGCGCGGTCTTGCCCATCACGATCAGGATCTCGCAATCCTCGTTCATCGCGCCTGAGGTGAACCACTTCCGGCCGTTGATGACGTAATCGTCCCCGTCGCGCTTGATGGCGCACTGGATGTTGGTGGCGTCGCTGGAGGCGACCTGCGGCTCGGTCATCGAGAAGCCCGAGCGGATGCGCCCCTCCAGCAACGGCTTCAGCCAGCGCTCCTGCTGTGCAGGCGTGCCGTAGTTCGCGAGCACCTCCATGTTGCCGACATCGGGCGCCGAGCAGTTGAAGATTTCGGGCGCCCAGAGGATGCGGCCCATGATCTCCTTCACCGGAGCATAGTCGAGATTGGAGAGGCCGGGGCCGTGCTCGCCGGAGAGAAACAGGTTCCAGAGCCCCTGCTCCCGCGCCAGCCGCTTCAGGTCCTGCAGCACGGCCGGCGTCTTGTAGCGTGCGGCTTCCGGCTTCACCTGCTCGTAATAGAGCTCCTCGACCGGCTCGACATGCGTCCGCATGAACTGCCGGACGCGGTCCTGAAGCTCCAGCGAACGTGAGGAGTGTTGGAAGTCCATTTTCAATCCTCCGCTCGCCGACGCTCGCGTCGGTCCCGTAGGGTGGGCAAAGCATCCGCCGTAGCTCGAAGAGCGAAGGCGGAAGCGTGCCCACGTTCCTGTTTCCGTATTGAGCAGGTCGTGGGCACGGCGCAAGTGCGCCTTTGCCCACCCTACGATTCCGAGATCGCGGAGAGAGCCCTGCCCTCACGTCCCCTTCAAGAGTTCGCTCGCGACCACCCAGTCGTTGCCGTCGAACTGCAGCATATAGCCATCCTTGATCGGGCGGAAATCCTGCGGGGTGGTGTTCAGCGTGATGCCGGGCATCAGCAGCGACAGCGGCACGCTCTTCAGGTTCGCCGCCTGCGCCATGATGTTCTCGCGCGTCAGATTGTCCTTGCACTGCTTCAGCAGCACCACCAGCGCCTCGGCGACGGTGTAGCCGTAGAGGCCGGCGACGTTGTTGACGTCGGCATTGGGCAGGCGCTTCTTCATGAAATCGATATAGGCCGTCATCGCCGGATCGTTCTTCGGCGCTTCGACGAACGGCTTGAGCGCGCCGAGCGAGAGCACGCCTTTGCCGGCCTCGAGGCCCGCAGGGACCATCACGGTCGCCTTGTTGGCGCAGCCGCTAGCGAGGAAGCGCGTCGGCTGCCAGCCGACCTCGTGGGCCTTGCGGATCGCCTGCGCGCAGGCGCGCGGCGTCACCGAATAGATCATGAAGACGTCGGCCTTGGTGTTCGCCAGGGTCAGCACCTGGGAATCGACGGTGGGATCGGCGACCTCGAAGCTCGAGGCCATCGCGATCGCCTTGTCGGCGTCAGCGCCGAGCGCCTCCTTGACGCCGCGTAGATATTCCTTGCCGGCATCGTCGTTCTGATAGAGCACGGCGAAGCGCGCATTCGGGTTCTTGGCGCGGGCATAGGCGACGTCGATCGCAGCCTCGCTGGTGTAGTTCGGCGCCCAGGGCAGCGCCATCGACCAGGGCATGTTGGCCGGATCGTTCCACTTCGAGGCCGAGCTGATCAGAAACAGCTGCGGCACCTTGTTGCTGTTGAGATATTTTGCGATCGCCGAGCTTGGCGCCGTGCCCATGGTGGCGAAGATGAAGGCGACGCCGTCACCTTCGACCAGCCGCCGCGCCGCCTCCATCGTCTTGGGCGGCGAGAACGCGTCGTCCAGCGAGATCAAATTGAGCTTGCGGCCGGCAACCCCGCCCTTCTCGTTGACCTCGTCGAAATAGGCCGCGATGACCCTGCCCGTGATGCTGAGGGGCGAAGCCGGCCCGCTATAGGGCATGGTGTTGCCGATCTTGATCTCGGTGTCGCTGACGCCGGGACCGTAGGATTTTTGCGCGGAGACGGATGTGGACAGGCAGGCGGCAGCGAGCGCTGCGGCCAGGGCCAAGGCGGCTTTCATGGTTTCTCCCCAGTGCTCATCGTCCGCGCGAGGCGGCCGCGCGGCGTGCTGCTTTTTGCCAGCGCGTCAGATCAGCGGAGTTCCGCAAGATGGTCTTGCGTCGAGTTGCTGATGGCTTAGCCGCGCCGCTTCAGGCTGAAGCCCAGGCTGATCCAGCCTGCTCCCGCCATGATCAGATCGATGCCGAGGAACAGACCGAGGATGTAGACGCTGTTCACCGGCCAGCGTGCGACGATCAGCAGGCCAAGCAGCAGCGTGATGACGGCCGACAGCGCCACCCAGACCCACGGGCTCTCGCGCTTCATGCTGAAGGCGAGAAACAGCCTGACGGCGCCCGAGGCGATCAGCGAGGCGCCGAGAAACAACGTCAGCAGGACCGCCGCGAACAGCGGATTCTCGAAGGTCAGGAAGCCCGCGATCACGTAGAGCACGCCGAGCAGGGCCCAGATCAGGAACTTGCCCCAGCTCTTCATCTGGAACGCGCCGATGATCTCGGTGACGCCCGCGACGATCATCATGGCGCCGACCACGATCACGCTCGCCACCGTCGCCATCACCATGCTGCCGAGCGCAATGAAGCCGGCGATGAGATAGACGACGCCGAGCGCGACGATCCAGCCCCATTTGGCATGCAGCGCCGCGATGCCGGAGCCGAGACTTGGGTGATGTGACGTGTCCGAAGCACTGGTCATGACGGCCACTCCTGCTTGCGTAGCCCGGGGGCACGCGCCAGAATAGCACGCACCGTGCCGGGACGACAGCCAGCAGAACACCCGTACCGGCAGTAACATTGACGCAAATCAAGATCGACTGCGGCGCATCAGCCGCGGGACCGCTCCATCTCTAGCTCGGCCTTGAGGTTGTCGAGATCGCGGTAGATCGACGCAACCGCCAGCACGCGGCCGTCCTTGCGGTACTTCAACAGGCAGTCCTTGCCTCCGATGCTGCCGTCGATCGCGATCTCGTCAAAGCTCTCGGCGTGGCCGACATAGTTGATCGGCACGTCGTAGTGTTGCGACCAGAAGAACGGCACCGCGTCGAAGCGCTCGCGCTTGCCGAGCATGTTGCGCGCCGCGGTCTGGCCCTGGCGTTCGGCAACGACCCAATGTTCGACACGGATGGTTTGCCGGGAATGCGGATCGGGCCAGCGCGCGATGTCGCCGGCCGCGAAAATGCCGGCGACACTGGTTTCGAGATATTCGCTCACGCTGACACCGCGATCCGCTGCAAGGCCGGCGTGCTCGGCCAGCGCAAGGCGCGGCTTGACGCCGATGCCGACCACGACGAGGTCGGCTTCGATGACAGCTCCGCTCTTTAGCGTGGCGCGGGTGCCGTCGAGCTTTTCGACCGTGTCCTTGAGGTGAAAGATCACGCCGTTCTCTTCATGGAGCGACCGGACGAAGTCGCCCATCTCCGAGCCGAGCACCTTCTGCATCGGCCGCTCTTCCGGCGCGACGACGTGCACCTCGATCTTGCGCGCCCGCAGGGACGCCGCGACTTCGAGGCCGATGAAACTGGCGCCGATGACCAAAGCGCGCCTGGCACTCCCCGCTGCCTTGATGATGGCGCGGCTGTCGGCGACGGAGCGCAAGGTGTGGACATGCGGCTGGTCGGCGCCCGGGATCTGCAGTTTGACCGGCTCGGCGCCGGTCGCGAGCAGCAGCCGGTCGAACGGAAGCCTGTCGCCATTGCCGAGCGTGACGTTGCGCGTCTTCGCATCTATGGCGGAGACGCCGGTGTTGAGCCTGAGATCGATGCCCGCGTCCTGATAATAGTCCTCGCCCCGCAGCGGCAGCCAATCCTCCGGTGCGCTGCCCGCGAGATAATCCTTGGAGAGGTTGGGCCGGTCGACCGGCATCGCGCCGTCATCGCTGAGCATGGTGATGGCGCCGGCAAAGCCCTCGCGCCGGAGCGTCTCGGCGGCCGCGAAGCCGGCTGCACCGCCGCCGACGATGACGAATTTCTCCGGCGTCGGCGCGTTGCGATGAGCGATCGACGGCTTCGGCGCCTCGCGCTTGCGCTGAACGATGACGTTGTCCCGATCGCGCGCGACCTCCCACACCGCCAGCGCGTTCAGCGCCGGCGGGCGGGTGGCTTCGCCGGTGCGCAAGGAGAAGCAGGCATGATGCCAGGGACAGCGGATGGTGTCGCCCACCACCAAGCCCTCGGCGAGCGGCCCGTGGTAATGGCTGCAGGCCGGCTCGATCGCAAAAATCTCGCTGCCGGCCTGCACCAGCAGGACGTCTTCCTCGCCGACATGACCGAGCAGTTTGCCATCCCTGAACGCGGTCAGCGACACGCCTTTGCTCAGGTCGGGTCCGCTCGGCTTGTTGTTCTCGGTCATGGCGCCGTCTCCTTGAGCAGCCGCGGGTCAATCGTCCGAATTGGCGAGCCCCAACAGTTCCTGGCGCGTCAGCGCATTGTCGCGGAACACGCCCAGCATGCGGCTGGTGACAAGATCGGTCCCGGGCTTGTGCGCGCCGCGCGTGGTCATGCAGTGATGCGTCGCCTTGATGATGACGCCGACGCCTTCAGGCTTGAGCACGTCGTTGATGGTATTGGCGATCTGCGCGGTCATCTTCTCCTGGATCTGGAGGCGCTTGGCGTAGATGTCCACCACGCGCGCAAGCTTGCTGATGCCGACGACACGGCCCTGCGGGATATAGGCGACCCAGGCGCGGCCGACGATCGGCGCCATGTGGTGCTCGCAATGGCTCTCGAAGCGAACGCCGCGCAGGACGATCATCTCGTCATAGCCTTCGATCTCCTCGAAGGTCTTTTGCAGGATTTCCGTCGGGTCCTGCGCATAGCCGGAAAAATACTCCTCGAAGGCACGTGCGACCCGGTCCGGCGTCTCACGCAGACCATCGCGCGCGGGATCGTCGCCGGCCCAGCGGATCATGGTGCGGATCGCCTGCTCGACCTCGAGCCTGTCAGGCCGTTCGACCGGCGCCTGCGCCACCGCGACACGTTCCAGCTTGCGCACTTGTGACTTCATCGAGATCCTCCCCTGCAACGAGCCGCATACAGAAGCGGCTCCTCAGCTTGGACGGCTGCAATCGCAAAAGGTTCCCAGGATCAGGAAAAATCGGAGGGACGGCAGACAAGCCAGCCGGCCGGACGAGAAACGAGCTTTATGAGGCCGCTTTCCGGACCTCGACCACCGCCTGCGCCCATTCGGCCGGCCGCTCCTGCGGCAAATTATGACCGGCATCGGTGAAGACACGCCGCTCGAATGGACCCTCGAACTTGCTGGCGTGATGGGCGGTGCCGGGATTGACGCCGTCGCTGTCGCCATCGATCGCAATGGTCGGGACCCGGATCGGCGGCTGGCCTGCGAGCTTCGCCTCGATCCCCGCATAGGCGGGATCGCCCGCGACCAGCGCGTAGCGGTGGCGGTAGGAGTGGATCACGACATCGACGAAGTCAGGATTGTCGAACGACACCGCGCTCTGCTCGAACGTCGTGTCGTCGAACGCCCATTTCGGCGACCACATCGCCCAGAGCTGGCGGGCAAAGCCGCGCCGGGTGCGCTCCAGCGCGCGGCGTCCGCGCTCGTTGTGAAAGAGATATTGATACCAGAGCGCGGCTTCCTCCGGCGGCGAGGCCGGCTCCATGGAACGGGCGATGTTCTGGATGTTGTAGGAATTGCCGGAGACGAGGGCGATCACGCGCTCCGGATAGAGCGCCGAGACCACGCAGGCCGCGCGCCCGCCCCAGTCGTAGCCGCCGACGACGGCGCGCTCGATACGAAGCGCGTCCATGAAGGCCAGCAGATCGGCGCCGAGCGCCGCCTGCTCGCCGGAGCGCGGCGTATCCGGGAAGCGAAACCGCGTCGGTCCGTAGCCGCGCAGCCAGGGCACCAGCACGCGCGCGCCGGCCTCGGCAATGATCGGCGCGGTCTCGGCATAGGCGTTCACGTCATAGGGAAAGCCGTGGCCCAGGATGCAGGGCCAGCCGTCAGGTGCGCCGTATTCGCGATAGGCAATGTCGAGGACGTCCGTGGTGATCGTTTTTTGTTGCATGGTTGCTTCACGGCGTTGGGGATTTCGTAGCCCGGATGGAGCGCAGCGCAATCCGGGAACGCCAGCATGCGCGAATCCCGGATGTCGCTGCGCTCCATCCGGGCTACAACAGGTCTACCGCTGCGGCCCGGACAGCGAGATGTCGCGCTCGGCGCGGAAGACGTTGCTGTAGAGATTGGCGATCCATTGCCGGCCGATCTCGGTCTTGTTGAGGTAACCGATCTCGGTCTGGATGTGCGGTGCGACGCTGTTCCAATAGAATTGTGGATAGCGGTTCACGATGTCGGCCGGTGAATCGTAGCCGAGCTGGCGATTGATGCCGACCTCCTCGAATTCGTAATAGAGCGCGTTGGCCTTGCGCAGATAATTGGGATCGCCGAGCTGGCCGATGAAATCGGCGGCGCGCAGGATCGAGGCATCGACGTCATACTCATGGCCTTCCTGGGCCGGAAAGCGCGTTCCCTCGATAGCGCGGGCGATGCGTTCAGGATCGAGACCCGGAATGTGCTGCAGCCGCCGCAAGACATAGAGCTTCGAGCGGTCGACGTGATACATCATCAAGCTGGCGTCCGACGCACCGCGCGGCAACGAGATCTTGGTGTCGGCGGCATCGATGACGAAGCCGTCGATGTCATCCTCCTCAAACAGGCCGCGGACATAGCCGATATCGTGGGCGAGGCAGGCGATCAGAACATGGACGTAGTCCTCGGCCGTCAGGTGAGTATGGAGATTTCGGCCACTGAGGATCGAATGGCCCGCCAGCGTCACCAGCATCGTATGTTCGATATTGTGGTAAAGTGCATCGCTGTTACCGATGCATTCCATCGCGGTGCGGGTTGCGCTCTCGACCATGCTTGCAGCGGTCTCGCCGTACCGACGCCGCATAAACGTACCCAGCAGCTTCTCCAGGGATTCAGCCGCCAGTCTCGGCAACGTCATCATGGATGCAGCCCCGCGTGCCGGTGGTGTCCCATGTCAGCTCCCGAAGTCTCGTTCTTGTCCTCGACGCAACGACCTACCATAGCCCATCTTGGGCCGAGTGACCAAACCCCCGGGAACGCGATTACGGAAATATGTTACCGTTGTGCTATGCAAGATCGCGGTTGCGGTGAAGGCGCGGCACGCCCGCGTGGCGAGCCCGGCCGACGAGGCGCGTTTATTCCACCATCACCACGTCCACAGCGACGCCGAGCTTCTGCTTGGGTGAGCCGACGATGATGCCGTCGACCGGCGAGACATCGGAAAAGTCGCGTCCGACCGCAAGCACGATATGGTCGTTGGCAATCAAGAGATCGTTGGTCGGGTCGAAATCGACCCAGCCAAGCTCCGCCCCGCACCACAGCGACACCCAGGCATGGGTGGCATCGGCGCCTTGCAGGCGGGCCTGGCCCGGCGGCGGAATGGTGCGTAAGTAGCCGCTGACATAGGCCGCTGGCAGACCGAGCCCGCGCAGCCCTGCGATCATCACATGGGCAAAATCCTGGCAGACGCCGTGTCGCTTGTCGAAGACCTCGTTCAGCGGCGTCGAGATCACCGTCGCCTTGGGGTCGTAGCGAAACTCGGTGCGGATGCGATGCATGAGATCGACCGCACCCTCGAGGATGCCCGCGCCCGGCGCAAAGCTCATCCCCGCATAAGCGCTGACCGGACGCAGCACCGGCACCAGCGGGCTGGCGAAGACATATCCAACCGGCGAGGACGGCCCGAGGCTGGTCGCCTCGAAGGCGATGTCGCGGATGCTCTCCCAGCTCGGGCTGTCGCCATCGCGCGCCGGCGGCCTGCGCGACACCGAGACACGCGAGCGCGAGTCGATCCGCAAATTGCGATGCGCCGCCTCGATCACGATGCTTTCGGTCAGCGTGCCAAAGAAGTCGCGCCGGACGTTGCGCTCGGCAGGGCGCGGGCGGATCTCGACCTTGTGCGAGATCAGCTCCTGGCCGCCACCGCTCCTCGGCTCCAGCCGCAGCGTGCAGCGGGCGAAGCTGACCGGATTCTCGTACTCGTAGGTGGTGACGTGACGGATGTCGTAGATCACGCCAGCCCCGTCAGCTTTTCCGGCCGGGCGGCATTGGGGCCGTGCGGGAAGTAGTGCTGACCGATCGCATCGGCGAGGCTGAGCAGGTCCTGCTCCAGCGCGAACAGTGTCTTGACCTCGAGCTTCTCGGCCTCCGCGGTCGCCAGCATCGCCTGCATCGCCACCGCAAGGCGCTGCGGCTTCTCGATCAGGCCGTGCTCCTTCAGGCTGGGCAGCGCGGCGATGTGCTCGTTCAGCGTCGTCACCTGGAACGCCACCGAGCGTGGATTGTAGCCGTCGAGCACGGCAAGATCGCGCACCGGCGCCAGGATCGGCGCCAGCAGATAGCGCGAGCGATAGGTGATCTGGCAATCCACCAGCGTCAGCAGGATGTCGAGATCCTCGTCGCCGGCCTCGTCATAGGCGAACTGGCGGGTGAAGCGCGTGGTGTTGATGGCGCGCTCGGTGCGGCGGCCGATGTCGAGAAAGCGCCAGCCGGCGGCGCGGTTCATGTTCTCCTGCGCCAGCCCCGCGAGACTGGCGAGCTCCTGCAAGGTCAGCTCGGCCGCGCTCAGCACGCCGTCGTCGCCCTCGACCTGGTAGGCCAGGCGCTCGGCCATCTCGGTGATGACCTGCCAGGCATCGGGCGACAGCCGCTCGCGCAAGGAGGTCGCCGTGCGCTGCGCCGCGCGCACCAGCGACAGCGCCGAGCCGAAACGATCCGCGCTCTGCAACGCTTCGGCGGTGATCCGCCCGGGCGCGCCGCGCGATGTCTGCGAGATCGCGCCCCAGGCCACCAGCAGGCGCTGGATGCGTTCGCCCGACTGTAGCGAAGCCGCGGTGCCCTTGTTGGGCCCGCTCGGCGAGCCAAGCGCGCGCACCAGCCGCAGCGTCGCCTCGGCGCGTTCGAGATAGCGGCCGAGCCAGAACAGATTGTCGGCGGCGCGGCTCGGCAGCACGCCGGCGATGCGGCGGATGCGGACCTTGTCGGTCGCCGGCAGCAACGTCGCGGTCGAGACCTGCTTGTCGGAGACCACCCAGACGTCGGCGGCGCGCGCACCGTCGCCCATCGACACCGCGCGCGCATCCGGCTGCTCGGCGATCCGGCAGAAACCGCCGGGCATGATGGCCCAGCCGTCGGGCGTGGCGGCTGCGAACACGCGCAGCACGAAAGGACGCGGCGTGATCTGGCCCTGCTCCCACACCGGCATGGTCGACAGCCGCACCACCTCCTGGCCGACATAATCCATGCCGCGCGCGGCGATGGCGTCGATCAGGCGCTGGCGGTCGCTCGCATCCAGCTCGCTCGCGAGCACCGGTCCCGCGCTGTCGAAACCGGGCACGCCGCGCCGGTAGGCGCCTTCGATCGCGACCTCGTCGAGCCGCGCCAGCACCTCCTCGCGCGCGCTGCGCTGGCCGCACCACCAGGTCGCGATGTGCGGCATCTTCAGCTCTTCGCCGAGCAGGCGGCGGCTGAGCGCCGGCAGGAAGCCGAGCAGCGCCCGCGCCTCCAGCACGCCCGAGCCCGGCATGTTGGCGACGACGACGCCGTCCTTGCGCAGCACGTCGATCAGGCCGGGCACACCGAGATGCGAGGAGGCATCGAGCTCGAGCGGATCGAGCGAATTGGAATCGACCCGGCGGAGCAGCACGTCGAGCCGCTTCAGCCCGGCGACCGTGCGGATGTGGATGCGGTTGTCGCTGACGGCGAGATCGTCGCCCTCGACCAAGAGGAAGCCGAGATAGCGCGCCAGCGTCGCGTGCTCGAAATAGGTCTCGCTGAAGCTGCCCGGGGTGAGCACGCCGATCCTGGGCTCGTCGCGGTCGGCACGCGCGCGCAGACTGTCGCGGAAGGCCTCGAAGAACGGCGCGACGCGCGGCACGTTCATCGACTTGTAGAGGTCGGAGAAGGCGCGCGAGAGCACCAGGCGATTCTCCAGCGCGTAGCCCGCGCCCGACGGCGCCTGGGTGCGGTCGCCGAGCACCCACCAGCGGCCGTCGGGGCCGCGGCCGACATCGGCGGCATAGATCGACAGATAGCGCCCGCCCGGCGGCGGCACGCCGCAGACGGGACGCAGATATTCGGGACTGCCGGCGATCGCGGCCGCGGGCAGCGCGCCTTCCGCAACGAGGCGGCCCTCGCCATAGATGTCGCGCAGTACCAGCTCGAGCAGCTCGGCGCGCTGGGTGATGCCGGCGCACAGCTGCTGCCAGTCGGCCTCGTCGATCAGGAGCGGCAGATGGCTGATCGACCACGGCCGGTCGGCGCTGTCGCCGGGCGCACGGTAGGTGACGCCGGCCTCGCGCAAATGACGGTCGGCCATGCCGAAGCGACGCTCGATCTCGTCGGGCGCGAGCGCCCCGAAGGCATCGAAGAATCGGCTCCAGACCGCGCGGGGGGCGCCGTCGGGCCCCAGGAACTCGTCGGGAATCCCGGGCAGGCGGCGATAGTCGCGGACCCATTGGGCAAGGCGGCGCTGGCCTTCACGCTGGCCTTGCGCCTTACCCGCCTTGTCCTGCTCGGCTGCGCCCTCGCTCATGCGCCTCTCCCTGCCCCACCATCATACTCATTGCAGGAGCGGGGTCCGCAAGTCGAGGGTCAGCGGAAACTCATTTGTGCGTTCCTCGGGCGGTGGCTGGACCGGCCCCGGCGTATGGCCGTGGTCCTGGAAGCGCGCCAGCCGCCGCGCCTCGGCCTCGTAGGTGTTGACCGGCTTGGTGTCGTAGCTGCGGCCGCCGGGATGGGCGACGTGGTAGACGCAGCCACCGAGGGAGCGGCCATTCCAGGTATCAATGAGATCAAAGGTCAGGGGCGCATGGACCGGGATGGTCGGGTGCAGGCCGGAGGCCGGCTGCCAGGCCTTGAAGCGGACGCCGGCCACGGCCTCGGCCGAGCGGCCGGTCGCGGTCATCGGCAGGCGGCGGCCGTTGCAGGTGACGATGTGGCGGCCCTCGACAAAACCCTCCGCCTTGACCTGAAGCCGCTCGACCGATGAATCGACATAGCGCACGGTGCCGCCGGCCGAGCCCTCCTCGCCCAGCACGTGCCAGGGCTCCAGCGCCTGGCGCAGCTCCAGCGTCACGCCGCCATGATGGACGCGGCCGAAAGCGGGGAAGCGGAATTCGAGCTGGGCCAGATACCATTCCGGCTCGAACGGATAGCCTGATTGCTTCAGCTCAGTGAGAACGTCGAGAAAATCCTCCCAGATGAAATGCGGCAGCATGAAGCGGTCGTGCAGCGTCGTGCCCCAGCGCACGAACTTGCCGGCCTGCGGCTCGCGCCAGAACTTTGCGATCAACGCGCGGATCAAGAGCTGCTGCGCCAGCGACATGCGCGGATCGGGCGGCATTTCGAGCGCGCGGAATTCGACGAGGCCGAGCCGGCCGGTCGAGCCCTCCGGGGAATAGAGCTTGTCGATGCAGATCTCGGCGCGGTGGGTATTGCCGGTGATGTCGACCAGCAGATGCCGGAACAGCCGGTCGACCAGCCACAGCGGCGTCTGGTAGCCCGGCGGCGGCACGTGCGAGAGCGCGATTTCGAGCTCGTAGATGCTGTCGTGGCGGGCTTCGTCGATGCGCGGCGCCTGGCTGGTCGGGCCGATGAACAGGCCGGAGAAGAAATAGGACAGCGACGGATGCCGCTGCCAGTACAAGACCAGACTCTTGAGCAGATCGGGCCGGCGCAGGAACGGCGAGTCCTGCGGCGAGGAGCCGCCGACCACGACGTGGTTGCCGCCGCCGGTGCCGGTGTGGCGGCCGTCGACCAGGAAGCGGTTGGCGCCGAGGCGAACTTTCCCGGCGTCCTCATAGAGGCCGGCGGTGATGTCGACCGCCTCGCGCCAGCTCTTCGCCGGCTGGATGTTGATCTCGATGACACCGGGATCCGGCGTCACCTTGATGACCTCGATGCGCGGATCGAACGGCGGCGGATAGCCCTCGACATGGACGGGGAGCTGCATCTCCTCGGCCGTGGCTTCGAGCGCCGCGATCAGCTCGAGATAGTCTTCGATGCGCTCGACCGGCGGCATGAAGGCGCAGAGCACGCCGTCGCGGATCTCGACCGACATCGCGGTGCGGACCGGGACCGACGTGTTGAGCTGCTCCGGCGCGATCCGCGGCGGCGACTGCGGGCGCGCCGCAAGCGTGAACACCGGGAGCTTGCCCCGCGGCTCCATCGGGTCCTGCTCGACGATGTACGGATATTGGTTCGGCGAGACGTGGCCGAGCGATCCGATCGGCAAGCGCAGGCCGAGCGGGGAATCGCCGGGCATCAGGAACAGGTGATTGCGCCGGAGAGCCCAACGCTCGCTGCGCCAGCGCGGCGGCGCGTTCCAGCGCTGCACCGGCAGCACGAAGCCGCGCGGCGTGTTGAGGCCCTCGTCGAACACCCGCGCCATCCGCGCGCGCGCTTCCGGATCGGACAATTTGGAGTCGGAGGGATCGACGTTGACGGGGAGCTCGGCTTCCTTCTGGAGCCAGTAGGCGGTGTCCTCGTAAGCCGGGATGATGTAGCCGGGATCGAGCCCGAGCCGCGCCACCGTGCCCTCCATGAAGGCCTCGGCATCCTTCGTCTCGGCGCGCCGCGGATTCCCGATCCTGGCGATGAGGTCGGCGTTCTTCCAGATCGGCACGCCGTCCTTGCGCCAGTACAGGCCAAACGCCCAGCGCGGCAGGCTCTCGCCCGGATACCATTTGCCCTGGCCGTAATGCAGAAGGCCGCCGGACGCGAAGCGCGAGCGCAGGCGGCGGATCAAATCGTCGCCCAGCGCGCGCTTGGTCGGGCCGACGGCCTCCGTATTCCACTCCGCAGCTTCGAGATCGTCGACCGAGACGAAGGTGGGCTCGCCGCCCATGGTGAGCCGCACATCCTGCGCGGCGAGATCGCCGTCGACCTGCTCGCCGAGATCGTTGAGTCGCGCCCAGGATTCGTCGGAGAACGGCTTGGTGATGCGCGGCGCCTCGCGGATGCGGCGGACGCTCATATCGAAGGCGAACTCGACCTCGGCAAAGCCGGCGCTGCCGGAAATCGGCGCAGCTGAACGATAATGCGGCGTGGCGGCGACCGGGATGTGGCCCTCGCCCGCGAGCATGCCGGAGGTCGCGTCGAAACCGATCCAGCCGGCGCCGGGCAGATAAACCTCGGCCCAGGCGTGCAGGTCGGTGAAGTCGTTCTCCACTTCCGGCGGTCCCTCGATCGGATCGATGTCGGGACGGATCTGGATGAGATAGCCGGAGACGAAACGTGCGGCGAGGCCGAGATGACGGAAGGTCTGGATCAGGAGCCAGGCCGAGTCGCGGCACGAGCCTGCGCCCGAGGCGAGCGTCTCCTCCGGCGTCTGCACGCCGGGCTCCATGCGGATGATGTAGCGGATCTTCTTCTGAAGCTCGCGATTGAGCTCAACCAGGAAGTTGACGGTGTTCGGAGCGTCCTGCGGGATCGTATCGAGATATTTCGTAAACAGGCGATCGGGCTTGATGGTCTCCAGATAAGGCGCCAGTTCGGTCTTCAGGTCGTTCGGATAGTCGAACGGAAAACTGTCGGCATAGGGTTCGACGAAGAAGTCGAACGGGTTGACCACGGTCATCTGCGCCGTGAAGTCGACCTCGATCTTCAATTCGGTCGTCTTCTCCGGGAAGACGTAGCGGGCGAGCCAGTTGCCCTGCGGATCCTGCTGCCAGTTCACGAAATGGTTGGATGGCGTGACCTTGAGCGAATAGCTCATGATCGGCGTGCGCGTATGCGGCGCCGGCCGCAGGCGGATGGTCTGCGGGCCAACATCGATCGGGCGATCGTATTTGTAGTGCGTGACGTGGTGTAATGCGACGTAGATCGACACGGGGTGCGATGCTCCAGCAGCTTTTTTGAGCAGAACACCTGAGGTGGACGCGATCAAGCACTAACAACGGGCAGAGAGTGCCTAGGTAAGGTGCGGGCCATGCGGACAGTATCGTAGGGTGGGCAAGGCGACTTGTCCGCCGTAGCTCGAAGAGCGAAGGCGGAAGCGTGCCCACGACCTGCGTTTGATTGGTGAGAATTCGTGGGCACGGCGCGCAAGTGCGCGCCTTTGCCCACCCTACGGTTCTGCCTTTGGTGATGGGTCCCGGACCGGCGCGTGCTTCAGGGCGCGCTGGGACGACAGCGGTGAGTGGCGCAGCCCTACGCCGCCGATGTCAGCCGCTGCAGGAACTGCGTCACTTCGCGCCTGAGCGTCTCGACTTCGCCGTGGACGCGTTCGGAGGCGCTGTTGACGCGGCTCGCGACGCGGCCGGTGTCGGCGGCGGCTTCGCTGATGCCTGACACGTTGGAGGACACCTGCGAGGTGCCGACTGATGCTTCCTGGACGTTGCGGGCGATCTCGCGGGTCGCGGAGCCCTGCTGCTCGATCGAGGCGGCGATGCTGGCGGTGATGCCGTCGATCTCCGCGATGGTCTGCGCGATCGCCTCGACGGCCGCGACCGAATTGGTGGTCGATTGCTGCATCTCGCCGACCTTGGCGCTGATCTCCTCGGTCGCCTTGGCGGTCTGGTTGGCGAGGCTCTTGACCTCGGAGGCCACGACGGCGAAGCCGCGGCCGGCCTCGCCTGCCCGCGCCGCCTCGATCGTGGCGTTGAGCGCCAGCAAGTTGGTCTGCTCGGCGATCTCGCTGATCAGCTTGACGACATCGCCGATCCGCAGCGCCGCATCCGCGAGGCTACGAATCTCGCTGCCGGCACGATTGGCTTCGTCGACGGCGCGGCCGGTGCTCGTGGTCGAGCCGGCCACCTGGCGGCTGATCTCTGCGATCGAGGATGCGAGCTGTTCCGCGGCGCTCGCCACCGTCGCAACGTTGCTCGAGGCCTGATCGGACGCACTGCGCATGCCGGTGGTCTGGCGGTTCGTCGTCTCCGCCGCCGCCGCCATCTGGCCGGCATCGGCTTCGAGGTCGGTCGCGGCGCTCATCAGGCTGCCCGCAACTTCGTCGAGATGCGTGCCGAACTGCTTTGCAAGGCCGGCGATCTCGACCACGCGGCGGCCGAGGCCGTCGGTGCCGGCATTGATGACGGTTGCCGAGCGGCGGAACGAGCCGGGCAATCCGCGCGCGAGGATCTTGCGGAAATACTTGCCGCGGCTGGCATAGTCCATCGATGCCGAAGCCTCGCGCACGAAGGCATCAGTGATGTCGAGCATGTCGTTGACCGACTTCTGGATGGCGCCGATCCGCCCGGCCTGGCGCTCGCTCAGGATCCGCGCTTCGAGATCGCCGCGCGCCGCCTTTCGGCAGACATCGGCGACCTCATCGACTGCCACCGCCGTGCGGTGCTGACACCAGACGGCGTAGCCGAGCAGCAGGATCGCCGCCCCGAGCGGCGCTGCGCCGACAATTCCGGTCCAGCCGAGCAACGTGACGACGAACGCGATGCTGGCGAGAAGGCACGCGACTGCGGTCGCTCCCTGCGCCTTAGAGAGAGAGCACAAATTCATCGTAACCGACACCGTTTTGCTTGAGCAGACCGACCATCATTTCGAAGCTTGCACGCATGCCGTCCTTGGCATTGGCGTGGCGCGCCTCTTCCGCGCAGAGCGCTTTGTAGATCGGCTCGATGCGCTCGACCGGCGCCGGATCGGGCCTGCGTCGATTGGAGTGATAGCCGATGATGTTGCCGTGATCGTCGAGCGTCGGGGTGACGTGGGCGAACACCCAATAATGGCTGCCATCTCCCGCGAGATTGACGACGTAGGCGAAGATTTCCTGCTTGGCCTGGAGCGTATCCCACAGCAGCTTGAAGACGCAGCGTGGCATGTCGGGATGGCGGATCAGGCTGTGGGGCGCGCCCATCAGCTGCTTCCAGGGGTATTTCGCCATGCGGAGAAAGACGTCATTGGCGTAGGTGATGCGGCCTTTGAGATCGGTCTTCGATACAATCAGCTCCTCCTCACCGAGGAGATTTTCCACCCCAGTAGGACGTATCGCTTGCATCGGTTCGATCCTCAAAAGGCCGGCCCCACCACGCTGTGGAGCGCATCATCCGCCTGTCTAGGACAACATTGTTAATCAGGTGTAAGCCGCTGATCCCCGGCGAGAGGAGCGTGCCTCCGTATCATTACGTAGCGAACGATCGGTGCATTTCGCACGACCACACGCGCTGCCCATCGCCCGCGCGTTACCCCCAATGACACGCAATTGCATCTATGCTGCGCGACGCGCGATTACATCGTCGCGCCGAGCACCCAGGGCGCGAACTCGGCGCCGCCAAAATCGAAGCTCTCGCTCTTGGTCGGCTGGCCGGAGGCGGTCTTCAGAATGAGCTCGAAGATGCGCTGGCCGCATTGCTCCACGCTCTCCTCGCCTTCGAGGATGGTGCCGCAATTGACGTCCATGTCCTCTTCCATGCGCTTGTACATGGGCGTGTTGGTGGCGAGCTTGATCGAGGGCGCCGGCTTGCAGCCGAACACGCTGCCACGTCCCGTGGTGAAGCAGACGAGATTGGCACCGCCCGCGACCTGCCCGGTTGCCGCAACAGGGTCGTAGCCGGGCGTGTCCATGAAGACGAAACCCTTCTTGGTGATGGGCTCGGCGTAACGCAGTACCTCGACGAGGTTGGTGGTGCCGGCCTTCGCCATCGCACCGAGCGATTTTTCAAGAATGGTGGTGAGGCCGCCGGCCTTGTTGCCGGGGCTCGGATTGGCGTTCATCTCGGCGCCT
Source organism: Bradyrhizobium sp. CIR48 (assembly GCF_014198315.1). Classification (NCBI taxonomy): domain Bacteria; kingdom Pseudomonadati; phylum Pseudomonadota; class Alphaproteobacteria; order Hyphomicrobiales; family Nitrobacteraceae; genus Bradyrhizobium; species Bradyrhizobium sp. CIR48. The sequence continues at coordinate 224,346 of NZ_JACIHG010000005.1, forward strand.
TCGCGCTCCGTGTATTCGTCCCACCAGCGCATCAGGTCGACCAGCTTCTCGCCGACCTCGCGGCTGACGGCGCGGCGCGTCAAGAGATGCTCGGCGCCGTAGGTCTCCGGCGTCTCCGACAGGATCACGGTGCCGCCGTGACGCACGATGAGATCGCTGGCCGCACCGAGCGCGGGATTGGCGGACACGCCGGAATAGCCGTCGGAGCCGCCGCATTGCAGGGCGACGGTGAGCTCGCTCGCCGGCACCGTCTCGCGCTTGACCTTGTTGGCGTCAGCCAGCGCTTCGCGCACGAAGGCGATGCCCGCCTCCACGGTCTTGCGGGTGCCGCCGACCTCCTGGATGTCCATCGCGCGCAGGCGTCCCGCGAGCTTCTGCTCCTCCATCAGGCCGCCGATCTGGTTCACCTCGCAACCGAGGCCGAGCACGATGACGTGGGAGAAATTGACGTGGCGCGCATAGCCGCCGAGCGTGCGGCGGAGCAGCGCCAAGGGCTCGTTCTGCGTCATGCCGCAGCCGGTCTTGTGGGTCAGCGCGACCACGCCGTCGACATTGGGGAAATCGGCCAGCGGATTGTCGCCGGTGAAGGGATTCTTCTTGAAGACGTCGGCGACGAGGCTTGCGACATGCGCGCTGCAATTCACCGAGGTGAGGATGCCGATATAGTTGCGCGTGGCGACGCGGCCGTCCGGACGGCGGATGCCTTCGAAGGTCGCCGGCAGGTCGAAATTCGGCGTCGGCTTGACGTCGGCGCAATAGGCATAGTCTTTTGAGAAGTCGCCCATGCCGATATTCTGCACGTGCACGTGCTGGCCCGGCGCGATCGGAATGGTCGCAAAGCCGATGATCTGGCCGTAGCGGATGACAGGCTCGCCCACAGCGATCGGCTTGATCGCGACCTTGTGGCCGGAGGGAATGCGCTCGACCGTGGTCACGCCGTCAGCAACGACAGTGCCGGGCGGCAGGCTGGCGCGCGCGATCAGCACGCCATCATCGGGATGCAGGCGGATGACGGGGCTGATGGTCATGGCAGGTCTCCTTTAGCGAATAGTGAGTAGCGAGTGGCGAATGGAAAAAGGGGAGCAGCACTATTCGCTACCCCCCATTCGCCATTCGCGAGGTCTTAGGCCTTCCCGCCCGAATCCTTGCGGGTCGCGTTGACCTGCATCTTGGCGTAGGTCGTCATCAGGCCGACCTCGTTCGACAGCGTGACCAGCTTGAAGCCCATGTTGATGGCGCGCGCTGCGCCTTCGGCGCCGCTGCAATGGATGCCCGGGTTGAGGCCGCGCTTGCCGCATTCCTTGATGATCTTCTCGTAGATCGCGAGGATCTCGGGCTCGCTGCGGTCGAGCTTGGGCTCGAGGCCGTAGGAGAAGCCGAGATCGGACGGTCCGATATAGACGCCGTCGATGCCTTCGACGTCGAGGATCGCTTCCATGTTCTCGACCGCGGTCTTGGTCTCCATCATCGGCAGCAGGATGGTGTCGGCATTCGCGGTCTTCTGATACGAGCCCGCGGTGCCGTACATGCCGGCGCGGATCGGGCCGTTGGAGCGCACGCCCTGCGGCGGATATTTGGAATAGGAGACCAGGTTCCTGGCTTCCTGCGGCGTGTTGACCATCGGGCAGATCACGCCATAGGCGCCGCCGTCGAGCACCTTGCCGATGATGCCGGGCTCGTTCCAGGGCACGCGGACCATCGGGGTCACGGGGTGCTTGTCCATGGCCTGGAAGCACTGCACCATCGACAGATAATCCTGCACGCCATGCTGCATGTCGACGGTGACGCTGTCGAAGCCGCATTGCGCGATCATCTCGGCCGAGAAGCCGGAGGGAATAGCGAGCCACGCGTTGACCACGGCCTTGCCCGACTTCCAGATTTCCTTGACCTTGTTCGCCACGTTGCCTTCCTTCTTTGTTGTTTGAACCTTCGTCACCATGACGAGCGCCGCGACAGCACGACCCGCTGTTAGCGCGAACCGGAGCGCCGCGCTACGCTCGCAATGACGCAACGCCTATGCGCTCGCGCGCTGGATACCGACTTCGCTGACATTGACCTCGCGGGCGGCGCCCACTATTGCCGCCTGGGGTGTCATCGGGCAAGGGATCGGGCCGCTCTGTCACGATTTTCCGCCCCGGATCGCCCGGAATCGGCGCCCCCCGATCCCCCGCATCGGCTCGGCGGCGTGCATGGGCAGTTTAGCCCCTGGCATCGACACGGCCAGCGTCGCCCACCTTCGAATCGACGTCAAACCATCGCCGACGCCCAGGTTCCGGCCATCACGTGCTCACTCCTCGGCACTTGCCTCCTCGCTTGCGCCAAGCTCTGCAAGACTCTGTTCGAGCGCACCGAGCATCTCCTGCAATTCGGCGAGCTTGCGTGCACCGAAGCGTCGCGTGATCTCGGCATAGATCGCTTCCGACGTCGGCGCCACCGAGGCCATCAGCTTCACGCCCTCTTTCGAGATCGAGACCATGCTGCGGCGCTGGTCCGCCTTCGCCGTCTTTCGTTCGATCAGATTGCGCGCCTCGAGATCGCGCAGGATGCGCGACAGGCTCGGGCCGAGCAGGAACGCCGTGCGCGCGAGTTCCGTGACCTCGACCGCTTCGATCGCCGCCAGTGCACGCAGGATGCGCCATTGCTGCTCGGTCAAGCCGTGCTCGCGCAACGAGGGACGAAACTGCCGCATCACCGCTTCGCGGGCCCGCAACAGCGACATCGGCAGAGAGCGCGAAAAATCGCGCATCGGCACCTGCCGGGCGGCAGGCGCGCTTCCGTTGGCTGGATCAGCCGGTCTCTTCACCATGATGCCCTTTTAAACCGCAAAACGTTTGCAGTGCAGCAAGCCGAAATTGTGTTTGACGCATTCACTTAACATGTTAAGTATCTCCCGGCACCCTAGTTTGTAAGATCACAAATGGCGCTTTCCAACGACGATATCCAAGCTTGCGCACGACGTCTGCATCAGGCGGAGAAGACCCGCGTGCAGATCCGGCAGCTGTCGCAGGATTTCCCCGGCATCACCATCACCGATGCCTACGCGATTCAGAAGGCCTGGGTCGACGTCAAGATCGCCGAGGGCCGCATCGTCAAGGGCCACAAGATCGGCCTGACCTCGAAGGCGATGCAGAGCGCCCTTAATATCAATGAGCCCGATTCCGGCGTGCTGCTCGACGACATGTTCTTCGCCGATGGCGGGATCATTCCGACCGAGCGCTTCATCGCGACGCGCGTCGAGGCCGAGCTCGCCTTCGTCATGAGCAAGCGGCTCGCAGGGCCGGACTGCACGCTGTTCGACGTGCTCAACGCCACCGACTTCGTGGTGCCGGCACTGGAGATCCTCGACACCCGCGTCGAACGCGTCGATCCCCAGACCAAAGCGACGCGAAAAATCTTCGACACCATCGCCGACAATGCGGCGAATGCCGGCATCGTGCTCGGCGGGCGGCCGATCCGCCCGCTCGACGCAGACCTGCGCTGGATCGGCTCGCTGTGCTTTCGAAACGGCCAGCTCGAAGAGACCGGCCTTGCCGCCGGCGTGCTCAATCATCCGGCGACCGCCGTCGCCTGGCTCGCCAACAAGATCGCGCCGCTCGGCCTTGCGCTGGAGCCTGGACAGGTCGTGCTTGCCGGCTCCTTCATCCGCCCGATCGAGACCCGCAAGGGCGACACAATTCAAGCCGATTATGGCGCCTACGGATCGGTCAGCTGCTACTTCGCTTAAGGCGCATAAGAATACAGGGAGTGAAACCGCGATGCCGCATTTCACGATTGAATATTCGGCCAATCTCGATGGCCGCCTCGATATCGCGGCGGTGTGCGAGATCGTGCGCAAGGCGGCGGTCGAGACTGGCATCTTCCCGCTCGGTGGCATCCGCGTCCGCGCCATCAGGTGCGAGCACTATGCGATCGCCGACGCGCGGAACGACTACGGCTTTCTCGACATGGTGCTGCGCATCGGCGAGGGCCGCGACCTTCCCACGCGCCAGAAAGCCGGCGAGCACGTCTTCCAGGCGCTCTCCCGCCATCTCGATCCCGTCTTCGCTGCCAGCAAATTCGCTTTGTCGTTCGACATGCAGATCAACGACAAGGACACCAGCTGGAAGCGCAACAACATCCACGACGCCCTGAAAGTGGAAGCCGCCCATGGATAAGCCCAGCCCGAAAGCCGATGTATTCCAGGCCAACCGCGACCGCGTCGCACCGCTGCTGAAGAAGCTGCGTGCCGACGGCATCGGTCACATGATCGACGGCAAGGCCGTTGCCTCGATCTCCGGCGAGACGTTCGAGACGAAGTCACCGGTCGACGGCACAACGCTCGCAAGCGTCGCGCGCGGCACTGCCGAGGACATCGACCGCGCCGCAACGGCCGCTTCGCTTGCCTTCAAGTCCTGGCGCGACATGGGCCCGGCGATGCGGAAGAAGTTGCTGCATCGCGTGGCCGACGCGATCGAGGACAACGCCGACGACATCGCGGTGCTCGAATGCATCGACACCGGCCAGGCCTATCGCTTCATGGCCAAGGCCGCGATCCGCGCCGCCGAGAATTTCCGCTTCTTCGCCGACAAATGCGCGGAGGCGCGCGACGGCCTCAACACGCCGAGCGACGAGCACTGGAATATCTCGACGCGCGTGCCGATCGGCCCGGTCGGCGTGATCACGCCGTGGAATACGCCGTTCATGCTCTCGACCTGGAAGATCGCCCCGGCGCTTGCCGCAGGCTGCACCGTCGTGCACAAGCCGGCGGAATGGTCGCCGGTCACCGCGGACATGCTCAGCAAGCTCGTCAAGCAGGCCGGCGTTCCCGACGGCGTGCTCAACACCGTCCACGGCTTTGGCGAGGAGGCCGGCAAGGCGCTGACCGAGCATCCCGCGATCAAGGCGATCGGCTTCGTCGGCGAGAGCGCGACGGGCTCGGCGATCATGGTGCAGGGCGCGCCGACGCTGAAGCGCGTGCATTTCGAGCTCGGCGGCAAGAACCCCGTGATCGTGTTCGACGATGCCGATCTCGACCGCGCGCTCGATGCCGTCGTGTTCATGATCTACTCGCTCAACGGCGAACGCTGCACGTCATCGAGCCGCCTCCTGGTTCAGGCCGGCGTTGCCGACAAGTTCACGGCGAAGCTCACTGCGCGCGTGAAGGCCCTGAAGGTCGGCCATCCCCTCGATCCCGCCACCGAGATCGGGCCGCTGATCCACGAGCGGCATCTGGCAAAAGTGTGCTCCTATTTCGACGTCGCGCGCCAGGACGGGGCTGTGATCGCCGTCGGCGGCAAGGTCCATGACGGCCCGGGCGGCGGACATTATGTCGAGCCCACCTTGGTCACCGGCGCGCACGGCAAGATGCGCGTGGCGCAGGAGGAGGTGTTCGGCCCGTTCCTCACCGTGCTGCCCTTCAAGGACGAAGCCGAAGCCGTCGAGATCGCCAACGACATCCGCTATGGCCTGACCGGCTATGTCTGGACCAACGATGTCGGCCGCGCTCTGCGCGTGGCAGATGCGCTGGAGGCCGGCATGATCTGGCTGAACTCGGAGAATGTCCGCCATCTGCCGACGCCGTTCGGCGGCATGAAGGCGTCCGGCATCGGCCGCGATGGCGGCGATTACTCGTTCGATTTCTACATGGAAACCAAGCACGTCTCGCTGGCGCGGGGCACGCACAAGATTCAGAAACTGGGAATTTAACGCTTCGTCGTTCCGGAGCGCGAAGCGAATCCGGAACCTCGAGATCTCAGGTGCGCAATTGCGCACCATAGTTCGGCTCTTCGAGCCGCCCGGAATGACGACCGAGCCGAGGGGAAACGCAAATGCCCGTACCGCAACACATCTTCGAGCCGCCGTTCAACATCATCCGCTCCAGCCACGTCGTGCTTGACGTCACCGATTTGAAGCTGAGCCGCGAGTTCTACGAGACCATTGTCGGCTTGCACGTCGAGGACGCCGACGACAAGGTCGTGTACTTGCGCGCCGCGGAAGAGCATCAGCACCACTCTTTAGTGCTGCGGAAGGCTGCAGTCCCGGCGTGCGCGCGGCTCGGTTTCAAGGTCGGCAACGACGGGGATCTCGACAAGGCCGCCGCTTTTCTGTCCGAGAACGGCCTCGCCTACGCTTTCGTCGACCAGCCGTTCCAGGGCCGGACCCTGCAGTTCACCGATCCCTTCGGCTTCCAGATCGAACTCTATGCGTCGATGGATCGCCGGCCGCATCTGCTGCGCCGCTATGATCTCTACCGGGGCTGCCACCCGCAGCGGCTCGATCATTTCAACGTCTTCGCCGCCGAGGTGCAGGACACCGTCGAGTTCTACGCCCGGCTCGGCTTCCGCCTCACTGAATATGCCGAGGAGGATGGACCGAACGGCCGCATCGCCGCGGCCTGGATGCATCGCAAGGGCAATGTCCACGACTTCGCGATCACCAACGGCAAGGGCCCTCGCCTGCACCATTTCGCCTACTGGACGCCGACGGCGATGAACATCATCCATCTCTGCGACGTCATGGCGTCCCAAGGCTTCGTCAAGAACATCGAGCGCGGTCCCGGACGCCACGGCATCTCGAACGCATTCTTCCTCTACGTGCGCGATCCCGACGGACACCGGCTCGAGCTCTACACCAGCGACTATTTCACCGGGGATCACGACCACGAGCCGCTGCGCTGGTCGCTGCGCGATCCGCGCCGCCAGACGCTGTGGGGCGCACCCGCGCCGCGCTCCTGGTTCGAGCAGGGCTCGCTGTTTAGCGGGCAGGCCGTGCGCGAGCCGAAGTTTGTCGCGGACGTGCTGGTGGCCGACTGATGAAACTCCCTCGCCTCGCCACCTATTCCGTCAAGGGTGATGTCAGCTACGGTGCCGTCCTCGAGGACGGCATCGTCGACCTCTCCGCGCGCTACGCAAAACACTATCCGACGCTGCGCGAGGTGATCGCGGCCGGCAAGCTCGTGAGCCTTGCCGAGGAAGCCGCCGGCCGCACGCCGGATCACGCGCTCGCCGACATCACCTGGCTGCCGCCAGTGCCCGCGCCGGAGAAGATCATCTGCATCGGCGTCAACTATCCCGACCGTAACGCCGAATACAAGGACGGCCAGGACGCGCCGAAATATCCGAGCATGTTCATGCGCTCGCCCCGCTCCTTCGTCGGCCACGACACGCCGCTGGTGCGCCCGCGGGCGTCCGCACAGCTCGACTATGAGGGCGAGATCGTGCTGGTGATCGGCAAGCAAGGCCGCCACATCCCGGAAAGCAGCGCGCTCGATCACATCGCGGCGCTCACGCTGTGCAACGAAGGCTCGGTGCGCGACTGGCTGCGCCACGCCAAGTTCAACGTCACGCAAGGCAAGAACTTTGATTCCAGCGGCAGCCTCGGCCCATGGCTCGTGCCCTACGTGCAGGAATCGCAGATCGCCGATGTCAGGCTCACCACGCATGTCAACGGCGAGCTCAGGCAGGACGATCGCACCAGCCGGCTGATGTTCTCCTTCCGCTATCTCATCAACTATATCTCCACCTTCGCAACGCTCGTCCCCGGCGATATCATCGTCACGGGCACGCCGATCGGCGCCGGTGCCCGGTTCGATCCGCCGCGTTACCTGAAGCCCGGCGACGTCATCGAAGTCGCGGCCGAAGGCATCGGCAGCTTGCGCAACGGTGTCGTCGACGAAGCCTGAACAAGATTGGAATGATGCAATGACCACCCTCACCGGCGGCGAAGCGATCGTAAGCGGCCTGGTCGCCCATGGCGTCGACACCGTGTTCGGCCTGCCGGGCGCGCAGGTCTACGGCCTGTTCGACGCCTTCCATCAGGCCCAGCTCAAGGTGATCGGCGCGCGGCACGAGCAGGCCTGCGGCTACATGGCGTTCGGCTATGCGCGCTCCAGCGGCAAGCCCGGCGTGTTCAGCGTGGTGCCCGGCCCCGGCGTGCTCAATGCCAGTGCGGCGCTGCTCACCGCGTTCGGCTGCAACGAGCCAGTGCTGTGCGTCACCGGCCAGGTGCCGACGCAGTTTCTGGGCAAGGGCCGCGGCCATTTGCACGAGATGCCGGACCAGCTCGCGACCTTGCGCACCTATGTGAAATGGGCCGACCGGATCGAATATCCCGGAAATGCGCCGACGGTCGTCGCGCGCGCCTTCCAGGAGATGAGGTCGGGACGGCGTGGCCCGGCCTCGGTCGAGATGCCCTGGGACGTCTTCACCCAGCGCGCGGACACCGCCGCTGCCCGGGTGCTTGAGCCGCTTCCCGCGCCGCAGCCCGATCCGGATCTGATCAAGCAGGCCGCCGCGCTGATCAAGGCCAGCAAGGCACCGATGATTTTTGTCGGCAGCGGCGCGATCGAGGCGGGCGAGGAGATCCTCGAGCTTGCCGAGATGATGGATGCGCCCGTGGTCGCCTTCCGCAGCGGCCGCGGCATCGTCTCCAATGCGCATGAGCTGGGCCTCACAATGGCCGCGGCCTACAAGCTGTGGCCGACAACCGATGTGATGATCGCAATCGGCACCCGCGCAGAGCTGCCGGCATCCGGCTTCCGCTGGCCCTATCAACCGAAGGGGCTGAAATCCGTTCGGATCGACATCGACCCGACCGAGATGCGCCGGGTCGTCGTCGATGCCGCCATCGTCGCCGATGCCAAGGCCGGAACGGCGGACCTCGTCGCGGCCGTGAAGAAAGCCGGCTTTACGCGGACCCGTGGCCGGCGGGAGGACATCCGCGAGGCGACCGCGGCCGCGCAAGCCGAGATCCAGCGCATCCAGCCGCAGATGGCGTATCTCAACATCCTGCGCGAGGTGCTGCCGGCGAACGCGATCATCACCGATGAACTGTCGCAGGTCGGCTTTGCCTCCTGGTACGGCTTTCCGATCTACCAGCCGCGCACCTTCATCACCTCGGGCTATCAGGGCACGCTCGGCTCGGGCTTCCCGACCGCGCTAGGTGCCAAGGTCGCCAACCCCGACAAGCCGGTGGTGGCGATCACCGGCGACGGCGGCTTCATGTTCGGCGTGCAGGAGCTTTCCACCGCCGTGCAGTTCAACATCGGCGTGGTGACGCTGGTGTTCAACAACAACGCCTATGGCAACGTCCGCCGCGACCAGCGCGAACGTTTCGACGGCCGCGTGGTGGCGTCCGACCTCGTCAATCCGGATTTCGTCAAGCTCGCGGAGTCCTTTGGCGTTGCGGCTGCGCGTGTCACGGCGCCGGATCAGTTCAAGGCCGTGCTGGAAAAGGCGCTCGCGCATAGCGGGCCGTATCTGATTTCGGTGGAAGTGACGCGCGATTCGGAAGTCAGCCCCTGGGCGTTCATTCACCCACCGAAGCCTTAGTCGGAGCATCGTCGTTCCAGGGTTCTTCCCTTCTCCCCTTGTGTCGCTGACGAGAAGCGTCAGCGAGACGGATGAGGGGTCTGTCTCCGCGGATAAAGACCCCTCATCCGCCTTCCCTTCGGGAAGGCACCTTCTCCCACAAGGGGAGAAGGAAGGTCACCGCGTCCTGCGAAACGTCAGATTGATCCGCTTGCGCCCGAGCAGCGCATGCTCACCTTCCGCGAGCGGCGCGACGCCGTGATAGGCAAGCCGGCTAGGTCCGCCCCAGACCACGACATCGCCATGCACCAGGCGGAAGCGGCGCGGCTTGTCGGCGCGCGCCAGGCCGCCGAACAGGAAGGTCGCGGGCAATCCGAGCGAGACCGAGACGATCGGCGCCGAATAATCCAGCTCGTCCTTGTCCTGATGCAGCGACAGCCGCGTGCCGGGCTCGTAGCGGTTAACGAGGCAGGCATCGGGCGCGAAGTTTTGAAAGCCGCCCTGCTCCGCCGCGCGGCGGGCGAGATCGCGGAGCACCGGCGGCATTTCGGGCCATGGCGCGCTGGTGCGCGGATCGATGGGGTCGTAGCGATAGCCGGTGTGATCGGTGATCCAGCCACGCTCGCCGCAATTGGTCATCGCCACCGACATCAGATGACCACCGGGCGTGGTCATGCGACGGAACGGCGACTGCGCCACGATCGCGCGCACGGCGGCGATCAGCTCGGTCTCGATCGGCTTGACGAAGCCGCGCAGCAGCAAGGCACCGTCAGCGATCACCTCGCGCGACGGCTGCGCCTCGGCAACACTGTCGAACAGATCAGCCGTCAATCGCAGCACTCATTTGGCATCGTGGAAAATTACACCCAACGTGTGGCGCTGGCCGGACCTGATGCGGCTGACGCCATGGCGCAGATTAACGCGGTAAGTGCCGCGTGTCCCCTGTACCGGGCGGTGATGCACAGCGAAGGCGACGGCGTCGCCCTGCGCCAGCGGCACCACCTCGGCCCGCGACTGCATGCGCGGCCGTTGCTCGGTCAGCACGAATTCGCCGCCGCTGAAGTCGCGGCCCGGCTCGGAGAGCAGGATCGCGACCTGCAGCGGGAACACGTGCTCGCCATAGAGGTCCTGGTGCAGGCAATTGTAGTCGCCCGCCTCATATTGCAGCAGCAGCGGCGTCGGCCGCGCCTGCCCGGCCTCGTGGCAGCGCTTGAGGAACGCGGCATGCGCGGCGGGATAGCGAATGTCGATCCCCATCGCCTCGTTCCAGCGATTGGCGACGCCTTGCAAATGCGTGTAGAGCGCCGGGCGCAGCTGCGCGATCAGATCCGGCAGCGGATAGGCGAAATATTTGTACTCGCCGCGGCCGAAGCCGTGGCGGCCCATGACGATGCGGCTGCGAAACTGCGTGTCGTCCGGGTAGAGCGCGGCAATCGCGCGGCACTGGTCCGGCGTCAACAGGCCCTTCAGGACGGCGCAGCCCTGGGCCTCGAGTTCGGCCGTGATCTGCGGCCAGTCGAGGGCGTCGACGTGGGCGGCGAGGTCGGGACCGGAGGGTTGGGCCGTTTTACGTGCGGTCATTGTCATAACAATCACCTTCGCAGTCCGGCGTTCACCCCGCCACCCGATTTCCGACGACTGTCTCCCCGTCATTGCAAGGGAAGAGCGACAGCGGAAATCAAGCAGACCAGTCTCGTAGGGTGGGCAAAGGCGCCCTTGCGCCGTGCCCACGTCTTGGCAAGACGTGGGCACGCTTCCGCCGTCGCTCTTCGAGCTATGGCGGACAAGTCGCTTTGCCCAACCTACGGGACCATCGCTTGTGGAGCTAGCCTCTCACCGGCAACGTCGCCACGTCATAGCCATGCTTGATCGTCCGCTTCAGCACGGGGTCTTCCAGCTCGAAATCGAAGCGCTCCGCCGGGCGGATGCCGCCCTTGGCTGCAAACGTGCCGCCGAACATGGCGCAACCGTCGGGGAATTTTCCTCCTTCGAAGCCGCGCGCGATCAGGTCGTTCACCGGCAGCATCGCGTCCAGCGTGCCCTCCTGGTAGAGCACGCGCTCGCCCTTGATCGTGGCATAGGAGCGCAGGATCATCTTGTCCCAATGGCCGATGACGTCTTCGAGCTCCCACAGCGTGGAGGAGATCGGCTTGTCGCACATCTGCTTGGACACGGTGACGTTGTAGGCCTCGACCTTGCGGTCGGTGTGGTCGGAGCCGCAGCCGACGAAGATGCGGCCCTGCCAGCCGATCAGCACGAACTCGACCTCGCCGGAGGAATCCCCGCCGGTGCATTCGATGCTGTCTTCCTGGGTCAGCCGCCGCGCCGAGGCGCGGTAGTAGATCGGCGTCGAGGCCGGCGGGGCGATGCCCATCTCCTGCAGCTCGGCGATGTGCTTGTCACGCGCGACGGGATCGCGGCCGGTCCAGCCGGCAATGACCATCTGGTCGATCGCGAGCGTCAGCGGCGTGGTGGTGTCCTGGGCATCGACGGTGAAAGTCAGGTCAAACACGAATGACGGCCTCCATGCCGGCAGCAAGTTCGAAAATACGATGGTCCGTTCCGCCCGCGCCCGCCAGCATCAGGCCGACCGGGACGTCGCCCTGGCGATGCGCCGGCAGCGAGATGGCGCAGCCGTCGATCATGTTGATCAGGGTGCAGTTGCGCAGTGCGCGGATGTTCTCGCGCGTGAACGCCTTGTCATCGGCAAGGTCGGCGATCTTCGGCGGCGTGTTGGGCGTGGTCGGCAGCACCAGCGCATCATAGGGCGCAATGCGCGCGTTGACGCGGGCGATCAGCGAGCGACGCTCGTTGAGGAGATCGATGTAGTCGGCCGCGCTCTGCGCCTCGCCGCGCATGATGCGGACCGAGACACGGGGGTCATAAACATCGCCCTTGGCCGTGATGAGATAGCGGTGCCAGGCGTAGCTCTCGGACGCGGCAAAGCCCCCCTTGGCGTTCATCGGGCCGATGTCATGAAACTCCGCCATCTCGATGCGCTCGATGATGGCACCGTGATCGGAAAGCGTTTTCAGGGCGCGTTCGAACGTCTCGGCCACCTCAGCGTCGAGATCGTCGAGCGCGATTGTGGTCGGCACCGCCAGTCGCATGCCCTGGATCGGACGCGGCTTCAGCGGGGCGATCGGCTCGTTCGCGAGCACGGCGTCGAGTATGGCACAGCAACTGACCGATCGTGCCAGCGGCCCGATGCTGTCGAGCGAGAACGACAGCGGCACGGAGCCATCGAGCGGCACGCGCCGCTGCGTCGGCTTGTAGCCGACGATGCCGTTGAAGGCGGCCGGAATGCGGCAGGAGCCGCCGGTGTCGGTGCCGAGCGCGCCGTGTGCCATGCCGTCGAGCACGGACACCGCCGCGCCCGCGGAGGAGCCGCCCGGCACGTGGCCTTCGGCCCTGTTCCAGGCCCCCTTCGGCGTGCCGTAATGCGGATTGATGCCGATGCCGGAATAGGCGAACTCGGTCATGTTGGTGCGCCCGATCACGACGAAGCCGGCCCTGCGCAGCCGCGCCACCGTCGCCGCATCCTGCTCGGCCGGCGGCGAATCGTCGAGCGCGCGCGACCCGGCGCGCGTCACCTGGCCCTTGATGTCGAACAGATCCTTGATCGAGATCGGGATGCCGGCATAGCGCGATGGTGCCGCCTTGGCCTTGCGCAAGCCGTCCATCGCGTCGGCCGCGGCGAGCGCGGCGTCCTTGTCGACATGGAGGAAGGTGCGCTGGCCCTCCCCGGCGGGATCGGCGATCCTGGCGATGCAGGCTTCGACCAGCTTGCGGGCGGTGGTGCGGCCGCTTTCGAGGTCTTCGGCGAGCTTCGCCAGCGTCGGAAATTCGGGCATGTCTGTCTCACGGAATATTGTCGCGCGCAATCTATAGCGCTGCCTCAGTTCGACACAAGCATTGTGCGCATGATGGCATGCATGCGTATTGCTGGACCGTTGACGCCCCATGGTCGATTGTCGCATCAAGATCGAAACGGGCGGGCGTGAAGCCTGCCCTATCAAGATTTGCTTTCTGGGAGGGCGTTCCGACATGGCCGAACCGCAACGGGCGCGACCGAAACCGACGCCGGAGACCCAGCATTTCTGGGACGGCACGAAGGCGGGCGAATTGCGCCTGCAGCGCTGCGACGCCTGCGCGCAAGTCTACTTCCCGCCGCGCCCGTTCTGCCCATCCTGCGCCTCGCGCAAGGTCAGCATCTTCAAGGCGAGCGGCAAAGGCTTCCTCTACAGCTACGTGATCAACCACCGCCCAGCCGCGCCCGGCTTCACGCCGCCTTATGCGATCGCAGTGGTGGAGCTTGCCGAGGGACCGCGGATGATGAGCAACATCATCGACTGTCCGCAGACGCCCGAGGCGCTCGAGCTCGACATGAAGCTCGAGGTCGCCTTCCAGGCGCTCGACGACAAGATCACCCTCCCCGTGTTTCGTCCGGCGAAGGGGTAGACCATGCGCAGAAACCAGGTTGCCGTCGTCGGCGCGGCCGAGACCACCGAACTTGGCGTCATCCCGAACGCCTCGCAGCTCCAGCTGCACGCGGATGCGGCGCTCAACGCCATCGCCGACGCCGGACTGAAGCTCTCCGACATCGACGGCTTTGCCACCGCGGTCGAGACGCCGCAGCAGGTCTGCCACTATCTCGGCATCAAGCCGACCTGGGTGGACGGCACCTCGGTCGGCGGCTGCTCCTTCATGCTGCACGTTCGTCATGCCGCGGCGGCGATTGAGGCGGGCCTGTGCAAGACCGTGCTGATCACGCACGCCGAGAGCGGCAAGTCGATGATCGGCAAGGCGCCGCGCTCGATCCCCGCCGACAGCCTGCAAGGCCAGTTCGAGGCGCCGTTCGGGGTCTACGGGCCGCCGAGCATGTTCCCGATTCCCGTGCTGCGTTTCATGAAGACCTACGGCATCACGCATGAGCAGCTCGCCGCGGTCGCGGTGGTGCAGCGGGAATGGGCCGCGAAGAATCCGCGCGCGATGATGAAGGATCCGATCACGGTCGCCGACGTGCTCAATTCGCGCATGATCGCCTATCCGTTCCGCCTGCTGCAATGCTGCCTCGTCACCGACGGCGGCGGCGCGCTGATCCTGACCTCGGCCGATCGCGCCAGGGATTTTCCGCGCAAGCCCGTCTACATCATGGGCACCGGCGAGAGCGTGGAGACGCCGATGGTCAGCCAGATGGAGACCTTCAACTCCTCGCGCGCGTTCAAGACCGCAGGCCCCCTCGCGTTCAAGGAAGCCGGCATCGCCCACAAGGACGTCGACCACCTCATGATCTACGATGCGTTCGCGCATCTGCCGCTGTTCGGCCTCGGCGACCTCGGCTTCATGCCGCATGAGGAGACCGGCAAGTTCATTGCCGACGGCAACACCCGGCCCGGCGGGAAGCTGCCGCTCAACACCAATGGCGGCGGATTGAGCTACATGCATTCGGGCATGTACGGCATGTACGCGCTGCAGGAGAGCGTGCGCCAGATGCGCGGCATCGCGCCGGCGCAGGTGCCGAACGCGAAGATTTCGGTGTGCCACGGCGTCGGCGGCATGTTCGCGGCAAGTGGCACGATCGTGTTTACGAACGAGAGGTAAGGCACCGTCATTCCGGGCGCGCGCAGCGCGACTCGGAATCTCGAGATTCCGGGTCTGGTGCTTCGCACCATCCCGGAATGACGGGCACAACAGGAGGCATCCCATGACTAAATCACTGCAGGACAAGGTCATCATCGTCACCGGCGCTGGCCGCGGCATCGGTCGCGAGATCGCGCTGCTTTGTGCGGCGGAAGGCGCCAAGGTCGTGGTCAACGATCCCGGTGGAGCCTCGGATGGCGCCGGTTCGAACGCGGCGCCCGCCGAGGAGGTGGTCGAGGAAATCAAGAAGCGCGGCGGCACCGCGGTTGCCAATTTCGAGTCGGTGGCTGAAGCGATCCCCGCCAGCAAGATCGTGAAGACCGCGACCGATCATTTCGGCCGGCTCGACGGCGTCGTCAACAATGCCGGCATCCTGCGTGACATGATCTTCCACAAGATGAGCGTGGAGGCGTTCGAGGCCGTCATCAAGGTGCATCTGATGGGCTCGTTCTACGTCAGCCACGCCGCCGCGCGAATCTTTCGCGAGCAGGAGTCGGGCTCCTTCGTGCACTTCACCTCGACCTCGGGCCTGATCGGCAATTTCGGCCAGGCCAATTACGCCGCCGCCAAGCTCGGCATCGTCGGCCTCTCCAAATCCATCGCGCTCGACATGGGCCGTTTCAATGTCCGCTCCAACTGCGTCTCGCCGTTCGCCTGGACGCGCATGATCGGCACCATTCCGACCGAGACTGAGGCCGAGAAGGCGCGGGTCGAGAAGATCAAGCAGATGGGCCCGGAAAAGATCGCCCCGCTCTGCGGCTATCTGATCTCCGATGCCGCCAAGGACGTCACCGGGCAGATCTTTGGCGTGCGCATGAACGAGATCTTCCTGTTCAGCCAGAACCGTCCGATCCGCTCGGTGCAGCGGAGCGAAGGCTGGACGCCGCAGTCGATCGCGGAACATGGCATGCCGGCGCTGAAGGGCTCGTTCTACGAGCTGGACCGCTCCGCCGACATCTTCACCTGGGATCCCGTCTAGCCGCATTTCCGGCATCCCTGCCCTGCGATCTCCGGTTGTCTCGGCCGGAGATCGCCCCGGTTTACGCCCGATTGCGGGCGAATGGTGTCCTCCCAACG
Organism: Bradyrhizobium sp. CIR48; assembly: GCF_014198315.1. Lineage (NCBI taxonomy): Bacteria > Pseudomonadati > Pseudomonadota > Alphaproteobacteria > Hyphomicrobiales > Nitrobacteraceae > Bradyrhizobium > Bradyrhizobium sp. CIR48. The sequence goes on from NZ_JACIHG010000005.1 coordinate 240,353, forward strand.
AAACTTTGGGAGGAAACCATGACAAGAACACTGACCAACTCCGACGACACCTCTGTAACGGGCGGCCTCGGCCGCCGCACGCTGCTCAAAGGCACGGCGGCTCTCGCCGCATCCACTGTCCTCGCCTCGCGAGCCGACGCCCGCGACTTCGGCGCCAATGCCGAGCCGCAGCGCTATCCCGACCCCGACATCATCGCCATCGACCCCAAGCGCTTCAAGGCCAAGGTCGGCAACACCGCGATCAAGCGGCTCTACACCGGTTGCCTGTGGGCGGAGGGGCCGGCGTGGAATGCGCAGGGACAATATCTAGTCTGGAGCGATATCCCCGCCAACCGGCAGCTGCGCTACCTCGACGACGATGGCCACATCTCCGAGCAGTTCCACAAGCCGTCGAACGAGGCCAACGGCAATTCGTTCGACACAGAGGGACGCCAGCTCAGCGCCGAGCGCACGCGCCTCATCCGCTATGAGCACGACGGCTCGGTGACGGCGCTGGCCGAGCAGGCCGGTGGCAAGCCGCTTAACGGCCCCAACGACATGGTGGTGCATCCCAACGACAAGTCGATCTGGTTCACCGATCCCGGCTACGGCGCGATCAGCATCTACGAGGGCAAGCTGGCCAATACCGGCTCGCTGCAGCCGCACCAGAAGGAAGCCGTCTATCGCATAGACGCCCAGACCGGACAGGTGGCCAAGGTCGCGGACGAGCCGTTCAAGCCGAACGGCATCGCCTTCAGCCACGACTACAAGAAGCTCTATGTCTGCGACACCGGCATCACGCATTACCCTGAGGCCAAGAACGTGGTGTGGTCCTACGACATCGACGGCGCCAAACTGTCGAACCCGAAGAAGCTGATCGACATGACGCTCGACGGCAAGTCGGGCTTCCCCGACGGATTGCGCGTCGACACCGAGGGCAACATCTGGGTCGGCGCCGGCTGGGTCGGTCCCGGCTATGACGGCGTGCAGGTGTTCGCGCCGAACGACGGCGCGCGCATCGGACAGATCCTGCTGCCCGAGACCTGCGCCAATGTCTGCTTCGGCGGCAAGAAGCGCAACCGCCTGTTCATGACCGCGAGCCAGTCGCTCTACGCAGTCTATGTGGAGACGCAAGGCGCGCATTTCTGTTGAGATAGGCGAATGGTGGGTGGCGAATGGCGAATAGATCCATTCGCTACTCCCTATTCGCCATTCGCATTTACCCCGTATTCCGCAGCCCCGCCGAAATACCATTGATGGTCAGCTGAATCCCGCGCAGCACCTGCTCGTCCGGGTTCTGCGCGCGGTGCTCCTTCAACAGCTCGACCTGCACGTGGTTGAGCGGGTCGAGATAGGGGAAGCGGTGGCGCACCGAGCGCTCCAGCAACGGGTTGCCTTGCAGTAAGCGGTCCTGGCCCATGATATCCAAGAGCGTCTCGATGCAGGAATGCCATTCGCGGCGGATGCGGCCGAATATCTTCTCGCGCAAGGACTCGTCGGGCACCAGCTCGGCATAGCGCGAGGCGATTGCGATCGAGCTTTTCGCGAGCACCATGTCCATGTTCGAGAGCAGCATGCGGAAGAACGGCCATTCCCTGTAGAGCTCTTTCAGGAACGGCATGCCCTGTTGCGGATGCTCCGCGATCCACTGCTCGACCGCGCTGCCAAAGCCGTACCAGCCCGGCAGCATCAGGCGGCATTGCGCCCAGGAGAATACCCAGGGAATCGCGCGCAGGTCTTCGATCGCACGCGTCTTCTTGCGCGAGGCCGGACGGCTGCCGATGTTCAGCGTCGCGATCTCGTTGATGACGGTGGAGGCCCAGAAATAGTCGACGAAACCGTCGGTCTCATAGACGAGGCCGCGATAAGCTCTAAACGCGAGGTTCGACAATTCATCCATCGCGGTGAGATATTCGCGGCGCGGCGCGCTCTGGCGCGGATTGAGCAGGCTCGCCTCCAGCGTTGCGGCGGCGAGGATCTCCAGATTGTTGCGGCCGACTTCGGCGTTGGAATATTTCGACGAGATGATCTCGCCCTGCTCGGTGATGCGGATCTGGCCGTTCACCGCGCCGCCGGGCTGCGCGATGATGGCGTCATAGCTCGGCCCGCCGCCGCGGCCGACCGAGCCGCCGCGGCCGTGGAACAGGCGCAGCCGCACGTGATGCCGCTCGAACACGTCGACGAGACCGATCTCGGCCTTGTAGAGCTCCCAGCCCGAGGTGACGAAGCCGCCGTCCTTGTTGCTGTCGGAATAGCCGAGCATGACCTCCTGCACGCTGCCGCGGCTGTCGACGAGGCGGCGGTAATCGTGCAGCGACAGCATGCGGTCCATGATGCCGCTGGAGGCCTGCAGATCCTCGATGGTTTCGAACAGCGGCACGATGTTGATGGCGCTGCGCCCGGAGGGATGGACGAGGCCGACCTCCTTGAGCAGCACCGCGACCTCGAGCATGTCGGACATGCCCTTGCACATCGAGATGATGCATTGGGGAATGGCGTCCGAGCCGAACATCGCATGCGCTTCAGCGGCAGCATGGAAGACGTTGAGCTCGCCCATGGTCTCGTCGCTGTACTTGACGAACGGCGAGACCAGCGCGCGCGTCGAGCGCAGCTCGTTGGTGAGTAGCGAGATGCGCGCCTCTTCGCCGAGCGCGAGATAGGACATGCCGGGATTGGCGGCGTCCATCAGCTCGGCGATGGTGCGTTCGTGCACCGCCGAGTTCTGGCGGATGTCGAGGCGCGCGAGATGGAAGCCGAAGCAATCCACTGCGCGCCGCAGCAGCCGCAGCCGGCCGCGGGCGATGACGCGGGCATTGTTGGAGATCAGCGAGCGGTGCAGCACATCGAGATCGGCCTGCAGCTCCTTCACGCTCGCATATGGCGCCCCCTTTCCGACCGGCCGGCGCGTGATCTCGACCGCGAGCTTTTCGGCCGTCGCGGTCAAGCGCGCATAGATGCCGGAGACCGCCAGACGATAAGGCTCGCCGCTCCGGTGCGGCGAGGTATCCGGCGAGCGCTCCGCCAGGTTGCGCAGCTCTTCCGAGACGTCGGCAAGATGCGCGGCGATCGACAATTCCGAGCCGAGCACGTGCAGCTCGTTCAGATAGAACTGCATCACCCGGCTCGACTGCAGACGCAGCGTGCCGCGCATCACGTCGGCAGTGACGAAGGGATTGCCGTCGCGGTCGCCGCCGATCCAGCTGCCCATCCGCAGGAACGAGGCGAGCTCGGAGGCGGCCTGCTCGCCGCCCTCCTCCAGCCGGTCCTCCAGCGCGTTGACCAGCCGCGGCACCTCGCGCAGGAAGGTGTAATCATAGAACGACAGGCCGTTGGCGACCTCGTCGAGCACGTTGAGCTTGGTCCGGCGCAGCAGATTGGTCTGCCACAGCGTCAGCACCTCGCGGCGAAGCTGCTCGTCGCTGGCATCGGCCTCCTCCGCGGTCAGCGCGACGCGCTCGCGGCGGTCGAGCAGGCCTGCGACTTCCATCTCGCGGTCCATGGTGCTCTTGCGGCGCACCTCGGTCGGATGCGCGGTCAGGACCGGGCTCACCAGCGCGGACTTGAAGAAGCTGCGGAGTTGATCGGGCTTGATGCCGGCGTCCCGGGCATGGGCGAGCGTTTCCGCCAGCACGCCGGAGCCGCCGTTCTTCGCGGCGCTTCGGGCGCGCATCTGGCGGATGTTGTTCTGATCCTCGGCGATATTGGCGAGGTGGGAGAAATAGCTGAAGGCGCGGACGATCCGCACCGTCTCGGAGGTCGACATGCTGTCGAGGATCTGCTCGAGCTCGCGGCGGGCGAGCCGGTCCTCGTCGCGGTGGAACCGGATCGAGGTCTGCCGGATGCGCTCGACCAGATCGAACACATCGGCGCCCTCCTGATCGCGCACGGTGTCGCCGAGGATGCGCCCGAGCAGGCGGATGTCGTCCCGCAGCCGCGCATCGGCCTCCAGCGCCTGGGCGTCCTCAGGGCGATTGGCGCGATGTTCAGCGCTGTCGGATGATATGGTCTGAAGGGACATGGCTCGCTCCTCTTCAAGAGCTCCCTTGAAGAGCTTCCTGGGCTCCTCGGCCCAGCGGAGTGTGCGATATTTTTCTACCGCAGTGCAAGACGAAGTTGGAGCGGTGCAAACTGGCGGCCACGCTCGTGTCCCGGACGCTTAAGCGTTGCTGCGCAGAGCCGGGACCCCAAAAGCCACACCGTCCCTGCCGCCTTCCGGGCCCCGGCTCAGCAGCGCACCACGCCGCGAAGACGCGTCGCGCTCGCTGCGTCCGGGGCACGAGAGCTTTCTCTTTGTACCGATAAGCACGCCTTCGCCTTCTCGCGGCGTATTCCGCCCGAGCTTTGCTGTCCGTTTCGCCCTCATCGAGAACAAAGGGCGCAGGGAAGGCCGGGCGCCGGCTGGCACCCGAAGGTCCGCACGCGACAAGACGCACGCGGGGTGACCACAGGTGACGCCGGGACATCCCGGCCTTCCCTGCGCAATGGTTTTACGGCTTATGGCGCGCTCTCCCCGGGGAGCGATGCACTATTGCCCCCGTCGTCTTGCAGATGACTGATGTGCGCGCCCGGTTGGGCCGCTTCATCACCGCAAGCCTTGACGCACAGACCCCGGGCGTCAGGACCACACGCTTTTGCCGTCCGCGGACGTCCTTCCCGGACAGCCGGAAGCTCGCGCGTGCTCGCCCCCAACGCCGTAAAGAAACGCTGTGACCGCGCCGTGTCGTGCCGCGGATCGCGATGGCTCACGGGATTTGCCCGCCCTGCCATCACCTCACGCGCCGGCGCTGCCGCGTCCATCGCATCCCGGCCTACGTATCGTGACGATCGCGAAACGCCCCTTTTGACGGGCCAGGATGGAATGCGGTTTAGCCGAAATAGCCAATTCGGTCAATCAGAACATTTTGCAGCGCCGCTCCTTGACCTGCATGTGGTGTGTTTTGCCCGACGGGTAGCGCGAGGGGTTGGGTTAAGGGCCCAAGCAGCGAAACCGGCGAGCGGCGCCAAATCGGCCCGTCAGCCAACTCTGGCGATCAAACTGCAATGAAACTGACGATCCGCAAATCTCCTTGGGCCAACTTGCGATCGGCGGCTTTGAGCCACCTGCGGAAAATTCGAGCGGAGGTCAGCGAACGACTACAAAGGGAGATATGAGGAGTGATTGCGGCACGGTCGCACTGTGCGGAATGCAAAGCTCCCGGAGATGCTGCGCTCTCAATTTTTTGACAGAACCATGTAATGGTGTAAAATCGATAACCGCACCTTAAAGGTGCACAACAAAGGGAAGGAGTATACGATGGCTACCAGCAGAACAGCCAAGAAGCCGCCAACTAAACGCTCAACATCCAAACTAACTCCCGAAGTGCAGACAGAAATACGAAAAATGCTAGGCACTCTCAAAGGCTATGAGGCATGTCACACTTGGCTATATGAAACGAAAGGAATTTGGATCCCGGAGTTGGTGCCTGTCTTCAAGAAGCTCGACAAGATGCTTGAAATCTCCAAGCGATAGGTACTTTCTTGGATGCGTTAGGGTATTTTCAAACGCAGCGCTGCCGGATTGTCGCCGAGCAGCGTCTGCGGACCGTGTACGTTCTTCGCGCCTTAGTACCAAACGATCGGCATGCCGATATCGTAAGCGACAGGCCTATGCCGATGTTGCAGTCATACGTTTCAAGTTCCAGGGTTCGTCGCCATTACACTCCTGCCCAAGCGCTATTGCCGTTCGGGGAGCGAAAACAAATCGAAGCCAAGTGTTTCGAGGGTGCGATTGATCTACCTACTATGGGCTATTTGCGTGCACCAAAGCTAACTCGATCTCGAACGGTCTTGGTCAATTTACTTCCAAAGCCGCATATCATTTCACCAACAGTACCCTCAGTGTATGTACCACCTGTCCTCGTTTCCCGAGAAATCGAAGTCCTCGAACGAATCCCCGCAGCATACAGAATGCTTTTCTGGGCCGACAATCCACAGGCTAGGGTATCTCGATCGATAAAAGATCGCCGTCTGCTCACGCGGGCCACTTCCCTTCTAGAAAAGGCCTCTGTTTTGAGCATGCTAACAGATGTCACGGCTTCGGTTCTTCTTTTCTGCGGGAGCGACAGGAATTCTTTTTACGATACTCGGGCTCACGGAACTGTTTTCATTCGATTTACAAAAGCAGGTGATGAATTCCATCTGATTGAAGAATTCGTCCATCAAGCAGGCCACGCCTTGTTCTCTATCCTAATGTCGCAACAGAACCGCTATTGCTTTATTTCTGAGCGTGCACCGATCTGTAGTTTAGGCATAGACAGCGCCGATACGCGGCCATTCGGAGTTGCATTACACGGGCTCGTTACAGAAGCGCTTATTGCCGACACCTTTTTGAGAATCTTTTCGTTACCGTCGGTTTCAACGAGTGACCGGCATCAAGTGTTAGGTCGGCTGGCTTTTTCCTGCAGAAAGCTGGCCGCAGATTTGCACTTGATCGCAAAGCTTTCGGAAACCTTCACTCAGGAAGGGCTCATCTTGCTCGGAGCTATCAGCCGTACGTGCTCCCAGATATTTCGTAGGTTTGGCGCGAGACTAGAGCGTGTTGACTTGTCGAGGCAAACCTACGTTTTTAGCCCGAAACGTTATGCGGGGCTAAACAAGAGACTGTCGTAGAATTCGGACCGAAGTCTGAGATGTTCGATATTCAAGCCGCGACGCATTGGCTTGATAGGCCCCCAGCAGCTAGCAAAGTTTGCAGAATAAGAAACTCCGACCGCTATCGCCGGTAACCGCGTTTGGTCTAGCTTGTTCAAGCTAGGCTTCTGCTACTTGGTAAGCTCGCTCTTGACGTGCTGTAGGCTCGACCCCGTCGGCGCAACTCCGGGTTAGATCGAGATGGCAGGACTCCCGCCCCCCCGCATTCGAGCCAAGGTTGCCCATCGTTCCCAATGGGCGGACATTGCACATCGATTACTGCTGCAGCCGCGCCTCATGGCCCGGCAATATCAATAAAGCTAACGACGGTTTTCGGTTTCGCCGCCAACCAGAAGACCGTTAAACACTCGGATTGACGGTCGCGCCTTTAGCGCTTGCCGAGGCGACGACGTGATCGAATAGTCCAGAAATTTCCTGCCATCAGCGATGGCTGGTCCGGGTCCGCACCTCAAGCCGGCACGATCACCTTGCCGATCGGCCAGAGCGCGATGCCTGCGAGCTTGAGATGGGCCCAGGCGAAGGGAATGCCGATGATGGTGGTCGCGAGCGCCAGTGCGCCAGCCGGCGAGCACGAACCAGATGATGTTACCGATCAGCGCGTAGAATGGGTAGAGCCCTTGCGAAACCCATCATGCTTCGTCATCGACAGTCGGGTTGATGGGTTTCGCTCGCGCTCTACCATCCTGCGAGCTCAATCTGTCCGCCGTCTCAATGGCCCTTGGTACAGCCGAATTTTGCAATCTTGGTACTGGTCTCATGACCAGGCGTGACGCATCTAACTGCTAGTACCACGAACGAAGCGATCCCGATCGGCAGTCTCAGTGGGAGCCCCGGTCAATGCAAATCGCGGACACTTCCACACTGTCTGGCAGTTTGTGGATAGCCGTCGCGGCTCACACTGACTGCAACCGTTGCGTCAAGAGACAATGACTGAGGAGACAATCCAATGAAGGCGATCGTTGTAACGGAACAGGCCGCGGGAACGGCGGGGATGAAGCTGGTGGACCGGCCCGAGCCGCAGGCTGCGATAAACGACGTCGTGGTTCAGGTTCATGCGTCGGGATTCGTCCCGACTGAGCTGACGTGGCCTTCGACCTGGACTGATCGCCTCGATCGCGACCGAACACCATCGATCCCTGGACACGAGCTGGCCGGAGTGGTCACTGCTCTTGGCTATGGAACGACAGGGCTGGTGTTGGGACAGCGGGTGTTCGGCCTGGCGGACTGGTATCGCGACGGCACGCTGGCCGAGTATGTGGCGATCGAGGCGCGCAATCTTGCGCCGCTGCCGGGCGACGTCGAGTTCACAGTGGGGGCGAGCCTGCCGATCTCGGGGCTGACCGCATGGCAAGGGCTGTTCCAGCATGGCCGTCTCAAATCGGGGCAGAGCATCCTCGCACACGGCGCGGCCGGCGCAGTCGGGTCGATGGTGACGCAACTCGCACGAGAGGCCGGCGCCTACGTCATCGGCACCGGACGCGCCGCTGACCGTCAGACGGTGCTCGATCTGGGCGCAAACGAGTTCGTCGACCTCGACAAAGACTCGCTGCAAGACGTCGGCAAGGTCGATCTGGTGTTCGATGTCATCGGCGGTGACATACAGAAGCGGTCGGTAGAACGCATTCGAGCCGGAGGAACATTGGTCACCATCGTCGGGCCGGCCGAGGCGCGGCCCTCCGATGGATTGGCGGTCGACTTCGTCGTCGAGGCGGATCGCGCCCAACTCAGTGAGATCGTCCAGCGGGCGCGGGACGGACGACTGCGGACGAACATCGGCAAGGTCTCGACCTTCGACGATGCGGTCGCCGCCTTAAATCCGACCGGGCGACGCAAGGGAAATACGATCATTCGCGTTCGTCCCTGAGGGAGCATGCTCATTGATGTCCGCAGCGCGCAGGATGGGGTGCACTTGCGAAACCCATCCTACGAGCCACGAGTTGGCCTCAAGCCGGCACGATCACCTTGCCGATCGGCCACAGCGCGATGCCTGCGAGCTTGAGATGGGCCCAGGCGAAGGGGATGCCGATGATGGTGATCGCGAGCGCCAGTGCGGTCAATAAGTGGCCGAGCGCCAGCCACCAGCCGGCGAGCACGAACCAGATGATGTTGCCGATCACGCCGAGCGGGCCGGTGCCGATATCCTCGACACCGGTCACGTCGTAGCGGCTGACCGCCCGCGAGCCGAACGGCAACAGCGTGTAGACGGCGATGTTGAACGCTGCCCGCGCCCAGGGCAGGCCGATGATGGTGATCGCCATGATGACCGCGGCGATCACCCAGCCGAACGCCATCCAGGCGCCGCCGAAGAGGATCCAGAGGATGTTGAGCAGCATGGAAACGGGGGTCATGGGATGATCCGGAGGTGGATGATCCCGTGCATATAGGCATGAAATCTGTCTCTGCTAAGACGGCCCCGATGTCCCCTCCCCTCCAAGCTCATAATCCGTGACGCCGGCTGCGTTCGGCGCGCAGCGATGTGCCGACAAACCCAACATCCTCGATCCCGCGCGAGATCTCCTTTGAGCAGAGCCAAAGCGTCAGCGCGGCGGCGCCGATCGCGGCCAGCCCCGAGATGACAACAGGACTAGGGCAGAATGTGGCGAGTAAGTTGTCGAGCGGGACAGACCCGGTGGGCCAGCGCGGGCTGCAAGACGATGCCAGGGCCCAACCGGACAGCATCACGGCGGCCGCGTTCACACCGGCCAAAATCGCCACGACGATCGCAAGGCCCTTCTTGACGGAGAGTGCGAGATCAATCGTCTTCACGATGGCGCAATACGCGACCACGGCGACGAGAGCCGGGACCCATCCAGAACCCCCGGCTGCGATCGCCTGGGCCTGACCGCTCCAGGCCCACAGCGCAACGACGCACCCGAGCAGTGTCAGATTGACCTTCACGGCTTCGGGAAATTTGCAGCGAAGCACCCACACATTCGCTTTCTCGATCAGGTCCAGCACCGCGCAGGCGATCAGCCCGGCCGCAAAACCACCGAGATGCACGCCCCAGTCGATCCGCGAATTGCCGAGCGCAAACGCGATGTTCAATCCGATATTGATCGCGAAGAAGTCGAACCTGACGTCGAGCTTGCCGAGGATCCACAGGCAGAGCAGCGCTCCGAGGATGCCTGAGGTGGCGCCGGACGCGCCGACCGTCAAATATGGCGTCGAATGGATGCCATTGCCGATGACGGCGCCGAACACCATCGCGCACAGGTAGATGACAAGGAAATAGGCCGGCCCGACCCGCCGCTCGAGATGCGCGCCCCACAGCACCAGGCACAGCATGTTCATGGTGAGGTGGACGAAATTGACGTGCAGGAAGCCATAGGCGACGAGACGCCAGTATTCGTGCCGCGCGATCGCGGTCGCATACATGCCGCCGTAGCGATACAGCAACTCCGCCGGCGCCGCCGGACCGCCCGCCTGGATGAAACAGAACCCCGATGCGAGGACCGTCACCGTCATCAGCACGTAGACGGCGGCATGGGGAACTTCGAAGAAACCGGCACGGTATGAGGGCATGGATGATCGCAGGGATTGGCGTGGGAACGCCAACCTAGCCGAGCCGCTCGATGATTGCTACTCCAACGCGTACCAGACGCCCCCGGCTACCGCCCCTCGAATTTCGGCTCGCGCTTCTCCATGAACGCCTTCATGCCCTCGGCCATGTCCTGGGTTTTGAACAGCGGCAGGAGCTGGAGATAGACGTGGTGGACGTGGTCGTGGAAATTCTCGTTCAGACCCATCCGCATCATGCGCTTGGAGGCCTGCACCGCCAGCGGCGCGTTGGCGGCGATCTCACGGGCGATGGCCGTGGCGCGGGTCATCAGCTCGGCATCCGGCACGACCTCATTCGCAAGGCCCCATTCCAGGCACTCGCGCGCGCTCAGCGTGCGACCGGTGAAGATCAGCTCGGCCGCCTTGGCCCAGCCGAGCATGCGCGGCAGCAGCCATGTGCCGCCGGATTCCGGCACCACGCCGCGCTTGACGAAGGCGGCCGCGAGCTTCGAGGACTCAGCCATGATGCGGATGTCGCACCCAAGCGCGGTGTCCATGCCATAGCCGGCCGCGCCGCCGTTGACGGCGCAGATGGTCGGCTTGTCCATCGCCTGCAATACCGTCGGCGGCGTGTTGCGCAGGTTGATCGTGGTCGGAGAGGACGCAGCGCTGAGGCCGTTGCCGTCGCGCTCCTTGCGCAGATCAAGGCCGGCGCAGAACGCCCTGCCCTTGCCGGTGAGGATGACGACGCGGACATTCTTGTCCTCGTTGGCCTCGGTCAAAAGGCGCGCGAGGTCGTTCAGCATCGGACCGGAGATGGTGTTCATGCGCTCCGGCGCGTTCAGGGTGATGGTCGCGATGTGGTCGGCGACGGTGTAGAGGACTTCGTTGGCGGCGTCGGTCATGACAGATGTTTCCTTGTCCCTAATCTCATAGGGTGGGCAAAGGCGCGTTTTGCGCCGTGCCCACCAATCTTTCCGGATCACATTCAGAACGTGGGCACGCTTCCGCCTTCGCTCTTCGAGCTACGGCGGACCAGTCGCTTTGCCCACCCTACGGCACCGCCTCAGATCTTCCGCCCCGCCTGCCCCCAATAGGGATCGCGGAGGCGGCGCTTGAAGATCTTGCCGGAATCTTCGCGCGGCAGGCCGCTGCGGATCTCGATGTGTTTTGGAACCTTGTAATCGGCCAGATGCGCCTTCAGCGCGGCGCGGACGTCGGCGGCTGCGAGCGCGACGCCGGCTTGCGGCTCCACCACGGCCATCAGCGCCTCGCCGAATTCGGAATCGGGGATGCCGAACACCGCGCAATCATGCACGCCCGGGACAGCGTGCAGCACCGATTCGATCTCGGCCGGGTAGATGTTGACGCCGCCCGAGATCACCATGTCGCGCTTGCGGTCGCAGATGAAGACGTAGCCGTCCTCGTCGATGTAACCGACATCGCCGGAGGTGATGAAGCCGTCGCGGTCGATCTCCGCGCGCTTCTCCGGCTTGTTGTGATAGGTGAAATCGGCAAGCGCGGCCATGCGGGAATAGATTTCGCCGATCTCGCCGACGCCGAGCACGCGGCCGTCCTCACCGAGGAAACGCAGCTCGGCACCGGGCGAGATTTTGCCGACCGTGCCGGGCTTCTTCAGCGCGTCCTCGGAGGTCGCGAACGTCACCGCGCTGGACTCGGTCGACCCGTAGAATTCGTAGATCACCGGTCCCCACCATTCGATCATGGCGCGCTTGACGTCGGCCGGACATGGCGCGGCGGCGTGGATGACGTGGCGCAGCGAGGAGACGTCGTACTTCTTGCGCACCGCCTCCGGCAGCTTCATCAGGCGGATGAACATGGTCGGCACCATGAAGATGGTGTCGATTTTGTAGTGCTCGATCAGCTCGAGGAACTCTTCCGCCTCGAAGCGCGGCATCAGCACCAGCGCGCCGCCGAGCTTGCCGGCGCGGATGCCGAACGAGTTCGGCGCGGAATGATAGAGCGGGCCCGGCAGGATCGCGCGGGCGCCGGGCTTGAGGCCATAGATCATCGCGCGCATGCGCTCGCCCGCCGCCTGCTGCTCCGGCGTCGGAGCGTTGCGGCGTACGCCCTTGGGGTGGCCTGTAGTTCCCGAGGTGTAGATCATGTTCATCGGCTGCGGCACGACCGGGCCGTCATAGGGCTCGAATTGCGTAAGCCAGGATTCGAAATCGATGGCGAAATCCGGCGTCTTCAGATGATCGGGATCGATCCTGTAGCTGGACAGGATCTCCGGCGGCGTCGGCACGCTGAGCACGGTGACGCCCTCAGGGATCGCATCGCGCAGGGCATGCAGCATGTCGGCGTGCCCGATCAGCACGGATGTGCCGGTGTCGTTCAGGATGTAGGTGATCTCTTCCGGCTTGAAGTGCCAGTTGATCGGAACGCCATAGGCCCCGAGGCGCATCGCGGCGTAGGCGGCCTCCAGGAAGGCGATGTCGTTGCGCATCAGCATGCAGACGCAATCGCCTTGGCGGACACCGATCCTGGCGAGGCCGGAGGCGATGCGGTCTGCGCGGGCTCCGACCTCAGTGTGGCTGCGGCGCCGGTCGCCGGAGACGATGCCGAGGAAGTCAGACGTTTCGCTCATTGTTGTTTTTCTTCTTGCTGGAGTTGCCGCTCATGGTGAGGAGGCGCGAAGCGCCGTCTCGAACCATGAGAGCCCGTGGCCCATCCCTCGAGACGCCGCTGCGCGGCTCGTCGGGATGAGGACCGAGCTAATCCGCATACTTCGCCGCGCGCTTCTCCAGATTGGAGCGCACCGCTTCGGTCTGGTTCGCGCTGCCGATCAGCTTCTGCTGCTCGACCGACTCCGCCAGCAGTGCCGGACCTGGATCGACCGAGAGATTGTTCAGCAGCCGCTTGGCCGCGCGGATCGCATCGGGGCTTTTTTCCGCGATCTCGCGCGCGACTTCGAGCGCCGCCGCGCGCGGGTCGTCGCAGATGCGCGTGGCGAGGCCGTAGGTCATCGCCTCCTGCGCGGAGAAGATGCGCCCCGTATAGGTGAGATCGCGCAGGATGTCGTCGCGCACGAGGCTCGCAAGGATCGGCGTGCCCGCCATGTCAGGGACGAGCCCCCATTTGATCTCCATGATCGACATCCGCGCGTCCGCGGAGAGGAAGCGCATGTCGGCGCCGAGTGACAGCTGGAAGCCGCCGCCGAAGGCGACGCCATGCACGGCCGCAATCACGGGAACCGGAAGCTGACGCCAGCCCCACACCGCCTGCTGCGGAAAATTCGCCTGGCCGTGGGTCCGCTTGGTGAGATCGCGATTTTCGCCACCCGGAATTCCATTGCCGCCCTTCTCCTTCATGGCGGCAAAACGCCCCATGTCGAGACCGGCACAGAAGGCGCGGCCCTCGCCGGAAAGGACCACAGCGCGCACGCTCTTGTCCTTCGAAAGCCGCTCGCTTGCCGCGACGAGCGCCTCGAACATGGGCTGATCCAGCGCATTCATCTTGTCGGCGCGCACCAGGCGCACGTCGGCGACGCCTTCCGAGATCGAGATCGAGACGCGCTCTTCCATGGATCAATTCTCCCCTGGTTCTTGCCTGTTCTTGTTCAGTGGCGCTTTACAGGACGCCGGCGGCCGGATTTAGTCAATCGACCAATTAACTGACATTCCGTACGGGAGAAACAGCCATGTTCAAGGAAAATCTTCTGGCCGGACGGCGCATTCTCGTGACCGGCGGCGGCACTGGACTCGGCAAGTCGATGGCGGCCCGCTTCCTCCAGCTCGGCGCCGAATTGCACATTTGCGGCCGGCGCAAGATCGTCTGCGACGAGACCGCGACCGAGCTGATGGATCTGTATGGCGGCCGCGTCACCAGTCACGGCGTCGACATCCGCAACGCGCTCGCGGTCGAGGAGATGGTGGAGACCATCTTCCGCGACGCGCCGCTGACCGACCTCATCAACAACGCCGCCGGCAATTTCATCTCGCGCAGCGAGGAGCTGTCGCCGCGCGGCTTCGACGCCGTCGCCAACATCGTCATGCACGGTACGTTCTACGTGACGCAGGCGATCGGCAAGCGCTGGATCGCGGCCAAGCAGCCCGGCAACGTGGTGTCGATTACCACGACCTGGGTGCGCAACGGCTCGCCCTACGTGGTGCCGTCGGCGATGAGCAAGTCGGCGATCCATGCCATGACGATGTCGCTCGCGGCCGAATGGGGCCGCTACGGCATCCGCCTCAACACCATCGCGCCCGGCGAGATCCCGACCGAGGGCATGAGCAAGCGCATCAAGCCGGGTGACGAGGCCGGCGCACGCACCAAGGCGATGAACCCGATGGGCCGCGTCGGCACCATGGAGGAATTGCAGAACGTCGCGGTGTTCCTGATCTCCGGCGGCTGCGACTGGATCAACGGCGAGACCATCGCCATGGATGGCGCGCAGGCGCTCGCCATGGGCGGCAATTTCTACCAGCTCCGCGACTGGAGCGACGACGACTGGAAAACCGCGCGGGAGAGCATCATGGCGCAGAACGAGAAGGACCGGGCGAAGCGGGGGTAGTTGTCTGGCGCGAATGCGGGGCATGTAAGGGGCTGACGTCTTCGCCCCACCCTCACCTGTCGTCCCCGCGACCGCGGGGACCCATAACCACAGGGAGGAGTTGTGGCGCGAGACGGTAACTCCGAGTCTTCGCAAAACTTCTCCCTGTGGCTATGGATCCCGGATCTGCGCGCGCTTGAAGCGCGCTTGTCCGGGACGACAGCCGGGCCCCATCTTGTCTTCACCCGCGGATGACGCCAAACTCCGCGGCATAAGAACAAGACGCACGGGAGAAACATGTCCACACAGCCATTGGCAACTCTCGCCGACATGGTGCGCGAGCGCGCCAAAAGCCGCGGCAACGCCATCGCCTATGAGTTCGAGGGCCGCACCACCAGCTTTGCCGAATTCGACGCGAGGACCAACAAGGTCGCCAACGCGCTGATTGCGATGGGCGTCAACAAGGGCGACCGCATCGCCTATCTCGGCAAGAACAGCGACCTCTATTTCGAGCTGCTGATGGGCGCGATGAAGGCGGGCGTGGTGATGGCGCCGGTGAACTGGCGTCTCGCGGGGCCCGAGGTCGCCTTCATCGTCGACGATTGCAAGGCCGCGGTGCTGTTCGTCGGGCCGGAGTTCATCACTCAGGTCCGCCAGATCAGGGACCAGCTGCCGGGCGTGCGCACTGTCATCACCACCGAAGGCGGCGCGCCGGAATGGCAGGGTTTTCCGGCCTGGCGCGATGCGCAGAGCGGTGACGATCCCGGGGTGCCGATCGCGACGCGCGACATCGCGATCCAGCTCTACACCTCCGGCACCACGGGCAAGCCGAAGGGCGCGATGCTGAGCCACGCCAACTTCCTCAACCTGGTGCAATCAGGCAATGCCGAGGACAAGCCGGAGTGGAACCGGTGGTCGACCGACGACGTCTCGCTGGTGGCGATGCCGGTCTTCCACATCGGCGGTTCCGGCTGGGGTGTGATGGGCCTCTATCACGGCGCCCGCGGCGTGATCGCGCGCGAATTCGATCCGACCAAGATTCTGGATTTCTTCGAGCAGTCGGGCATCACAAAGCTGTTCATGGTGCCGGCGGCGATGCAATTCGTTGTGCGGCAGCCACGCGCCAGGACGGTGGACTTTTCACGATTGAAATACATGCTCTATGGCGCCTCGCCCATACCGGCGGCGCTGCTGAAGGAGTGCATCGAGGTTTTCAAATGCGGCTTTGTGCAGCTGTATGGGATGACCGAGACCACGGGCACCATCGTCGCGCTGCCGCCGGAGGATCACGTCGAGGGGCTGGAGCGGATGCGCTCGGCGGGCAAGGCGCTGCCGGGTATCGAGATCGCAATCCTCGACCTCGACGGCAAGCCGTTGCCGCCACGAGAGGTCGGCGAGATCGCGACGCGCTCGGGCTCCAGCATGGCGGGCTACTGGAATTTGCCGGAGGCGACCGCCGCGACGCTTCGTTCCGACGGCTGGCTGCGCACCGGCGATGCCGGCTATATGGACGAGGACGGCTATCTCTACATCCACGACCGCATCAAGGACATGATCATCTCCGGCGGCGAGAACATCTATCCCGCCGAGGTCGAGAGCGCGCTGTGCGATCACCCTGAT
This sequence comes from Bradyrhizobium sp. CIR48, assembly GCF_014198315.1. Taxonomy (NCBI): domain Bacteria; kingdom Pseudomonadati; phylum Pseudomonadota; class Alphaproteobacteria; order Hyphomicrobiales; family Nitrobacteraceae; genus Bradyrhizobium; species Bradyrhizobium sp. CIR48. The sequence continues at coordinate 256,656 of NZ_JACIHG010000005.1, forward strand.
GTCGCCGAGGCCGCGGTGATCGGCGTGCCCGACGACAAATGGGGCGAGGCGGTGAAGGCCGTCGTGGTGATGAAGCCGGGCAAAGAGGCGAGCGTCACCGACATCATCAACTTCACCCGGACGCGCATCGCCGGCTACAAGACGCCGAAGAGCGTGGAGTTCCTGCCGGCGCTGCCGCGGAATCCGAGCGGCAAGATCCTGCGGCGGCAGTTGCGCGAGCCGTATTGGGTGGGGAAGGATCGACGGGTGAATTGATCCCGCGTTGCCGTAGGGTGGACAAAGGCGCAAAGCGCCGTGCCCACCATCTCGCTCCGTATTCAAGGTGTGGTGGGCACGCTTCCGCCTACGCTCTTCGAGCTACGGCGCGACAAGTCGCTTTGCCCACCCTACGATTGCAGTGCAAGCCTCAGTGCTTCCCCGGCCCCATATAGCCGAACAGGAACCCCGCCACCTTCCGCATCTGGATCTCCTCGCTCCCCTCGGTGATGCGATACCTGCGGTGATGGCGGTAGATGTGTTCGAACGGCTTGTGGCGTGAGTAGCCCATGCCGCCATGGACCTGCATGGCGCGGTCGGCGGATTCGCAAGCGAGGCGGTTTGCCCAGTAGTTGCACATCGAGACGCGATCCGAGAGCGTGCGCTCGATCTGCTCCTCGGTGAGCTGATCCATCTCCCAGGCGGTCTTGCGGATCAGAAGGCGCAGCATTTCGGCCTGCGTCGCAAGCTCGACCAGCGGGAACTGGATCGCCTGGTTCTCGGCGAGCGCCCGCCCGAACGGCTTGCGCTCGCGCGCATACTTCACGCTCTCGTTGATGCAATAGACCGCCGCGCCCAGCGAACTCGCAGCTTGGCGGATACGGTTCTGATGCACGAAACACTGCGCCAGCGACAGGCCGCGGCCGACCTCGCCGAACAGCGCATCCTCAGGCACGAACACGTCGGTAAAGCTGACGCGGGGGTGGTCGGTCGGCATGTTGAAGGTCCACATATATTCCTCGACCTTGACGCCAGGGCTCTTGGCCGGCACCAGGAAGCAGGTGATGCCGCGGGCATCGCCGTCATTACCGCCAGTGCGCGCAAATAGCGCGCAGTGGGTGGCGACGTGCATGCCCGTGGTCCACATCTTCTCGCCGTTGATGATCCAGCCCTTGACGTTGTCGCGGGTGGCCGGCACCGCGCGCGTCTCCATGTGGGTGGCGTCGGAGCCGTGATGCGGCTCGGTGAGGCCGAAGGTGATGCGGTACTTGCCCCTGATCGAGCCGTCGATCATCGCCTTCTGATCGTCGCGGCCATAGCGATCGAGCATGGTGACGACGGGGAAGTTGCCGACGATGGAATGCTCGTTCTGCAGATCATTGTGCAGGCCGAGACCCTTTGCGGCAAAATGCTCGCGGATCACGGCCATCCAGAGGTTGGAGCCATCCTTGCCGCCATATTGCCTCGGCACGGGAAAGCGCAGATGGCCGGCGGCATCCGCGAGATCTTTCGCCTTGCGCAGCAACGCTTCCCATTCATGCCGCGGCAGGCCGCCATTCTCGAAATCGGTGCGCGCCCATTCGCGGCGATGATCGAAGAAGCGAATGTTGTCGTCGGCCTCTTCCAGCGGCTTGATCTCGCGTTCGATGAAACGATCGAGCTCTCCGAGATAGGCGACGAGATCGGCTGGCAATGAGAAATCCACAGGTTCTCTCCCGGATTGATTTTATCGTTTTGCGTTAAGGCGCTAGGCGCATTTCCGCTTCGTCCGATTAAGCTGAGAAGAGCGCGTGCAAGTCAAGCAAAGCGAGGCGTGTGACGCGCGCAAGGCGCACCAGCGCAATTCGATGGTGCCCCGGCGCCGACGCGCGGTAATATGCCGGCAATATTCCTTCGGAAGAAAATGCGGGAGCGCGCGATGGAGCTGAAATTCTCAAAGGTGGAACGCAAGGGGCCGATCACGATCGTCACGCTGTCACGTCCCGAGGTCTACAACGCGCTGCACACCGATGCGCATTTCGAGCTGCAGAAGGTGTTCGACGATTTCTCCGCGGATGCCGAGCAGTGGGTCGCGATCGTCACCGGCGCCGGCGACAAGGCGTTCTGCGCCGGCAACGATCTGAAATGGCAGGCAGCGGGAGGAAAACGCGGCTGGGACAAGGGCGGCTTTGCCGGCCTCACCGCGCGCTTCGACTGCGACAAGCCGATCATCGCAGCGGTGAACGGCGTCGCGATGGGCGGCGGCTTCGAGATCGCGCTGGCGTGCGACCTCATCATTGCCTCGGAGAATGCGACCTTCGCCCTGCCCGAGCCGCGCGTGGGCCTCGCCGCGCTCGCCGGCGGCCTGCACCGGTTGCCGCGGCAGATCGGGCTGAAGCGCGCCATGGGCATGATCCTCACCGCACGCCATGTCAGCGCCAAGGAAGGTTTTGAGCTCGGCTTCGTCAACGAGGTGGTGCCGCAGGGCGAGGCGCTGTCGGGCGCGCTGCGCTGGGCGGACATGATCACCAAGAACTCGCCGATGTCGATCCGCGCCTCCAAGCAGGCGATCCAGAAGGGGCTCGGCGTCTCGCTGGAACAGGCGATCGAGGAGCAGCGGGACTATCCGGCGGTGAAGGCGATGGCGGCCTCGCAGGATTACATCGAGGGCCCGAAGGCGTTCTCGGAGAAGCGGCCGCCGAAATGGGTGGGGAAGTAGGACCGTCCCTCCCGTCACGACCACGGATTTCGCCAACATAACAGCTGTCATGCCCCGGCTTGACCGGGGCATCCAGTACGCCGCGGCCTTTCAGTATATCGCTGCCGTCTCTGGAATACTGGATCGCCCGGTCAAGCCGGGCGATGACAGCGGAGAATGTGGCGCTGCCTACCCGCCTCGCCCCAGCTCCCGCTTGTACGAGGCGTAGTTCGGCTGATCGACCGCCAGCTTGTCCATCGTGGTCGCCCACAGGTGCTCGGCAAGGCCTGGCGTTGCGAGATCGACCTCGCCCTTGGCGATGCGCTCGGCGAGCGCGTGGTTGAGATCGGCGACCGAGCCGTCGATGCCGAGCAGCGAGCGCAGGCGCTCGACCTCCGCAGCATCACTCCCCTCCTCCCGCGTCAATTGCCGCGTGACGAGATCGAGAATGTTGATAGCGACGCGCAGCTTGAAGGCCTGGTGGCCAGAGATCAGCGGGGTGATGTCGTTGCGCAAGAAATCGGCGACTGACTTGGTCAGCTCGATCGGGGTCGGTTCGTCCTGCATCGCTCAGCTCCCGCGCGGCGCCAAGAGCCGCAACAGATCGATCTCGGTCTCGCTCGCGCGGCGGCCGATCATCGCGCGTTCCATGGAATGGTCAGGCCCCTCGCGAAAGCGCTGCATCATGCCGCCGCACATGATGCCCCAGCGCAGCGTGCCCATCACTTCCCAGAATTTCACGCGCGCGGGATCGACCTGGCGGCCCGCAGCCTCATAGCCCGCGAACAGCTCCTCGCGCGAGCCAAAGCCGCCGACGGGCTTGTCGATCTCGCCGAAACGCCAGGAGTTGACGCAGACCCAGCCGAGATCCTCCATGGGATCGCCGAGATGGGCGAGCTCCCAGTCGAGCACGGCGCGGACGCCATCGCGGCCGATGATGAGATTGCCGTTGCGGAAATCGCCGTGCACCAGCGTCTCCTCGGCCGACGGACCCGGATCGTTGTCGCGCAGCCAGCGCAGCGCCAGCTCGAACACCGGCTTCGGCCAGTTCAGGCTGCGATAATCGCGCTCGAACTCGGAAATCTCCTGGGTCGCCGACCTGCTGCGCAGCTCGGGCAGCTTGTCCTTTGGCAGCCTATGAAGGCCAGCAAGAATGCCGCCGATCTGCCGCGCCAGATGCGGCCGCGCCGCCGCATATTCGTCATCGCGAAGAATCTTGCGCGCGATGGTCTCGCCCTCGACCCTTTGCATGATGAAGCCGGTGCCGAGATCATCCTCCGGCACGAGCACATGCATCACGCGCGGCGACGGCACGCCGGCCTCATAAGAGAGCTGCATCAGCTGCGCTTCAGCCGCAAGACCCGCCGCGCGCGTCGGCGCTGCGCCATAACCCTTCGGCGAGCGGCGCAGGATCGCGCCGATCCCGCCATCGGGATGCGTGATGTCGAAGCGCCAGGTTTCCTGACTGGCGCCGCCCGACAATCTGGCCGCGCCGGTGATGCCGGTCGCGTCCTTGCACCAGCGCCGGACGCTGCGTGAAAGCTCGGCTTCGATCATTTGCCTTTGAACTGCGCGGGACGCTTCTCCAGGAACGCGCCGACGCCCTCGCGGAAATCCTGGGTATCGCCGGCGCGGAGCTGGCACTGGAATTCGAGGTTGAGCTGATCCTCGAAGGAGTTTTCGGGGCTATCCCAATAGAGCTTGCGGATCAGCGACAGCGCCACCGTCGGGCCGCTGGCAAGATCGCGCGCGAGCTTCATGGCTTCCTCCATCAGCACGCCGTCGTCATAGACGCGGTTGACGAGGCCCCATTCCAGCGCCTTCTCGGCCGGCAGCCGCTCGCCCATCAACGACAATTCGATCGAGCGCGCGCGGCCGACGAGGCGCGGCAACAGCCAGGTCGAGCCGCAATCCGGCACGAGGCCGATGCGGCGGAAAGCCTGCAGGAAGTAGGACGAACGCGCGCATAAAATCATGTCGCCGAGCAGCGCGAAGCTCATGCCGGCGCCCGCCGCCGGGCCGTTGACCGCGGTCACGATCGGGCAATGCAGATTGCGAATGCGGCGCAGGAACGGGTGAAAGCCGGTCTCCAGCGTCAGGCCGGCCTTGGTCTTCTTCGACTGGTTGTTGCGCCCTTGCAGATTGGCGCCGGTGCAGAACGCCCGGCCCGCGCCGGTCAGCACCACGCAGCGCACCTCGTCCTTCTTCTCCTCGATCGCATCGAGCGCCTCGGCGAGACCACCCAGCATGTCCACGGAGACCGCGTTCATCACCTCCTGATGGTCGAGCTTGAGGATCGCGACCGAGCCATCGAAATCGAGCGTGACGTGTTTGAACTGCATGGTTTCCTCGTCAGTTGCGGCCTGCGTCAGTTTCGCAGACCGGAATTCGTTTTGTCGGGGCGCATATTTGATTTTTGGCGCGGTCTTGTCCATGGTGATCAGAGCATAGCAAGCAATCTTGCGCGCAGCGGCTGATGCGCCGATACCCAAAACAGGAAACGCGCCATGAACCTTTTCGACCTCTCCGGCCGCGTCGCCGTGATCACCGGCGGCAATGGCGGCATCGGCCTCGGTATTGCACAGGCGCTCGCCGGCCAGGGTTGCAACGTCTCGATCTGGGGCCGCAATGCCGACAAGAACAAGGCTGCTGCCGCGAGCATGGCGGGGCTATCAGGCAAGGTCGATACCCGGGTCTGCGACGTCACCGATCCGGCTTCGGTCAATGCCGCGATGAAGGCGACGCTCGACATTTTCGGCCGGGTCGACGGCTGCTTCGCCAATGCCGGCATCGGCGGCGGTGGCCGGCGTTCCTTCATCGAGCGCACCGAGGAAGAATGGCGCACGATGTTTGCGACCAATCTCGACGGCGTGTTCCACGCGTTCCAGGCCGCGGCGAGACACATGACCGACCGCGCCAATGCCGGCGATCCCTTCGGCCGGCTGGTCGCGACCTCGAGCCTCGCCTCGATCTTCGGCACCGCGCGCAACGAGCATTATGCCGCAACCAAGGCCGCGATCAACGCGCTGGTGCGCGCGCTCGGCGTCGAGCTCGCCCGCCACGGCGTCACCGCCAACGCGATCCTGCCGGGCTGGATCAAGAGCGACATGACGTCCGGTCTCATGGCCAACGAAAAATTCGTCGCCAACGTCATGCCCCGCATTCCGGTGCGCCGCTTCGGCGAGGCATCCGATTTCGGCGGCATCGCGGTGTATCTGATGAGCAAGGCGTCGTCGTATCATACGGCCGATACGTTCGTGATTGACGGCGGCTATACCGCGTTTTGATTTTCGTAGCCCGGATGGAGCGCAGCGCAATCCGGGACAGCCAAAAGCAAGCAAGACCCGGATTTCGCTGCGCTCCATCCGGGCTACAACATTGAGGGAATGGGCAAATGTTCTCACACATCATGATCGGCACCAACGACCTCGACAAGGCCAAGTCGTTCTACGACGACCTGCTGAGCACGCTCGAAGTGCGGCCGGCCAGGGTCGACGGCCACCGCATCTTCTACATCACCAAGACCGGCGTGTTCTCGGTGTCGAAGCCGATCAACGGCGAGCCGGCGACCTGCGCGAATGGCGGCACCATCGGCTTTGCCTGCAATTCGCCGGAGCAGGTCGATGCGTGGCACGCGGCTGGCGTCGCAGCCGGCGCAAAATCGATCGAGGATCCGCCGGGCATCCGCCAGGGCCCGGGCGGCAAACTGTATCTCGCCTATTTGCGTGACCTCGACGGCAACAAGATCTGCGCGATGCATCGGATGCCGGCGTGATCTAGCCACATCCTCGATGTCATTCCCCGCGAAAGCGGGGAATCCAGTACGCCGCGGCTTCTCGATTCAATCACTGCCGCCTCTGGGATACTGGATCGCCCGATCAAGTCGGGCGATGACAACGGAGAGTGAGGCTCGCGCCTGCCGCCTCACTCCACCCCATTCAAACAACATTTCAAACGCCCTCGCGATATTCCATCGCGTGGCATGGCTCCGCGTGAAAAATACGCGCTCGCGCTTTGGCGGCGCTGCGACTATTCTTGCGCCCAGAACGATCTCAGCGTCCCCGGGAGGAACAATGACAAAACACACCTATATTCCCCGCACCACCAACTACACCCTCAATCCCGGCGACGAGCTCAACGACCTCCGGATGTCGGACCAGGTCCGGCCGCTCTACGATCACGTCAAGAAGTTCATCCGCGATACCGTCGAGCCGATGTCGATCGAGTTCGCCAAGGCCGGCGAAGGCAAGGAGGACCGCTGGAGCTTCACGCCGAAGCAGCTCGAGGTGCTGGAGAAGGCCAAGAACAAGGCCAAGCAGGAGGGCCTCTGGAACTTCTTCCTGCCCGACGACGAGACCGGCCAGGGCCTGAAGAATCTCGACTACGCCTATATCGCCTCCGAGCTCGGCAAGAGCCCGCTGGCGTCCGAGAGCATGAACTGCTCGGCGCCGGACACCGGCAACATGGAGGTGCTGGAGCGCGTCGGCACCAAGGAGCAGAAGGAGAAGTGGCTGAAGCCGCTGCTCAACGGCGAGATCCGCTCGGCCTATGTCATGACCGAGCCGAACGTCGCCTCCTCCGATGCCAAGAACATCTCAACGACGGCGAAGCTCGTCGGCGACGAATGGGTGATCAACGGCGAGAAGTACTACATCTCCGGCGTCGGCGATCCCCGGTGCAAGATCCTGATCGTGATGGTGAAGACCAATCCGGACGCGGCGCCGAGCAAGCAGCAGTCGCAGATCCTGGTGCCGCGCGACACGCCCGGCGTCGAGGTGCTCGGGCCCATGTATGTGTTCGGCCAGGACCACGCCCCGCGCGGCCACATGCACATGCGCTTCAACAATGTGCGGGTGCCGAAGGAGAACATGCTGCTCGGCGAAGGCCGCGGCTTCGAGATCTCGCAGCTCCGCCTCGGACCCGGCCGCATCCATCACTGCATGCGCACCATCGGCAAGGCCGAGAAGGCGCTCGATCTCATGGTGCAGCGTGGCCTCACCCGCGAAGCCTTCGGCAAGAAGATCGCCCATCTCGGCGGCAACATGCAGATCATCGCGCAGGCCCGCTGCGAGATCGAGGCGATGCGGCTGATGGTGCTGAAGGCGGCCAAGGCGATGGACGTACTCGGCAACAAGGAGGCCCGCGTCTGGGTCTCCATGGTCAAGGCCATGGTGCCCGAGCGCGCCTGCAAGATCATCGACCAGGCGATCCAGATGCACGGCGCCACCGGCATCTCGCACTGGACCCCGCTCGCAGAGATGTACCAGGACGTGCGCCATCTGCGCTTTGCGGACGGCCCGGACGAGGTGCACTGGATGGTGGTCGGACGCCACGAGCTGAGCATGGCGTAAAAGGTCTCTCCTCTTCCCGCTCGGGAAGAGCCGTAGGGTGGGCAAAGGCGACTTCGCGCGCCGTGCCCACCATTGTGGCCTACGCGTGAGGTGGTGGGCACGCTTCGCTTTGCTCACCCTACGAAGATCGTAGGGCGGATTAGCGAAGCGTAATCCGCCGAACTTTCGTGTGACGAAGATGGCGGATTACGCCTGCGGCTAATCCGCCCTACGCGCCTGGATCAGCCTTCGTAGGGTGGGCAAAGGAGCGTCAGCGACGTACCCACCATCCCTCCATGTTGCGCTGGAAACCGTGGCCACGCTTCGCTTTGCCCACCCTACGGCACCGGTGAGCGACGTTACGCAGTCTTCGCCGCTTCGACCTTGTCCTGCGTCTTCGTCTCGAAATCGCTCGCATCGTGCCGCTCGTGCAGCTGGCTGGCGGGATCGCCGGAGACGCGGTTGACCATGCGCCCGCGTTTCACGGCGGGGCGCTGCGCGATCTGGTCGGTCCAGCGCTGCACGTTCTTGTAGTCCTGCACCGAGAGGAATTCGCCGGCGCCATAGACCAGCCCCTTGGCGAGCGCGCCGTACCAGGGCCACACCGCCATGTCGGCGATGGTATACTCCTTGCCGCCGAGATATTCGTTGTCGGCAAGGCGCCGGTCGAGCACGTCGAGCTGGCGCTTGGTCTCCATCGCGAAACGGTCGATGGCGTATTCGATCTTGAACGGCGCATAGGCGTAGAAATGGCCAAAGCCGCCGCCGAGATAGGGCGCGCTGCCCATCTGCCAGAACAGCCAGGACATCGCCTCGGTGCGGCTCTTGATGTCCTTCGGCAGGAAGGCGCCGAACTTCTCGGCGAGATAAAGCAGGATCGAGCCGGACTCGAACACCCGGATCGGCTCCGGACCGGAGCGGTCCATCAGCGCGGGGATCTTGGAGTTCGGGTTGATGTCGACGAAGCCGCTGCCGAACTGGTCGCCGTTGCCAATTCTGATCAGCCAGGCGTCGTATTCGGCCCCCTTGTGGCCGAGCGCCAGAAGCTCCTCCAGCATCACCGTGACCTTCACCCCGTTCGGCGTCGCCAGCGAATAGAGCTGGAAGGGATGCTTGCCAACCGGCAGCTCCTTGTCGTGGGTCGGACCGGCGATCGGGCGGTTGATGCTGGCGAACTGCCCGCCATTTTCCTTGTTCCAGGTCCAGACTTTGGGCGGCACGTAGGCGGGGGTATCGGTCATGCGAGGAGCTCCGGCGGAAAGATGCGCCTGCATTAATTAGCCCGCGAATGGCCGATGACAAGCCCTCCGAGTTGCATTGCCGGGCGGGGCATCTCACCGTTTCGTCATGGCAGGCTCCTCCCGTCATCCGGCCGCCCGCAGGGCGAGCTCGGAATGACGGCGTCAACTGGGACGCAGCGGCCTTCGGGTAGAGCGCGACGCCTACACACAAGATGCCTCGCCGAATCCGGCCTGTCATTGCCAGTGACGATCGGCTAGCGTCACCTTGCTTCGCGCGAAAGCAACGAGAACGCGAATACCGCCGGGAGAGAGAGCCATGAAATCGCCGATCTGCGACATGCTGGGCATCGAGTTCCCGCTGCTGGCCTTCAGCCATTGCCGCGACGTCGTCGCCGCCGTCAGCCGCGCCGGCGGCTTCGGTGTGCTTGGTGCCACCGTGCACACGCCCGATACGCTCGAACGCGAGCTGAAATGGATCGACGATCACGTCGACGGCAAGCCCTACGGCATCGACGTGCTGATCCCCGAGAACATCTCGACCTCGGGCGAGAAAGACGTCACCTGGAAGAGCCTGGAGGCGCGCGTGCCGCAGGAGCACCGCGCCTACACGCGCGAGCTCCTGAAGAAGTACGACATCGAGCTGACGACCACGGAGGTCGCAGCCGATCAGCCGCAGCCGTTCGACGGAAAGACGGCACTGCAATTGCTCGAGGTGTCCTTCAATCATCCGATCCGCCTGATCGCCAATGCGCTGGGCGTGCCGCCGAAGGCGATGATCGAGATGGGCAAGAAACACGGCGTGCCGGTCGCAGCGCTGGTCGGCGCCAAGGAGCACGCGCTGCGACAGGTCGCGGCCGGCGTCGACATCCTCGTGGTGCAGGGCACCGAGGCCGGCGGGCATTGCGGCGAGGTCTCGACCATGGTGCTGGTGCCCGAGGTGATCAAGGCGATCAAGCCCATCCGCGACGTGCCGGTGCTGGCGGCCGGCGGCATCATGACGGGTCGGCAGATGGCGGCGTGCATGGCGATGGGCGCGGCCGGCGCCTGGACCGGCTCGGTGTGGCTCGCGACGGTGGAAGCCGAGACCACGGAGATCTTTCGCGAGAAGATGATCGCGGCCTCTTCCCGTGATGCAGTCCGCTCGAAAGGCCGCACCGGCAAGCCGGCGCGGCAGCTCCGCTCGGTCTGGACCGATGCCTGGGACCGCGCGCCGGACAGCCCCGGCGCACTGCCGATGCCGCTGCAGAGCATCGTCAGCCGCGATGCCTTCAATTCGATCGACCGCGCGGCGGCGAGCGGCAACGCCAAGGCGCGCGATCTCGTCAGCTATTTCGTCGGCCAGGGCGTCGGGCTCATCGACAGCGTGAAGTCGGCGGGCGCGGTGGTGCAGGAGTTCAAGGAAGATTTCGCCGAAGCCGTCGAGCACATGAATGCGCTGGTGGCGGAGTGATTGCCGGTGGCCGGCATCGCGCCCGTGGCCCATCCTTCGAGGCTCCACCGACGGCGCGTTGCGCCGCCGGCCTCGCATCTCCAGCGACAATGGCTTCGCCATTGCGCGGGGATGACGCTTCCTCCGTAGCCGTCACCCTGAGGTGCGAGCCGCGTGGTGCGAAGCGCCGCGCAGCGAGCCTCGAAGGGCGACGGCGTGCCAAGAATCTGAAACGTGAAGCAAGAAGAAATGACCAATTCCCCTACCTCCGAAGACCGCATCCCCGTCATCGTCGGCATCGGCGAGATTGTCGATCGCCCGAAAGACATCACTGACGGCCTCGAGCCGCTCGACCTGCTGGAGCAGGCACTGCGGCGCGCGGAAACAGATGCCGGCGCAAAGTTGCTCGGCGAGGTGCAGTCGCTCGACGTCGTCAACTTCCTGAGCTGGCGCTACCGCGATCCGGAGCAGCTGTTGGCGCAGCGCCTCGGCATCACGCCGGCGCATTGCTATTACGGCCCGGTCGGCGGCGAGAGCCCGATCCGCTACATCCACGAAGCCGCCAAGCGCATCGCACGCGGCGAATGCACCGTGGCCGCGGTCTGCGGTGCCGAGGCGCAGTCGACTGCAACCAAGGCGGAGCGCGCTGGCGCCAAATTGCCGTGGACGCCGTTCGCCCATGATGTCGAGGAGCCCAAGCGCGGCGCGGCATTCCAGAAGCCGCTGGCGGTGAAGCTCGGCGTGTTTCGCCCCGTCACCGTCTATCCGTTCTACGAAGCCGCCTCCTCCGCGCATTGGGGCCAGACGCCGCACGAGGCCATGGCGGAATCCGGCACGCTGTGGTCGCGCTATTCGGAAGCCGCCGCGCAAAATCCCAATGCCTGGCTGAAGCGGCGTTATGCGCCCGAGGAGATCACGACGCCGACCGCGGACAACCGGCTGATCGCGTGGCCCTACAACAAGCTGATGATCGCCAACCCCAGCGTCAACATGGGCGGTGCGCTGCTGCTCACCAGCCTCGCCAAGGCGCTTGCGCTCGGCATCGCGGAAGACAGGCTGGTCTATCCGCTCGGCGGCGCCTCGGCGGAGGAGCCACGCGACTATCTGTTGCGCGACCAGTTCTACGAGAGCCATCCGCAGAACGCGGTGCTGAACGCGGTGATGGACCTTGCCGGCGGCGACGCCAAGAACTTCGACGCCATCGAGCTCTATAGCTGCTTCCCCTGCGTACCCAAGATGGCGCGGCGAACGCTTGGCCTTGGCGCCGACGTGCAACCGACCGTAACCGGCGGCCTCACCTTCTTCGGCGCGCCGCTCAACACCTACATGACGCATGCGGCCTGCGCGATGGTGCGGCGTGTGCGCGAGGGCGCAAAACTTGGCCTGCTCTACGGCCAGGGCGGTTTCGTCACCAAGCATCACGCGCTGGTGGTGGCGAAGGCGGGGCCGCGCCAGGCGCTGGCGCAGGAGACGAGTGTGCAGGGCGAGGCCGACCGCAACAAGCGCGCGGTGCCGGAGTTCGTCACGGAGGCCTTGGGCAAGGGCAAGGTCGAGAGCTTCACGGTGCTCTACGGCCGCGGCGGCAAGGTCGAGCATGGCGTGGTGATGCTGCGGACGGAAGATGACAGGCGCACGCTGGCGCGAATTCCGGCGAGTGATAGCGCGACATTGGGACACTTGCTCGACATGGACCGCACGCCGGTTGGCTCGCTCGGCGAGATCGCAATGGCGGCGGATGGCGTGCCGGAGTGGAAGGTTTCGTAGGGTGGGCAAGGCGGAGCGTGCCCACCGTCTTCATCTGATCAGGAAAGATTGGTGGGCACGGCGCAAGAGCGCCTTTGCCCACCCTACGAGAGCTGCGTCCGGGGCACGAGGCCGCCCTACCCCTTCGGCGCCTGCTTCTCCGACGCGGTCGTCGGCTTGCCCTTCGCACCCGCACCGACGACACGCACTGCATCGCCGTCCGACAACCCGTCCGGCGGTGCCGTGATGACGCGGTCGTCCGCGGTGATCCCCGAGGCCAGCTCGATCTCGCGGCCGAGATCGCGGGCGATGGTCACGGGTTTGAACAGAACCTTGTCGTCCGCACCGACGGTGGCAACGCGCAGGCCGCTGCTGTTGAAGATCAGCGCGCTGGCGGGGATGCTGAGCGGCGCGGAATCGCGCTGGAGGTTGAGCTTCACGCTGGCATAGCCGCCGGGCATCAGCTCGCCTGAGGAATTGTCGAGCCCGAGCTGCATGCGCGTGGTGCCGGAGGCGACGTCGACGGCCTGCGAGGACGCCTCCACCGTCGCCTGGAAAGTCCGGTTCGGATACTCAGGCAGCGTGATCGTCGCCTTGGCGCCGATCTTGATCGCCGGCACGTAATTCTGGGGCACGTTGACGTAGACGCGCAGCTTGGTGATGTCGGAGATCACGAACATCGCCGGGCCCGAGCCGCCACCGGCATTGATCAACGCGCCGACATCGGTGTCGCGCGCGGTGACGACGCCGTCGAACGGCGCGGTGATCTTCTTGTAGCCGGCCAGCGCTTCCAGCCGCTCGACATTGGCCTTGCCCGAATTGACGGCGGCATTCTTGTTGGAGAGATCGGCGGTGCGCTCGTCGATCTCCTGCGCGGAGACGAAGTTGGAGGCGACCAGCGTCTTGCGCCGGTTCAGCGTTGCTTCCGACAGCCTGGCGCTGGCCTGCTGGCTGGCGAGGTCGGCTCTCGCCTGGAGCAGTTGCTGATCGAGGTCCGGCGCCTCGATCTCGGCGATCACCTGCCCGGCCTTGACGCGGGCGCCGATGTCAGCGCTCCAGCTCTTCAGATAGCCCGACACGCGCGCGAAGATCGGCGCGCGATAATAGGCTTCCAGCCGGCCCGGCAGATCGATGGTGGCGTTGAGCGCCTTGGCGCTGGGCTGCGCCACCGCGACGCTGGGAACGGCCTGATCGTCGGTCCATTCCTTCAGCCTGGAGCCCTGCTCCTCGCGCGCGCGGATGCCGGTGCCGACGACGAGGCCGGCCGCGATCAGCGCCACCACGCCGAAGATGCCCAGTTTCCGGTGCGAAACCGGGGAGCGGGGGTCAGTGGGCGACATGCGGGGTCTCCAATGGGGCGGCGGCTTTGGCGCCTTGCTTTTTGTGGACCATACTGAACACCACGGGAACGAACATCAGCGTGGCGAAGGTTGCAAAGATCAGGCCGCCGATCACGGCGCGGCCGAGCGGCGCGTTCTGCTCGCCGCCCTCACCCAGCCCCAGCGCCATCGGCGCCATGCCGATGATCATGGCGAGCGCGGTCATCAGCACCGGGCGGAACCGGACGAAGCCGGCTTCGAGCGCCGCGGCGACGGGATCGCCCAGCTCCTCGTAGCGCTCGCGTGCGAAGGAGATCACCAGCACGCTGTTGGCGGTCGCAACGCCCATGCACATGATGGCGCCGGTGAGCGCCGGGACCGACAGCGTGGTCCCGGTCGCGAACAGCATCCAGACGATGCCGGCGAGCGCGGCCGGCAGCGCCGTGATGATTACGAACGGATCGGACCAGGACTGGAAGTTCACCACGATCAGGAAATAGATCAGCACGACGGCGCCGAGCAGGCCGAACAACAGGCCGGTGAAGGCGCTGTTCATGGTCTGCACCTGTCCGAGCAGCACCACGGAGGAACCCTTCGGCACCTCCTTGGCGGTCTCGGCAATCACCTTGCGGATATCGGCGGAGACCGCGCCGAGATCGCGGCCCGAGGTCGTCGCAAAGATCTGCACCATCGACTGGATGTCGTATTGCGAGACAACCGCGCTCGAGCTCGAACGCTTGATGTCGGCGATGCCGCCGAGGATTGGCGACTGCGCATTGCCGGCCGCGGTGATCGGCAGCGTCTGCAGCGCGCTCAGCGAATCGATCTGGTACTGCGGCGTCTGCATCACGATCGAGTAGGACACGCCGTTCTCGGGGTTGAGATAGTAGGTCGGCGCCACCTGCGAGGAGCCGGCGAGATTGACCACGAGGCTGTTGGTGACGTCGCGCTCGGTCAGGCCGACATATTGCGCGCGGGTGCGGTCGACATCGATGTTGAAGGTCGGAGCGTTCGGCGATTGCTGGATGCGCGCATCTGCAACGCCGGGGATCCTGCGGACTTTTGCCAGCAGATTGTTGGCGTAAGCGAAATTGGCACTGAGATTGGCGCCGCGGATCTGGAGATCGATCGGCGCCGGCGCGCCGAAATTCAGGATCTGGCTGACGATGTCTGCAGGGAGGAACGCGAAGCTGACGCCGGGGAACAGCCGCGGCAATTGCTCGCGCAGCACGCGCACGTGTTCTTCGGTCGGCTTGTGGCCCTCCTTTAGCTTGATCTGGATGTCGCCGTCCTGCGGGCCGATCACGCCGGTGTTGTTGTAGGTCATGTTGATTCCGGAGATCGGCATGCCGATGTTGTCGGTCATGGTCTCGATTTCGCCGGGGATCAGCTTGCGGACCGCCTTCTGCACGTCGGCGAGCTGGTTGGCGGTCTCCTCGACGCGGGTGCCGACCTGGGTGCGGACATGCATCAGGATGTTGCCGGCGTCGACCGCGGGAAAGAAATTGCGGCCGAGGAACGGCACCAGCGCGAAGGAGGCGCCGACGACACAGAGGAAGCCGATCACGAACACCGCGCGGTGCGCCAGCGCCAGCCCGAGGAAGCCATGGTAGCCGCCGCGGATGCGCTCGAACCGTGCCTCGAAGCCACGCTGGAACCAGACAAAAGGATTGCGCGATTTCGGCGGCCCGCCTTCGTGATGGACATGCGCCTGCAGCAGATAGTTTGCCATGGTCGGCACCAGCGTGCGCGACAGGATGAACGACCAGATCATCGCGAACATCACGGCTTCCGCCATCGGGACGAACAGGAAGCGCGCGACGCCCGAGAGGAAGAACATCGGCACGAACACGATGCAGATGCAGAGCAGCGACACGAAGGCCGGCGTCACGATCTGGTTGGCGCCGTCGAGGATCGACTGCTCGACCGGCTTGCCCTGCTCCAGATGGTAATTGATGTTCTCGATCGTGACGGTGGCGTCGTCGACGAGGATGCCGACGGCGAGCGCGAGCCCGCCGAGCGTCATGATATTGAGCGTCTCGCCGATCGCTGACAGCATGATGATGGCGCCCAGCACCGACAGCGGGATCGACACCGCGATGATGATGGTCGAGCGCCAGCTGCCGAGGAACAATAGGATCATGACGCTGGTGAGCAGCGCCGCGATCACGCCCTCGACCGCGACGCCCTGAATCGCGCCGCGCACGAACACCGACTGGTCGCCGATGAAGCCGATCTTGAGCGCGTCCGGGAGCTGGTCCTTGACCTCGATCACCTTTTGCTTGATGCCGGCGATGATATCGAGCGTCGAGGTCGCGCCCGCCTTCAGCACCATCATCAGCACCGAGCGGTTGCCGTCGACATGGACGATGTTGGTCTGAGGCGGATTGCCGTCGCGCACGGTGGCGACGTCGCGCACATAGACCATGGCGCCGTTGACCGTCTTGATCGGGAGGTTACCGAGCTCGTCGATCCTGAGCGGCGAGTTGTTGAGCTGGATGTTGTACTCGAACTGGCCGATCTTCTGGGTGCCGACCGGCGTGATCAGGTTCTGCGCGGCGAGCGCATTGGCGACGTCCTGGCCGGACAGGCCGCGGGCCTGCAGCGCGGTGGGATCGAGGTCGATCTGGACCTGGCGCTGCTTGCCGCCGAACGGGTACGGGATCGCCGCGCCGGGCACGGTGACCAGCGGCGTGCGGAGCTGATTGATGCCGATGTCGGCGAGGTTCTGCTCGGTGAGCCCGTCGCCCGACAGCGCCACCTGGATGATCGGGACGGTGGAGGCCGAGTAGTTCAGGATCAAGGGCGGCGTCGCGCCTGGTGGCATCTGCTTGATCAGCGTCTGCGAGATCGCGGTGACTTGCGCGTTGGCGGTACGGATGTCGACGTTGGGCTGGAAGAAGATCTTGATGATACCAAAGCCGTTATAGGAATTGGCGGTGATGTGCTCGATGTCGTTGACCGTGGTCGTCAGCGCACGCTGGAACGGCGTCGTGATGCGGCCGGACATCTGGTCGGGCGGCAGGCCGGTGTACTGCCAGACCACGCCGATCACGGGAATGCGGATGTCCGGAAAGATGTCGGTCGGGGTCCGGAGCGCCGCGAGCGGTCCGATGATCAGCAGCAGGAGTGCCAGCACGACGAACGTATAGGGCCGGCTCAGGGCAATACGGACCAGAGCAATCATGCGCCAGGCAAATCCGGGTCAAGCGAGGATACGGAATCTGCCCCCACGGCGATCCCCATTTCCCTTTACCCGAGCACCGCCGGAAACGCTAATAACCAGAACTATCCTGCATTCACTTCCCTGCTACCGCACTGCGAAATCGACATCGCAGCTATGCGGCGGCCTGTCTCAGGCGGCGCGGACGGAGTTCAGGAACTTGCCGATTTCGATGATGCCACAGGTCAAACAAAACGAGCGGCGCCTTTGGCGCCGCTCGTCGTTCGATAAACAGGTCGCACGAGGATTTATGCGGCGCGGACGTTGGTCAGGAACTTGCTGACCTCATTCTTCAGCCGCCCCGAATCGTTCGACAGCATTTGCGCCGCCGACAGCACCTGCGAGGAGGCCGTGCCGGTCTCGGTCGCACCGCGTTGCACGTCGGTGATGTTGGAGGAGACCTGCTGGGTGCCCTGCGCGGCCTGCTGCACATTGCGGGCGATCTCCTGCGTCGCTGCGCCCTGCTCTTCCACCGCCGCTGCAATCGCCGACGAGATCTCCGAGAGGCGCTCGATGGTCGAGGAGATTTCCTTGATAGCGCCGACGGAGTCGTTGGTCGCCGCCTGGATGCCGGAGATCTGCTGACCGATCTCGCCGGTCGCCTTAGCGGTCTGCTCGGCGAGCGCCTTCACCTCGGAGGCCACCACGGCGAAACCGCGGCCAGCTTCACCGGCACGTGCTGCTTCGATGGTCGCGTTCAGCGCCAGCAGATTGGTCTGGCCGGCGATGGTGTTGATCAGCTCGACGACATCGCCGATGCGGGACGCCGCCTTGGACAACTCGCTGACGCGCTCGGTGGTGGCGCGCGCCTGGCCGACGGCATCGCCCGCCATCCGAGCCGATTCCTGCACCTGACGGCTGATCTCGCCGACCGACGAAGCCATCTCCTCGGTCGCCGAAGCCACCGACTGCACGTTGGTCGAGGCTTCCTCCGAAGCGCCGGCGACCGTGGTCGCCAGCCGCTGGGAACGGTCGGCGGTCGAAGTCAGCGTCGAGGCGGAGGCCTCTAACTGGGTCGAGGCCGACGACACGGTCTGGACGATCTCGCCGATCATGGTTTCGAATTCGCGGGTGATGTTGTCGACGCGGCGGCCGCGCTCGATCTTGGCTTCGGCATCCGCGGCCGCAGCCTCGCCGGCGGCCTTCTTGGCGATCAGCGCCTCCTTGAAGATCTGAAGCACGTCGGCCATGGCGCCGATCTCGGTCTTATCGCCCCGGTGCGGGACTTCGGCGGACAAGTCGCCCCTGCCCAGCGCCTGCATCGGCTCGATGATCGAGTTGATGCCCTTCGAGACGTCCTGGACGAGATAGAAGCCGACGCCGATGCCGATAATGACGGCGGCGCCGAGAATGACCGAGACCAGCATGAAAGCATAGGAGTAGCTGTCCGCAGCATCCTGAGCCGCCTGATCGCCCCCCTTGGTGTTGAGCTCGATGTCCTTCATCAGGACCTCATCCGACGCAAGACCGATCTTGTTGACGGTCTTGGTATTCAGCTCCTGCGCTTCGTGCGGGACCTTGCCGGCCTCCTTGCGCGAGAGCGCCATCACCTCCTCGGTGCCCTTCTTGTAGTCGTCCCAGAGTTTTGACCACTGGTTGTAGAGCGCCCGCTCCTCCGGCGAGGTGATCATTGCCTCATACCGGCCGCGGATCTTGGCCAGCGCTTCGATCACCGTCACACCCGTCTTCTCGTTGGCGAGCTTCTCGTCCAGCGTTTCAGACAGCATGTGCTGGCGGACCACGTTGCGATAGGTAATGACGCTCGCCCGAAGTTCGCCGAGCACCCGCACACTGGGCATCCAGTTCGTGGTGATGTCGGTGGTGTTGGCGTTCATCGACCGCATTTTCATGACGGCCAGGAGACCCATGCCGGCCATTGCGACAAGCAGGAACGCCACGACACTGATGATCTTGGCGCGGATGGAAATGGTGGCGAGCATAATCGGGTCTCTTTGTGCTGGCGCGGTGCGCGTCCGGAAGTTTTACGAATCAACCAAAGGGAGCGGCACCAACATCCAACACCAGAGCACCTGCGCAGATGTTAACTACGACTCCGTACGAGTACGGAGCCTTAAAGAGATGAACACGTCGCTAAAAATGCTCTGCGCTCAGCGCATGAGCCTAAGCGCATCGGAGAAAAATTCAGCGCCGCCGAAGTTTCCGGACTTCAGAGCGAGCAGCATGTCGGCTTGCGCGCCCACCGCATGCAGCACCGGGACACCTGCCGCGATTTCTACTCCCACGAGAAATCCGGGAATCTTCAACCGATCGACCACGGCACCGGAGGTCTCGCCGCCGGCAACGATCAGTCGCCGCACCCCTGATTTTACAAGGCTCTCCGCGATGTCGGCCATGGTCTGCTCGATCGCATGGCCGGCTGCGTCGCGGCCGTGCCGCGCCTGCAGCGCGGCGACCTGATCGGGCGTCGCGCTCGAGACGATCAGCACCGGACCTTCCGCAAGCCGCGGCCTCGCCCAGTCCAACGCACGCTGTGCTTCGCCGGCCCCCGTAATGATACGGTCAGGATCGAGATGAAGCACCGGCATGACGCGCTCGGCGTTGGCGATCTGCTGAAGCGTCGCCTGAGAGCAGCTTCCGGCGAGGCAGGCCGCCGGTCCACCGACGGCAGCGCCGGTCTCGCCGTTCGCCCTGGCCGATTTGACTTTACCCGTCGACACCAGCGCACGCGCGAGCCCGAGGCCGATGCCGGAGGCGCCGACCGACAGCCGGTGTTCGGCGGCAACGAGGCCGATGGTCTCGAGGTCGCGGTCGAAGACCGCGTCGATGATGGCAGCGCCGATGCCCTTGTCCGCCAGCTCGGCCAGCCGTGCCCGCACGGCGTCTGCGCCGCGGGTGACGGTGGCGAGGTCGACGAGACCGATCTGCGTCCCGCTCTGGCGCGCCAGCACGCGCACCAGGTTGGAATCGTGCATCGGGTTGAGCGGATGGTCCTTCAGCGGGCTCTCGTTGAGCGGCACGGCGCCGACGAAAAGGTTGCCCTGGTAGACGGTGCGGCCGGTCTCCGGGAAGGCTGGCGTCACCAGCACGGCACCTTCGCCGCTATCGGCACGCAGCGCGTCCATCACCGGACCGATATTGCCTGAAACGGTGGAATCGAAGGTCGAGCAGATCTTGAACAGCACGTGGCCGGCGCCGCGGCCGCGCAGCCACTGATCCGCCGCACGCGAACGCGACACGGCAAGGCCGGCCTCGATCGAGCGGCTCTTCAGCGACACCACGACGGCATCGACCTCGGGCAGTGCGAGATCGTCCGCGGGCACGCCGATGGTCTGCACGGTGCGCAGGCCTGCGCGTGTCAGCGTGTTGGCGAGATCGGAAGCGCCGGTGTAGTCGTCGGCGATGCAGCCCAACGCAAGTGTCACGGCTTCACTCCTGCATAAGGCTTGAACCAGGCAAGGCCATCGGTGGTCTTGCCGCGCGGATTGTACTCGCAGCCGACGAAGCCGGCATAGCCGAGCCGGTCGAGCTCTTCGAACAGGAACGGATAGTTCAGCTCCTCCCCGTCAGGCTCGTTGCGCGAGGGGATGCTGGCGATCTGGATATGGCCGATGATCGGCATCATCTCGCGCAGCCGCATCGTGACGTCGCCATGGATGATCTGGCAGTGATAGATGTCGAACTGGAGCTTGAGGTTCGGAAGCCTCAGCTCCTGGATCAGATCGCGCGCGAAGCCGAAATCGTTGAGAAAGTAGCCGGGCACGTTGCGCGCATTGATCGGCTCGAGCACGATGTCGATGCCGTGCGGGGCGAAGAACTCCGCAGCCCATGCCACCGATTTGTAGAACGCCTCGATCGCGACGCGCTCGCCGCGGTTGGCGATGCCGGCCATCAGGTGCAGGCGCTTGACGCCGGTCGCCTTGGCGTAGGGCAGCGCCGTCTCCAGGCCCGCCTTGAGATCGGAGAAGCGCGAGGGGAGCGCCGCAAAGCCCTTCTCGCCGGCGTTCCAGTCGCCCGGCGGCAGGTTGAACAGCGCCTGGGTCAGGCCGTTGCGCTTGAGGCGCTCGCCGACCGCCTCGGCGGGATGCTCATAGGGAAAGAGAAACTCGACCGCAGTGAAGCCGGCTGAAGCGGCGGCATCGAAGCGATCGAGGAACGGCACCTCGGTGAACATCATCGAGAGATTGGCGGCGAAACGGGGCATTGGAGTCCTCTTCGTTACTTGTCGCCGGGCAGCTTGACGCCGGTGACCTGCGCATACATCCGCGCCACCGAGGCGTCGTCGTCCCGGCCCATGCCGGCGGCTGATGTCATCAGAAACATCTGGAGTGCGGCAGCGGAGACCGGCACCGGGAACCTGGCACTGCGCGCCATGTCCTGGATGATGCCGAGATCTTTCACGAAAATCTCGACCGCGCTGCGCGGTGTGTAGTCGCCGTCCAGCACGTGCGGCATGCGGTTCTCGAACATCCAGGAATTGCCGGCCGAGGCCGTGATCACCTCGTAGACCTTGCGGATGTCGAGGCCCTGCTTGGCGGCGAATGCCATCGCCTCCGAGGCGGCGGCGATGTGCACGCCGGCGAGCAGCTGGTTGATCATCTTGAAGGCAGCGCCCTGGCCAGCGGCATCGCCGAGCTCGTAGAGCTTCGCGGCCATGGCATCGAGCGCGGGCCGTGCCTTCGCGAACGCTGTGGGGCTGCCGGAGGCGAGGATCGTCAGCTCGCCTTGCGCGGCGCGCTGCGCTCCGCCGGAAATCGGAGCATCCAGATAATGCCGGCCGGTTGCCTCCAGCTGCTTGGCAAGACGTCGCGCCACGTCCGGGTCCATCGTGGCGGAGGATACGAAGACGCTGCCTTCGGGCATGGTCTCGGCGGCCCCATCCTTGCCGAACAGGACGGCTTCCGTCTGCGCGGCATTGACGACGACGCTGACGACGATGTCCGCGCCCTTGGCCGCCTCGGCCGGCGTTTTGGCACCCGCACCGCCATCCTTCACGAAACGCGCCACCGCCTCGGCCGAAACGTCGTAGCCGGTGACGGCGTGACCGGCGCGCTTCAGCGAGGTCGCCATGCCAAACCCCATCGAGCCGAGCCCGATGACCGCGATGCGCTGATTTTGTGACGTGGAGGCGGACATGCAACTAACCCTTGCGAACGTTTCCCGGACGGCCGGCTTTTGCGGCGGCTCGGCGAACCGATATCACGGCTTGGCCGCGCTGCCAAAGCGTGAGACAAGCGGACATGACGGCCATGAGAACCGACACGAGCAACGAGACGAGGCTGCGCGAGGATATCTGCCGGTTCGGCCGGTCCCTGTTCGAGCGTGGTCTGACGCCGGGCTCCTCCGGCAATATCAGCGTCAGGCTCGATGGCGGCGGCTGGCTGGTGACGCCGACCAACGCCTCGCTCGGCTTTCTCGATCCCGCAAAACTGTCACGGCTGGACGACCAGGGACGGTTGGTATCGGGCGATGCGCCGACCAAGGAGGTTCCGCTCCATACCGCGCTCTACGACACGCGCGGCAGTGCGCGCGCGATCGTGCATCTGCACTCCACCCATTCGGTCGCGCTCTCGATGCTGCCCGAGATCGACCCGCGCGCCGCGCTGCCGCCGATGACGGCCTATTATCTGATGAAATGCGGCGCCACCGCGCTCGTGCCGTACTACCGCCCCGGCGATCCCGCGGTCGCCGACGCGATCAAGGGACTGGCGGGGAAATATTCATCGGTGCTGCTCGCCAATCACGGCCCGGTGGTTGCCGGCGACACGCTGGAAGCGGCGGTGTTCGCCACGGAGGAGCTGGAGGAGACGGCGAAGCTGTACCTGCTGCTGCGCGGGATGAACCCGCGCTATCTGTCGCCGGAACAGGTGGCCGATCTGGTGAAGGTGTTCGGGGTGACGCTGCCGGAGCATGGGCACGGCGATTGAGCCCCGCTCTAACCTCGTCATAACGCAGCGAGGCAAGAATCCCTCCGCGGAAAGACTCTGGATTGCTTTGCTACGCTCGCAATGACGCGGGGTGTGGCGACGGAGTAGCCCACATGAGCGGAGCGATATGCGGGACCTGCGGACCGGAATTGATTTGCATTGCCGGGATCGCGAGCACATGATCCCCCTGTAATTGACTGAAGGAGTTGTTTCATCGATCGCTGGGAGAATTGTCATGGATTTCAAAGTATCCTGCGCCTTCCTCTCTGCCGCCTGCTTTATTGTCTTGTCACTTTCCGCAAACGCCCAGACGTCCGGGCGCGGCGGCGTCCCCGATCTCAAGGTCGAGGCCAACTGCAAGGCAACTCAGGAGATCGACAAGTCGCTGACCGAGCCGCAGTCCTACGAGGCCTGCATGAGCGACGAGCAGACCGCACAGCAACAGCTCGGGTCCATCTGGACGACAACGCCGGAGACAATTCGCATCCAATGCTACACCGAGGCCTCCGCCGGTGGCATCGAAAGCTATGTCGACCTGCTCTCATGCATTCAGATGAATGGCTTCGGGCAACCTTCGGCACCAGCGCCGACGCTGCGTGGCGCAAGCAAGAACCGGAACAAGAAACAATCAGGATAGGGATCGTAGCGAGCGGCTACAATCCGAGATACGCCTTCCTCACGTCGGGATTGCCCCTGATCTCAGCCGCGGAGCCCTGCATCAGCACGCGGCCGGTTTGCAGGATGTAGGCGCGGTCGGCGATCTCCAGGCACTCGGCCATGCGCTGCTCGACGATCAGAACGGTCATGCCGGCATCGCGGATGCGCTTTACGGCCTGAAAAATCTCGTCGACCAATTTCGGCATGATGCCCTGCGAGGGCTCGTCCAGCATCAACAGGCGCGGGCGCGTCATCAGCGCGCGGCCGATCGCCAGCATCTGCTGCTCGCCGCCGCTGAGCGTTTCGGCGCGCTGCTCCAGGCGTTCAGCCAGGCGTGGAAACAGCTGGAAGACGAGATCGAGCGGTCCTTCGCGGTTCGCCTCGCCACGGTAGAGATAGCTGCCGAGACGCAGATTGTCGCGCACCGACAGGCGCGGGAACAGGCGGCGATTCTCCGGCACATAGGCAATGCCGGTCGCCGTGATGTGGTGCTGCGCCATGCCGTCGAGGCGCTTGCCGTCGAACGTCACGGTGCCTGAGCGCGGACGCTCGGCACCGGCGATGGATTTGAGCAGCGTCGACTTGCCCGCGCCATTGGCGCCGGCGACGCAGACGATCTCGCCCTTCTGAACCTCGATCGAGATCGAGGAGATCGCGACCAGGCCCTGATAGGCGGTCGTGACTTCACGCACCGACAGCATGACGATCTCCCAGATATGCGCTGATCACCTTGGGATCGCGAACGACATCGGCGGGCTTGCCCTCGACCAGCACCTTGCCGAGATCGAGCACGATGGCGCGGTCGACCAACGGCATCACGATTTCCATGACATGCTCGACCATCAACACGGTGATGCCGGCATCGCGCACCTTGCGCACCAGCGCGACACCGGTCTGCGCCTCGGTCGGCGTCAGGCCGGTGAGGACTTCGTCGAGCAGCAGCAGTTTCGGCTCGGTCGCGAGCGCACGGGCGACTTCGAGCCGGCGTTTCTCGGCGGGCACGAGGTCGCTGGCAAGCACGTCGGCGCGCGCAGCGAGGCCGGTGAATTCCAAGACTTCATGCGCCTTGCGACGGGCTTCGCGCATCACGGTGTTGCGCACGAGGGCACCGACGATGACGTTGTCGATGACAGTCATGGTCTCGAAGCTCTTGACCACCTGGAAGGTGCGCCCTACCCCGCGCTGGCAGCGTTCGGCCGCCAGCATGTGGGTGACGTCCTCGCCGTCGAATAGAATCGAGCCTTGCGTCGGTGGCAGAACGCCGGCGATGAGATTGAACAGCGTCGACTTGCCGGCGCCGTTCGGGCCGATCAGGCCGACGATCTCGCCGCGGCCAACCGAGATCGAGACGTCGCTGTTGGCGACGAGGCCGCCGAATCGCTGCCAGACGCCGCGGGTTTCAAGAAGCGCGGTCATCGTGCGGCCCCCGTCTTCTTCGGGCGTGAGAACAGGCTGAGCAGTCCCCGCGGCAAGGCCAGCGAGATGAGGACGATCAGCGTGCCATAGACGATGAGGTCGACGCCGCGCCCGGAGCCGCCGAACTTGAAGCGGGTCAGCTCCGTCAGCGGGATCAGGATGGCGGCCCCTAACACCGGGCCCCACAGGGTGCCGATGCCGCCGAGCACGGCGGGCAGCGCCATCAAGAGCGAAAACTGGAAGCCCATGACGCTTTCAGGATCGATGTAGGAGACGAACTGGGCATAGAAGCTGCCACCCACCGCGACCAGGAAGGCGGAGACGGCGGCCGCGCCCATCTTGGAATTGAAGACGTCGACACCGAGGCTTTCGGCCGCCTCCGGATTGTCCTTCACCGCCCGCCACCAAAATCCCCATTTGGAGTTCTCCAGCCACCAGGTGACGAACCAGGCGAGGCAGCACAGCGCCAGTGCGAAATAGAAGTACGGCAGCTTGGTGCGCAGGAACTGGAATTTCAGCCAGCTGTCGCCGCGGATCGGGATCGTGATGCCCATCGCGGCGCCGGCCCATTCCCAGTTGTGGAACAGAAGCAAGCCGATCTCGGCGATGACGATGGTGGCGATCACGAAGTAATGGCCGCGCAGGCGGAAGAAGGGATAACCGAGCCCCATCGCGATCAGCGCCGACACCACGCCACCCGCCAGCATGCCGAACCAGGGCAGCACACCGAACTTCGTGAACAGCAGCTCGGTGGTGTAGGCACCCAGGCCGAAATACAGCGCGTGCCCGAGCGAGATCTGCCCGCAATAGCCGGACAGGATGTTCCAGCTCTGCGACAGTCCCGCATACATCAGGGTCAGGATCAGGATGTTCTGGACGACGACGTCCTTCACGAACAATGGCGTCAGCGCGGCAATCACGGCGAGCACCGCGGCGATGATGAGGTCGCGGCGGCGCCGCGCTGCAAAATCCTTGTCCATCAGATCGATCCGAACAGGCCGCGCGGCCGGATGAAGACGACCAGCAGGTAAACCGCGTAGATGCCGACCGATTTCAGCGACGGCGGCAGCACCAGCGCGGTGACCGCTTCGACGAGGCCGACGATGATGCCGCCGGCAAAGGCGCCGAACACGCTGCCGAAGCCGCCGAGCGCCACCGTGACATAGGCGATCAGCGCAAAGGACGCGCCGACATCGGGATAGATATAGAAGAAGCTCGCCATGATCGCTCCGGCGAGACCGACCAGCGCGGCACCAAGGCCCCAGCCGAACGCGAACACGCGGTTCTTGTCGATGCCGACCAGCGCGACCGCACCGGGATCTTCACGGGTGGCTTCCAGCGCGCGGCCGAAATCGGTGCGATGGATGAAGAAGTAGAGGCCGGCAAAGGCGAGAATCGAGACCAGCGCGCCAACCAGCTGCGGCTCCGGCAGGAAGATGCCGGCGACCGAGATAGTTTTGCCGCCGAGCCAGGATTGCGGAATGCTGCGATAATCAGGCGTGAAGAAGAACTGCGCCAGACCCCGCATCACGATGGCAAGGCCGAAGGTGGTGAAGATCTGCACCATGCCGGCGTTGGCCTTGGCCCGCATGGCAAAGCGTACAATGAGCAGGTAGATCACCGCTCCGAAGATAAAGAGCGCCGCGGCGACCAACGGCGCCGACAGCAAGGGGTCGATCGCGAAGAACGCGAACAGGAAGAAGGACAGATACATCGCGATCATCAGGAACTCGCCATGGGCGAAGTTCGTGACGTCCATCAGGCCGAAGATCAGCGCGAGGCCGACCGCGATCAGTCCGTACAGCAGGCCCATCAGGAGGCCGCTGGCAAGACTCTGGATAATGGCTTGGGCTGTCAAAAGTCTGTCCCCCGAAATAGATCCTCATCCCGAGGAGCGCGCACAAGCGCGCGTCTCGAAGGATGGCCCAGCCCTCGTCCTTCGAGACGCGGGCTACGCCCGCTTCTCAGGATGAGGGCCGGAGCTGCATCAGAGCTCCCGCGTCCCAGTCTTACTTCATCGGCCAGACCGCTTCCGCGATCGCGGCCTGCGGCGGGAAGATGGTGACGAACTTGCCGCCGATATATTGCAGCAGCACCGGGTCGGCGTCGTTGTTCTGGCCCATCTCGTCGAACTTGACGCGCTTCCAGGGCATGATGGTCTGCTCGCCCGGGATGTCGGTCGCGGCCAGCGCATCACGGATCTTCTCGCCGTCGGTCGACTTGGCGCGGCTGATGGCGTCGGCAAGGATGATCAGGCCCATGAACTGGCGCGAGGTGAGGTCGTTGAAGTCCTTGCCCGACCGCGTCTTGAACATCTCGTTGATCTTGCCGACCATCGGGCGCTTCTGCGCGAGGTCGAGCGAGAACGTGCCGCGCGAAATCACACCTTCGAGCTTGTCGCCGACGGCATCGTACAGCGCCTTCTCGGAGAAGCCGGCGTCCTGCGCCACGATCGCGTTCGGCTTGTAGCCGAGCTCGGCCATGGTCTTGACCAGGAGGATGCCGTCGGTGGTGTAGCTCGAGGGCATCAGCACGTCGGCATTCGCGGACTTGAGCTGCTGCACCTCGGCCGAGAGCGAGGGCGAGTTGGCGCGATACTTGATGTCGGTGACGATCTTGTAGGCGCGCTCGCCGGCGATCTTGGCCTGGGCGTTGCCGGAATCGGTGCCGAAGATCGTGTCCTCGTGGAACAGCGACAGCGTCTCGATCTTGGTGCCCTTCTTCTTCATGGCGTCGAAGAAGTCGAACATCGCGGCCGAATACATCTCGTCATGCGGCGCGGCGCGGAAATAATACTTCAGGCCGCGGCGATGCAGGCTCGGCGAGGAGTTGTCGGCGGACACGAACGGGACCTGGTAGCGCTCGCAGATCTGGCTGACGGTGACGGCGACGGCGCTCTGATAGGTGCCGATGATGGCGGAGACCTTCTCCTGCGTGATCAGGCGCTCGGCTTCGGCTCGGCCCTTCTGCGGATCGGCCTGGTGATCGGCGAACACGAGGCGGACTTTTGCGCCGCCGAGGCCCGGCAGGCCCTCGCCCTTCGCCAGCGGCAGGTCGAAATCGGTGTCCTTGTTGATGACCTCGAGCGCGGTCTCATAGGCTTTCTGCGCGTCGACGCCCTGCTGCGCGCTGCCGCCGGAGAACGGATAGATGACGCCGATCACGACTTCCGAAGTCTGTGCGCGCGCCGCCAGCGGCACAAGTGCAGCGGTCGCGGTGGCTCCCAACAACACGTCGCGGCGAGTGATCGTCATGGCAAAGTCCCCTGTTACTGAATTTCGTCTGATCGGATGAAGCGATTGATGGATGCGGTAAAGCCCGAAGAAGCAGCAAACGCTGCCCCCTAAATCACGGCCATGGTCCTGTTCTTGAGATCCGTCACCAGCATCAGGCCGGGCGAATGCGTGATCGCGAACGGAAGCTTGGCGGCGTTGATCACCGATTGCGGCGTCACGCCGCAGGCCCAGAACACCGGAATCTCGTCGTCGGCGACCGGCACCGGATCGCCGTAGTCCGGCTTGGCAATGTCCTTGATGCCGATCAGATGCGGATGGCCGAGATGGACCGGCGCGCCGTGCACGGCGGGATAGCGCGAGGTGATCTGCACCGCGCGGATCGCATCCGCCGGCTTGAAGGGACGCATCGAGACCACCATGGGACCAGCGAACGGACCGGCCTCGCCGCAGGCGATGTTGGTACGATACATCGGCACGCGCACATTGCGCTCGATGTGCCGGATCGGCATGCCCTCGTCGAGCAAGGCTTCTTCGAACGAGAAGGAGCAGCCGAGCACGAAGGTCACGAGATCATCGCGCCAATGCTTCGTCACATCGGTCGGCTCGTCGACGACCTCGCCGTCGCGCCAGACGCGGTAGCGCGGCACGTCGGTGCGGATGTCGAGATCGGCGCCGAGCGAAGGGATGTGCGGACTGCCGACATCGGACATGCCGATGATCGGGCACGGCTTCGGATTGAGCTGGCAGAAGCGATGAAAGGCGCTGGCATATTCCGCCGGCAGGATCGCCAGATTGCCCTGGACGAAGCCGGGGGCGACGCCGGCGGTGGAGGCGACCAGCCCTTGCCGATAGGCAAGCCGCGCCTTGCGGCTCGGAAGGGCGTCGGGCGTTTCAGTTTGCTGCACTGCCACCAAAACAGTCATGTAATCGACCTGCCTATAAACTCGACAAAGACAGCCAACACCAAGCGTGCTATAAAGTCTAATCGTCCTTTCTAATCGATATCGATAAATTCATTTTATCGACGAGGAAAATCCTTCCAATGCTGGACTTCAGGTCGATCGAGACTTTTCTCTGGGTCGTAAAGCTCGGCAGCTTCCGTGGCGCTGCAGCACGGCTCAATACGACCCAGCCGGCGATCTCCCAGCGCATTGCCCAGCTCGAGCGCGAGATGGGCGTGAAGCTCCTCAACCGCGACCACCGCGTCGCCTCGCCGACACCGAGCGGCCGGCAGATGATGGTCTATGCGGAGAAGCTGATCGGCCTGCGCGCCCAGATGATGGCGGAGATCGGCGATCGTTCGGCGATGCGGGGCGTGATGCGGCTCGGCGTCGCCGAGACCATCGTGCACACCTGGCTGCCGCGCCTGGTGAAGAGCGTGAACCAGGTCTATCCGAACCTGTCGCTGGAGATCGAGGTCGACATCACGCCCAACCTCACCGCGCGCCTGCTCGCGCAGGAGATCGAGCTTGCCTTCGTGGTCGGACCGCTGTCGGCGTCCGGCGTGCATAATCGCGTGCTCGCCGATTACCCGATCGGCTTCCTCGCAAGCCCTTCGCTCGGCCTCGGCAAAGGCCGGGTGACACCGGCGGAGCTTGCTCGGTTTCCGATCATCACCTTCCCGCGCAAGACCAAGCCTTACGAGGTCGTGCGCGAGGTGTTCGACCGGCCGGAGCTGCCGCCGATCCGGCTGCACGCGTCCGCATCGCTCGCGACCGTCATCCACATGGCGGTCGAAGGCCTCGGCGTCGCCGTGATCCCCGACGCGATCGTCGAGAGCGAGCTCGCCGACGGCCGGCTGCAGCTGCTCGACACCGATCTTGCGATCGCACCGCTGACGTTCACCGCAAGCTGGCTCGCCTCGCCCGACGTCGTCGCCGTGGAGCGCGTCGCCGAGCTTGCACGGCAGATTGCGCAGAGCAGCCTCGCAGTTGACGCGCCCGCGCTGGCGCGTCATTGAAAAAGGCGCCGGACAATCGAGAGACCCCACCGCATGAGCCGAGCCGCCACCAATCTGCAAATCGATTCCGCCCGCCTCTGGGGCTCCATCCACGAGACCGCGCAATTCGGCGCGACGGCCAAAGGCGGCGTGCGGCGGCTGACACTGAGCAGCGAAGACAAGCTGGTGCGCGACTGGTTCCGCAAGGCATGCGAGGACGCCGGGCTCGAAGTGCACACCGACGCACTCGGCTCGCAATTCGGCCTGCGCAAGGGCCGCGACATGTCGAAGCCGCCTGTCGGCATCGGCTCGCATCTCGACACCCAGCCGACCGGCGGCAAGTATGACGGCATTCTGGGCACGCTCGGCGCACTTGAAGTGATCCGCACGCTGAACGATGCCGGCATCGAGACCGAAGCGCCGATCTGCGTCGTCAACTGGACCAACGAGGAAGGCTCGCGCTTCGCACCCGCGATGATGGCCTCCGCCGCCTATGTCGGCGACTTCACCACCGACGATATTTTGTCGCGCAAGGACGCCGAGGGCACGACCGTCGGCCAGGCGCTGGACAGCATCGGCTATCGCGGCGACAAGCCGGTCGGCTTCCAGAAGCTCGGCTGTTTCGTCGAGCTGCATATCGAGCAGGGCCCGATTTTGGAGGCCGAAGGCAAGACCATCGGCGTGGTCGATTCCGGCCAGGGCGTGCTGTGGTACGACGGCAAGATCTCCGGTTTCGAGAGCCATGCCGGATCGACGCCGATGCCGCTGCGGCGCGACGCGCTGGCGACGTTGTCGGAGATCGTGCTGGCGATGGAATCCATCGCGAAGAAGCACGGCCCGAACGCGGTCGGCACCATCGGCGAAGCCGTGATCGCAAATCCCTCGCGCAACGTCATTCCCGGCGAGATCGCCTTCACCATGGATTGCCGCAGCGCGGACGGCGCCATCATGGACGCGCTCGATCGCGATCTGCGCGCAGCCATTGCGGAGATCGCCGGGCGCCGCAAGGTCGAGGTCAAGATCGACCTGGTCTGGCGCAAGCCGCCGACGCATTTCGACCCCAAGCTGATCTCGGCAGTCGAGAACGCGGCAAAGACGCTCGGTTATTCCTCGCGCCGCATCACCTCCGGCGCCGGCCACGACGCCTGCAACCTCAACACGATCATGCCGGCGGCGATGGTGTTCGTGCCCTGCAAGGACGGCATCAGCCACAACGAGCTGGAGGATGCCACGCAGGGCGACTGCACTGCCGGCACCAACGTTCTCATGCATACCGTGCTGGCGATCGCCGGCGTCGCGTCCTGACCGGAGAGAGCCATGCGCGGAGTTTTCGTCGACGCCAATGAAGCGCTTGCCGTGATCATGGAACGGCTGGAGAAGCCCGGGGATCCCAAGGTGCGGATCCACAGGGATCCCGATATCAAGCCCGAGCAATATCCTGACATCCTCGACGGCGCCGAGATCGCCATCGTCGATCACACCGCGCTGCCGACCGAGGTGGCGAAGAAATGTGCGGGGCTGAAGCACGTCGTGTTCCTCGGCACCGGCGCGCGCAGCTACATGAACCCGGAGGAGCTGGCAGAACTCGGTATCTCCGTGCACCTGATCAAGGGCTATGGCGACACCGCGGTCGCTGAATCCGCAATCGCGCTGATGTGGGCCTCGGCCCGCGTCATCGCGATGATGGATCGCGAGATGCGCGGCGGCAACTGGCTGCGCGAAGACGGTATGCAGCTCACCGGCAAAACGCTCGGCCTGATCGGCTTCGGCGGCATCGCCGCCGAGGTCGCGCGCATTGCGTCCGGCAGCGGCATGAAGGTGATCGCCTGGAATCGCTCGCCGAAGAGCCATCCGGGCGTGGAATTCACCGATCTTGACAGCGTGCTGGCAAGGAGCGACGTCGTGTCGCTGCATCTGCTGCTCAATGACGAGACGCGCGGCATGATCACGCGCGAGAAGATCGCAAAGATGAAGCCGGGCGTCATCTTCGTGAACACCGCCCGCGCCGCGATCGTCGACGAGCAGGCGATGATCGACGCGCTGAAATCGGGCCACATGCGCCATGCCGGCCTCGACGTCTTCAACACCGAGCCTCTGCCCGGCGATCATCCGCTGACAAAAATTCCGAACGTGACGCTGTCGGCGCATTCCGCCTTCCGCACGCCGGAGGCGAGCGAGAACCTGATTGAAGCCGCATTGGTTCATTGCCGCCGCATCGTGAATTCGTAGGGTGGGTTAGCCTTGCAGGTGCGCAAAGCGCATCTGCGAGGCGTAACCCACCTCTTTAGTTTCCGCGGAGACAGAAGTGGTGGGTTACGCCTTCGGCTAACCCACCCTACGCTCCCCGCCAAATTGTGAAAGGATAAGAGCAATAACAATGGCCGACTATCGCACCATCAAGGCAGAGCCGCTCACCAACGCCATCCGCGCCATCGTCAAGGCAGGCGGGTCTTCGGACCGCGAAGCCGAGCTCGTGGCCACCAATCTGGTCGAGGCCAACCTCAAGGGCCATGACTCCCACGGCGTCGGCATGATCCCGCGCTATGTCCAGAGCGTCACCAATGGTGGCCTCGCCGTGAACGCGCACGTCAAGATCGTGCTCGACACGGGGCCGCTCCTCACCCTCGACGGCCTCACCGGCTACGGCCAGGTGATCGGTCATGAAGCCATGGAGCTGGCAGCCGACCGCGCTAAGCGAAACGGCGTGTGCCTCGTCGGCCTCTCCAATTCGCATCACATCGGTCGCATCGGCCACTGGGCTGAGCAGTGCATCGACCACGGATTGGTCTCGATCCACTTCGTCAACGTGATCTCGCGCCCGATCGTGGCGCCCTGGGGCGGCAGCGATGCGCGCCACGGCACCAACCCGTTCTGCGTCGGCATCCCGCGCGCCGGCAAGGACCCGATCGTGCTCGACTTCGCCACCAGCCGGATCGCGCAGGGCAAGACCCGCGTCGCCCACAACAAGGGCGTCGCGCTGGAGCCAGGCACCATCATCGACAATGAAGGCAAGCCCACCACCAACCCGCGCTACACCGTGATCCCGCCGCATGGCGCGATCCTGCCGTTCGGCGAGCACAAGGGCTCGGGGCTCGCGCTCGTGTGCGAAATCCTCGGCGGCGCGCTCTCCGGCGGGCAGGTGGTCAAGGGCCCCTCCGACGGCAAGTACAACGTCCTCAACGGCATGCTCTCGATCGTCATCGATCCCGGCAAGCTCGGCACCGGCGAAAACCTCGCGCGCGAAGTCGAGAGTTTTGTTGCCTGGCAAACCGGCTCGCCGCCTGCCCCCGGCGTCGACAAGGTCAGAATCGCCGGCGAGCCCGAGCGCGAGACCAAGGAGAAGCGCCTTGCCGAAGGCATTCCGGTCGATCCGACCACCTGGCAGGAGATCATCGAGGCCGGGAAGAAGTTCGGGCTGGATCAGGCCGCGATCGAGAACATCGCTGGCTGAAAGGCGCGGGGCACGCCTCTCTTCCCTTCTCCCCTTGTGGGAGAAGGTGGCGCGAAGCGCCGGATGAGGGGTTCGTGCCGCGAAAAATTTTTGAGAGGTTTAACTCCGCGGAGAGATACCCCTCACCCGTCTCGCCGCTACGCGGCGAGCCACCCTCTCCCACAAGGGAGAGGGTAAAGAGCCTCAATCCACCATATCCGCGACAGCCTTGCCGCAGGCCGTGGTGTCGGCGTTGCCGCCGAGGTCCTTGGTGCGGAGCGTGCGTTCGGCCAGCGTGCGCTCGATCGCCTCGACGATCGATTGGCCGGCTTCCTTCTCGCCGAGATGCTCGAGCATCATGGCGCCCGACCAGATCGCGCCGATCGGGTTGGCGATGCCTTGGCCGGCGATATCAGGCGCCGAGCCGTGCACCGGCTCGAACACCGAGGGGAAATCGCCCTCGGGGTTGATATTGCCTGACGGCGCGATGCCGATCGTGCCGGTGCAGGCCGGACCGAGGTCGGAGAGGATGTCGCCGAACAAATTGGAGCCGACCACGACGTCGAACCAATCCGGATGCAACACGAAGTTCGCGGTGAGAATGTCGATGTGGTACTTGTCCCACTTCACGCCCGGAAACTTCTTCGCCATCGCTTCAACGCGCTCGTCCCAATAGGGCATGGTGATGGAGATGCCGTTGGACTTGGTCGCCGAGGTCAAATGCTTCTTCGGCCGCGACTGCGCGAGCTCGAAGGCGAACTTCAGGATGCGGTCGACGCCGGTGCGGGTCATCACCGTCTGCTGGGTGACGAACTCGCGGTCGGTGTCGGGGAACATGCGGCCACCGACGGAGGAATATTCACCTTCGGTGTTCTCGCGCACCACCCAGAAATCGATATCGCCGGGCTTGCGGCCCGCCAGCGGCGACGGCACGCCGGGCATCAGCCGCACCGGGCGCAAATTCACGTACTGGTCGAACTCCCTGCGGAACTTGATCAGCGAGCCCCATAGCGAGACGTGGTCCGGGATCTTGGCCGGCCAGCCGACCGCGCCGAAATAGATCGCATCGTGCTTGCCGATCTTCTCCTTCCAGTCGTCAGGCATCATCTGGCCGTGCTTCTCGTAATAGTCCCAGGACGAGAAGTCGAAATGGTCGAAATGCAGGGAGACCCCATGCTTCTTCGCCGCGGCCTCCAGGACGCGCAGGCCCTCGGGCATCACTTCCTTGCCGATGCCGTCGCCGGGAATGACCGCGATCCGGTATTGTTTCTTGCTCATCGAGAACGTCCTTGGTTGGTCCGGCAGTCGCCGCCTTTTGACCGCATTGCAATGGACCAAACGCAGCGGCAGTGCAACGCTGCACTGCAATGTTGACCATGGCGCGGCCAAGCGCCTACTGATTTCATCCTGTTCCTATCCTGCGAGTACCCTCATGGATCTGCATCTGCGCGGCAAGCGCGTCCTGATCACCGGCGCGTCCAAGGGCATTGGCGCCGCCGCCGCCGAAGCGTTTGCCGAGGAAGGCGCGCACCTCCTGCTCGCCGCCCGCAACGGCGACCAGCTCAAGGCGCTGGCCGAGCGCCTGCGTTCCGCCCACCAGATCGATGCCGCAACGAGCATCGTCGATCTTCGCAAGGCCGAGGATCTGGCGCGGCTTGCGAAGGAAGCCGCCGACATCGACGTGCTCGTCAACAATGCGGGCGACATCCCCGGCGGCTCGATCGACAAGATCGACGAGGCGACCTGGCGTCACGCCTGGGAATTGAAGGTGTTCGGCTATATCAACCTGACGCGGCAGATCTACGCGCAGATGAAGGCGAAGGGCGGCGGCGTGATCGTCAACGATATCGGCGCAGCCGGCGAAAAGTTTGACGCCAATTACATCTGCGGCAGCGCCGGCAATGCCGCGTTGATGGCCTTCACCCGCGCGCTCGGCGGAAAAAGTCTCGCCGACAACATCCGCGTGGTCGGCATCAATCCCGGCCCCGTCGGCACCGATCGCCACGTCACCCTGCTCAAGACGCGGGCCAAGCACCAGTTCGGCGACGAGAACCGCTACAAGGAATTCCAGAAGAGCCTGCCGCTCGGCCGTCCCGCGCATGCGCGCGAGATCGGCGATCTCATGGCGTTCCTGGCATCGGACCGCGCCGGCTATACGTCGGGCGTGATCTACACGGTGGACGGCGGCATCAGCGCTGGCTGGGGCTAACTCTATCCGCATCATTGCGAGCGAAGCGAAGCAATCCAGATTGTTGCCGCGGAGGGACTCTGGACTGCTTCGTCGCTTCGCTCCTCGCAATGACGAACACCATAAGCACAGGAGTAAAGTAATTGTCTCAAGACCTGATCCGTGAAACCGCCTGCGCCGTCGTCGACAAGCTGCGGTCCGGCGATATCTCGCCGCTCGAGCTGCTGGATGTTGCGGAGAAGCGCATCAGTGAGGTCGACGGCAAGGTGAACGCGCTGCCGACCCTGTGTTTCGATCGGGCGCGGGACAACGCCAAGGCCTTGATGCGGAAGCCGGCCGGCGCGCGGGGGCTGCTCGCGGGCCTGCCGGTGCCGATCAAGGATCTGACCGACGTTGCGGGCGTGTTGAACACGCAGGGCTCGCCGATCTTCAAGGACAATATCCCCGCCAAGTCCGACCTTATGGTCGAGAATCTCGAGGCCAACGGCGCGATGGTCTACGCCAAATCCAACACGCCGGAATTCGGCGCCGGCGCCAACACTTTCAATGAAGTGTTCGGCGCAACCCTCAATCCCTGGGATACTTCAAAATCCGCGGCGGGCTCTTCCGGCGGCGCGGCCGTGGCGCTGGCCACCGGCATGGCCTGGCTGGCGCAGGGCTCCGACATGGGCGGCAGCTTGCGCAGCCCCGCGGCTTTCTGCGGCGTCGTCGGCATGCGCCCGAGCATCGGCCGCGTCGCGCATACCCCCAAATCCGGCATCGATCGCAATCTCGGCGTGGTCGGCCCGATGGCGCGCAGCGTCGAGGACCTCGCGCTGCTGCTGGATGCGATGAGCGGCGATTATGCGGACGATCCGCTGTCGCTGCCGGCGCCCACGACCTCGTTCCTGTCGGCGGCTCAGTCCGGCAAGAAGCCGAAGCGCATCGCCTATTCGCCCGATCTCGGCATCACGCCTGTCGATCCCGAGGTGAAGGCGATCACGCGCAAGGCGGCGGAACGCTTTGCCGAGGCCGGCGCCATCGTCGAGGAGGCGCATCCGGACTGGCGCGAGGCGCATGAATGCTTCCACGTTCTGCGCGCCTTCGATTTCGCGATCACCAAGGCCAATCTGCTGCGCACCAAGCGCGACCTGCTCAAGCCCGAGGTGATCTGGAACATCGAGGAAGGCCTCAAGCTGACGGTCGAGGAGCTCGAACGCGCCGAGGCCCAGCGCGTCGGCATGACGGCGCGCGCGGTGGAGTTCTTCAAGACCTATGATTTGCTGCTGACGCCCACCACGATCGTGCCGCCCTTCCCGATCGAGCACCGCTATGTCGCCGAATGCGCCGGCAAGAGATTCGACAATTACGTCGAGTGGCTCGGCATCGTCTACGCCATCACGCTCGCCTGCTGCCCCTCGCTGTCGCTGCCATGCGGCTTCACGGCGTCGGGCCTGCCGGTCGGCGTGCAGGTCGTCGGCGCGCCAAGGGGCGATGCGCAGGTGCTCGCGGGCGCGAAGGTGCTGGAGGATATTCTGGGTCTGCGCGGCACCACGCCGATCGATCCGAAGGTGAGGAAGTAATTCCACTCTACACCGCGCGCTCCGTAGCACCCTCTCCCCTTGTGGGAGCGGGTGGCTCGCCGCATAGCGGCGAGACGGGTGAGGGGTATCTCTCCACAAGGGACTCCCTCGCCGTCTGAATTCGACGATAGAACCCCTCATCCGGCGCTTCGCGCCACCTTTTCCCACAAGGGGAGAAGGAAGATCACCTCCCGCTCGTCGCTTCCAGGCTACGGCTGTACCGCGACATCGCGAAGCAGAACACAAAGTAGATCGCAGCGACGAAGATATAGACCTCGACCGAAAACTGTTGCCACGCAGGATCGATGATCGCCGTCTTCGCCGTCGTGAGCAGATCGAAAATGCCGATGATCAGGACGAGGCTGGTGTCCTTGAAGAAAGCGATGAAGGTGTTGACCAGCGGCGGGATGACATGGCGGATCGCCTGCGGCAGGACGATCAGCCGGTTCTTGCGCCAGTAGGACAGCCCGAGCGCGTCCGCCGCTTCATACTGCCCGCGCGGCACGGCCTGAAGGCCGCCGCGGATGACTTCGGCGAGATAGGCGCCCGCGAACAGGATGATCGCGATCTGTGCGCGGAGCAGCTTGTCGATGTTGAACCCGCTGGGCATGAACAGCGGAAACATCACGCTCGCCATGAACAGCAGGCTCACCAGCGGCACACCGCGGATCAGCTCGACATAGAGCACGCTGAGCGAGCGGATCGCCGGCAGCTTCGAACGCCGGCCGAGCGCGACGAGAATGCCGAGCGGGAAGCCGAAGGCCAATCCAAACGTCGCCAGTATCAGCGTCACCGGCAGACCACCCCAGCGATCCTGCGAGACGAAGGAAAGGCCGAGCACGCCGCCCCACATCAGCACGCTGATGAGCGCGAGCGCGCCGATCCAGAGATAGATGAGTTCGCGCCGCCACAAAACGCGACGGGTCGAGAGAAAGTACAGTGCGATGAACAGTACGACCGACAGCGCCGGCCGCCACTGCTCGTCGAACGGATAGGTGCCGAACAGGATGAAGCGGTACTTTTCGGGAATGATCGCCCAACAGGCGCCGAGGCCGCGCACCGCGCGGCAGGCGCTGGAATCGTTTGCCGGGGTCAGCCACACGGCATTGGCGATGCCCCACTGAACGAAACTGAAGATGCCCTTGGCGAGGATCGCCAGCAGCACGACGGTGAGGATGCCGTTCGGGATCGACGAGAACAGATTGGTGCGCAGCCAGCGCAACGCCGGATTCCCCATCTGCGGGCGGCGGGCGGCGCGCGGCACTTCCGGCATGTCGGTGATCGCGGTCATGCTCAGCGCTCCACCAGCGCGATGCGCGCATTGTACCAGTTCATGAAGAAGCTGATGGAAAGGCTGATGGTCAGGAACACCGCCATGATCAGCGCGATCGCCTCGATCGCCTGCCCGGTCTGGTTCAGCGTGGTGTTGGCGATCGAGACCACGTCCTGGTAGCCGATCGCCACCGCGAGCGAGGAATTCTTGGTCAAATTGAGATACTGGCTCGTCATCGGCGGCACGATGACGCGCAGCGCCTGGGGCAGGATGATCTGCCGCAGCATGAAGCTACGGCGCAGGCCAAGCGCGTTGGCGGCATCCCACTGCCCGCGCGGCACCGACTGGATGCCGCTGCGCACGATCTCGGCAATGAAGGCCGACGTGTAGGTGACGAGCGCGATCAGCAGCGCGAAATATTCTGGGGCGAGCGTCAGCCCACCGACGAAATTGAAGCCGCGCAGCTCGGGCCACTCGATCTTCCAGGACGCGCGAAGCAGTACGGACACCAGCACGGGCAACGCGATGATGAAGCTCACCGCAAAGGGCCATACCGGCCGCGGCTTGCCGTCGCGCATCTGCTGCGCGATCAGCCATCGCCGGATGAGATAGACCACGGCAAGGCCGAACACCGCCGTGCCGAGCACCCAAAGCTGGGGCGGGCCAAGCGGAATGGCCGGCAGGATCAAGCCGCGATTGGACAGGAACACGCCCTCGACCGGCCGCCATGCCGCGCGCGCGGCCGGCAGCGCCTGCATCAGCACATACCAGAACAGGAGTTGAAGCAGCAGCGGGATGTCGCGGAGCGTTTCGACATAGACGGCGGCAAGTCGTGACAGCAGCCAATTGGCCGACAGTCGCGAGATGCCGATCAGGGTGCCCAGGATGGTCGCGAGCACGATGCCGATCACGGCGACGCGCAAGGTGTTGCCGATGCCGACGACGAAGGCCCAGAGATAGGTGTCTCTCGGATTATAGGCGAGCAAGCTGTCGGCGATGGGCATGCCGGCCTCGCGTCCGAGGAAGGCAAAACCGGTCGTGATGCGGCGCGCCGAAAGGTTGGTGACGGTGTTGGACCAGAGAAAGCCGGTGACCGCGAGCGCGATCCCGACCACCAGCACCTGCCAGAACAGGCCCTGCAGCTCGCGGCGTCCCCATGCGCCGAACAGGCGGCGGCGCGGTGGCGGTCTCGGCGTGTCCGATGTCACGGCACAAAAACCCTTCTCGAGAGGCAGCGATTTCCGGCGGCGCACGTCAACTGTTGCACCAATCTATATTTCGTGCAACAAATGTTTCATGGCCGAGCCCGCGAAATCCTCGCCGCTGAGCGAACTGCGCATTGCATTGCCATCGCTGCCGATGCGGCTGCAGGAAGTCGGGCGCTTCGTCGCCGCCAACGATTATGACGCCACCACCCGTTCGATGCGCGACCTCGCGGCGGAAGCCGGCGCCGATCCCGCCGCGTTCACGCGGCTCGCCAAGGCGATCGGTTATTCGGGCTGGGACGAATTGCGCGCGGCGCTGACCGAGGCGCGGCGACCATCGCAGACCTCGCCCTTCTCCGGCCGCGCCAGAAGCCGCCGGCCCGGTCCGAACGCCGATGTCGCGCTCGTCACCGACAAACTCGAAGCCGAGGCCGCCGGCCTTCCGCGCATTCCGGCCCAGCCGATCGCGGAGGCCGCGCGCTCCCTGCATGAGGCCAAGCGGATCTGGATTGCCGGCTATCGCAGCTGCCGCAGCGTTGCCGAGCTCCTGAACTACGAGCTTCGGCTGTTCCGCCCCGAGCAGGTGCAACTCGTCGGCGTGTCCGGCCCCGACGATCTCGACCTCGGCGCCTTCCGGCCGGGCGAAGCCGTCATCGTCATCGGCTTCCTGCCGTACACCCATGCGAGCGTCCGCGTCGCGCAAGCCGCCCACCGCAGCGGCGCGACGCTGATTGCCATCGCGGACAGCCTCTCTGCGCCGATGGCCGAGGGCGCCGACCATTTGCTGCTGTTCGAGGCGGCCTCCTCTCCCGGCTTCTTCCCGAGTCTCACCGGCGCGATCGCGATCGCGCAGTCGCTGGCTGCCGTGACGTTCTCGCTCGGCGGCGCCGCCGCGAAGAAGCGCCTGGAGAATACCGAGGCGCGGCTCACCGCTGCCTCCATCTACGTCTCAGAGAAAGGTTGACCCATGGCCGCTCGCACCAGCCGTGTGCTGCACCGCTCACTCCGCGAGACGCCGCCCAAGGCGATCGGCGGCGAAGGCGTCTATCTCTTTGCCGAGGACGGGCGGCGCATCATCGACGCTTCCGGCGGCGCAGCGGTCTCCTGCCTCGGCCATCAACATCCACGCGTAATCGCGGCGATGGCAAAGCAGGCCTCCACGCTGGCCTATGCGCACACCGCCTTCTTCTCGTCCGAGCCGGCCGAGGCCCTCGCCGACACGCTGGTCGGGCACGAGCCCGGCGGCCTCGCTTATGCCTACTTCGTCAGCGGCGGGTCCGAGGCGATCGAAGCGAGCATCAAGCTCGCGCGGCAATATTTCATCGAGCGCGGCGAGCCGCAGCGGCAACATTTCATCGCACGGCGGCAGAGCTACCACGGCAACACGCTGGGCGCCCTCGCGGCCGGCGGCAATGCCTGGCGGCGCGCGCCCTATGCGCCGCTGCTCTCGGCCGCCTTCAGCCATGTGACGCCGGCGTTTGCCTATCACGAGAAGCGCGAGGGTGAATCCGATGCGCAGTTCGTGGCGCGGCTGGCGGCGGAGCTCGAAGCGGAATTTCAGCGGCTCGGTCCCAACACGGTCGCGGCGTTCCTCGCCGAGCCGGTCGTCGGCGCCACCGCCGGCGCGGTGACGGCACCGGACGGCTACTTCAGGGCGGTGCGTGAGATCTGCGACCGGCACGGTGCACTGCTCATCCTCGACGAGGTCATGTGCGGCATGGGCCGCACCGGCACCACGCATGCCTGGGAGCAGGAAGGCGTCGCGCCGGACATCCAGGCGATCGCAAAAGGGCTCGGCGGCGGCTATCAGCCGATTGGGGCGATGCTCGCGAGCGGCAAGATCATCGACACCATCCGCGCCGGCTCGGGCGCCTTTCAGCACGGCCACACTTATCTGGCACATCCCCTCGCCTGCGCCGCCGCACTGGCGGTGCAGGAGGTGATCCGCGAGGACGGCCTGCTCGACCGCGTCAAGGAGCGCGGCAAGCAGCTCGAACAGCGCCTGACCGAGCGCTTCGGCAATCACCGCCATGTCGGCGACATCAGGGGCCGTGGCCTGTTCTGGGCGATCGAGCTGGTCGCTGATCGCGCCAGCCGCACCTCGTTCGATCCTGCGCTCAAGCTCAATCAGAAGATCAAGGCGGAGGCCTTCGCCAATGGGCTCGGCTGCTATCCCGGCGGCGGCACCGTGGATGGCGTGCGCGGCGACCACGTGTTGCTGGCGCCGCCCTATATCGCCTCGGCGGACGAGATCGATCTGATCGTCGACAAGCTCGGCACGGCCGTCGACAACGTATTGCGTAGTGTCAATCACTGAGGGGAGTAGCATGATGAGGAAAGTGGTTATCGCAGCGAGCGTGCTCGCTGCATCGACAATTGTCGCATCCGCCGCGACGCTCGACACGGTGAAGAGCCGCGGCACGCTGGTGTGCGGCGTCAGCGCCGGCTTTGCCGGTTTCTCCGCGCCCGACTCGCAGGGCAATTACAAAGGTCTCGACGTCGATTATTGCCGCGCGCTCGCGGCCGGCGTGCTGGGCGATGCCAGCAAGGTGCGCTACGTCTCTCTGACCGCGCAGAACCGCTTCACCGCCCTGCAGTCGGGCGAGATCGACGTGCTCTACCGCAACTCGACGCAGACCTATCTGCGCGGCGTGACGCTGGGCTTGCGGCAAGGTCCGATCAACTTCTACGACGGCCAGGGCTTTGTCGTGAAGAAGGATCTGGGCGTCAAGGACATCAAGGACCTCAAGGGCGCCACCGTCTGCGTGGCGCAGGGCACCACGCATGAGGTGACGCTCGGCGATTACGGCCGCGCCAACGGCATCGACTGGAAGCCGCTGGTGTTCGACCGCGTCGACACCATGTATCAGACATTCTTCGGCGGCCGCTGCGATGCCATGACCCAGGACGCCTCCGCACTCGCCGGCGCCGTGACCACCGCCGCGCCGAACCCGGCCGATTACGTCGTGCTGCCGCAGACCATCAGCAAGGAGCCGCTCGGGCCCTTCACCCGCAACGGCGACGAGGTCTGGAGCGACATCATCACCTGGCTGCATTACGGCCTGATCGAGGCCGAGGAGCTCGGCGTCACACAAGGCAATGTCGAGGAGATGGCGAAGTCGCAGACGCCCGCGATCCAGCGGCTGCTCGGCGCATCCGGCGATCTCGGCTCCCGGCTTGGGCTCGACAACAAATGGCTGGTCACCGCGATCAAGGCCACCGGCAATTACGGCGAGATCTACGAGCGCAATGTCGGCAAGGCGAGCCCGCTCAAGCTCGATCGCGGCCTCAACGGCCTCTGGAGCAAGGGTGGCTTGATGTACGCGGTGCCGTTCAAGTAAACCGTGATCGTGTCCCGGACGCGCTGCGGCGTGCAACACCGCTGCGCAGAGCCGGGACCCAGCGGCCACAATGGGCCCCGGCTCTGCAGCGCAATACTGCGCATTGCGCTGCGTCCGAGGCACGAGACCCATGGATAAGCCACTTTAGATGACGACGTCCCCTCGCATCGCCCTGATCCACGCCCTCAAGCATTCCATCGCCCCGATCGAAGCGGCGTTCGCCAAGGCTTGGCCAGAGGCGCGGCTGATGAACCTTCTCGACGACAGCCTGTCGGCGGATCTGGCCCGCGACGGCGCGCTCAACGATGCCATGACCGAGCGCTTCCTCGCGCTCGGCGACTATGCGGCGGCGACGGGAGCGAACGGGATCCTGTTCACCTGCTCGGCCTTCGGCCCCTGTATCGAGGCGGTCGCGCGCGCGCATGCGCCGATGCCGGTGCTCAAGCCCAACGAAGCCATGATCGAGCGCGCGGTGACGATGGGCACGCGGATCGGCCTGCTGTCCACCTTCCCGCCGACCCTGGCCTCGATGCCGCCGGAGTTTCCGGCCTCCGTCCAAATCGTGCCGAAGCTTGCCGAGGGCGCGCTGGCGGCGCTCGACCGCGGCGACCGCGCCACCCACGACCGGCTGATCGTCGAAGCGTCAAAGGATCTGCGCGATTGCGACGTCATCGCGCTGGCGCAGTTCAGCATCGCCGCGACGGCGCCTCTGGTGACGGAAGCCACCGGCCGTCCCGTCGTGACCACGCCTGAGAGCGCGGTCGACAAGCTGATGAAGCTGCTGAAAGCGAAGGCTTAGGTACCTGTCGCTTTTCGACGCCGCGCGCCCTTGATGGCAGCGGCGAGCGCGGCCTTCGTTTCGCTGACGAAATCCTCGACCAGTTCCTCGCG
This sequence comes from Bradyrhizobium sp. CIR48, assembly GCF_014198315.1. Taxonomy (NCBI): domain Bacteria; kingdom Pseudomonadati; phylum Pseudomonadota; class Alphaproteobacteria; order Hyphomicrobiales; family Nitrobacteraceae; genus Bradyrhizobium; species Bradyrhizobium sp. CIR48. Next base: position 300,617 of record NZ_JACIHG010000005.1, read on the forward strand.
CGTGGCGTGCGCGGCCTCGCCGGTGAACAGGCCCTGCTCGGCCAGCATCACCACGCCGTGCAACGCCGCCCAGATCTTGAGCGCCTGGCGCTCGCGCAAATAGCCGACGGCGGGCGCTTCCAGGGCTTCGATCACGAGCGAGAAGGTCTCGCGCGTGGCCTCGTGCAGCTCGCTGCCCTTGTCGGCGCATGCCACGGTGCGGGACGCGAACATCAAGCGGTAGATGCCGTTGCGCCGCAGGCCGAACTCGAGCGTCGCCTGCGCCAGCCGCGACAGCTTTGATTGCTTCGACGTCCCAGCCATGGCCTCTCGCAAGATCGCGCTGAGCTGCCTGAACGCCTCCGCCGTCACCGCTGCAAGCAGCGCCTCGCGGTCGGCGAAATGCCGGTACGGCGCCGGCTGCGACACGCCGAGCTGCTTTGCCAGCGCCTTGATGCTGATGGCCTCGGCGCCGCCCTGCTCCGCCTCGCGCAACGCGGCCTTGACCAAGGCATCGCGAAGATCGCCATGATGGTAGGTGTTCGCGGGCTTGCGGGCGAGTTGTGAGCGCATGGTGTAGCGAACCTATAAGTTTGCGCTTGACAGGGAAAGCCTGTCGCGAATGTAATAGCATATAACTTAAAGCCGGCGGCGAATGCCGCGGATAAAATTGACATGAGGAACGCGCCGCCATCGGGCCACGCGCGGATACGACCGAGGATGCCGCCATGACAGAGCGACTGAGGGTTCACGTCGATCCCGACAAATGCCAGGGCCACGCGCGCTGCAAGGCCCTCGCGCCGGAACTTTTCGAGCTGGACGAATACGGCAACGCCCACGAAGCCGGCGACGGCACGGTCCCGCCGGGGCTCGAGGACAAGGCGTGGCTTGCCAAATCCAACTGCCCGGAAATCGCGATCGATGTGATCGAGGAGTAGCGCGCGGCCGCCCCCGCGTCCTTCCAGCGAACACGAGCCAAGGGATTCCCTGCCATGTCCGACGCCAGTCCGCCTGCCGCCCATCCGCCCGTCACCGACTGGGTCCATGATTTCGACCATACCGATCCGCAATGGACGGAGGATCCCTTCCCGATCTGGGACGAGCTGCGCGCAGCGAGCCCGGTCGTGCACACCGAGCGTTTCCTCGGCTGCTACATGCCGACGACCTATGAAGCGGTGCGCGAGATCGCCAACGACACCGAGCATTTTTCCTCGCGCCGCATCATCGTGCGCGATGTCCGTCCCGAGATCGCGAGGAACGCCGCACCGCCGATCACCTCAGATCCGCCTGTGCACAAGCCGGCCAAGCAGCTGTTGCTGCCGCCCTTCACGCCGGACGCGATGAAGAAGCTGGAACCGCGGATGCGCGCGATCTGCAACGAGCTGATCGACGGCTTCATCGCCGATGGCAAGGTCGACGCCGCCGCACGCTACGCCAAATATATCCCGGTTCGGGCCATTGCCCACATGCTCGGCATCCCCGAGAGCGACAGCGATCTCTTCATCAACTGGATCCACATGATCCTCGAGCTCGGCATCAAGGACGAGAGCAAGCTGCTGCAGGCCGTGCAGGAGATGAGCGCCTATTTCAGCGCGCATATCGAGGCGCGCAAGGACAAGCCGACCGACGATCTCATCTCCTACCTGATGAACGCCAAGAACAAGGAGGGCAACCCGCTCGAAGACTCGCACGTTCTTGGCTCGCTGCGCCTGCTCCTGATCGCCGGCATCGACACCACCTGGAGCGCGATCGGTTCCTCGCTCTGGCACCTCGCGAAGACGCCGGGCGACCGCGAGCGACTGATCGCCGAGCCGGGACTGATCCCGACCGCAGTTGAGGAACTGCTGCGCGCCTATTCTCCGGTGACGATGGCCCGCGAGGTGGTCAAGGAGACCACGATCTCGGGCTGCCCGGTCAAGGCGGGCAACATGGTGCTGCTGTCGTTCCCGGCCGCCAACCGCGATCCAAAGATGTTTCCCGACGCTGACAAAGTCGTGATCGACCGCCGCGAAAACCGGCACGCCGCCTTCGGCCTCGGCATTCACCGCTGTGTCGGTTCCAACCTGGCACGCATGGAGATGCAGGTTGCGCTGGAGGAATGGCTGAAACGCATTCCAGATTTCCGGCTCGATCCGGCAGGCGCGGTGACCTGGTCACAGGGCACGGTGCGCGGCCCCCGCCAGTTGCCATTCTTGCTCGGAAAGGCGATGTAGGCCTTTCCAGACAACGGAGAGGCCGGACGTGACTGAACAAGCAATCAAGCCGGCCTCCGACCACATCGACATCGCCGACGCCAAGCGGCGAATCAAGGCGATTTTCATCGGCTCCATCGGCAATCTGGTCGAGTGGTACGATTTCTACGCCTACACCGCGTTCGCACTCTATTTCGCTCCCGCCTTCTTCCCGGGCAACGACCCCGTCGTGCAGCAATTGAACGTCGCCGTCGTCTTCGCGGCGACGTTCCTGATGCGGCCGCTGGGCGGCTGGTTCTTCGGCTATCTCGCCGACCATTTCGGACGGCGCATCTCGCTCACGCTCTCTGTCGTCTTCATGTGCTTTGGTTCGTTGATTATCGCGCTGACGCCGACCTATGCCACGATCGGATTCGCCGCGCCGGTGATCCTGGCGCTCGCCCGCGTCATCGAAGGCCTCAGCCTCGGCGGCGAATATGGCGCAAGTGCCACCTATCTCAGCGAGGTTGCCGACCCCAAGCACCGCGGCTTCTATTCGAGCTTTCAATACGTCACCCTGATCGGTGGCCAGCTCACCGCGATCATCGTGCTGCTGCTCCTGCAAAAGGTCTTCCTCACCCCACAGGAGCTGAAGAACTGGGGGTGGCGTATCCCCTTCGCGATCGGTGCAGCGCTCGCGGTCTTTGCCGCGGTGATGCGGCGCGGCCTGCACGAGACGGAGGCGTTCGAGGAAGCCAAGAAGGTGGTGAAGCCGACCGGCTCGATCACCAATTTGCTGCGTTATCCGCGCGAGCTCCTACTCGTGGTCGGCCTCACCGCCGGCGGCACCGCGGCGTTCTACACCTTCACCACCTACATGCAGACCTTCGTCAAGCTTTCGGTCGGGCTGACCGAGGACCAAACCACTTTCGTGATCTTCGGCACGTTGGTCTTCGCGACCATCCTCCAGCCGATCTACGGCGCGATCTCCGACAAGATCGGACGCAAGCCGCTCTTGATCTTCTTCGGTGTCGCCGGCACGCTCGCGACCGTGCCGCTGTTGATGACGCTGAAGGAGACCAAGTCGCCCTTCGTCGCGTTCGTCCTGATCTGCTGTGCCTGGCTGTTCGTCGCCGGCTATACTTCGATCAACGCGGTGGTGAAGGCCGAGTTGTTCCCGACCAATGTCCGCGCGCTCGGCGTCGGCCTGCCCTATGCCATCACGGTGTCGGTCTTCGGCGGCACGGCACCGGCGATCGCACTCTATTTCAAGAGCATCGGGCACGAGGAATGGTTCTATTTCTACCTCAGCGGCATCATCTGCCTGTCCCTGGTGATCTATGCTACCATGCGCGACACCAAGCACACTTCGGCAATGCATCGGCACGAGTAGACCATGGCTGACGAGACGCCATCCGACAGCAAGCTGACGCGCACCAAGGAGAAATGGGCGCGCGAGGGCCGCTTTCTCACCGGGAAGATCACGCGGCCGGAGGACCAACGGCTGCCGCCCGGCCAGCACCTCACCAAGGACTGGCCTGTGCTCGACCTCGGAGTCGTGCCGCCGGTGTCACGCGAGCGCTGGCGGCTCGACGTCTATGGCGCGATCGAGAGCCCCGTGTTCTGGACATTCGCCGAATTCATCGCGCAGAAGCAGGCCCGGTTCACCTCCGACATCCATTGCGTCACCACCTGGTCGCGCTACGACAATGAGTGGGAAGGGCTTGCCACGCGCGAGCTGCTCGCGGCCTGCCAGCCGCGCGAGGACGCACGCTTTGTGACGCTGCATTCCCATGACGGCTACACCACCAACCTCGCGCTGGAAGACTTTGCCGCCGAGGATGCGCTGCTCGCCCATAGCTGGTCCGGCCAGCCGCTGACGGAGGAGCATGGCGGCCCGGTACGGTTGGTCGTGCCGCATCTCTATTTCTGGAAGAGCGCGAAATGGCTCCAGGCCATCGAATTCCTGACCGAGGACGCACCGGGCTTCTGGGAAGTCCGCGGCTATCATAACCGCGGCGACCCCTGGGCCGAGCAACGCTATTCCGACGATTAGAATTCAAGCAGGAACGAGGGGAAGCCCATGTCGACGGAGCGCTTTCAATTCACGGGCGAAGGCGGACATCAGCTTGCCGCCGCGCTGGAGTTGCCGGACGGCGAGCCCGCGGCCTACGCGCTGTTTGCGCACTGCTTCACTTGCGGCAAGGACACGCTCGCCGCCAAGCGCATCTCGGTCGCGCTGGCAGCCAAGGGCATCGCGGTCCTGCGCTTCGACTTCACCGGGCTCGGCTCGAGCGAAGGCGATTTCGCCAATTCGACGTTTTCTTCCAACGTCGCCGATCTGGTCCGCGCGGCCGACCATCTGCGCAATGCCCGCAAGGCGCCGTCGATCCTGATTGGCCACAGCCTCGGCGGCGCGGCGATCCTCGCGGCAGCCGGACGTATCCCAGAAGCCGGGGCAGTTGTGACCATCGCGGCGCCATCCGATCCGGCGCACGTGACCGGCCTCTTCAGGGAGCATCTCGACAACATCCGCGCGCAGGGCGAGGTTGAGGTCTCGCTCGCAGGACGCCCGTTCCGGATCAAGCGCGAGTTCCTCGAGGACATCGCCGAGCACGAGCTGATGAAGGACATCACAGGGCTGCACAAGGCGCTGCTGGTGATGCACTCGCCGGTCGACGACACCGTCGGCATCGACAATGCGACCAAGATCTTCGTTGCGGCCAAGCACCCCAAGAGCTTCGTCTCGCTCGACCATGCCGACCATCTGCTTGCCAAGCCCGCCGACGCCCTCTACGCAGCCGACGTGATTACGGCCTGGGCCAGCCGCTACATCGACAGCGCAAAGCCCGCGAAGGCGATGGACCTTCCCGAGGCGCCGCGTCAGGTCGTGGTGCAGGAGACGCGCAAGAGCAAGTTCAACCAGCTCGTCACGGTCGGACCACATCGTCTGGTGGCGGACGAACCCGTCGCCGCCGGCGGCGAGGATGCCGGTCCTGGGCCCTATGATTTCCTACTCGCTGGCTTAGGGGCCTGCACCTCCATGACCATGCGTCTTTATGCCGACCGCAAATCGCTGCCGCTCGACCGCGTCACCGTCAGATTGAAGCATTCCAAGATCTACGCCAAAGACTGCGCGGAGTGCGAGACACGCGAAGGCATGCTCGACCAGATCGAACGCGACATTGCGATGGATGGCGCGCTCGATGCCGAGCAGCGCAAGAAATTGATGGAGATTGCCGACAAGTGCCCCGTGCACCGGACATTGACGTCGGAGATCCGCATCGTGACGAAGGCCGTGGACTAGCCGGCTGCGCTAGAAGCAGGATGCCATCGTCCGCAATGCCGCGCCGATCTCGCTCTCGCGCCAGGCAGCAAAACCGAGCAGCAGGCCGTGATCCCGCGGCCGGTCCAGCGCCAGGCTGGACAGCGCCCGCGTTTCAACGCCCGCGGCAGCCAGTCGCTTGACCGCCGCCCGATCGGCGCTACCGTGTTTGAGGCGAGCGACGAGCTGGATGCCGCCCGCCGGCACTTCGACCGAGAGCATCTCGCCCAGATGGCGCTCCAGTCCTGCAACGATGTGGTCGCGGCGCGCGTGATAGAGCCGGCGCATCCGGCGCAGATGCGCAAGGAAATGCCCGTCGGCAATGAACTCGGCCAGCGCTTCCTGGATGTGGCTGGATGCGATCAGCCCGATGTGCCGCTGTGCGATCTCGAAGGTGCTGACCAGCGCCGGCGGCACAACGAGATAGCCGAGCCGGATGTCCGACGTCATCACCTTTGAGAAGGTACCGACATAGAACACGCGGCCATGGGCATCGAGCCCTTGCAAGGCCGGCACCGGCCGGCTGTCATAGTGGAATTCGCCGTCGTAATCGTCCTCCACGATCCAGCCCTTGCCGGGCATGCACACACCAAGAAATTCGGTGCGGCGCGCCAGCGACATCAGCCGTCCGGTGGGATGCTGGTGCGATGGCGTCATGAAGATCAATTTCGGGGCCGCGAGGCCCGGCATCCGCTGCATGCCCTGCGCGTCCAGTCTCATGCCGGTCACGCGCGCGCCGGAGGCGCGGAGGGCTGCGGCTGCGCCGGGATAGCCGGGGTCCTCGACCCAGACCTGGTCACCGGGCGAGATGAGAACAGCCGCGATCAAGGTCAGCGCGGCCTGCGCGCTCGGCAGGATCATGATCTGCTCTGGCGTGGCGCGAACGCCTCTGCTCGCGGCCAGATAATGCGCGAGCGCCTCGCGCAGGCGCGTTCGGTTGACCGGTCCGAGCTCGCGTTTGGCCGCATGCACGGCGCTGCGGCGCAGGCAGCGAGCCCAGATCTCGTTCGGAAACTCTCGCGCATCTCCAAGCCCTGGCCGCAACGGTCTGAGCGGCACCTGATAGGACATCGGCCAGTCGGTCTGCTTGAGCTGCGAGGCCCATGGTGAAAGCCGCGGCTTGCCGGAGCGCACGCGCGCCGCAACGGCATCTGCTCCTTGACGTCGTTCGCCGCCGTCGACGGTGACCACCGGACGGCGGCCGTGCGAGGCCTCGAGGTATCCTTCCGCGGCGAGCTGCTCGAACGCATAGGTGACGGTGTTGCGGGAAACGCCGAGAACGCTGGCGAGCCGACGGCTCGACGGCAGCGTGCGCCCTTTGCCGAGGCGGCCGGTCGCGATCAAGCCACGGAGCTGGCTCGTCAGTTGAGCCACCAGACCTTCGTCGCCGGTCCGCTTCAGGCCGATCATGGACGAGATCATATCATCCGAAACTGGCACCTTGTTCCTTTCAGATCTGGCACTTTTATGAGTACCAGAGCGGATGCTATCTGCCGGACCGGACTGCTTCAAGGACCTTGCGATGAACTCCCTGTCACCCCGCGCGGCCGTCGGCCTGTTCCTCATCGTCGTGCTGGCCTGGGGCGTGAACTGGTCGGTGACGAAGCAATTGGTGCAGCTCGTCCCACCGCTGTGGAGCTCGGCGATCCGGAGCTGGATCGCGCTGGCAGGATTGTTTGTGATCCTCGGGCTGAGCAACAATCTCGTGATTCCGGAGCGGCGCGACGTGCCGGTGGTCCTCAGCGTCGCGCTGCTGCACATGACGCTGTTCTCGATCCTGGTTGCGGCGGGCCTGCGCTTCCTGCCTGCGAGCAAGGGCATCGTGCTCGGTTACACCACACCGCTCTGGGTCGCGATTGCGGCACCCCTACTCGGGAAGGACACCCTGACCGCACCCAAGCTTGCCGGCGCCCTGCTCGGACTGATCGGCCTTGCCGTGATCCTGAATCCGTCATCAATCGACTGGGGCAATGCCAACGTCGTGCTCGGCGCCGGCATGGTCATCCTGGCCGCGATCTCCTGGGCTGCGAACATCATCTATATCCGCGCACATCGCTGGATCGCCTCCCCGCTCCAGCTCCTGTTCTGGCAGCTGCTCGTGGCCACGGGCGTGCTCTCGACCCTTGCGATGGTCATCGACGGGCTGCCGCACGTGGAATGGTCGTGGCGGCTGGCTATGCTGTTCCTGTACTCTGGCCTGATCGGAAGCGCGCTGGCCTATTGGGCGATGTCGATGGTCAACAAAAGCATCTCGGCGCTGACGACGTCGCTTGGCACCACCGGAACACCGCTCGTCGGTATCGCCAGTGCTGCGATCCTGCTGGACGAGCCCCTCGACTTGAGCCTCGCTGTCGCCGCCGGATTGATCGTCACCGGCATCGGACTTGCGACGCTCGGCGACCGGCTGTTGCGCGGTCAGGCCACCGCGAGCGGTTGAACCCGCAGCACGCCACGCAAACCTGCGGTCGTGCCGAGCAGGATGCCGGCGAGTGCAACGAACGAGCCCAGCGCCAGTGTCGACACGCCCGTGAGCCCCTGCCCGATCGAGCAGCCGAACGCCATCACGCCGCCGATGCCCATCAGCGCGGCGCCGCTGCCCGAGCGCAGCATGTGGCGCGGCGAGGAATAGCCTTCGAGCTTGAAGCGGCCTGTGGCGAGTGCGGTGATCAGGCTGCCGGCGAAGACGCCAGCGACCGTCGCAATACCGAAATTGAGCGTCAGGCCGGTCGAGAGCATGGCGTATTGCAGCGCGTCCGCGATCGGCGCGATGAAGGTGAGCGAGGTCACCGGCACCGGATTGAAGTCGTCGGCACCGAGATAGCCGGTGACGAGCCAGCCGGCGGCGACGAGCAGGCCGACGACGACGCCCGCCGCGATCTGGCCCGGCGAGCGCCGGAACATCGGATGCGCGAAGGCAAACAGGATCAGCGCGACGACGATCACGGCCGCCGCCAGCGCACGCGAGAGCGCTTCACCGGGGCCAAGCGATGCCAGCAACGAAGGCAGCGAATTGACATTGACGGTGGTTTGCGAGGCCTGAACCAGCGCGATGCGAGCCGGCGCGACCAGCCCCTTGAGCGTCATCTGCGCAGCGATGGCGAGCACGATCACGACGACGAAGGAGCGGAGATTGCCGCGGCCGAGCAGCACCAGGGCGCGCGAGCCGCAGCCGTTTGACAGCACCATGCCGTAACCAAACAGCACTCCGCCGAGGAACAGCACCGGCACCGAGAACGTCTGCTGCAGGTAGATCGACTTGCTCAGATCAGCAATGCCGTTGCCGGCAAGGAACTGGCTGGCGGCGATCGCGACGGCGATCGCCAGCGCATAGGTCCGCACCAGCCGTCCGTCTCCCTCCGCAAGCCAGCCGCGCATGCTGCTCATCAGGCAGAAGCCGCTGAGCAGACCGACGGCGCCGTAGACAAGGCCGATGGCGAGGCCGGCGAAGATGACGATTGCTGCGGACGAGTCCATGATTACGGTTTCAGGACCACGCGATCCCGCGAGGAGCCGGCAACCGCGACATACGCCTCCTTGGCGCGCTCCAGCGGATAGACGGCATTCGCCTTGATCGAGAACGGCTTCAGCTGGCCGCTCGCAAAGCCCGGGCCGAGATCGCGCAGCACTGCGCCTGTCGCGGCCGACGACAGGCCGAGTGTATCGATGCCGACATAGGTGTGCTGGCCCCGGTAGAATTCGAGGATGTTGAACTGCACGATGCGGTCGATCGCGGCGATCAGTATCTGACGGCCACGCAATGCGAGCGACTTGTGCGCGGCCTGGAAATAGGGATCGCCGACCGTGTTGAAGACGACATCGACCCCCTTGCCGCCGGTCAATTCGCGCACGCGCGTGGCAACGTCGGTCGCGGAGGCGTCGACCACCTCGATGGGGGCGTTGGTGTGGCCTTCGTAAGCTTCCGCTTTGCGCACCACGCCGATGACGCGCGCGCCCTGCCATGTCGCGATCTGCACCGCGGCCTGGCCGACCTTGCCATTGACGCCGAACACCAAAACGGTCTCCCCGCTCTTCGGCACGCCGGCGCGGCGAAAGCCTTCCATCGCGGTGACGAAGGGCACGCCGATGCCGGCGGCCTCCTCCCACGACACCGTGCTCGGCTTCTCCACCACCGCATCAGCCTCGACGACGAGATGGGTTGCGTGGGTACCGTCGCGGCGGATGCCGAGATCGCCGGAGGAGCCGAACACCTCGCGGCCGACCGTGCCGGCCGGCCCGTCGATCACCACGCCGGAATAGTCGCGGCCCGGCGTGCGCGGGAACACGGCATAGGGCATCAAGCCGGTCGCGGCCTTGACGTCGGAGGGATTGACGGCGGCGGCCTTGACCTCGATCAGAACATCGTTCGGACCGCGCGTCAGCGTGTGACGCTCGACCACCGGCGCAACCGCGGCGGCGTTCTCGGCCTTGGCATTGAGGCGCACACAGCGCGCTTCGATGGTTTTGGTATCGGCTGGCGACATGAAAGACCCGCGATTTCTCGCGGGCCTTGTCGCCTCTGGGGCCGGTCAAGTCAATCCGTCAAGTCAATCCGTAAAGTCAATCCTTGGGCCGCTTGTCGTAGAGGCGTTTGGCCTTGCCCAGCGAGCGCTCCAGCGTGGCGGGCGCGACCACCTGCACCCTGGAGCTAATGCCGATGGTGTTCTTGATGTGGGTCGCAATCCGGTCGGCATGGTCGAGGAGACCGCGGCCGTCCCAGCTTTCGGACCGCGCCTCCGCGATGATTGTCAGCTCGTCCATACGGCCTTCGCGGGTCAGTTCCAGGATGAAGTGGCCGCCGCACCAGTCGGTCGCGAGCAGCACCTCCTCGATCTGGGTCGGGAACAGATTGACACCGCGCAGGATGATCATGTCGTCCGAGCGGCCCGTCACCTTCTCCATCCGCCGCATGCCCGGCCGCGCCGTGCCCGGCAGCAGCCGCGTCAGGTCGCGGGTGCGATAGCGGATCACGGGAAAAGCTTCCTTGGTGAGCGAGGTGAAGACCAGTTCGCCCTTCTCACCGTCCGGCAGCACCGCACCCGTTTCAGGATCGATCACTTCGGGATAAAAATGATCCTCCCAGATGTGCAGGCCATCCTTGGTCTCGATGCATTCCTGGGCGACGCCGGGGCCGATCACCTCGGACAGACCATAGATGTCGGTCGCATCCATATCGAAGGCGTCCTCGATCTCGCCGCGCATCGCATTGGTCCAGGGCTCGGCACCGAAGATGCCGACCTTGAGCGAGCACTGGCGCGGGTCGAGCTTCTGACGCTTGAACTCGTCGAGGATTGCCAGCATGTAGCTCGGCGTCACCGTGATGATGTCGGGCCGGAAGTCGTTGATCAGCTGCACCTGCCGCTCGGTCATGCCGCCCGAGATCGGCACCACGGTGCAGCCGAGCTTTTCGGCGCCGTAGTGCACGCCGAGGCCGCCGGTGAAGAGGCCGTAGCCATAGGCATTGTGGATGATCATGCCGGTACGCCCGCCGGCGGCGCGGATCGAGCGCGCCATCACGTCCGACCAGGTGTTGATGTCTCCTTGCGTATATCCCACCACGATCGGCTTGCCGGTCGTGCCGGAGGATGCATGCACGCGCACCAGCTTTTCGCGCGGCACGGCAAACATGTTGAAGGGATAATTGTCGCGCAGATCCGTTTTCACCGTGAACGGGAATTTCGCGAGATCGGAGAGCTCGCGAAAATCGGACGGATGCACGCCGGCCTCGTCGAAGGCCTTGCGATAATGCGCGACGTTGTCATAGGCGTGCTTCAGCGACCAGGCCAGCCGCTGCTTCTGCAGCGCCATAATCTCGTCGCGCGAGGCACGCTCATGCGCGTCCATCTCGGCGCTATAGGCGCTGCCGCCTTCCCTCAGCTTCGTCGAAGCCATCCTCGTTTCCCCACATTGATTGGTTCTTTTATTTGTCTTGCGTCGGCAGCCACGTGCCGGGAATGACGCGCGAATGCCCGCGGAATTCGGCGACGACGACGTCACCGGCGGTAACTCGCACGTCATAGATGCCGGAGCGGCCGCCGCGGGTGATCTCGCGCGCCTTTGCAACGAGGCGGTCGCCGAGCCTGCCCGGCTTGATGAAGGTGATCTGCCCCTGCGCTGCGACCACGCGTTCGTTGTGCGAGTTGCAGGCAAACGCGAAGGCGGAATCGGCAAGCGTGAAGATGAAGCCGCCATGGGCAATGCGTTGGCCATTGACCATGTCCGGCCGCACCGTCATTGCGAGCGTCGCGAAGCCGGGGCCAATCTCGACGATCTCCATGCCGAGCCCCTTGGAGGCATCGTCCTCCGTCCACATCGCCTCAGCGCAGGCGCGGGCAATATCCTCAGGCGACAGGGCGGCTTTGACGTTCACGCGCTTCTCCCGGCCAGATGTTTGCCCATGATGTTCTGCTGGTTGGCCAAAACTGTCAAATAATGCGACGCATTTGCATCGTCAGCGTCTGAAGCACCGGCTCAGACATGGTCATAATCGACCACGACCCGCTCTGACGACGGCTTGGCCTGGCAGGTCAGAACGAACCCGGCCTTCAGCTCCCAGGGCTCCAGCGAATAGTTGATGTCCATCGGCGCTTCACCCTCGACCAGCTTGGCGCGGCAGGTCGAGCACATGCCGCCCTTGCAGGCGAAGGGTAGATCGACGCCGGCGCGCAGCGCGGCATCGAGGATCGCCTCGTCCTGCGCGACCGGCACGTCGCGGCGCTTGCCATCGATGATCAGCGAGGCGATCGCCTTCGGTGGCGCGTCGGGCGCGACCGCCTTCTTCGGCCGCGGCTTGCCGCCGAACTCGGAGACGAAGCGCTCGACGTGGATGCGCTCCTGCAGGATGCCGAGCTCGCGGCAGGTGGTCTCGATATCCTCGCTCATGCCGAGGGGCCCGCAAACGTAGACTTGATCGACGCTTCCCGCCGGCACCAGCGAGCGCAGCAGCACCCTCACCTTGTCGCCGTCGAGCCGGCCGTGCAGGATCGGGATGTCCTGCTCCTCGCCGGAGATGACGTGGAAGATCGAGAGGCGATCGATGAAGCGGTCCTTCAGTTCCTCGAGCGCTTCAAGGAACATGATGTTGTCGGTGGTGCGGTTGCCGTAGAACAGGAAGAAGCGGCTGTCCGGCTCACGCGCGACCGTGCCCTTGACGATCGACAGGATCGGCGTGATGCCGGAGCCTGCGGCGAACCCGACATGGATGCGTCCGGCATCCGCGTGAGGAATCGCACCGAAGCGGCCCGTCGGCGTCATCACATCGAGTTCGTCGCCGCATTTGAGATCTTCGGCTGCCCAGTTCGAAAACGCACCGCCGTCGACCTTCTTCACGGCGATGCGGATCTCGCCGTCATCAGGGCCGGAACAGATCGAATAGGAGCGGCGCACCTCCTCACCGTCCAGCGTGGTGCGGAGCGTGAGGTATTGGCCAGGCGTGAAAGCGTACTCGCCGGCGAGTTCGCCGGGGATGGTGAAAGTCATCGAGATGGCGTCGGACGCCTCGCGGCGGAGATCGTTGACGGCCAGGCGATGGAAGCGGGGTGCGGTGGCTGACATGGTCAATGACACTTGAAGTAATCGAACGGTTCGCGGCAGGACTTGCAGCGCCACAGCGCTTTGCAGGAGGTCGAGCCGAATTCAGACAGCAGCTCGGTGTTCTCCGAGCCGCATTGCGGGCAGGCCACTGCCTGTTCACCAAACAGTGCCCGGCGCGAGCTTGAAGCCCGCGGCGGCGCGATGCCGTAGGCGCGCAGCTTGTGGCGACCCTCCTCGCTCATCCAGTCGGTGGTCCAGGCCGGCGACAGCACGGTGCGGACTTTTGACCGACGAAAACCGGCGCGCTCCAGCGCGACCTCGATTTCCAGCGCGATCATGTTCATCGCCGGACAGCCGGAATAGGTCGGGGTGATCGCGACCTCGACGTGATCGCCGTCGAGCGCAACCTCGCGCAGCACGCCGAGGTCGGCGATGGTCAGCACTGGAATTTCGGGATCGACCACGCTCGCCGCGGCGTCCCAGGCGCGCCGGCGCAGTTCGCTGTCACGGTCGAGCACGCTCACCATGTCAGCCCCGGAAAGGTGCGCTGCATCGATTGCAGCTCGGACAGGAGATGGCCGAGATGTTCGCTGTGCCGGCCCACGCGGCCGCCCTGCTGCATCCAGTCGTTCTGCGGCAGGACCAGCGTGGCTTCACTGGCGACATCGGAAAGCGTTTGCAACCAGCGACCACGCAAGGTGCCGGGATCGATTGCGATACCGGCATGGATCAGCGCGCGCTCGCCCTCATCGACGGCAAATATCTCGCCGGTGAAGGCCCAGAGCTGGTCGATCGCGGCCTGCGCGCGGGCGTGGCTCTCATCGGTGCCGTCGCCGAGCCGGATGAGCCACTCCGAGGCGTGGCGCAAATGATAGGCGCTCTCCTTCTCAGATTTGGCGGCAATCGCGGCCAGCGTCGTGTCGCGCGAATTCATCATCGCGCGCCAGTAGAGGTCGGCGAACGCGGAATAGAAGAACTGTCGCACCAGCGTCTGGGCAAAATCGCCGTTCGGCTGCTCGACCAGCAGCAGGTTGCGATACTGCCTGACGTCGCGCAGATAAGCGAGCTTGTCCTCGTCGTTGTCCTTGCCTTCGGCCTTGGCTGCGTAGCTGTAAAGCTCGCGCGCCTGACCGATGAGGTCGAGCGCGATGTTGGAGAGCGCCATGTCCTCTTCCAGCATCGGTGCGTGCCCGCACCATTCCGACAGCCGATGGCCGAGGATCAACGCATCGTCGGCGCGGCGCAGCGCGTAGAGCACCAGCGGCGTTTCGGAGACCTCGATGTTGGCGACGGACATCACATATGCCCTACTTCTTCCGGAACCTCGTAGAACGTCGGATGCCGGTAGATCTTCGATTCCGCCGGCTCGAACATCATGCCTTTTTCGGCGGGATCGCTCGCGGTGATCGCGGTCGACGGCACGACCCAGATCGACAGGCCTTCACCGCGGCGGGTGTAGATGTCGCGGGCGGCCTGCAGAGCCATCGTCGCGTCGCTCGCATGCAGCGAACCCACATGCTTGTGCGCGAGCCCGTTGCGGCTGCGAATGAAGACTTCCCACAGCGGTGTGTTCGGCGTGGCCATATTGGTCTCCCTATTCCGCGGCTTGCGCGGTCTGGCGATGCGCACGTTTGGCCGCATAGGCGGCGGCGGCTTCGCGCACCCAGGCGCCGTCTTCGTGCGCCTTGCGGCGCGCAGCCATGCGATCGCGATTGCACGGACCGTTGCCGGCAAGGACCTGCTTGAACTCGGTCCAGTCGATCTCGCTGTAACGCCAGTGCCCGTCGGCATCCTGAATCATGCCGGGATCGGGAATGGTGAGGCCGAGATATTGCGCCTGCGGCACGGTGGCATCGACGAACTTCTGGCGCAGCTCGTCGTTGGAGAAACGCTTGATCTTCCACTTCGTCGAAGTGTCGCTATGCTGGCTCGTGCTATCTGGCGGGCCGAACATCATCAGCACCGGCCACCACCATCTATTCAGCGCATCCTGCGCCATCGCCTTCTGCTCGTCCGAGCCGCGGCACAGCGTCAGCATGATCTCGTAGCCCTGGCGCTGATGGAAGGATTCTTCCTTGCAGACGCGGATCATCGCGCGCGCATAGGGTCCATAGGAGCAGCGGCACAGCGGGATCTGGTTCATGATCGCGGCGCCGTCGACCAGCCAACCAATGGTGCCGATGTCGGCCCAGGTCAGCGTCGGATAGTTGAAGATCGAGGAATACTTGGCTTTGCCCGCGAGCATGGCGTCGACCAGCTCTTCGCGCGAGGTGCCGAGCGTCTCGGCCGCGGCGTAGAGATAGAGACCGTGGCCGCACTCGTCCTGCACCTTGGCGAGGAGCGCGGCCTTGCGGCGCAGGGTCGGCGCGCGGGTGATCCAGTTGCCTTCGGGCAGCATGCCGACGATTTCGGAATGGGCGTGCTGGGAAATCTGGCGTGTGAGCGTCTTGCGATAGGCCGCCGGCATCCAGTCGTTCGGCTCGATGCGCTCCTCGACATCGATGCGGGCCTGGAACTGCGCAGCTCGGCCTGCGTCCTCAAGACTGCGGTCGTTGGTCTCGGCCGTATTCAGCGCCTGGGTATACATGCGCATCCTCCCGATTTATTGGGAGAGAATATATAACAATAATTACGTCATGCAAGATATTTCTGTAACATAAAACTCAGGCCTCGAACCTCCTTTCCAGCAGCTTCCGCGCTGGCGGCAATGGCCCCTTTTCGTTGGTTCCATGTCCATCAAGCCATTGTTCGGAGGGGGCAAGCAGCGCACGATAGATTTCGCCGCACAGGTCCCGTGCGGCCCTGCCCGGCCAGTTCGTCGGCAGCAGGCTTTCGGGCAGCAGCGGATCGCGCAGCACGACGCGGCGGTAATGGTGGATCAAGAGGATGCGCGCAGTGAAGGCGTCGGCCTCGGACAGATCCGTGCCGCGGCCGATCGCGGCGCGCAGCGGCTCGAACGTCTTCATGAATTTCAGATAGGCATCCGCGGTGCGATCCAGCGGCCAACTCGCGCTGAGCAGTCGACGCCCGCTGTCATCCTCCGCCGAGACCTCGAGACGGATCGCGCCCGAAGCTTCATCCGGGACTGGCACCCCCGACGGCGCGACCCAGACGCCCGGCAGCGGACTGCCGAAGCCGGCGTTGCGCAGCGCCTCACGCGAGGCGTCGCGGTCCTCGCCATTGCCGATCAGCAGCAGCTCGAAGCGGCCGGTCCAATCCGATGGCGGCGGATCGTAGATGTGGCGCGTCGCAGCCTCGAACGTCTGGCGGCCCTTCTCGGCCAGCCGATAGAAGCTGTTGCGGCCGACCTTTTCCCGCGTGAGCCAGCCATCGGCCGCAAGCCGCGACATCGCGGTGCGCACCACGCCGCTGTCGACGTCGAGCCCTTGAAAGAATTCCAGCAGCGTGCCGAGCCACACTGAGCTGCCGCGCGGCACGATGGCGTCGCCGAACACGGTGATGACGATGGAGCCGGTGCGCGAGGGTTCGCGCTTGAGCTGGTCGATGATGCGGGACAACGGATGCGCCATGCCCGAGGCATAGCGCGTTTGATACAGGCGCGACAATGGACCGGAGCGACGCCACTTCTCCTTCTCCCCGCTTGCGGGGAGAAGGTCGGGATGAGGGGGAGCCTCCGCGCATTCGGTGAGAGTGGGAGTCGCGGAGACTCCCCCTCGGATCGCATCTCCGATGCGATCCGACCTCTCCCCGCAAGCGGGGCGAGGTGAGGAAGCGCACTACCGATGCGGATCGGGATACGCCAGGCTGTGCCAGCCGCTACGATCGAACGGCCGCCACTGGCCTTCCTTCTGCGCGAGCCGGTCCGCTACCGCATAGACCACGGCGGGATGATGGCCCATGCCGCAATGGCTGCTCTCGACCTCGATGCTCTCGGTCTGGGCGCCCGTCTTTTCCATGCAGCCCTGCCAGGCGCAGACGCCGTCGGTGCGGCTGAAGATGGCGGTGGTCGGCACCGGCGGCGGGACAGCGAGCTCGCCGCCGAACCGCGGGTCGATCTCGTCGGACTTCCGCCCGCTCGCCCATTCATAGACGCGCCAGGCGTTGGTGGAGCGGGGATTGCCGGCGAAGGGGCTGCCGAGCGTGATCACCTGGCGCACGCGCTCGGGCATCATCTTGGCGAGCTGACGTGCATAGAGGCCGCCAAGGCTCCAGCCGACCAGGCTGATCTTGCGGCCATGGGTGTCGCTGAGCTCCTCGACCAGATCGACCATGGCATGCTGCACGCCCTCGCGCAGACCATAGTTGCGGCCCTGGCGCCAGCCGCTCACCGCATAACCCTTGCTGGTCAGAAACGTCCGCAACGCACGCGTGGATGCATCCGAGGCCACGAGGCCCGGCAGCACCAGCACCGGATGCCCATCGCCGCGCGGCGCAAGGCTCAGCAGCGGCAGCGCGCCGAGGAACGCGCCGAACTCGTGGATCGCGCGCCCTTCCAGAAACATCAGTGTTCTCGACGGCGGACGCAGCGTCTGGGCAGTAGCGGTCATCAATGTTTCCCCTGAGAAGACGCCGGGCGCGATGCCGGCAAATGGGCATGAATTCCAATACGCCGGCTTCTTGATCGTTCCGCAGCGCAGCATGAATCAGCTAGGCGGCCGGTTCCCGACATTCAAGCGGGAGAGTCGCGGGGCGACAATAGGCCCGCGCGTTAATGCTAACGTCCGTGACGCAAAAGTCACAGCAATCGGAGCAGGTATTCTACGGAGTAGAGCACCAGCCCGGCGAGCCCACCGATCAGCGAACCGTTGAAGCGGATGTATTGCAGGTCGCGCCCGATGTTGATTTCGATCAGCGAAATCAACTGCGCCATGTCCCACGCCTTGACCTGGTCGGAGATGAAGATGGAGACGCCGCTTTTCTGGTCGGCGACGAAGCTGCGCAGCACCGTTACCAGCCCCTTGTTGATCTCGCCGCGCAGCTCGGCATCGCCCGCGAGCGCTTCTCCTGCGGCGACGAACATGCCGGCGAGATGATGCTGCAGCACCTGCGTCTCGCCGCTCGCGCTGCGCTCGATGAAAGAGCGCGTGTTGGCCCAGACGGTGCGGGCGAGATCGGCAAGCTCGGGCCGCGCAAGCAGATCGCGCTTCAGCCCGTCGATCCGGTCGATATAGGCCTGATCGGTGCCGAGCCGGTCGACGAAGCTCAGCACCATGCGATCGAACTCGCCGCGGAACGGATGTTTGGGATCGCTGCGCACTTCATTGAAGAAGGCGGTGGCGGACGCCACGATCTTGTTCACCAGAAACTTGTCCGCGCGATAGAGCCGCAGCAGGGTTGGCAATTCCGCGCGCACTTTCTCCCGGATCATCCCCATCGTCTCTTTCTGGTTCAGCGTCTCGTGCATCACGCGCAGGAGATCGTCGAACAGGATCTGATGGTGTCCCTCCGCCACGAAGCCGCGCAACGTGCCGGCCGCGAGCGGGGCGAGGTCGATGGCCTGGAGCTGCGAAGACATGCGGCGGATGATGAAGGTCATCAGGCCCGAGCTCTCCGTCGCCGAGACGGCTTCCGGGAACAGGCGGAGCGCGAAGCGCGCGAGATCGTCGCTGCGCTTGCGGTCGCGCAGCCAGTCGGCGACGAAGGAGCCGAAATCGATCTCCTTCAGCTTGGCCTCGACCGGACCGGCCTCGAGGAAATGCACCTGGATGAATTCGCCGAGCTTGTCGGCGATCCGGGCCTGGTTGCTCTGGATGATCGCGGTATGCGGGATCGGCAGGCCGAGCGGACGCTTGAACAGCGCGACCACGGCATACCAGTCGGCAAGCCCGCCGATGGTCGCGGCTTCCGCGAAGGCGGCGATGAAGCCGAACACGGGATGCACCGGCAGCAGCCATTTCGCGACGATGAAGAGCAGAAGCGTCGCGGCCAAGACCAGCGTCGCCAGCGCCTTCACGCGGCGCAGCTCGGCCGCGCGTTCGGCATCGCCGGGAGTGTCGAAGGAGAAGGTGGCGGGTGCATTCATGACGGATGGGAGATTACGTCATTCCGGGGCGATGCGAAGCATCGAACTATGGTGCGCTCTTGCGCACCTGAGAAGCTCGAGATTCTCTGGTGCGCAAGAGCGCACCAGAGTTCGCCCTTCGGGCGCCCCGGAATGACGGTCAGTCACAATGACGGCAACGCAGAAACAAAAGGCCCGCCGAAGCGGGCCTCAAATTTCAGTTTTCACTCAGGGCGCCGGATCAGGCGGTCTTGTTGTAGACCTTGGCAAAATTGTCCTGAGCGGACTTCGCACCGTTGGCGGCGAGCTGGCCGAAATAGTCGGCGGTCGCCTTGGCAGGCGAGACGAACACTTCGCCGCGGGCGCGGAGCAGGCTCGACTGGATCTCGACGGCTTCGCTGACCGACTTGGCGGAAGCAAGCTTGTCGATGCCGGCGAAGAACGCCTGGGCGTCGTCATAGATCGCCTGCTGGATGTTGCGGCTGATCTTGCCGGCCTCAGCGACGGATTCGGTCACCGCGTTCTCGACGGCGGCGGTCACGCGCTCGGAGCCTGCGAAGGCCTCGGCAGCACGATCCTTGGCGGTGTTGGCGGTCTTCTTGACGAACTCGCGGGCGGCCTCGGGAACTTCCAGATTCTGGATGTTCTTGAAAGCGTCCTTGAAGCCCTCGAAAGCGGTGTTGGTTTCAGTGGTCATGGGGTTCTCTCCATCCTCATTGGTTTGAGCTATGGGCTCACCCCGTCCGCATTGGCCCGGGGCACGGCTTATATGGCACAGTCAATTGTGCGATGCAATATTCATATTGCACTGCGATATCACGAAACTGTGAATAGCCTTAACGGGCGGCAATCTGATGCCTCCCTGGCCAAGCGGGTTCCCTAGAGCGGTGGCTGGACGGCGGTCCTAGTGCTGGACGGCGCCTGGCAGCCCGTAGGCCTCCATCTGGGCCTGGACCTGCGCGATGTTGTGGCCGAGCACGACGATGTCGTGGGTCTTGCCGTTGACGTCCCGGACATGGTCGCGCAGCAGCGCTTCGGCCTTGAAACCGAGGCTCTCGAATACGGCGATCGCAGCCTGCTGGTCGACCGTCATCTGAACCGAAAGTTTCTCCAGGCCCGCACCGAGCGCGAGCGCAAAGGTCTCCTGCGACAGCGCCCGCCCTACCCCCTTCCCGCGAACTTCGAGCGAGACGACCATGCGGATCTCGCCGACATGGGGTGACCAGGAGTGCGGATCGCGCACCAGCGTGCCGCAGCCGACGACCTTACCGTCCCTAACCGCAAGCAGGCTCGTAATCGCGCCACGCTCGATCTCCTTGACCCAGGCCGACAGCACCTTCGGTTCGCTGATATTGCGCGGCAAAAACAGCAAATCGTGGGTCGGCAGGCCTTTGCCGAAGGCGAGCACCGCGGCTTCATCCGCGGGCGACATCAGGCGAATCTCGATATCGCCGGCGTCGGTCTTGACGTGGCGCGGATAGGAACGCTGCTCGCTCATGTCGATCTCTTCCCTAGCCAAGAATCCAGTTTCGGCCACAGCCGCTTGACGGCGTTGGCTCCCGCGACGAGCGAGACGTGACCGCCCTTCAGCATCACCTCTTCCTTGTCCGCGGATCCAATCTTCGCGATCAGGTGCTTGGCGGCGTCATACGGCACGATGTGATCATGCTCGGCGACCGCATGCAGAATCGGCACCTTGATGTTGTCGAGCTTCGCAGGCCGGCCGCCGACCGACATGGTGTCGTTGAACAGCTTGTTGTCCCACATCAGGTCCTTGGTGATGGCGCGGAAATACTCGCCCGCCAGCGGCAGCGTGTCGGTCGCCCAACGGTCGAACATGCGGTAGGACTTGACGAACTCGTCGTTCCAGATGTTTTCCCAGAGCTGGATCTGGCTGACCGTGCGCGAGGCCGGACGCAACATCTCGAACGAGGACAGGATCATCTCCGGCGGCACGTTGCCGACACTGTCGACGAGATGGTCGACGTCGAAATAGCGACGGTCGGAGAAGTTCGAGAACAGCTTCATCTCTCGGAAGTCGATCGGCGTGGTGAAGCAGATCAAATTCTTCATCGGCCCGTCCTTGTGGATCGCGCCGTAGAGCAGCGACAGCACGCCGCCGAAGCAATAGCCGATGACCGAGACGTCCTGCTCACCGGAATCAGCCTGTACCCGGCGGACGCAGTCCGGGATGAAGTCGAGGACGTAGTCCTCCATCCGCAGGCTCTTCTCCTCCGGCCGTGGCGCACTCCAGTCGAGCATATAGACGTCGTAACCGCGCTTGAGCAGGAATTCGATAAAGCTCTGGCCGGGCACGAGGTCGAGGATGTAGCCGCGGTTGGTGGTCGCCATCACGATCAGCACCGGCACACGGTAGATCTCGTCCGACATCGGCCGATAGTGATAGAGGCTCATCGTGCCGCGCGAATGCAGCACATCCTTAGGCGTCGATCCAAGTGACGGACCCGAGGTCGAGAAATATTCGACGCCCTTGATGCTGCGCTGGATGGCGCGCTGCACCTCGGATTGGATGCGTTCCGGGATAGATGCGAAATCAAGTCCGGGAGCTGCATTCATGCCTGCTCTCCGCCCTCAGACGGCGGACGCTTGGTGCGTGGCGGCCGCAATGCGGAATCGGCCCCCTGAGACACGCCGGCACTTGCAGCCATCTGGCTCAGCAGCGACTTGATCTCACCGATCTGGCCTTCGATAGCTTGCAGCCTTTCGGCAAGGCCTGTGACCTGCTCCCGGCTCGGCAGGTTCATGGAGACCAGATACTTCTCCATGAGTTCGCCGAGCTGCTTCTGAGCACCTGCAGCAACTCCCCCCGCACGGTTCATCGCCCGCGAAAACTCGGGTGACGACATGGCCTGGTTGGCGAAGGAGTTGAACCCCTTCTCCATCTCACCGACCATCTTTTGCCACATGGCGACCGGGTCATTGGTCTTGTCGGTCATCGGCGTCCTCCAGATGTCGAGAGCTTCGATGCCCTTCTTTTTCCGCCATACCACACCGTTGCGCCGTGCCGGTCAACCGGCAAGCAGCGGCTCGGTGCCGCGTGCGGCTTTCATTGCAACGGGAAACCGTGCGATACACAATCGAGCAAAAAGCCAAGGGAAAGCGCCCGTGAACGCCCGTCAGCCGCCTCAGACCGTCCGCGCCAACGGCATCGACATCTGCTACGAGATCTTCGGCAACGACAATGCCGAGCCGCTGCTGCTGATCATGGGATTAGGCGCCCAGATGATCCACTGGGACGATGCGTTCTGCGAGCAGCTTGCCGCACGCGGCTTCCGCGTGATCCGCTTCGACAACCGCGACATCGGCAAGTCGGGCCATCTGACGGGCGGCAAGCGGTTGACGCCACTCGAGCTGCTCAAGCTACGCTTCTTCAAGATTCCCGTCGCGGCAACCTACAGGCTGATCGACATGGCGAAAGACACGGTCGGGCTGATGGACGCGCTCGGGATCAAGTCGGCGCATCTTGTCGGTGCGTCCATGGGCGGAATGATCGCGCAGGAGGTGACGCTGTCGTTCCCGCAGCGCGTGCGATCGCTGACCTCGATCATGTCGACGACAGGCAATCCGCGCGTCCCGCCGCCGACGCGTGAGGCGGCCGCAATGCTGATGGCGCCGCCGCCGCGCAGCAAGGAAGAGTTCATCGTCCGCTACGGCCAGACCTGGAAGGTGCTGCGCGCCGGGCATTTCCCGGAGGAGGAAGCGCTCGATCCTGAACGCGCCGAGCGCGTGTTCGCGCGCGGGCTCAATCCAGCCGGCGTCGGCCGCCAGCTCCGCGCCGTGCTGGCGTCCGGCAGTCGCAAGGAAAGGCTGCACGCCGTGCAGGCGCCGACGCTGGTCATTCACGGCACCGTCGACCCGCTGGTGCGGCCCGAGGGCGGCAAGGACACGGCGGCGTCAATCCCGAACGCAAAACTGTTGATGATCGAGGGCATGGGCCACGCGCTGCCGATGCGGTTCTGGCCCGAGATCATTGGCGCCATCGACAAGCACGCGCATGGCGCGGCCGCGCAGGCGGCTTAACTCTTCCTCGCCATCCAGATTACGTGGCGCGCGCCGCCGCCTCTGCCGGTGGCGCGGACGGCGACTTCATTGACGTCGAAGCCCGCGCGCTTAAGGCGCTTGGTGAAGGCGGGATTGGGTCCCGACGACCAGACGGCGAGCACGCCGCCCGGCCGCAGTGCTGTCTTCGCCGCCGCCAGCCCGCTTGCGCTGTAGAGCGCATCATTGCCTTTGCGGGTCAGCCCCTCGGGGCCGTTGTCGACGTCAAGCAGGATAGCGTCGAAGGCCGCGCTCTTGGCACGGATGACTTCGCCGACATCGGTTTCCCGGATGCTGACCCTGGCATCATCGAGGCTATCGCCGAAGACCTCCGCCATCGGTCCACGTGCCCAGGTGACCACCGCAGGCACGAGCTCGGAGACCACGATTTTCGCCTTGGCGCCAAGCACCGCCAGCGCTGCACGCAGCGTAAAGCCCATGCCGAGGCCGCCGATCAGGACGACGGGTTTTGCGACCGTCTCGATCTGCTTCGCCGCGAGCGTTGCGAGCGCGGCCTCCGAGCCCGACAGGCGGTTGTTCATCAGCTCGTTGGTGCCGAGCTTGATGGAAAACTCCTTGCCCCGCCGCATCAAGCGGAGCTCCTCGTCGGAGCCGGGGATCTTGGCGGTATCGATTTTTTCCCAGGGAATCATGAGGGACGTTTAGCATGATCGGGCGAACAATCACCCACCCGCCCAGACGTCCAGCACATACCGGTTCTTCGTCCCCATCTCCTCGATCCAGCGCGCAGCTGCGGCCGCGTCGCTGCCGCTGTTCTCGCGATGGATCGCGACCAGTGCCGCCTTCACGTCCGGCTCCATCTTGCCGCCGTCGCCGCAGACATAGATGATCGCGCCCTGCCCGATCAGCGGCCAGACCTTGTCCTTCTGCGCGGCGAGCAGGTGCTGCACATAGGTCTTCGGTCCGTCCGCGCGCGAGAACGCCGTGAAGAGTTCCGTGATGCCGCTCGCCGCCAGCGCCTTCAGCTCGTCCGCGTAGAGAAAATCCTGATCGGGATGGCGGCAGCCGAAAAACAGCATCGCGGGTCCGAGGGTGGCGCCCTTCGCCTTGCGCGCCGCCCGCTCCTGAAGGAAGCCGCGGAACGGCGCGAGGCCCGTGCCGGGGCCGATCATGATGATGGGCACCGAGGGATCGTCGGGAAGCCGGAAGCCGGCCTTGGTCTCGCGTACGGTGGCGTAGATCGCATCGCCCGCGCGACGGTTGGCGAGGTAGTTCGAGCAGATGCCCTTGTAGGTGCCGCGGCCGGAGGCGGCCGGCCCTTCGACCACGCCGACCGTGACGCTGCAGCGCGCCGGGTCGACCGACGGCGAGGACGAGATCGAGTAATAGCGCGGCGCCAGCAGCGAAAGCATTTCCAGATAGACATGGAACGGCAATTCGCAGGCGGGATATTCGAGCAGCAGATCGAACACCGATTTGCGACTGGTTAGAATCTCGCTGCGGTAACGCTCGAGCGGCTCAGGCTCCTCGCCGACGAAGGCGAGCAGCTTCGGCTTGGTGACCGGGCACCGGGTGTGCTCGGCCATGATCTGGATCTGCTTGCGCGTCGCGACCTGCTGCAGCTCGACGAACTCGCTGAGCAGGCGGCCGACCGACACGGCATCCCCTACCGGCAATTGCGCACGGCGGCCCTCGGCGACCTGAAGCCTGATCTGGTCGGCGGGCAGGAAGCCGAAGCGGCGGGCGACCGAATCCACCAGGGTCGGATCGTTGCGTGGCACGACACTCAAATGATCGCCGACGCGGTAGGCGACGTTGGACGGCAGCTGCACCTCGATGTGGCGCGTCGAACGCTCGGATGGATTGGATCCGCCCTTGTTCTGAAGCTCGTCGTTGGCGAGCACCTTCATTGCGACAGCACCGCCCTGGGCGACGATGGTGTTGACGGCTGTGACCGCTACCGGCTCGATCGCATAGAGCGGATCATCTTCGGCAGTGCGGGTGAAATTCCAGTCGATGCCGAACTCCTTCGTCGCGACCTGGGCCGCCGCCGGGAACCATTTCTGGAACTGGCCGTCGAGATCGCTGCGCGCATCGCCCTCGCCGCGCGGATAAACCGCGCGCGCACCATGCGACGACAATTGCTCGTCAATCAGGCGCGGCACCGATTGATAGGTCGCAGCCCAGTCGCTGTTGCCGCAGCCGAACACGGCGTAGCGCACGCCGGCGAAGGCATCTTTCGGCAGATCGCCGCCGAGCCATTTGACGAACTGCGTCGCGTTGTCAGGCGGCGCGCCGTTGTAGGACGCGCAGATGATCAGAACGCCGCCCTCCTGCGGCAGCTTTCCGACGTAATCGTCGAGCGGGCCGAGATGCACGGCAAAGCCGTTGATCTCGGCGAGATCAGCCATGCGCGTCGCGAGTTCCTCGGCGGTGCCGAGATTGGAGCCGTAAAGCACCAGCATCGGCGTGTTATGGCCGGGCCGGGCCGTCGGCTGGCGCGCCGCCTTCGGCGCCGAGGACATAGCCGCGATGGGCCCGCCATAGGCGCCACGCTCGCGATCGGCGCGCGGACGCACCTTGATCTTGAAGCCTTCCGGCTTCATCGTCAGAGTTTCCTTCAGATGCATCTGATAGCGCTGGTGATCGATCAGCTTGAAGCGCTGCAGGATCATGCCGAGCGCGAGCGCGGCCTCGTGCATGGCAAAGCCGCGGCCGATGCAGGCGCGCTGGCCGTTGCCGAACGGTTTCCAGGCATTGACCGGCCGCTTGGCCTCCGCCTCACGGCTGAAATTCTCGGGATCGAAGGCGTCCGGATTCGGTCCCCAGACGCTGGGATCGCGATGCAGCGCCGTCACCAGGATGGTGGTGAAGGTGCCCTTCCGGAGCTTGTACTTGCCGCCGCCGAGCGTCTCGTCCTTCAGCGGCGAGATGCCATAGGCCGGCGCCGGCGGCCACAGCCGCAGCGCCTCTTTCAGAATCTGCGTGATGTAGGTGAGCTGCGTCACCTGCTGGTAGGTCGGCTTCGCGTTGACGTCGGGGCCGAAGACACGATCGACCTCGTCATAGGCCTTCTTGAGGATGTCCGCGTGCTTGAGCAGCGCATAGAGCGTGTAGGACAACAGGCCGCTGGTGGTCTCATGGCCCGCGATCAGGAACGTGTTGATCTGGTAGCGGATGTTGACATCGTCGAGCTGCTCGCCGGTCGAACGGTCGACGCCAGTCATCATCGCGGCGAGCATGTCCTTCTTGTCGTCGATCCCCTCCGCGCTCTTGCGCCGCTCGGCGATGATCTCGTCGACCATCTTGTTCATGAAGGCGACGTCTTCGGCGAGCGTCTTGCGCCGCTTCTGCATCCAGAGCTGCTCGAACGGCAGGCCGCGGGTCATCATGATGGTTTCGAGCGAGCGCACCAGCGACTCGACGAAGGGATGGTAGTCGCGCCGGTAGAACGAATTGAAGCGATACTCGAAACCGCACAGGCCGATGGTGTCCAGCGTCAGCGCCGTCATGTCGTGGACGACGTCGATCTCGTCGTCGGCATTCAGCCGCTCCCACTTCTGGACAAGCTGCTCCGCGATATCGACCATGCTCGGGTGGTAGGACTGCATGGCGCGGTTGCCGAACGGCTGGAGCAGGATGTTGTGCGCCTTGCTCCAGTTCGGCTCGCGGGTGTCGGCCGTGAACAGGCCGTCGCCGCCAACCGCGCGCACGCGCCGCAGCGCGCCGCGCACCGTCTTGTCGAAACGCTTCTCGTCGGAGAGCTCATCGACGAGATCGTGGCCCGAGACGACCACAATCGGCGAGCCCATCATGTCGAGCCAAAAGATCGGACCGAGCTCCTTGGCGAGCCGCGTCAAATGCTGCACGGGGGCGGCCGAGTCCAGCGACAGCATGTTGCCGACCACAGGCTTGGTCGGCGGATGCGGGATCGGGTCCAGACGGTTCTTGGATGACATTGACGTGCGTTTCCCCCTGCCTTGCGTCATTCCGGGATGGTCCGAAGGACCAGACCCGGAATCTCGAGATCCCGGGTTCGATGCTATGCATCGCCCCGGGATGACGTCTGCGTCCTCACCCAAATCGCCTTCTACGCCATTCGATCAGCTTGGCGCTGACCTCTTCCGGCTTCTCCTGCTGCGTCCAATGGCCGCTATCCTTCACCAGATACTTCTCGAGATCGGGAATCAGCTTGTCCATGCCATCGGCGGAGGACGGCGGCAGCACCGCGTCGTTCTCGGCCATGATCATCAGCGACGGTACGCGCACCGTATGATCGAGCCCTTCGGCACGCGTCCAGTTGCGCGACATGTTGCGGTACCAGTTGATACCGCCGGTAAAGCCGGTTCTGGTGAAATTGTCGACGAACACCTTCTTCTCTTCCGGTGACAGGATGGGCGTACGCGGATCGTGCTTCGCATCATAGGCAGCAATCATTTGCGGAAACGCCAGATTGACCCGCGGCGAAGCGCCGACGCCGGCAACCACCTCCTCTGCCGGAGCGTCTGGCGGGCGCGGCACCGGCTTGCGCATGAAAGCATCGAAGGTTTGCTCGACGCGACTGCCAAAGATCTTGTCGGGTTCACGCGCCGGATCCTGGAACTGCACGATGTACATCTTGTCGCCGAAGCGCGCGCGCAGGAGCTCGATCGGATCGGCCCAGGCGCGGTTGGTATGAGGCGTGTTGACGCCGACCACCCCCGCAACCCGCTCAATGTGGCGCAACGGCATCTGCCAGACAATGAAGCCACCCCAGTCGTGACCGACGAAGATTGCCTTGTCGATATTCAAATGATCGAGGAGCCCGACGAGGTCGCCGGTCAGGTGCTCGATGTCGTAAGCCTCGACCGGCTCGGGCCGGTCGGTCGCGCCATAACCGCGTTGGTCGGGCGCGATCACGCGGATGCCGGCCTCGCTCAGCGCCTTGATCTGGTGACGCCAGGAGAAGGCGAGCTCGGGCCAGCCGTGGCACAGCACCATCGGCGGCATGTCGGTGTTCGGGCCAGCTTCGTAATAGCCCATGCGGATTCCGTTCGTCTGCACGAACTTGAGCGGTGGCATTTCAATCATCGAACCATTCCTACTCAGCGGCACCCTTGATGTCGGTCGCCGGCGGCGCGTAGGCCGCCTCCAGCGCGGCGAACTCCTCCGGCAGCATGTCGCACATCACCTGCACATGCGGAATGATGTTGGCGCCGACGATGAAGCCGAAATCGAGCTGGTCGCGATAGCTCTGCACGGTGATGTTGAGCGCCTGCCCGTGCGTCGAGATCGACACCGGGAAGATGTGCAATAGCTCCGCGCCGGCAGCGTAGAGCGTCTGCCGCGGCCCCGGCACGTTGGACACCGTGATGTTCGCGGCCGGCGGCAGCACGTCCGACAGGTTCGAGCGGCTGTAGAGCAGCGCCAGGATCTGCACCATGATCGGCGCGCCGAGCATCGAGATGTTGGAGACCTGGGGCATCAGCGCGCGCAGGGGGTGCGACATCTCCTTGGACTTGGTCGATTGCGCGATGATGGCTTCGAGCCGCGCCTTGGGATCGTCGATGTTGGTCGCGATCGCGCAGATCATGCCGAACACCTGGTTATTGGCTTCGGTGTTACCCTCCTCGCGCAGCGAGATCGGCACCGCCGCGGTCAGCGATTTCGCCGGCAGCGTGCTGTACTCCTTCAGGTAACGCCGGACCACGCCGGAGGCGAGCGCCAACACGACGTCGTTGAGCTTGCCGCCGGCCTGCTTGGCCAGCGCCTTCGCCCGCGACAGCGGGATCGAGACGCCGGCGAAGCTTCGCTCCGAGGAGATGGTCTTGTTGAGCATGGTCGGCGGCGACACCATGCTGGCGAGACTCTCGCGCGACTTCGGATCGGCGACCTTGCCAAGCACCTCGGAGACGCTCTTGACCATGGTCGGGATATTGCCGGCAAAGCGCACCGCGCTCTCGATCTGGTACATCGCATTGTCGAACAGGATCGAGCCGATGTCGCTCTTGCCGGTGCGCGGCAATTGCAGGTTCTGGGCGGCCTTGCCGGCGTCGAGCGGCTGGTTGAACAGCTGCTGATAGGAATCGAGCAGGTTGGCGGCGATGTCACGCGGCTCCTGTCCCGACTTGGATCCCGCGGCCGGCGGATCGACCTTCCGCGGGATCGGCGAGATGTCGTAGATCATGTTGGTCAGGGCGGCACCAGCGCCGCCGTCGATTGCGGCATGGTGCATCTTCGAATAGAGCCCGACCTCGTTGTCCTTCATGCCCTCGAACACGTAGAACTCCCAGAGCGGGCGAGCTCGGTTCAAGAGCTTGGCGTGCATCCAGCCGACGATGCGCTCCAGCGTGGCGCGGTCGCGCGGCTGCGGCAGGCTGGCGCGGAAGATGTGGCGGTCGATGTCGAACTGATCGTCCTCGACCCAGGAGGGATGATCGATATCGAGCGGCGCCTTTTCCAGCCGCGCCTTCAGGATCGGCGCGATGTGCAGGCGCGATACGATCATCGCCTTGAAGTCTTCGAAGAAGTCGCCCTTGTAGTCGTCGGGCAGGCGAAAGATCGCCATGCTCCCGACATGCATCGGCATCTCCGGCGTTTCCAGATAGAGAAACGACGCGTCCAGCGACGACAGCTTCTTACCGTCAGCCATAGTTCCCTCCCGCAAGATTTGACGGGCGCCTTGGCCAGCGCTTCTCGTCAGGCCGATACTGCCTGTTCCGGCGGGGCATATGCAATGGCAAACGGCCCTGCCCGGTCAAATGGCGAGAATTCCCCTTCCGGTTGCGCCAGGCGGTCGGCCACGGCCCACAGCGCCGCAGGGTTCACCCCGAGCCCGATATGGCTCGCCAGATGCACCTCGATGTTCTCGGCACGGTCGGAGGGACGCAGCAAGCAGGTTCGCCAGTTCACGACACCGTCGGCCCGCGAATAGATCGACGTCGCCGGCACCGGAAGATCGCCGGCGATCGCCTCGCGCAATTCGGCGAAATCCTCGACCCGCTCGCCTGATAGCGCCTCGTAGAGCCGCGTGGCGTTGGTCGCCCGCACGTCATTGGCAAAAGGGCTGCCGAGCGTGACGACATAACGGACCATGTCGGGCGCCTGGAGCGCGAGATCGCGAGCATAGACGCCGCCGAGGCTCCATCCGACCAGGCTGACCTTGCGTCCGCTCGCAGCATGGATTTCGGCCAGACGGGTGCGCAGCGACTGGCGCATCCGCCCCAGCCCGCCGAGATTGCGGCCCATCCGCCAGGCATGTGCCTCATAGCCGAGCTCGGCGAGATAGCGCCGCATCGGGGCCATCGAGAGGTCACTGGCCAGAAAGCCCGGCAGCGCCAGCACCGGATGACCGTCACCCCTGGGCGCGCGCATCAGGACTGGCGATAGCAGCAGGCTCGCATTGAATTCGAACAGGCCGCGCGCTTCTGCAAGCAGCAGGGCGAGGCCCGGCGGACGAAGCCCGCCCGGCGCCTGCCGCCCGTCCGGCCCGGACGGCATTATTTCTTCTTGTCGCTGCTGCGCGTGCCGCCGAGGCCCGCCATCGTGACGAACATGTCCTGAAACCGCTCGGCGATCTTCGGATCGAACGTGAACCAGCTCTGGATCAGCGATTCCGGCGAGACCTTCTCGATGTTGCTGAGCACCTGCTGCTGCAGCTTGTCCATCACCGCCGTCTGCATCGGCCCCACGTCAGGCAAACCGAAGAACTGGCGGGCCTCGAGGGGGGTGCAGTCGATTTCGATATTAACTTTCATGTCCCCTCCGGATGAGATTCGAGCGGCCTGTCGGCAGTATCGCCGCGAGTTGTGGTGCGACGCAAGCGACCTGATGCAGGCGCGACATGCCCCGTCCCGCAATCGGCCGATATAGTCAACCAAAGTCGAAAGACGCGGTCCTCCATGCCAGGCGGCACGGTCAGCATTGCTGCACAGCGGTGCAACTTGGCGCGTTCCTTGCTGGAATGGCGCTTGCACCGGTCGAGAACTCTGGGCAACATGGATCAATCAGCCCTGCCGAACAATCAAAAATCATCGGCACGGTAGAGTGGAGAGGGTCAAGAATGTCAGTCGGTCGAAGTCTGTTTGCGGCGACGCTCGCCGGTACGCTTGCGTTGACGGTCGCGCCGGCGTCGAGCCAGACGCTGCGTTATGCCAACCAGGGTGACCTGAAATCCCTTGATCCCTATACGCTGAACGAAAGCACCACCCACGCCCATCTCGGCCACGTCTATCAAGGCCTCACCGCGCGCGACAAAGACCTCAAGATCATTCCGGCGCTCGCCGAAAGCTGGGAAACCCCGGAGCCGACCCGCTGGCGCTTCCATTTGCGCAAGGGCGTGAAATTCCACAACGGCGACCCCTTCACCGCCGACGACGTAGTCTTCTCGGCCGATCGCGTCCGCAAGAAGGGGTCCAACATGCAGACCCGCCTTGCGCCCGACGTCAAGGTGGTCAAGGTCGACGACTACACCGTCGATTTCGTGCTGCCTTCGCCCAATCCCATCCTGCATAACTCGTGGGATGTCTGGTACATCATGGACAAGAAATGGGCCGAGGAGAACAACGTCGTCGACCCGACGCCGGTGGCGGCCACCACGCCGAGCTATGCCTCTCTCCACGAGAACGGCACCGGTCCGTTCACCATCGAAAGCCATCAGCCCGGCGTGAAGACGGTTTTCAAGGCCAACCCCAATTACTGGGGCAAGGTCGAAGGTAACCTGAAGGAGATCGTCTTCACCCCGATCGCTTCGGACGCAACCCGCGTCGCTGCGCTGCTCTCAGGCGAAGTCGACGTCATCGAGCCGGTGCCGATCCAGGACATCTCCCGCGTCGATTCCAGCCCGAACGCCCAGGTGCTGAAGGGGCCGGAGCTGCGCACGATCTTCATCGGCTTCGATCAGATGCGCGATGAGCTGCTCTACTCCAACATCAAGGGCAAGAACCCGTTCAAGGACGTCCGCGTCCGCGAGGCCTTCTACAAGGCGATCGACATCGAGCTGATCAAGAAGCGCGTGATGCGCGAGCTGTCGACGCCATCGGCGCTGATGATCGCTCCGGAGTTGTTCGCACTGTCCAAGGAGTTCACGCGGCCGAAATTCGACCCTGATGGAGCCAAGAAGCTCCTGACCGAAGCCGGCTATCCCGATGGCTTCGAGGTCACGATGGATTGTCCGAACGACCGTTACGTCAACGACGCCGCGATCTGCCAGGCCGTTGTCGGCATGCTGGCCCGCATCGGCGTCAAGATCAACCTGCTGGCGCAGCCGAAGGCGCAGTACTTCGCCAAGGTGTTGAAGCAGGGCGGCTACCAGACCTCGTTCTACCTCCTGGGCTGGACGCCGAGCACGATGGACTCCCACAACGTGCTCTACGACATCATGGGCTGCCGCGACGATGCGAAATCCTCACGCGGCGAGGCCAATCTCGGCGGCTACTGCAACAAGGAGTTCGACGCCATCACCGACAAGGTGCTGGTCGAAACCGATACTGCCAAGCGCAACCAGCTGATCAAGCAGGCCTACGAAATCGGCAACAAGGACTGGTCCTACATCCCGCTGCACCAGCAGGCACTGGCCTGGGGCGTGTCGAAGAAGGTCAACCTGCCGCAGCGCGCCGACAATCTGGTCATGTTCCATTGGGCGACCAAGAAGGAATAGCGCCAGTTGAACACGAGGTCCCGGCGGCGTCAGGCATCCGGGACCTTTCCTTTTCCGGCTGACAAAGACGTCGACCGCACGCACACCCAAGGATAGTGGAAGGCATGCTCGCTTTCACTCTTCGCCGCGCCGTTCAGGCCATCGGCGTCATGTTCGCCGTCGGCATCATCGCCTTCTCGATGTTCCGTTTCGCAGGCGACCCCGTCAACCAGATCGTCTCGATCGACACGTCGGCGGCCGAACGCGAAGCCGTGCGCAAGTCGCTCGGCCTGGACGATCCCGTGCCGGTGCAGTTCGTGCGTTATTTCGCCGACGCCGCGCAATTCAAGTTCGGCGTCTCCTACCAGTTCCGCCAGCCGGTCTCGACGCTGTTGATGGAGCGTATGCCCGCCACGCTGGAACTTGCGATCTGCGCCACCGTGTTTGCAATGGTGTTCGGCATTCTGATGGGCGTCTATTCGGCGCTGAGGCGCGACACCGTGCTCGCCAAATTATTCCAGGCGGTTTCGCTGATCGGCATCTCATTGCCGACTTTCCTGATCGGAATTCTCCTGATCTATCTGTTCGCGGTGACATTGGGCTGGTTGCCCTCGTTCGGCCGCGGCGAGGTGGTCAAGCTCGGCTGGTGGAGCACGGGTCTGCTCACGCTGTCGGGATTGAAGGCATTGATCATGCCCTCGATCACGCTCGGCCTGTTCCAGATGACCCTGATCATGCGGCTGGTGCGCGCGGAGATGCTGGAAGTGCTGCGAACCGACTATATCCGTTTCGCCCGCGCCCGCGGGCTGACTACCCGCGCCATCCATTTCGGCCACGCGCTGAAGAACACGCTCATCCCCGTCATCACCGTCGCCGGCCTTCAGTTTGGCTCGGTTATTGCATTTTCGATCATCACCGAAACCGTGTTCCAATGGCCGGGCATGGGACTCCTGTTCGTGCAGGCCGTGCAAAACGTCGATATCCCGATCATGGCCGCCTACCTGCTGATGGTCTCGCTGATCTTCGTCACCATCAATCTGGTGGTCGACATTCTCTACACTGTGGTCGATCCGCGCCTGCGCGCGACCGTCGGCCGCGCTACATAAGGCCCCTGCATGTCCGACGCCGTCGCCTCCAATTCCGACAAGCAGAGCGCGCCGCCCGCGCATGCCGGTCGCAGCTGGCTCAGCCGCGCCCTCGACAGCGACATCTTCTACTCGTTCCGCCGTTCCAAGCTGACCATGGTGGCAGCGGCCATTACCGTGCTGCTTTTCCTGCTCGCGATCTTTGCATCCGCGCTCGCGGTGCAGAACCCGTTCGATCCGGCGCAGCTCCAATTGATGAACTCGCGCATCTCGCCGCTCTGGACCGCCGACGGCCAAAGCCCGTTCCTGCTCGGCACCGACGAGCAGGGTCGCGACGTATTCTCCGCCATCCTCTACGGGATGCGCATCTCGCTCGCCGTCGGCGTGGCCGGTGTGATCTTCGCCGGCGCGCTCGGCATCGCGCTCGGCCTGATCGCCGGCTATTTCGGCGGCGCGGTCGATGGCGTGATCATGCGGATCGCCGACGTGCAATTGACCTTTCCCGCCATTCTGATCGCGCTGCTGGTCAATGGCATCGCGAAATCCATCCTCGGCAACCGCCTGGATGCCACTAGCATGCTGGTGGTGCTGGTGATCTCGATCGGCCTGAGTTTCTGGGTCGGGTATGCAAGGACGGTGCGCGGCTCCGTGATGGTCGAGAAGAACAAGGATTACGTGGCCGCCGCGCAGCTGATCGGCCTGCCCGCGCCAAAGATCATGCTGCGGCACGTGCTGCCGAACACGATGGGCCCGATCCTTGTGATCGCCACCATCAACCTCGCGCTGGCCATCATCACCGAGGCGACGCTGTCTTTCCTCGGCGTCGGCCTGCCCGACACCATGCCCTCGCTGGGCACGCTGATCCGCATCGGCAACAATTATCTGTTCGCGGGCGAATGGTGGATCGTCGCATTCCCCGGCCTCGCGCTGGCCGGGCTGATCCTGTCGATCAACCTGCTCGGCGACTGGCTGCGCGATGCGCTCAACCCGAAGCTCCGATGAGCAAAACCTCGACAAGAGCGCCTCACTCATGACCGAGCCCATCCTCTCCGTCCGCAACCTTCAGGTGGAGTTCGCCTCCCGCCGCGGCACGCTGCGCGCCATCGACGGCGTCTCCTTCGACATCGCCAAGGGCGAAGTGCTGGGCGTGGTCGGCGAATCCGGCGCCGGCAAATCCGTCACCGGCCTTGCCGTGATCGGCCTGATCGACCCGCCTGGCCGGATCGCGGGCGGCGAGATTCGCCTGGCCGGCCTGCGCATCGACAATCTGCCGCCGGAGGAGATGCGCCGCATCCGCGGCAAACGGATCGGCATGATCTTCCAGGATCCCCTCACCTCGCTCAATCCGCTCTACCGGGTCGGTGACCAGATCATCGAGACGATCCGAACCCACCTGAATCTCTCCGAGACGGCCGCCCGCCGCCGCGCCATCGACCTGCTTGCCGAGGTCGGCATTCCCGCGCCGGAAAAGCGCATCGACGGCTACCCGCACGAATTCTCCGGCGGCATGCGCCAGCGCGTCGTGATTGCGCTCGCAATCTGCGCCGAGCCCGAACTCATCATCGCGGACGAGCCGACCACCGCGCTCGACGTTTCCGTGCAGGCGCAGATCATCTCGCTGATCAAGCGGCTCGGCCGCGACCACGGCACCGCCGTGATGCTGGTGACGCACGACATGGGCGTGATCGCGGAGACCTCCGACCGCGTCGCCGTGATGTATGCCGGCCGTGTTGCCGAGATCGGTCCGGTGCAGGACGTCGTGAAGAATCCCCTGCATCCCTATGCCAAGGGCTTGATGGGCGCGATCCCGACGCTGGCCGGCGACGACAAGCGTCTCATGCAGATTCCTGGCTCGATGCCGCGGCTGTCGGCGATCCCGCGCGGCTGCTCGTTCAACCCGCGCTGCGCGTTCGTGTTCGATCGCTGTCGTGTCGATCGACCCGAGCCGCTGCCGCGCGGTGCGCAATCGGTCGCCTGCCATCTCTATGACAGCGTGCCGGCGGAGAGCGCGGCATGAGCGCTTCCTTCGTCCAGGCCACAAATCTGCGCCGGGTGTTCGACGTCTCGAAACCCTGGCTCAACCGCGTGCTCGAAGGCGGGCATCTCGAATATCTCAAGGCCGTCGATCACGTCACCTTCGATATCAGGAAGGGCGAGACCTTTGCGTTGGTCGGCGAGTCCGGCTCGGGCAAGACCACGGTGGCGCGGATGGTCGTCGGCCTGCTGCCGCCGAGCTCCGGCGATGTCTTGATCGACGGCGTCTCGATGACCGATCCGCGGCAGGCGCCGGCGCGCCGAAAGCTGCGCCGCCGCATCCAGATGATCTTCCAGGATCCCTATGCGAGCCTGAACCCGCGCTTCCGCGTCGATGCCATCATCTCTGAGCCGATCCGCGCCTTCGACCTGATCCAGGGTGAGCGCGACATCCAGGCGCGCGTCGGCGAGCTGCTCAGCCTGGTCGGCCTGCATCCCGACGATCGGTTGAAGTTTCCGCACGAATTCTCCGGCGGCCAGCGCCAGCGCATCGCGATCGCCCGGGCGCTCGCATCGGATGCCGAGTTCATCGTCTGCGACGAGCCGACTTCGGCGCTCGACGTCTCCGTACAGGCGCAGATCCTGAACCTGATGCGCGACCTGCAGGACAAGTTCGGTCTGACCTACATGTTCATCAGCCACAACCTTGCCGTGGTCCGCCACATGGCGAGCCGCGTCGGCGTGATGTATCTCGGCCGCATCGTCGAGATCGCGGAAGGACGCGAGCTGTTCGCCCGTCCGCGTATGCCCTACACCAAGATGCTGCTGGGTGCCGTGCCCGACCTCGCCATGAGCGGCCGCCAACGCATTCCGGTGAAGGGCGAGATCCCGAACCCGATCAATCCGCCGCCCGGCTGCGCCTTCAATCCGCGCTGCCCGCTGGCGTTCGATCTCTGCCGCAAGGAGACGCCGGAACTGATTGACGGCGTCGCCTGCCACGCCGTCAACACCGCGCCGGTCCCGGCGTGACGCGCGCGTGCCATGCTGGCAGCGCATTGGCGGCGCGGCATCGCCTGTGATCAATTGCGCGCGCCGCAAATGAGGTAATCCATGGCCAGCAATGTCAATCCCGATCCCTTCACGACCCGCCCCGAGATCGAGGGCACGTTCGGGGTCGTCGCCACAACCCACTGGATCGCGACCGCCGTCGGCATGGCCATCCTGGAAAAGGGCGGCAATGCCTTCGACGCCGGCGTTGCCACCGCCTTCACGCTGCAGGTGGTCGAGCCGCATCTCAACGGCCCCGGCGGCGACGTGCCTGTCATCGTCCACGACGTGAAGCGCGGCCGCACCGAGGTGATCTGCGGCCAGGGTCCGGCACCGGCGCGCGCCACCATCGCGCATTACAAGAGCGAAGGCCTCGACATGGTGCCCGGCACCGGCCTGCTCGCGGCCTGCGTCCCCGGCACCTTCGAAACCTGGATGATGCTGTTGCGCGACTATGGCACGATGCGCGTGCGCGACGTGCTGGAGCCCGCGATCTCCTATGCGCGCGACGGCTATCCGCTGGTCGAGCGCGCCTGCGCCACGATCCAGACCGTCGAACAATTATTCCGCAAGCATTGGCCAACGTCGGCCGCCGTCTACCTGCCGAACGGCGAGGTGCCGAAGCCCGGCACGCTCTTTACCAACAAAACGCTGGCCGCGACCTACGCACGAATTCTCAGCGGAGCCGAGAGCGGCGGCGGTGGCCGTGATGCCGAAATCGAGCGCGCGCGCAAAGCCTGGTCGCAAGGCTTCGTCGCGGAAGCCATCGACAAATTCTGCCGGACGCAAGAGGTGATGGACGTCAGCGGTTCGCCGCATCGCGGCGTGCTCTCTGCCGACGACATGGCGCGCTGGCAACCGACGATCGAAGCGCCGCTCACCTACGACTATGGCCGCTATACCGTCTGCAAGGCCGGAGTCTGGAGCCAGGGTCCGGTGACGCTGCAACAGCTCGCGCTTCTGAAGGGCTTTGCCCTCGACGGGCTCGATCCCACCGGGCCGGAGTTCGTCCATCTCCAGATCGAATGCGCAAAACTTGCCTTTGCCGATCGCGAAAAATTCTACGGCGACCCCAAGTTCAGCGAGATCCCGATCGCGACGCTGCTATCGGACGCCTATAACGACGAACGCCGCAAGCTGGTTACCGAGAAGGCTTCGCTCGATCTCCGGCCCGGCGCAATCGAGGGCTTTGGCGGCGTCGTCAAACTGCGCCGCGCCGAAGGCCAACGCGAGGCCGTTGGCGCGCTCGGCGCCGGTGAACCAACCGTGGGGCGCTTCGGCGATGTGCGCGGCGACACCGTGCATTTCGACATCATCGACAAAGCCGGCAACATGGTATCCTCGACGCCTTCAGGGGGCTGGCTGCAATCCTCGCCTGTCATTCCCGAGCTGGGTTTCTGCCTCGGCAGCCGCGCGCAGATGTTCGATTTGGAGGAGAACCAACCTGGTTCGCTCGCGCCGGGCAAGCGGCCGCGCACGACGCTGTCGCCGACCATGGCACTGCGCGACGGCGAGCCGTACCTCGCCTGGGGTTCGCCCGGCGGCGACCAGCAGGACCAGTGGATCACGCAGTTCTTCCTGCGCCATGTCCATTGCAATCTCAATCTCCAGGAGGCGATCGACGCGCCGGCTTGGCACTCCGAGCATTTCCCGATCTCGTTCTGGCCGCGTACAGCCCGCCCCGGCGTGCTCGTGGTCGAGAACCGCGTGTCCAAGGCGACGATCGAGAACCTTCGTGAGCGCGGACACATCGTGGAAGTTGGTCCCGACTGGTCCGAAGGCCGCCTCACCGCGGCCTCGCGCGTCGGCGTGCGGCGGCGCGCCGCCGCCAATCCGCGCGGCATGCAAGGTTACGCCGCGGGACGCTGAAGGCAGCACATGACCTGGTCGATCATCGCGCGAGACCCTGCTACCGGCCAGCTCGGCATCGCGGTTGCCACCCGGTTCTTCGCCGTCGGCGCGCGCGTGCCCTATATCGCGGCTGGCCTCGGCGCGATCGCGACGCAGGCCTTCGTCAACCCCTATTACGGCATCGACGGCCTCAAGCTGCTGCGGCAGGGCCTCAATGCGCACGACGTGCTGGCCGCGCTGCTCGCGACCGACGATGGCCGCGAGAGCCGTCAGATCCACATCATGGATGCGAGCGGCGAGATCGCCGCCCATACCGGGCGCGACTGCGTCGACTGGTGCGGGCACATCGCAGGCAGCGGGTTCTCCATCGCCGGCAACATGCTGGCTGGCGCCGACGTGCTCGACGAGACCGCGAAGACCTATATCGCCAACGACAGCCTGTCCTTCCCGCGCCGCCTGCTCGCCGC
This sequence comes from Bradyrhizobium sp. CIR48, assembly GCF_014198315.1. Classification (NCBI taxonomy): domain Bacteria; kingdom Pseudomonadati; phylum Pseudomonadota; class Alphaproteobacteria; order Hyphomicrobiales; family Nitrobacteraceae; genus Bradyrhizobium; species Bradyrhizobium sp. CIR48. The sequence continues at coordinate 339,644 of NZ_JACIHG010000005.1, forward strand.
GATGCGAGCAGGGGAAGCTGCCGGCGGCGACAAGCGCGGCAAGCAGTCCGCCGCGCTCTTGATCCATGGCGAGGAGGAATGGCCGGCACTGGACATTCGCGCCGACGACCATCCCGATCCGATCAGTGAGCTCGAACGGCTCGAGCAGGTCAGCCACGAGCTATGGGTGCATTTTCGCACATCCATGCCGACGCGGCAGAACCCGGCCGGCAATACCGATCGCAGCGTCATCGACGCCAGCATCCAAGCAGCGCGTGCAAGGCAATCATGAGCGCGAGCCCCCTCATCGAGATCAGGGACCTCCGCATCCGTTTCCACGGCGACGACGGCCGCATCACCCACGCGGTCGACAGTGTCGACCTCAGTGTCGCCAACGGCGCGACGCTCGGCCTCGTCGGCGAATCCGGTTGCGGCAAGAGCGTGACGTCGCTGGCGATCATGGGCCTGTTGCCGAAGCAAAGTGCGGAGATATCGGGCGCGATCCGCTTCGACGGCCTCGACCTCCTGCGGACGCCGGACCAGACCCTGCGCAATCTGCGCGGCAACCGGCTCGCGATGATCTTCCAGGAGCCGATGACCTCGCTCAATCCGAGCTTCACCATCGGCGACCAGATCATCGAGACCATTTTGCGCCACCGCGGCGGCTCGCGGAAAAGCGCGCGCGAGCGGGCGATCGAGCTGCTGCGCCGCGTCCACATCCCCTCGCCCGAGCGGCGGATCGACGAATATCCGCACAAGCTCTCCGGCGGCATGCGCCAGCGCGTGATGATCGCGATGGCGCTGGCCTGCGATCCGCGCCTGCTGATCGCGGACGAGCCGACGACCGCGCTCGACGTCACCTTGCAGGCGCAAATCCTGGAGCTGATGCGGGAGTTGAAAGCGGCAAGCGGCGCCGCGATCATCCTGATCACGCACGATCTCGGCGTGGTCGCCGAGGTCTGCGACGAGGTCGCTGTGATGTATGCCGGCGAGATCGTCGAGCGCGCGCCGGTGGACGACTTGTTCTCGGCGCCGCAGCATCCCTACACCGTCGGCCTGCTCGGCTCGATCCCGCGGCTCGACCATCGCGCCGAACAGCTTGCGACGATCGAGGGCATGGTGCCGAACATGGCGCAGCCGCCGGCAGGCTGCCGCTTCGCCGCGCGCTGCCCGTTCGTGCTGGACGCCTGCACCAAGGCACCGCCGCCATTGATCGAAGTCAGCCCCGGCCACCTCTCGCGCTGCATCCGCGCGCCGCTCGAACGTCTGGTGTCGTGATGGCGCTGCTCGAGGTCACGGGCCTGGTCAAGCATTTCGTCGCCGAGCGCTCGCTGTTCGGCCGGGCGCTGGCGCACGTCAAGGCGGTCGATGGCGTCTCCTTCTCGCTCGAAGCCGGCAAGACGCTGGCGCTCGTCGGCGAATCCGGTTGCGGCAAATCCACCGTAAGCCGCCTGGTGCTGCGGCTGATCGAGCCGGACGCGGGTATGGTCCGGTTCGACGGCCGCGATCTCCTCTCGCTTGATCCCAATGCGCTGCGCGCCTTCCGCCGCGAAGCGCAGATCATCTTTCAGGACCCCTACGCCTCGCTCAATCCGCGCATGACCGTCGGGCAGATCCTGACCGAGCCGCTGGCGCTGCACGATCTCGTGCCGCCGGCAGAGCGGCGCGCGCGCGTCGCGGAAATCTTGCGGCTGGTCGGGCTGGAGCCGAGGCTGGCACGGCGCTATCCGCACGAATTCTCCGGCGGCCAGCGCCAGCGCATCGCCATCGCCCGCGCGCTCGCGGTCGAGCCGAAGCTGATCATCTGCGACGAGCCGGTCTCGGCGCTCGACGTCTCGATCCGCTCGCAGATCCTCAATCTGCTGCGCGAGCTGCAGGACCGGCTCGGCCTCGCCTACATTTTCGTCTCGCACGACCTCGCCGTGGTCAAGCACATCGCCGACCACGTCGCGGTGATGAATCTCGGCCAGATCGTCGAGACGGCGGAGGCGGATGCGCTGTTCGCCTCACCCCGACATCCCTATAGCCGAGCGCTGCTGTCCGCGATCCCGCTGCCACAGCCGAAGGCGAAGCGCGCGACCGTCCTGCTGGAGGGCGAGATCCCGAGCGCGCTCAATCCGCCCGCTGGCTGCCGCTTCCACACCCGCTGCCCGTTCGTGATCGAGCGCTGCCGCAACGAGGCGCCGGCGCTTCTAGCTGACGGCTCGGGCCACGCCACCGCCTGTCACCGCACGGCGGAGCTGCCGTCTGCCGACGCCATCCTGCCGGCAGCCGGCGGGTTTTCGCCGGCGCTTGCTAAATTGGTCGCGGCCTTCAGCCGAAAGACGGAAGGCGGGAGCCCTGCCGGGGTTGGTATACAAGGCGCCGCGCCCACAACGACGTAGCCGAAGCAATGGGGATTGTCCGATGAAGATGTTTCGCCTGGCCGCAACGGCCGCCGCTGTCCTGCTGTCGCTTGGAGCCGCGCAGGCCCAGACCACGCTGCGCATCGGCCTCGCCGAGGATCCTGATATCCTCGATCCCACGATGGCGCGCACCTATGTCGGCCGCATCGTGTTCTCCGCCTTCTGCGACAAGCTGTTCGACATCGACGAGAAGCTCAACATCGTGCCGCAGCTCGCCCTGTCGAGCGAGACCGCCGACGACGGCAAGGCGCTGGTCATCAAGCTCCGGCCGGGCGTGAAATTCCACGACGGCGAGCCATTCGACGCCGAAGCCGCAAAGTTCTCGCTGGAGCGGCATCTGACGTTCCCCGGCTCGTTCCGCAAGCCCGAGCTCGCCTCGGTCGATCATATCGAAATCGTCGATCCCCTCACGGTCAAGCTGGTGCTGAAGTCGCCGTTCTCGCCGCTGCTGGCCCAGCTCACCGACCGCGCCGGGATGATGGTGTCGCCGAAGGCGGCGAAAGAAGCCGGCGACAAGTTCGGCCTGCGTCCGGTCTGCGCCGGCCCTTATAAATTCGTCGAGCGCGTGCAGCAGGACCGCATCGTGTTCGAGAAATTCGCGGACTATTGGAACAAGGACAACGTCTTCATCGACAAGATCGTGTTCCAGCCGATCGTCGATGCCACGGTGCGGCTTGCGAACTTGAAATCCGGCGGCCTCGATTTGATCGAGCGCGTGCTCGCCACCGACCTGAAGGAAGTCCGCGCGGATTCACGGCTGAAGGTCGCGACCGCGATCGAGCTTGGCTATCAGGGCGTCACGCTCAACATCGGCAAGGACAAGGCCAAGGGGCCGCTCAGCCAGTCCGCCAAGGTGCGGCAGGCGCTCGACCTCGCGATCGACCGCGAGGCGATTAATCAGGTCGTGTTCAATGGCGAGTTTCAGGTCGGCAATCAATGGGTCAATCCTGATCATCCCTACTATCAGAAATCCCTTCCGGTCCGTCCCCGCAACGTCGAGAAGGCCAAGGCATTGCTGAAGGAGGCCGGCGTGACACCGCCGGTCAGCGTCGATTTCCTGGTGCCGAAGGGCGCGGAGACCGAGACGCCGGCGCAGGTCATCCAGTCGATGGCGGCCGAGGCCGGGTTCGACATGAAGATCCGCCTCACCGAATTCGCGACCGGGCTGAAGCAGGCGGAGTCTGGCGATTACCAGGCCTATATGCTGGCCTGGAGCGGGCGCGTCGATCCCGACGGCAACACCTTTGTATTCCTGCACAGCGGTGCGCCGCAGAATTACGGCGCGTGGGACAACCCGCAGGCCGACAAGGCACTGGAGGACGCCCGATCGGTCACCGATCCCGCCAAGCGCAAGGCCAGCTATGAGACCCTGGCCAAGCTGGTCCAGGACGAGGAGCCGCTGCTGTACCTCTACCACCGCCGCATCATCATCGCGCACACGACCAAGCTCGAAGGCTACAAGCAGATGCCCGACGGCCTCGTGCGCGTGATCGGGCTCAAGCTGAAGTGACGCCGCCAGAATGCTGAACTTCCTCGCCCGCCGCCTCGCGCAGATCGTGCCGACGCTGTTCTTCGTCTCGGTACTGATCTTCTCGCTGCAGCAATTGCTGCCGGGCGATCCCGCGCTGGTGATGGCGGGCGAAGAGCGCGACCCGGCCGTGATCGAACAGATCCGCCACCAGTACCGGCTCGATCAGCCGGTCCCGGTGCAGTACGCCTACTGGATCAAGGGCGTACTCTCTGGCGATTTCGGCGAGTCGCTGCGCAACAAGATGCCGGTGCGCGAGCTAATCGCTCAGAAGCTACCGGTGACGCTGCAGCTTGGCGCGATGGCGATCGTGATCGCGTTCCTGATCGGCATCCCCGCCGGCATCGTCGCAGCCGTGAAGAAAGGCTCGGCCTGGGATTACGGCGCGAACCTGTTTGCGCTATGGGGCATCTCCACGCCGAACTTCTGGCTCGGGATCATGCTGATCTTCCTGTTCTCGATCGAGCTCGGCTGGCTGCCGGCTTCCGGCTACGTGCCGCTCACCGAGAACTGGCGCGCGAGCCTGGCGGCCACCATCATGCCGGCTTTCGTGCTCGGCAACGCGATTGCCGCGGTCCTGATGCGGCATACCCGCAGCGCCATGCTGCAGGTGCTGGAAAGCGACTACGTCCGAACTGCCCGGGCCAAGGGACTGTTGGAGCGCTCGGTGATCCTGAAGCACGCGATGCGCAATGCGCTGACGCCCGTCATCACGCTCGGCGCACTCGAGCTCGGCACGCTATTGTCAGGCGCAGTCCTGACCGAGCAGATCTTCTCCATCCCCGGCTTCGGTAAGCTGATCGTGGACGCCGTCTTCAACCGCGACTACGCCGTCGTGCAAGGCGTCGTGCTGGTGACGGCCACGATCTACATCACGCTGAATCTCGTTGCCGACATCGCCTATATCCTCGTCAATCCGCGGCTGCGGGGCTAGAGCATGACCGACGCCGCGCTGCCGGGCCCTCTCACGCAAGCCGACGAGCTGGATAGCCCGGCCCACCGCGCGCGCCGGCGGCTGTTCAAGCGCAAGGCGGCGATATTCGGGCTCACCGTGCTCACGATGTTCATCGTGCTCGCCGTGCTGGCCCCGCTCATCGTGCCCTATGATCCCATCGCGACGAGCTGGAGCCTGGTGCGCAAGCCGCCCACCGCGGCGCATTGGTTCGGCACCGACGAGCTCGGCCGCGACATCTTCAGCCGGATCGTCTACGGCGCGCGCGCCTCGCTGCTTGCGGGCCTCATCTCGGTTGCGATTGCGCTCGGCATCGGCGTGCCGCTCGGCCTGCTCGCCGGCTATCGCGGCGGCTTCGTCGACGCGCTGATCAGCCGGATCACGGATGCGATGCTGGCCTGCCCGTTCCTGATCCTGGCGATCGCGCTGGCGGCGTTCCTCGGGCCGAGCCTCGGCAATGCCATGATCGCGATCGGCATCTCCGCAACCCCGATCTTCATCCGCCTGACCCGCGGCCAGGTGCTCGTCGTCAAGGCCGAGGACTATGTCGAGGCCGCGCGCGCGCTCGGCAACCCGCCGTGGCGGATCGCGCTGTCGCATATCCTGCCGAACATCCTGCCCGCGCTGCTGGTGCAGGCGACGCTCTCGATCGCCGCCGCCATCATCGCCGAAGCCGCGCTATCGTTTCTCGGCCTCGGCCAGCAGCCGCCGGCGCCGTCCTGGGGCAGCATGCTCAACGCCGCGCAACGCTTCCTGACGCAGGCGCCGTGGATGGCGATCTGGCCGGGGCTTGCGATCTTCCTGGTGGTGCTGTCGCTGAATCTGCTCGGCGACGGCCTGCGCGACGCGCTCGATCCGCGGCAGCGCTGAGGTCCGATCAGAGGAAACTCAGCTAGCACCTCCAGCGGAGGTGCGTTCCCTCCCCCCTTGTGGGGGAGGGCTAGGGAGAGGGGTAACCAGGAAAAGGTGCCGGTTGATTGCGCGCGGAGAACGGCTGCGCCACGGAGGGAATCCCCGTATGGCCCCCCTCCCTGCCCCTCCCCCACAAGGGGGGAGGGAACGGAGAGAGCGTTGCCGTCAGAAACTCTAGATCACCACTTCCCGCAACACGCGGCGGCAATCCATCTCGTATTCGAGATCGACTACCGGAGGGCGGGCGAAATGCCAGGTCAGGCCGGAGCGCAGCGCGCCGCGGCGGACCAGTTCGTCGGCGAGTGCGTGGTGGAAGTCGTGCACGGAGTAGGCCTGCACCGCGGTGGTGTCGCTCCAGCCGAAGCCGAAGGCCGCCATCCGGTTTTCCATCTGCGACGTCGTCGTGAAGCGCACCTTCTCCCGCAGCCCCTCCGGGCTGAGGTCGCGATAGCGCACGGTGCGCTCGACATAGGTGCCGCTGCCCTCACGCGCCTCGGCGCCGCCTGATATCACGAAAGACGGCGCTTTCGAGCGGGTCGGACGCGTGAACGAGAACGCATAGAACGACGGCTCGGACGGCGGATCGATCTCGGGACAGACATTGCTGCGCGCCACCGGATTGGTGGTGCCGTCGAAGATGCTCCATTCGGACAGCGTCTTCACGTAGTGCAGGTTGAACGCGCGAAAGCCCTCTTCGCTGAAGGCTGCCGGTGAACGCAGCTCGCAGGCGCAAAATGCCGTCAGCGGCCGTCCTGCCTCCTGAATGAATCTTGCCGCCAGTGCAAACCCTTCCGCGAGCGGGACCAGACGGTCGAAGCGGACGCGTTCAATTTCATAGCCGTCGTCCGCGGCGGCCCCCGCCGAATACTGGAACACGGACGGAATGAAGCGGTAGTTGCCGGCAGAGAACTCACGAACCATGGCGAACTCCTATTCCAGTTGCATGCGAATGCCCTTGGCGCCGTTGAGCAGGCGCTTCAGGTGAAAGCCGGCCAGGGAATCGTCGGCGTGCATGCCGACCAGCGCTGCAAAGGCCGGCATGGCCGCCGCATTACCGGCCTCCATCTTGGCGAAAGCCTCCGAATACAGCGCCGTTTCCGGCGCTTCGAACTTGCCCGGTGGCAGCGGCTCGAACGCGCGCATCGGCTCGCTGCGTCCGCGCAGCATCAGCTCCCCCACGGGGCGGCCTTGAAAATTCTCAGCCGCCTCGGCGACGCTGGCGCTGACGCAAATGCGGGTGCCCAGATGCTTGTTGGCGGCCTCCAGCCGCGCCGCGATGTTGATGGAGTCCCCATACGCGGTGTAATCGAAGAAGCGATTGCCGCCGAAATTGCCGACCAGCGCGGGACCGGCGTGAATGCCGATGCGGGTGGCACCGAAGGTCACGCCCATGGCGCTCTGGCGCGCGCGAAAGTCCTGCGCCCAGGCATCGAGCTCATGGGCGCAGGCGACCGCACGCGTGGCATAATCCGGCTGATCGCCGGGCGCGTTGAAGAGCACCTGGATCGCATCGCCGATGATCTTTGCGACCGTGCCCTCATGGGCGAAGACGATTTCGGTCATGCCGCCGACATACTCGTTAAGCAACTTGCCCAACGTCTCGGGCGGCGCGCTCTCGACCAATGAGGTGAAGCCGGTAATATCGGTGAAGATGGTGGCGACATCGCGCCACTGCACTTCGATGCCCTCGCCGTCGCCGCTGGCGGCCAGACGCTTGGCAAGCTCGGGCGAGAAATGACGCGATAGCGCGGCATGGGCGCGCTCGGCTTCCATCTGGCGCCGCCGCACCTCGCGCAGCATCTCGATATGGCGGATGGTCTTCTCGATGGTGGCTTCCAGATCGGCGAAGTCGATCGGCTTGGTCAGGAAGTCGAACGCGCCGCGGTTCATTGCGGTGCGGATATTGCTCATGTCGCCATAGGCCGAGACAATGATGGTCGACTTCTTGTCCTCGGCCTCCTGGAGTTTCGCGAGCAGCGAGAGGCCATCCATCCTGGGCATGTTGATATCGGAGATCACCATGTCGACCTGCGGGTTCTGCTCGAGCGAGGCCAGCGCCTCGATACCGTCGCGGGCGAATATGATGGCGACCTGTCCGTCGCGGATCTGCCTGCGAAACTTTTGCAGGACCAGCGCTTCGAGATCCGGCTCGTCGTCGACGAAGAGGATGGTCGCGCTCATGCGGCTTGCTCGAGCCTCGTGTCGATCTCCTGTCGCAGCAAGGCAAAGTCGATCGGCTTGGTGAGAAGCCCGACGGCGCCGCGCTCGATCGCCTTTCGCCGCGTCTCGGCGTCGCCATAGGCCGTGATCATGATGACGGGGACGTCCGGATGCGCGGCACGCACCTTCGGCAGCATGTCGAGCCCGCTCATGCCGGGCATGTTGATGTCGGACAGGATCAGGATCAGCGAGGGATCGCGAACCTCGGCGGCCCGCTTGAGCGCATCGGGCGCCGAGGAGGCGAACTCCATCTGGAAGCGGCCGGCGCGCAGCTCGCGCCGGAATTGCTGCCGGAACAGCGCCTCGACGTCGGGCTCGTCGTCGACGACCAGGATGTAAACGTTCACGACTTGCCTCCGGAAGTGCCGTCCGCCGCCATCGTGCGCGGCAGGGTGATGATGAACTCGGTGAATACACCTTGTGTGGTGTTCACGTCGATGGTGCCACCGTGCTGCTTCACGACGATGTCATGGCTCATGGAGAGGCCGAGCCCAGTGCCCTCGCCGGCCGGCTTGGTGGTGAAGAAGGGATTGAACATCTTCTCCTTCACCTCGGGCGGAATTCCCGTGCCATTGTCACGAATCCGGATCTCGACCCTGCCACCAAGGTCCTTTGTTGCTGCGCTCAAACTCGGCTCGAAGGTCTCACCTGCGCTCTCCTTGCGCTTGGCCGTGGCATAGAAGCCGTTCGAGATCAGGTTGAGCAAGACGCGCGTGATCTCCTGCGGATAGATGTCGACCATACCGGCAGCGGGATCGAACGTGCGCTGGAGCGTAACGTTGAAGGACGGCCGTTCGGCGCGCGCGCCATGATAGGCGAGATTGAGGCTCTCCTCGACGATCGCATTGATGTCGACGGCCCGATGCTCGCCGGAACCCTCGCGCGAATGCAGCAGCATGTTCCTGACGATGGAATCGGCGCGCTTGCCGTGCTGCACCACCTTCTCGAGATTGCTCCTGAGCATGCGGGTCAGCTCGTCGACCTCCTCCCTGGTCTTGCCGTCGAGCGCAGCCGATTGCAGCGCCTCGTTGAGCTCATCGATCAGCTCCGTCGAGAGAGCGGAGAAATTGTTGACGAAGTTGAGCGGGTTCTTGATCTCGTGGGCGATGCCGGCGGTGAGCTGGCCGAGCGAGGCAAGCTTCTCGGTCTGGATCAGGCGATCCTGGGCGGCGCGCAGCTCGCTCAGGGATTGGGACAGTGCCTCGGTGCGCTCACGCAACTCTCGAAGCAGCCGCGTGTTCTCGATGGCGATGACCGCTTGCCTGGTGAAGTTTTCAACCAGCGCGATCTGCTTGTCCGTGAAGAGCCGTACCTCCTTTCGAAAGATCGTAATCGCGCCGATCAATTGATCTTCCTTAAGCATGGGCACGACCATGAGCGTGCGGGCTCCGGCAACCTCCACCATCGGAATGACATTGGGAACGCGAGCCAGGTAAGCCGGGCTCTCCCTAAGATCGGGAACCTGCGAAGACTTGCGTGTCTTGACGACAGTTTCAAGCGAGGTGCCGGGATAAGGACGCATCGGTGTGCGTCGCCTGAAATCAGAGAACTCGGATGGAAGGTTGTAGTCCGCAGCCAGATTGAACTCTTCGCCGTCCCAAAAATTCATCGTTCCAAAGGATGCGCCGCACACGCGCGTGGCATTCTCCAGCATCTTGCGAAACACCGGCTCCAGCTCGCCCGGCGAGGAGCTGATCACTTCCAATACTTCGGACGTTGCGGTCTGCTGTTCCAGCGATTCCCGCAGTTCCGCAGTGCGCTGCTCGACCTTGTTTTCGAGGTCGGCATAGGATTCCTGCAAGCGCGCGCCCATGTCGTTGAACTGGTCGGCGAGCCCTTCGAGCTCGTCGCCCGTCCGGATCGAGATGCGCTGGGAGAAGTCGCCACCGCCGATCCTTTCCGCACCGCTGCGCAGCGCCTGGATCGGCCCGACCATGCGGCGCGCAAGGAATACCCCCGCAAGCACCGCGAAGATCGACGCCCCGAGCAGCACGATCGCAAGCCGCTGCAGTGAGGCGTAGAGCGACGCATAGGCCTCCTCGACCGGCAGCTCGACGAACATGGTCCAGTGCAACGGCTCGATTGGTGCCGATGCGGTCAGGACCTTCTGGCCCTGGATGTTGCGCGCTTCCTCGAGCGCGTCCGGCATGGTGCCGCCGGCCGCCTGCGCGGCGCGCACCTGTGCGAGGCCGGACATGTCGGTGTTGCGCAGCACGAGACTGATATCGGGGTGCGCGATCAGGCGCCCTTCCGGGCCAACGACATAGGCATGCCCGTGCTGGCCGACCTTGATCTGCGAGACCACGTCCCAGATCAGCTTGAGATTGACCTCGGCGATGCTGACACCTGCATCCCTGCGCGCGCCGGCCAGCGCCAGCGTCATGTAGGGCTCAGACTCCCGGCGGAAATAGACCGGACCGTAATAGACCTTGTGCGCTACCGCCTCGGTGAACTTCGGATCATTGGACAGGTCGATCCCGCTCTCGATCGCATCCATCGCCAGCCGCGAGACCCGCAACCGTTCCTTGCCGGTCGAATCCACCTGGGCAAGCTCGGTGATCCCGGGCACCTGGCGCAGCAGCCGCAGCGCGTCGAACCGGCGCTGCTCGGTCGAGCCCGCCGACCACGGCAGTTGCGTCGTCCATCCGAGCTGGTTCTCGATTTCCTTGACGAATTGGCCGATCTTGGCTGCGGCCGCCTCGGCCTGCTCATGCTGGACCCGGATCAGCGAAGCCTTGTGCTCGCGATAATAGAAGAAGACCTCGAACAGGCCGTTGGCCAGCAGCGCGATGGCGACGACAGCCACGAACAGCGCGACATATTTGGTGAACAGCCGGGTCCTGATCCCCCGCCCCGCACCCGCGCCGGCAGCGACGCCATCCGAGGCCGCGCTCGGCAGCGTCCTGGCTTGCGGGGTGTCGGGATGGAGAGAAAGGCTCATCACCCGGAACCTAGCAAGAAGACGGGACCTTGTCTTTCGCAAGCGCGGGATAAGGCCCCATCCAGTGAGCCCGGCGCCCGGACGCAACAAAAAGGGCGGCAGCGGACCCGCCGCTGCCGCCCTCGTTCGCTTGCTAGCTTGCGGCGTCAGGTCGGCCGCAGGGCCTTGGAGCCAAGGTCGAGCTCATTGACCTGCTTGTTCCGCTCGGAATCGGCGGCCGCGCGATGGTCGGTTGCCAGCACCACATAGACCGCGGGCAGCACGAACAGCGTGAACAGCGTGCCGATCGACATGCCGGCCACGACGACCAGGCCGATCGAGAAGCGGCTGGCCGCGCCCGCGCCGGTCGCAGTCAGGAGCGGGATCAGTCCGGTCACCATCGCGGCCGTCGTCATCAGGATCGGCCGCAGGCGGATGCGGGCCGACATTTCGATGGCCGAGCGGCGGTCGAGCCGCTCGTTGACCTGAAGCTCGTTGGCGAACTCCACCATCAGGATGCCGTGCTTGGTGATCAGGCCGACCAGGGTGAGCAGACCGACCTGGGTGTAGATGTTCATGGTCGCCACGCCGAAGAACAGCGGGATCAGCGCACCGACGATCGCCATCGGCACCGAGATCATGATCACCAACGGGTCACGCAAGCTCTCGAACTGCGCGGCCAGCACCAGGAAGATGATGATGAGCGCGAAGCCGAAGGTGATCGCAAGCTGATTGCCTTCCTGCACGTACTGCCTGGAGTCGGCGAGATAGTCGTGGCTGAAGCCTTGCGGCAGCTTCTTGGCCTCGCTTTCGAGGAAGTCGACCGCCGCACCGACGGTCACGCCGGGCATCGGCACGGCCGAGAACGTCGCCGAATTGAGCTGATTGTAGTGCGTCAGCGAGTTTGGATCGGTCTTGGTCTCGATCGACACCACCGTCGACAGCGGAAGCTGCTGGCCGGTGTTGGTCGTCACATAGAAGCCACCGAGCGATTCCGGCGACAGCCGCTTGGCGCGCGGAACCTGCGGGATCACCTGGTAGGACCGGCCCTCCAGATTGAAGCGATTGACGTAGTTGCCACCCAGCAGGACCGCGAGCGTGGCGCCGAGGTTCTGCATATTGACGCCGAGATCCTGCGCCTTGGTGCGGTCGATCGTGACCTTCACGTTCGGCTGGTTGTAGGCAAGATCGCTGTCGGAGACGATGAACATGCCGCTCTTGCGCGCAGCGTCCTTCAGCTTCTCCATCTGCTCATAGACCGTCTGGAACCCGGCGGTGGAATTGATCACCATCTGCACCGGAAGACCGCCCGGCCCGCCCGGCAGCGGCGGCAGGTTGAACGCGAAGGCCTGCACGCCCTCGATCTTGGAGAGCTCGGCCTGCACCAGCGGCTTCAACTGGATCGACGAGCGCTTGCGCTCCTCCCAGGGCTTGAGCAGCATGCCGGCGATGCCGCCCTGCGGGCCGTTGATGCCGTTCAGCACGAAACGCAGATCGGTCTCGGGGAATTTCGAAAATTCGTGGTCGAGCTTGTCGCCGTAGAAATCGACATAGTCGATGTTGGCGTATTTCGGCGCTTTGGTCACCGCGAACACGATGCCCTGGTCTTCCTCAGGCGCCAGCTCCTTCGACGTGTGCATGTAGAGGAAGCCGACGAGTCCGAGGATCGTCACCGCGAACAGGCCCGTGATCGCCTTGTAGTCGAGCGAGCGGTCGAGCCTGCGGCCGTACCAGCGCGTCAGCGCACCGAACACCTTGTTGACGGCCTTGGCGAAGCGGCCCTCTTCGGTGTTTTTGAGCAGCACCGAGCACATCATCGGCGACAATGTCAGCGCGATCACGCCCGACACGATCACCGAGCCCGCCAGCGTGAAGGCGAATTCGCGGAACAGCGATCCGGTCAGGCCGCCAAGGAAACCGATCGGCGCGTACACCGCGGCGAGCGTGATGGTCATCGAGATGACCGGGCCGACGATCTCGCGCGCGCCTTGCAACGACGCCTGGACCGGCGTCTTGCCCTCCTCCAGATGGCGATGGATGTTCTCCACCACGACGATAGCGTCGTCGACCACGAGGCCGATCGCCAGCACCATCGCGAGCAGCGTCAGAAGGTTGAAGCTGAATCCCAGCGCCAGCATCAGGGTGCAGACGCCGATCATCGACAGCGGGATGGTGACGACGGGAATGATGACCGACCGCAGCGACGCCAGGAACAGGAAGATCACCACGATCACGATGATCACGGCTTCGCCGAGCGTCTTCTCCACCTCGTCGATCGAGGATTGGATGAACTTGGTCGAGTCGTAGGCGACCTTCATCTTCATCGACGGCGGCAGATTGCGCTCGAGCTCGGGGAACAGCGCGCGCACGCCCTTGACCAGCGTCAGCGGGTTGCCCTGTGGGGTTGCCTGCACACCGATGAAGATCGCGTGCTCGCCGTTGAAGGCGACGCTCGCATCCGTGCTTTGGGCGGCAAGCTCGACGGTGCCGATGTCCTCCATCCGCACGAAGCCGCCGTCCTTGGCCTTGACGATCATCTTCTTGAACTGGTTGACGTCGGTCAGGCCCGTGTTCGTCGAGACGTTCGAGACGATGAGATAACCCTTGGTCTGCCCCGCCGCGGACTGGAAGTTGTTGGCGGTGATCGCCGCCGCGACGTCGGCCGGCGACACGTTGCGGCCGGCCATCTTCTCGGGATCGAGCCACAGCCGCATCGCGAAGGTCTGGCCGCCGAGAATGTCGGCGGAAGCCACGCCGTCGACGGTCGACAGCACCGGCTGCACCACGCGCGTCAGATAATCCGAGATCGCCGAGCCCGAGAGCTCCTCGGACGAGAAACCGAGATACATCACGGCCGTAGTCTGGCCCGTGGTCTTGGTGACGATCGGGTCGTTGGATTCCTTCGGGATCAGGTATTTGACCGAATTCGTCTTCGCAAGCACCTCGGTGAGAGCCTGGTTCGGATCGAAGTTCAGCTTGATGTAGACCTGGATCGTCGAGGTGCCGAGCACCGAGGACGAGGTGATGTAGTCGACGCCCTCGGCGGACGCGACCGCCTGCTCGATCGGCGTGGTGATGAAACCCTGGATCAGATCCGCGGACGCGCCCGGATAGACGGTCGTGATGTTGATGACCGTGTTCGACAGCTTGGGATATTGCCGGATCGGCAGCACCATCGCCGCGCGCAGGCCGATCAGCAGGATCAGCAGACTGACGACGACCGACAGAACCGGGCGTTTGATGAAAATATCGGTAAAGCGCATCGCGGCGATCTCGATTTATATGTCTCAAGAAAAGTGATCCGGCCGAGCCGGATCACTTGAATGCAGAGGGTCAGTAGCGCGGCGGCTGCGCCGGGATCTGCGGAGCCGGGTCGGTCGAAATCGACACCGCCGCGCCCGATTGCAGCTTGAGCTGGCCGACGGCAACGACCTTGTCGCCCGCCTTCACGCCCTTGATGATTTCGACGCGACCTTCGACCCGGTTGCCGGTCTGCACGAAGGTGCGCACCGCGGACAGGCTGGTCTTGCCGTCTTCTTCCTTCTTCTCGGTGATCACGAACACCGAGTCGCCGTACAGCGTGTAGTCGACCGCCGTCTCCGGAACGGTGATCACGGCCGGCTTGTCCGGCAGCACCACCGTGGTGGTCACGAACATTCCGGGCTTCAGGATCTTCTCCGGATTGGCGATCGTCGCCTGCACGCGGATGTTGCGGGTGTCGGTCGAGATTTGCGGTTCGATCGTGGTGATCTTGCCTTCGAAGATACGGCCCGGATAGGCATCGACCTTCAACTTGACAGTCTGGCCGACCTTGAGGCTGCCGGAATCCTTTTCCGTCACGGTGAAGTTGGCCCACAGCTCCGACAGATCGGTCAACGACACGATCGCCGTACCCGCCGTCAGATACTGACCGACCTCGACCTTGCGGACGCCGAGATCGCCGGAGAACGGTGCGCGCACCAGCTTCTGCGAGATCAGCGCCTCGGTCTTGGCGATGCCGGCCTGCGCCTGGTCGTAGGCGGCCTGCGCGGTATCGACGGTCGCCTGCGGACCGAACTGGCGCGCGGCCAGCTGCTTGGCACGATCAAGCGACAGCTGCGCGACGGTCGCCTGGGCCTTGTAATTGGCAAGGTCGCCCTGCTCCGGCGCGTCGAACAGCTGGACCAGCGGCGTGCCGGCTTCGACGCGCGTGCCCGGCGCGAACTTGATCTCGGTGACGCGGCCGTTGACGTCGGCACTGACGTCGACCTGGTGCACGGCGACGAGGCTGCCGACCGCGGTGAGCAGGTTCGGCACCACCTCGGACTTGGCCTCCGCCGCGCTGACCGCGGTCGGCGGCGGCTTGTTGTTGGCGAAGAACTGCTTGATCATCTGGCCGCGGAAATAATTGAACCAGACGAGGCCGCCGACCAGCACCGCCAGGAGCGTGCCGACGATGATGAACCAGAGCACCGGCCGGACCGGACGCTTGGGAGCCTTGCTGTCGATCGGTTCGCCCGAAATCTTGTGTTCGGTTACGATGTTCATGTCATGCACTCTCTGCAATCGCCGCCTTGCCGGCATCCGCGGCCTGATTGTGGCCCAGATGCGAAGCAATTGCGGCGTCGTTAAGTCCGATACCCCTCAGGAGAAACTCACACAGCTGCCGCTCGAGGTCTTCAGCCTTGCCGTAAGCGAGGCAAGGCGTGGCCGGCAGCCTGGTCAGCGCCGCAGTCATCACCGAGTGATGCGCAAACCAGAACAGGTTGAGTGGATTGCCGCTGCATGGCCGTGCGTCCCCGGCGGCAACGGCACGTTCGAGCGAGGAGACGAAGATCGCCCCGATCAGCGTCTCGATCTTGGCATACAGCAAACGGGCGAATTCGCCATCATCCAAATGGCTCGTGGCCATCAGTCGCAGGCGCTGGGCCTCTTCCTGATCGGGACCATCAGCGATGTGCAGGAAATGCTCGACCATGCCGCGGATCACTTCGACCAGCGTGGCGGTCGAAGGCTCCCGCTCGAGAAGCTCGGTGAGCGCCGGGTCGGCCTCGCATTCGTCGCTGAGGATTTCGGCGTAGAGCGCCGCCTTGGACGGGAAATGCTTGAACAGCAACGCCTCGGAAATGGCAGCGGCGGCCGCCACGCTCTTGGTCGTGGTGCCGGTATAACCATGTCGGGCAAAGCAGCGTTTCGCGGCTCCGAGGATCAATTGACGCCTCAGGTCGCTCGTCATACGCAATGAGCTCATGCTAGTGAGTAAGCACTCACCCACGCAAAAAGTCAAGCACTATGTTGCATCGCAACCTGAGTGCGTCGTTAATTCAGTGGAAATTGGCCCTGCCTGCACGGCTTCCGTGCAGGACCTGGGCGCCGGTGGGAATGGACAGGCCCGCCCTAGATTGGCTGGAAGCCGAGGTCGCCGCGGATCCGGTTGAGGATGTAAGTCCCGTCCCGGCTTGGCAAAATCCGCTCAAGGCTGGCGCTGTCGATCTTCATATTGGCAAAGCGCGGCCCCGCAGAGACGTCGTGGACGGCTTTGGCAAAGGCCTCGACCTCGGCCATGGTCGTGATGGCCCGGCTATCCCCGATGCCGCAGGCCTTGGCGACGCCAACGAGATCGGCGGCAGCGGAGGTGTGGCTGGTCTGGCCGCCCGTTTCGCCATAGGCCTCGTTGTCGAGCACTGCGATCGAGAGGTTGGACGGCTTCTGCAGCCCGATGGTGGCCAGGCTGCCCATGCCCATCAGCATCTCGCCGTCGCCGGTGATGACCAATACCGGCAGTTTTGGCTGCGCCAGGGCGAGCCCCAGCCCGATCATCGCGGCGCCGCCCATGCCGCCCCAGAGGTAGAAATTGCGGGCGTGGTCGCCGGCCGCGCACATGTCGTTGGTGGAGGCCCCAAGGCCGCCGATCGCGACGACGTCGTTGCGGTCCGCGAGCAGCGTGGACACCACCTGGCGGCGATCGAGGAGATTAGCCTTGCTCATTTGGTGAAAACCTTGGCGCCGATCAGGCGCTGCGAGAGAAGGACGGCGGTGGGGGTGAGCGCGTTGTAGGCTTGCGAAGCAGCGGCTTCGAGCACGGCCGGCACCTCGGCCGCGCTGGAGGCCCGCAGCACCTGGACACCCGACAGCTCGAACACACCCTGCGTGGTCGAGCCCATCGGCACCTGCCACGGATTGAACTCGCCCCACTCGCCGCGCATGGTCACCAGCGTGAGGAACGGGAAGCGCAGGATTGGGATCAGCGACAGCATGTTGATGCAATTGCCGACGCCGCTCGATTGCATCAGCAGGACACCGCGCTGTCCGCCGGCCCAGGCGCCGGCGAGAAGCGCCACGCCCTCCTCCTCCGTCGTGAGCGGAATACCGCGCATCGTGGACGATGCCAGCACGCGCTGGATCAACTTGGAATGGCCGGCATCCGGCACGTAAGGCACCTGCCTGACATCGAAGCGTTGCAAGGTCGCGAAAATATCGTCGGGCCAATTCGGCGCCGTGTCGGCAGCGTCAGCGCGTGCGTGCATTTTCCTGTCCGGTCGGCTAGCAAGGTGGGCAGACTGTAGACGCATGCGTGCGCCGACCAGAACAACAAAAACGGCATAACGGCTTTAACCGGCGAGTATAACGGGATGAACGCAGATGCGAAGGCGCTGGCGGCAAGCTTCGACCTCGAGAAGCTGACGCCGGAATTCTATGACGACCCCTACCCGACCTATCGTGCACTGCGGGAGAACGAGCCGGTCAAGCGCCTGCGCAGCGGCACCGTGTTCCTGACCCGCTATGACGATCTCGTCACCACCTACAAGAACACCAAGTCGTTCAGCTCGGACAAGAAGCGCGAGTTCGCGCCGAAATACGGCGACACCCCGCTCTACGAGCATCACACCACCAGCCTCGTCTTCAACGATCCGCCCGCGCATACCCGCGTGCGTCGCCTGATCATGGGCGCGTTGTCGCCGCGGGCGATTGCCGGCATGGAGCCTGACATCGTCAAGCTGGTGGACGGTCTGCTCGATGCCATCGCGGCCAAAGGGGCTTGCGAGCTGATCGAGGATTTCGCCGCGTCCATCCCGATCGAGGTGATCGGCAATCTGCTCGACGTGCCTCATGAGGAACGCGGGCCACTGCGCGACTGGTCGCTGGCGATCCTGGGTGCGCTCGAACCTGTGGTGTCGCCCGAGGTCGCCGCGCGCGGCAACAAGGCGGTGACGGATTTTCTCAGCTATCTCCAGACGCTGGTGGCACGCCGGCGCGACAAGCCGGGCAATCCTGAGCGCGATGTGCTGACACGCCTGATCCAGGGTGAGGAGAATGGCGAGCGGCTGACCGAGAAGGAGCTGCTGCACAATTGCATCTTCCTGCTCAATGCCGGGCACGAGACCACCACCAATTTGATCGGCAACGGCCTCGTCGCGCTGGATCGCAATCGCGACCAGAAGCAGCGGCTGATCGGTAATCCCGACATGATCAAGACCGCCGTCGAGGAGATGCTGCGCTATGAGAGCTCGAACCAGCTCGGCAACCGCATGACCACGGAAAAGATCGAACTCGGCGGCGTCATGCTCGATGCCGGCACCTCGGTGACGCTGTGTATTGGCGCCGCCAACCGCGATCCCGCACAGTTTCCGGACCCCGAGAGCTTCGACATCGCGCGCACGCCGAACCGGCATCTCGCCTTCGCCACCGGCGCGCATCAATGCGCCGGCATGGCGCTGGCGCGGCTGGAGGGCGCGATTGCGATCTCGCGCTTCCTGGCGCGCTTCCCGAACTATGCCGTCAGCGGCCAGCCGGTGCGGGGCGGACGGGTGCGGTTTCGCGGCTTTTTGAGCGTGGCCTGTACGATCGGCTGAGGGCTCGACACCAAAATCTGCGAAAACAACCCCATGCACAGTAGAGAACCCTCTGATACTTTTGGCAAATCAGATCGGGCTACGCCACCGGAAGGGATGAAGACTTCCAAGGCGGCAAGTTGATACCCAGATCAAGCTGAGGGCCGGCGGTCAGTCGGTTGGCACCGCCGCGCGCAGCCATGGAGTGACGACAGATGAGCGCATCGGTCATTGATTTCGTCGCAACGGAAGCACGATTTGGGGCCCATAATTACGAGCCGATCGGGGTCGTCCTGTCCCGCGGCGAAGGTGTCTGGGTCTGGGATACCGAGGGCAACCGCTATCTCGATTGCCTCTCGGCCTATTCGGCGGTCAGCCAGGGCCACTGCCACCCCAAGATCCTGGCGGCGATGGTGGAACAGGCGCACAGGCTGACGCTCACTTCGCGCGCCTTCCACAACGACCAGCTCGCCCCCTTCTACGAAGAGATCGCGGCACTGACCGGCTCCCACAAGGTGCTGCCCATGAACAGCGGCGCCGAGGCGGTCGAAAGCGCGATCAAGTCGGTGCGAAAATGGGGCTACGAGGTGAAGGGCGTGCCGGACGGCCAGGCCGAGATCATCGTCTGCGCCAATAATTTCCACGGACGCACGCTGGGCATCGTCGGCTTTTCAACCGACCCCGACACTCGCACACATTTCGGCCCGTTCGCGCCGGGCTTCAAGATCATCCCGTTCGGCGACGCCACGGCGCTGGCGGAGGCAATCACACCAAACACGGTCGCTTTTCTGGTCGAGCCGATCCAGGGCGAAGCCGGTGTCATCCTTCCTCCAGCCGGTTATTTCGCTGAGGTGCGGGAGCTCTGCACCACCAACAACGTAATGCTGGTGCTCGACGAGATCCAGACCGGGCTCGGCCGCACCGGCAAGCTTCTCGCCGAACAGCACGAGGGAATCGAGGCTGACGTGACGCTGCTCGGTAAGGCCTTGTCCGGCGGCTTCTATCCGGTGTCGGCCGTGCTCTCGAACAACGACGTGCTCGGGACATTGAGGCCCGGCCAGCATGGTTCGACGTTTGGCGGCAATCCGCTTGCCTGCGCGGTGGCGCGCGCGGCGCTGCGCGTGCTGACCGAGGAAGGCATGATCGAGAACGCGGCCAGGCAGGGCGCGCGCTTTCTGGAAGGCTTGAAAGACATTCGTGCCAACACGATCCGCGAGGTGCGCGGACGCGGCTTGATGCTGGCGGTTGAGCTGCATCCCGAGGCCGGCCGCGCCCGCCGCTACTGCGAGGCGCTTCAGAGCAAGGGCATCTTGGCCAAGGATACCCACGAGCAGACGATCCGCATCGCTCCGCCGCTGGTGATCACAAGCGACGAGGTCGACTGGGCGTTAGAGCGGCTCGCCACCACTCTGACGCAGGATTTCTCTTGAGGCGGCCTGCGTCGGAAGATCGCAATGCCGGCCGCGGCCGGCAACGAACGATTCCGCCAGCTGCGCGTTGAACGTCGTGGGCGATTACGAGCTGGGAGCGACAATCATGCTTCCGCATGGCGCTTGCCTTACGGCTGCTTTCATTGGTGTCTCGATGCTGGCGACGAGCGTCGGCGCGCTCGCCCAAGGACCCGGCCAGGGACATGGAAGGGGCGGACCTGCCGGTCCGGCCGCAGCGCCGGCAGCACGGCCAGCAGCACCGCCGGCCATGGCCCGTCCGGCGGCGCCGCCAGCGATGGCACGTCCCACCGCCCCGGCGTTCCATCCACCGGCCATGCCGCAGCGACCGGCCATGGCGCCGCGCCCGGCGCCCCACATCGCCGCACCGCCGCCGCGTCCGGGCCCCCGTTTTGCAGCACCACCGCCGCGAGCCGCCCCGCACGTGGCAGCGCCGCGACCTGAAATCCACCGGGCGCCGGCAGCACCACAACGTCCGGCCATGGCCCCGCGGCCGACGCCGCATATCGCCGCCCCCTCGCGTCCAAGCGGGCCATCGGCTGTGACCGCGCGGCCGCCGCGACAGGAGGGGATGGAGCAGCGCGCGCAGCAGCATCAGCAGCAGATCCAGCAGCGACAGCAAATCGTGCAGCAGCGGCAGCGCGAGATGCTCACGCGTCAGAGCTCGGAACGGCAGAGCCGCATCGATCGGATGCAACAGCGCGTGCAGCAATTGCAGTCGCAGAAGCCGGAAGGCGTGCGGGCGCAACGTGCACAGGAGCGGACGCTGCAGACGCAGAACCGCCTGCTCCAGCGCGAACAGAGCATGCAGCAGCGCGATCAGGCGCGCCTGCAGCGGTTGGGCCCCGAGCCCGCCACAGTTGGGCGAGCCGCCACTGCCGTCGCCGCCGTGCAGGCGGCCGAGCGCGGGCGATTTGCCGAGCGCTTCCGCGAGCAGGCCCCTGCGCAAGCCCAGGCGGCGCTCACCACCCGCCAGAGCGGCTGGGCTCCCCGGCAGGCCTGGCGACACCGCCATCCCGCGGTGTTCGTGGCGTGGCTTGGGCCGGTGTTCTGGCCTTACGCTTATTCCGACATTTTCAACTACACGTTCTGGTCCTATGGCTACGAGCCCGGTTATTGGGCATACGCCTATGACGACTTCGTCGACACCGTGTTCTGGGGTGGTGACGGCCCCTATTCCGCCTATGCCAGCACCAACCCGTATGATTATCCGCAAGCCGGCGGCAGCAGTCGCGCCCGTCCGCGCGCGAGCGTGAGCCCGCAAACGCTACAGCAATTGTGCGGCACACCGGACAAGGGCGTCACCGCCTGGCCGCTTGCCGATATCGCGAAAGCGGTGCGGCCGACGCCGGAGCAACGCGCGCTGCTCGATGAATTGAAGACCGCGGCGGCCAACGCTGCCGGCGTGTTCAAGGACTCCTGCGCGGAGACCTATGCACTCACTCCCCCCGGCCGCCTGCGCGCGATGATGAACCGCATCAGCGCGACGCTGGAAGCCGTCAAGATCGTTCGACCGGCCCTGGAGAATTTCTACAACTCGCTCAGTGACGAGCAGAAGGCCAGCTTCAATGCGCTCGGCCCGAATGTCGGCGAGCGCTCGCCGCAGCAACAAGCCAACGTCGAGGGCTGCGGCGATCCGAAATCCAGCCTGACCCAGCTGCCGATCCAAAGGATCGAGGCTGTGCTCCACCCAGCCGGCAAACAGAAGGAGGCGCTCGACCGCCTCAGTGAAGCGACAGCCAAAGGCGTTGAAGGCCTGCAAGCGGCTTGCCCGAACGATGTGCCGCTGACGCCGGTCGGACGGCTGGAGGCGATGCAGCACCGGCTCGAGGCGATGCTGACGGCCGCCAAGCTGGTAGAGCCTGCGCTGGACGAGTTCTATGCCACGCTGAGCAGCGAGCAGAAGGCGCGCTTCAACACGCTGCAACAGGTCGCGGGGCCGTGAGGACGGCATCGCGTTCTCTCGTTGCAATTTGCGTCGCGGTCGAACGAAGCGGGGTCACGTAATCGTCCTGCTTCAAAGCTCAACGAGACCATGTATGTCGCTGCCGCGCACTCTCTGTGAGGGTGCGGCGGCACGTAACGCAAGCGACAGCCTCGTTTCCGACCTCACGAGGACCGCCCAGCCTCATTCGTGTTTGTGATCGCGTTGCATTGCTGGAAGTGAGAAGACAACTCGAGATTAGCCAGATGATCCCAGTATTCCGCTTCTGCGAGCAGCTTCCATTTGTTCATGCTGTTGTACGCGGCCTGTTGGCGGCATAGTGAGCTCATCGCACGCAAACGCTGCACCTTATCCACTGCGAACCTCTCTTCACGCTTGCTTGTTTGCAAGCGCATTGTGTCGTCACAGCTTCGCAGATCGAATTGACGGGTGATAGTCCGGTGTTTGACGGTGAATCAATGATAGCGCAATCGTCCGACTTTTCGGCGAACGGCCCTGCCCGGCAAATTCGATCGCAAAACCAGTTTGGCACGGCGCATTGAATTGCAGATCGTCCTTGGCGGTCCTTCGCCGCGCCAAAGCACGCCAGTGCCTTCGGCAAAGCTCGCCAGCCGTGTCACGCCGGACACGGCAATGGCCCCGACGGTTGCACGTCGGGGCCATTCAAGGTCAACAGGCATGGGTACATCCGCCGTCCCTGCTGATCGTTGATGCCACTGATTACCGCATCCGATCTGGCACAGACTGTGGCGAGGCTGCGGCATCGGCATGATGACATTCTGCCTGAAAGCTGATGGCAGTCCACCACATCTTTGGTGGTACTCCGACCAGCTCGCCGCCTCGCCAGCGGGGCGAACTTGCGCCGGACCAGTTCTATCGACGCCGAACAGCGGGCAGAACGTCCGCTTCAACACGCTGCAACAGCTCGCCAGCCCGTAGGGGCCGCCACTCGTGGTAACTTTACACCGCCGCCTTATGCCGCGCGATGCAGGTCCGCAGCACCTCCCCCATCGGCTTGCCCCACCAATCGTGGGAGAAGATCTCGATCTCGGAATAGCCTTCAAAGCCCTCCGCTTCGACCGCCGCCCGCACGGATTTGATGTCGATGACGCCGTCGCCCATCATGCCGCGGTCGTTGAGGATGTCCTTTGTCGGCACCAGCCAGTCGCAGACATGGAACGCGAGCAGGCGATCCTTGCCGGCGCGCGCGATCTGGCTCATCAGCTCCGGATCCCACCAGATGTGATAGACGTCGAGCGCGACGCCGAGCATGCCGCTGCGAGCAGGATCGAGCCGGTCGCAGATGTCGAGCGCCTGCTTCGTCGTATTCACGCAGGCGCGGTCGGCCGCGTAAGCCGGATGCAGGGGCTCGATCGCCAGCGGCAGCTTGGCCTGCCTCGCGTAGTCGAGCATGTCGGCGAGAGCCTCCTCGACCTGCCCGCGTGCCGTCACGATGTCCTTCGAGGCCTCGCTGCCCGGCCGCGAATATTGCGGCAGGCCGCCGACGACCAGGACGATGCAGGGCGCGCCCAGCGCCTTGGCCTCGTCGACGCAGCGCCTGTTGTCGTCGCGCACTTCACTCCGGCGCGATGCGTCCGAGGTGAACATGCCGCCGCGGCAATAGCCTGAGAGCTCGAGGCCGGCATCGCGCACTGCGCGCGCGGCGCGGTCGAGGCCGACGGATGCCACCTGGTCGCGCCAGGGATCGATGGCGCGGATGCCTTGCTTTGCACAGGCATTGATGATCTCGACCAGGTCACCCTGCTTGCGGACGGTCGCCGTGTTCAGCGACAGCCAGCGATGGTCGGACGAAAAATCGCGCATCAGGATTCGATACCGTGGGTGGCGAGCACGGTCTTCATCCGCTGCGTCGCGAGTTCAGGGTTGGCGAGCAGGCCGGCCTTGTCGGCCAGACGGAACAGCTCGGCCAGATGCAACGTGGAGCGCGTGCTCTCCTGTCCCCCGACCATGGTGAAATGGTCCTGGTGGCCGTTGAGATACGCCATGAACACCACGCCGGTCTTGTAGAACCGCGTCGGCGCCTTGAAGATGTGACGCGACAGCGGCACCGTCGGCCCCAGCACGTCGTGGAATCCGGCTTCGTCGCCGGCCGCCAGCCGCGACAGTGCGTAGGATGCCGCCGGCGCAATGGCGTCAAAAATACCAAGCAGCGCATGCGAAAAGCCCTGCTCGTCGCCGGCGATCAGCTCCGCGTAATTGAAGTCATCGCCGGTGTACATCTTGATGCGCTTGTCGAGGCGCCGGCGCATGTCGATCTCGCGCTGCTTGTCGAGCAGCGAGACTTTTACGCCATCGACCTTGGCGGCGTTGCCGTTGATGATGGCGACCGCCGTGTCCATCGCCTTGTCGAGATCCCCGGTGCCCCAATATCCCGCCAGCGCCGGATCGAACATGTCGCCGAGCCAGTGAATGATCACGGGCTCACGGACCTGCGACAGCACGCGATCATAAACCTTGGCGTAGTCATCGGCGTTGCGGCCGAGTTTCGCCAGCGCGCGCGATGCCATCAGGATGATGCGGCCACCGACCTTCTCCACCGCCGAGATCTGCTCCTCATAGGCGCGGATCACGTCGTCGAGGCCCCTGGCATCCTCGACCGCGAGATGGTCCGTGCCGGCGCCGGAGAACACCAGCGCGTTGCGGCGCTTGGCGGCGGCGACCGAGCGCGTGATCAGCTCCAGCGAGGTCGGCCAGTCCAGCCCCATGCCGCGCTGAGCGGTGTCCATGGCTTCGGCAACGCCAAGACCGAGGTCCCATACGTGCTCGCGGAAGGCGATGGTCTTGTCCCAGTCGACCGCGACCGAGAGCCAGGGATCGTTGTCGGCGAAGGGATCGGCCACCGTGTGCACGGCCGAAAAGGCGATGCGGTTCAGCGGCCCCTCGAGCTTTGCAGGGAACGTGCGCGAAGCCGCGAGCCGGTAGGTCTCGATCGAGCGATCGGCCTTTGGCAACTTCAGCGACAATGACGACATGGGTTGGACGGGCTTGTTCATGATTTCGAACCTCTCCATGTCATTGCGAGGAGCGAAGCGACAATCCAGACTGCCTCTGCAGAAAGACTCTGGATTGCTTCGCTCCGCTCGCAATGACGGCTTGGTAGATATCGGGACGCTATCCAATCGATCTCACGCCTTGATCGGCGCGACGTCGATCCAGCGCCGCTCCTTCCAGCTCTTCAGCGCGCATTCGGCGAGCTGCACGCCCTTGACGCCTTCGAGCAGCGTGAACTTGTAGGGCGCATCCTCGTAGACGTGACGGATGAACATCTCCCACTGTTCCTTGAAACCGTTGTCGTAGCTGACGTTGTCAGGCAGCTTCTGCCAGTCGCCGTAGAAATCGTGCAGCCGCTTCTCGTCGGGATTCCACACCGGCCTCGGGGTGGCCTGCCGCGCCTGGATCATGCAGTCGCTGAGCCCCGCGACTGCCGAGCCATGGGTGCCGTCGACCTGGAAGGTGACGAGGTCGTCGCGATAGACGCGCGTCACCCAGGACATGTTGATGTGGGCGATGACGCCGCCTTCGAGCTGGAACGTCGCATAGGCGGAATCATCCGCGGTCGCCTTGTACTTCTTGCCCTGCTCATCGAAACGCTCGGGGATGTCGGTGTTGCCGATGCAGCTCACGCTCTGGACATTGCCGAAGAGGTTATCGAGCACGTAGCGCCAGTGGCAAACCATGTCCAGAATGATGCCGCCGCCGTCCTCCTCGCGGTAGTTCCAGGACGGCCGCTGCGCTTCCTGCCAACCACCTTCAAACACCCAATAGCCGAACTCGCCGCGCACCGAGAGGATGCGGCCGAAGAAGCCGCTATCGCGCAGGAAGGCGATCTTCTTCAGGCCGGGCAGGAACAGCTTGTCCTGCACCGTGCCGTGCTTGACGCCCTTGGCATTGGCGAGCTTGACGACTTCGAGCGCCTCCTCAAAATTCGTCGCGATCGGCTTCTCGCAATAGACGTGCTTGCCGGCATTGATCGCCTGGGTCAGCAAACCCGGCCGGGCCTGCGTCGTCGCGGCATCGAAGAACATGGTGTCGTTCTTGTCGGCGAGCGCCGCATCGAGATCGGTGGTCCAGCGTGTGATATTGTAGCGCTTGGCGAGCGCCTCGACCTTCTCGGCGCTGCGGCCGACCAGGATCGGATCTGGCATCACGCGGTCGCCGTTCTTCAGCCGTACACCGCCCTGCTCCCGGATCGCGACGATCGAGCGGATCAGATGCTGGTTGAGCCCCATGCGGCCGGTGACGCCGTTCATGATGAGGCCGAGGCGTTGGGTGGTCATGTCAAATGCTCCTGAAGTGATCTCGGCTGTTCGAGCGGGCGGAGTGCCGACCAGTCCGGATGAACCGACGTCGCAAAGCCCGTTGCGTGAAGCGATCCCGTCAGGAGATCGCCGTTGTGAATGGAGAGGCGGATGCCCTGCCCGGCATCGGCATAGAGATCGGGATGCGCGGCGGCGAACGCCTGCGCTTCGGCGAGAGGCGTGTCGCCAAAGCCGTCAACATAGTGATGGCCGTTGCGTTCGGCGTGGGTGACGCCGAGGAAGGCGCCGAGCGCGAGGTCCTGCTGCACGGCGAGGCCGGCCTGGCAGGTCAGATCCTCGCCTGTGATGAAAAACGTTTCAGCGCCGGTAGTCCATTGCGCGGCGCGGACCGCGTTAAGGATCGATTTGTAGAGACCCTTGCAGGATTTCGAGGAGATGCCGCGATAGCCGAGCGGCCTCATCGCCAGAAACGTTCCGTAGGAATCATCGGCTTCGTCGATGATGAAGTCACGCGTGGCGAGCGACCCGAGAGCGGTCTGGAATGTAATATCGCGCGGCATTGGCTGCTCGATGTAAAGAAGCCGGGTCGAGATTCCGTGCAGGGCTGCGTCGCCATCAAGGCGATCGATCAATGCACGCAATGCAGCAAGGTCGGCGTATTGTTCGTTGGCGTCGAGGGAGACCTTGTAGTCACGATCCAGGTTTCCGAGTTCTTTGCCGATGCGCGCCAGCCGTGCCACATCTGCTTCCGGATCGCCCGACAATTTGAGCTTGAAATAGCGAGCGCCAGCGTTTTCGCGTACGTCCGCTACCCCACCCTCGCCCTCGATCTTGTCATCGAGGCCAACCGTGTGCCGTATAGCAACCCGCGGCAGAGGCGTTCGGCCCTTCAGAAACCCTGCGATCTCGGCGCCGGTCAGATCGAGTGACATCCGCCCGTCGATCCCCGCGATGTTGTCAGCCATTCCCTCGAAAAAGCTCGCACCGACCGCGCGCAGGAGCGCGTCGAGGATCGCCTTGTCGATTTCCGCCGGACCATAGCCCGCTGCAAGCGGCGGAATATCCTCTTCCGCACACGCTTTGACTTGGGCGGCAATACACGACGCATGCAATCCAAACGCTGGACGAAACCCGGTCTCCGCAAGATAAAGCCCGCGCGCAATCTCGAACGACCGCCGCAAGCCATCCACCGTCTGCGCCGGGGACAGCTCCGGCCGCTTGTCGAACCATTTTGGCACGAGCAGCTCGGCACTGGCGCCGACCGCGCTCCCCCTGCCCTCCACCTCGATCTCGACTCGCACGAACAATTGTGGCGTCGCGTTGATCGTGATCGCACCGAAGCGGAATGGCCGCGCGAACTGCACGGGACGTTCGAAGAAGGCGATGTCTCGCAGCTTCAGGCGGGGTGACATAGTGCTAGTTGGTCCCGACGATTTCGCCACGGCGGCGGTGCACCTCTCCCGCTTGCGGGAGAGGTCGGCGCAACGCGCCGGGTGAGGGTTTTCTCCTCTTAGGGGTCCTCGCGAGCGGAGACACCCCCTCCTCAACCCTCCCCCGCAAGCGGGAGAGGGAGCGCATCGTCGTCGTGGTTGCAGCCGAGATCAGTCGCATTGCCTCAGTCCAATGCCCCTTGCGAGAAGAAATGCTTGCGGATGCGCTGCACAAGCTCGGTGAAAACCGGGTCGGCCATGACGTCGAGCGAGCGCGGGCGCGGCAGCGGTACGTCGTAGATCGCGGCGATTGCGCCAGGGCGCTCGGTCATGACCAGCACGCGGTCGGCCAGGAACACGGCCTCCGGAATCGAATGCGTGATCAGCAGCACCGTCTTCCTGGTCTCGCGCTGGATCCGCATCAGCTCGACATTCATGCGCTCCCGCGTCAGCGCATCGAGCGCGCCAAACGGCTCGTCCATCAGCATGATTTTTGGATCGTGCACCAGTGCGCGACAGATCGAGGCGCGCTGCTGCATGCCACCGGAGAGCTGCCACGGCAGCTTCTTCTCGAAGCCTTCGAGGCCGACCAGCTTCAGCAGCGCCTTGGCGCGGGGAAGATATTTGTCCCGGGGCAGCCGCTTCATGTCGATCGGCAGCATGACGTTGGACAGGATGTTGCGCCAGGGCAGCAGCAACGCGTTCTGGAAGACGATGCCGACATTGCCGTGCGGCGTCGTCACCTTCTCGCCCTCGACCAGGATCTCGCCTGATGTCGGCGGCAGCAAGCCGGAGATCAGCTTGAGCAGCGTGGACTTGCCGCAGCCGGATGGCCCGACCACGACGAAGAACTCGCCGTCGTTGATGTGGAAGTCGAGCGGACGCAGCGACGGCACATCGCCGTCGCGCGTCCGGTAGGTCTTCGACACGCCGGACAGTTTGATGCCCGAGGCATCGCCGGCGGCCCGGTCGCTCACCAGTCTCAGATGGGCGGCCGGCTGGACATCGATTGGCTTGCTCGCAGGGTTCATCGCAGCGCTCTCCCCCCGTCGTCCCTGCGAACGCAGGGACCCATACGCCGTGCCGGTACGTTCAGGCACGCGGGGAAAGACCTTCCGCAACAATCAAGGCCGGTGGTTATGGGTCCCTGCGTTCGCAGGGACGACGGCGGATATTGATCGCTCACGAGCCACTCTTCGGCAGATAGTCGTTGGTGTAGAAGGCTTTCGGGTTGTCCTTGGCCTTGGCATCCAGTCCGCCATATTCGACCATCAGGTTGACGGAGTCCGTCATGTTCTGGTCCGTGACCTGGAACGGCCGCTTGCTCTTGGTCTCCGCGGTCCGGTACAGCGGAATGGTCAGCTCAAAACCCTGCGTCAGCGTGTCGATCTTGCCGCCCTTGGGGTTGGCATCGAGGATCGACTGCGCGGCGGCCTTCGGCTCCTTCTCGGCGGCTTCCACCGCCTTGGTCGTCGCCGACATGAAGCGGCGGACGAGATCGGCATTGGCCTTCACATAGTCGGCATTGGCGATGATGCCGGAGGAGACCATGTTGATGCCGTAGTCGGCAAACTTGATCGGGTAGACGTCCTTGCCGGTGGCGTCCTTGATCTTCATCGACTGGTCCATGACATAGCCGAGCAGCAGATCAGCCTGGCCGTTGATGACCGCGTTGAGCTTGGTCTGGCCGTCGCCGGCAACGGTCTGGAAGTCGCTCTCCTTCAGACCCGTCTTCTTCAGGAACAGCGGCCAGATCTGGGTCATGGAATCGGCCGGCGTGATCGCCACGGTCTTGCCCTTGATGTCTTCGGGCTTTTTGATGTTCTTGTCAGCAAAACCCATGGCGGACATCGGTGAGGTCTGCAGCAGCACGCCGGTCGCAACCACAGGCGCGCCCTTGATCGCGGCGCGCATCATGGTGGGAACGTCGACATAGCCGAAATCGGCGGTCTTGGCAGCGACGGCCTGCGTGGTCGCAGCCGAGCCGCGGCCCTCCTGGATTTCGAGCTCGATGCCTTCGGCGGCGTAGATGCCCTTGGCCTTGCCGTAATAGAACGGCGCGTGCTCGCCATAGACGTACCAGTTCAGCATCAGCACGACCTTGTCGGCCGCTTGTGCCGGCATGGCCGCGAAGGTCAGCAGCACCGCCGAGACAGCTCCTATCCACCGCTTCATCGTCACTCTCCCTTTGCCGTTGTTGCGTCGGCCATTGGTGGCCGTTTGTGCTTTAGTTAAGAAGCGAAAATCACGTCCTCGCGCTGGCTGACATGCCAGGGAATGACCAGCTTCTCGATCCGGTCGACGATCCAGAACAGGATCACGCCGAGCAGCGCGAGAATCACCAGGGCTGCGAACATCGTCGGCAGGTCGAAGGTGCCGATCGAGCGCTGCATCACGTAGCCGATGCCGGAATTGGACCCCACGAATTCGCCGACGACGGCGCCGACCACGGCGAGCGTCACCGACACTTTGAGACCCGAGAAGATCGCCGGCAACGCGTGCGGCAGATTCACCGCACAAAACACCTGGAAGCGGCTGCCCTGCATGGCGCGGGCGAGATCGACCATGTCAGGATCGACCGATTTGAAGCCCTGCACGGCCGAGACCACCACCGGAAAGAAGCCGAGCAGGAACGCCGAGATCACCTTTGGAATGATGCCGAAGCCGAACCAGACCACGAACAGCGGCGCGATCGCGATCTTGGGCACGGATTGCGAGAACACCAGCAGCGGATAGATGTAGCTCTCCACCGTCTTCGAGCCCGCAATCAGCATCGCGACGGGAATGCCGAACAGAGCGGACAGCGCGAAACCGCAGACCGTCGCATAGGTCGTGGGCCAGGACTGGCGCAGCAATTCCGGCCAATCGGTACGCAATACTGCAACGACATCGAGCGGCGACGGGATCTGGTAGGCGGGGATCCTGAACAGCCGGATGGCGAGATCCCATGCGACGACGATGAAGACGAGGAACAAGAACGGCCGAACCCAGGCCGCATTCAGCAGCTTGGAGATCGCATTCTGCGGCTTCAGCTCGGCCAATTTTCACTCCCGGCAGTCTTCTTCGTTGTGGGGAGAAATTAACCCGTTGGATAAATACTGTCCAGACCTTTCCCTGTGACGTTTTGCGGCGGCGGTTCCGCGGTGCTTTGGAAATGGGACGTTGCTGCGCTGCGTCCGGGGCATGAGACCGCCCCACTCTCGGTGCCATTCTCCGCGAAAGCAGGGAATCCAGTACGCGGCGCCCTCTCCGCATCCCTTCGCTGTCTCTGGAATACTGGATCGCCCGGGCGAGGACAGCGGAGAAACTTGGCATCAGCAGCCGATCGTCGACCAGCGACGAGCGAGCACTACACCGTCTGCGCCACCACGCTGCGCGACTTCGGCGCTTTCGCGATCTCGAACAAGGCCACGGACTGCCCCGTCAGCGCCGCCAGCACCAGGCCGACCATATGGGCCAGCCGTTCGTCCTTGGCCTTTTTGTCCAGGAGATCGCGGCCGAAGATCACGCTGAGCGTCGCCGAGTTCGAGAGGTAGAAGAAGCAGAGGCCTGCGATCGAGATGTAGAGCTGCACCGGATCGACCGCGACCTGGAAGTCGCCGCTGTCGACACCGCGTCGCACCACAGTACGGATCATCTCGACGAAGGGCGAGTGCATCGACTTGACCTTGGTCGATTTCTTCAGGTGCTTGGCGCGCGCGAGGTTCTCGGTCTGCAGCAGCGACAGGAATTCGGGGTTGCGCAGGAAGTAGTTCCAGGTGAACTCGATCAGGCGCCGGATGGCCTCGGGCGGATCGAGATGCTCGAGATCGAGCCCCCGCTCCTCGCTGCGGATCTTGTCATAGGCGCCTTCGAGCACCGCGAGGTAAAGCTCGTCCTTGTTGCCGACGTGGTAGTACAGCATGCGCTTGTTGGCGCCGGCCTTGGCCGCGATGCGGTCGACGCGTGCGCCGGCGAGCCCGTGGGCGGAAAACTCCTGCTTGGCGGCTTCGAGAATGCGCAGCCGCATCCCTTCGGGATCACGCTGCCATTTCAGAGTTCGCTTTGCCTTCGCCAAGTGGAGTGCTCGCTGGGGTGCTGTCGGTACGCGTGTAACACGCGGGCAGCCCGCCGCATAGTTTCGCGACAGTGAAAGCCAAGCAAGCCGGTGTCGTAGGGTGGGCAAGGGCGCCCTTGCGCCGTGCCCACGTCTTCTCATCGAGCAGCCAAGACGTGGGCACGCTTCGCTTTGCCCACCCTACGAGAGTCTTCGAGTGGAGAGACCGCTTTCACTCCACCGGCTTGGGCGAGCGCTCCAGCAGCACGGTCTGGATGCCGCAGGTGCCGTTGCGCACCGTCATGATTCGCGTGCCGGGCTTGCGGCCGTTGCGGACCTCGGTGACGTCGAGGCCGGCGGCGATCAGGCGGGCGCGCGTGGCGTCAATGTCGGCGACCCGCCAGCTCAGGCCCCAGAGCCGGTCACGCGCGTGGTCACCGCCGGCGACCGGCCGGCGGACCACCTCGACGATGAGATCGCCGCAGCGGAAGAACATCAACTGGCCCCAGTCCTGGTGCGAGCGGTCGAGCGCCAAATCGAGCCCGAGCCGTGCGCCATAGAGCGCGGCGGCGCGTTCGGAATCCTCGGTGGTGACGACGACATGGTCGAGTGC
Organism: Bradyrhizobium sp. CIR48; assembly: GCF_014198315.1. Lineage (NCBI taxonomy): Bacteria > Pseudomonadati > Pseudomonadota > Alphaproteobacteria > Hyphomicrobiales > Nitrobacteraceae > Bradyrhizobium > Bradyrhizobium sp. CIR48. The sequence continues at coordinate 372,123 of NZ_JACIHG010000005.1, forward strand.
GTCGATCGGCGCGACGTCGGTCGCCGGGGAGAGCGGACGCTCGTCGGCCAGTTCGAGGAAGAACATGCGCACGCCGCGCGTGAGTTCCGTGGCGGCGCGCGTGCGCTTCCAGTGCAGGACGGCGCCCGACTCGTCGTCGCTGCTTTCGACCTCGGCGACCGGATCCGGGCTCAGGGCCACCCGCTGCAGCCGCCGGTGCATCCTGCTCATGTCTGCGACACGAAAGCACAGGCTGGCGAGCACGCCCTCCTGGTCGTCGAGCAGCGCACGCATCCGATCGGCCGTCACGCTGAAACCGCTCGGCGCCATCAATTCGATCGTCATGTTCTCGAGGGTGAACAGCACGCGGTCGGCGCCCTCGCCGGAGTTCTGCCAGGCCGGCGCGCGGGCGAGCAGCGTCTGGTAGGCCGCCTTGGCTGCACCGATATCCCTGACCAGAGCGACGACGTGATCGAGGCCGGTGATCATATGTCCCCCTTTTGATCGACCCTTTTATTGACCTGGAACCAATGCGCAGAAAACACGGCGCTTGTCCGGGCTTGGCATTGCCCGGTGATGGTCGTATTCCGGCCTCATGCTGACCTCAAGCGCTTGGGGCGGCAGATTTGCGAATAATTTCAGCGATCCCTGAGCGGAACCGGTGCTACAGTAAGCGCGCCGGCCTGGACCACAAAGCGCATGACGGACAAGCAATGCAGGCTCTCTTCATCGGACAGACCTATATCGACGTCGTCTTCATCACCGACCACATGCCGACCGGGGACGAGAAGCACGTGGCCTCGGACTACGCGGTCTCCTTCGGCGGCAACGCGGTGACGGCGGCGTTCTGCTGCGCCAAGCTCGGCATCGTGCCCGACCTGATCGCCACCGCGGCCAATGACTGGCTGGGGCGCATGTTCCAGGACATGTGCGCGAAATACGCGATCTCGCTGCACGGGCGGAAGGTCAACCAGTCCTCGCTCTCCTTCATCATGCCCAAGGACGGCAAGCGCGCCATCGTCCGCTGCCGCGACGACGAGCACATCCATCCCTTTCCGATGCTCAATCTCGGCGGCTGCCGCGCGCTGCACGTGGATGGTCATCAGCCCGATGCCGCGATCCACTACGCCAAGGTCTGCCGCGAGGCCGGCATCCTGACCTCGCTCGACGGCGGCGGCCTGCGCACCAACACCCATGAGCTGCTGGAATATATCGACGTCGCCATCGTGGCCGAGCGCCTGTGCGAACAGATGGACCTGACGCCGGAGAAGATGCTCGACTATCTCAAGAGCCGCGGCTGCAGGATCGGCGGCATCACCATGGGCGAGAAGGGCCTGCTCTGGTACGACGAAACAGGGACGGTGCAGGTGATGCCGGCGATGCCGATTCCGCGCGAGCGCGTGATCGATACCAACGGCGCCGGCGACGTCTTCCACGGCGCCTATGTCTATTCCTACCTCGCCCATCCCGGCAAAAGCTGGCGCGAGCACTTTGATTTTGCCCGGGCCGCCTCGACCTTCAAGATCCAGCGCCTCGGCAACGAGGCCGGCTTGCCGACGCTCGTCGACATCGCCAAGGTCAGGCACGAGTTCGAGGTCAGGGTCTAGATCCAGATGGGGCGCGTTTTCGTCGCCGGCAGCATCAACATGGATGTGGTGGCGACCGCCGATCGCCACCCGCGCGTCGGCGAGACCGTCGCCGGCCGCGAGGTGCTGTATTTTCCAGGCGGCAAGGGCGCGAACCAGGCGGTGGCGGCGTCACGGCTCGGCGCGAAGACCATGCTGATCGGGCGACTGGGGAAGGATTCGTTCGGGGCTGAGCTGAAGACGTTCCTCGGCGCGCAAGGCATCGATCTCGGCTCGGTGCGCGACGCCGACACCCACACCGGCACTGCGATCATCACGGTCGCGGCCTCCGATAACACCATCGTCGTCATTCCCGGCAGCAATGCGCAGGTCGGCGCGGATGATGTCGCGGAAGTGCCGCTGGCGAAGGGCGATGTCGCCGTCAGCCAGTTCGAGATCCCGCTGCCGACGATTGCCGCGTTCTTTGGGCGCGCACGCGAGGCCGGGGCCGTAACCTTGCTGAACCCGGCGCCAGCGCAAAAGATGTCCGGTGAACTGCTCGCGCTCGTCGACATCCTCGTGCTGAACGAGACCGAGCTCGGCTTCCTCGCCGGTGAGGAATTGTCCGACAGCGACGAGCCCGCGAAAATCTTCGATGTCGCGCGAATACTTCAGGCGCGCGCGGACCAGACCATCTGCATCACGCTCGGCAAGCGCGGCGTGCTTGCGCTTGCGGGACGCGAAGAGGCCGCCGTGCCCGGGCGTGCCGTGAAGGCGGTCGATACCACCGGTGCCGGTGATTGTTTTGTCGGCGCGCTCGCCGCGCAACTGGCTGACGGTGTGCCCTTGCGCGCCGCCCTCGCCTTCGCCAACGCCGCCGCTTCGATCAGCGTGCAGCGCATGGGCGCGGGGCCGTCGATGCCGACGGCCGCGGAAGTGGCGGCTGTGCTCCGCGCTGGTTGATCACGCCAGCGCGCTCTTCAGATCGAAGCTTTCATCCGCGGCCTGCGCCGGCGTGATCGAGCGATTCATGCCCTGCAACCGTCGGCCGAACATGTGATCGCCGGCGCGGTTGATCGATTCGATGCCGAGCAGCGTCTCACCCTTGTAGCAGAACGCGGAAAACGCCTTGTTCGCGGCGCTGCCACGCAGCACGACGCGGTCGTAGCCGGTGGTGAGGCCGGAGATCTGGAGCTTATCGTCGCCCTGGTCGCTCCAGAACCAGGGATGGCTGTCGTAAGGTTTGCGGTCGCCGGTCAGTCGCGCGGCGAGGCAGCGGGCGTGGTCGGTGGCGTTCTGCACCGATTCCAGCCGCAGCGATCCGCCGAAGCGCGGGCTTGCGAACAGTGCGCAATCGCCGATCGCGGAGATGTCAGGGTCAGCCGTCGAAAGATATTCGTCGACAATGATCCCGGCGGCGACCGGCAGCCCGGCTTCCGCGGCAAGCTCGATGTTGGGCAGCACACCGACGCCGACCACGACGAGGTCGGCGGGCAGATGCCGACCGTCGCTCAGGGAGACCCCGGTGACCTTGCCGCCTTCTGCCTCGATCGAGGTCGCCTGCACGCCGAGATGGACGCGGATACCGGCCTCGCGATGACGTTCCTGAAAATACTCCGACACCTCCGCCGTCACCGCCCGCGCCATCACGCGCGGGGCGAGCTCGAGCACGTCGACCTCGAGGCCCTTGATCCGCGCGGTGGCCGCGAATTCCAGGCCGATGAAGCCGGCGCCGATCACCACGACCCGTGTCTTCGAGGGCATGATCGCACGCAGCGCCTCGCTCTCGTCGAGGATGCGCAAATACTTCACGTCGGGCAGATTGGCGTTGGGCAGGTCGAGCAGCCGGTTGCGCGCGCCCGTCGCCAGCACGAGATGACCGTAGGCCAGCGTCTCGCCCGAGGCGAGCAGCACCTTGTGGCCGGCGCGGTCGATCGACACTGCACGGCCCGCGATCAGCTCGATCTTCTGGTCCTGATAAAATTTCTCCGGCCGGAACATCAGGCTCTCGGGCCCGGCCGAGCCCTTGATATAGGCCTTGGACAAAGGCGGCCGCTGATAGGGCAGATGCGCCTCGTCATTGATCAGGCAAATGCGCTGCGAAAAGCCCGCCTGGCGCAGCGATGCCGCGACCTGATAGCCGCCATGGCCGGCACCGACGATGATCACCGGACCGTCGCTCATTGGACAGCCCATTTCCGGAAGACACGAGCGTGACCCATGCCGTCTCCTCTCTCGCTGATTTTGGTTGCTGGCCTTACGAGGAGCCGGCGCTCGTGTCCGTCCCTTGGCAAAGGCAGCCCCATTTGAGCCTATCGTTTCGCCCCGCGCAAGGGCGGCGGTCGGGGATTGTCACCCCTGCCCTTCTGCGATTTAGTTGCAGCAACCACCTCCTGCCGGAGACTCTCTCAGATGCCAGCTCCCATCTCCCAGCCCGATGATCCCGCCCTGCTGCGGATCGACGGCCCGATCGCGACCATCACGCTCAACCGTCCCGCCGCGTTCAACTCCATCAATCTCGCCATCGCGCAGAAGCTAGAGCAGCTTGCGGCCTATATCGAAGCGGCTGACGACATCAAGGTCGTCGTGCTCGAAGGCGAAGGCCGTGCGTTCTCGGCGGGCGGCGATCTGCAGACGATTGGTGCCGCCGCCGAAGCGGGCACGGTGACGCCTGTTGTCGGCGAGCTCTTGAAGTACTATCACGCCTTCATCGAAATCATCCGGCGCATGCCGAAAATCTCGTTGTCCAGCGTTCACGGCTCGGCCGCCGGTGCCGGCATGGGCCTCGCCTTCGTCACCGATCTCTGCATCGCCGCGGACGACGCCAAATTCACGCCGGCTTATGCCAAGATCGGGGTGTCGCCGGACGGCGGCTCGACGGTCGGCATCGTCGGCACGGTCGGCTCCCGCCGGGCGCTGCAGATCTTTCTCGCCGAGGACAATTTTACCGCGCAGCAGGCCTATGAATGGGGCCTCGTCGCCAAGACGGTTCCGGCCGCCGAACTGAAAGCGGCCACACGAAAACTCGCGGAGCGTCTGGCGCAGAACCCGCCGGCGGCGATATCAGGCACCAAATCGCTGGTCTATCAGGCCGCCACCACGCCGGTGAAGCAGCAGCTCGATGCCGAGGAGCACAAGATCATCTTGGCGATGAACACGGAGGAATTTCGCAGCGCCGTGAAGAAATTCACGAGCAAGTCGAAGTGACGACACCAGCGCGTACGTTCTACGGCCTTCGCCACGGCGCGACCGACTGGAATCGCGAGGGACGATTCCAGGGGCGGACCGACAATCCGCTGAACGAGGACGGCCTCAGGCAGGCGCACGAGGCGGTGGACATGCTGCGCGGCGCAGGCATCAGCCGCATCGTCGCAAGTCCCTTGGCCCGCGCGGCGCGAACGGCCGAGATCATCGCGGCCGCGATCTCGGTGCCGCTGGCGATTGACGACGGCATCATCGAGTTCGACTTCGGGAGCTTTGAAGGCCTGCCCGTTCGCGACCTCATGATCAAGCACGGGGTCAAGTCGGCGACGGGCCTCGTCTCGATCCTGCCAGCCGACGGCGAGAGCTGGGACGCCATGACGAAACGGTCGCTGGCTTGCGTCTCGGCGTGGCTCGACCGTCATCCCGGCGACGATCTCCTGTTCGTCTGCCATGACGCGGTGATGCAGGGGATGGCCAACGCGCTGTGCGGCAGCTACTTCAAGAATAGCCATGGCACGCCGTTCCGTTACGTGCGCGAGCAGGCGCAATGGCGCGTCGAGCAAGTCGTTACTTCGGACAGATATAGCCCGTCCCCGCCGGCGACTTGAAGCAGCCGACCGATTCCGGCAGCACTTTCTGCGGCAGCCACAGCACCACGCTCGGGAAGTAGATCGCGAATGCGATCGTCCCCAGGAACACCAGATAGATCGGCAACGCAGCGCGTAGCGCTTTCGCGAAACTTATGCCGACGAATTTCGAGGCCATCAGCAGCACCAGCCCGTAAGGCGGCGTGATCAGGCCGAAGGCCAGCGTGGCGATCAGCACCACGCCCATATGGACGCTATTGATGTCACCCGCCTCCGTCAGTGTGTTGACCAGCGGCATGAAGATGATGATGGTCGGCACCGGTTCGATGAAATCGCCGACCACGGTGAAGAGCAGCACCATCAGCAGCATGATCAGATGCGGATCGTTACCTGCCATCGAGGTGATGATTTCGGCGATGTAGCTCGCCCCACGCAGATAAGCGAGCATCCAGCCGAAGGCATTGGCCGCGCCGATGGTGACCAGCGGCAGCGAGAAGATCAGTCCGGCAATGCAAAAATCGTAAGGGATACTCTTGATGTGCCCGCGATTGAGCGCGGGGATCACGACCAGCACGATCCAGACCACGGCGACCACGCCGGCTTCCGTCGGTGTGAACCAGCCGGTCAGGATGCCACCGAGCAGGATCACCGGGATCATCAGCGGCAGCGCCGCATCGCCGGCAGCGAACACCACCTGCCGAAGCGGCGCGCGCGGCTTGCGCAGGCCGGAGGGGCCGAAGAAGTAGCAATAAAGCATCAGACCGAAGCCGATCATCAGGCCGGGCACCACGCCCGCCATGAACAGGCCCGCGATCGAGACGTTGCCGACCGCGCCATAGACCACGGCGGTGATGCTCGGCGGCACCAGCGCGGCGATTGTGGAGGCCGAGGCAATGATGGCGGCGATGAAGGCCGGCTCGTAACCCTCTCGCTTCATCGGCCCGCCAAGCGCGCGGCTCATCACGGCGACGTCGGCGGTGGTCGAGCCCGACATTTCCGAGAAGAACATGCTGAAGACGACGACGACCTGCGACAGCCCGCCCCTGATATGCCCGACCAGCGACACCGAGAGGTTCGCGATCCGCACCACCACATTCGCCGAGCTCATGAGCTCGCCGACCAGCAGAAAGAACGGGATCGCCAGCAGCGCCTCGGAATCGACGCCGTCAAAGATCTTCTGGATGATGGCCGCGAGCGAAACGTCGGAGAGGATCGCGCCGATGAAAACGCCGGCCATCAGCGAGAACGGCACGGGCACGCCGAGATAGCCGAACGACAGGAAGCAGATCGTCATCAACGCCAGAACAACAGGTGCGCTCATAGCTGCGCCCTCGCCTGCGCGTCGGTGACGATGGGCGTTCCATCCTCCTCGGGCGGCTCGGGATGGTCGAAGCCGTTGCGCAGGCCGTTGACCAGCTGCTCGATGGTGAACAGGCCGATCAGCACGCCCGACAGCGGGATAATCGCATAGAGCGAGGCGATCGGCGTACCTGACGGCAGGCGAAAGCTGCCGAAGCCGCGCAGATAATTCTGGTAGCCATACCAGATCAGGCAGAAGGCGACACCGAGCACGACGAGGCGGATGATCATCTCGACGATCAGCCGCGCGGTGCCGTGCAAGGCCTCGGAGATCGCGGTGAGATAGAGGTGGTCGTTGCGGCGCGTCGCAGCGGCCGTGCCGATGAAGATCGCGTAGATGAACAGCGTCGAGGTGACCTCCTGCAGCCACAGCCAGGGATGACCAATGGTCCGGGTGACGATGTCCGCGGTGACCGACAGCGAGAAGCCGAAGCAGAGCACGCCGCAGAGGATCATCAGCGCCAGCTCAAGCCAGTCGAGCCAGCGCCATTTCAGGTGGCGTTGGCGATGCACAAGCAGTTTGTCGGCGATGGCCATTAGTCCCCGTTCCAAAGCTATCGGATGTGACAGCTGGAAAGCTGCCGATCACGCTCGGCCTGCATGGTTCGAGACGCCCGCTTCACGGGCTCCTCACCATGAGGGTCTAAAATCTCGCCGCGAAACGAGACCTCATCCTGAGAGCCCGCCGCAAGGCGGGCGTCTCGAAGGATGGCCGCAAGCGACCTAATTGATTGACCGGATCAAGTCCTTGATCTTCTCGGCGTGCGGCCCGAGTTCCTTGGCGAGCTTGTCGAGATAGGGATCGGCGACCGCAACAAAGCTGTTCTTGTCGACGTTATCGACGACCTTCACGCCCATCTTCTTCAGCTTTTCGGCGGCGGTGCGCTCCAGCTCAAACGCCTTCGCCGGCTCCTTGGTGCTGATCTCGTTGGCCGCCGTCTGTACCCAGCCCTTCTGCTCGGCCGACAGGCTCTGCCAGAGCTTGTCGGAGATGAACACCAGCGCGTTGTTGGCCTCGTGCTCGGTGATGTTGAGGACCGGCGCCACCTCGTAATGCTTGTTGACGAGGTAGACGTTGATGCTGTTCTCGGCGACGTCGACGACCCCGGTCTGCAAACTGGTGTAAACGCTGCCGAACGGCATGTGCACGGTCTGGGCGCCATAGGCCGGGAACATGGTGTCCTCGGTCGCGGTCGCCTGCACGCGGACCTTTGCGCCCTTGATGTCGCCGACGTTGTGGATCTCCTTCCTGGCGTACATGTGGCGCACGCCCTGCGATCCGGTCGCGATCACGTGCAGGCCCTGCGTGGTTTCGTCGATCATGGTTTTCAGCGCTTCAAACACGCGGGGATCGGCCAGCCCCTTGACCACGTGCTTCTCGTCACGGAACAGATAGTGCAGCGACATCACGCCGGCCTGCGGCGAGATCGTCGCGGTGTTGGCGGAGGAGATGATCGAGAATTCGACGTCTCCGGCTTTCACGAGCTGGAGCACCTGCGGCTCCTGCCCGAGCTGCGCGCCCGGATACTGGTCGATGATCATGGTGCCTTTGCTCAACTCCTTGAGCTTTTCGGCAAAGATGTCGCCCGCGATGGAATAGCCGGTGTTGCGCGGCTGGTCATAGGCGAAGCGATAATGCTTCACCTCCTGCGCCCTCGCCCCGGTCACGAATAGCACGGCGGCCGCAGCCGCCAACCCATGTAAGAATCCTGGCATGGATCGTGCAATCATCGTTTCCCCCTATGTTATCGCCCGCCGCTTGTGCGGTCTGAGCGCTCGTCGTTCGTCAGCTTGTCTCGGTCTTCCCAGTCCTCTGCATGAAGTCGAAGTCGCAGCCCTCGTCGGCCTGCATGATGGTTTCGTTGAACAGCCAGGCATAGCCGCGCCGCGCCTCATCGGGCGCAGCCGCCGGCTTCAAGGCAGCGCGCCGGCGCTCCAGCTCGGCCGCATCGACCAAGAGCTCGATGCTGCGCTTGGCTACATCCAGGCTGATCTTGTCGCCGTTCTTCACCAGCGCCAGCGGCCCGCCGACGGCGGATTCCGGGGTGATGTGCAGAACGATGGTGCCGAACGCGGTGCCGCTCATGCGCGCATCCGAAATGCGCACCATGTCCTTGGTGCCGCCGCGCGCGAGCTTCTTCGGGATCGGCAGATAGCCGGCCTCCGGCATGCCCGGCGCGCCTTTCGGGCCGGCATTGCGCAGCACCAGCACGTCGTCGGCGGTGACGTCGAGATCGGGATCATCGACCCGCAAGGTCATGTCCTCGACGGATTCGAACACGACGGCCCGCCCGGTATGCTTCAACAGCTTCGGACTTGCCGCGGATTGCTTGATGACCGCGCCGCGGGGCGCAAGATTGCCGTGCAACACGGCAAGGCCGCCCTCTTTCTTAATCGGATTGTCACGCGAGCGAATGGCGTCCTGACCGGGCACGTCCTCGGCATTGGCGACGACATTGCGCAGCGTCTGGCCCGAGATGGTCTTGGCGTCGAGATCGACGAGGTCGCCGAGCTGCGCGAGCAGCTTCGGCACGCCGCCGGCGTGGTGGAAGTGCTCCATGTAGTGTTCGCCCGACGGCTTGAGGTCGACCAGCACCGGCACCTCCCGGCCGATCTGGTCGAACACTTCGAGATCGAGCCGATGCGGCGAGCGATGCGCCATCGCGGTGAGATGGATCAGGCCGTTGGTGGAGCCACCGATCGCCTGGAGCACGACCTGCGCGTTCTTGAAAGATGCGGGTGTCAAAAGGTCGCTCGGCTTCGGCCCCTTGGTCTTGGCCATCTCGGCGGCGACCTTGCCGCTCGCCTCGGCAAGGCGGAATCGTTCGGCATGCGGCGCCGGGATCGTCGCGCTCATCGGCAGCGACAGGCCCATGGCTTCGATCATACAGGCCATGGTCGAGGCCGTACCCATCACCATGCAGGTGCCGACCGACGGCGCGAGACGGCCGTTCACTGCTTCGATTTCGACATCGTCGATTTCGCCGGCGCGATACTTGCCCCATAGACGGCGGCAATCGGTGCAGGCGCCCAGCACCTCGCCCTTGTGATGGCCGACCACCATCGGCCCCACCGGAATAACGACGGTCGGCAGGTCCGCGCTGATTGCGGCCATCACCTGCGCGGGAAGGGTCTTGTCGCAGCCGCCGATCACGATCACCGAATCCATCGGCTGGGCGCGGATCATCTCCTCGGTGTCCATCGCCATCAGATTGCGCAGATACATCGAGGTCGGATGGGCAAAGCTCTCGGCGATCGAGATGGTCGGGAACACGAACGGCATCGCGCCCGACAGCATCACGCCGCGCTTGGCGGCTTCGATGATCTGCGGAACGTTGCCGTGGCAGGGATTGTAGTCGCTATAGGTATTGGTGATCCCGACGATCGGACGCTCCAGCGCGTCGTCGGAATAGCCCATGGCCTTGATGAATGCCTTGCGCAGGAACAGCGAGAAGCCGGCATCGCCATAGCTCGTCAGACCCTTGCGCAACCCACTCGTCATCATGCCACTCCTTCAGTTGCCATTGTGGTACAGTCCGCACCTCGATTGTCAATAAGCTCGGTCCATATTGTCGCATTTTCCGCCTAAAGGCGCCATCTTCGGCACGAATTATTGACAATCTGTCCCTTCCCTGCTCCACAGGGCGAGCCGGCCAGACGCCGGGAGGCCGAGGGCATGTCCGACATTCGCACCGCAGACAGCATGCCGGTCCGGCAAGACGATCCGGACGACGTCGTCGCGCGGTTGGAGGAGGACATCATCTTCGGCCGCCTGCCGCCCGGCGCGCGCCTCACCGAGGACGCGCTGATGTCGCGCTACGGCACCTCGCGCCACTTCGTGCGCCAAGCCTTGGTGGATGCCGAGCGCCGCGGCATCGTCCGCCGCGAGAAGAACGTCGGCGCCACCGTGCGGTTCTACTCGGCCGAGGAAGTCCGGCAGATCTACGAGGTCCGGGAGATGCTGACGCGGCAGGCCGCGCTGATGATCCCGCTGCCCGCGCCGCGATCGCTGATCGACGAGCTCTCCGAGCTGCAACGGCAATATTGCGCGAGAGCCGATGCGCAGGATCTGCGCGGCATCCACGAAGCCAACGACGCTTTCCACCTCGCGCTGTTCTCGGCCTGCGGCAATCCCTATCTGGTGGGCTCGCTCCAGGACTACATGAACCTGACGCTGCCGATGCGCGCCAAGAACCTCGCCGACCGCGACGGCCTCGCGCAATCGCGGCGGCAGCATGAGATGATGATCGAGCTACTCAGGGGACGCGACAGCTGGGCGCTGGCGCAGCTGTGTGTCGATCATATGCAGTTCAGCAAGAGGGATTATCTGGCGAGGATTGCGGACGAGGCCAGGCGCTAATCGGCAAACTTCTGCTGCAGGCATCCATCACGGAACGGCGCTGCCCCGGGCGCGTTGGAAGGCCAAGCATAAGGCTCGGTCTTGGTTCGGAGGCCGCGGGTGGCAGTTTCTCGCAGCATGTCGCGCCCAAGGGAGGACTGACCGAGCAGGTTGAATAATGAGGGTCTGCGGAGCGATGCGGACCGGTTTGTTCATCGCATTGATTGCGGCGGCCTGGCTCGGCGGACAGGTCCAGGATTCTTTCGCGCAAAAGCGGCCGTCGGCTTCTCCGAGCGAATCCACGAAGGTGTCTCCGAGAAAGGAAGGCACCCCGAAGAAGGAAACGGGACGACCTGCGGACCCGTTTACGGTGGGATTTGTAACCGGTTCGCCGCAATGCACTGAATTCGCGATCGCTCAGGACATTGCGACCACGCTCGCCGGCGGTCAGGAGACCGGTCCTCATGGCCAAGTCGCATTGCGGGTCCTGCCCATCGTGGGAGACGGCGGTGTCCGCAACGTCCTTGATGTGCTCACCCTCGCAGGTGCCGACGTGGCGATTTCGCCCGTCGTCCTCGTCGACCGGCTCCGGGAGACAAGGACCTTCGGGGATATTTCTGACAGGCTGACCTACATTGCCCCGCTCTATATCGAAGAGTTCCATCTTCTCGCACGGGCGGAAATCGGAAGCCTGACGGACCTTTCGGGAAAGAGGGTCAATCTCGGGGACGACGGCAGCGCCGGCGCCATTCTCGGCCGCGAAGTGTTGAACCGTCTGGGCGTCAAGATCATGGAGTCGAACCTGGGACCGGAGGCCGCGCTGGATGGTCTGAGGACGGGAGATCTCTCTGCCGCTCTGCTGGTCTCAGGAAAACCGCTCAGCTTCCTGACGCAGGTCTCGCAACTCGATGGTATTCACCTCCTGCCGATCCCCTACTTCAACGAGCTGCTGCAACAAGATTATCTGCCATCGACGTTCCGCCACAAGGATTACCCGAATCTGATCGCCGCCGAAGCGAGCGTTGACACGATCGCGATCAAATCCGCCCTCTTCGCCTACAACTGGCCGAGCGGCAACGAGCGATTTCGGTTGCTCGAGTTCTTCGTCCAGACATTGTTCACGCGCTTTCCCGAATTTCTCGGCGACGCCCATCATCCTAAGTGGCGCGAAGTAAACCTGGCCGCACAACTCCCCGGATGGCGACGATTCCGACCGGCAGAGCGCTGGCTCCAGCAGCAATCGGGAGGGGAAGCCGCGCTTCGCAAGGCGTTCGGCCGGTTCATCGAGGGAAAGCCAACTGCCGATCTACCTGATCGCGAAGAACTGTTTCGGGATTTCCTGCGCTGGAGAGAACGCAATCCGGCCAAGTGAGCAGACTTGGGCAAACAAACCTCGGGAGGTATCGATGCGCAAAACCGTGGTGGGCGCAGCCCTTGTTGCGTTGCTCGCCTTGATCGCCGATGTGAGGCGCCCCGCCGCCCAATTTGCTCCCTTCTGGCCACAAGCGCCGCAGCTGCTCCCGGGCACAGCACCACCGGCCGACGAGGTCGAAAGAACCAGGACAGCCCCTCACCGAAAGAAGGCACATAGAAAGCACAAAGTCGTTCGTCCCCCGCCAAACCAGCGGGAGGTCGCGGAAAAAAATGGATACCAGCGGGTCAGCGATCTCGTGAACTTTCCGAAGTTCTTTCCGGGCCTCGGCACCATATTCGTCAAGCCCGACACCTTGCCGCTGGGGCCGTTCCTGACCTTCGATCGCAGGGACCGTCTGGTCGCGACCGTCTACATGGTCCCGAACAAGGACATCGACGATCACAAAACGTTGGAGGGGGCGGGGTCAGCAGGACCAGTTGACCACGTCAGCTTCTACTTCAACCCAGGTCACCCCGGCGTGGATGTGCCGCATTACCATGTGGTGCTCTGGCACGTGACCAAGAAACAGGAAGCGCGCGTTGCCAAATGACGTACGACAGGTCATGCGATCACGTCACTAACGATGTCAGTACCGCCTCAGCAGGCCACGCTCCACGCTGGTCTCGCCATAATCGGCGCAGGCCCTTTTCGGGTTTTGGATCAGGTCCGTTCGGACCCGTCTGAACGTTTTGCGGGCCGCGTCGGACACCTCGGGACGGAATTTACCGGGATCGTAGCTCTCGCCGTCGCGGGCCTTGATGGCCGCAGCATAGGCGTCGATCATGGCCATCGCGACGTCGGGACTGCCGAGCAGCCGGGCGCCGAGCTGAACGCTGCCGCTGCCATCGACCTCGTAACCGTCGCATCGCTGTTCGAGCACCACTGATGCCGTGACGAGCTGGTCGAGGAATGCCGCCTCGGCCTCGGTGAGGGGTGCGGCTAGCGCCGGTCCGGAAACGATCATCGCGAATATCGCGACTGACAATTTGATTTTCATTGTCGTGGCTTTCGCTGCCGCTTTTGCGGCGTCATCAACGCAACCGTTGCTGAATTCCGATCGCACAGATCGAAAGCCGAAACGCTGGAGCACCGTTGATCCACATCAAGGGGCGAGAAACCAAAGCATTTGGCGGCACCGGCTGACCCGAACGAAAAATCACGTGCCGCTTGACAAGACAGGGTAGGTATCGCGGACGATCGCTAGGCAGCGCGTCCCGTCGCACGCATATCGGCCTCGCGTCGCAAAGCCGCACACTCAGCCTCGAACTTCCGCGAGCCCAGTTCGCCAGCCACGAGCTGCGCCGCATGAATTTCCGCCGAGGCGCCTCGAACGTCATCATGCGCCAATTGCAGCTTCGCGATCCGCAGCCTCAACCTGACGGCCTGCACTCGCCCGTCGATGCTCGACCACAATTGCCGGGCCAGATGCAGATATCGCAGCGCTGCCTCATAGTCGTCGCGCGCATGCGCGAGGACCGACTGCGCTTCGTTCGTCAATGCGCGGATCGACGGCATCGGCCACCGATCCGGACTTCCGGAGAGCTCCTCGATCAGTTCAAGCGCCTGCTCACGACGGCCCGTGTGCGCGGCCGCGAGTGCCAGATGTGCGAACAGGATCCCACGCCGCTGCAGGGTCCACCAGGACTTTCCGATCAGACTGCGCTCGAGGCTGGCGTAAGCCGCCTCCGCTTCGCCTCGCTCCAGCAACAGCATGGCGCGACCGGGTTCCGGGCACCAGCCGAGCGCGTAGGCCTTTTCATAGGCTTCGAGCGCGTCGTCTTCATTGCCGATCGCTGCGTAAACGTCGCCAAGCACGCGATTGGCATCGCCGATCGCCCAAGGCGCGTCACCGGTAAGCCGTGCCAACGAGTCCTGAATTCGGAGCAAAGCTTCGCCGAGCGAGCCCCTGACACCGAGAACTTCTGACCGATGAAGCTGGCAGGAGCCGGACAATTCCATCCCGCTCTCGGTGCAATATTTCTGATAACCCAGCGTCCACTGGTCGGCCCTGGCCCAATCTCCGAACATCCGCGCCGCCCACAGAATGTTGCAGTAGAGGATGCCTCCGACGATCGGATCGATATCGCCGCTGGAGAGCGCCATCGCAGCGGCGAGGTCCTGATCCGCTAGGCCAGCGCGTGTATCGCCCAGACACAGCCGGTAGAACCCGCGATAAGCAAGACTCAGCGCCTCGATGCCAACAGCGTTCTTGTGCCGGACCATGCTGTACGCGATATCGGCAAGCGAAAGCGCCTGTTCAGGCTCGCCGTCGAACGCGGCGACCTTCGACTTCATCCAGAGAATGAGCGCAGTCGTGGCGGGATCCTCGACTTCGGAGGCCCAGTCCTCCGCCTGTGCCAGCCAGCCCTTGGCAATCGCCGCCTGGCCGCGCTCGAAGTGCAAGCCGGCGAGTGTGACGGCATCGATGACGGCCAGCGGCACGTTGCTCGCCTTGGTATGGGCAGCAACCGCACGAGCCAAAAGAGGCAGGGCCGCATCGGCCTTGCTGGTGCACTGCAAGGCCAGCGCCCATCGGTGCAAGTCGGCGCCATCGAGCGGTCCGACGGTATCGGCCGCCTCGAACAACGCTGCGGCTTCGTCCCAGGCTTGCACGTCAGCGGCGCGCTGAGCTTGCGCCCGCACGTCCGGAACTTGCCCGCCCGTCGTCTGGGGAGCGGCGAGCTGCATCTCCGATACGCCGTCGATGCAGAAACGATATCCCCTGCCCGGCATGTTCCGGATGGCACTATCCATGCCACCCTTGCGCAGCACGCCACGCAGCATGCTCACCGCCCGCTGCAACGAATTGTCGGTGACGGTTACATCAGGCCAGAGGGTATCGAGCAGTTCTTCCTTGGTGACGACCCGATCCCGGTTGCGCGTCAGGTAGACCAGCAGATCGAACACACGTGGTTGCAACGCGACTTCCCGCTGCGCGTGGATGAGCGCACGGCCCTCTTCATCGAGCTCGAAGGGTCCAAACCTGAGGGTCATATCGTTAAGTCCAGGCAATGCGGAAAAGGTTCAGACAAGGATCAGGCAATGATCAGCCCGCGGTAAGGACGGTCAGCACCGGTCGCCCCTATAGCTCCTCACGGCCCGGGTCGCTTCCGACCGCCGGCAACAACCCCCGAGGAGATGTCTGATGGAACTCTATGTCATCCGCCGCCCGAGCGCCTGGGCAAATTTGAGCGAACTGGAAGCCGCCGGCGCGAAGTCCGCTCGGATCGGCAACGAGCAGATGTCCGACCGCGTCCGTTGGATCCGCAGCTATGTGGTCCATGAGGCCGACGGCCGCATCGGTACCTTCTGCATCTATGAAGCGCGCGATGGGGAGTCGATCCGCGAGCATGCACGGCGCGTCGGCATGCCGGGCGAGGAGTTCTACAAGGTCGCCACGACAGTGGTCGTCCGCGGCGATCCCACACCGCAGACGGTCGCCGCCGAATAGCAAATCAGCGCGGGCGCCGTCATCGACTCGGGATTCCATGAAAGGATAAGAAAATGTCCGTTCAGTCTCAGGCGCCGCCCGCACCGAGCCCCTCGCAGCGATATCTCGCCGGCATCCTGTTGCGGCTTCGCCGGCTCATCAACCAGTCCGTCGCCAGCATGCTGGCGAACCGCGAGAAGGCCGCAATGCAGTTCGCGAAGGGTTGCGGCGGCACCACGGCCAGCGGTGATGGCACGGTTCGAGACACGCTTCATCATGAGAGGATTTGCATTTCCAGCAACAGCTTCAATTCGAGGAAATTGTCATGAGTTCTTTCATCCAATCCGACGCTTCCGAAGCCAAGATCTCCTGTTTCAAGAATTTCAAATCCAGAATCGTCGCGGTGGCGATCGGGACGTTCGGGGCCGTCCTGATGTCGCTTGCTCTGGCTTCGGCTGCAACGACGTTCGGCGACCATCGCACCGAAGGCGTGAGCGGCGGCGCAGTGGTCCAGAAAAGCCCTGGCAAGTGCGCAAGGGCGCGACGGTTCCGACAGCCTTTTCAACCTGACGAAGGCGGCGGTGACACCGCCCGCTGAAACAGCCGTTCAAGCCCTCACCACTGAACTGGAAACTCCATCATGTCCATCACCATGCAAAACGGACCTACTCAGACCGCAAGCTCGCTCTTGGCACGAAGCTTCGTGCTCAGCTATGGCCTCCTTGCCTATCTCATCTTCTTCGGGACCTTTCTCTACGCCGTCGGCTTCATTTCGCAATTCATCATGCCCAAGACGATCGACAGCGGCGTGGCGGGTTCGACCGCACAGGCCCTCTTGATTGATCTCGCGCTGATGTCCCTGTTTGCCGTCCAGCACAGCGGCATGGCTCGCCAGGGCTTCAAGAAGCTGTTCGCCGCCTTCGCCTCACCCGCGCTCGAGCGCAGCACCTATGTGCTGCTGGCAAGCCTGAGCCTGATCCTGCTGTTCTGGCAATGGCGTCCCATCACCGCCGCGGTTTGGGAGATAGAGACGCCGATGGCAGCCTACGCCGCGGTCGCCGGCAGCTTCGCCGGCTGGCTCATCGTGCTGTACAGCACGTTTCTGATCAGCCATTTCGAATTGTTCGGACTGACGCAAGTCGTCAGCCACTTTGCGGGGCGGCTCGCCGAGCCGATGAAGTTCAGGACGCCGGGCCTCTACCGCCTGATCCGGCATCCTATCTATCTCGGCTTCATTATCGCGTTCTGGTCGACGCCTACCATGACGCTCGGGCACATGCTGTTCGCGATGGTGACGACGGCCTACATCTTCGTCGGCATCTGGTTGGAGGAGCGCGACCTGATCACTCTTTTCGGAGATCAGTACCGACACTACAGGGAGAAGGTGGCGATGTTGATCCCGGGCCTGTTCTGATCCGGCGAACCTACGATTTGAGCGGCCAAGCAGAACTCGGCCGCTCTCACGATGTCGAGCGCGCTCCCTAGCGCTTCTTCCAGTCGATGATCCGGTCCGGATCCGCATCGAACTCCATGCTGCAGAACGTGCCGCCCTGGAAATAATCGCCGACCGGATCCGGCTTCAGCTTGGCCTGCTCGGCCATCGCGTGCTCGCGGAAATCCTCGGCGCGCCCCGTGGGGCGGTAGCCGAATTCGTAGGCGCGGCTGTTGTCCCACCAGGCGCGCTCGTTGAGGGATGCACCGTAGAAGATTTCGAAATGGATGTCGGGATGCTCGAGCCCGATGCGGCAGAGCTGCACGAGGTCGTCGGGCTTGAGCCAGATCGAGAGCCGGCGCTGATCGAGCGGCATGTCGCCGAAATTGCCGATGCGCAGGCACGTCACCTTCAGCCCGTGCTTGTCGGCATAGAGCGCGCCGACGGCTTCGCCGAACACCTTGCTGACACCATAGCGACCGTCTGGGCGCGGGGTGACGTCGGTGCCGATCTTGTGGTGGCGCGGATAGAAGCCGACGGCGTGGTTCGACGAGGCGAACACCACGCGCTTGACGCCCTTGCGGTAGGCCGCCTCGAACAGATTATAGCCGCCGATGATGTTGGCCTGGAGGATCTGATCCCAGTTACCTTCGACCGAATAGCCGCCGAAATGAATGATGCCGTCGACGCCCTCGCAGATCGCCTCGCACTGCGCGAGATCGGCGAGATCCGCTGCCTTGAACTTCTCGTTCGCGCCGAGATCGGCCGGCGGCTTGATGTCGGACAGCAGGAGATCCGAATAGATCGGCGGCAGCAGTCTTCGCAGGCTCGTGCCGATTCCGCCCGAAGCTCCCGTCATCAAAATACGCGGCATGTCTTCCCTCGCCGTTGGTGACCGATTTGCGGTCACGTGTCTCTAATGATAGCAGCATTGTCCAGAGGGAACGAAACGAGAGAACCGACATGAATGAGGCATCGTCCCACACCCAGGAGCGGCCAGGCTGGCGGCCGGCGACGTATTACCCCGACCCGGCCATTCGTGCACTCGATCCCCGTTTCGAAAAATACTGGCTGAAATTGTCCGCAGTGGAGCGGCTGGCGACCGGCCTGCGCTGGGCCGAGGGTCCCGTGTGGTTCGGCGACGGGCGCTATCTCTTGTGCAGCGACATCCCGAACCAGCGCATCGTCAAATGGGAGGAGGAGACCGGCGCGGTCTCCGTGTTCCGCAAGCCCTCGAACTTCGCCAACGGCAACACGCGCGACCGGCAGGGCCGGCTCGTCACCTGCGAGCATGGCGGGCGGCGCGTGACGCGCACTGAGTATGACGGCAGCGTCGCCGTGCTGATGGATCAATTCAACGGCAAGCGGTTGAACTCGCCGAACGATGTCGTTGTTAAATCGGACGGCTCGATCTGGTTCACCGATCCGACCTTCGGCCTGCTCGGCAATTACGAGGGCTACAAGGCCGAGCCCGAGATCGAGCCGAATGTCTACCGGCTCGATCCCGAGACGCGCAAGGCGACCATTGTCGCCGAGGGGGTGCTCGGGCCGAACGGGCTGTGCTTCTCGCCGGATGAAAAGATCCTCTATGTCGTGGAATCCCGCGGCGTGCCAAACCGAAAAATCCTCGCCTATGACGTCTCGGCTGACGGCACCGAGATTTCCAACAAGCGCGTCCACATCGATGCAGGTCCTGGCACGCCGGACGGCATGCGCTGCGACATCGACGGCAATCTCTGGTGCGGCTGGGGCATGGGAGATCCCGAGCTCGACGGCGTCGTGGTGTTCGCGCCCGACGGCGTCATGATCGGCCGCATTGCCCTGCCCGAGCGCTGCGCGAACGTCTGCTTCGGCGGCGTCAAGCGCAACCGCCTGTTCATGGCAGCGAGCCAGTCGATCTACGCGCTGTATGTGAACACGCAGGGGGCGATGGGGGGATAGGCGCTCCACAAATGACGGTCTCGTAGGGTGGGCAAAGGAGCGTAAGCGACGTGCCCACCACCGCGCCGTCGCGGGCGCGAAGACGTGGGCACGCTTCGCTTTGCCCACCCTACGGCACCTCGCCTTCGCGACACGCCGCCCAAAACAAAAACGCCGGAGCGGTTGCCCGCTCCGGCGTCATTCGTTCACGCGCTAAAACTTACGCCGCGTTGAAACCGGCGACGGCCTTCACTTCGAGGAAGTCCTCGAGGCCGTACTTGCCCCACTCGCGTCCGTTGCCCGACTGCTTGTAGCCGCCGAACGGCGCGGTGCGGTCGTTGGGCACGCCCTGGAGGTTGACGTTGCCGGCGCGGATCTGGCGGCCGACGCGCTTGGCGTCTTCGACCGAGGCACCCGTGACGTAGCCGGCAAGGCCATACGGCGTGTCGTTGGCGATCTGTACGGCTTCGGCTTCGTCCTTGGCGCCGATGATGGTCAGCACCGGCCCGAAGATTTCTTCGCGAGCGATCGTCATGTCAGGAGTGACGTCGGCGAAGATGGTGGGGCGGACATAGAAGCCCTTGTTGACGCCTTCGGGCAAGCCCGGGCCGCCGGCGACGAGCGTTGCGCCCTCGTCGATGCCCTTCTTGATCAGGCCCTGGATCTTGTCCCACTGGCCGCGGTTGACGACGGGGCCGATGGTGGTGCCTTCAGCGCGGGGATCGCCGGCCTTGGTCTTGTCGGCGACGGCCTTCGCGATCGCGGCGACGTCCTTCATCTTGGACAGCGGCACGATCATGCGCGAGGGCGCGTTGCAGGACTGGCCGGAGTTGTTGAACATGTGCATCACGCCGCCGGTCACCGCCTTCATGAGGTCGGCGCCTTCGAGGATGACGTTCGGCGACTTGCCGCCGAGCTCCTGGCTGACGCGCTTCACGGTCGGCGCGGCGCGCTTGGCCACGTCGATGCCGGCGCGGGTCGAGCCGGTGAAGGAGATCATGTCGATATCGGGGTGCTCGCTCATGGCGGCGCCGACCTCGGGGCCGAGGCCGTTGACGAGGTTGAACACGCCCTTGGGCACGCCAGCTTCATGGAGGATTTCCGCGAAGATCAGCGCCGAGGTCGGCGTGAACTCCGACGGCTTCAGGATCATGGTGCAGCCGGCGGCGAGCGCGGGCGCGACCTTGCAGGCGATCTGATTGAGCGGCCAGTTCCAGGGCGTGATCATGCCGACCACACCGATCGGCTCGCGCAGCACCATGGCGGTGCCGACCGGCTCTTCGAAATGGTAGTTCTTGAGCACGTCGAGCGTGGTCATAAGATGGCCGAGGCCGGCACCGGCCTGGAGCTTCTCCGCCATCGGCAGCGGCGCGCCCATCTCGTCGGAGACGGCCGCGCCGATCTCCTTGAGGCGGCCCTTGTAGACCTCGATGACCTTGGTGAGCAGCGCGACGCGCTCCTCGCGGCTGGTCTGGGAGAAGGTTGCGAAGGCGCGCTTGGCGGCGGCAACCGCCTTGTCCACGTCGGCCTTGGAGCCCAGCGCAACCTCGTACATCGCCTCTTCCGTCGCGGGATTGACCACGGCGGTGGACTTCTTGACGGCGGGATCGACCCAGGCGCCGTCGATGTAGAATTGCATGCGATTGACCATCGTTAACCTCTTCTTGGGGGCATGTGGGGGCGTTTCGGCAGGCATCCTTGCACGAAAGCGCCGGCAATTGAACCCGCCATATGCGGGGCCAGCGTTGCGGCGGACGGAGGTTATATGAGCCGATGGCGGGAACGTGGCAAGGTTCTCTCAGCCGTCATTCCGGGGCGATGCGAAGCATCGAACCCGGAATCTCGAGATTCCGGGTTCGGCTCTTCGAGCCGCCCCGGAATGACACCTCGATTACTTCCACTACACCGCCATCTTCCGGTGCAGCACCGGCGCGCCGGTGGTGAGGCTTTCGGCCGCATCGATGATGGCGTTGGCATCGATGCCGTAGTGCCGATAGAGGTCGGCGATCGTGCCGGTCTGGCCGAACTGCTCGACACCGAGCGCCTCGACGCGGTGGCCGCGGACGCTGCCGAGCCAGCCGAGCGCGGAGGGATGGCCGTCGATCACGGTCACGATGCCGCAGTCGCGCGGCAGCGGCGCCAGCAGCTTTTCGATGTGGCTGAGATGCTGCACGCCGCGGCGATCCCGCCGCAATTTCCGCGCGGCGGTCCAGCCCGCATGGAGGCGGTCCGCCGAGGTGATCGCGAGCAGGCCGATATCGCGCCGGCTCTCGCCGATGAAGCCGGTCGCCTCGATCGCCTCAGGTGCCACCGCGCCGGTATAGGCGATCACGACTTCGGCATTCGGGCCCGGCTTGCGCAGCCAATAAGCGCCGTCGGTGATGCCCTGCTGCAGCTCCGGCGTCATGATCCGCTGCGCCTGCTCGATGCTGCGCGTCGACAGCCGCAGGTACACCGAGCCGCCCTCGCCCGCTTCGCGCTGCATGTGCTCAAACCCGAAAGCCATGATCACGGCGAGCTCGTCGACGAAGGCCGGCTCGAACGAGGCGAGCCCGTCCTGTGCCATGCCGATCAGGGGCGTTGCGATCGACTGGTGCGCGCCGCCCTCGGGCGCGAGCGTGATGCCTGATGGCGTCGCCGCCACCATGAAGCGCGCGTCCTGGTAGCAGGCGTAGTTCAGCGCATCGAGCCCGCGCTCGATGAAGGGATCATAGAGCGTGCCGACCGGCAGCAGCCGCTCGCCGTTGATCTGGTGCGACAGCCCAAGCGCCGAGAGCATGATGAACAGGTTCATCTCGGCAATTCCAAGCTCGAGATGCTGGCCCTTGGGCGAAAAGTCCCAGTTGAACGTCGAGGGAATTTTCTCGCTGCGGAATAAGTCCGCCTTCTCGGCGCGCGCGAACAGGCCGCGCCGGTTGACCCACGGACCGAGATTGGTCGACACCGTGACATCGGGCGAGGTCGTGACGATGCGCTTGGCCAACTCACTGTCGCTGCGCGCGATCTCGTTCAACACGAGGCCAAAGCCCTGCTGGGTCGACATCTGCGGTGACGGCTTGAACGCGAGCTGCTGGGGCACCTCGACGACGGGCGCGGTCAGCCGGCGGCCGTCCTGGTTGAACGGCACGCGCGCGAGGAACGCGTCGAGCTCGGCGGCGGATTGCGCGAGCCCTTCGTACTTCTCCCATTCGTGACCGGGCCGGATGTTCTGGCTGTCGCGATATTTCTCCATCTGCGCGACCGTCATCAGGCCGGCGTGATTGTCCTTGTGACCCTGGAACGGCAGGCCGACGCCCTTGATGGTGTAGGCGATGAAGCAGACCGGACGGTCGTGATCGATGGACTCGAACGCCTCCAGCATGCTCGCCATGTCGTGGCCGCCGAGATTCGACATCAGCGCCAGCAATTCGTCGTCGCTGCGCTTGTCGATCAACCTGGTGATCGGGCCCTGGTCGCCGATCTCGTCATGCAGATGCTTGCGGAACGCGGCGCCGCCCTGGAAGCAGAGCGCGGCGTAGAGCGCATTCGGGCAATTGTCGATCCAAGCTTTAAGCGCCTCGCCGCCGGGCTCGGCGAAGGCCTCGCGCATCAGGCGGCCGTATTTCACGATGACGACGTCCCAGCCGAAATTGCGGAACATGGTCTCGAACTTTTCCCAGAGCCCTTCGCGCACGACGGCATCGAGCGACTGGCGGTTATAGTCGACCACCCACCAGGTGTTGCGCAGGCCGTGCTTCCAGCCCTCGGCGAGCGCCTCGAAAATGTTGCCTTCGTCCATCTCGGCATCGCCGACCAGCGCAATCATCCGCCCTTCGCGGCGATCCTTCATCCAGCCATGCGCCTTGACATAGTCCTGCACCACCGAAGCGAACAGCGTCTGCGCAACGCCGAGGCCGACCGAGCCGGTGGAGAAATCGACGTCGTCGACGTCCTTGGTCCGCGAGGGATAGGACTGCGCGCCCTTGAAGCCGCGAAAGTTCTCCAGCTTCTCGCGGCTCTGCCGGCCGAACAGATACTGGATGGCGTGGAACACTGGGCTTGCATGCGGCTTCACCGCGACGCGATCCTCGGGGCGCAGCACGTGGAAATACAGCGCCGACATGATGGTCGCGAGCGAGGCGGACGAGGCCTGATGTCCCCCGACCTTGAGGCCGTCGGCATTGGGGCGGATGTGGTTGGCGTGGTGGATGGTCCAGGACGACAGCCACAGCGCCTTGCGGCTCAGCGCGGTCAAGGTGTCGAGGCGGGCGGTATCGACGGGCATGGCAAGGCTCCCGGGAACAGGTGCCACGATGATACGCCCGTGGGAGGCGCCAAACTTCTCAATTTTTCGCGCAATACCACCCGATATTGGGATACCATACTAATGATTACCCCGAATATACAGGTTTCATCCCAATGCCAGAGCTCGACGCCATCGACCGCAAAATCCTCGCGTTGCTTCAGGCCGACAGCCGGCTGACCATGCAGGAACTCGCCGACAAGGTCGGGCTCTCGGTCTCGCCCTGCCATCGCCGGGTCAAGCTGCTGGAGGAGCGCGGCGTCATCAGCCGCTACGTTGCGACCGTGGACCAGAAGGCGCTCGGCCTGCATGTCAGCGTCTTCATCTCGATCAAGCTGGCGCGGCAGAAGGAGGAGGATCTCAACCGCTTCGCGCGCGCGATCTCGAAATGGGATGAGGTGCTGGAGTGCTATCTGATGACCGGCAACCGCGACTACCTCCTGCGCGTCGTCGCGGCCGACCTCGCCTCCTACGAGACGTTTCTCAAGACCAAGCTGACCCGGCTCGACGGCATCGCCTCGATCGAGTCGAGCTTTGCGCTGAGCCAGGTGAAATATTCGATCGCGCTGCCGGTGTGACCTGCCTCAGCGTGACAGAGCGGCTGTCACATGGACGCAACAAACCCCGCCGATGGTCGTTGGTAACACTGGCACCCTAGCCGAGAGAAGAAGCCCATGACCGCATCCGACCGCACCTTCCAAACCGCCAAGCGCGAGCGCATCATTCAGGAGATGGCCGACGACCTCGACGAGGAGCTGGAGATGGAGCTCGATGACACGAGGCTCGACGAGCTCCTGGACGAAACCGACACACCGGGTCCGACGGTCGATCGCAAGCTCTATTTCCGGGAGCTGCTGCGGCTCCAGGGCGAGCTGGTCAAGCTGCAGGACTGGGTGCAAAGCGAGCGCAAGAAGGTTGTCGTGCTGTTCGAGGGGCGCGACTCCGCCGGCAAGGGCGGCGTCATCAAGCGTATTACCCAGCGCCTCAATCCGCGCATCTGCCGCGTCGCGGCGCTTCCCGCCCCGAGCGAGCGCGAGCGCACGCAATGGTACTTCCAGCGCTACGTGTCGCACCTGCCGGCCGGCGGCGAGATCGTGCTGTTCGACCGCAGCTGGTACAACCGCGCCGGCGTCGAGCGCGTGATGGGCTTCTGCTCGGAGGAGGAGTACCAGGAATTCTTCAAGACGGTGCCCGAGTTCGAGCGCATGCTGATCCGCTCCGGCATCATCCTGGTCAAATACTGGTTCTCGATCACCGACGACGAGCAGCAGTTCCGCTTCACCATGCGCATCAAGGATCCGCTCAAGCAGTGGAAGCTGAGCCCGATGGACGTCGAGGCGCGCAGCCGCTGGGAGGCATACACCAAGGCCAAGGAGACGATGCTCGAGCACACGCACCTGCCGGACTCACCGTGGTGGATCGTCGATGCCGTCGACAAGAAGCGCGCGCGGCTCAACTGCATCGCGCATCTCCTCAGCCAGATCCCGTATCAGGAGGTCGCTCGCGCGCCGGTGATGCTGCCGCCGCGCGTCCGCCACCCCGACTATCAGCGCGGCCCGGTTCCGCCGGAGATGTACGTGCCGGAGAAATATTGACGGGGGCGAACGAATTCGGCCTGCATGGGTATGGACTCAGGTCTCGTAGGATGGGCAAAGCGAAGCGTACCCACCATCTGCGTTTGAATCGGGAAAGATGGTGGGCACGGCGCTTTGCGCCTTTGCCCACCCTACGAGACCGTCACCGCCACGGCTGCACGATGATCTTGGTGTGGGCTTCAGGATTGGCGAGATCGGCGAACGCCTTGGCGACGCCGTCGATGCCGACTTCGGCCGTGACCATCGCCGCCGCATCCACCTGCCCTTCCGCGATCAGCCGCAGCGAACCTGCGAATTCGTCCGGCGTGTAGCCCAGCACGTATTGGACGTTGAGCTCCTTCATGACGCCGAGCATCGGCTCGCTCTTGTCGGTCTCCATGCAGACGCCGACCACGACGATCTTGGCATCGCGCGGCGCTCCCTCGAACACCTGCTGCAGCAGACCGGGCACGCCGACACATTCGAAGATGATCGCGGGCTTCAGCGCGGGCAGCATGGCCTGGAACGGCGGCCGCGCGGCCTTCTCCGCATCCGACATCTGCGCGTGCTCGGCCCAGGTCGCATAGGGCTGCGACACCCTGGGATCGACGACGATGTCGGCGCCGAGCCTTGCCGCGAGCGCGCGGCGCGCCGGCGAATAGTCGGCGGCGACGATGGGGTGCAGCCCCTTGATCTTCAGCGCCGCGATCACTGCGAGCCCAACAGGGCCGCAACCGATGACGAGCGGGACCTCGCCGCCCCGGATATTGGCCTTCGCCACGGCGTGAACGCCGACTGCGAGCGGCTCGGTCAATGCCGCATGTTCCGGCGCAAGGCCGTTGGGCACTTCGAGCAGGAGCGGCTCGCTCAAAACCATCTGCTCCGCATAGCCGCCGACGAAGTCGTTGGAATAGCCGATCCCCTTGATGCCTTCCGGCGTCACCAGCGCGGGCAGCGAGCAGACATGCGTCCCCGGTTTGAGCTTGCGTTCCGTGCCGGGGCCGTAATCGACGATCTCGCAGCAGAATTCGTGACCGAACACGACGTCACGCGACAGATCCATCGGCGTGCGACCGGTCTTCCTGGCCATCTCCACCATCCGCGGTGCGTGCTGGCGCGCATGCAGGTCGGAGCCGCAGATGCCGCAGGCGAGCGTCTTGACCAGCACCTGGCCGGGGCCCGGCTTCGGCTCGGCCATCCGGTCGACGACAATCTCACCGTTCCTGAAAATCGCAGCGCGCATCCGGCTCCTCCCCTGTCGTTGGAGTCGTTGATAGCACGAAGCGGGACGCGTGATCTTGCGTCAGGCGTTCGGGGAACGCTCTTCCAGCACCAGCAGCTGGGCGCGGCGGATACGCTCGCGATGGGCGATGTAGAGACCGCTGGCGACAATGAAGGCTGCGCCGACGACCGTCCAGAGATCAGGGACTTCACCGAAGATGAAGAAGCCCAAAATGCTGACCCAGAGCAGTTGCGTGTAGGAGAACGGCGCAAGCACCGAGGCATCGCCATAGCGATAGGCCAGCACGATGATCCACTGGCCGACGGTCGAGGCAACGCCGATCACGATGCCGAGCCCGATCGCGGTCCAGCTCGGCGTGATCCAGACGAACGGCACCATCACGGAAAGGATCGCAACGCCCGTGAGCGCGGAATACGCCATCGTGGTGAGCACGGCTTCACGCCCGCTCATCATGCGCGTCAGGATCAGCGCGGCGGCCCAGCAGAACGCCGAGACGATCGGGAAGAACGCGGCGGCGTGGAACGCGCTGGTGCCCGGCCGCAGGATGATCAGCACGCCCGTCAGGCCGATCCCGGTCGCGATCCAGCGTCGCAGGCCCACTTTCTCGCTCAGGAAGACGATCGACAGCGCAGTGACGAACAGCGGCGAAACGAAGCCGGTGGCGGAAGCTTCCGCGATGGGCAGGAAACTCAGGCCGGTGATGAAGAACAGCGAGGAGCCGAGCAGCGCGGCACCGCGCATCAGCTGCAGGCCGAGCCGCTCGGTGCGCATCGCATGCAGCGGCGAGCCCGGCAGCATCACCGGCGTGAACATCAGCGCGAACGTGACGAAGCGGATCCAGGTGATCTCGATCGACGGCAGGCTGGTCGAGAGATATTTCGCGGTGGTGTCGGAGCAGCCGAGGAAGATCGTCGACAGCAGCACCAGCGCAATGCCCTTGAAGGGATGGTCGACGCGCGCGGGCGCGCGGCGAGCCTTCTGCTTCTTCTCCGGCACGGGCATGGGAATACTGTCGAGCCTTGCGGCTGCGGCGGGCGGCGGTGTCACGGCTGGAACCCGGGAAAATGCGAATCGAGAACGGTTGTAAAAAACGACAAATGCGCCGCGTTCACAACTTCCGAAAACAGGATGCCGATATGCGCGAGCCGCCGCGCGCGTCAATGCTCCGTTAATAATGGCCGTTTGTGCGTTACAGCATGGGCAGGCTGCGCGGCTTCGGACCGCGCGGAAACGCCGCATCTAACGCCGAAATCTCGTCTTTCGTCAGCACGAGATCACCGGCCGCCGCATTCTCGCCGGCATGTTCGGCGGACGAGGCCTTCGGAATCGCGAACACCGTAGTCGCACGGGTGAGGAAGCTGAGCGCGACCTGACGCGGCGTCACGCGACGAGCCTCTGCGATGCGCGCCAGCACGGCACCGCCCTTGCTGCGTGCATCAGGGAAATCGTCATGACCGAACGGGGAATAGGCGACCACGGAAACACCATGCCGCTCGCACCACGGAATCACCGCGTGCTCGATCGCGCGTTCCTTCAGATGATAGAGCACCTGATTGCAGGCGATACGATCCTCGCCGGCGACATCGAGAATCTCGTCGAGATCATCGGCGTCGAAATTGGAAACGCCCCAGGATTTGATCTTGCCTGATTTCACCAGTTCCTCGAACGCGGCGACGGTGTCTTCGAGCGGATAGGAACCGCGCCAGTGCAGGAGATAGCAATCGAGACGGTCGGTCTTCAGCCGCTTTAGGGACCGCTCGCAGGCGGTGATGGTTCCGCCGCGCGACGCGTTGTTCGGCAACACCTTGGAGACGAGGAACACTTCATCACGGCGACCCGCGATCGCATCCGCAATGACGAGCTCCGCATCGCCATACATCTCGGCGGTGTCGATGTGCGTCATACCGAGATCAAGCCCGCGCTGAAGCGCGGCAATCGCGCGCTTGCGGTCGCCATGGTCGAGATACCAGGTGCCCTGCCCGATGACGGAGACGTTGGCACCGGTTTTGCCGAAAGGGTTTGTGTTCATGTTTGCTCCGCTGTCGCTCCTCCGCTCGGGCAACCGCCACAAGGCTCAGGAGTTCAATCCGCTGATATCAGCCACCAGCACGCTGCCGGTCGATGACTCCGTGATATAGAGACGATCCTTGTTGGCGCCACCGATCGCCACATTCGTGCAATTCGGCCCCGCACACGACTTGATCCGCGCAAGCAATTCGCCGTTCGGCGCAAACACGAAGACGTGGCCGAGCGAGGCATGGCCGACGAACAGGCGGCCCTTGGCGTCCATGGTCAGGCCATCGGGACCGCTGGTGCCGAACAGCGAGCAGAAGCGGCCGACCTTGGACACGCTGCCGCCCTTCATGAACGGCAACCGCCACACCGCGTTGTCGCGCGTCATCGCGACGAACAGCACGGTTTCGGTGGGATCGAGCACCAGGCCATTCGGGCTGATACCGGTGTCGACCAGGCAATCGAGCCGGCCATTCGATGCGAGACGATAGACGCGACCGCTGGGGTCGTGCAGGCCGGTCTGGCCCTGATCGGTGAAATAGATGTCGCCATTGGAAGCAAGATGCAGATCGTTGCAGCCGCGAAACGATTCCGAATTGCGCGCGGTCAGGATGGGCTTGATGCGGCCAGCCTTGGCGTCGAGCTCCATGATGCCGTGCCTGTAGTCGGCCACCAGGATGCGCCCGTCCGCGGCGATCTTCAGTCCGTTCGGCCAGCCCTCATATTCGACGACCTGCGACCACTCACCGTCAGGCGCGATGCGAAAGATGCGGCCGAAGGGAATGTCGACGATGTAGAGATTGCCGTCCGTGTCGAAAGACGGTCCTTCGATGAAGCTGTCGGTCGGCACATTCGGCCGGTTGGCATCGGCCCAATCGGTCCGCACGCCCTTGCGGCGGAACTTTTCGGGCATGGTGGAAAAGATTTTCGTCTCGATCAGGCGCGGCGGCGTTTCCAGGTACATCATTGTTGTTTTGGACGTGTTGAGGGGGAGCGCGCAGCATAGGGCACAATCGACGGCGCGTCGATTGAGGCGGAGGCATGGCGCGTCGCTCTCACTGTCATTCCCCGCGAAAGCGGGGAATCCAGTACGCCGCGGCCTCACCGCTTCATCACAGATGTCTCGGCGTACTGGATCGCCCGGTCAAGCCGGGCGATGACAGCCGAGCCTATGCGACGACCTTCGCCTGCTTCACCGGTGCCACGTCCGTCGTTGCAATCAGGCGTTTCAGCTCCGGAATGCAGGAGCCGCAATTGGTGCCGGCCTTGAGCTTGGCGCCGATCTCGGCAGCCGAGCGCGTGCCGGCCGCGATGGTGTCGCAGATGGTGCCGCGGCCGACACCGAAGCAGGCGCAGACGATCGGCCCGGTCGAGGCGGCGCCCTCGCCGGACTTGCCTGACAGCAACATGCGGCGCTGATCGTCGCTGACGTGGTCGGCCACGAACAGGCTCTTCACCACCTCCCAATCGCCGGCGTCATGCGCGGGACCGACGAACAAGCAAGTTTCGATCTGATCACCCGCGAACGAGGCCGCACGATAGACCCCGCCGCCGAAATCGCGATAGTCGGCGACGTCCTCGCCGGCGACGCTCTCGACCCAGGCCGGCCAGCGCGAAAGGTCGGCGTTGTCGGCGAAGAGATAGCCGAAGCCGCCGGTGACCGTGACGCGGGTCCACAACAGGTTCGGCGGCAGATCGAGCTGCTTCCGCGACAGCGCAAAGCCACGGAAGACGAATTCGTAAGGCGCGATCGCGGCCGGCGTCGCCTTGGATTCCGGCTGCCCCGAGAACGGATCGGTGAAGGACTGAACCAGTGCTCCGACGCGGCCATGCGAGGCATTCATCGCGCTCCAATGGATCGGCGCGAACAATGTCCCACGCTGAGTGCCGTCACTGACGACGACCTTCAGGATGCACTGACCGTAATCGGTGGTAACGCGGGCATAGCCGTCGTGAACGATGCCGTATTTGCCGGCATCATCAGGATGGATCTCGACGAAGGGTTCCGGCAGATGCGCGCCCAGCCGCTGGCTGAGACCCGTGCGCGTCATGGTGTGCCACTGGTCGCGGATGCGTCCGGTATTGAGCCTGAGCGGGCGCGAGGCGCCGGTCTCGCCGCGCAGCGACGGCACCTCCGGCGCGACGAAGCGGCCCTTGCCGTCATTGGTGAAGAAGCCGCCCTTTGCAAAGAAGCGCTCGCTGGACGCCTCGCCTTCGCGCACCGGCCACTGCACCGGCTTCAAGGCGTCGAAGGCCTCGTTCGACAGCCCGGTGAGCGCGCCGATGTCGAAATCGCGGCTACCGTCGTTCTCGAACGCCGAGAGCGCGGCATGCTCGCGGAAAATCTCCGCGGCGGATTTGTAGTTGAAGCTGTCGCCGAAGCCGAGACGCTTTGCCGTCTCGCTCAGGATCCACCAGTCCGGCCGCGCCTCTCCCGGAGCCGGCAGGAATGAGCGCTGGCGCGAGATGCGGCGCTCGGAATTGGTCACGGTGCCCGACTTCTCGCCCCAGGCGAGCGCCGGCAGCAGCACATGCGGACCGGCATCGACCGTGTCGTTGGAGAGCACGTTCTCGGAGACCACGAACAGCTCGAGCTTCTTCAACGCCTCACGCACGAAGTCCGCATCGGGCAGCGACACCGCGGGATTGGTGCCCATCACCCAGAGCGCCTTGACCTCGCCGCGATGGATGGCCTCGAACAGCTGCACCGCCTTCAAGCCCTCATGGGTGGCGATGCGCGGCGCCTTCCAGAACCGCCTGACACGATCGATGTCGGGCGGCGTGAAGCCCATATGCGCGGCGAGCATATTGGCGAGACCGCCGACCTCGCGGCCGCCCATCGCGTTGGGCTGGCCGGTGAGCGAGAACGGGGAGGCGCCGGGCTTGCCGATGCGTCCCGTGGCGAGGTGACAGTTCAGGATCGCGTTGACCTTGTCGGTGCCCTGTGCCGACTGGTTGACGCCCTGCGAATACAGCGTGACGACGCGGTCCGTGTCGCGGAACATCTTGAAGAAGGTGGCGACGTCCTGCTCGGAGAGGCCCGTCGCGAGCGCCGTCGCAGTGACGCTGCCGGCGATGCTGCGCGCACGCGCCAGCGCATCGTCGAAACCGCTCGTGTTCTGCGCGATGTAGTCCTGGTCCAGCGCACCATTGTCGGCGAGATGGACGAACAGACCGGAGAACAGCGCGGTATCGGTGCCGGGCTTGAGGCCGAGGAACAGATCGACATCGCTCGCAGTGTCGGTGCGGCGCGGGTCGATCACGATCATGCGCGCGCCACGCTCCCCACGGTTCTTCAGCATGCGCTGGAACAGCACCGGATGGCACCAGGCCGCGTTCGAGCCGACGAAGACCAGCAGATCGGCCTGGTCGAGATCCTCGTAGCAGCCGGGGACTGTGTCGGCGCCAAAGGCGCGGCGATGGCCGGCGACCGAGGACGACATGCAGAGCCGTGAATTGGTGTCGACATTCGCCGTGCCGACAAAGCCCTTCATCAGCTTGTTGGCGACGTAGTAATCCTCGGTGAGGAGCTGACCGGAGAGATAGAACGCGACCGCGTCGGCGCCGTCGCGCGCCACGATGTGCTGCATGCGATGGGCGATATGATCGAGCGCATCGCTCCAGGCGACGCGTTCGAGCGCGCCCTTACAGCGGATCATTGGATAGAGCAGACGGCTTTCGAGGCCAACGGTCTCGCCGAGCGCTGAGCCTTTCGAGCACAGCCGGCCGAAATTGGCGGGATGGTCAGGATCGCCCGCGATCGCCGCACCGCCCTTGCCATCCGGCGTCGCCAGCACGCCGCAGCCGACGCCGCAATAGGGACAGGTCGTCTTGGTGGCACGAAGCGCGGGATCGATCGCCGTCATATCAAGCTGCCTTGTCACGCCGGCTCTATCAAGCCGCCTCGGAAGAACGCGCAAGCGCGCGGCCGAACATCATGTCGGTGCGGATCGCCGCAACCTTGTCGCGATTGCGGATCAGCTCGAGATACCAGAGCGCATCGACGGTATCGCCGATCAGCACCGCGCCGGTGAGCCGGCCGTCGGCGATCACGAGCTTCTTGTAGGTGCCGCGCCTGCGGTCGGTCAGCACCAGGCTCTCGCTGCCCTCCCCGCCCATGAAGTCGCCGGCGGAGAACACGCTGACGCCAGAGACCTTCAAATTGGTCGAGACCACGCTGCCCTGATAGGCGGCGGGCCGGCCGGCCAGATGCCGTGCCAGCACCCGCGCCTGCTCATAGGCGGGCTCGACCAGGCCATAGCAGGTGCCGCGATGCTCGGCACATTCGCCGAGCGCGAAGATGTCGGGCGATGCCGTCTGCATCACATCGTTGACGACGATGCCGCGGTTGACGGCGATGCCGGCGTCCTTGGCAAGCGCCACGTTCGGCTTGATCCCGGCGGCGAAGATCACCGCATCGGCCTCGATGCGGCTACCATCGGCAAGCTCGACGGCCTCGACATGACCATCGCCATGGATGCGGGCGGTCGAGGCATTGAGCAGGATGCGGATGCCCTTGCGCTCGACCAGCGTCTTGAGCAGGTCGGCGGCCGGCCCATCGAGCTGACGCTCCATCAGCCGGTCCATCAAATGCAGCAGCGTCACCGGCGCACCGGCCTTGGCAAGGCCGTAGGCTGCCTCGAGCCCGAGCAGGCCGCCGCCGACGACGACAACGCGCTTCTTCGCAGCGGCCAGCGTCAGCAAAAGGTCGACGTCGCGCGTATCGCGAAACGTGTGCACACCGGCGAGATCGGCACCCGGCAAATTCAGCCGCAGCGGCGTCGATCCGGTGGCGAGCACGAGCTTGGAATATTCCATGCTCTCCTCGCCTTCGATCTTGAGCTCGCGGCGGCCGGTGTCGATCTCGGTGACGCGATAGCCGTAGCGCACCGTGACGCCGCGATGGCGCCACCAATCGGCCGGCCGGAGCTCGATCTCGTGCGAGCCGGTCTCGCCGGCCAGCACGGATGAAAGCAGCACGCGATTGTAAGCGAGCCGCGGCTCTTCGCCGATCACGGCGACCGCGTAGCGGCCGAGTGCGGACTTGGCGAGCTCGTCGACCAGACGCGCGGCTGCCATACCGTTACCGACGATGACCAGCGGTTCACTCACGAGGCATCTCCTATTCAGCGGCCTGCGCTTGCGCGCCATAGGCCTCGGACATCATGTAGCCGGACAGCACGCCGTAAGCGTCGGTCCAGGCCTTTGCCAATTCCGGCGTCCAGGCGTCGCCAAGGCCCTTCTCAAGGGTCCACAGCAGAGTCGCGCCGACCACGGGGTAGTGCTCGGCGGTGGCGCCGTAGGCGACGTGGCGCTTGGCGAGCGCGGAGGCCGCGGGAAGAATCGTCTCCAGGTTCGACAGGCCGCTGACGACGGCGGCGAGCATGCCCATCAGCTTCTTGCGCTGGTCGGTCATGTCTTCAGGGAACATCGCACGCACGGACGGCGCCACTTCGAACAGACGATCGTAGAACAACACGGAGGCAGCTTGCGAAATCGGCGCGACCTTGGCGAAGCTCTGCTGAATGAGGGTGATCTGTTCTGGCGTCATGATGTTCTCCTGCCTGTTGGGTTTGCCTTGGTGCGCGCCATTGCGAACCAGGTTCATGGTCAAACTGTCGGGCAATGCTTCTCCCCGCGTACGGGGAGAAGCGAGATTCGTACCAAGTGTCAGACTCGCGCCTCCGCGAGGCTTGACGCGCCCTCACCCTGCGGGCCGCGACGCAGGTAGAACCACCACGTCAAGCCGAGGCAGCTGGCGTAGAAGCCGAGATAGATCGCGAGCGCGAGCTGGGGGCCGCCGGTCAGGGCGATCGACTTGCCGAAACCAGTCGGGATCAGGTAGCCGCCAACGGCGCCGATCGCGCCGATGAAGCCGACCGCCGCACCACTCTCGATGCTCGCCGTCTTCAGCGCGAGCGCGCGCGCCGCATCGCCCTTGCCGCGCACCTTGAACAGGTTCTCTTCGCGGAAGATCGAGGGGATCATGCGATAGGTCGACCCGTTGCCGATGCCCGTCGTCACGAACAGGATCAGGAACATCGACAGGAAGCCGATGAAATCCTTCTGCCC
The DNA here is from genome assembly GCF_014198315.1 of Bradyrhizobium sp. CIR48. Taxonomy (NCBI): domain Bacteria; kingdom Pseudomonadati; phylum Pseudomonadota; class Alphaproteobacteria; order Hyphomicrobiales; family Nitrobacteraceae; genus Bradyrhizobium; species Bradyrhizobium sp. CIR48. Next base: position 406,536 of record NZ_JACIHG010000005.1, read on the forward strand.
GACGAAGTAGAGCACGCCGACCGTTGCGCCCGCCATCACGATGAAGTTCCAGAAGGTGATGACGGAGCCACCGATCTTGTCGGCAAGCCAGCCGCCGAGCGGCCGCGACAGCGAGCCGACCAGCGGCCCCAGGAACGCGATCGCAATCGTGATTTGCGGGAACTGGGTCTTGATCAGCAGCGGAAACGCAGCCGAATAGCCGATGAACGAGCCGAACGTGCCGATATAGAGATACGCCATGATCCAGGTGTGCTTGCGCTTGACGATCGCAAGCTGGTTCTTCACCGACGACTTCGCCGTGGTCAGGTTGTTCATGAAGAACACGGCACCGAACACCGCGATCGCGATCGGCAGCACCCACATCAGGCCGGCGTTCTGCAGGAAGATGCCGTCGACCGGCGTCGCCTGGAACAGGTTGAAGACGGCGAGCGTCATCAGGATCGGGGTCAGGAGCTGCACGCTGGAGACGCCGATATTGCCGCCGGCCGCGTTCAGGCCGAGCGCCCAGCCCTTCATCCGGTCGGGGAAGAAGAAGGAGATGTTGGTCATGCTGGAGGCGAAGTTGCCGCCGCCGAGACCCGCGGTCGAGGCGATCAGCAGCATCAGCCAGAACGGCGTATCGGGCTGGCTCACGAAATAGGCAAGCGACAAGGTCGGAATGAACAGGATCGCCGCGCTGAAGATGGTCCAGTTGCGACCGCCGAACGTGGTCACCGCGAAAGTGTAGGGAAAGCGCATCAGGGCGCCGATCAGCCCCGGCACCGCGATCAGCTGGAACAGCTGGTCGGTCGAGTAGTGAAAGCCCGCCTGCGGCAGCTTGGTGGTGACGATGCTCCAGATCAGCCAGACCGAGAAGCCGATATGCTCGGCCACGATCGACCAGATCAGGTTGCGTCGCGCGATAGTCTTGCCAGTCGCATTCCAGAACGCCTCATCTTCGGGGCGCCAGTCTGAAATCCAAGTAGGATTCTTCGTCATTGAGTATCCCTTCCAGGCTCACCGCTGCGTCGTTGCAGGCTCTGCCTCACATGGAGGCGCGCTCCGAGGCTTCACCCCGGTGGCGAGTTCACGATGCTGATTGATGATGTTGAGGGACGTCGTCGTTGGCGTCGCGCAAAGACATTTCAATTTCCGTGCCAGTTGCGCGCACGCTGGAAATACAGGGATTTCAGGACGTTATTCGTATTGCCAGAAATTTCTGGAGAGCTTTTTCGCACGCAAAATTTGCGATTCGCTCAATCCTTGTGCGACGCACAAGGATTGAGCGGGATGTCGATTATTTGTGCGCAGGCATCCGCTTGCGTTAACTCTTCGTTACGCGGCTTCGACGAAGCGATGACGCTCATAGAGGAATTCGAGCACGCGCTGGCGGCACTTCAGATATGTGGTGTTGGTGGCGAGCTCGAGCCGCTTGCGCGGGCGCACCAGCGGTACCTCCAGCACCTCGCCGATGCGCGCGCTCGGCCCATTGGTCATCATCACGATGCGGTCGGACAGCAGCACGGCCTCGTCGACGTCGTGAGTGATCATCAAAATGGTGTTGCCGAGCTTCTGATGCAGCGCCATCACCGAGTCCTGCAAGTGAGCACGGGTCAGTGCGTCGAGCGCGCCGAACGGCTCATCCAGCAGCAGCACCTTCGGTTCCATCGCCAGCGCGCGCGCAATGCCGACGCGCTGTTTCATGCCGCCGGAGATTTCGGAAGGACGCTTGTCCTTGGCATGGGCCATCTGCACCAGATTGAGATTGTGCATGGCCCAGGCGTCGCGCTCGGCACGGGACTTGGTCCTGGCAAAGACCTTGTCGACACCGAGCCTGACGTTCTCGTACACGGTGAGCCACGGCAACAGGCTGTGGTTCTGGAACACCACGGCGCGGTCGGGCCCCGGCGAGTTGACCTCGCGATTCTCCAGCAGCACGCCGCCGGTGGTGGCGTTGGTCAGCCCCGCGATGATGTTGAGCAGGGTCGACTTGCCGCAGCCGGAATGGCCGATGATCGAGACGTATTCGCCCTTCTCGATCGTGAGATTGATCTCCTTCAGCACCTCCGTGGTGGCGGCACCGCGGGTAAAGACCTTGTCGATGTGGTCGAGCTTCAGATAGGCGGTCATGTACCCTCTCCTCCTTAGTTCAGCGCGGTGCCGCGGGTGACGACCTTGCCGAGGCCCGCGATCACGCGGTCCAGCACGAAGCCGACGATGCCGACATAGAACAGCGCCAGAATGATCTCGCTGATATGCGAGGAGTTCCAGGCGTCCCAGATGAAGAAGCCGATGCCAACACCGCCGATCAGCATTTCCGCCGCGACGATCGCGAGCCAGGACAGGCCGATGCCGATGCGCAGGCCGGTGAAGATGTAGGGCGCGGCCGCCGGGATCATGATCTTGGCGAAGAATTCCAGCGGATTGAGCTGCACCACCGCGGCGACGTTGCGATAGTCCTGCGGGATGTTGCGGATGCCGACCGCAGTGTTGATGATGATCGGCCAGATCGAGGTGATGAAGATGACGAAGATCGCCGAGGGCTGACCGTCGCGGAAGGCCGCGAGCGACAGCGGCAGCCAGGCCAGCGGCGGAATCGTGCGCAGGACCTGGAATAGCGGATCGAGCCCGCGCATGGCCCAGACCGACTGTCCGACCAGGACGCCGAGCGCGATGCCGGCGATCGCCGAGAGCGAATAGCCCAGGGCAACGCGCTGCAGACTGGCGGACAGATGCCAGAACAGGCCCTTGTCGATGCCGCCATGGTCGAAGAACGGATCGAGGATCAGCTCCTTGGTGTCCTTGAATACTTTCGACGGCGGCGGCAGCGCCGAGCCGGCGCGGCGGCAGACCAGTTCCCAGACCAGCGTCAAAAGCGCGATCACGACCAGCGGTGGGATCACGCGCACGGCAGTTTCCCGCGCCATCCGTGCATAGGCTTCCGTGCGCGGCGGGCGCTTCGGCGTCAGCGCGACGACCGGCGCGGCAACGGCCGCAGGCGACGCGATCTCAAGCTCAATCTTGGTGGCAGGCATGTTCATCGAAAATCCCTCTCCGGCTTCAAAGGACGAAGCGGCCGCCTGACGGCGGCCGCAGGCTCCATCAGACTTCGACGCGCTTGATCGCGAGCGACTTCAGATAGGCTGCCGGATTTTCGGGATCGAACACCTTGCCGTCGAAGAAGGTCTCCTTGCCACGCGAGGTGGAGGTTGGAATTTCCGCGGCGGCGACGCCCAGAGTCTTGGCCGCATCGCGCCACATGTCCTCGCGATTGACCTTGGCGATCAGCGCCTTGGTGTCGAAGCCAGGCTCGTACTTGCCCCAGCGGATGTCCTCGGTGAGGAACCAGAGGTCGTGGCTCTGGAACGGGTAAGAAGCGAAGTCGCGCCAGTACTTCATGATGTGCGGCGAGTTTTCGACCACCTTGCCGGGGATGCCGTAGTCGAACTTGCCGGCGCTGCGATCGAGCACGTCCTCGACCGGGCAGTTCATCCACTGCCGTTTGCCCATGATGGCGGCGAGCTCGGCCTTGTTCTCGGCCTTGTCGGCCCATTGCTGGGCTTCCATCACGGCCATCAGCAGCGCCTTGGCGGCCTTCGGATATTTGTCGACGAAGGCGGCGCGCATGCCGAAGGACTTTTCCGGATGCTTGTTCCAGAGCTCGCCGGTGTTGACCGCGGTGTAGCCGATCTTCTGATTGATCAGCTGCAGATTCCAGGGCTCGCCGACGCAGAAGCAGTCCATGGTGCCGACCTTCATGTTGGCCACCATCTGCGGCGGCGGCACCACGATGGTCTCGATGTCCTTGTCGGGATCGATGCCACCGGCGGCGAGCCAATAGCGGATCCAGAGATCATGCGTGCCGCCGGGGAAGGTCATCGCGGCCTTCACGGCCTTGCCGGAGGCTTTCTTCTTCTCCAGCGCCGCCTTGAACGGCGATGCGTCGACACCGAGCTTGAGGTCGGCATATTCGTTGGCGACCGAAATGCACTGACTGTCGAGGTTGAGCCGCGCCAGGATGTACATCGGCGTCGGCTGGTTGTTCTGCGTCACCTTGCCGGCCGAGATCAGATAAGGCATCGGGGTCAGGATGTGCGCGCCGTCGATGCCGTTGCCTTCGGAGCCGAGCACGAGATTGTCGCGCGTGGTGCCCCAGGAGGCCTGCTTCTGCACGTCGGTGTCGGGCATGCCGTATTTGGCGAACAGTCCCTTGTCCTTGGCGACGAAGAGTGGGCCGGCATCGCTCAGCGCGATGAAGCCGAGCTTGGCACCCTTGACCTCGGGGCCTGAATCCTGCGCGAAAGCGCCGGCGGGGAAATTCAGTTTTGCGGCGGCGAGAAGTGCGGCGGTCGAGCCGGTGGCCTTCAACAATTGACGGCGGCTGAGGCCAGTCTCCGAGGGCCGGCGGGTGCGCTTGGTCATAGGCTGTATCGTCCTTTGCGTCGTTGCAGAATTGATGGCGTCAGTGCACACGAGCAGCCCGTCCGTCCGGCGGCGCCGTCTTTGGCGCATGCGAACGCACGGCGGGGAGACCCCCGCCTGATGGCGTCGGCAAGTCGGATGAGAAGTCTCGCGGGACGGCTTCAATGGCGTCGGCATGGAACTATTCAAGCTTCATGCCAAGCCCGACACAGCGAAAACTTATTATATATCAGTACATTAAAGAGACTGCGCGCGACTGTCGCAGGTCCAACCCGCATGCGAAAGTTGCGGCCTGCTTAATTCTTGTGCGGCGCACAAACCTTGTGCAACCGATCAAGCAACAGGCCGCCAAGTGCTGTGATGCCGGATCGGGCCCAGATCCATGTTATTGATGTGACTATATTTTTCTTGCCGGACGGCGCGGCACGCAACTTGCTTCTCTATGAACGTCAACGAAGACTGCGGCTCGCCGCATTGTGCAGCCTCTGGCGGCTGCATCCGGAAGCTCAACTGCCTCGCGGCCGTTCCTGGCTTTAGTCCTCGTGACGCGATTCCCAAGGCTTCCAGACATTCCATAGCCCTCGTGCGCGGCAGGCCAGCCGGCACGGCCCATGACGTTGCAGCCGCGCTCCCGGGCGCGCCGATCTCTCTTACGAAGCAAAAGGAACCATTGATGTCGTATCTCGCGCCTTCGGAATTCGTCACCAAGATGGTGGATGCGGGCGAGTCCAAGATCTTCATGTCCACCCGGGATACCATCATCCGCGCCTACATGGCCGGCGCCATCCTCACGCTCGCCGCATGGTTCGCCGTCACGATCAACGTCAACACGGGTCAGCCGCTGGTCGGCGCGCTCTTGTTTCCGGTCGGCTTCGTCATGCTGTACCTCCTCGGCTTCGACCTCCTGACCGGCGTGTTCGTGCTCTCGCCGCTTGCCCTGATCGACAAGCGTCCCGGCGTCACGATCGGCGGCGTGCTGCGCAACTGGGGCCTCGTGTTCATCGGTAATTTCGCCGGCGCGTTCACGGTCGCCTTCATGATGGCCTTCGTCACCACCTTTGGCTTCACGCAGCCGCCGGACAAGGTCGGCACCGCCATCGGAATCATCGGCGAAAGCCGGACGCTCGGCTACGCCGCGCACGGTGCGGCCGGCATGGCGACGCTGTTCATGCGCGGCATGCTCTGCAACTGGATGGTCTCGACCGGCGTCGTCGGCGCCATGATCTCGACCTCGGTCCCCGGCAAGGTCATCGCGATGTGGATGCCGATCCTGGTGTTCTTCTACATGGTGTTCGAGCATTCCGTCGTGAACATGTTCCTGTTCCCGTCCGGCCTGCTGCTCGGCGCAAAGTTCTCGATCCTGGACTATCTGATCTGGAACGAGATCCCGACTGTGCTCGGCAACCTCGTCGGCGGCCTCGCCTTCACCGGCATGACCCTTTACGCCACGCACGTCATGACCCTGCCGAAGCGGCAGGCCGACAAGGCCGCGAAGCCCCGCGTTGCGGCCTGATCAAACACGTCTCGACAGGGGAGCCTCGCCCAGCCAGGGTGAGGCTCCCCTCTCCTGGTGATGACGATGACCCGCGGACTCCTGATCTCGGTCGGCCAGCACTCCGACAAGGGCCGCAAGCCGGTCAACCAGGATTTCCACGGCGTCCTGATTCCGGAGGAGCCGCTGCTCGGCCTGAAGGGCATCGCGGCGGTCCTCGCCGACGGCATCTCCTCTAGCACGGTGAGCCAGATCGCCAGCGAGTCGGCGGTCAAGAGCTTCCTGATGGACTATTACTGCACGTCGGAATCCTGGACGGTGAAGACGTCCGCCCGCCGCGTGCTGGATGCGACCAATTCCTGGCTGCACGCGCAGACGCGCAAGAGCCAATACGCCTATGACCGCGACAAGGGCTATGTCTGCACGCTGAGCGCCATGGTCATCAAGGCGACCACAGCGCACATCTTCCATGTCGGCGACTGCCGCATCTACCGCGTCGCGGGCAAGGCGCTCGAGCAGCTCACCGACGATCACCGGATCATCGTATCGTCGGAGCAGACCTATCTCGGCCGCGCGCTCGGCATCAATCCGCAGCTCGAGATCGACTACCTGGCGTTCGAGGTCGAGGCCGGCGACACGTTCCTGCTGGCGACCGACGGCGCCTACGAATTCGTCGACGCGCGCTTCATCACAAGCGCGCTGAACGAGCACGCAGGCGAGCTCGATGGAGCGGCCAAGGCGATCGTCGAGGAGGCCTACCGGCGCGGCAGCGACGACAACATCACCGTCCAGATTATCCGCATCGACGCGGTGCCGCAGCGCGAGCCGGCCGGCATCTTCAATCAGACCTCACAATTGCCGCTGCCCCCGCTGCCAGAGCCGCGCGCGATGTTCGACGGCTACCGCATCGTCCGCGAGATCCACGGCAGCAGCCGCAGCCACATCTATCTCGCCGTCGATGTCGAGACCGAGGAGCCGGTCGCGCTCAAGCTGCCGTCGGTCGATTTGCGCGACAATGCCGCCTATCTCAAGCGCTTCCTGATGGAGGAGTGGATCGCGCGCCGGATCGACAGCCCGCACGTGCTGAAGCCGCTGTCACAGTCGCGGCGCCGCAATTATCTCTATGTCGCGACCGAATTCGTCGAGGGGCAGACCCTGAAACAGTGGATGACCGACAATCCGCGCCCCGATCTCGAGACGGTGCGTGGCATCATTGAGCAGATAGCCGCGGGCCTGCGCGCCTTCCACCGCATGGAGATGCTGCATCAGGATCTCAGGCCCGACAACATCCTGATCGACAAGACCGGCACCGCGAAGATCATCGACTTCGGATCGGTCAGGGTCGCGGGCGTCGCGGAGGCTGCGCCACGGGACGAGGCCGACGAGATCCTGGGCACGGTCCAGTACACGGCGCCGGAGTATTTTCTCGGGCAAGGCGGCTCGCCGCGCTCCGACATGTTTTCGCTGGCGGTGATCTGCTACCAGATGCTGACGGGAAAGCTTCCCTACGGCGCCCAAATTGCCAGGATCCGGCGCAAGGCGGACGTGCGGAGGCTCAAATATCGCTCCGCGGACGACGACCGCAATGTGCCGGCCTGGATCGACGGCGCGCTCCGCCGCGCGCTGCATCCCGATCCCTACAAGCGGCACGAGGACCTGTCCGAATTCGTCTTCGAGCTTCGCGCGCCCAATCCGGCCTATCTCGACACGCGGATCACGCCGCTATTGGAGCGCAGCCCGCTGATGTTCTGGAAGCTGACCTCGGCCGCTCTCGCCTGCGCCGTCGTCGTGCTGCTGGCGCTGCTGCACGCCCGCTAGGGCCGAAGCGTCGACTCTTGACGGTCATGCGGGAACTTTATCGAGGTCTCCCTAAATCAATCTTTTGTCGGACGCGTCCATCGGCGCCGACTATCCGCCAGCGTGATAGCGCCTGCAGCCACTAGGACAATGATGATGACCGTGGCAAGCGCCTCCACCGACGCCAGGGTGTCGTACCAGCTGTTCCAAAGCTCAAGCATGCGCTGGCCTCTATCGAGCGCCGCCCATCAGCGATAGAATACACTTTCTCAAAAGGACGCGCCTTCGCGCGCAAGTACAATGCTGCGTTTCGTCGCGTGCCTTTTGATCGCGCGGCAACGTGACCCATGCCGGAGGCCGGAACGTCGAGCGAACCTAGTTGAGGTCGCCCCGTGGTGAGGTCGCCGGCCCCTATGTCGAAGATGTTGACCAACTGTGAAGTGGTTTACATCCTTGGGTCTTGGCTCGGGCTAAAGTGACGAAAGCTTCTTACTTTGAAGGAGGCATCCAATGCTCGCGGCAATCAAATGGAACTCCCGATATAACGCTCGCGAATGGGTGATGAAGGCCGGGGCGCTCGTCGTCCAACTCCGCGCACCGAATGCAAACCGACAGAGCGGTGAAAGTAAGTCAAGGCGGCCACTCTGGAAACAGTTCGACGACACCCATCATTGGGACTCAACCGCGGAGGAATGGGTCCCAAACCCTGATCGGTGATCGTGCAACGCATCGTGCGCGCACCGGCCGAATTCCGAGACTTCAAGATCCCCGTCGCTGACGGGCCCATCTAGCGGTGAGGCCGCGTCTTGAGTTTTGTTTGCCTGACATCCGTATCACGGACAGACGCGGTCGGCCCTACGGGGCTTGATCGTAGGCCTGCAGGATCCTGACAAAATCAGCCATGCTGGATCGATCCTGGTTTTCAGCGATAGCCGCAATCTGAGTATTGGACGCGGGTCGGCTTCCCTGCCAGAACCGCATCAGGAGATCGGCGATGTTTCTCATGGCGTACTCTCTGCACCAACCATGGCAATCAGCAGCAATTGAGCGGCAAAGCGCCGGTTAGTTCGGGAGAAGGGCCGGCGGGCGCTACGCCGCCGGCCTTGTCCCGCAACTGCCGGCTCGCAGACCGGTTCCGTTGCTTTTCACTCTGGATGCATCGGTACCACCAAGCACCCGGCCGGCGCCATCGCGCGCAGGTATGAAGTGACCATACCTAGGTAGACTTGGGTGGTGACTCGGTTCAGTCGACCAAGTGTCGGTTCAATCGCTGGTAGGTTGACGATTTCCGTGGATGGCCCAAGTCCGAACGCTGAGGTCCGTTATTGTGCCGCTATCGGAAACACAGCGGACGTCGTACGCGCCCGGAGTGCCGCAGCATCCCGGCGGGCCATCAGGCCCGCTCCACAGCCTTCACACCAAGCGGCGTCGGCGCCATGCCGCCACCGGGCTTGAGGTGGAATTCATAGCTCATCAAATGCCACTGACCGTCCGCCTTGGAGCCGTCAGGCATCGCGGGATCGTTGCGCGGCTCGACCTTGGCGACGAGATCATCCTTGACCCCGAACACCACGTCGGAATCCAGATATTTGTCGCCGTCCATGAAGACGTGCGTGATCAGCGGCTCGTATCCCTTCGCGTTGACCAGGAAGTGCACGTGCGCCGGGCGCATCGGATGACGCTTGGTCTGCATGATCATCTCGCCGACCGGGCCATCGGTCGGGATCGGATAGCTGCACGGCAAGATGGTACGGAAGAAGAAGCGGCCGTCGTCATCGGTGATGAAGCGCGCCCGCGCCGAAGCGCCGACCTCGTCATAGTTCGGCTTCTGGGAATCGTAGAAGCCGTCGTCATCGGCATGCCAGACGTCGACGGGGACATTGGCCAGCGGCTTGCCCTTGAGATCGGTAACGCGACTCTGCACGAACATCCGCTCGCCGGTTTGATTGTTCGGCGAGATGTCGGTGCCGTGCGCGGTCACCTTGTGCTCGCCGACATAGAACGGGCCGAGCACGGTTGTCTGGGTGGCGCCCTCGCGGTCGCGATGGTTGACCGCGTCGACCAGCATGGAGACACCGAGCACGTCGGACAGCAGGATGAACTCCTGGCGGGTCTCGGTGCATTTCTGCCCGGTGCGGGTCAGGAAATCGATGGCGTACTCCCATTCCTCGAAGGTGAGACCCGTCTTGCTCACGTAATCGTGCAGCGACTTCACCAATTCCTGGAGCAGGAATTTCGCGCGCGGATCGGGCGTGCTGTCGAAGCTTTTGACGACGGCCTGGGTGAGATCAGTCTCGTTGAACTGGGTCATGATGGTTTGCCCTGCGTTTTCTCATTGGCCCCGGGGGGGCCTGGAGGCGTTCCAGGGGCCAGCCTACACCAGCCGGCCCGCTCGCGTTAAGCGCGAGCGGCTTGGAATGGGGCCGTCATTTGGCTATCAACGGACCGACAAAACTGCCCGGAGGAACTGATGCTCGCCCCCACCCCCGCCTCGCCCGAATCCGTCGGCATGTCCAAGGCCGCGCTCGACCGCATCGATGCGCATCTGAAGAACCGGTACATCGATGCCGGCCGCTTCCCCGGCACGCATCTTCTGGTCTACCGCCGCGGCAAGGTCGCCCACAGCTCGGTTCAAGGCTTTGCCGACGTCGAGCGCAAGCTGGCGGTCAAGGACGACACCATCTACCGCATCTATTCCATGACCAAGCCGCTCACCAGCGTCGCCTTCATGATGCTGGTCGAGGAAGGCCTGGTCGCGATCGACGAACCCGTCGCCAAATTCATTCCGGAATGGAAGGATCTCGGCGTGTTCGTCGCCGGCACTTCGCCGGCCTTCCTGACCCGTCCGCCGTCCCGGCCGATGCTGATCGTCGACCTCCTGCGCCACACCTCCGGCCTCACTTACGGCTTCCAGCAACGCTCCAATGTCGATGCCGCCTACCGCGCCGAGAAAATCGGCGAGGTCGAGAAGTCAGGCACGCTCCAGACCATGATCGAGAGCCTCGCAAAAATCCCGCTGGAGTTCTCGCCGGGCGAGGCCTGGAACTATTCGGTCTCGACCGACGTGCTCGGCTATCTCATCGGCAAGATCTCGGGAATCCCCTTCGAGCAATTCCTGAAGCAACGCATTCTCGACCCGCTCGGCATGACCGACACCGATTTCCACGTGCCTGCTTCCAAGGCCCACCGGTTCGCCGCCTGCTACTCGGCCGACCCCGGCGGCGGCATGACCTTCCATGCCGGCCAGCGGCGCGAGGGCCTGACGCTCCAGGACGATCCAGCAACGAGCTCATTCCTGTCTCCGCCCTCCTTCATCTCCGGCGGCGGCGGCCTCTGTTCGACGGTCGCCGACTATCTCACCTTCTGCCGCGCGCTTCTTAACGGCGGCGAACTCGGCGGCGTCAGGCTGATCGGGCCGAAGACGCTGGCGCTGATGACCAGCAACCACATTCCGGGCGGCGGCGCCCTGCCCGAAGTGTCGCGCTCGTTGTTCTCCGAGGCCACCTATAACGGCATCGGCTTCGGCCTCGGCTTCGCGGTGACCATGCGCCCGTCCGAAACGCTGATCGCCGGCAGCCCCGGCGAATACAATTGGGGCGGCGCGGCCACGACCTCGTTCTGGATCGATCCGGCCGAAGAGCTGGTCGCGATCTTCATGACGCAGGTGCTGCCGTCGAGCGCCTACCCGATCCGGCGCGAGCTGCGCAGCATGGTCTACGCCGCGATCACCAAGAGCAATCTGTAACCAATCCGACCGATCCCGCGGCCCACCGCCGCGGGATCGCGCCATCAGACGCTCATTTAAGCATCTCCGGCACGATCAGACGCGGCAGGAACAGCGACACGCTGGGCCAGACGATGACTGCCGCGAGCACGAGCAGCATCGGAATCAGCATGATGACCGTGTCCTTCAGCGCATAGCGCAGCCGCACGCCCGCGATCGAGCAGGCGATCATCAGACACAGGCCGTAGGGCGGCGTCACCAGTCCGAAGGCCAGCGACACGATGGAGATGATCGCGAACTGGACCGGATGGAGATCGACCGACTTGGCGAGCGGCTCCAGCACCGTGCCGACGATGATGATGGCAGGGATGGCGTCGAGAAAGCAGCCGACCACCAGAAAGCAGAAGGAGATGAAGAAGCCGGCCGCAACAGCGCCCATGCCCCATGTCGAGACATTGGCCAGCAGTTCCTGAGGGATCTTGTAGTAGGCGAGCAGCCAGCCGAACGCACTTGCGGTGCCGACGCAGAACAGTGCCACGCCGGCGAGGCGCCCGGTATCGAGCAACGCCTTGTACAATTCGCGTAGACCCGTCTCGCGATAGAAGAATGCTGAGAGCACCACAGAATAGAGCACCGCAACACAGGCGGACTCGGTCGCGGTGAACCAGCCGAGCAGGATGCCGCCAACGATGATGAACGGCGTCATCATGGCCGGTATCGACCGCCAGATGGCGCATCGCATCTCGACCCAGCTTGCCTTCGGATAGGTCGGGTAGCCGCGGCGCACGGCATAGACATGCACCGTCGCCATCTGCGCACCCGCGATCAGCAGGCCCGGCACGATGCCAGCCAGATACATCGCCGCAATCGAGGTCGAGATCAGCCCGCCCCAGACGATCATCAGGATCGACGGCGGGATGATTACCGCCAGAACCGCCGACACCGCCGTGATGGCAATGGAGAACGAGAGATCGTAGCCCTCCTTGGTCTGCGCATCGATGAAGATCTTGGACTGGCTCGCCGCATCGGCGGTCGAGGAGCCGGAGATACCGGCAAAGAACACCGACAGCACGACGTTGATTTGCGCCAGCGACCCCGGCCAGTGACCGACCATCGAGCGCGACAGCGCCACCAGGCGGTCGGTGATGCCGCCGATGCTCATCAGGTTCGCCGTCAGCAGGAAGAACGGCACCGCCAGCAGGATGAATGAATTGTACGCATTGAAGGTCTCCTGCGCGAGCGTCATCAGCGACAGATGCGGCTCGATCAGCAGGATCGGCACGCAGGCAAGGCCGAGCGCGAAGGCGACCGGCACGCGCACGATGAGCAGGCCGATGAAAACCCCGAACAGCACCATCGCGGCCTGTCCGGCAGAGAGTACATTGCCGCTCATCGCCCTGCCCCAACCAGAATGCGCATTTCATCGACGATCTGTTCACCCGCGAAGACGATCCACGTGACTCCGGCAACGGGCCAGGCGACGTGAATCAGCCAAAGCGGCAGATCGGCCAGTTCCGAAGTCCTGTTCCAGGCGAAGCGAGTGAACTCGAGGCCGGCCGATACGAACACCAGCGCCAGCGCCAGTATGCCGAGCCGCGCGAGGATTCGCACTGCAGCCTCCGACCGCCGCGACAAATCGGGCCACACATCGACCTCGAAATGCTGCGCTTCGCGCACGCCGACCATGGCACCGATCATGATCGTCCAGACGAACAGGAAGCGGGCCATCTCCTCCGTCCAGATGTAGGACGGAATGAAGGGCGTGTAGCGTGAGATGATTTGCAGCGTGACCGGAACAACCAGGACGCCGACGCAGGCGGCCAGCAGGAATTCCAGCAGCTTCGCATAGGCCGCCGAGACGCGACGCCACAGCGACGGTGTGGACGGGACGGGCATTTCAGACATTGGGGCTCCGTGCAGCAGCTCATCCGCCAGCTCCGGGCAAGAAGCGGGGCTTGCCCGGAGATGCTGTCGGCGGACGCAAAGACCTCAGACGACGTTGATCTTCTCGAAAATGCCCTCCGCACCGATTTCCTTGGCGTAGGTGGCCATCACGGGGTCGGCGAGCTTCTTCATGGCGTCCCGCTCCTCGAAGGGAACGCGCTTGAGCTTGCCGGCCTTCTCGAGCGTGTCGAGCTTGACGACCTCTTCGCTCGACTCGAGCTGACGGCCGTAGTCGCCGGCCTCCTTGCCGGCCTTCATGATCGCGTCCTGCAACTCCTTCGGCAGGGTCTTCAGCGTCTTCACCGAGAAGCAGATCGGCCGGATCGACACGGCGTGCTGGGTCAGGTTGAGATGCGGAGCGACTTCGTAGAACTTCATCGCCTCGACGCCGGCCGCCTCGTTTTCGCCGGCCGATATCACGCCGTTCTGGATCGCGTTGTAGATCTCGTTATAGGCGATCACCGTCGGGCTCATGCCGACCGCCGCAAAGGTCTTCGACCAGATCGGCGCGCCCTGCACGCGAACCTTGAGTCCCTTGAGATCGGCGAGATTCTTGAGCGGCTTGTTGGCGAAGATGTTGCGGATGCCGCCGCCGGCATAACCGATCAGGACGACCTCGGCCTTCGCCGCGACCTCGTCAGCGATCGGCGCCAGGATGTTGGCCTCGACGACCTTGTTCATGTGCTCGATGCCCTTGAACACGAAGGGCGCATCGATGAAGGGGGCCGCCTTGGCGAAGGTCGACATGTGAGCCGGCGAGACGATGCCGTAATCGACCGCCTTGCCCTGCGACATGTACTCGAAATACTGCTTCTCGAGGCCGAGCGAGGAGTTCCTGTGCAGCGTGAAGTTGACGGGCTTGCCGTAATACTTCTTCACCAGCTCCTCGAACCGGAGCAGTGCCCGGTTGAAGGCGTGGTCGTCGTTGAACTGGACCGCGCCGTTCAGCGAGATCGGCGCTTGCGCCCTGAGGATCGACGGCATCCCAATCGTAGCCGCCGCAGTGGTCGCACCGATACCAGCGAGAAATGACCTTCGCTTCATCGTCTCCCCTCCCTTTGATGCTCCGGCCCTGTAGCCGGGCCGTGAGCGCAGCCGGTATGCGGCTGGCGAAGGGGAAGCGTATGAAAAACGTCGGCCGGACGGAAGTCATTTCGCGCGCGCTGGAGGTACTCTTCGTCGCAGGGCTAAGCCCCCACCACCTGTTGCACTGCAACTCGCGCCCCTGCCGGCGCGGGCGGGCTGTATGGGCACAGTCGCACTCCCGGAGGAGGCCGGCCACGAGCGGACCTAATGTGCGGCACGCACGGACCCGCTCGCCCGCTGCTGCAGGCCTAGTGTGTATGCCCGATCAGATAGATGCCGCCGCCGATCACCAGCACGGCCGGCACAGCCCACAAGATCAATACCGGCGTTTGCCGCTCTCAGCTTCGGTCCGCGATTTGTAGATCGTGCCCGACGGGCTGACGACGGTCATCGACGTGTCCGTCGGCTTCTTGTCGACGAGTACACTTCTTCGTCTTGACGTCCTGCACGACGCAGAATTCGTCGGCCGCGCGGCGCTTATTCTCGTGAGGAGGACAAAGATGAAGAAGCTGCTCCTGCTATCCGCCGCGGCGGTTCTGATCTCGACCAGTGCGTTTGCGCAATCCACCGTGGTGACAACCACCGGAACCGGTCACGAGGCAGCTGTTCAGATCGAGCCGCAATACCGGACCAGGATCAAATCCTACGTCACCGAACATCACCTTCGTCCGGTCACGACAAAGGAAAAGATCATCGTCGGCGCGACCGTGCCGACCGACGTCGAGCTGGAGGCCGTGCCGTCCGATTGGAGCGCGGACATCCCGAACTGCGCTGCAACATCGCGTTTCCGAACCGCTCGCCATCTGCGAAAAACATGGCGCCGCGCAAGTCCCGCACGTATGGTCTGCCCAAAATCATAATCCGGCGCCGCTGCGCCGGAACCGGGACGCCCGCGTTTGTCAAAGCTCACCCTGCCGGTCCGGCTCGCTCTTCTGGTGACGGGAACGATGTTGCCGCTGATCGTCTTTGCGGTTGGCATTGTATTCTACAATTACAAACAGGATCGAAGCGACGCGACCCGCCGGGTGCTGGAGAACGTGCGTAGCATGCGCCTCGTGCTCGACTCCGAGGTGCAGCGGATGACCGGCGGCTTGCAAGTCCTTGCACTGACGAATTCGCTGCGTAACGACGACTTCCAGAACTTCCGCCGCATCGCGCTCGGCTTCGTCGACCAATATGGCAAGGGCGGGTTGGTGCTGATCTCCGATCGCAAGGGCCGGTTGCTGTTCTCCTCCGCAACGGAAGACACCGCAAGCCTGCCGCCACGCGGCCATCTCGAGATCATCGAAAAGGTATTTGCGACCAGGTCGCCGCAATATTCCGACCTGTTCACCGGCGCGATCAACGGGCGGCAGGTGCTCACCGTCGAGGTTCCGGTGTTCCGCGACGGCGAGGTGATCTACGACCTCTGCTTCAGCCCGCCGATCAGCATTTTTCAGGAGCTGGTGGAGAAGCAACGGCCCGACCCGCTCTGGACCGTGACTCTGCTCGATACCAAGGGCATCGTGTTTGCGCGCGCGCCGAACCCCAGCGAGACCTTTGGCAAGCGCGCCTCGCCCTCGCTTTATGCCGAGATGTTCCGCCGCAGCGAGGCATCGCTTCCGACGGTGTCGCTCGACGGCGTCGCTCTGGCCGCAGCCTACACACGATCGCGGCTGACGGGCTGGACGATCGCCGCCGGCGTCGACGAAAGCTCGCTGATCGCGCCGCTCTGGCGCAACATCGCAATCACCAGCCTGATCGGCGGCATCCTGCTGCTGACCGGCCTGACCTTCGCGGTCAGGATGGCGACCACGATCGCGCGCGGCGAGATGCTGCACAATCTCCTGATCGATGAGCTCAACCATCGCGTCAAGAACACGCTGGCCTTGATGCAGGCGATCGCCGTGCAGACCTTCCGCAGCGCCAGCCGGGACGAGCGGATGAAGTTCGAGGGACGGCTTGGCGCACTGGCCGAAGCACATAATTTGCTGAGCCAGGAGAAATGGGCGGGCTCCGAGCTGCGGGAGGTGATCGTCCGCGCGCTTCAGCCGTTCCTGATGAACAGTCCCGACCGCATCCGCATGGCCGGACCCGCCGTACCGCTGTCGCCGCGGCTCGCCGTCGTGCTGTCGATGATCGTGCACGAGATCGCCACCAACGCCGCGAAATATGGCGCGCTGTCCAACGAGACCGGCCGGGTGACGCTGGATTGGGAGATCATCGCCGATGCCCCGAAACCGCGGCTGCGCCTGATCTGGACCGAGATCGGCGGACCGCCGGTGACCGCGCCGGTACAGCGCGGCTTCGGCTCGCGCCTGATCGAGCGCAGCGCACGCGACCAGCTCGGCGGCGAGGCCACCGTCGACTTCCTGCCGCGCGGCGTGGTCTGCACGGTGGTCTGTACGCTGGACGAGGCGCGGTGAGCGGGAGAGCAGAACTCCCGCGGCCAGCCTGGCAGACCATCACGAGAGCCGGGGAGCCCCCCTGGGATCGGCCTTCATGGCGGCCTGTACGGCATAAGCGCCGGGTCCATAGCAGGCGATGAGAGCAAGGGCGCCGAGCAGGCCGAGATTCTTCAGGAAGTTGATGGTCTGCATGACGACCGCGGCTTCCGGCACGGCCCAGAAATTGTGGAACATCAGCGTCGCGGCGACGGTGAACGGAATCAGAGCCATCGCCGCCTGGCGCGCGAACAGCCCAAGCAGCAGGGCCATGCCGCCTCCGAGCTCGACCGCAATCGCGCCCGCGGCGAGAACGGCCCCTAACCCATCCGCTCCTCCCGGAAGCCTGCCGGCGGTCACGGCAAATGCCAGCACCTTTCCGACGCCGCTGTAGAGAAACAGCGGCGCGATCGCGACGCGCGCGAACAGGAGCACCCAGGCATCGAACTGGCCTGCGGAGTCAGTGGAACGAGTGGATATCGGCATTCGGGATCTCCTTCTAGTTTTCGTCGGGGAAAGCGGAGGGATGATCCACATCACCCCCATGGATGGATCAACGCGCCTCGTCACTCCGCGGCGGCGACATCGGCCGTCGGCAGGCGCGTTGCAGCGGCAAGACCAAGCGATCCGATCGCCAGCGCGCCGACGATCGACGCTCCGCCGATCGCCCAGAACACGGCATCCGGACCGCCGGTGGCTTGCTGGAGGAGACCGATGACATAGGGGCCGAGGATCGCTCCGACACGGCCGATGCCGAGCTCCATCCCGACGCCGCTGGCGCGGAAGCAGGTTTCGTACGAGCCGGCGGTGAAATTGTTGAGGACGTGCTGCGCGCCGATGATGCAGAAGCCGGCAATTGCGACGATGGCGAGATTGACGCCGTGGCCGCTGACGAAGACGAGCGCCAGCACCGCGATCCCGCCGCTCAGCCACCATGTCGCCAGATAGCGCGGCGTCAGCGTAAAATTGCGGTCGGCCAGCATGGCCAGCGTGAGACCGCCGATGAAGGACATCGCCTGCATCAGGGCCCCGAAGCCGAACGAGGCGGCAAAGGTCTCGCCGCGCTTCAGCATCACCGTCGGAATCCAGCTGGTGAGACCGAAGATCGCGAACAGGCTGAGGAACGCCGTGACCCAGATGGTCAGCGAGACGCGGCGATAGCGCGGACCGAGCAAGGCACCGATCGTGCTCTGCGGCGTCCCGCCGCCGGCCGCGGCGAATGTCGCAGTCTGGTAGACGGACGCCCGCTCCGGCCGCAATCGCGCAAGCAGCGCGCGCAGCTCCGGGACCCGCGACCTCGAGGCCAGAAATTGCGGGCTTTCGGGCAGGACGGCGTGCGCCACGAAGGTCAGCGGGATCGACAACGCGCCAACATAATAGAGGATCTGCCAGCCGTGTTGCGGCGTCAGGAAAACGCCGACGAGACCGGCGCAGACGCCGCCGAGCGACCAGCCCAGCGTCACGCCCCAGAGCGAGAACGTGTTGCTGACACGCTTCGGCGCAAGCTCGTTGATGAAGGTCGTGCCGAGCGGCAACAGCACGCCGAGGCCGAGCCCGGTGACGAAGCGGAGGGCGCAGTAGCTCCAAAAATCGTTCGCCAGCACGGCAGTCAGCAGCGTGAAGACGTTGACGATCCACAAGCCCGCGAGCAGCGTGCCGCGCCGGCCGAAGCGATCCGCCACGCTACCGTGTCCGATTGCGCCGAACAGGAATCCGACGAGACCCGAGCTTACCAAAAACCCCGCCTGGCTTGGTGCGAGCCCCCAGGGCTGGACCACGTAATGGATGACATAGGCCGGATTGAAGGTGTCATAGCCGTCGAACAGCGTGATGAGCGTGATGAGAATGCCGAGCAGCTTGTGGAACGGGCCGATCGGAGCGGCGGACAATTCCTCATGCACGTCGATTTCGGACGAGATGCTCACGGGGTTCCTCCATGGAAATTGATGAATTGCTCTGCTCTGCGGCAGATTGAATTGAGGCCTTGCCGAGCCCGAACAGGGCGCACGCGTTGTCGCGGCCGATCTTGATGCGGTCGCCTTCGGAGATGGCAGCCGTGTCAAACCAGTCGGCGGCGTGGTCGATGTTCTCGAATGGCCAGTCGGCGGAGAAGAGGATGCGGTCGGCGCCGATTTCGAGCATCGCGTCGATCAGCGCCTGGGTGCGGAAATTGCCCGACGTGGTGATGTAGAAATTTTCCCTGAAGTAGTCGGCGATCTTGCGCCGTGCGGGATAGACGTTCTGCGCCCGCATCCACTTGTTGTGGTTATCGACGCGCCACATCGAATAGGGCAGCCCCTCCCCCATGTGGCCGAGGATGATCTGGAGCCGCGGGTGCGCGTCGAACAGGCCGGATCCCATCAGGCGCAACGCATGCACCGCGGTCTCCTGCCCGAACGCCCAGGTCGGGCCGAGCAGCCAGCGATGGCCCTCGTAGATGGCCGCGTCCTTCGGCAACGGATTGCGCGGATGCAGGTAGAAGGGAACGCCGAGACGCTCGACCTCCGACCAGAACGGCCAGAACTCCTTGCGATCGTAATAGATGGCCTGATCGACACCGGCGAGCTCGCTGAAACCGTTGACGAGCGCGCCGCGAAAGCGAAGCGCGCTGACGCAGCGATCGAGTTCGCTTGCCGCCGCCTCGGGATCCTGCATCGGCAGCGCCGCGAGGCCGCGGAAGCGGTCAGGCCGTCTTGCGACCTGCTCCGCCAGAAAGTCGTTAGCGCGGCGCGACAGGTCCAGCGCCCGGTTGCGGTCGGGAATGGCCTGCACGGCGGGCGCGTTCAGCGACAGCAGCATCATCTCGATGCCGTGGGCGTCCATCTCCGCGAGCCGGCGATCGTGGATGTCGAGCAGCCGGGCCTTCAGCTCGACCCAGTCCTCGGTCGGCGCGAAGCCCGCGCTGTCCTGGACGGTCTCGTCCATCGCGAAATGCTCCTCGAGCGCAATCTTTCCCTGCATGGCGTCGTTCCTTCGGCTCCGCTTTCGGCGTTGACAAAGCAAAGCGCCTGATCCAGATACTTGTCAATGAGAAAGTTGTATTTGCAAATGATTGATATGCAAATATTGCACATGCGAAGGTTGACGCTTATTCCGGGCGGAGCTCTCCCGCCAGGACCCAAGCCCGGACCTAAACTCATGTACCGATTTTCGAATTCGCTCCCCTATCTGCTCGCCCGGCTGGGCGTGCGCATGGGCGACCTCTTCGCGCGCGTGATCCGTCACGAGAAGTTGACGCTTCCGATGTACCGCGTGCTGGCCGCTCTATCCGAGCAGGGTCACCCGCTGCGTCTCGGCGAAATCGCCGAGCTGACATCGGCCGACGTGTCTACCTTGTCGCGCATCGTCGCGGAGATGAGCCGTGCGGGCCTGTTGACGCGCGACCGTCCCGAAAACGACCAGCGCAGCCTCCAGGTCGTCCTGACGCCCAAGGGCACCGAGTTGGCGGGAAGGCTGATGCCGCTCGCCGCCTATTATGAAGAAGTCGTCACCGGCAGCATGTCCGCCAAGGAAGCGGCGGAGCTCAAGCGCGTGCTGGTCGAGCTCTACAAGAACATCGACCGGCTCGAGCAGGAAGTCGAAGCCGGATCGATCAAGGTCCCGCCGCCCGCGCGGCCGAAAGAAATCCGCGACGAGCGGCCCGAGGCGAAAGCCAGGACGAGCCAGCCGCGCGGCAGGACATCTAGAAAATAGGGAAACCAAGGAGAGGCCATGCGACAGGATCCCATCATCATTGCAGGCGGCGGCATCGGCGGGCTCGCAGCCGCGATCGCGCTGGCGCAGAAGGGTTTCCAGGTCACGGTCCTCGAGCGCGCGTCGCGCTACCAGGAGATTGGCGCCGGCATTCAGCTCGGTCCCAACGCATTTCACGCCTTCGATCGTCTCGGGCTCGGCGATGCCGCGCGCGCGATTGCCGTCTTCATCGACAAGCTCCGCCTGATGGACGCGATCTCGGCGGAGGAGATCACCCATGTCGATCTCGCCAGCTATTTCCGTAGGCGCTTCGGCAATCCCTACGCGGTGGTCCATCGTGGCGACCTGCACGGCATCTTCGTCCGCGCCTGCGAGGCGCATCCCAATGTCACGCTGCGAACCGACTGCGACGTAGTCGCCTATGAGCAGAACGGCACAGAGGCCTCGGCAGCGCTCAAGTCCAGCGAGCGCGTCACCGGGTGTCTGCTGATCGGCGCGGACGGGCTTCGCTCCCGCATTCGCCAGCAGATGGTCGGCGACGGCGCGCCGCGCATTGCCGGCCACACCACCTATCGCTCGGTCATCCCGACCGAACAGATGCCCGAGGATCTGCGCTGGAACGCGGCGACGCTGTGGGCCGGCGCGAAGTGCCACCTCGTGCACTACCCGCTTTCGGGCTGGAAGGTGTTCAACCTCGCGATCACCTGCCACAACGACCCCGCCGAGGCCTTCGCGGCGAGGCCCGTGACCCACGAAGAAGTCCTCGCAGGTTTTCCGGATGTGCATCCGCGCGCAAAGGCGATCATTCATCACGGAAGGGACTGGAAGGCGTGGGTGACCTGCGACCGCGATCCCACCGAACGCTGGATCGACGGCCGCGTCGTTCTGCTGGGCGATGCCGCGCATCCGATGCTGCAATATTTCGCGCAAGGCGCCTGCATGGCGCTGGAGGACGCGGTTTGTCTCGCTGATGCGCTCGACGAGACGCAGGACGACATCGCGCATGCGCTCGATCGCTACAGGAATGCCCGCCTGCTGCGCACCGCGCGCGTCCAGCTCCAGGCCCGGGAGCTCGGCACTCACGTCTATCACCCGGCCGGCGTCCATGCGCTGCTGCGCAATCAGCTGATGCGCGAGACCAGCCTGGAGCGCTTCTGCGAGAATCTCGCCTGGCTCTATGAGGACCCGTTCTCCGAGCGGCCGTCAGATGCGGCACGGCGAGTCGCGCAGTCCTGAGCCGATGTGGCTTACCCGGCCGGGCTTGGCTCTATCCGAACGTCTGCAGCGCCGGGAACGTCTCCAGCAGCCAGATGCTCACATTCGAGACCGCGCCGGTGAGAAAGCCGATGCCGGTGATCACCATCAGGACGCCCATGGCGCGCTCGACATTGACGAGATGGCCCTTCATGCGCGCGAACAGCGCGGAGAACTGCTCGATCATCAGCGCGGCGATCAGGAAGGGAATGCCGAGACCGGCCGAATAGACCGCAAGCAGGCCCGCGCCCTTCGCCACCGTGGCCTCAGCGGCGGCGATCGACAGGATCGCGGCGAGGATCGGGCCGATGCAGGGCGTCCAGCCGAAGGCGAAGGCGAGCCCCATGATATAGGCGCCCCACAGGCCGACCGGCTTGGGGATCGGCAGCCGTCCCTCGCGCATCAACAGGCCGATGCGGGTCAGTCCGAGGAAGTGCAGGCCCATGATGATGATGACGATGCCGGCGAGGATCGACAGCTCCGCCGACCAGGCACGGATCAGCCCGCCGATCAGCGAGGCGCTGGCGCCGAGGGCGACGAACACCGTGGAGAAGCCGAGCACGAACAGGAGCGCCGACATCATGATCGCGCGCTTGGAGGCCGAGCCCGGCTCGTCGCTCTCGACATGCTCGATCGTGGCGCCCGTCAGGTAGATCAGATAGGGCGGGACCAGGGGCAGGACGCAGGGCGAGAGGAAGCTGACGAGGCCGGCAATCAGCGCCGCCGGGATCGAAACATTTTGCATGATGCCGTCTGAGCCATCTCAGGCACCGGTGCGACGCGCCGGGAATGCGCGTGGCCAGGAGCCGAACCGGCTCTGGTGTAACCGATGCCGGAGAATGCGCAACAGAGGCGCACCAAACCAGGGCTCCTCCCGATGCCGCCTGCGATCACAGGTGCGGCATCGGGACGCGCACAAACCTCGCCAAAAAGCGAGATTCGGCGGCGTGGCTACTTCACCACGCGGAGCAGCGGACGCCGGGGCTGGTCCTGCGTCTGCTTGGAAGGGGACGGCGGCTCGCTCGCAGCGCTCCGCAACATTTCGTCGCACAGTGCCTTGAGTTCGGCACTGTCAATTCCTTTGAGTTTCATCCTGACGTCGAGGATGACAATCGACAGCAGCTCGGCCGACTCACGGCTGTCGCACGCGTTGAGAACCCTGCGGCACCCCTCGAGCGTTTCCAGCACCGACTGCAATTGTTCGTCTGAATGCGACACCGGCGTTCTTTCCGTTAATTCGGCCTGCGAGACGTGTTGGTGACGACCCCTTCGGCCCCCATGGAATACGGAGGATAGCACGAGGCCACAGCGCCTCTGAACCTGATTTCAGTGGGTTTCTGCCGCGGAACAGCGGTTCTGGCTAACTTCGCCGCGCTGCGCCGTTGGCCGCGATCGAAGCAGTCCGAGAGCAAACGCCCGGCCCGCTGTGATTGATCCATTGAAGGAGACGGCGCCGGCTTTCGCGCAAGCACATTCATTACGGACAGCGCCTGCAATCCCGCAGCCATTTCACGGCTCGCAACGGAACTCACGCCACACCCCTCATCCGGGCGATGGTCCGCCCGATTCCCAGCCTTGGCAGCATTCAGATACCACCCACGACGTAGTAAGGATGACGTTCAAAACTCATCATCCCCCAACTCGCAGTAGTTGTGGTTTGCGCCAGATTCTGCCAGTTTAGCCACCCGAAGGAAATTGTATGCACTCCTTGGCGGAAAGGGGCGTTCCTGTGGCGGAACGCCCAAAGACAAATCTCAGCGGCCTCTCTGATTGGGATGCCGCTCGCATATTCCTTGAAGTCGTCCGATCCGGAAGTTTCCGATCGGCGGCTGAGCGCCTGTCGCTGTCGATCAACGCCGTGCGCCGGCGAATCGACGATTTCGAACGCCAGACCGGCACCACACTGTTCACGCGTGACGTCCACGGCACCCATCTGACCGATGAAGGCGCGCTGGTGGTCTCCGCCGTCGAGCGCATGGAGGCCGCCACCTTCGACGTGCTGCGCGCCAGCGATTCGATGGCCAACGCCCTGTCCGGCGAGGTGCGCGTCGCCGTCACCGAGGGGCTCGGCACGTTCTGGCTCGCCCCGCGCCTGGTTGAATTCCAGCAGGCCTATCCGAAGATCCTGGTCGACCTGCATTGCGCGATGCGCTCGGCCGACGTCTCGCGCCACGAGGCCGACGTCGCCATCCATCTGTCGCGTCCCTCCGCGCTCGACATCAAGCTGGTGCGGCTCGGCCGCATGCATCTGATGTTCTGGGCCTCCGAGAAATACATCGAGAAGCATGGCGCGCCGCGCACGGCGGCGGAATTGATCAAGCATCGCCTGGTGCTGCAATTCGCCGACCAGCTTGCCGCCAAAGAATCCTTCGAGAGCTTCTTCCCGGGCGTGTCGGAACGTGACCTTCTGGTCATGAAGACCAACGTCTCGAGCGCCAACTACTGGGCGGTCGCGAACGGCGCCGGCATCGGCGTCTTTCCGAGCTACGCCATTGCGCTTGGCGGGAAGTTGATTCCACTGGAGGTCGAGTTGAACCGACCGCTGGATATCTGGTTGTCCTACCATCCCGGTAGCGGCCGTATTCCGCGCGTGCGGCACATGATTGATTGGCTGATCGAAGCTTTCAGTCCGGCTCGCTTCCCGTGGTTTAAGGAAGAGTTCGTGCATCCGCATGAATTCAAGGACTCGTATATGGGCGAACCCCTGACCCAGCTCTTCGGGGGATTTTCAACCGAAGAACAAAGGTGAAAACGAAGATGAAAGCAGCGGCGAAAAGAATGAAGCAGCGCAGCGCTGGCAAGCCGGACATCGAGCTTGGCAAGCGGATTCGTCTGCGGCGCGTCGAGATGAAGATCTCGCAGGCCGAGCTCGGCGAGAAGCTTGGCGTCAGCTTCCAGCAGGTCCAGAAATACGAGAAGGGCGTCAATCGCGTCGGCGCGGCTCGTCTGCAGCAGATCGCTTCCGCCCTCGACGTGCCCGTGACCTTCTTCTACGACGGTGACAACAAGGCGCGCGAAGTCGAGAGCTTGCTGTTCCTCGATTCGGCCTTCAGCCTCCGCCTGCTGCGCGCCTACAGCAAGATCAAGGACCAGACCGTGCAGCGTCAGCTGGTCTCGCTGATGGAATCGATCGCGGCGAACGAGAGCTGAGACCGGTCGACGGTCTGGCCTTTACGGCCGATCTTCAATCCGCCGCGTCGCGGGGACGCGGCCGGATTGAACGATCATATTCCGGCTCGCGCGCTTGCGCGCGGCCTTTGCGGGGCGGCACGACCGCCCCTTTTCTTTGCACGCGCGACACTCGGGACGACGCGCCATGCAATCCCGGTACAGGCGGATGCAGACTCGCCCACCCTGCCGCGGTTGACCCCGGAAGCGCCACCGCAGCACATTGCCCCTCGCACATGACGAGCGAGCGCGCGATGTCCGACATATTCAGCACGACCGGTATCCCCTACGCGGGCGGCAAGATTTTCCAGCACACCACCGACGGCGTCGGCGTGATCACCTTCAACAATCCCGACAAGCGCAACGCGATGTCGCTGGAGATGTGGGAGGGATTTGGCGAGGCGCTGACCGCCTTGCGCGACGACGAGACGGTGCGCGTCGTGGTCCTGCGCGGAGCCGGCGGTAAGGCCTTCGTCTCCGGCGCCGACATCAGCCAGTTCGAGAAGACCCGGCACAACGCGGCGGCCTCCGAGGAATATGCCAGGCGCAGCGCCGCCCAGCGCGCACTGCTCGCAGACTATCCCAAGCCGACGATTGCCTGCATCGAGGGTTTTTGCCTCGGCGGCGGCATGCAGGTCGCGATGCTCGCCGACATCCGCATCGCCGCACACGGCAGCCAGTTCGGCATTCCCGCGGCCAAGCTCGGCATCGCCTATGGCTTTGACGGCCTCCGCCACCTGGTGTCGCTGGTCGGCCCGTCCTGGGCGCGGCTCCTGATGTACACGGGCATGCGCATCGATTCCGCCGAAGCGCTGCGCATTGGCCTTATCGAGCGCGTGTTCCCGGTCGACGAGCTCTGGGGCGAGACCATGACGATTGCCGAGACGATCTCGCAGAACGCCCCGCTCGCGATCAAGGCCGCCAAGATCACCATCGCACAGGTGCTGAAGGATGAGAGCAAGCGCGACATGGATGCGATCAAGGCGATCGGCAACGCCTGCATGGATTCCCGGGATTTTCGCGAGGGCCGGCAGGCCTTCATGGAAAAGCGCAAACCGCAGTTCCAGGGGCGTTGAAGCTGAACCGACGTTCACGAAGATTAAATTCCTCGTGCAACTCCGCGCGGTTGCAACCAGTTGATCTGACGAAAGTTCTCCCGTCACAACGAGGGAGATCGCGATGACACTGAAATCTGCTGTTCTTGCTCTGGTTGCCATCGGCGGTGTGACGCTCGCGGCGGGCGAGGCGCTCGCGGCCATGCCGAATGGCATCCCGCAGGCGGACAAGATTGCAAGCGGTCCGGCCGCTGACGTCGATCAGGTGCGCTGGGTATGCAACCCCTGGGGCCGCTGCTTCTGGCGTCCGAACTATTACGGCGCCTACGGCTATTACGGCGGCCCGCGACGCTTCTACGGCCCGCGCCCGTGGGGCTGGGGCCATCGCCACCATCATTGGCGCCGCTGGTGAACGACAAAGGGGCCGCGAGGCCCCTTTTTCTTTTGAGATGAACTGGCGCCGCGACTCGGCTGCTTCTCAGAGCGCCCCTAGCACCGCCTTCGTGATATCGGCGGTGCCGTTGTTGCCGCCGAACTCCATCGGCTTGATGCCGCCGGCATAGATCTGATCCACTGCACGCTCGATCGTCTCGCCGGCTTCCGCCGCGCTCTCGACGCCGTGCTTGTCGGCGAGCCAGTCCAGCATCATCGCCGCCGACAGGATCATGCCGGTGGGATTGGCCTTGCCCTGCCCCATGATGTCGGGCGCGGTGCCGTGGCAGGGCTGGAACACGGCATATTTGTCGCCGATGTCCGCCGACGGCGCCATGCCGAGGCCGCCGATCAGGCTCGCAGTAATGTCGGAGACGATGTCGCCGAACATGTTCTCCATCACCATCACGTCGAAATCCCAGGGACGCTTCACCAGCATCGCCGAGCAGGCATCGACATAGAGGCGATCGGTCTTCACATCGGGATGCTTCTTGGCGATCTCGTCGAAAATGCCGCGAAAGAACGCGAACGCCTTGAACACGTTCGCCTTGTCGACGCAGGCAAGCGCGCCGGGCTTGCCGCGCGCCTTGCGCCGCTCGGCGAGGCGAAACGAGAAGTCGAACAGGCGCTCGGAGGTCCTGCGCGTGATCACCATGGTCTCGCGCGCGTCCTCATGGGTGACGACACCCTTGCCCATCG
This sequence comes from Bradyrhizobium sp. CIR48, assembly GCF_014198315.1. Taxonomy (NCBI): domain Bacteria; kingdom Pseudomonadati; phylum Pseudomonadota; class Alphaproteobacteria; order Hyphomicrobiales; family Nitrobacteraceae; genus Bradyrhizobium; species Bradyrhizobium sp. CIR48. Next base: position 433,704 of record NZ_JACIHG010000005.1, read on the forward strand.
AGGCGAACAGGCCTTCGGTCGATTCCCGGATCACGACGAGATCGATGCCGCGCGCATCAGCGCCGACGATCGGGCTCGGCACGCCCGGAATGAGGCGCGCCGGCCGCACGCCGGCATAGAGATCGAAGATGAAGCGCAGCTCGATCTGCGGCGCGATCTCGGTATTGTCGGGGTAGCGCACCGACGGCAGGCCGCAGGCGCCGAGCAGGATCGCATCCGCCTCCTCGCACAGCTTGATGGTCGAGTCAGGCATCGACTTGCCGGTGGCACGATAATTGTTGGCGCCGGCGGGTGCCTCGGTGAAGCGAAAGCGCAAATCCGATTTCTGCTCGATCTTGCGCAGCACCTCGAGGGCCGGCGCCATGACTTCGGGACCGATGCCGTCACCGGCGAGCACGGCAATGTGGAAGGCGTTGTTTGCGGACATTTAGGGCCTCAAGGAAAGGAGCTAGCCAAGTCGTCATTGCGAGCGAAGCGAAGCAATCCAGAAATCCATCCGCAGAGGCAGTCTGGATTGCTTCGTCGCCTTCGCTCCTCGCAATGACGGAGGAGAGAGTGTTCACTACGGCGTCAGCACTGTGCGCCCGACCACCGCGCCCTGCTGCAATTGCACCAGCGCGTCGTTGGCCTTGGCGAGCGGTGCCGTCGTCACCGGGATCGGCGGCACCTTCTTGGTGCGGACGAGATCGAGCAATTCCTGCGTCTCGCGCAGGTTTCCGACATAGCTGCCTTGAATCGTCACTGCCTTGATCGGAATCAGGGGCAGCGCCCAGGTCGCCCCGCCGCCGAACAGGCCAACGATCACGAGCTTGCCGCCCTTGGTCAGGCAGTCGAATCCAAGCTGCGTCGTCGCGGCATTGCCGACGAGGTCGATCACGGCGCGGATCGGCCCGCCCGCCTTCTTGGCAAGCTGCTCCAGCGCATCCGGCGCCTTGGGGTCGACGGTGGCGAGCGCGCCGGCCTTCTCCGCCGCCTCACGCTTCCTGGCATCGATATCGACCATGATCGCGCCCTTGCCGCCCATCGCCTTCAGCAGCGACAGCGCCATCAGGCCAAGCCCGCCCGCGCCGAACATCACGATCGGGGTGTCGAAATGCTGCTCGACCTTCTTGAGCGCGCTGTAGGTGGTGACGCCCGAGCAGGCATAGGGCGCGGTCGTCGCGGGGTCGAGCCCTTTCAGATTGAGCAGGTAGCGCGGATGCGGCACCAGCATGTGATCGGAATAGCCGCCGTCGCAATAGACGCCGAGCGAACGCGGCGTCAGGCACATGTTCTCGTCACCGGCCAGGCACGTCGCGCATTTGCCGCAGCCGATCCAGGGATAGACCAGGCCGACTTCGCCGAGCTTGAGGTCGCCCTGGTCGGTCGGTTTCACGTCGGGGCCGAAGGCCAGGATTTCGCCGACCGTCTCGTGACCCATGGTCAGCGGCAGGTTGATGCCGCGGTCCTTCAGCGACAGCGGCTTGCGGCCGTGGCCGAGATCGTAGCCGCCCTCCCAGATGTGGAGGTCGCTGTGGCAGACGCCGGCGGCCTTCACCTTGATCAGCACCTGCGTGCCCGACGGCTGCGGCGTCGCCTCGTCGAACTCCTGCAGCGGCGCCTTGAAATCGGCAACCTTGAAACTCTTCATCGGCGTTCTCCCGCATTCTTCTTGTCGCCGCGCCACCATGCCATGGTCGGCAAGGCGAGACAAACCGGTCTTAGTTCAGGCCAGCGGATGATGGCAAGCCGCGAACTGGCCGGGTGCGATTTCGCGCAACTCCGGTATCTCAGCGCTGCATCGCTGGTCGGCCCGCGGGCAACGGGTGCGGAAGCGGCAGCCGGACGGCGGCGCAATCGGCGATGGTGGCTCACCCGCTGCCACACTCTCGGCGGGACGCATATCCGGATCGGGCACCGGGATCGCCTGCAACAAGAGCCCGGTATAGGGATGCGCCGGATTTGCAAACAGTTGCTCCGACGGACCGACCTCGCAAAGCCGGCCGAGATACATCACCGCGACGCGGTCGCTGACCGCTTTGACCACCGCGAGATCATGCGCGATGAACAACAGCGTCAGGCCGAAGCGCGCCTTCATCTCCTCCAGCAAATTGAGGATTTGCGCGCGAATGGAGACGTCCAGCGCCGAGACCGGCTCGTCGCAGACAATGAACTCGGGGTTGAGCACCAGCGATCGTGCGATACAGATGCGCTGGCACTGCCCGCCGGAGAACTCATGCGGCAGGCGGCCCGCGACGAGATCAGGATCGAGCCCGACCGCAGAGAGCACCTCGTAAACCCTACGCTTGCGCTCGGCGGCATCCCTGACGCCGGCGATGATCAGCGGTTCGGCCACGATGTCGCCGATGCGACGGCGCGGATTGAGCGAGGCGATCGGATCCTGAAAAATCAGTTGCACGCGGCGCCGCATCTTGCGCAGCGCCTCGCCCTCCATCACGGTCAGGTCCTCGCCGTCGAACAGCACCCGGCCGGATTTGGCGCGGCGCAATTGCAGCACGGCGCGCCCCAGCGTCGACTTGCCGCAGCCGGATTCTCCGACCAGCCCGAGCGTCTCGCCGCGCGCGACCTGGAGGCTGACGCCGGAGACGGCGTGCACCGTCTTGTTGCCGAGGCCATATTCGACGACGAGATTGTCGACGTTCAGCAGCGGCTCGACGCGCGCGGCAAGCTGCATCATGCGCCGATTCCTTCCGCCATCTGGATCGGGTGGAAGCAGGCATAGAGATGATCGGGCTTCTCAGCGCTCTTCAGGTCGGGCTTGGCCTCATGACAGCCGCTAGCGGCATAGCGGCAGCGCGGCGCAAAGGAGCAGCCCTTGAGCGGTCGTGTCGGATCGGGCGGACGTCCGGAGATCGCCGGCAGCGGCGTATGCGGCGCGGCATCCAGCTTCGGGATCGCCGCCAGCAGCGCCTCGGTGTAGGGCATGTGCATACGCTTGAACAAGGCTTGCGTCGGCGCGCGCTCCACCACCCTGCCCGCATACATCACCGCGACCTCGTCGGCCCGGCCGGCGACGACGCCGAGATCGTGGGTGATGATGATCATGGCCATGTGGCGGCGGCGCTGCTCGCGCGCGAGCAGATCGAGGATCTGCGCCTGGATGGTGACGTCGAGCGCCGTGGTCGGCTCGTCCGCAATCAAGAGCTTCGGCTCGCAGGACAGCGCGATCGCAATCGCAATGCGCTGGCGCATGCCGCCGGAACATTGATGCGGATATTGCGCGAGCCGCTGCTCCGGCGCGGGAATGCCGACGGCCGCCAGCAGCTCGACGCTGCGCTTCCGCGCCGCGGAGACGTCAAGCTCGAGATGCTCCTGGATCGTCTCCATCAGCTGCGTGCCGATGGTCAGCACCGGGTTGAGCGAGGTCATGGGGTCCTGGAACACGACTGCGAGATCGCGCCCGCGCAAGCGACGCAAGCGTTCCGCATCGAGTCGCACCAGGTCCTGGCCGTCGAACATCACGCGTCCCGTGAGCCTTGCTTTTTTCGGCAGCAGTTGAAGCACCGCGCGCGACAGCATGGTCTTGCCGCAACCGGATTCGCCGACGATCCCGAGCGTGCGGCCCGCCTCCAGCGACAGGTCGACATGATCCACGGCGCGCAGATTGCCGCGCGGCGTCGGTAGCTCGACTGCAACGTCCTCGATGGTCAGCAGCGCAGCGCTCACAGCGCCCCCTGACGCGGGTCGGTCAGTGCCCGCAAGGTGTCGCCGACCAGATTGAAGGCCAGCACGGTGAGGAACAGTCCGGCCGCCGGCAGGAACGCCAGCCGCGGCGCGACGTCGAGGCTGTCGCGCCCCTCGCCGATCATGCTGCCCCAGCTCGCCATCGGCGGTGGCACGCCGAGACCGAGGAAGGACAGCGCACCCTCGACCACGATGGTGACGGCGACGCCGAGCAGGAAGAAGGCCAGCAGCGGCAGGATCACGTTCGGCAACAGCTCGCGCATGAGGATGCGCGCATGGCTGGCACCTAATGCCTCGGCCGCGATCACGAATTCGCGGCGAGCCAAGCTCAGCGTCGCCGCGCGCGCCACGCGCATAAACGCGGGAATGCCGAGCACACCGAGAATCAAGGTGAGGTTGGGGACGGACTGGCCGAGATAGGCGGTCACGGCGAGCGCGAAGATCAGCGGCGGAAAGGCGAGCAGCACGTCCATGCTGCCGACCACCAGCGTCTCGAACCGACCGCGGAAGTAGCCGGCGAGCAGCCCAAGCGCGCCGCCGAGCGTAAGGCCGATCATCGGCGCGATCAGCCCGACAGTCAGCGACACCCGCGCCCCGAAAATCAGGCGGGAGAGTTCGTCGCGGCCGAGCCCATCGGTGCCGAGCCAGTGCCCGGAAGAGAACGCCGCACGGCGCTCCAGCATGTCCATGTCTACAGGGTTCTGCAGCGGCAGCACCGGCGCGAGGATTGCGAGCGTCAGGATGATCGCGAGCCAGGCACTCGCGATCCAGAACAACAGGCCGAGCCTGCGCTTGCGGCCGACCGGCACGGGCACCGCCTCGTCCTGCATCGAGAGCTCAAGCGTGGCCATGGCGGATCCTGGGGTCGAGCACGGCGTAGAGCATGTCGACGATGAAATTCACGATGACGAAGCCGCAGGCGACCAGCAGCACCACGCCCTGGAGGATGACGAGGTCGCGGGTGTAGATCGCCCCGACTAGAAGCCGGCCGATGCCCGGTAGCGCGAAGATCGATTCCACGATCAGCGTGCCGCCGAGCAGGCGGCCGATATTGATGCCTGTGACCGTCACCAGCGTCAGCGACGAGGGCTTGAGCGCATGCACGAACAGGATACGCGCGGGCTTGAGACCCTTGGCCTTGGCGAGCGCGATATAATCCTCCTGCAGGGTCGCGATCATGTCGGAGCGCAGCACCCGCATGATTCCGGGCCATTCCGCCAGTGCCAGCGTCAGTGCCGGCAGCACGAAGAAGCGTAAATTCGCCAGCGGCGCTTCGGTGAACGGCACATAGCCCGTCGCCGGCAGCCAGTGCAGTTCGACCGCGAACAGATAGATCAAGAGGATCGCCACCAGGAAGGACGGCATCGACAGCATCGCAAACGCACTGCCGGTCATGAAGCGGTCGAAGGCGCCGCCGGCGCGCGCGGCGCAGGCGATCGCGACGGGAACGCCGATCAAGAGGCCTATGAACTCAGCCATCAGCATCAATTGAAGTGAAACCGGAATGCGCTCGGCGACCGCCTGAAGCACCGTCTGCCCGGTACGGAACGAGCGGCCGAGATCGCCCTGCAAGACGTGACCGAGCCAGCTCAGGTAACGCCACCACAGCGGCTGGTCGAGCCCCATGTCCCGGCGTAGCGCCGCGACATTCTCCGGCGTCGCCTGATCGCCGAGGATGACGAGAGCGAGATCACCCGGCAGCAGCGAGGCGATCAGGAATGTCAGCAGCGAGACGGCGAGCAGCACCGGCAGCATGGCAAGCAGCCGCCGAACGACGAAGTTCAGCATCGCGCCATCATTCCAGCCAGGTCGTCGAAACGTCGATCACGCCATTGTAGATCTTCGGGAAGCCCTTCAGCTTGACGCTAGATAGCGCGTAGTAAGTATTCTGGAAGGTCCAGAACCAGATTGCCTCCTTGTTGATCAGGCGGCTGATGGCGCAGTAATCCTCGGTGCGTTGCCCAAGGTCGGCGGTGACGCGCGCGTGGTCCAGCAGCTTGTCGAGCTCGGGATTCGAGAAACCGGCCAATGCCAGCGGGCTGCCGCTGCGAAAATTCGCGTACATCTGCGGGTCGGGATCGGCGAGATCGACGATGCGCCATGGCGTCATCTGGAACTGGCGTGTAAAGGCGCGCGAGGGAATGGTGGCCTGATCGACCTGCTCGATCTCCATGCTGGCGCCGACGCGCTTCCAGAATTGCTGGAGCACCTGGCCGATCATGCGGCCGCGCGGCGTCGCGGTCACCAGCATCTTGAACTCGACCGGCTTGCCGTACTCCTTGATCAGCGCCTTGGCCTTCTCGACGTCGAACGGCAGCGCGCCGTCGTCCTTGCATTTGACCCAGGAGCCATCGCCATAGGGATTGGTCGCGGGCCGGCTCAAGCCGTTGCTGATCGCCTGCGACATTTTCGGGCGGTCGAGCGCCATCACCAGCGCCTGACGCACGCGGACATCGTCGAACGGCGCGACCTTGGTGTTGAAGGCGTAGACCTGGGCACCCGAGCCCTTGTAGGTGTGCACCGTGAGCTTGGAGTCCTTCTGCGCCCTCATGATGTTGTCGGCGTCGTTCTCGTCGTCCCAGATGATGTCGGCCTCGCCCGATTGCAGCGAGGCGGAGCGCGACTGTGCATCGGGCAGCGGCTTCAGGATGATGCGATCGAGATAGGGCCGGCCCTTGTCCCAGTAATTGGGATTCTTCTCCAGCACCATGCGGTCGCCTGCGGTCCACGATTTCAGGATGTAGGGACCAGTGCCGACGGGATTGCGATTGTAGTCGTCACCCTTGGTCTTCCACGCGGTCGGTGAATGAATGACGTTGTTGGAGCTCTGGATTGTGATCACCGCCGGCCAGTTCACCGAGGGATCGGTCAGATTGAAGACAACGGTGGTTTCGTCCGGCGCCAGCACCTCCTTGACGTTGGTGATGTAGAAGGCACAGCGGCACTTGTTGGCGGGGTCCTTCTGTCGGTCGAAATTCTCCTTGAAGGCCTGCGCATCGAACGGCGTGCCGTCGTGGAATGTCACGCCCTGGCGCAGCTTGAAGGTCCAGCTCTTGTAATCGTCGGAATGAGTCCAGGACATCGCGAGCTTTGGCGCGGCTTCGCCCTTGTCGTCGAGCGTGGTCAGCGTATCGAAGATCGCGGCGGCCGCGGTGAAGGTGGAGGTGTCGTAGACACCGACCTTGAGCGGATCGAAGCCCGCAATCTCCAGCTCCTGGCCGACTGTGATGCTGCCGCCCGGCTTCTGTGCCTGCACCGGCCCGGCCAGCGGAAGGAGGGCAAATGCCGCAACAAGGAAAATCGGCGCGTGCTTGCGCGCTGCGGCAGCGATGTTCGTCATGGTTCCTCCCGGGATCCCTCGTCCGATGTTTCGGATCGTTGAATGACTGAGGACGAGATTGGCGACAAAAGCTCGCCACGGCAAGAGGAACGCGCGACAGATCACACGCCGCACGTGCGGCGTAATGGTGCTCAGCCTGTCGCGGCAGTTTTGCCTGTCGGAATTGATGCATCATCGGCGAGGCTGATCTCCTCGCGCAGCGCATCCGTATGCTCGCCGAGCACGGCCATCGTCTTGGCCGGCGTGGTATCGGCACCCGACATCCGGAATGGCAGGTTGAGCACCTGAAAGGAGCCGCCCTCATCCCGCACCTCGGAAAGCGCCTGCCGGTGCGCGAGCTGCGGATCGGCCAGCGCCTCGGACACGGTGCGATAAGCCGACGCCGGCACGCCGGCCGCGCCAAGCGCTGCGAGACACGCATCGGTCGTGAGTTCCCGCGACCAGGCTTCGACGCCGTCCATCACCTCCGCCCAATTCTCGCGGCGCGCGGCATAGGTCGCAAAGCGCGGATCGGAGATCCATTCGGGGTGACCGATAACGCCCATCAATCCCTGGAACGTCTTCTCGCTGGCGACCGTGATCATGACATAGCCGCTTGCCGTCTCGGTCGGGCCGAACATCGGGCGCGGCGGCGGCTTCACGGCGAATTGTGCGCTCTGCAATTCGGTCAGCGTCAGTGACAGCATCGATTCCAGCATGGACACATCGATGTGCTGGCCGAGGCCGGTCACGGTCCGCTGATAGAGCGCGGACGCGATCGCGCCGAAGCCATAGGTGCCGGTGACGACGTCGGCGTGATAGATGCCGCAATAATCCGGGCGGCTGCGGCCAGGCTGGTAGGCCAGATGCGCCATGTCATAGCCGGAGGCGGCATGGATCACCGGAGCATAAGCCGGCAGCTCGGCCGAGGGGCCGGTCTGCCCGTAGCCTGAGATCGAGCAATAGATCAGCCTCGGATTGACGGTGCGCAGCCTGTCGTAGTCGAGCCGCAGCCGGTGCATCACGCCGGGGCGAAAGTTCTCGACCAGGATGTCTGATGTCGCGGCCAGCCGGCGCACCGCCTCCTTGCCGTCCTCGGACTTGAGGTCGAGCACGACGCTCTTCTTGCCGACATTGAGCTGGCCGAACGCGGTGCTGCACCCCTTGCGCAGCGGCGGCCGGGTCCGCATCGTCTCCCCGCCGTCGGTCTCGATCTTGATGACCTCGGCGCCCATGTCGGCAAGCATCCGCGCGCAGTGAGGACCGGCGATGGTGGTCGAAAAATCCAGGACCCTGAGCCCGGCGAAGGCTTTTGTCGTCGTCCCCTCATGCTTATCTGCTAGCTGCATGCCTGCTCACGTCCTTGGGTCTTAGGAACTCTCGAAGTTCTCTGTTGTTGATGCGGCGACCCTAGAGGGCGGCGGCCGAGTAGGAAAGTGTTTACCGAACCGACGCGCCGCGTAGGCGGGCTTTAAGAATTCCCGGACAACTGGACCCGTTCTTGCATAGTAGCGAACGGGATCGACAGAGGGCAGCTGTTCTTGAGGGTCTTGTTCGTCACCACGGAGTTGGACGACTTCGTCCGCGTCGGCGGCCTTGGAGCCGTGTCCGCTGCGCTGCCCCGCGCCCTTCGCTCCTTTGCCGATATCCGGATCATGCTGCCCGGCTATCGCGACATCATCGAGCAACTCACGCATATTCAGATCGTTGGGCGCTGCCCGGCGCTCGCGGAGATGCCGGCCTGCTCGCTCGGACGGGCAGCGACCAAGGACGGCCTGCCGGTCTACGTGCTGCTCTGCTCGCAACTCTACGACCGGCCCGGTAACCCCTATGGCGACGAGTCCGGGCGGGACTGGCCGGACAACGACATCCGCTTCGCGCGCTTTGCCTCGGCCGCCGCTGAGCTGGCCATGGGCAAGCTGGACAAGAATTGGGCAGCAGACCTGATCCATGCCAATGACTGGCAGGCCTCGCTCGTGCCGGCCTATCTCGCCTGGCGCGGCTCCAAGCTGCCCTCGATCCTGACCATTCACAACCTCGCCTATCAGGGCCTCTTCCCGAAGGACTCGTTGCGGCGGATCGGCGCACCGGAAAGCTCTTTCCACATCGACGGCGTCGAGTTCTACGACCAGCTCTCCTTCCTCAAGGCCGGCCTCGTCTACGCCTCGCACCTCACCACCGTGAGCGGCACCTATGCGCGCGAGATCACCACGGCCGAATTCGGCTGCGGCCTGGAGGGCCTGCTCCGCCTGCGCTCGGACGCATCCGAGCTCACCGGCATCCTCAACGGCATCGACGAGAGCTGGGACCCGCGCTCCTGCGCCCAGCTCGCCCAGCAGTTCGGCGCCGGCGACTGGGTCGGCAAGAGGGCCAATGCGGATTACGTCCGCAAGCAGTTCGGCTTAGCGGTGTCGCGCGGCCCCATGTTCGGCATCGTCGCGCGTCTCGTGCACCAGAAGGGCATCGACCTCGTGCTGTCGGCGGCCGACGAGATCGTCGATGCCGGCGGGCAGATCGTGGTCACCGGTTCCGGCGAGCCGGCGCTGGAGCAAGCTCTGATCGACGCGCATCGTCGCCGCCCCGACGCCATCGGGGTGGTGATCGGCTTCAACGATGCCCAGGCCCGCCGTATCTTTGCCGGCAGCGATTTCACCCTGATGCCCTCGCGCTTCGAGCCGTGCGGGCTTAGCCAGATGTACGCCCAGCGCTTCGGCTCGCTGCCGATCGGTCACCAGACCGGCGGCCTTGCCGAAACCATCACCGACGGCGAGACCGGCTTCCTGTTCTCGAGGCCCTCGCGCGAGTCCTTCCTTGGCGGTGTCCGCCGGGCTTTCTCCGCTTTCATGGCCCAGGACCAGCTCGACACCATGCGCCGCAGCGCCATGGGACGGTCGTTCTCCTGGAGCATCTCGGCGGGGAGCTACAGCGCGCTGTACCGGAAGCTGGCTTCGGTGTGAGACAGAGGCGCTTCCGCACGCTCGGTCATTGCGCGGCTTATCTCTCCCCGTCACCCTGAGGTGGCCGCTTCTTCAGCGGCCCTCGAAGGGCGACGGGGCTAAAGGCAGCGAACCTCACCCTCTCCCGCGCACATCCATTTGCGGCCGCCCGATCCACGCCCTGTTGAGGCAGCGCGTCATCCAGTCCGGCTGCGCTTCGCCTCGCAGCCGCGCCTGGGCTTCCTGATAGGGGCCGACATAGCGCAGCCGGTCCGGCAATGTCGGATAGATGCGCCGGATCCATCGCAGCGCGTTGTCGGCCGATCTGAGCTCCCGCTCGCCGAGCTCAAACCCGAAGCCGGCGCGCAATCGTTCCGGCAACAGGCTCGCCGTCAGCGCGCGATACCATCGCGGCGGCCGCAACCACGGACGCGCGCCGTCAAAAATCTGCGCCGCGATCTCGCGCGCCGCCGGGCTCACGGTCAGCGTATCCGACTGCGCCATCGCCGCGGTGTAGGCCGTAAAACCGGCCCAGTCCGCGGGCAGATCATCCGCCGTCAATCCAAACAACGCACCGAACATCCGGCTCTCGGTCCAGTAGCGCTCGCGCTCCTCCACCGAGAACGGCGGCAAAACCAGCTCGTGCGCCATCAGTGCCGTCTCGACCAGCGTCGCATGGACCCAACGCAGCGAGGGGATATCGTTGGCGCAGTAGCGCGAGCCTGCCGCAAAGGGGCCGACCGTCTCGGGCATCTCTCCGACGATCATGCCGTGCCGCCGGTGCAGCTGCCGGGACGAGCGCAAGGCACGGTCGAGCGAGCCGAACACCATGGCAAAGACGATATCGAAGGTGCGATGGAAGCGGCCGATCGGATCGGCCAGGGTTTTCGAATGCTCGGCGATGGCGGCGGCGACCCAGGGATGCGCCAGTTGCAGTAACAAGGCGCGGCCGGCGCCGAGAAAGATGACGGCCTCCCGGTCGATCCGCCAGGTCAGCGTCTCAGGACCGAACACGCCCGCCACCGGCCCCGCCGCGTTGGCGCGGACCAGATCGAGCGTTGCCTCGAGATCCTTTTCAGCAACCAATTGCAAGCCTCGCGACCAAGACGGCGCAACAATAGCCCAGACCGCTCCGCCGGGAAATCGTCACTGCGCCAGAGAACAACGCGCAAGGCCCTCACTCCGCCGCAATCGGCATCTCCTCCATATGCTCGTGCAGCACCACGCCGGCGAGCGGGTCGAATTCGCCGATCCAAGGCTTGCGCGCAAGCACCGACTTCGTGTGCGCATAACCAGCGTGCCAGCGCCGCGTGATTCCCGACGGGCTGAAGTCGATATCCTTGGTATGGGTCTCGCGCTCGAGCTGCGGCGCGAGCAGCCGCACCACGTGCATGCGGGTCGGACAGCCGTAGCTCGTCAACTCCCTCACAGCAGGATCGTTGCGCTCGACCTCCGAAAGCCGTGCCGCGAGCTGGTTGATGACATGACGCAGACGATGGGCCTGCTGCTGGCGCGCAATCTGGCTCGAAATGCGGCTGGAATATTGCACGTCCTTGTGCCGGTTCAGCACCTCCGCCATGGTGCTCGGCTCGGCCCCGACGGGATTCCACAAATGCACGGAGAAGATCAGCGAATCCCTGCGCGGGTTGTCATCGAACACCGCTTCCGTCGGCGTGTTCGACAGGATGCCGCCGTCCCAGTAGAGCTCGCCGTCGATGCGCACCGCCGGGAAAGCCGGCGGCAGCGCGCCCGACGCCATTATATGCTTGACCGTCAGTTCGCCGTCGCGGCTGTCGAAATAGCGCATTTCACTGGTCCCGACGTGGGCCGCACCGACCGTCAGGCGCGGCGCGCAGCGATTGGCGAGGTCGAAATCGACCAGCTCGCTCAGAGTCTTCTCCAGCGGTACGGTCGAATAATAGCCCGCATTGTCGGCACCGAGCGGATAGGAATCGCCGGCATGCGCCAGCGGATTGGGCCGAAAGAAACCTGGAATGCCGTGAGTGACCGTCGACCAATAGGCCAGCTTCTCATTGAAGCCTGGAAACGCGGCGCGCCAGTCCCAGACTGGATTCTGCTCCATCCGCTTCCAGAACTCCCTCAAGCGAGCGACCCGATGCTCCGGCGCGTTGCCTGCGATGAGGCTCGCATTGATGGCACCGATCGAGGTGCCGATGACCCAGTCCGGCTCGATGCCAGCCTCATGCAGCGCCTGGTAGACACCCGCCTGATAGGAGCCAAGCGCACCGCCGCCTTGCAGCACGAGGACGACCTGACCCGGCAGGTCGTGGCTCTCGCCTCGTGCGTTGTCCTGTGTGCCGTTCATATCTCGCTCCTGATGAGCTTGCATTGGCTGAAGATTCGACTTGTTGCGCTGGCTCATGTCAATGGGCGGTCCAGCCGCCGTCGACTGGCAGCGCAACGCCGGTGATCGAAGCCGCCGCATCCGTCGACAGGAACACCACGAGCGCGCCGAGTTCATCGACCGTGGCAAAACGCTTGTTCGGCTGCTGCGCCAGCAGCACGTCGTGGATCACCTGATCGCGGGAAATGCCGTGTGCCTTGGCCTGCCCGTCGATCTGCGCTTCGACCAGGGGCGTATAGACGTAGCCGGGACAGACCGCATTGCAGGTGATGCCCTCCTCCGCGGTCTCCAGCGCCGTGACCTTGGTCAGGCCGACGATGCCGTGCTTGGCCGCGACATAGGCCGCCTTGAACGGTGAGCCGACCAGGCCGTGCGCCGAGGCGATGTTGATGATCCGGCCAAAACCGTTCTGGCGCATCGCCGGCAGCGCGAGCCGCGTCGTGTGGAAGGCCGAGCTCAGGTTGATCGCGAGGATCTGGTCCCATTTCTCGACCGGAAACTGGTCCAGCGGCGCGACATGCTGGATGCCGGCATTGTTGACGAGGATGTCGAGCCGACCGGATTGGGCGATCGTCGCAGCGACCATCTCGGCGATCGATTTCGGCCTCGTCATGTCGGCCGGCGAGTAACTCGCTTTGACGTCGAACTCGGCGGCGATCTGCTCGCGTGTCCGGCCGATCTCGCTGGCGACACCAAGGCCGTTCAGCACGACATCGGCGCCGGCCGCAGCCAGGGCGCGTGCGATGCCGAGTCCGATACCGCTGGTCGACCCGGTGACCAGCGCTACCTTGCCGGCCAGCACGCGTGCAGACTGAGATGTCTGCGGCTTCAGCGGTATGTTCATGACGCGATCTCCTTTGGCGACGACTGGCTTCGAGGCCGAGCTTCAGAACCCTCGCGGATTGGCCGCCCAAACGGAAATACCAGCTGGCTTCCGAATCCATAGGCGCGTGCTATAGCGGCCGGGATGTCATTCGCCGTCCCGATCGGATAAGATCGCGTATCTTGCCGGGAGCCGATCCATGGAAATGCACCAGGTCCGCTATTTCCTCGCGGTGGCGCAGTTGCTCAACTTCACGCGCGCGGCGGAGGAGTGCAACGTCACGCAGCCCTCGCTGACGCGCGCGATCAAGCAGCTTGAGGCCGAGCTTGGCGGCGACCTCTTCCGCCGCGAGCGGCCGGCGGCGCAACTGACCGAACTCGGCCAGCGCATGCATCCGCTCCTGAAACAGTGTTTTGACGCCGCCGCCGGCGCGCGATCGCTCGCCTCCTCGTTTAAAAGCGGAGAGGTTGGCGCGCTCCGCATCGCTCTGACGCATTCGATCGACCTCGCACTGCTGATTCCCCATCTCAACGAGATCAGGCGGCAGTTCAACCGGCTCGAACTGCGCTTCCTGCGCGGGACGAGCCGCGAGGTCGGTGAATTCCTCAAGAAGGGCGAGGCCGAGCTCGGCATCGCCGCCGAGATCGACGAGGCCTGGGACCGGCTCGACGCCTGGCCGCTGTTCACCGAGAGCTTCGAGCTCGTCGTTGGCGACGGGCATCGGCTGGCCGGGCGCAGCAGCATCGAACTGGACGATCTGCGCTCGGAGCAATTGCTGGGCCGGACGTTCTGCGAGCACTCGCGCCGCATCTCCGCCAGCCTGCGTGAGCACGGCATCGAGCATGGACACGAGATTTCGAGCGAGCGCGACCTGATCGAGCTGGTCGAGGCCGACATCGGCGTCGCCATGATGCCGCACACTTCGCCCCTGCCGCAGACACTGACGCGCGCCACGGTCGCCGGGCTCGACGCCCGCCGCACCGTCAGCCTTTACGGGGTCGCCGGCCGGCAACGCACGGCGGTCGCCAACGCCGTGATGCGTATGCTGCGCGGCGCCGACTGGCGGGAGATTGCAGGATAAGCCCGCGTCGCGAGCGCTCAGTTCTCCCTGCCCGCGCTCTCCAGCGCTGCGAGCAGATCATCGATCTCCATGCGCTTGCGGAAATCGGGATCGACGAAGCGGGCCTTCACGATCCCGTCGCGGCCGACCACGAACACGGCCGGGATCGGCAGCATCCAGCCGTCATTGCCGTGGAATTTCGCCATGTCCTGGTAGGACAACAGGTCCTGGATCTCGGCGCCGAGCCAGATCGCGAGATTGAGCGACAGCGCATAGCCGTTATCGAGATCGGTCAGGATCGGAAACGGCGCGCCGGATTCAGCCTTGAGCTGCCTCGTGTATTCCTGCGTCTCCGGCATCACTGCAACGATCTGCGCACCCATGGCCTCGATGCGATCGAGCGCCTGAACCACCGCGCGGACATTGAGCCGGCAATAGGGACACCAATGGCCGCGGAAGAACATTACGGCGAGCGGACCGCGCTCCAGCAGCGACGGCAACGTGACGAGACGCCCGGACTCGTCCGGCAGCATGAACGGCGGCATCGCATCGCCCGGGCGCGGCGCGGTTTCACCACCGCCGTTCCCGCCCAATCTCGCCACCAGTCGATCGACGGCCTCACCATACGCCGGAAAGACCTCACGGCTGGCATCGGCATAGGCGCGGAGCTGATCGTTCAGCGTACCGTCCATGTCGCGGCAGCGCTGGAAGGCAAGCCTGAGCTGTTCCGCGTCGGCTGGCGAGAGAGCTGTCATCTTTCTGCTCCGGCATTCCCTTCGGCGAATATTAGTTTCCCGGTTCGGCCGCCCGCAAGGGGGCGGCCACGATGCCAGGGCCCGTTCAGTTCACGTAGAAATTGCCGGTCGGATCAAGCCGTCCCGAGGTGGTGTACATCGACCCATTGCTCATGAAGAAGACGGTGTTGTCGGGCACCTTCTTGGCGTTCTTCATCATCGCCTCGTGGTTCTTCTCGGCCGGCGCCATGGCCATCGCCGACATCTTGCCGGGGCCGCCATAGACATAGGCCATCCCGGCCTTGAAGTCCCAGGCGGCCTCCGAAAAGGCCGAGGTGGCGATGACCGCAAACGCGGCGGTGGCGATCAGGGTCTTGGACAATTTCGGCATGGGGTGCTCCTCCAAATTGACGTGAACGCCCGCCAATGGGGCGCCCTGTCATCGAACGCCGGATGCTACGAAAGCGGAAATGCCATTGCCCAATCGGATCGATAGCCGCTGCGCATCGACATAGCGCGCCGCTATCGCATCGAGAGCAAGCCGGCATTTCAGGATGGACGCGATCTCGATGAAGCTCCCGTCATCGCCGGCGACCAGCGGGGTTGCGGCCAACACAGGAGACCTTTCCATGTCCAAGAGCCACGCCTTGTCGCGTCTGATCTGGCCGGGCCTTGCCATCGTCGGCGCGCTGACGCTCTCGGCGCAGCCGGTCGTTGCCGGCGAATGTCCGGCCGGCAAGATCAAGCCGAACGCCCAGCAGATGGTCGACTACAAACCCGTCGGGGTGACCGACGTCACGCTGGGCACGATCGACCTCGGCAAGCAGCCGGCGCATATCGAGGGCCGCGAGCTGCGCTTCCGCAAGCTGACCATCGAGCCCGGCGGCATCGTGCCCTGGCATAGCCATGACGACCGCCCCGCTCTCATTTTCGTGCAACAGGGCGAGATCGTCGAATATGCCTCCAACTGCGTCGATCCGATCGTGCACAAGGCTGGCGACATCCGCCCCGAGGTTCACGGCACCTCGCATTGGTGGAAGAACCTCGGCAAGGAGACCGTCATTCTCTATGTCGGCGATGTCCGCAAGGATCCCAACGACCACCACATGTAACCGAGTGCCCCCGGCCCCATCACATCTCGTTACGAGAGGTGGCGCCCGGACTTTCCCCGGGCGCCGCATCCCTACAGGACAATCGCCATGACCGATCTTTCCGCGCCGATCAAACCGGCCGCAATGACGATGGAGGCGCAGGCGCCGGGACTGGCGCTGCGCTCGCTCGTGATCGGCCTCACCGCGTTCCTGACCGTCGTCGATCTCTTCGCAACGCAGGCGATCCTGCCCTCGCTCACACGCCATTACGACGTCACGCCCGCGGCGATGAGCTTTGCCGTCAACGCCAGCACGTTCGGCATGGCCGCAGCCAGCCTCGTGATTGGCTTTCTTAGCCCGCATATCGACCGCCGCACCGGCATCCTGCTCAGCCTGATGCTGCTGGCGCTCCCGACCGGCCTGCTGGCGATCGCGCCAAATCTCGCCGTCTTCACCGCCCTGCGCGTCGCGCAGGGCCTGTGCATGGCCTCCGCCTTCGCGCTGACACTGGCTCATCTCGGCGAGCAATGCAGCGCGATGGACGCCGGCGGCGCCTTCGCCGCCTATATCACCGGCAATGTCGCGAGCAATCTTGTCGGCCGGCTGGTCTCGGCGGCTGTTGCCGAAAGCCTCGGCCTTGCCTGGAATTTCTATCTGTTCGCAGCGCTCAATCTCGCCGGTGCGGTGCTGGTTTACTTCACGATCAGGCGCGTGCCGCCGATGCATGCGGCGGCGCCGGCGGCATCGCCGCTGGCCGCCACGATGGCGCATTGGCGCAATCCGCGATTGCGCGCCGCCTTCGGTATCGGATTCTGCATCCTGTTCGCCTTCATCGGCACCTTCACCTTCGTCAATTTCGTTCTGGTCCGGCCGCCGCTGTCGCTCGGGATGATGGATCTCGGCCTCGTCTACCTGGTGTTCCTGCCCTCGGTCGTCACGACATTGCTGGCGGGGCGGGTTGCCTCACGCATCGGAGCACGCCCGACGATCTGGGGCTCGCTCGCCGTTGCCGGCATCGGGCTGCCACTGATGCTGACTGGGCGGCTACCTGAAGTGCTCACCGGGATGGTGCTGGTCGCGGTCGGAACCTTCTTTGCGCAGGCGGCAGCGACCGGCTTCGTCGGACAGACGACGACCGAGCACCGCGGCGTCGCCAGCGGCACCTATCTAGCGTGCTACTTCTGTGGGGGTCTAGTCGGCACCGCCGTGCTCGGCCGACTGTTCGATGCCTTCGGCTGGCACGCTTGCATGACTGGCGTGGGCATAGCCCTTGCGGCCGCTGGCCTGCTCGCACTGAAACTGAAGCGCTAGCGCTTGGCCGGCACTTCCTGCGGCGGTTCGTCGTCGGCGATGGCGCGCCAGGCGGCGCCGTCGAGATCGTCGTACTGGCCGCTTCTGAGCGACCACAGGAAGGCGACGAGACCAGCGCCGCCGAGCATCAGCGCCAGCGGGACCAGGATGACCAGGATCTCCATCACAAGATCTCCCGCGAGGCGCTACGCGCGCGCAGCGAATTCAGCATCACCAGGATCGAGGATCCGCTCATGGCCGCCGCCGCGATCAGGGGCGTCACGACGCCGCTGATCGCAACCGGCACCGCGAGCACGTTGTAGCCGATCGCAAGCCAGAGATTCTGCCGCATCAGATGCAGCGCCTTGCGCGAGGCGTCGATGGCGGCAACCACCGGTGCCAGCGGTCGGCCGAGGAAGACGAGATCGGCGGTGGCCTGGCTCAAATGCGCCGCCGAAATCGGCGACATCGAAACATGGGCTGCCGCCAGCGAAGGCGCGTCGTTCATGCCGTCGCCAACCATCAGCACCTTGGCGCCGCGCCGCTTCAATTCCTCGATCCGTGCGATCTTGTCGGCCGGCGTGACGCCGGCACGCCATTCCGCGATGCCCAGCGCATGGGCCGCCGCGATCACTGCCGGCTCCCGATCGCCGGAGAGAATCTCAATGCCGATGTTGCGCGCCTTCAGCGCCGCGATCACGGCCTGCGCATCCGGACGCAGGCCCTGGCGGACCGAGAGGATGAACCTTTCGCTGCCCTTGCTGAAAGCGACGATGGAAGCTTCGGGATCGACAACGGCGCTCCCAACCAGCGCCTCGGCACCGCAGAAGGAGGGGCGGCCGAGGCGAAGCTCGACGCCCTCCACGGTCGCACGGACGCCCTGCCCGGCCTCTTCGACCGCACCGACAACAGGCGATCTGGCGCCGGCCGCCTGCGCCACGGCGGCGGCGACCGGATGATGGCTCGACAGCGCGAGCCGGCCGGCGAGTTCGAAGATGTCGGCGGGGATGTTGGCGGCATTCATCACTTCGAGATCGGGCAGCGTCAGCGTGCCGGTCTTGTCGAAGATGACATGGTCGGCTTCGGCCAGCCGCTCGATCGCATCGCCGGAATTCAGCAGCACCCCGGACTTGAACATCGCGCCGGAGGCGACCGTCTGCACGGTCGGAATGGCGAGCCCCAGCGCGCAGGGACAGGTGATGATCAGCACGGCAACGCCCGTCACGATCGCATCATGCCAGGACGCGCCGGCGATGACCCAACCGAGGATGGTCAGAAGCGCGGTCGCATGCACCACCGGCGCGTAGAGACGCGAAGCACGGTCGGCAAGCCGCATGTAGCGCGAGCGCGCCTGCAGCGCGTTGTCGAGCAGCCGCGTGATCTCGGCGAGCAGCGTCGCCTCGGACGCCGCCGAGACCCGCACCCGCAACGTGCCGGAGATGTTCATCGAGCCCGCATAGACCGGCGTGCCCTGCCCGGCCGTGACATAGAGCGTCTCGCCGGTGATCAGGCTCTGGTCGATCTCCGAACGGCCCTCGATCACGGTGCCGTCGACCGCACAGCGCTCGCCGGGCCTGAGCAGCACGATGTCGCCCGGATGGATCGCGGCCACCGGCACCTGCGAGATCTCGTCGGAGCCGACGAACTTCGCGGCCGTCTCCGCCTTCAGCGCCGCGAGATTGCCGGCGACCGCGCGGGTCCGCCGCCGCATGTTCTGGTCGAGGAAGCGGCCGACGAGCAGGAAGGTCAGCAGCATGATCGCCGCGTCGAAATAGGCGTGCTCGGCGTGGTGGATGGTCTCGACTACAGACATGCCGAGCGCGAGGATCACGCCGATCGAGATCGGCACGTCCATGTTGGTCGTCTTCGCCGACAGCGCACGCCAGGCCGAGCGAAAGAACGGCTGGCCGGCATAGGCCGCCGCCGGCAATGCGATCAGCGCCGACAGCCAGTGGAAGAAGTCGCGCTGCTCGGGCAGCATGTCCGAGACGTTGCCCGACCACACCGGGATCGACAGCATCATCACGTTCATGGTGGCAAAGGCGGCGACGCCGAGGCAGCGCAGCAGGAAACGCGATTCGGCGACCTCGGACGCTTCCGCGCTCTCGGTCTCGAACGGATAGGCCTTGTAGCCGAGCTCCTCGAGGCGATCGATGAACCGACCTGGGTCGAGCGTGCCAGCCTTCCATTCCAGCGCGACGCGGCGGTCGGTGAGGTTGACGCGCGCCAGCGTGACGTCAGGAATGGCGGACAGGCCGCGTTCGATCTTGGCCATGCATCCGGCGCAATGAACGCCTTCCACCGCGAGATCGATGTGCTGGACGCCCTCGGCCGCAGCCCGGACGTAGTGCGAAAAATCCCGCGTGACGTGCATGTCGAAGTCCTTCAGTTCAGGATCACGCGATTACGCGACAGGAACACGCGCGTCCCCCGCGCCTCGCCCTCGATCACTAGGTCCCATTGGCCCGGCGCGACGGACGCGGCATCGCCGCGATAGAGGCCGATGCCGGCTTCGGTGAGCTCGACGGCGAGATCGGCGCGCTTGTCGGTCGGCCGCTCCAGCCGGCCGCCGAATTTAAGTCCGGCGATCGGCTGGCCGCCGGCATCGCGTGCTTCGACCTGAAGCAAGGCACCGCCGTCGTTGCGGCGCTCGATATGGGCGTTGACCTTCCATTTGCGCGCGGTCTGGTCCTGCGCTGCCGAGATCTCGCGATCATAGGTCAGTCCCGCGGCATAGGGGCTGTCGACCTCGGTGCCGGGCAGCGTCGCGATCGCGAGCTTCATCATGGTGACGTTGACGCCGATCACGAGGCCGAAAAAGGCGACCAGCATCAGGAAGACTTTCGTTCCGGTCAGCGGCTTCGGGGCGGATGCCATGATAGTCTCCTGGATCTACGGCGCGACGAAATTGTCGACGGCGCTCGCGGCGACGCCTAGTCCGATGTCCATGACGTGAAAGCGGACCGGAATCGACTTCTCCGGATTGTTCTCGGCCGGCGCGGTGACGAGCAGCCGCAGCTCACTGGTGGAGTCGCGCGGAATCACGATGATCGGCCTATCAGGCGTCACCGAATCGACGCCGACGACATGCATCGTGGGGTTGGCTGGCCCCTCCACGTCGATGGCGATAGCGCGGTCGTAGCCGCTCTTGTTCAGCAGGCGCACCGTGTAGGCGTTGCGGATCGAGCCGTCGCTGAGCTTGACCGCAACCGGATTGCGATCGTGCAGCACGTTGACGTCGAGCAGGCTGCGCGTCGCCAGCATGTAGACCATGAAGCCGCCGATGGCCGCGATGATCGCGCTGTAGACGATGGTGCGGGGCCGGACGATCCGGTAGATCGGCGCCTTGCCCTCCTGGCGGCGATGGATGTTGATGTCGTTGTCGTAACCGATCAGTCGCTTCGGCCGGCCGATCTTGGTCATGACGTTGTCGCAAGCGTCGATGCACAGGCCGCACTGGATGCATTCCATCTGCGGTCCGTTGCGGATATCGATGCCGGTCGGGCAAACCGCGACGCATTGGTAGCAATCGACGCAATCGCCAACCTGCTCGCCGAGCGCGCGCAGTTCGGCGGCCTTCTTGACCGAGGTGCGCTTCTCGCCGCGATCGTAGCGGTAGGTGACATTCAGCGCCCATTCGTCGGTGAGCGCGGCCTGGATGCGCGGCCACGGGCACATATAGGTACAGACCTGCTCGCGCATGTAGCCGGCGAGCAGATAGGTCGTCGCCGTGAGGATTCCGATCCAGATATAGGCAATCATCGGGCCCTGGAAGGTGACGAGCTCCTTCACCAGGGTTGGCGCGTCGTTGAAGTAGAGCACCCAGGCGCCGCCGGTCCACCAGGCGATCATGAGCCAGATCGAATGCTTGAGCACGATCTCGGAGATCCGCTCGAGCTTCAACGGGTCGGACGATTTGTCCTTCTTCATCCGCTCGCGCCGGTCACCCTCGACCAGGCGTTCGACGGCATAGAACAGGTCGGTCCAGACCGTCTGCGGACAGAGATAGCCGCACCAGATGCGACCACCGACCGAGTTCATCAGGAACAGCGCCACCGCGGCCACGATCAACAGGCCGGTAAAGTAGTAGACCTCCTGCGGCCACAGCTCGATGAAGAAGAAGTAGAAGCGGCTGTTGGGAAGATCGATCAGCACCGCCTGGCTGGGGGCGCCGAGACCGCGGTTCCAGCGCACGAACGGCAGGAAATAATAGACGCCGAGGCAGATCGCCATCAGGCTCCATTTGATCCGGCGGAAGGTGCCGTTGACGCTCTGGGGATAGACCTTCTTGTGGGCTGCGTAGAGCGGCCCAACGTCATCTTCCGATGTGAGGTCTTTGGGGTTCACGGTCTTGTTCATCGCCTGGTGCTTCTCGAAAAGGTGCGATTGAACCTAGACCCGACACTGCCGCGTCAGTTGATCCAGCGCAAACGGGGGCACTTTTGTTCACCCCCGTCTGCAGCGAGATCTGTTATTTTCCACCGCCCAGCGAATGGACGTAGACCGCCATTGCCTTGATGGTGGCGGGATCGAGCCGCCCTTCCCAGGCCGGCATCACGCCGGCGCGGCCCTGGCTGATGGTCTCGATCAGGCTCGCCTCGTCGGAGCCGTAGAGCCAGATCTTGTCGGTGAGGTTCGGGGCGCCCATTTCCAAATTGCCCTTGCCGCCGTCGCCGTGGCAGGCGACGCAATTCTCCGCAAAGATCTTCTCGCCCTTGGCGGCATCGAAGCCGTTGCGGGTCGAAAGGCCCGACAGCGACCGCACGTAATTGGCGACCGTGACGATCTCGTCGGCCTTCAGCACGCCGTCCTTGCCGAAGGCGAGCATCTGGCCCTCATGCGTCTTGGCATGACCGGAGCGCGCGCCGAACTGGATGGTCTGCATGATCTGGTCGAGCGTGCCGCCCCACAGCCAGTCGTCGTCGTTCAGGTTCGGATAGCCCTTGGCGCCGGCGGCGCCGGAGCCGTGGCAAGGCGCGCAATTGTCGCCGAACACGGTCTTGCCCTTGGCGCGGGCGAGCGCCAGCAAGGCTGGGTCCTTCTCGATGTCGGCGAGCGAGGCGACGCCCAGCGCCGCCATCTTGTCACCTCGGATCTTCTCGAGGTTGGCGAGCTCGACCGCGACGTCGGCGCGCGAGGAGTAGCCGAACATGCCCGTGGTATTGCTGGAGATCAGCGGCCAGGCCGGATAGACGATCCAGTAGCCGATCGACCAGATGATGGTGAGGTAGAACGAGATCACCCACCAGCGCGGCAGCGGTGTGTTGAGCTCCTTGATACCGTCCCACTCGTGTCCAGTCGTGGACTTGCCGGAGACGGAATCGATGTCGCTATGATGATCGGTCATGGTCTCTCACTCCTCCCGCAACGGCAGGTGCGCTGCTTCGTCGAAGACAGCCTTGTTACGGGGCCAAAATGCGTAGGCGATGATCGCGAGAAAGATCGCGACGAACACCGGGGTCCAGATCGTCGTCACGAGCTCGGACGCTAGATTATGGACTGACAGGATAGCTTTCATCGTTCATGCCTTCTCAGCGAAGATTGGCTTTCTCGTTGTAGATCTTGAAGTCGACCAGCGTGCCGAGCATCTGCAGGTACGCGACCAGCGCGTCCATCTCGGTCGGCGTGCCGGCCTTGCCGTCGAAATTGCGCACGACGGCTTTGGCGTAGCGCTTGTTGAAGGCGTCGCCGCCGGAATTGTCCGGGTCGGCCTGGGCCTTCATGTCGGCGCCCGCGTTGGCGATCTGGTCGTCCGTATAAGGCGTGCCGACGGCCTTCAGCGTGCGCATGTGGTCGGAGATCGCGTCCGGATCGACCTCGGTCTGGCTGAGGAACGGATAGCCCGGCATCACCGACTGCGGCACGATCGCGCGCGGGTTGGTCAGATGGGTGACGTGCCAGTCGTCGGAATACTTTGCGCCGACGCGGGCGAGGTCGGGACCGGTGCGCTTCGAGCCCCACTGGAACGGATGGTCGTACATGCTCTCCGCGGCCAGCGAGAAGTGGCCGTAGCGCTCGACCTCGTCGCGCAGCGGGCGGACCATCTGCGAGTGGCAGAGATAGCAGCCCTCGCGGACATAGACGTTGCGGCCCGCCAGCTCCAGCGGCGTGTAGGGCCTGACCCCGTCGACCTTCTCGATCGTGCTCTTGAGGTAGAACAGCGGGGTGATCTCGACGAGCCCGCCGATCGCGATCACCAGCAGGATGCCGACGATCAGGATGATCGAGTTCTTTTCGAAGATTTGGTGGCGTGTCCAGAACGACATGGTGGAGCTCCTCATTCCGCCGGCTGAAGAGCGACGGGCATCTGGACTTCCGCCTCGCCGACGCGAACGGTCATCCAGAGGTTATAGGCCATGATCAACGAGCCGATCAGGAACAGCCCGCCGCCGGCGGCGCGGATGATGTAGAAGGGATGCATCGCCTCGACGGTCTCGATGAAGGAATATTCGAGGAAGCCGAGCGAGGTGTAGGCGCGCCACATCAGGCCCTGGAGGATGCCGGACACCCACATCGCCGAGATGTAGAGGACGATGCCGAGGGTCGCGACCCAGAAGTGCCAGTTGACGAGCTTCAGGCTGTAGAGCCCCTTGCGATTCCAGGCCCACGGCACCAGGCAGTAGAGCGCGCCGAAGGACACGAAGCCGACCCAGCCGAGCGCGCCGGAGTGCACGTGGCCGATGGTCCAGTCGGTGTAGTGGCTGAGCGAGTTGACCACCTTGATCGACATCATCGGGCCTTCGAAGGTCGACATGCCGTAGAAGGCGACGGAGACCACGAGCATGCGCAGCACGGGATCGGTGCGCAGCTTGTCCCAGGCACCCGACAGCGTCATCAGGCCGTTGATCATGCCGCCCCAGGAGGGCATCCACAGCATGATCGAGAAGGTCATGCCCAACGTCTGCGTCCAGTCCGGCAGCGCCGTGTAGTGCAGATGGTGGGGACCTGCCCAGATGTAGAGGAAGATCAGCGCCCAGAAGTGGATGATCGACAGCCGGTAAGAATAGATCGGCCGCTCGGCGCGCTTCGGGATGAAGTAGTACATGATGGCGAGGAAGCCGGCGGTCAGGAAGAAGCCGACCGCGTTGTGGCCGTACCACCACTGGAACATGGCGTCCTGGATGCCGCCCCAGGCGACGTAGGACTTCGAGCCGAACACCGAGACGGGAAGCGCCGGGTTGTTGCCGAGATGCAGCACCGCGATCGTCACGATGAAGGCGAGATAGAACCAGTTCGCGACGAAGATGTGCGGCTCCTTGCGCTTGATGACGGTGGCAAGGAAGACGAGCAGATAGACGACCCAGACGATGGTCAGCCACAGGTCGGCATACCATTCCGGCTCGGCATATTCCTTCGATTGAGTGACGCCGAGCAGATAGCCGGTGCCGGCGATCAGAATGAAGAAATTGTAGCCCACCACGACGAACCACGGCGCGAGGTCGCCGGCGAGGCGCGCGCGGCAGGACTTCTGCACCACGTAGAAGGAGGTCGCGATCAGCACGTTGCCGCCGAAGGCGAAGATCACGGCGGAGGTGTGCAGCGGCCGCAGGCGGCCGAAGCTGGTCCAGGGCAGGTCGAAGTTCAGCGCAGGCCATGCCAGCTGCGAGGCGATGATGAGGCCGACGAGGAAGCCGGCAATGCCCCAGAACATCGCCATGAAGGAGGAGAATTTGATCGGGCCCATGTTGTAGTTCGGGCGCCCGTTGATCTCCTGTGGCGGCAGCGCCACCGGACGGTCGAGGTAGCGGTTGACGATGACGAACACCGCAGCAAGGCTCGCCGCCGCGCTGAGCGCGGCGTGAAAGGCGAACGGCGCATCGAGCGCCTTGGCCGAGGCGACCACGCAGAGGAAAGCGGTGATTGCGAACACGACAGCCAGGCCGCTTTCACCGATGGTCATGGATTTGGAAATGGAGGGCTGGCTCATGCGGATTCTCTCTGAAAGAACACAGCGCCAGAAACCACATTCATCCTCACTCGGAATTGATTGAAATCAAGAGCGGCATTTAAGTTCTTCGGAGCAGGCGATCCCGCTGGTTCCCTTCAAAATCTCGACGCACGAGCAGGCCGCCCGGCGTGACGCGCAAGCGGGAATAGCCTCCGTATGATCACGGAGGCGACAATGAAATCGATCAGGCTTATTCCGTCAGTCGCGCGCCGTCGCCTTCAGCGCCGCGATGACATCCTCACGGGCGATGATTCCGACCAGCTTCTGCGCACCATCGAGCACGATGATGCTCCTGATGCGGTGCTCCACCATGATCTGGAGCACGCGCGTCAGCCGCGTGTCGGGGCTGACATAGATGAACTCGGGCGTCATGACGTCGCCGATCTTGCGGCTCATCAGGTCGTGATAGCGCGGCAGCATCTGGCTCGGCGTGAAGGCGAAGCACTTCAGGATGTCGAATTTGGTGACGATGCCGACCACCTGCCCATCGTCCTCGACCGGATAGGAGTTGAAATCGTCGGTTTCGAACATCTGGCTGAGCTCGAGCACGTCACGGTCGCGCTGCACCGTCTTGACGTTGCGCGTCATGTAGCCGTCGACGGTCTGTTCAAGAAATCTGTACACGGCGCGTCCTCCTCGATTCGATTCTGGCCGGCCGTCAGTGTGACAGCAGCACGCTGCGGGCGGTCTGCGTGACCAGATATTGGGTGACGCCTCCCAGGATCAGTTCACGAAACCTCGAATGACCATAGGCACCCGCAACGATCAGTCCGGCATCGACGTCGCCGGCGACTTTCTCCAATTGCGCGGCGGCGGTTTCGTTCCGGGCGCCTTCGCAGATGCGCGCGGCCGCGGTGACGCCGTGGCGGGCGAGCCAGGCGGCAACGTCGGTGACGCCGGCCATGACGACCGAACGGTCGTCGTCGCGCTCCGGAATTGTGGCGATGGTGACGTCTCTTGCCTTGCGCAGCATCGGAAGCGCATCGGCCACCGCCCGCCGCGCCTCCGGCGTGTCCTTCCAGGCCACCAGCACATTCCGCAGATCGAGCCAGTTGATTCGATCAGGCACCACCAGCAACGGTCGGCCGACCTGCATCACCAAGTCCCTGGGGCTTGCGAGCGAAAAGGCATCGGAGAAGGCCGGACTCTGCCCGCCGCTGACGATGATGTCGGCGCAGCGCGCCTGAGCCAGGACGAACCGCGTGGGAAAATCCGTGGCGCAGCGCCATTCCACGCGCCCGCCGCGAGTCCGGGTCGCGGCGCGGAATTCCGCCTCCAGATCGCCCAGACACCGCTTGACTGAGGCCTCCTCCTGATCGATCAGGCGCTGGGCCTCCGCACCGTCGGTGAAATAAAGCGGCGGCGTAAACCGGGCTGCAGCAACCCCGACGAGCGTGGCCTCGAATCGTTCGGCGAGTTCGCCCGCGACCTGAAGGCGCGCTTCGTTGGATTGGTCGAGCGCCAGGCTGACCATCACCGTCGCGTATGTCATCGGTATTCTCCAGTGCAAAGACTTTGGTAGAATTTACGCCTGCCTCCGCACATCGGGATGAGATAGATCAAGGAGGGCGCCGGCACCCGACTTGCCGTCAATCGGCAAGCCGACAGAACTTGCCTCCGGCCCGGCCTTAGGCGACATTAGGGGAGCGGTAACCGCGTCCGGAGCCGCCGCATCAGGATGAGGAACATCATTTGTCGCCGACCCGCGTAACGCACTCGCAGGACGACGGTGGGGGCGAACGTTTTCGCGTTCGGATCGAAGGGTTTGGCGTCGGCACCTGGGATCTCGACCTCGCGACACGGGAATTGGATTGGTCCGATACCGCCAGAGCCCTGCTCGGCGTCGAGCCGGGTCAGCCGGCGAGCTACGATCTCTTCCTGTCGCGGCTTCAACCGACGGACAGGGAGCGGGTCGAGAGCGCAATCAAGCGCGTTTCCGAGCGTGGCGGCAGCTTCGACGTGTCTTTCAAGGTCGCGAACACCTCAGGCAACGGGCAATGGATCCGCGCCCGGGCCGGACTCATTCGGGACGAAGCCGGCACGGCGCGTCATCTCAGCGGCATCTTTCTCGACATCGACGAGGAAAAGCAGGTCGAGGAGGCGCTACGCACGCGCGAGACCCACCTCCGCTCGATTCTCCATACTATTCCCGACGCCATGATCGTCATCGACGGCCACGGCATCATGCAGCTGTTCAGCACGGCCGCGGAGCGCCTGTTCGGCTGGTCCGAGCACGAGGCGATCGGTCAGAACGTCAGCATTCTGATGCCGGAGCCCGATCGCACCCGCCATGACGGCTACATCGCCCGCTACCGCTCCACGAACGATCCGCACATCATCGGCATCGGCCGCATCGTGACCGGGAAGCGCCGCGACGGCACGACCTTTCCGATGCACCTGTCGATCGGCGAGATGGAATCCGCCGGCAAGCCCTATTTCACCGGATTCGTCCGCGACCTCACCGAGCACCAGCAGACCCAGGCCCGGCTCCAGGAATTGCAATCCGAGCTGGTCCACGTCTCGCGACTGACCGCGATGGGCGAAATGGCCTCCGCGCTCGCCCACGAGCTCAACCAGCCGCTGGCCGCGATCAGCAATTACATGAAGGGATCGCGGCGGCTGCTCGCCGGCAGCACCGACGCGAACACGCCGAAGATCGAAAGCGCGCTGGATCGCGCGGCGGAGCAGGCCTTGCGCGCTGGTCAGATCATCCGGCGTCTGCGCGACTTCGTCTCGCGCGGCGAGTCGGAGAAGCGGGTCGAGAGCCTGTCCAAGCTGATCGAGGAGGCCGGCGCGCTCGGGCTCGCCGGCGCGCGCGAGCAGAACGTGCAGCTCCGCTTCAGCCTCGATCCCGACGCCGATCTCGTCCTCGCCGACCGGGTGCAGATCCAGCAGGTGCTGGTCAATCTGTTCCGCAACGCGCTGGAGGCGATGGCGCAGTCGTCGCGCCGCGAGCTCGTCGTGGCCAACACCCGCGTCGCCGACGACATGATCGAGGTGGAGGTCTCCGACACCGGCTCCGGCTTCCAGGGCGACGTCATTCCAAACCTGTTTCAGACCTTCTTCACCACCAAGGAAACCGGCATGGGCGTGGGACTGTCCATCAGCCGCTCGATCATCGAGGCTCACGGCGGCCGCATGTGGGCCGAGAGCAATGCATCGGGCGGCGCGACATTCCGCTTTACCTTGCCGGCGACCGCCGAGAACTGACTGACGAGAACCAATTCATGACCACCAAGGGACATATCTACGTCATCGACGACGATGCGGCGATGCGGGATTCGCTGAACTTCCTGCTGGATTCGGCCGGCTTCGGCGTCACGCTGTTCGACAATGCGCAGAGCTTCATCGATGCCCTGCCCGGCCTCGCCTTCGGCTGCGTCGTCTCCGACGTGCGCATGCCGGGACTCGACGGGATCGAGCTGCTCAAGCGGATGAAGGCGCAGCAGAGCCCGTTTCCGATCCTGATCATGACCGGTCATGGCGACGTGCCGCTCGCGGTCGAGGCGATGAAGCTGGGGGCGGTCGACTTCCTGGAAAAGCCGTTCGAGGACGACCGCCTCACCACCATGATCGAATCGGCGATCCGCCAGGCCGAGCCCGCCGCCAAGAGCGACGCCGTCACGCAGGACATCGCCGCCCGCGTCGCCTCCTTGAGCCCCCGGGAGCGCCAGGTCATGGAGGGGCTGATCGCGGGCCTGTCCAACAAGCTGATCGCCCGCGAATACGACATCAGCCCGCGCACCATCGAGGTCTACCGCGCCAACGTCATGACCAAGATGCAAGCCAACAGCCTGTCGGAGCTGGTCCGCCTCGCAATGCGCGCCGGCATGCTCAACGATTGAGGCATGTCGGATAGAGGCAAACGGGATTGAGCCAAGTCAAGGCCCCTTCCCGGCGCCGTGCTAGCCAAGCAGCATGATCGAGGTCGGTTCACATCACGAGCGGCCGTCGTCCTCAGCGCTCCCCACCGTCTACGTGGTCGATGATGATGCCGCCGTCCTGGGCTCTCTGCGGTTCCTGCTGGAAACCGACGGCTTTGCCGTGCGGACCTTCAGGAGCGGCACCGCGCTGCTCAACGCCGGCGGCGCGCCCGGGGCGGACTGCTACGTGATCGACTACAAGATGCCCGACATCAACGGCATCGAGCTTGCGGGCCGCCTGCGCGAGGCCGACCGCGGCGCCCCCGTGATCCTGATCACCGGCTATCCGGACGAGAACATCTCGACCCGTGCGGCTGCGGCGGGCGTCAAAGACGTGGTTTTGAAGCCGCTTCTCGACGAAACCCTGATCAAGCGCATTCGCCGCGCGATTCAGGACCGCTCCCGCGCGTGACCTACGGGATTCTACGTAGGTAGACCCCCTTAAGATATCGCTCGAAATTTTCGAAGCCCCCGATACCGCGTACCAAAGCGTCATCACAACGGAGATGGCGCAGATGCTCACCCAGACCCTCAACACCCAGGCGATCAACACCCAGATTGTTGGCAAGATCGCCCCCGGCCATCCCGTTACCGACCAGTTCGGCGCCATCACCGGCCATGTCGGCCTCGTCGCCACCGAGTTCTCCTACCGCAAGGACGAGGAGATCTATGGCGAGGACGAGCCGGCCGAATATGTCTACCAGGTCGTGTCCGGCGCAGTGAGCAGCTACAAGCTCCTGTCCGACGGCCGCCGCCAGATCGGCGCCTTCCATCTTCCCGGCGACGTGTTCGGCCTCGAATCCGGTCCCGCTCACCGCCTTGCTGCCGAAGCCATCATCGACACCACCGTGCGTCTCGTGAAGCGCGCCAGCCTCGAGAAGGCCGCAGGCACCGACGTCCAGGTCGCCCGCAAGCTCTGGGCCATGACCGCCTCCGAGCTGCGCCATGCCGAGGACCACATGCTGCTGCTGGGGCGCAAGACCGCGATGGAGCGCGTTGCGACCTTCCTGCTCGAAATGGACCGCCGCCTCGCCGTTGCCGGCATGATGGCGCTGCCGATGTGCCGCCGCGACATCGGCGACTATCTCGGCCTCACCCTCGAAACCGTGTCGCGCGCGCTGTCGCAGCTCCACGCCCAGGGCATTCTGGGCTTCTCCGGCGCCCGCCAGATCGTGTTGCGCAACCGCCAGCGCCTGCAACATCTCGACGCTTGAGCTTCGCCTGATCTTCCTCCTCCTACCCACTTGGCCGGCCGAACGCGTTTCGGCCGGCCTTTTTCTTTGGGCCGCGAATCATGCCGTGCGCCGCGTCTCCGGCATCACGAAGAGAATCAGCAAGAGCCCGGTCGCGGCCACACCCGACAGCCCGATGAAGGCGGTCGCATTGCCGAACTTGTCGCTGACATAGCCTCCGAGCACCGTGCTCAGCGACGCGCCGATGCCGGTCGCGGTGCCGACGATGCCCTGCGCCAGGTTGAAATGGCCGCTGCCAAAGGCGACGTCGGCCACGATCAGCGGAATCATCACCGCGAACACCGCCGCGGTGATGCCGTCAAACACCTGCACGGCGACCAGCAGATACGGATCGCGCACGGTCGCAAACAACAGGCCGCGAATCGCCAGCGCACCGAACCCGATCAGCAGCAGCGGCCGCCTGCCCCACGCTTGCGCCTTGCGGCCGACCGTCGGTGACAGCAGCGCCACGATCGCTTGCGGAACGACGATGCAAAAGGCGACGAGCACTGTCGCCCATTGGGCGGACCGCGCCGTCACTGCACTCGCCATCAGTGGCATCATCGCGGCATTCGCGAGTTGCAGCAGCAGCACGCTGAGCGCGAAGACGATGAGCGGACGCTGCCGGATCAGGTGCCAGATGTTGGTGTCGCCGCGATCCGCCGATTCGCGCGGCATCTCGCCATGACAGCGGGCGATGTCGACCTCATTCTCACGGATGCGCGAGAGCGCGATCAGGGTGGGGATCGCGAGCAGGAAGGTGACCAGGAAGACCGAGCGGCTCGACAACAGATAGCCCGCGGTACCCATCACCGCCGCGGCAACGCCATTGCCGAGGGAGGCAAAGCGCGCGTTGCGGCCGAGCCGCTCGCTGATCGCGAACGGGCCGACCAGACCAAGGCTGATCGCCGCAATCGCCGGCCCCAGCACGCAGCTCGCCGCCGCGTGCAAGGTGGCCGCGGCCACCACCACAGGAAAGATCGGCATCGCCGCATAGGCCAGCGCGCAAGCGCCGATGGTCGCGATCGCGAGGGCGGCGACCAGTCGCTCCGATTTCGCGGCATCGATGATCGCCCCGCCCGGCATCTGCCCGATCAACGCGACGATACCACCGATTGACAGCACGAGGCCGATCTCGACCTGGGTCCATTTCTGGGTCGTCAGATAGACCGCGATGAAGGGACCGAATCCGGTCTGCACGTCGGCGAGGAAGAAGATGAACCAGTCGAGGCCGCGCAGGCTCTGGCGCGACGGCGCAGGAATGCCCGCGGCCGATGGCGCGGCGACGTTGTCCTGCTCGGCGCGGCCGTCACGATCTGCATGGTTCGGCTTCCTCGACAACAGCACAGGCGGTCAGCCCTCCCGGCACCTCACTGGATCGCTTGCAGCGGTTGAAGGCTGCCGGATGCGCCGAGCACGACGATCGGCGTGTCTTCCTTGTATTCGGGCGCGGCCGCGACCTGCGCTTTGGTCAGTTCCAGCGTGATGCTGTCTTTCTTGTTGGCAATCTTGCCGAAGCGCAATGCGTTCCAATCCACCACGATCTTGCGGCTGCCGACGCCGAGAAATCCGCCGAAATCGATGGCTGCGGCGCGGACATGGCCGCCACGGTCGACGATGACGTCGACGATGCGGCCCATGTCTTCATCCGCGGCGCTACGCACGTCGCGGCCGAGCACGCCATGGGCCTCGCTCGCACCGATGATGGTCACCGACGGCGGCGGCGCTGCGTCCTTCGGCGTGACAGGGACGGCCGAGGTCGGCGACGGTACCGTCGGCGCTTTCGCCTCGCTCTGCCCTGCAGGCGGCTCCTCTGCGGCGCGCGACGTGGCCGCCGCCAGGCCCGCGACGATGGCTATGCCAAGGAACAACGCTCCGACCGCACGCATGACACTCTCCCCGCGCGCCGCTAGCGCGCCAGCACGATCGACACCTGGATCTGGCCTCGCGTGCGCAATACTTCCAGCGCCACGTCGTCGCCGTGGCGGCTGACGCGAAGATCGACGCTGGATTCGCCGAGTCTGAGATCGCGCAGGATCACCTCGTTGAGGAACGCCGGCAGATGCGGGTTGCGCAGGCGAATCTCGCTGCGCGCCACGTCGAACTCGATGCCGAGCGCCGCCTCCAGCAGCGTGAACGGCGTCGCGCTGGCCCAGGCCTGCGGCGCGCAGGCGACCGGATAGAGCGTCGGGCCGCGCCGCTTCTCGCGCCGGAAACCGCAGAACAATTCGGGCAACCGGCGCAAGTCCATATAGGTGGCGGCGTCGAACAGCCCCTTGAAGACATGAGCGACCGAATGCTTGAGGCCGTAGCGCGCGAGCCCGAGCGCGATCAGCGCGTTGTCGTGCGGCCAGATCGACCCGTCATGATATGACATCGGGTTGTAGCGCACTTCGCCCTGCGCGACGGTGCGGATACCCCAGCCCGAGAAGAAATGCGGCCGCATCAGATCGGCGGCGACGAGGCGGGCACGGTCCTCGCGGATCATGCCGCTGAACAGCACCTGGCCGGCGTTCGAAGTCCGCACCTTGCAGGGCCGCTTCCTGCCGTCGAGGGCGAGCGCGTAGGTGCCAAGCTCCTCGCACCAGAATGCCTTCTCGAAACGCTCGGCCAGCGTCCTGGCTTCGGCCTCGAGCTTGCGCACGCGGTCCGGCTTGCCGAGCCGCAGCGCGCAACGCGCGGCGAGCAGCTTGGCGGCGTAGACGTAGCCCTGGACTTCGGCGAGCGCGATGTTGCCTTCCGCAAGCTGGCCGTCGGCATGGAAGATCGCGTCGTAGGAATCCTTCCAACCCTGGTTGGCGAGTCCCTTCTCGGTGGCGCGCTGGTATTCGACGAAGCCGTCCTGGTCGGGATCGCCGGGACCGTCGATCCAGGCCAGCCCCGCCTCGATCGCCGGCCATAATTCGATCAAGGTCTTCTCGTCGCCGGTCCGTTCGAAATAGCTCCCGGCGAGCAGGACGAACAGCGCGGTCGAATCGACACTGCCGTAATATTGCGCGAACGGCACCTCGCGCAGCGCCGCCATCTCGCCGCCGCGCATCTCATGCAGGATCTTGCCCGGCGCGGCATCGGCGAGCGGATCTGTCGCCTTGGCCTGGAAATGCGCGAGCCGGCGCAAGACGCCCTTGGCGACGCGCGGATCGACCCACAGCATCTGGAGCGCGGTGATCAGGCCGTCGCGGCCGAACGTCGTCGAGTACCAGGGAATGCCGGCATAGGGATAACGCCCCTGCGGCGTCTCCGTCATCAGCATGTTGAGGTCGGCCATGGCCTGGCACAGCACCTCGTTGAAGATGTTATTAGAGGTCTCGATGCTGGCGGCGCCCATCGTGGACCGGCGCATCTCGCGGCGATGGGCGAGCAAGCCCCTGAAGAAGCGTGCGGGCTTCTCGGCGACCGGACGGTTGCAGGATACGGCTACGAACAGCGATTTCGATTCATGAGGGTCAAGCTCGAGCTGCCAGGTCGCGGCATTCACCGACAGCCGCGTCGGACGCGGGTCGAAATGCAGGCCCGTAGTGCGCTCGGTGTCGTCGAGGCCGCGATATTCGAACAGCACGTCGGTCGGCCCGAGCAATTTGCTCGTGCCGGTCCCGCGGCGCGGACGGCGCTCGCCGCGGACCTCGAACAGATCGGCAAAGTCGTTGTCGAACAGCAGCGTCAGCTCGAAACTGGCGCGGCCGTCGCCGTGGTTTTGCACGCCGATGCGCTGATAGGCCGTGCCGCGCCACAGGAAAATCGTGCGCACGATGTGCAGCAGGTCCTTCTGGAAGACGAGGCGGCCCTGCCGGTAGATGTCGGGATTGGTGAGATCGACGGTGAGCGCCGAATTGTCGTCGCGCAGGTTGGAGCCGAGCAACAGCGGCTGGAGATCGTCGAGCACGAGCTCCAGCCGCGCCAGATAGCGGGTGTCGTAGTGAAACAAGCCGTCCGGCCCGCCGGCCGACGCGCCGATGTCGCCATGGCTGTCGAGCACGATAAAGGTGTCGTCATGTTTCAGGGACCGCCGCGGCCGCGCGGCGGGCCCCGTCATCGGAATGTAGAACGTCTGCTCCGCGACGGCCTCCACCGTCTGCGATACGGAGATGATCTTGGTTACGGCTTCGGCTGCCATGAGCTGCTCCCCTGCGCCTTGTTTCGAAACGCAACCAACGCGAACGCGACTGTTGGGTTTACGCGGCGAACTTCGCGAGCCGGCTCATCTCCTGCGTCACCAGCTCACGGTAGGGACCGTGACCCTGCATCAGTCGGTCGGGCGCGCCGTCCTCGATGATCTTGCCGGCCCTCAGCACCACCACGCGGTCGAAATTGCGCAGCGTCGCCAGCCGATGCGCGATCGCGATCACCGTGCGGCCGCGCATCAGGCGGGACAACGCCTCGCGGATGGCCTCCTCCGATTCGCTGTCGAGCGCGGCGGTCGCCTCGTCCAGCAGCAGGATCGGCGCATCCTTCAAAAACGCGCGCGCGATGGCGATGCGCTGGCGCTGGCCGCCGGACATCTTGACGCCGCGGTCGCCGACCATGGTGTCGAGGCCATCAGGCAGGCTCTCGACGAAATCGCAGCGCGCCGCGATCGCCGCGCGCAGTACCTCGTCATCGGTCGCGTTCGGCCTACCATAGCGGATGTTCTCGCGGATGGAACGGTGGAACAGGGAAATATCCTGGGGCACCACGGAGATCGCCTCGCGCAGGCTGAGCTGCGTGACCTTCGAAATGTCCTGTCCGTCGATCGTGATGCTGCCTTCATCGGTGTCGTAGAAGCGCTGCAGCAGCGTGAACAACGTAGACTTGCCGCCGCCGGATTGACCAACCAGGCCGACGCGCTGGCCGGGCTGGAGCCGCAGGCTGAAGCGCTCGAAGATCTTCTCGCCGCCGGGATAGCCGAAGGTAACGTTATTGTACGCGATCGCCGCGCCGCTCTTCACCAGCGGCTCGGCGTCGGGGTGATCGCGCAGATCGTGCGGCACCAGCAGCGTGGCGATCGCCTCGGTCAGTCGCGCAACGTGCTGGGTGACGTCGACCAGCGCCACCGCAAGGTCGCGCGTCGCGCTCAGGATGGAAATACCGAGCGTACAGACCAGCACCACGTCGCCGGTCGTCGCCTCGCCATGCTGCCAGAGCGTGACTGCCCAGGCCATCAGCGCGATCGTCAGAAGCACGGTCACTGCGGCATGCAGCAGCCGCAGCTTTTCCAGATAACGCAGGCTGCGGCTCCGCGCGGTCAGTTCCCGGTTCACCGTCGCGTCGAACCGCTCGTGCTCGTGGCCGATACCGCAGAAGGCACGGACCAGCGGCATGTTGCTGATGACGTCGATCATCTCGCCGTCGACCACGGCGGCCTTGTCGGCGAAGTCGTCGTGCAGCGGCTTGCCCGCGGCGGCGAGACGGAACATCGCAACCACCATGCCGCCGGCAATCACGATCAGGCCAAGTGCCATGTAAGGACTGACGGTTCCAATCAGGGCGATTGCCGCAATTGTGGCAATGCAGGGCGGCAACACGTTCCAGACGAACATGTTCTCGACCGTGAACACCGCGTTCGACGTCGCGGTGATGCGGCTCGTCAGCATGCCGGGCATCCGGTCCGAGAAGTAGCTGGGCGCGTGTCCGGTCAGATGACGAAATATGTCACGCCGTAAATCACCCGTGACACGAACGAAGGTGAAACTCGCCGTCCAGCTCGCGATCCGCCACAGGAAGTTGTCGGCGGCGATCAGCGACATGAGTAAAATGAATGCCAGCCATACGCCGCCGCCTTGCGAAGGACCCGCTGACAAGGCGTCGACGAGGGATTTGACCCCGTATTGGGTGCCTACGGAGCAGGCAACCGCTGCAACAACCGCGGCCAGGATCACCAGATGCGATGCGATTCGCATCCGAAGATAGCGCAAGACAAAGGCAAATGGCCTGCGCGCGTATCCAGAAAGATGATCCATATGGCTATCGCCCCGTTATGCTGATTTTCGTTTTGTTACTGATCGACTGAACATCGACCTCGTCGCCTCGGTTCCCGGGCCGGGCGATCACGACATGCGGATGCGGACGATCTGAGAAGATGTCGTGGCAGCATCGAGACACCCGCGGACGTGTCGAAGATGTAACGTTCGGAGGAAGGAACTTCGCAAGTGCGGGAACGTTCCCTTGTCTGGCATGCCGGTGCCGTACTGGCGGGGGGTTTCAACCTTTATGATCGCAAGGAGATGGTGAGATGCGCATCGCGCAGGTAGCTCCGTTGACGGAGGCTGTTCCACCCAAGCTGTATGGCGGCACCGAGCGGGTGGTGCATTGGTTGACGGAAGAGTTGGTGGCCCTTGGGCACGACGTGACTTTGTTCGCCAGCGGCGATTCACAGACCTCGGCCAAGCTGGATGCACTGTGGCCGAAGGCACTCCGTCTCGACGGTTCCGTGCGCGATCCAAACGCCCTGCACATGGTGCTGCTGGAGCGCGTGCGGCAAAAATGTGACGACGAGGAGTTCGACTTCCTCCACTTCCATCTCGACTATTATCCGTGGTCGTTGTTCCACCGCCAGCCGACGCCGTTCCTGACCACGCTGCACGGCCGGCTCGACCTGCCGGAGCATCAGCCGGTGTTCAACACCTTCTCCAAGATGCCCGTCATTTCGATCTCCAATGCGCAGCGACGGCCGGTGCCGCAGGCGAACTGGGTGACGACGATTCATCACGGTCTTCCGGAGAATTTGCTGACGCCGAAGCCGGCGAAACAGGAATATCTCGCCGTGCTCGGCCGCATCGCGCCCGAGAAGGGCGTCGACCGCGCCATCAAGATCGCGACCCATTGCGGCATTCCGCTGAAGATCGCGGCCAAGGTCGATCGTGCCGACCAGGATTACTACGACGAGTTGATCCGGCCGATGATCGAGAACAATCCGCTGGTGGAGTTCATCGGCGAGATCAGCGATCACGAGAAGTCGGACTTTTTGAGCGGCGCGCTCGGCCTTCTGCTGCCGATCGACTGGCCGGAGCCGTTCGGCCTCGTGATGATCGAAGCCATGGCCTGCGGAACGCCGGTGGTCGCCTTCAACCGCGGCTCGGTGCCGGAGATCATCGACGAGGGGCTGACCGGCTTCGTCGTCGAGGACATCCTCAGCGCAGCCGGCGTCGTCAATCGCCTTCCGCAACTCGACCGCACCGCGATCCGCAAACAGTTCGAGACACGTTTCACGGCGCGGCGAATGGCGCTGGATTACCTCGCCGCCTACCGCAGCCTCGCCGAGGAACAGTCGCCGCGGATCAAGCTGGTGAGCAGCGCGGAGTAAGCTAGCCAACCAACGGCGTCGCAGACCGACCAACAGTGTCGTCCCCGCGTTCGCGGGGACGACAGCGGAGTGTGACGTCCTCAGCGCGTCAACACGGCCTTCCCTACCTCACCACCGCCCGCTTCGGCTCCACGATCTCGAACATCCTGGGAAACTCGTCCATCAGGCCCATCAGCTCGGCGAGTTTCATCGGGTTGCCCGACAGCTTGACCCTCCCTGCAGCGACGGCTTCCGGAAAGCTCGTCAGCTTGGCGATCACCCCGTCGAGCGTTGCGCGCGTCAGCGTGAAGCTGGCATCGGCGCCCTCCACCTGCACGCCCTCGGTGTAGGTCAGCGCGCAGTTCTCCAGATTGAGCACGAAGGTCTCGCCGGTATCGGAAAAACTCCAGTTCAGCACGATGTGCTTGCCCTCGGCCTTGGGGCCGTTGAGGCGGATGCCGAGCACGTCCCAGAGCTGCGAGGTGCGCAGCGCCGCCAGCGTCTCGCGCGGCATCGGCGGGCGCGCCGGCACCTTCGGCATGCCCTGGCGCAATTCCTGCGCACCGAACAGATAGGCGTTGCGCCAGGTCGCGCTTTCGGCGACGTAGCCGAGCTGCTCCAGCGTGTCGGCGAGCAACGCGCGCGCCGCCACATGATCAGGCTCGGCGAAGACGAGATGGCCGAGCACTTGGGCGACGAAGCGGAATTCACCCTTGTCGAAATCCGCACGTGCCCGCGCCAGGATCGCATCCGCCCCGCCCATATACTCGACGTATTTCCTGCCTGACTCCACCGGCGGCAGCGGATCGAGATTGACCGGGTTGGCATCGTACCAGCCGAGATATTTCTGGTAGATCGCCTTCACATTGTGCCGGATGTGGCCGTAATAGCCGCGGCCGTGCCAGGCGCCCTCCAGGCTCTTCGGCAGCTGGATCGTCTCGGCGATCTCCGCCGCGGTGAGGCCGTGATTCATCAGGCGGATGGTCTGGTCGTGCGCGAATTTGTAGAGGTCACGCTGCTGCCGGATCATCGTGCCGATGCGCTCAGCTCCCCACACCGGCCAATGATGCTGGCCGCACATCGCCTCCGCCTTGCCGTCCCAGAGCTGCAAGGCCTCGCCCAGATATTTTGACCAGGCCAGCGCGTCGCGCACGTCGGCACCGCGGAACGGCAGCAGATTGTGGAAATTGTGCGTGCAGTTCTCGGCGAGGTTCAACAGCTTGTAGCGCGGGATGAAGAAATGCATCTCCGCCGGCGCTTCGCTGTTCGGCGCCATCTGGAATTCGAATTCGACGCCGTCGATGACGCGCCTGTCGCCGGTCGCCATGATCAAATCGGTCGGGCGCAGCAGCGCGACGGAGCCTGCCGCCATCGACTTGCCGAGCCCGCAATCGACCTGCCCCCGCGTCCCCTTGGCGAGCAGCGGCCCGAACTGGTACTGCGCCCGGCGCAGCATCGCGGGGCCCGCGATGATGTTCTCGGAGACGGCGTGCTCCATGAACAGGTTCGGCGCGATGATCGGCACGCGGCTAGTAGCGAGCGCGTCTTCCTCCAGCACGCCGCGCGCGCCGCCCCAATGATCGGTGTGGGTGTGGGTAAAGATGACGGCCGCGACGGGCTTCAGGCCGCGATGCCTAAAATAGAGATCGAGCGCGGCGCGGGCACCTTCGATCGAGGTCAGCGTGTCGACGACGATGACGCCGCTGTCGCCCTCGATCAGCGTCATGTTGGCGATGTCGAGCCCGCGCACCTGGTAGACACCGGGCACGACCTCGAACAGGCCGTGCTGCATGTTGAGACGCGACTGCCGCCACAGGCTCGGATTGACCGTGGGTGGCGCCTCTTCGGTGGACAGGAAGCCGTAAAGCGCGAGACTCCAGACCGTCCGCCCTTGCGGGTTCGTGATCGTCGCATTCTCGATCGTG
Source organism: Bradyrhizobium sp. CIR48 (assembly GCF_014198315.1). Classification (NCBI taxonomy): domain Bacteria; kingdom Pseudomonadati; phylum Pseudomonadota; class Alphaproteobacteria; order Hyphomicrobiales; family Nitrobacteraceae; genus Bradyrhizobium; species Bradyrhizobium sp. CIR48. The sequence continues at coordinate 473,292 of NZ_JACIHG010000005.1, forward strand.
CCGAGGAAGCCGCGCGCGGCATCGTCGAAATCCCGCGTGTCGGAAAACGGCAGCGCCTTCAGCATCGCCGTTTGCTGGGCGATGACGGACGGCGTCGCGTCCTTTGGCTCGCCGCTGATGTCTGTCATGCTTGCTCCTCCCCGCCGGTTGCGCGGCATCTAACCGCATCTGGCGGGTGATTACTATCGGCGGCAGCAACACGGATGCTGTCCCCTTTTCCCCCTGTGGGAGAAGGTGGCGCGAAGCGCCGGATGAGGGGCATCTCTCCGCTCGCGAGAGCGTCCGCGAGGATAGATACCCCTCACCCGTCTCGCCGCTGCGCGACGAGCCACCCTCTCCCACAAGAAGGGGAGAGGGATTCAGAACTCGTCGCTACATCCCCAGCAGCCGCGGCAGCCACAACGACAGGCCCGGCCAGTACGTCACCACCACCAGGAATCCCAGCATCGTCAGCAGCCATGGCCACACCGCGACCGTGAGCTCGGTGATGCCCATCTTGGCGATGCCGGAGGCGACGTAAAGGTTGAGGCCGACAGGCGGATGGCAGAGGCCAACCTCCATGTTGACTGTCATCAGGATGCCGAAATGGATCGGGTCGATGCCGAGCTTGATCGCGACCGGGAACAGGATCGGAGCCATGATGAGGATGATCGAGGACGGCTCCATCACGTTACCCGCCAGCAGCAGCAGCAGGTTGACGAGGAGCAGGAAGCCGATCCACCCCAGGCCCTGGTCGATCATCCATTGCGCCAGCGCTTGCGGCACGTTCTCGTAGGTCATCAGGAACGAGAACAGGACGGCGTTGGTGATGATGTAGAGCAGCATCGCCGAGAGATTCGCCGACGACAGCAGCACCCGCGGCACGTCGCTCAGCTTCAGGTCTTTATAGATGAACACGGCCACGATGAAGGCGTAGACCGCACTGACGGCGGCAGCTTCGGTCGGCGTGAACAGGCCGCTGTAGATGCCGCCGATCACGATCACGATCAGCAGGATGCCCCAGATCGACTTGCGAAAGGCATCGAAGCGCTCGCGCAGCGTTGCCTTCGGCATCCGGGGATAGTCGTTGCGCCAGGCCCGATAGAATGTCGTGGCGCCGAGAAGCGTGGCCAGGACCAATCCCGGCACGATGCCGGCAATGAACAGCTTGCCGACCGAGCTGTTGGTGGAGACGGCGTAGAGAACCATCGGGATCGACGGCGGAATCAGAATTCCGAGCGAGCCCGACGTCGTGATCACGCCCGCGCCGAACCGCTTTGGGAAGCCCTGCGCGACCATCGCCGGCAGGATCACCGAGCCGATCGCCACCACGGTCGCCGGCGACGAGCCGGAAATCGCGGCAAACAGCGCACAGGCGACCACCCCCGACAGCGCGAGACCGCCGTACCAATGGCCGACCAGCGAGGTCGCGAAGGTGATCATCCGCCGCGCCACCCCGCCGTGGGTCAGGAAGTTGCCGGCAAGGATGAAGAACGGGATCGCCATGATCTCGAAGTTCTCGATGCCGGTGAACAGCTTCAGCGCCACCGATTCCGTTCGCACGTCGGTCAGTGTGAACATGAAGCTGAGCACGGTGAGACCGAGCGCGATCGAGATCGGCATGCCCGTCAGCATCAAGGAGAGCAGAAGCGCGAACACGATGAGGACGCGCAAGCCCTGCGGCAGCGTGATGACGTGACCCGCATGCGCGAAGCACAGCGCGACGATCAAGACCGGCAGCAGCATCAGGATCCAGCCGAGCGGGCTGCGCTCGTCCCGGACGACCTGACTATGCGTGACCGGCGCCGGATGCACCGGATCCGCCTCAACACCCTCGACGCCCGCCATGTCGTGATGCGGCAGCTCGCCGGTGCGGTGGAACGACCAGGCGACCTGCAGGAAGCGGAAGCACATCAGGCCGGAGCCGAGCGGGATGGTGAGATACACCATCCACATCGGTGCTTCCAGATCATTGGACTGCTGGCCGGTCTGCCACATCTGGCCGACGAACGCGGCCCCGAAATAGGCGACAATGGCGGTGAACAGCGCACCGCACAACAGACCGAAGGTGATGACGCGCCGGCGGGATCCGCCCGGAAGGATGTTGACGAGCACGTCGACGCCGACATGGATGCCGGTCCGCACGCCATAGGCGGCGCCGAACTTGGCCATCCAGATGAACATGTAGATGCAGAGCTCCTGCGCCCAGGACAAGTCGAGCGCAGCAAGCCAGGTGAACGTCGCCCGCGCCGGAACGGCCAGGAAGGTCAGGTTTCGGGCTTCCGCCCATTTGGCGATATCGATCGACAGCCCGGCGCCGTAACGGTGCAGCACGGCGACGAAGATGAGCGACGTCGCAGCCGCGATCATCGTCGCGATCAGCCATTCCTCGAGATGGTCGAGAAAACGATTCAGCACACGCAACAACTTGGTCCCCCAGCATCAGGTCGTCATTCAAGAGCGAAACGGCCGGGAGTGCGATCACCCCCGACCGTTGGTGTTGTTCTTATTGGGCCGCAGCCGTCAGTTCATCTTGACGTCGAGTTCCTTGGCGATGAGATCGAGCACCTCCTGCCCGACCCGTCCCTTTGCCCATTTATAAGTCGGCTGCATCGCCTCCTGCCAGGCCTTGCGATCAGCATCGGTGAGGTAATGCAGATTGGTCTTTCCCGTTTTCTTGATCTCGGCCAGCGCGTCCTCGTTCTCCTGGCGGGCGATCGAGTTGGTGTAGTCAGTCGCCTCCGCCATCGCCTTGTCGAGCTGGGTGCGGATATCGGGCGGGAGGCCCGACCAGAACTTCGAGTTGACGATCACAGCATACTGCAGGTGTGCATGATAGGAGACGGTGATGTCTTTCTGCACCTCGTAGAACTTCTGCGTCAGATAGTTGGATGCGGTGTTCTCGCAGCCGTCGACCACGCCGGTCTGCAGCGCCTGGTAAACTTCGGAGAACGCCATGATCTGCGGGATCGAGCCGACGAGGCGGAAATATTGGTCGGCAACCTTCGATCCGGAGATGCGGAACTTCAGTCCCTGGAAGTCAGTCGGCTTCATCAGCGGGCGATTCGAAGAGACCATGTGGAAACCATTGTCCCAATAGGCAAGCCCGGTGATGCCCTTGGTCTCGAGCTTCTGGAACAGCCACTTGCCGACCGTGCCCTTCATCGCGTTGGAATAGGTCTGGTCGTCCTTGAACAGCCAGGGCAGGTCGAGCGCCTCGAACTCCTTGATGCCCAGCGGCGCGAATTTCGCGGTCGAGGGCGCGAGCATCTGCACGGAGCCGAGCTGCAGCGCCTCGATCTCTTCCTTGTCCTTGTAGAGCGTGGAGTTCGGGTAGATTTCGACCTTGACCTTGCCGTCAGTGTATTTTTCGGCGAGCTCCTTGAACTTCAGCGCCCCCTTCCCCTTCGGGGTGTCGTTGGCGACGACGTGGCTGAATTTGATGACGATCGGAGTTTGGGCCAGCGCAGCGGCAGGGGCCAGAATCAGCGCGGCCGCCGCGACCGCAAGAAGCAGTTTGCGCATGAAGACCTCCCAACAACCTCGACAAACCGGGTGCTTTTTTGTTTTCCGGTTTGAGTAGTGGCAGCAATCCGCAGGCCGAACAACTAGACCTAAGCCCAATTTGCCGCAGCCAAGCTATCTTGACGAGCGCTGTCTACGCAACCCGGCACCTGCTTCTGTCCAGGGGAACGAGCGCTTATGTCGCATTGCGGCAGAGCATCAGCTCTTGCGCTGCGCAACCATGAAAAGGCGGCGGAACGGGAACAGGGTCTGCCCCGCAGCATTCTTCGGATAGGCCTTCGCAACCCCCGCGCCATAAGCGGCTTCGAATGCGATCTTCTCCTCGCCTGCGAGCACGTCGAGATAGCGCGTCAGCCAGGTCCCCTTGGTCCATTCCTTGACGGGGTTCTCGCCTTCGAGCACCTGCAGATATTCGGTCTCCCAGATGTCGATGTCGGCCGACATCGGCGCAAGAAGATCGTAATAGAAGGCCGGCCCCTCGACCGGCGTCGGCGTCACGAGATGCTCGAGCTTGGATCGCCACGGACCATCGAGCGCGGTCTCGCCGATCAGCACATGCGACGGCGCCAGAAAGTTGCGCGGCATCTGCACCGCAAGCATGCCGCTAGGCTTCACCTTCTCCATGACCGATGGAAACAGCGCCGCATGATTGGGCAGCCAGTGCAGTGCGGCATTGGAATAGATCAAGTCGTATTGCCTGGCGGGGCGCCATTGGCCGAGGTCCTCGTGGGACCATTCGACATCGGGTGCAGCCTTGCGGCCGGCGGCAACCATCTCGGCGGAGCCCTCGAGGCCGGTCACGCTCGCCTCCGGCCAGCGCTCCTTGATGAGTTTTGTCACGTTGCCGGCGCCGGCGCCGAGATCGGCAATCTCGCGCGGGCCAAAATCCGGAATCCGCATCAAGAGGTCCACGGCGGGCCGGAGCCGATGGCCGGAGAATTTTAAGTATTGCTGCGGATCCCAGGCCATCGCTCAACGCCTTTTCTTTTTCGTGTTTCCTTCAAGGTCGCTCTTGGTTACCACTGCTCGTCCCGCTCAGGCAATTCGCAAGGCCCGCGGGACGGGCAGGAAGCGGACAGCAATAAGCAAAAACCAGCAAGAGAGCGTGTCACCATGGACCTCGGGCTCAAATCGAAAACCGCTGTTGTCACCGGCGCGAGCATCGGCATCGGTCGCGCCATCGCCAAGGGCCTCGCCGCCGAAGGCGTGCGTGTGGTCGGCGTGGCGCGGCGCACCGATCTGCTCGCCGAGCTGGTGAAGGAGGAAGGCTCCGGGCTGATCACGCCGCTCGAGCAGGACGTGATGGCGAAGGACGCGGCAGAGCGGATCGCGGCGTTCGCGGTGAAGGAGCTTGGACATGTCGACATCCTCATCAACAATGCAGGCGGCAGCCGCCCCCTGCCGGTCGATGCGCCCGACAGCAAATGGGACGAGGCGATCGCGCTGAACTTCACCAGCTACCGCCGCATCGCGCATGCGCTGCTGCCGCAGATGATCGAACGCAAATGGGGCCGCATCGTCAACATCACCGGCAAGTCCGAGCCCGAAGGGCTCAACGCCGCGTTCGCAGCGAAAGCCGCCGTGCACGCCTGGGCCAAGGGCCTGTCGCGCGAGATCGGCGAGCACGGCATCACCATCAACTGCATCCCTCCCGGCCGCATCATGAGCGAACAGATCCGCCGCAACTATCCGCCGGATTATCGGGAGCGTTTTGCCGAGGAGGAAATCCCGGTCGGTTATTGGGGCGAGCCGGAAGATCTGGCCGCACTCGCGGTGTTTCTGGCGTCACCGGTGGCGCGGTACATCACCGGGACGGTGATCCCGGTGGATGGCGGGTTGCGGCGGTATCAGTTCTAGGGCTGGGCTCCTGTATCCACGACCCGCGAACGCACGCGATGTCCCAGGGCTATCGCATTTGGGAGTGATTTCGCCTGTGGCCATCCTTCGAGACGCCCGCCGTTGGCGGGCCCTCAGGATGATGATCGAGTGCGCGGCTGCAGTTTCAACGAGCACCGATGCTGCTTAGCCTCATCCTGAGGAGACCGCGAAGCGGTCGCCTCGAAGGACGAGGCGCGCGCTCAGCTCGCGCTAAGCGCCAAATGCGATTGACCTGGGTTTGCCGCCAGACCTCACGGTTTGACGTAGCTCCAGCCCTGCTCCTGCAGCTCCATGACGCGGACGACGCCGGATTTCACGACCGTTGCCTGTGGGATCAGGTTGATGTCCTTGTTCTCCGCCTTGCGCATGTTTTCCTGCGTGTTGCCGCAGGCTTTGAACGAGATTTCGGGATGGCTCATCGCGAGCACCTCGATGCGCGGCTTTACCGGCGAGGTGTCGTCGCGCAGCATGTGAAGGCCGGGACCAAAGGTGACGACCTCGATCGACACTGGTTCACCGAGATCGCGATAATATTGCGCGACGTTGCTCGCATTGTTGAGCGTGAGGTTCATCATCGCAGGTTCGTTGGAATTGACCTGCAGCACCAGCCGGTGCGACTTTTTCGCGCTCTCGGTTTTTGTAGCCTGAGCCATCTTCGTGTTGTTCGGAGGATCCTGCCTGATCGCGTGAGCCTGCCGCGGCTTGCTCACCTGCTTCTGTCCACCCGGATGCTTCGCGTTGCTCGCTTGGCTCTTCTCGCGCGCCTGCGGGAACCACTGGTTGTCCTGCTGCGCCTGCGCGCTTGGTCCGACCAGAAGCCCTATCGTCAAGCCGCCGATGACTGCCATCGCCAATTTTGGATTGATCATCTCGTGTCTCCCATATCCTGACCATCACCTACCCGGCCTGGTGACGGCATGTGGCCATTTGCATGCGGCCGCCATTTTCTTGCGCACGTTTTCGAATCCGCTGAGCAGGAATTGTCCGTCTTGCGCCGGGCCAGTGCGGGTGAAAAGGCTCACGACGATGTGACCGTCGTCCGGTAGTGAGCTCAACAATTTTACGACGTCGCCGCCGAAAGCGACGCCGGAGCCGAATGACGGCGACGCTGCTGCGAGTTGCATTGGCGTATCCGCATTCAGCCGAAAGGAGATCACGTATTCGTTGGCGCTGCGTGACAGCGCCGGTCCGGCGACGATGACTTCCGTGCGGCCTCTGCGGCAGTGGATTGCGAGCTGCATCGCGGCACCGTCCGAGCGGCCGACAGAAGTGGCCGTGGCAGTGACGACCGGCAGATAATCGACTGGCGAAGTCGTCTCGCTGACGATCCAGCCGGCATCCCGGCTACTCCGGCTGGACGGGGGAATCTTGCGCGATAGGCCTTGCAGACATTCCAGCCGGGCTTGTCCCTCCATCGCCGAACAAGCCCTAAGTGTCTCCATGGGATCGCTCGTACTTTGCGCGTAGGCGATACCGCAGGCGACGTTGAAGGCGACAGCGAGCGGCGGAGCGGCAGTCTTCATGGCCTCGCCTGTACGCTGCGCGCTTTGCGATCCAGCCATTCCTGCGCGGCCTGGAAGCGGGTGAGACCCGGGACGGATGCCGCAAGATTGATCGACTGCCATTTCGGATCGAAGCCTGGTGCCTGCAGCCGGTCGATCCGCGAGAACAGGTACTCGACAAGGCGAGCCACGCGTTGGTAGCGATTGGAGCCTGGCGGCCAGTTGAAAGCGACCAGCGCTGTCGGGACCGCGATGGTCGAGACCCGCTCACCCTGCTTGATCAGATTGGGATACTCATTGGCGTCCAAGGTCGCGGGCAGATAATAGTCCTCGAATTTCTGGTCGTAACGGATCGGGAGGAACTTGAATCCAGCCTCCCAGCGGCCCTTTACGAAGGCGTCGACGGGTTTCGACGTGATGAACACAACGGCCGACATTTCGCCTTTGCGCATCTGCTCCAGGGCAACCTGATGTGGGATGAATGTCTTTTCGACATCGATCCCGAGGCGGCTGAAGATCAGTGGCCCTGAATAGGCGGCCGCGGTGCCCAGGGTGTTGAAGTTCACCCTCTTGCCGACAAGATCCTGCAGGCTTGTGATCTCAGGCCGCACAAAGATGTGCAGCTCGGATGGGAAGAGATTGAGCAGATAGGTGATGCGGCTCCGGATCTGCGGTACCTGAATCTTATACTCCTCGAGCGCGTCGGAGTTGATGATGGCAGTATCGACGCCGCGCAAATAGAGCAGCGCGTTCAGATTGTCGGTGGCCCCCCGGGTGACGATCGGCAGGAGATGCAGGTCTGCTCCGTCGTCGACGACGCGAGCCATTTCTGCGGCGAGGCGGATCGGCGCGCCCTCGAGCAGGCCCCCGGCGAGCCCGACCGTCCAGGCATTCATCCGGTCCTTTTCGTTCTCTTTCGGAAGCGGCCGTCGGTCGAGCTGTGCATCGGCCTTGGCATTTCTCGCCGTTTGCGCTTCCAGGCAGGCCGTTTGAAGCATCATAGCGACCGGCACCAACCAAGCGAGCAGGAGCAACGAGCGTGACTTTGGCGCATTGTTCATGTCGTTCCCTTCTGGCTCAGCCGCCGCAAGCTTTTGTCTCTCGGACACCAAGAATCCCATTCTCAGGGTCGGAGCGCATCCAGCCGTTCCTTGGCTTCGCGAATACCGCCCCTGTGTGCCTTCGCGTAGAATTCGCGCGCCTTGGCCGCTTCGCCGCGAGTTCCATAAGTACCCCAGGCGGAAAGAACCGCCGGATCATAGGTCTCGGCGAGCATGAAACTTGCCTGCGCAATGTCTTTCTCAGCTGCGAGCTCGAGTACAATGCGTGCTGCACCAATATTTCCCTGATCGAGCAGCGCCCTGGCACGCGGGAGCAAACGGGCCTCCGCCTCGTTCTGGACTGCGGCGGTCGGTGGCTCCGCTACTTCCACGCTCCGCGTCGCCGGCAGGACCGGCGCGTCATTTGCTTGCTCGGCGAGAGCGCGCTCACGGGTGGAGCGCCACCCCGATGCAAGATCTCTCTCCCTGGCCTCGGTTTTGCTCAGCTCCCGTTTCAGCGACTGTTGCAGCTCACTGATCTCTCGTTTCGCTGCCTGTCTCTGCTGCAAGGTCGCATTTTCGGCATCGCGCAATTGCGCGTTGCGGGCTTCGAGCTCCCGGCGCACTTCGGCAAGTTCGCTCTCCAGCGCAGCGGCGTGCGCCTGAGCCGCTTCGAGAGCGCGGCGTTGTTGATCGGCATCGGCAGCTGCTGCCTGCGCTGCTTTGGCTTCCGTGACCAGAATGGCGTTCTTTTCCTGCTCTTGCTGCAGGGACTGCCGCAGTTCCGCAATCTCCAGCCCCTCCGCCGGGCTTTCCTCCGCAGTCGCAGCTTCCGTCACAGGCAAGCGGCGAGGCATTCCGGCGAGTTCGCTCGCGAGCGCGGCGGCGCGCGACTGCGCCTCGTGGCGTTCCTGCTCAGCGCTCGCCGCCGCTGCCTGTGCGGCGTTCACCTGCCTTGCGCGGGCGGTGCTAGTTTCCCGCTCGCGCTGCAGAGACTGCTCTAGTTCTGCGATCTGCCGTTGCGCCGCTTCTCTCTGTTGCGCGGCCACATCCTCCGCCTTCCGCGATTCTGCGTCGCGGGCATCGACCTGCCGGCGGAATTCGGCAACTTCGTTCGCAAGCGCAGCGTTGCGCGCTTGCTCCTGTTGCAGCGACTGCCGCAACTCGTCCGCCGCAATTTTTGCCGCGTGCGCCTGCTGGACCGCCTCCTCAGGTTCCCTACGCGCCCCGTCCGGTTCACTGGCGCGCGCATGACTGTGCAAAGCATCTCGATCGGGCCATGGCTCAGGCTGCACCATGCCCGCCGGCACCGTGTACGTCAGGGCTCCGCTCGCTTCGCGCTGAAGGAGCGCTTGCGACCCCGCCCCTATTTCCGGCCGTCGGTCGAAGCGGAGGGCATTCTCGCCGCCGATTTGCGCCATTTCCGGCATCGTTCGTGCGCTGAAAGTGTCGAACACACCCAGTAAGGCCGCTCCAACCAAGATCGCGGGAAGCAAAATGACAGCCGCTGCCAGCGGATTGCCCGATGGTTCGCCCTCTGGGTCCATGTCCTCAGCTTCGGGATACCAATGGGTCGGCTCGGCGTTGATTGGAGCACCGTCTTTGGAGACCCATTTGCCTGCTTGAGGCGACCAGCGAGCGACGTCAACGACCCCGGTCGCATCTTCCACCCAGATGTCTTCTCCGTCCCTGGGTGCAGTATCAATCGGTCGGCGCATCGATCACGCCTCTTTAGATGAAGGCTAGAGCGGCGCGATTGCTCCGCCTGTTTCGCGGTTCGGCATGGAAGAAAATCCCGAGATCGAAAGGACTTGGCAGGCATCAGCCCCACAATTAAATAATTAAATAAATTATATATTTTGAACCAAATGCGGAGTCAAATTAAATCAGCCGGGTCCGGCCTGAAAGGGGCGTCAAATCAGGCACGTCTGCTTCCTGTTAACATCGTCTTCATTGCGCGGTCGGGTACGTTGTCGTCCACGGCAAACCAACCCTCGTACATCGTATGGAATATGGGCAGTGCACGGCGAACATGCGAAGCTGACGGCGTTTTCGCGTCTCGGAGCTGAGGAGTGACCGATGCGCCTTGCATTGCCCTATTTGGGAATTGGCGTCTGTTTGTCTCTTGCGACCTGGTTGGCGTTGGGGCTTGCGTTCGAGTGACGGTTTTCCACCCCGAGCGTTGACCTCCACATCGCTTATTCCGCCGATTTCTTACTAGCCGTCTTGTCGCGTCCTCGCGCAATTTATCATTCGGAACTACCCGATCTCCCGGCCCCCTAGTCGTCAGCCTGGGCGAGCCTGCTAAGGCAATACAGTGCGGGAGTGCGTGCAGGAGGCACCGACAACAATGTCGGCGACAGCGCGCCGAGCATCTTCCTTGCCTTCAAAAGCGGCCGATGATGCTCGTGAGAGGCGCGCGCACTATCACTGATCCGCCGCCGGCTTCTTCAACCACCACCTGCGGATCAACAGCCAACTGCATGGCGCAAATCGTCACTCCCATGGCAGCAACCACTCCGTGGACGATGAAGAGCGAAACGAAATTGAACGGATGGCTCTCATGAGCTGCCATCTGCTGACGTGATCCATGCAGCGGAAATAAGTGAGCAGTGCGCCTGTCGTGCACCAGCGCCACAGCTCGGAAAGTCCGAGCCACGCCATCAATACGCAGCGACACCGTCGACGAACGTTCAGCACTCAGCACGATGAGTTTCGCAAGCGCTCTAACATTCTGCGCGTTCGAAGGCACAACTCGGTTCCCCGCAATCTGCGCCGTTATGATACCGGAACGCCAAGTCCGCCAACGCGTTATCGCCTGTATGGAAGGAGAAGATCATGAGCGTTGAAGGCAAGATCAAGGAAGGCGCCGGTTACATCAAGGAAGAGATGAACGAGCACGGCAAGGATCCCGAGAGCCAGCGCAAGGCTCAAGAGGGGCGCGATCTTCGCAATGAGGGCCGCATGGAAGACGGCAAGCCCCCGAAGACCACCAAGCCCGGCACCGGCCACTGATCCGATTCAATTCGAAACCGCCTCCGACTGATGTCGGGGGCGGTTTTGCGTTTCCAACGAGTAGAACGCGAGGAACGCGTAGCCTCATCCCGCCGTTGCTCCAGCTCATTGGAGGAAAATTCATGTCCAAGACATCGCTCGCCGAGATCGCGAAGGAAATGGCCGACATCGACATCGCCATTCTTTCGACCCACACCGAGAACGGCGAAATCGCCAACCGCCCCATGAGCAACAACGGCGATGTCGCCTACGACGGCACGTCTTACTACTTTGCCCATGACCGGACCCGCACCGTCTCGGACATCAGGCGAAATCCGAAAGTCGCGCTCGGCTTTTCATCGGAAGCGGGCCTCTTCTCGAAGGGGATCTATGTCGCCGTCGAAGGGACGGCCGAACTGATCCGGGACAAGGCGGCTTTCCAACAGCACTGGACGAGCGATGTCGACAAATGGTTCGACGACGGCATCGATACGCCGGGCATCGTGCTGATCAAGGTCAAAGCCAACCGCATCACTTATTGGAAGGGCCGTGAAGAGGGTGAGGTTGCGCTCTGATCGGCTCCGTGATGGAGCGGCGATTCGCTGATTGGTTCTTCCGGAGCCGCGAAACAGGTGCCATCACCATCGCGCAGTGGCCGAATCTTCTTCTTTGGATCATCCTCGTTGCCGGCGTTCTGCTCTGGATCTGGCCTGCCGCAGGCAAAGTCAGCGTCGGCTTGACGATTGTCATGAAGGGCGGACTCGTCGTCTGGGGCGCCGACGAGGTCTTCCGCGGCGTGAATCCCTGGCGGCGCTGTCTCGGCGCTGCCGTAGTCGTCTATGAGTTCATGACGCTTCTGCCGTGAACCCAACTACTTCAGTCCATCACCTGATCGGCACCGATCAGAAAACTTTCGGAGATCACGAGGTCAAGAGCCTTGGCGGGCCGGCCCGGGCAGCGGCACCGCGATCGGCGCGCGATATCGTAGGTCAGCGCTTGCCAAGCCGATACGTGGCCCGCCTTGATAGGCGGCGTCGCACGTTCACCGGCGTCCACGTCTTTTTCGGGATCGCTGGCACGTTAGCATCCTGCCAGTGTTTTGCCCGACGGGTCAACTTGATCGCAGCCGCGACTGCCGTCGCAAGGCGGTTCGAAAATCCCTTATCAATCAAGGCGACTTCTACTGTGCATGGGGTTGTTTTTCGACTTTTTTGTCTTGGGCCCCGAGGAAAGTGTGCAAGCACCGCTCACTCCGCCTGCAGAATCTCCGCAATCGCCGCCCCTGCCGCGATCGTGCCGAGCTTGCCGCCGATGTCCCGCGTCGCCCTGCCCTCGCCAATCGCCTTCGCCACCGCCGCCTCGATCGCATGCCCGGCCTCTTCATAGCGGACTGCACCAGTCTTCTCGCCGTGCCAGGCCAGCAGCAGCGCGGTCGACAGGATCAACGAGACGGGATTGGCGACGTCCTGTCCGGCAATGTCGGGCGCCGAGCCGTGCGCGGCCTGCGCCATCGCGTAGCGCTCGCCGACATTCAGCGAGCCGCCGAGGCCGAGGCTCCCCGAAAGTTCGGCGGTAAGATCGGACAGAATGTCGCCGAACATGTTGGTGGACACGATGACGTCGAAACGATCGGGACTGCGCACCACATGCGCCATCATGGCATCGACCAGGATGTCGTCGACGCTCAGTCCTGGATAGGCCTTCGCCGCCGCGCGGCAGATCTCGAGAAACATGCCGTCGCCGATCTTGAGCACATTGGCCTTGTGCACAATGGTGAGGTGCCTGCGCCGCTTGATCGCGAGGCGGCATGCGGCATGCGCGATGCGCTCACAGCAGAGGCGTGTGATCCTTCGCAGCGAGATCACCACGTCGGGCGTGACCAGCATCTCGCCGCTGCCCTGCTCCAGGTTGCGGTCGGCGTAGAATCCCTCGGTGTTCTCGCGGACCACGACGAGGTCGAAATCACCGAGGCGGCCGGGCCGCCCCGCATAGGTGCGCGCGGGCCTGATATTGGCGTAGAGGTCGAGGTTCTTGCGGAAGTACCTCGACGGATTGATCTCGCCATGAGCCTCGTCCTTGAAGTCGAAGGTCGCGGTCGGACCCAGGATCAGCCCGTCGGCGGCGCGGACGATGTCGAGCAGCTCGGGGCGCACGGTCGTGCCTGATAGCTTCAGGCTCGCATGCCCGACCGCGTGCTCCTCCAGACGCAAATTGAGCTGGAAGCGCTCTGAGGCCGCGCGCAGCACGCCCGATGTCGCGGTCGTGATCTCGGGTCCGATGCCGTCACCGGGCAGAACGACGATTTGCATGGCGATCCCCTGACTTTTGCAGCCGCGGCGCGATCATACGCCAGCGCGAGCCGTCATCGCCTCACCTTCGCGCATACACAGCATGCAAGCATATGCCTGTGGAAGGCGGCCCCGCCGTAGTACATGCGAAATGACCGATTTGAGCCGCGCCGCCGGAGCCACGCGCCAACGCAATGACGATCACGTTACCTGCCACCGCGCGCGAGCCCGACCACACCATCTCCGATGGCCTCCCCGCCGCGCAGCGGCGCTGGGCGATCGCCGCGATCTTCACCGCGCTGGCGATGGCCTCGCTCGACACCGCGATCGCCAACATCGCCCTGCCCGCCATTGCTGCCGATCTGCATGTCTCGCCGGAGCAGTCGGTCTGGGTGGTCAACGTCTACCAGATCGCGCTGGTGGCGACGCTCTTGCCGCTGGGTGCGCTCGGCGAGATCGTCGGACACCAGCGCATCTATCTCGGCGGCCTCATCCTGTTCACCATCGCCTCGCTGCTCTGCGCGGTGGCGTGGTCGCTGGACAGCCTGCTGGTCGCGCGCATGCTGCAGGGGCTGGGTGCCAGCGGCATCATGAGCGTCAACACCGCGCTGGTGCGCTTCGTCTATCCCGGCCGGATGCTGGGCCGCGGTTTTGGCCACAACGCGCTTGTGGTCGCGACCGCCTTCACCTTCGGGCCAACGATCGCTTCCGCCATCCTGGCCATCGGCCCGTGGCCGTGGCTGTTCGCCGTCAACATCCCGTTCGGCCTCGTCGCGATCGGCATCGGCGCTGCGATGCTGCCGAAGACGCCGCGCGCCGATCACGGGTTCGACTTTCTCGGCGCAATCCTGGCGTCGGCCTGCCTCGGCCTGTTCATCACCGGCATCGGCAGTGCCGCGCATAATTTATCGCCGGTGGTCGTGATCATCGAGCTGGTCACGGCCCTCGCGCTCGGCTTTATCCTGACGCGCCGCCACGCCGACCATCCGGCGCCGATGCTGCCGATCGACCTGTTCAGCCGGCCGATGTTCGCACTGTCGGCCGCGACTGCGGTGTGCTCCTTCGCCGTGCAGGGCCTCGCCTTCGTCTCGCTGCCGTTCTATTTCGAGGACGTGCTCGGCCGCTCGCAGGTCGAGACCGGCTTCTTCATGACGCCGTGGCCGCTGGTGGTCGGCATCATGGCGCCGATCGCGGGACGCCTGTCCGACCGCCACGCGGTCGGCCTGCTCGGCGGCATCGGCCTGGTGCTGCTCGGCCTTGGCATGGCGCTGCTCGCGACCCTTCCGGCCAACCCCGCCATTGCCGACATCATCTGGCGGATGGTGATCTGCGGCATGGGCTTCGGTTTCTTCCAGGCGCCGAACATGAAGGCGGTGATGTCAAGCGCGCCGCCGCATCGCAGCGGCAGCGCCTCGGGCATCGTCGCGACCGCGCGCCTGACGGGACAGACGACGGGGGCGGCCCTCGCGGCGCTCTGCTTCGCGCTCGCCGGTCACGACGGCGCAACCGTCGCGCTGGCGCTCGGCGCCGGCTTTGCCGCACTCGGCAGCGTGATGAGCTTCCTGCGGCTGGCGGTGAAGTAGACCGAACGCGTTGGCGCGCCTCATTGGCCGGCCCGCCTTCACGGAGCCTTCTGCGCGATGGGACGGCTCACGATTGCCGCGGCATCGAGCGGCTCACATTTGATCGTCCGTGTCAGCTTTGGCGGGCCTTTCCAGCCCGCGGTCTCGCTCAGGGGCGCAAACGTGCCTCCTTGCGGCGTCAGGATGATCGGCTCTGACTTCAGGCAGAGATCGGGAAATGCGAGGCCATGGCCGCCGCCTTGGCTGAACCGCCCAACCAGCGTCTGGGAGGCCTGCATCCGCGTCGCTGGCGAGGCTCGCATCGCGCGGTCGGGGTCGAAGGCGCGATAGCACGGCCAATCGGTGTGGTTCGCTTCGAACTCATAGACGACCCGGCAAGCAGCTCCGGCCGATTTCACGAACGGCGCATTCGACGGCGCGGCGGCATCGCGTTCGAAAACCAGGGTCTGCAGCGTCAACACTTCGGTCGTCGCGCGGGACACGTCGGGCTTGCCCGGTTCGATCGCTATTTCCCCACGGGAGAACACCAGCTTGGTCCTCGGTCGCGCCTCCCTGGTCTCCAGCACCAGCATGGGCCTCTCCGCCCACGAGCGGTCCAGGTCCACGTCCCCGTCGCCCATCGTCAGCCGCGCATTGTTAACGGAGGGGTTGTCCTTGGCGAAATCGATCGTGCGAAGGTGCACACTTGTCTTCGACGCCTCGAGGCTCAGGAATCGCAAATCGTCCGCCTTGCGCGTGATCGGCATCATCGGATCGAAACGATCGTCGATGTTGAACCGGACGATCTTCTTCAGCTTGGCCGAGAGAGGCCCTTTGGCGGCGAGCGGCGGTGCAACGTCGATCACGAGCAGGGCACCGTCGGGCGAGAAGCTGTTGCCGAAGGCGCGCTGCCAGGCGGCGGTCAACAGCGAATCCGTCCGCTGATCGATGTCCCGCGCGAAATAGATCTGCTGTCCGGCGCGAACCAGCGGAAAGTTCTGGAATGCACCGAGCGCCGCGCCCTTGCGAACCTCCGTTTCGGGGAAGGTGACGCATTTGGACCGGTCGTCGCCTCCGGACTCCTCGACCTTCCTGGATGCAGAGCGGGAGCAGAAGCTCAGATGCTGCTCCTTAGTCTTCTGCGTGCTGATCGACGTCGCGTAGACGAGATCCGGACTTCCGGGCACTTCCATCGGAAGCGGAGAGGTCGCGAACATGTCGACCTCCACCCTGCTGAGCGACGGGCCCGCATCGACGGAGCAGAGATCCCGGGCCGGCAGGGTATGGGTGAGGAGGCGCGCCGGATCGGCGCCGACGATACAGGACATGCTGTCCTGCGGGTTGTTCCGGCTCATCCAGATCAGATGGTCCTTGCCCGCTCCGTCGACCAGGAGATGCGGCGCCGCGTGTCGACGGCGCGGCGGCAACCAGACCGGCATGGTTTCGGACAGCATGGGCTCGCGCTTGAGCAGCGCTTCCGGCAACCGCGTCACGCCGACCGAGCGCAACTCGGCGCTGACGGCGTTGGGATCGGTCGTCCACTCGAGAACGGGAACACTCGCGCAGGTGATGCAGGTCACCGCAAGATTGGAGCGGACGTTCTCGAACATGAGAATGACCTGATCGGGGTCGCTGCCGTATTTGGCCGGCGCGGCCGCCTTGAACGGATGATCCACCACACGGCTGACCAGAAATCCGTTCGACCGCGACGGGTCCGAATCGAACTCGAAATAGGTCGATCGGTCCCAGCCGCGATAGGCGTCGTATCCGCCGATGCTCACGCCGGCCAGAACCATCTTGGAGTCGGTCTGACAGCGCGCCGCGCTGCTCTCCTGGCTGCCGTTTCGTATGTAGAGACAGAGTCGAAAAGCTGCGTTCTGCAGAATGCGGTCGCAATCGTTCTGGTTATAGCCATAGGTCGCAAGGCCGTGGCGATAGCACAGGTCGTGAAAGACGCACGCCTGCCTGAAGCGCTGCAGGACGAGATGGCGCTTCTGGTTGGAATCCCTGCCGCCGTCGAAAAATATGTTGGCCCAAGGCGGCAGGCTGCAGTTCAGGCCCTCGCCACTGCCACCGATGGTACTGACGACGTCCGGCCCCGATTGAAAGGCCGTGACGGTGGCGGGCATCTCGCCATCGGTGATGTCGTCGACGTTCTTGTAGATGGAATCGGCGATGAAGGAAGGCAGATATGCGAAGACCAGCACCGCCACGACAATCAGCGCAACCGACCAGCGGATCACCTTCCTGAACATGGCCCAACCCCCGCTAGAGCTTTTCCGGCAATGACGTCGGTCGCAATGGCAGACGAGCACTGAGCCTCGCGGGCCAACTCAAAATGCCCGCGCGGAACGTCCAGACGCCGAAATCGCGGCGGGCCCGGTGTCGTCCTGACGACGATCAGCTTGAGGTTGTCCTGCTGTCAAGCCGGGATCTCACACATGACAGCCAGTTTGATTGCCGACGGCACGCCGGGCAGCGCATCAAAGCGTCGTGGGCGGTTCCATCGCTCTCCGGATGTCAGGCCAGATGTCGAGCCTCGGTCGCGCCCACAGCCACGGCCGGACTCGGGATTTGCTCGTCCAGCGCCGCCAGGCGCGCGTCAATGGCGGCGATGACCTTGCGCGAGAACGGTCCGAGATGGGCATAGGCTGCGATCATCTGCACGGCAATGCGCGCGGATGTCGTGTCGCGCTTGGCGCAGTTCATGAAAGTTTGCCACAACGGTCCACGCGCCTCGGGAAGGGCGGTGACCACCTTGTGCACCGTCTCCATCGCACCGAGCTTGGCGCGGATATCGCCTTCGGCGAGCTCGTGGCGCTGCCGAGACCGGTCGAGCAGCGTCATGAGGCGGTCGACGCGTCCTGAATAGGCAGCCGGGCTGTAGACGTGCTCCAGCACCCGCTTGTAGTCCGTCAGGATGTCGCGGAGCGGGCGCACCGGATCGAAATTGATTCCAGCCGTGCACTGATCGGCGCCGATGGTCGGCGCCACATCGTGGCCCGCGTGGAGCCGGCCTTCGCGCTCCAGGCGGCGCGTCAGCTGCGTGTTCGGCAAGGCATAGAGCAGCCCGACCATGCTGACGGGAATCGCCGCTTCCTCGATGAAATCGATCATGGCGTCCGCCATGGAGACCTTCTCATTGTCGAAACCGACGATGAAGCCAGCGGTGACGAGCATGCCGGCGGCGTAGATCTTGTGGATGCTCTCGGCGATGTTGCGCCGCGTATTCTGCTTCTTCCGCATCGCGACCAGCGTTGCCGGATCCGGACTCTCGATACCGACGAAGATGGCGAAGAAATTCGCCGCCCCCATCAACTCCAATAGCTCGGGATCATCGGCCAGGTTGACCGAGGCTTCGGTCGACAATTCGAACGGATAGCCGTGGGTCCGCTGCCATTCAGCGAGCTTAGGCAGGAATTGCCGCAGCGACTTCTTGTTGCCGATGAAATTATCGTCGACGAAGTCGAGATGGCCGCGGTAGCCCATCTGATAGAGCCTATCGAGCTCGACGAACATCTGCTCGATCGTCTTGGTCCGCGGCACGCGGCCGTAGAGCTCGATGATGTCGCAGAACTCGCAGGTGAACGGACAACCGCGCGAATACTGCACACCGAGATAGAGATAGTCCTCGAACTTGAGCAAGTCGAAACGCGGCACCGGCGTCTTGGTCACGTCCGCCTGGAATTTCGGTGCGGTGAAGGTGCCGCTCCGCGCGCCACCCTCCCAGGCCGCAATGAATTCGTCGATGACGCTCTCGGCCTCACCGAGCACCCGGAAGTCGGCCCGCTCATAGATGTGCGGGCTTGAAGTCGGGTCGGGGCCGCCCACGACCACCGGCTTGCCGGCCGCGCGGCAGAGCTCGATCAGGCGCAGCGTGTCGGCCTGCTGCGGCATCATCCCGCCGGTGAAGACGACATCGGCCCAGGCGAGATCCTCGTCGTTGAAGGGCGCCGTGTTGCAATCGATCAGCCGGACCGCCCAGCTTTCGGGCAGCATCGCGGCAACGGTGATCAGGCCCAAAGGAGCGGCCGGGCGCTTTACGCCCAATACCTTGCAGGATTCGCCAAAGGTCCAGAAGGACTCTGCCGAGAACAGCGGGTACAGCATCAGTACGTTGGGACTCGGCACGTTCATGGAACTCCTTCTAGCGTCGGCGCAGTGTACCAAAGCGCCCGCGTCTTGCACCCCGGCAAAAGGGACAAACTGTCGCCGTGGCCTCGACCGGGCCTGGAACCGGCGTTCACAGCTGGCGTCGCCTCAGACCCATGGATTGGCGCCCGCGGAAGGACGACCGAATCAACCATGATGGAGGGCGAGACAAAACACCACCCTCCCCACAATCTTCCCTCGGCGGCGTAATTCTTCGCATTTCACCCCTCGGACTGTTGATTTGAACAGTTCCAGTTTGCCGGACACATTGCGCCCCTGAGTTCAATCGGTGGATTGGGCCAATTAGGGGACTTGCGATGGCAAACCTAACAATCAACGGAAAAACCTTCACTCTCGACGTCGAGCCGGATACGCCGCTGCTCTGGGCGATTCGCGAGAATGCCGGCCTGACGGGCACCAAATACGGTTGCGGCATTGCACAATGCGGCGCCTGCACGGTTCACATCGAAGGCGTCGCCACCCGCTCCTGCGGCGTCTCGGTCAGCGAAGCCGAGGGCAAGAAGATCACCACCATCGAGGGGCTCGCCTCCGGCGATGCGCTGCACAAGGTGCAGGAGGCCTGGATCGCCCAGGACGTGCCGCAATGCGGCTATTGCCAGAGCGGCATGATCATGGCGGTGGCGGCGCTGCTGAGCGAGAAGCCGAAGCCGACCGACGCCGATATCGACGAGGCCATCACCAATATCTGCCGCTGCGGCACCTTCCAGCAGGTGCGCGAAGCGATCCACACGATCGCAAGCGCGTAAGGAAATCCCCACATGAATAAGCATGTCTCGCCGCGGCTCAACCGCCGCGCCTTCGTCATCGGCAGCGCGGCGGTCGGTGCCGGCCTTGCGATCGGCCTCGACCTCCCCTTCGGCGGCCCCGCCGTGGTCCGCGCCGCCGACGGCTCGCCGGAGATCGGCGCCTGGGTCGTGGTCAGGCCCGACGACACCGTCGTGATTCGCATCGCCCGCTCCGAGATGGGCCAGGGCTCACTCACCGGTCTCGCCCAGCTCGTCGCCGAGGAGCTCGAATGCGACTGGACCAAGGTCACGACCGAATATCCGACACCCGGCCAGAGCGTCGCTCGCAAGCGCGTATGGGGCGATTTCTCGACCGGCGGCAGCCGCGGCATCCGCTCCTCGCAGGACTATGTCCGCAAGGGCGGCGCCACCGCGCGCGTGATGCTGATCCAGGCCGCCGCCGACGCCTGGAAGGTGCCGGCCTCCGAATGCGCGGCCGCGAACAGCGTCATCACCCACACGCCGTCGG
This sequence comes from Bradyrhizobium sp. CIR48, assembly GCF_014198315.1. Taxonomy (NCBI): domain Bacteria; kingdom Pseudomonadati; phylum Pseudomonadota; class Alphaproteobacteria; order Hyphomicrobiales; family Nitrobacteraceae; genus Bradyrhizobium; species Bradyrhizobium sp. CIR48. The sequence goes on from NZ_JACIHG010000005.1 coordinate 493,487, forward strand.
GCAGGACCACGACTTACGGCAAGGTCGCCGAAGCCGCCGCCAAGCTGACGCCGCCGGCGGACGTCAAGCTGAAGGATCCGAAGGACTGGAAGCTGATCGGCAAGGGTGTGAAACGGCTCGACACCGTCGACAAGACCAACGGCGCCATGATCTACGGCGCCGACATCAAGCTGCCGGGCATGCTGAATGCGGCGATCAAGGATTGCCCCGTGTTCGGCGGCAAGCTGAAGAGCTTTGACGAAGCCAAGATCGCCAGCATGAAAGGCGTCAAGAAAGTCGTCAAGGTCGGCGATACCGCGGTCGCGGTCGTTGCCGACACCTGGTGGCACGCCAAGACCGCGCTGGAGGCGTTGCCGATCGTCTGGGACGAGGGCGACAACGCAAAGGTCTCCAGCGAGTCGATTGCGAAGTGGCTGGCCGAAGGCCTCAACAACGACCAGCCGGCCTATGTCGGCAACAAGAACGGCGATGCGAAGGCCGCGATTGCCGGCGCCGCCAAGAAGGTCGAGGCCGTCTACTCCTATCCCTACCAGAACCACGCCACGATGGAGCCGATGAACGCCACCGCGCTCTACACCGCGGACAAATGCGAGGTCTGGTGCGGCACGCAGAATGGCGAGGCGGCGTTCGCGGCGGTGCTCGAAGCTTCCGGCCTGCCGGCCGACAAGTGCGACGTGCACAAGGTGATGTTAGGGGGCGGTTTCGGCCGGCGCGGCCAGACCGACTATGTCCGCCAGGCCGTGATGATCGCCAAAGAGATGCCGGGCACCCCGGTCAAGCTGTTGTGGTCGCGCGAAGAGGACATGGCGCACGGCCGGTACCACCCGATCACCCAGTGCAAGATGACCGGCGCGTTCGATGCCAACAACAATCTGGTCGCGCTGCACTACCGCCTGTCCGGGCAATCGATCCTGTTCTCGCTGCGCCCCGAAGCGCTGCAGAACGGCATGGACCCAGCTGCCTTCCAGGGCGTCGCCCAATCCGGCGAAGCGGCGTTCGGCTATTCGGTGCCGAACCTGCTGGTCGAGCATGCGATGCGCAACCCGCACGTTCCGCCGGGCTTCTGGCGCGGCGTCAACGTCAATCACAACGCCATCTACATGGAATGCTTCATGGACGAGCTGGCCCAGGCCGCAGGCCAGGACCCGCTCGAATTCCGTCGCAAGCTGATGGGCAACCATCCCAAGCATCTGGCGGTGCTCAATGCCGTTGCCGAGAAGATCGGCTGGACCACACCGGCGCCGCAGGGCGTCTATCGCGGCATCGCCCAGGTCATGGGCTATGGCAGCTATGTTGCTGGCGCCGCCGAAATCTCGGTGACCGACGGCAGCAAGATCAAGGTGCATCGCATCGTCGCCTCCACCGATCCCGGCTACGTCGTCAATCCGGCGCAGGTGGAGCGGCAGATCGCGGGGTCCTTCGTCTATGGCCTCTCCGCGCTGTTCTACGGCGGCTGCACCGTCAAGGACGGCAAGATCGAGCAAACCAACTTCGACACCTACAACTCGATGCGCATCAACGAGATGCCGAAAGTTGAATCGGTGATGGTGCCGAGCGGCGGATTCTGGGGCGGCGTCGGCGAGCCTACCATCGGCGTCGCAGCGCCGGCGGTGCTCAATGCGTACTTCGCCGCGACCGGCAAGCGCATCCGCTCCGTGCCGCTGCGGGACCAGAACATCACCTTCGCCTAAGCACAGCCGCGGCGGCCACGACGGCCGCCGCGGCATTTTGCGGACAAAATTCATGAATGCGCCGGTGACACGGCGGAATGCCGTTCTCGGCATCACCGCCGCGGCCACATCGTTTGCCGTCCCCTCGATCCTGCGCGCGCAATCCGCAGGCCGCATCGTCGTGGTCGGCGGCGGCTTTGGTGGAGCGGCCTGCGCGCGGGCGCTCAAGCGTGCGCAGGCGGGCTTGCAGGTGACGCTGATCGAGCCGAACAAGACCTTCACGTCGTGCCCCTTCAGCAACGAGGTGATCGCCGGCCTGCGCGAAATGGAGACGCAACAGTTCGGCTATGACAAGCTCGCCGCCGAGGGCGTCACCGTCGCTGCTCAGGCCGCGACGGCCGTCGACGCGCAAAAGCGCAGCGTGACGGCCGCCGATGGCGCCACGTTTGCCTATGACCGCCTCGTGCTCTCGCCCGGCATCGACTTCCACTTTGAAGCCCTGCCCGGCTATGACGACGCCGCATCGGAGAAGATGCCGCACGCCTGGAAGGCCGGCGCGCAAACGCTGTTGCTGCGCAGGCAGTTGGAGGCAATGGCTGACGGCGGCACCGTCGCGATCGCAATCCCCGCTAATCCCTCGCGCTGCCCGCCGGCGCCTTACGAGCGTGCCAGCCTGATTGCGCATTACCTGAAGACGAACAAGCCACGCTCGAAAGTTCTGATCCTCGACGCCAAGGACAATTTCTCCCAGCAGCGGCTGTTCGAGAGGGCGTGGAAGGAGCTCTACGGCGACATGATCGAGCGCATCGCGCTGTCACAAGGCGGCCGCGTGACCTCGGTCGATCCGGCGACCATGACCATTGTCACCGAGTTCGGCAACTACACGCCAGATGTCGCCAATGTCATTCCGCCGCAACGCGCGGGACGCATTGCCGAGATCGCAGGCGTGGCGGACCACACCGGCTGGTGTCCGATCGATCCCGTGACCTTCGAGTCGAAGCTCGTCAAGAACATCCATGTCATCGGCGACGCCTGCCTCGGCGGCGGCATTCCCAAATCGGCCTCGGCCGCAAGCGGGCAGGGCAAGGCTTGCGCCGCTGCCATCGTCGCTTTGCTCGCGGGCCGAGCACCCGAGACGCCACGGCTGACCGGCGTCTGCTACAACACCGTCGCGCCAGGCTATGGATTTTTGCTTGCAGGCAATTATCAGCCGAAAGGCGACATCTTTGCCGAGGTCGAGGGCGGCGCGACGAGCCCAGTCGATGCCCCGCGCGAATTGCGCGCCCGCGAGGCGACCGAAGCCGAGCGCTGGTTTCAAATCATCACGGCGGACACCTTTGGCTAAATCCTTCGTCCATGGCGTGGCGCTGATCGCCGCCAGTCTCGCCTTCGTCAGCGTTGCGCGCGCGGACGAACTCGCCTCCTACAAGGTAGCCGGCGACGGCATAGTGGAATCGCTCACCGGCACGCCAGGCGATGCCGTGCGCGGCCGCGCGCTGGTGCTGGCGCGCACCACGACCTGCATCCTCTGCCATTCCGGCCCTTTCCCGGAAACGCGGTTCCAGGGAGATCTCGCGCCTGACCTCACAGGCGCCGGGAACCGATGGTCGGCGAGCCAGTTGCGGCTTCGGCTGGTCGATGCGGCGCGCTTCAACCCGGACACCATCATGCCGTCCTATTATCGCAACGGCGACCTCGTGCGAGTCGGACGCAATTTCACCGGCAAGCCGATCTTGTCGGCGGCGGAGATCGAGGACATCGTGGCTTTTCTTGCAACGCTTCGCGACTAGGACTGTTCATGCCAACCACGCGACGACAATTTCTGAGCCTCGCCGGAGGCGTGACGGCCGCCGGGACGATCCCGATCGTCACCCTGCGTCCGCTTCACGCGACGCCCGCGATGCTCAACACCGCAATCCGCAATGTCGTCGGCGAAGCACCAATTCGCACCGGCAGGGTGAAGCTCGACATTCCGCCGCTGGTCGAGAACGGCAACACCGTGCCGATGACGGTGAGCGTTGCAAGCCCGATGACGGCGGACGACCACGTCAAGAGCATCCACGTCTTCAACGAGAAGAACCCGCAGCCGAACATCGGCAATTTCTATTTCGGCCCCTCCACCGGCCGCGCTCAGGTCGCGACACGCATCCGCCTCGCCGACACCCAGAAGGTGGTGGCGATCGCCCGCCTGTCCGACGACACGTTCTGGCAGGTCGCCGCCGACGTGGTCGTTACGCTGGCCGCCTGCACCGAGGAGATGAACTGATGGCCGCGCTCATCAACGTTCCCGCGAAGGCGAAGCGCGGCGACGTCATCGAGATCCGCACGCTGACCTCGCACATCATGGAAACAGGCTTCCGCCATACCACAGACGGCAAACTGGTACCGCGCGACATCATCACGAGCTTCACCTGCCGCTACAACGGCGCCGAGATCTTCCGCGCCGATCTGTTTCCGGCGATCGCGGCCAATCCTTATCTGTCGTTCTTCACGGTCGCCAGGGAAAGCGGCAAGTTCGAGTTCGAGTGGATCGGCGACAACGGCTATTCCTCCACCGCGTCGGCATCGATCATTGTCGAATGAGCGTTTGGCACGCGATAGCAGCAGCGGCCTTGTTCGCCGCAGCGCCTGCCCTGCTCGCTGGTGAAGTCCCGCACGATGCGCGCCGGTCCGGCTACTTCTTCATGGGCCCGGACACGCGCGCCATGCAGGATGACGACACCTCCAATCCCGGCATGCTGTTCGTGCTCGATGGCGAACAGCTATGGGACAAGAAGATCGGCAGAGCCGAGAAAGCCTGCGCGGATTGTCATGGCGATGCACGCACCAGCATGAAGGGTGTTGCCGCACGCTACCCGGCCTTCGACAAGGCGCTGAGTCGCCCCGTCACGCTCGACCAGCGCATCAATCTCTGCCGCTCCAATCATCAGCAGGCGTCGCCACTGCCTTACGAGAGCCGCGACCTCCTGGCGCTGTCCGCCTTCGTCGCCCATCAATCGCGCGGTGTCGCGATCACTGCCGGCGACGATCCGCAAGCAAAGCCCTTCGTGGAGCAAGGCCGCGACCTCTTCATGCAGCGCGAGGGTCAGCTCAACCTCGCCTGCACCAATTGCCACGACGACAATTTCGACAAGCGCCTCGCGGGCGCGCCGATCACGCAAGGACAGCCGACCGGCTATCCGCTCTACCGCCTGGAATGGCAAACGCTGGGATCGCTGGAGCGACGGCTGCGCAGCTGCATGAGCGGCGTCCGCGCCCAGGCCTATGATTACGGCTCGCCCGAGCTGGTCGCGCTCGGGCTTTATCTGATGTCGCGGGCGCGCGGCTTGCCGATGGAGACGCCGGCCGTCCGGCCCTGAGACTAGTGCTTTGAGGCTTCCGCTTGCGGCGAGGTGGCTTCGGCCGCAGCCGCGGGTGTCGCGACCGATAGTCCATGGAGCCTCCAGCTACCGCCGACATCCTGAAACATCAGATCGAAATCGATCTGCAACGGCCTCGTCGGAATGGTGCCGCTGAGCCGCAGCATGCCGCGGCCATTGACGTTGGGTGCCGCCGACAATCGCGGGGCGAGAAGTGCGGCTCCAAACAGGTCGAACTTGCGGGCCCGCAGGTCGGAGAACGCAAGCGCGAGATCGGCGGCACTATTCCTGGCCTGGAATTCAGGTGCGGCAAGGTCGCGCAACACCGAATAATTGCCGGAGCGATTGGCGTCATTCAACGTCAGGAGCGAGGAGCGGATCAGATAGAGTGCCTGCTCGACGGTGACCTGCGGCCCGCCCTGTCGTGTCGGGGCCGCGGCGGGCTGAACCGCCCAACGATCCGCAAAGCCGGAAGGCGGTGATTGCGTCTCCGCACGCATGGGTGCGCAGGCTGCGATGAGGATCATACCTACGATCAATCGTGGCGATACGACCATGCACTCACCAGCCCATGCGCAAGCCGACGCGTCCGCCGGCGACCCGCTGGTCGGGCCCGTAACCTATTCCGCCGTTGAACTGCATGTTCTGATTGAGACGTAGTGCCGCGTTGAACGCGAGACCGTTGGCCCGCTCGAAGGTCCCGTAGTTCATGGTCACGGCAAAACTCTCATTCGGCAGCAGCGTCGGCACGCCGGCCATGGCAAAGGCCATGGCGACGCCGCTGGTCACCTTGCTGGTCCTGCTGCTGAGGTCGTCGAGGCGGCCGTTGATGCTGGCGAGCTGGCCATTGATGGCGCTGAGATCGCTGGCCGAGGCGATGCCGAGATTGGCAAGCGTCGTGGTCGCCAGATTGCCGGCGCCATCGGAGGTGACAAGCTGGGTCGTGCCGCTCTGCGCAGCCTTGCTGGCCGAAGAGGTGATGCCGGCCATGGTGTAGGTGTTGCCGGTCGTCCCGAACGTCTGCTGGTTGGCGCGGGTCACTGTAGCGCCATTGCCGAATGCGGCGGAATTGGCAAAGCCGGCGCTGGAATTGTTGCCGACAGCGAAGGCATTGGCCCCAGTGACCGAAACGGTGTTGCCGATTGCGATGCCGCCCGCGCCGGTCACGGTCCCCGCGTTCGCCATCACCAGCGCATTGGGCGCATTGACGGTGTTGCCGGAGCCGAACACGGAGGATCCGGCAGCGCTTGCCGTGCCGGCCACCGCGTTGTTGGAGCCGACCACATTGACGTTGTCGCCCCGGCCGGTCTGGTTGGTGCCGTTGACGGTGTTGTTGTCGCCGAGCACGAAGCTGCCATTGCCGTTCAGCGTATTGGGGTCGCCGATGGCGTAGCTGCCATTGCCGCGCACGGTTTGACCCGTGCCGAATGCACCGCTGTTGGTGCCGGTGACGGTGTTGAACGCACCGACCGCGGTGCTGTTGACGCCGGTCACCGTGGTGTTGTTGCCGACAGCCGTTCCGCTCGTGCTGCCGGCGTTGACGACCGCCCACGATCCGACCGCCACCGAACTGTCGGCATAGGCATAGCTGTCCATGCCGTAGGCTGAGCTGGCGAGGCCGGTCGCTGTGCTCCGGCCACCGGTCGCAGTCGCGAAGTCGCTGGAGGCCCGGGAGGCGGCCCCCACCGCCGTCGAGTACCAGCCGGGTGCACTGCTGTTGGTGCCGACGGCCACGGTTTGATTGCCGGTCGCACTGCTCACATAGCCGTAGGCGGTACTCTCGTAGCCGGTCGCCGCGCTCTGCGCGCCGGCGGCGGAGGCGTGCTGACCGATCGCGAGGGCGCCAAATCCCATCGCGGTGGTCTGCACGTTGGTCGCCTGACTAGAAGCGCCGACGGCGAGAGCATTATAGCCAGAGGCAGTGCTGGAGGCGCCATAGGCCGTGCCGGATGCACCGCCCGCCGTGCTGCTGGCACCGCACGCCGTGCTTCCGGCGGCAACGGCGACAGCGCCGCCGGTGCTGTTGCTGGCGTCGGTACAGACGAACTGTGCCTGCGCGGATGACACGTCGACGACCGCGGCCAGCGCGAGCGCCGCCACGACACAGATCGCAGCTGGCCACATTTGCCGCCGCGTCGCTTCCCCCCGCGTTCGTCCCGCTGTCTCGCCGGTCCGCCCTTCGGCCAACCGCACCGCAAGACCCGCCCCTCGCCTATCCATCGCTCACCTTCACGTCATTGCAAATTGCTCGGGCCGGCAAACACTCACGTCTGGCCCGCGCGCGATAATATGAATATTCATGCCCGGAGACTGCGGTTCGACGGCGTGGAAACTTGCCTGATCGTCCCAATTTGCAGACCAACTGCCGGAGGGAGCGGCCTGGCATGACGAAAATTCCGTATCTGCGGTTCGATACAGCGGAGCTACCCGCCGCCGAGCGGCTCGATCGCTACCGCGCGATTCTCACCCATTATGAGGTGTCGGTCCCCGAAGGCACGTCCAGCGACGACTTCGAGGTTCTGGCCGAGGCCTGGCTGCTGGGCGGCCTGGTGACCGCATCCACCAGGATGGGGCCCGTGCGCTTCACCCGCACCGCCGCGCTGGCAAAGGCCGATGGCCGCAACTCATTCGCGCTGCTGTTGCTCCGTCGCGGCGCCTGGAGCGGCGAGGTCGACGGCGAGCCGATCTCGGCCGGCCCCGGCCAGGTGCTAGTGCTCGACCTGACCCGGCGCTTCGACGGCATCGCCACGGCGACCGACACGATCAGCCTCGACGTCGAGCGCGATGCAATCGTCAACGCCGCGCCCGATGGTCTCGACCTGCACGGGCTCGTCCTCGACGGCGCCGCCGGCCGCGTGCTCGCCGATCAGATGGGACTGCTGCGACGACGGCTTCCGGCGATGGACGGGAACGAGGCGCCCGAGGCGATCCAGACGACGCTCGGGCTGCTGCGCGGATGTTTCGGCATGGCCGCGCGGCCGCGCGAGCAAGGGCTCGCCCGGCGCGACATCGCCATCCTTCATCGCGCCAGCCGTTTCATCGATCAGAACCTCGGTCACCCCGATCTCTCGGTGGCAACCATCTGCCGCGAGATCGGCGTGTCGCGCTCGGTGCTCTATCGGGTCTTCACGCCGCTGGCGGGCGTCGCCGATTACATCCGCGGACGGCGGCTCGAGGCGATCCATGTGCTGCTGGATGACGCCGACGAAGACCGCTGGAATGCGGAGATCGCAGCTGAATTCGGCTTCGTGAGCCAGGCCCATTTCAGCCGCAGCTTCCGGCAACGCTTCGGCTACTCGCCGCGCGCAGCGCGCGACTCCCGCGATCTCGCAGCTGCCGTCGACGCTGGCCCGGAGCTATTCCGCGAGTGGATCAACCAGCTCGGTTGACTTGCCTTGTCGTGCGGCTTGAAAGGAAACGGCCGGGCAGCATATCGCCGCCCGGCCGCAATCTCCGCTTCGCTTCTCCTATTCCGCCGGCGCGGCCGACAGCTCCGGATGGGCGGCATAGTGTCCGCCGGCGCCAAGCTTGCTGGCCGCGAACAGGCCGGCGGCCATCGCGGCGTAGGCCAGCGCAACGGCGGGCGTGACACCGAATCCGCCGCCGATGCCGACGGCCTCGCCATGCATGAAGCCGAAATAGGTCAGGACCGCACCGACCAGCGCGAAGCCTGATGCCTTCTCGAAGTCGCGCTCGATGATGAAGACGCCGATCGCGCCCAGGATGAGGCCGCCGAGGATGGAGCCGCCGCCCATCACCTCCAGTCCGTGGTAGAACACGCCCTGCTGCGGCAGCGCGGCGATCGCGGCAGCCTTCACCGCGTCGGCCTTGTCGGCGGCCATGCCGCCGACGGTTGCCGCCGCATTCATGGTCGAGCCCAGCATCGTGTCGATCTGCAGCTTGGCCCAGGCGGCCAGATGCGGCGTCAGCGCCAGCACGATCGCGGGCGCGTGCTTGACCGGCGTGGTCTGGAACGCCTGGGCGCCGATCAGCATGCCGATGTAGAGCAGGATCGGCGAGATCGCGACCACGGGCACGAGGGCCAGCAGCACCGAGATGATGCCGAACCAGGCCAGCACGATCACCATGATGCCGGTTGCGGCGGAGTAACCGATGCGGCCGCCCATCGCCTTCCAGCCGGGATGGCCGATATAGACGGCGTTGATGAAAGGGTTGCCCATCAGGCAGCCGATCAGGCTGACGACGCCGTCCGCCGTGAGCACTCGCGTGGTTGGATATTCGTCGCCGGCGGCTTCCGCGCTCTCGACATTGTCCATGGCTTCGACGAGGTCATAGATGCCGAACGGAATGGCGGTGACCAGGATGATGCCGAGGAATTCGAAGCCGGAAAAGACGTAACCCACGGCGGGAAGCGGCACCGAGAAGCCGAAATTGGCGAAGGCATCGCCGACACCCTTGACGCTAAGTCCACCGAGGCCAAGACCGAACAGGTTCGAGCCCCAGGCGATGATCATGCCGGCGGCGATCGCTACGAGGCCCGCGGGAATGCCGCGAGGATATTTCACGCCGCCGAACCAGCTCACCAGGATGATGGCGAAACAGACGAGACCAATCTGCGGCGTCATATACATCTCAAGCGCCGGCCGCATCGAGATGAAGGTGACGGAAACGCCGGCAAGCGTGCCGAGCAGCGCCGCGCGCGGCGTGATCTTGCGGATGAACGGCGCTATGAAACCGCCGATCATGAGAATGAAGCTCTGGAAGAACACCCAGACCAGGCCGGCCGACCAGCCCTTGAGCGGGTCGCCGGTCTTCAGCGTGATCGGCAGCATGATGACGAAGGTGACGATGAACATGTGCGGCACGCTGACGCCCGAGGGTAGCGCGCAGACGTCGTTGCGGCCGGTCTTCTGCGCCAGACGGTAGGCGAGGTAGGCATAGTAGAAGGTCGAGAGGCACATCATCAGCCCTAGCGCGGGCAGGATGCGGCCGAACACCAGGCTGTCCGGCATCTTCAAGACGAAGCGCAGCAGCCCCGTGAGCACCAGCATGTTGACGAGGATATTGGTGCCGAAGCCGAAAAACGCATTCCAGTCGCCCGATGTCCATAGCGCCGGCTTGAACTCGGACTTGTTCAAGTCAGATTTGCCGGCCGTCCCCGTCAATGTGCTCATGACAATACCCCTATGTGGTCGAAACCTTCATTGCCTCCAGGACTGCGGCTGAGGTTGCGACCCAGCCGAAGATGCCGCCCTGGGCCTTGATCATCTTCAGGCCCATCTCGTGAAACTCGGGGAAGTAGGACGCGCAGCCGTCCGACATGACGACACAACGGTAGCCGCGGTCATTGGCCTCGCGCACGGTGGTGTTGACGCACACCTCAGTGGTGACGCCGCACACCAGCAGATTCTCGATGCCGTATTTCTCCAGCACGTCGCCGAGCTCGGTGGCGTAGAACGCGCCCTTGCCGGGCTTGTCGATCACGATCTCGCTGTCGAGCGGATAGAGCTCGGGAATGATGTCGTGACCGGCCTCGCCGCGAATGAGGATGCGGCCCATCGGACCGGGGTCGCCGATGCGCAAAGACGGCGCGCCGCGTTCGACTTTCGCCGGCGGCGCGTCGGAGAGATCGGGCAGATGGCCCTCGCGGGTGTGGATCACCAGCATGCCGGTGTCGCGCGCCGCCGTCAGCACGGTGCCGATCGGCTTCACCGCGCGCGCAAGCTGGCTGACGTCGTTGCCGAGCGTCTCGCCGAAGCCGCCGGGCTCCATGAAGTCGCGCTGCATGTCGATGATGAGAAGCGCGGTGCTCGGCCAGTCGAGCCTGATCGGCTCGGGCTCGGCGCTGATGACGCCCAATGTCGACTTGCTCGAGTCCAGCATGACGCCCGCCCCTCGCGAGAACTCTCTTTGCCGGAGTTCTGCAAGCGCCGTGCCATTGTGTACAATTGCGGTGGAGCGCCGGACGCGAGGGAATTCGTTGTGTAGTCAGAAGGTTACGCAAGCGATCGGCGCCTGCATATTCCCTGTGCGACGGCTTCGCCGCGTGCATCTGCTTAAAGGATGGGCGGCCGATTGGCAGCATTCTTCCCTTCTCCCCTCACAAGGGGAGAGGGTGCAGCCATCGCTCCTACGCCCCATACAGCTGCCGATACTCTTCCTCGTACGGCGCATAGGAGTCCTTCATCGTCGCCATGTTCAGCAGCATGGTGGCCACCATGGTGCCCGCCTTGTCGAACACGCGTGTCCTGACCCAGGCGCTTTCGGTGCGGCGGCTGCCGGAGAGCGCGACCACCTCGCGCTCGACTTCGTACTCCTCGCCCTCGAAGAGCGGGCCCTTGATCAGCCGGATCTCCTGATCGGCGAACAGGCCGACGGCCGGGCCCTTGGCCGGGAGCGGATCGTCCTTCGAGCGATACTGGAACAGCACGCTCAGCATCTCCATCGGGATGATCGGTCTGCCCCAGGGGTTGTCGGCGCCGGAATAGTACGGCGAATTCTCGGTGATGACGGCGAGCTTCTGCCGCAGCGAGAACGGATAGAGGTCGCCCATGGTCTGATCGAACGCCATGCGGACCGTCTGTCGCTTGCCGGTCTGCGCCACCTTGACGTCGCGCAGGATGACGGGATCGGCGAGCGGCTTGAGCTCGGCGAGGCGCGCCTCCAGCGCAGTCGCTGCGTGCGGTTCACCGACCGAAGCCGTGCCGCGCAGCACCTCGGTGCCGTCGCGCTTGACCATCTGGATCTGGCACTGGCTTGTCCCGGGCAGTGGCTTCGACAGAATCGCCTGCACCTCCTCGCCCTCATAGCAGACGCTGCGATAATGCGCGGACAGGCAGCCGGTTTCGAACCAGGTGTGTCCCCACAGCTGCGCGCAGAGCGGAGCGAACTGGCTGAAATGCGTCGGGCCTTCGATGGTGCCGCCCTTGAAGCCGAGCTTCTGCGCGGTGGCGTCGTCGTGAATGGACGCGTGCGCATCATAGGTTTGCGCTTGCAGCATCTGACGCGGCTGGCGCCACGGTCCAATCAGGGCCTCGGCCGTCGCTGTGATCTCGGTGTCGAATGCGTTTGCAGCCATGATGTTCTCCACTGGAAGCCATGACTATCAGGAGCGCCACGGATGCGGCCAGCGATATTGACTTCGCCGGCCCATGCTCTTGACTGGGATCTCCCGCTTCGCAAAGCCGCAAGCCTCCCGCGGCGCAAAATCCCTCGCCGGACTACCACACAAGGACTGCCGAAATGACGCTGTTGCAGGTCGAGCTGGACGACAAATACCGGCTCGAATCGAAGCGGATCTTCCTGTCCGGCACACAGGCTCTGGTTCGCTTGCCCATGTTGCAGCGCGAACGCGACCGGCTCCAGGGTCTCAACACCGGCGGATTCATCTCCGGCTATCGCGGCTCCCCGCTCGGCATGTACGACCACGCGTTGTGGCGCGCGAAGTCGCACCTCCAGAAGCATGACATCGCCTTCGTCCCTGGCCTGAACGAGGATCTGGCGGCGACGGCGGTCTGGGGCAGCCAGCAGGTCGGCCTGTTTCCCGGTGCCAAGGTCGATGGCGTTTTCGGCATCTGGTACGGCAAGGGCCCCGGCGTCGATCGCTCGGTCGATGCCCTCAAGCATGCCAATGCGGCCGGCACCGCGCTCAATGGCGGCGTGCTGGCGCTGGCCGGCGACGACCACGGCTGCCAGTCCTCGACGCTGGCGCATCAGAGCGAGCAGGTGTTTGCAGCTGCGCTGATCCCCGTGATCAATCCGGCGACGCTGCAGGACTATCTCGATCTCGGCCTCTACGGTTTTGCGCTGTCGCGCTTCTCCGGCTGCTGGGTCGGCTTCAAGGCGATCAGCGAAACCGTGGAGAGTTCGGCGTCGATCGACAGCGACCCTGAACGCATCAAGATCGTGCTCCCTGACGATTTCGAGATGCCGCCCGGCGGCCTCAACATCCGCTGGCCCGATCCGCCGCTGGAAGCGGAGCGGCGCCTGTTCGGCCCGAAGATGGCGGCGGTGCAGGCCTTCGCCCGCGCCAACCAGCTCGACCGCATCGTGCTCGATTCCAAGCCTGCGCGGCTCGGCATCGTCGCGACCGGCAAGGCCTATCTCGATCTGCGCCAGGCGCTGGCTGATCTCGGCATCACCGACAAGGACGCGCAGGACCTCGGTCTTCGCATCTACAAGGTTGCCCTGACTTGGCCGCTGGAAGAAAGCGGCGCCAAGCGTTTCGCCGAGGGTCTGCAAGACGTGCTCGTGGTCGAGGAGAAGCGCGGCTTCATCGAAGACCAGCTGATGCGCATCCTCTACAATATCGATGCATCGCGGCGCCCGACGATCACGGGCAAGCGCGACGAAAGCGGCGCGCCGCTGCTCCCGAGCGAGGGCGAGCTGACGCCGACCATCGTCGCCGGCGCGCTGGTGGCGCGCTTGCGCAAGCTCGGCCATCACAGCCCGGTGCTGGAGCAGCGCCTCGCGCGGCTCGAGGCCTTCGACAATCCGGTCACCACCGGCACGCAGATCAAGCTGGCTCGCACGCCGTTCTTCTGCTCGGGTTGTCCGCACAACACCTCGACCCGCGTGCCTGAAGGCAGCCGCGCCATGGCTGGCATTGGCTGCCACGGCATGGCCCTGAGCATGCCGACCCGCCGCACCGATCTGATCTCGCATATGGGCGCCGAGGGCGTGAACTGGATCGGCCAGTCACCCTTCACGAGCGAGACGCACATCTTCCAGAATCTCGGCGACGGCACCTACACCCATTCCGGGCTGTTGGCGCTCCGCGCGGCATCGGCCGCCGGCATCAACATCACCTACAAGATCCTTTATAACGACGCCGTCGCCATGACCGGCGGCCAGCCCGCCGAAGGGGCCTTCAACGTCGCGCAGATCGCGCATCAGGTCTGGGCCGAGGGCGTCAAGCGCCTGGCAATCGTCTCGGACGATCCGGGCAAGTACCCGCAAGGAAACTACTTCCCGCAAGGCGCGACCATCCATCACCGCCGCGAGCTCGATGCTGTCCAGCGCGAGCTGCGCGACATCAAGGGTCTCACGGTCGTGATCTACGACCAGACCTGCGCCGCGGAAAAGCGCCGACGCCGCAAGCGCGGGCTTTATCCCGATCCCGCCAAGCGCGCCTTCATCAACGAGCTGGTCTGTGAAGGTTGCGGCGACTGCTCGCAGGCCTCCAACTGCGTCTCGGTGCAGCCGCTGGAGACCGAGTTCGGCCGCAAGCGCCAGATCGACCAGTCGAACTGCAACAAGGACTTTTCCTGCGTCGAGGGTTTTTGCCCGAGTTTCGTCACCGTTCATGGCGGTTCGCTCAAGCGCATGAAGACTTCGGCCGTCGATTCCGGCCAGCTATTCGCCGATTTGCCGCTGCCGCCCGCAAGCGAGCTGGACGCGCCCTACAACATCCTCGTCACCGGCATCGGCGGCACCGGCGTCATCACCATCGGCTCCCTGCTAGGCATGGCGGCCCATGTCGACGGCCGCGGCTGCTCGGCGCTCGACTTCACCGGCCTGTCGCAGAAGAACGGCGCCGTGATGAGCCACGTCCGCATCGCCCCGAAGCCGGAGGATATCGCCGCGGTCCGCATCACCACGGGCGGCGCCGACGTCATCCTCGGCTGCGACATGATCGTCTCGGCAGGTCCCTCCGCGCTCAGCCGTGCCGAGCGCGGCGTGACCAAAGCCTATATCAACGCCGATCTGCAGCCGACCGCGAGCTTTGTGCAAAACCCCGATCTCGACTTCGAGATGGGCACGATGCAGACCGTGCTGCGCGACGCCGTCGGCGACAAGAACCTCGACATCATCGACGCCACAGGCATAGCCGCCGCGCTGATGGGCGACAGCATCGCCACCAACCCCTTCATGCTCGGTTTTGCCTTCCAGAAGGGCGCGATCCCGCTGTCGCTGGAAGCGCTGCTGCGCGCCATCGAGATCAACGGCGCCGCGATCGAGATGAACGAGCTCGCCTTCACCTGGGGACGCCTGGCCGCCCACGACATGTCGCGGGTGCGCAGCGTGCTGCAGTTCAAGAGCCGGGCGGCGGCACCGACGAAGTCGCTCGACGACATCATCGCGACGCGCGCGGAATTCCTGACCGGCTATCAGGACAAGACCTATGCCGACCGCTACCTCGCGGGCGTTGCAAAAGTGCGCAAGGCGGAAACGGCCGCCTCGCCCGCATCAACCGAGCTGGCCGAGGCCGTCGCCAAGAACCTATTCAAGCTGATGTCCTACAAGGACGAGTACGAGGTCGCCCGGCTCTACACCGACGGCAGCTTCGCGAAGAAGGTCTCGGAGAGATTCGACGGCGACTTCACGCTGAAATACCATTTGGCACCACCGATCTTCGCCAAGCGCGACAAGACGACAGGCCGGCTGCAGAAGCAGGAGTTCGGCGGCTGGATGATCCATGCCTTCCGCGTTCTCGCCAAGCTCAAGTTCCTGCGCGGCAGCGCGCTCGATCCGTTCGGCCGCACCGAGGAGCGCCGGACCGAGCGCAAGCTGGTTGAGGATTATCTGGCGATGATCGATCAGCGGATGGCCGGGCTGAAGGCAGAGCAGATCCCGCTGCTGGCACGCCTCGCGCGCGTGCCCGAGACGATCCGAGGCTTCGGCCACGTCAAGGAGACCAACATCAAGCTGGCGGCGGCCGAGACGGCACGGCTGGAGGCGGAGCTGGAGAACAGCCGTTTTGCGGCGGCGGCGGAGTAGCGGCTAAGAACGCAGGCTCTCTCCCCGTCATTGCGAGGAGCCATGCGACGAAGCAATCCAGAGTCTCGCCACATACTCAGTGTCGTCGCCCGGCTTGCCGCCTTCGCTGAAGCTTCGGCGTGCCAAGCGCTCGTGTGCTCGTGTGGGCCGCGGCGTAGCCTTGGCGGAGCCGGGACCGGGCGATCCAGTACTCCGAGGCGGTTGTGATTGAACCGATGGGCCGCGGCGTACTGGATGCCCCACTTTCGCGGAGCATGGCAGCGGTGGAAATAGCTAAACCGACGCCGACACGCCTGCAGCGGTCTCACGTGTGACGCTTCCCTCCGCCAGATGCCTTCCTGCGATATATCCAAACACCAGTGCTGGCCCCAGCGTGATGCCCGGTCCCGGATAATTCCCGTTCATGATCGAGCCCATGTCATTGCCACAGGCATAAAGGCCCGCAATCGGCGTGCCGTCCGCGCGCAGCACCCGGGCTTGCGGATCGACCTTCATGCCGACGGCCGTGCCGAGATCGGCCGGATGGATGCGCATCGCGAAGTACGGGGCGCGGAGGATGGGCGCGACGCAGGGATTAGGCTTGTGGCTGATATCGCCGAGGTGGCGCTGATAGATGGTGCTGCCGCGGCCGAATTCGCCATCGCGCCCCTCCTTCGCGCCTTCGTTGTAGCTCGCGATCGTCGCCGCCAGCACCCGCGGCTTGATGCCGATCTTCGCCGCGAGCCCCGCGATATCAGGCGCCTCGACCAACTCGCCGCTCGCCACATAGCGCCGATAGCTCCGCGTGGCCGGCCTGATCCGGCCGAGGCCGTAGGTCCACAGGAACCGGCGATCGCAAATCAAATAGAACGGCCGGTCCGGCTCGGCATTGCCGTCGCGCAGCATGGCCAGCACGAATTCGTGGTAAGACAGCGCCTCGTTGACGAAACGCCGGCCCGCGGCATTGACGGCGATCACGCCGGGCTTGGCGCGGTCGGTCACAAGGTGCGGGAACACGCCGCGGCTGCCGTCGGCGCGGCGGAATAGCGAGGCCGGCACCCAATAGGCCGGGCTGGTCGCATCCGCATTGAGCGCGGCACCAGTCGCTGCCGCCAGCCGAAGTCCGTCGCCGGTGCTGGAAGGGTTGGTCGCCGAGACGAATCCAGCCGCCGCCGGGAAAAAGCGCTTGCGCAATACGGCGTCGTGCGAGAACCCGCCGGTTGCCAGCACCACGCCGCGGCGCGCTGCGATCGGCCGGTCGCGCGAGCCATGACGGATCACAACTCCACTGACGCGGTCGCCCTGCATCGAGAGGTCTTCGACGTCGGCGCTGAAGAGAACTTCAACCTGCCGCGCCAGCCCCGAAGCATAGAGCTGCGCGGCAAGTGCGTTGCCGAGATACAGCGACGTGCCGCGCGGGCTCCGCAGCCGCTGCAGCGCATATCGAGAGATCAGCCGCGCCGCACGCAGGGTCGAGCGCAGCGATTTTCCAACACTGCGCAAATGCGGAACGTCGCGAGGATCGACCATCATCCCGCCGAACAGCGTGAACTCCGGCAACGGTGGCCGCAATCGCGCAAAAGCGCCGCCGAGCCGCGTGCCGTCGAAACCGACCGGCTCCAACACGCGGCCACCGGGCGTAGCGCCCAGCCGCTCCGGATGACAATCCGGACAAGCCTTCACCGGCTGGAGGCGAACTTCCGTATTGGCTTCGAGATAGGCGATCGCCTCGGGCCCGCGCGCGAGGAAGGCGGCACGCAGACCGGCATTGGCGGGCTCGGGCACCGTGCTCGACAGATATTGGACGGCATCCGCGACGCTGTCGGAGAGCCCGGCCTCCCTCATCCTGGCATTGGCCGGAATCCAGACCATGCCGCCGGACCAGGCGGTGGTGCCGCCGACGAACGCGGTCTTCTCGATCACCAGCACGCGCAGGCCTTGCGCAGCGGCCACGGCCGCCGCCGTCATGCCGCCGGCACCGGCGCCGATGACAATGACGTCGTAGGTCTCGTGTGCCGGCATCATGCGGCGGGTTTCCGAAGGCGAGGCATGACACCGTCATACCTCGCCTCGCCCCTTCGGCGCTAGCGCTGCGGCTTGCGCTCGATCGGGTCGATATCGATCGCCCGCAGGCGGCCGAGCCGCAGCACGTCCATGGCGAGCCGCCGGCCGATGCGGTCGCGGTCGAGCACGCGGATCAAATCGTCGACGCCGTTGATCTCAACGCCGTCGAGCCTGATGACGACGTCGCCAGGCAACAGGCCCGCCTTCGCCGCCGGACCATCCGGCTCGATCTGCGCGAGCAATGCGCCCATCTTGTTTTCGATGCCGGCCAGCACCGCATGCCGCCGTGGGATCGGCGCGGTCTGTCCGGCGACGCCGATATAGGCGCGACGGACATAGCCGTGACGGATGATCTCCGACAGCACGAATTGCGCGGTGTTGCTGGCAACCGCGAAGCAGATGCCTTGCGCGCCGTTGATGATGGCAGTGTTGATGCCGATCACCTCGGCATTCGACGACAGCAGCGGGCCGCCGGAATTGCCAGGGTTGAGCGCGGCGTCGGTCTGGATCACGTCCTCGATGGTGCGCCCGCTCACCGAGCGGATCGAGCGGCCGAGCGCCGAGACCACGCCGGCGGTCACGGTCGATTCGAAACCGAGCGGATTGCCGATCGCGATCACGAGTTGGCCGCGGCGCAGCGTCTTGGAATTGCCGAGCGCGGCATAGGGCAAATGGCGCACGCCGTTGGCGCGCAGTAGCGCAAGATCGGTATCGGGATCGACGCCGAGCACCTGGGCGTCGCCGACATGGCCCTCGACGTCGCGCAGCCGGATCTCCTTCGACGTGCCGACCACGTGGCTGTTGGTGAGGACGAGGCCATCAGGCGAGATCACGATGCCCGAGCCGAGCCCCCCGCGCTCACGGCCGTTCGGCACTTTTGGCCCGGTCTCGACACGCACGACCGCGGGGCCGACCCGGTCGGTCACATCGATCACGGCATTGGAATAGGCGTCCAGCAACGCCCGGTCATCGGCCGGCGCAGATGCTGTCGTTCGCGATGACGCGGCGTCATCGACGATATCTGAGGTGAAATCCAGCATGGCAAGAGTCCTTGAAGGCTCACACAGATGGTGGCCTGTGCCCGGCCGCGCAAGGTGCCCGTCGGGCGCGCAGGGCTGGACTGCCCAGATGGCTAGGGCGCCCGCCGCAGCGTGCCTGCCCTCGCCTTCACCGGATCGAGCAGCGACCAGTCCCCATCCGGAAGCACATGGCCCTTCGGGAATGGCGCCCGCAGCTCGATCCCCAGCGAACCCAGCACGCGGTCGTCGCGGTAGTAGCATTGCAGCACGACACGGACGAGCGTCGCGGCGGCGACGCCGCCGTGCTTGCGAAACTCCTGCGCCACCGCATCGCGTCTGGTGGCATCGAGCTCGGCGAGCGGCGCTCCTGCCAGCCGCGCCAGATCATCCAGCGCGGCCGCGACCAATTTGGTATCGCGGCCAAGCGTTGCGAGCATATCTGCCTGGATCGCGGGATCGTCCGCGCCGGGCACCTTGTACTCGTCGCTGGCGGGAACGATCATCGCGGCGATGCTGCGGAGGTCGTCGCGTTGGGTGCGCGTGAGATTGTCTGCGGACATGGCGGCCTTAATCAAACAAATTGGCGAGGCGCTGCTTCATCTGGTCGGCGATGTAGAGCGCGAGGGCCTGGATGGTGGAGGTCGGGTTCACGCCGCCCGACGTGACGAAGATGCTGCCGTCGACGATGAAGAGATTCTTGACGTCGTGCGTGCGGCCCCATTCATTGACCACGGAGCGCTCTGGGTCGGTGCCCATCCGCGCGGTACCGAGCAGGTGCCAGCCGCCCCAGGGGATCGGCGAATTGATGCAGATATCGGTGGCGCCCGCGGTCTCCAAAATCTCCCGGCCGCGCGCCAGCGCATGCTCCATCATCTTCCGGCTGTTCTCGCTGATGGTGTAGTCGATCTTCGGCGCGGGAATGCCGTGACTGTCCTTGAGCACGGGATCGAGCGTGACACGATTATGCTCCTCCGGCAGATCCTCACAGATCGCGGAAAAACCGAGCCGATGGCCGTTCAGCTTGCGGAAGACGCGGTGATGATCCTCGCCCCAGGGCAGAATGCCCTTCTGCTCGCTGACGACAGCCTCGAACACCGGCCCTGCCCCACGCACGAACTGAACGCCGTAGCCGCGCACGAAACCGCGCGACAGGTCGGTGTCGTACCACTGCTTGCTCCACAGGCAGGTCGGCGGCGCGCGGTTGCTATCGGTCGGCTCCTTCACATAGCCGTAGATCTGCGCATAGGGATGGAACATCAAATTCTTGCCGACGAGGCCCGACGAATTGGCAAGGCCGTTCGGAAAGCGGTTTGACACCGAGTTCAGCAAAAGCCGCGGCGTGCCGACGCCGTTGCAGGCGATGATGACGACATGCGCGGGCTGGAACTGCTCGACGCCGTCCTTGTCGTAATAGACCACGCCGGAGGCCATGGCACTCTCGTCGGTGGTGATCTCGCGTACCCGGCAATGGGTGCGCAGCTCGACGCCGGCGCGGATCGCCTGTGGCCAATAGGTGATATCGGTGGAAGATTTGGCGCCTTGCGCGCAGGCCGGCGTGCAATGGCCGAGATTGATGCAGCGCGCCCGGCCCTCATAGTCCATCGTCGCGACCGTCGTATCCGACGGCCACCAGTGCCAGCCGAGCTTGTTCATGGCCTTGCCGATGATGGCGCCGGACAATCCGAGCGGCTGTTGCGGCATCGGCGGATGCGTCAGCGGCGAGAGCGGATCGCCTGACAAGCCCGACGTGCCCATGATCCGGTCGTTCTCCTCGAAGAACGGGGTCAGCGCGTCGTAGTCGATCGGCCAGTCGTCGGCGACGCCGTCCAGCGTCCTCACCTTGAAATCGGAGGGATGCAGCCGCGGCCAGTGCGCGGTGTACATCACCGTGGAGCCGCCGACCGCATTGTAGTTCACGACCTTGATCGGCGAATTGTCGTCGTTGATCGGATAGTCCTCGGGCCGGCCGCGCACGTTCGGGCTCGACGACCACTCGCCGTAGAACTTGGCCTCCCAGTCCCGGCCCGTGCTGGGATATTCCGCCGGGTTCATCCAGCCGCCCTGCTCCAGGCAGAGAATGTGCATCTTGGTCTCGGCCAGCGACCACGCCACCGCCGCGCCCGAAGCGCCGGCGCCGATGATCAGGACGTCCACGGGGTCTTTCATCGCAACCTTTTCCTCCCGCCCTCGCCGCTTCCCGGGCGATTCGGCCTGCACGGTCCGCAAGGCCTGCGAACGATAGGGTCAGAGCGGGCGGGGAGTAAAGCCGCGGGGCCGGAATGTCGCACTTCGCAGGGTGCAGACCATTGGTATCGCCACATCCGGATGCTAGGAACAGGCACACGAGCAATCGATAGCGAGACCGTATGTCCTTCCGAAATGTCTTTGCCGCCGCCCGCGCTTTTGCGCTCGTTTTGTTTTTCGCCTTGTCCGGAGTCCTGGCGTCTTCCGAGCCGGCTTCCGCGCTGACCGCCGCCGCGACAGTCCGCGACGGCAACTCCATCCAGCTTGGCGACGTCACCTACCGGCTTGACGGCGTCGACGCGCCCGAGCTCGACCAGGTCTGCATCGACGACCACGCCGATTCCTGGACCTGCGGCATCGAGGCTCGCGACCAGCTGGCGAAGCTGATCAACAAGCGCTCCGTGCGCTGTGACGATGTCGGGCCGGAGAAGAGCTTTGGCAAGCGGCACCGGGCGATCTGCACGGCCGAGGGCGACAAGGCCAGCCTGAACGAACAGCTGGTCAAGCTCGGCTTTGCCGTCGCGCGGGAGCCGATCAAGGCGAACGTCAAGCCGGCCGTGGCCGAGGCCAAGTCAGCCGCCGCCGGGATCTGGAAGGGCTGTTTTGTTGCGCCGCAAGACTTCCGCGCGGGCAAGAAGGACGGCGCACTGCTGGGCGCCGCCTGCCGTCCGGACCGCGACAAGGAAATTCGCGCCGTGCTGTTCCCGGAGGAGCTGACGATGCCGCCGAGTTGCAGCATCAAGGGAAAGCTCGCGGTGCGCGCACGCGTCACCGGCAACATCGGCATCTATCATCTGCGGGGTTGCCCGAGCTACCCGGCGACCACCAAGCCGGACCGCTGGTTCTGCTCGGAGGACGACGCCCAGGCGGCCGGCTTCCGCAAGGCCTACAATTGCCGTCGGCCGAAGTGAAAAATTCCCTCACGCATCCGTGAGTAGTAGTCCATGACCGTATTGATCCGGAATTGAACCCCTTCGCGAGTTGCTGCACTCATAAAGGTACGCAAGCGCTTGCGCGGGCGTTTCCTTGGCAGCAATCCGGCTCCGGCCTGATTGCCCTGCTTGGGCGTTTCCTCCCTAGACTTGGGCCGCTTGTCACAACAAGCGGCTCTTCTTTTTTGGGCGGTGCTATCACTGCATCCGCATGATCTGATCCATCGGCGGCATGTTCGCGTTCAGATGCGCCATGATCCAGACCGTGCCGCCCACCACCAGGAAGACCACCAGCAGGCCGAAGGCCAGCGCCAGCACGTTGTTGGTGTTGTCGGGACCGGTCGTGATGTGCAGGAAGAACACCAGATGCACCCCCATCTGCGCGATCGCCAGCACGATCAACGCAACCGGGATGGAGGGCTGCCAGACCAGATCGGTGCCGGCGATGAAGAACGACGTCGCCGTGAGCAGCAGAGCCAGGACAAGGCCGACGACGTAGCCGAGAATACGGGTGCCGACACTGTGTTGCTCTTCCTCGCCCGGCGCGAGGTCGTGGTCGCTCCGCGCGTGGCTCTGATCGCTCATGCGGCACTCCCAAGCAAATAGACGACGGAGAACACCCCGACCCAGACGATGTCGAGCGCGTGCCAGAACAGCGCAAAGCACATCATCCGGCGCAGGACGTCGGCGCGGAAGCCCTTGGCAAACACCTGGGCCATCATGGTGAGGAGCCACAGCACGCCGGCCGAGACATGCAGGCCGTGGCAGCCGACCAGCGAGAAAAACGCCGTCAGGAACGCGCTGCGCGACGGGCCGTAGCCGCGCGCGACGAGATCGGCGAATTCGCGGAACTCGATGACGAGGAATATCAGCCCGAGCACGCAGGTCACGGTCATCCCGAGATAGAACCAGAACCGGTTGCGCACATCGGCCGCGATGCTGGCCATGCCGCAGGTAAAGCTCGACAACAGCAGGCACACGGTCTCGATCGCGACGTTCCTCTGCTCGAAAATCTCCGAGCCCTTCGGGCCGCCGGCCGTCTGCCCGGACAGCACCGCGTAGGCCGCGAAGAAGCAGGAGAACATCACGATGTCGGAGAGCAGGAAAATCCAGAAGCCGTAGGCGGTCACGATCCGCTTCGAAGCGGGTCCGGGATGCTCGATCACGAGCCCGATGTGATGGGGATCGGCATGCGCGTGGCCGGCGGTCGCAGTCATCGCCATCAGACCGCCCCCGCCATGCTGACGAGGCTGCGTCGTTCCTCGAGATTGATGCGGTCGATCGCTGCGACCTCCTCCGCGGGAATGACGTATTCGTCATGGTCGCGCCAGGCGAAAACGACGAAGGTCGCGAACGCGCCGAGACCGCCCAAAATCACCATCCACCAGATGTGCCAGATCAGTGCAAAGCCCATGACGGTGGCGAAGAACGCGCAGACGAAGCCGGTCGGGGAATTCCGGGGCATCTCGATGTCCTGATATTCCGGCCTGTCGCGTTCGAGCGATTGCTGCTGGGCATGGATTTTCATGTCCCAATAGGCGTCCTCGCCGCGCACATCGGGATTGAAGGCGAAGTTGAACACCGGCGGCGGCGACGAGGTCGCCCATTCCAGCGAGCGGCCGTCCCAGGGATCGCCGGTACGGTCGCGCAGCGCCTCGCGGTTGCGGATGCTGACCACGAGCTGCATGATCTGGCAGATCACCCCGATCGTCAGCACGGCCATGCCAATTGCGGCAACGATCATCCAGGGCCGCCACGCCGCGACGTCATAATGCTGCATGCGCCGGGTCATGCCGAGCATGCCGGCGATGTAGAGCGGGATGAAGGTGATGAAGAAGCCGAGGAAGGTGAACCAGAATGCCAGCTTGCCCCAGCGCTCGTCGAGGCGGAAGCCAAATGCCTTGGGAAACCAGTATTCGAAGCCGGCGAAGGCGCCGAACAACACGCCGCCGATGATGACGTTGTGGAAGTGCGCCACCAGGAACATGCTATTGTGAAGCATGAAGTCAGCGGGCGGCACCGCGAGCAGGACGCCGGTCAATCCACCGATGATGAATGTCACCATGAAGCCGACCGCCCACAGCATCGGCGTCGCGAAGCGGATGCGGCCGCCATACATCGTGAACAGCCAATTGTAGATCTTCACGCCGGTCGGCACCGCGATGATCATGCTGGCGATGCCGAAGATGGCGTTGACGTCCGGCCCTGCCCCCATCGTGAAGAAATGATGCAGCCAGACCATGAAGGAGATGACGCAGATGGCCATGGTCGCAAGCACCATCGAGCGATAACCGAACAGCGCCTTGCCGGAGAAGGTCGAGACCACCTCGGAGAAGATGCCGAAGGCCGGCAGTACCAGGATGTAGACCTCCGGATGTCCCCAGGCCCAGATCAGGTTCATGAACATCATGACGTTGCCGCCGGCCTCATTGGTGAAGAAGTGGAAGCCGAGGTAACGGTCGAGCAAGAGCATCGCGAGCGTGGCGGTGAGGATCGGGAAGGCCGCGACGATGAGGAGGTTCGAGGCCAGCGTGGTCCAGCAGAACATCGGCATGCGCAAATAATTCATGCCCTTGGTGCGCAGCTTCAGCACCGTGGTGACAAGGTTGATGCCGGCGACCAGCGTGCCGACGCCGGATATCTGCAGCGACCAGGCGTAATAGTCGACGCCGACGCCCGGCGAATAGGACAGCTCCGACAGCGGCGGAAAGGCGAGCCAGCCGGTGCGCGCGAACTCGCCGATCACGAGCGAGAGATTGACCAGCAGCGCACCGGTCGCGGTCAGCCAGAAGCCGACCGAATTGAGCGTCGGGAAAGCGACGTCGCGCACGCCGAGCTGCAGCGGCACGATCAGGTTCATCAGCCCGATCACGAACGGCATCGCCACGAAAAAGATCATGATGGTGCCGTGCGCCGAGAAGATCTGGTTGTAGTGCTCCGGCGGCAGGTAGCCCTGCGACTGGTAGGCGACGGCCTGCTGGATCCGCATCATGATGGCGTCGCTGCCGCCGCGCAGCAGCATCACCGAGGCCAGCAGGATGTACATGACGCCGATGCGCTTGTGATCGACGCTGGTGATCCATTCGCTCCAGAGATAGGGCAGATGCCCCTTCACCACGACCCAGGTCAGCACGCCGAGGATCGCGACCAGCACCACTGCGCCCGCGACCAGCGGGATGGGCTGATCGAACGGAATGGCCGACCAATCGAGCTTACCGAGCATCGTGGCCTCCACTGTGCGGACGGCCTGCATCGGAGAGCAGTTCCGGCCCCGGTCCCGGCGGAATGTGCTGAGTCGCGATCAGATCGAACAGGCGGGGATCTTCCAGGCGATAGATCGGCCTGCCCTTCTCGACGCCCTGCTGCATCAGCTTCTTGTAGCTGTCGTCATTCAGCACGGCATCGGTCTTCGCCGTGGTCGCCACCCATTCCGGAAAGGCGAGCGGCGAGACCACGTTGACGTCGAACATCATGTCGGGAAAGCCGTCGCCGGAGAAATGCGCGGACAACCCCTGCAGCTTGCCTTCGTTGTCGGCGCGCAGGTTCAGCTTCGTCACCATGCCGTTCATGGTGTAGATCATGCTGCCGAGCTGCGGGATGAAGAACGTGTTCATCACGCTCGACGAAGTCAGCTGAAAGTTCAGCTCGGCGCCGGCCGGCACGGTCAGCGTGTTGACGGTGGCGATGCGCTGGTCCGGATAGATGAACAGCCATTTCCAGTCGAGCGAAACCGCTTGGATCCGCACCGGGCTTCCGGTCCCCGGCACCGGTGCTGCGGGATCGAGTTGATGCGAGCCGATCCAGGCGACGCCGCCGAGCAGGATGACGGTGAGCGCAGGGATCGCCCACACCACCATCTCGACGCGGCCGGAATAGACGAAGTCGGGCTGGTAGCGCGCTTTTGGATTCGAGGCGCGAAACCAGAACGCAAAGCCGAGAATCGCGAAAATGGTCGGCACCACGATCACGAGCATGATGAAGACGGAATCGACCAGAATGGTGCTGTTGGCCGCAGCCACGGGCCCTTGTGGGTCGAGCAGATTCATCGGCAAGCCACTGGCGGTTGGGAAGCCCCGGGACAGAGCCTAGCGCGGGAAAGGCTCCGCAACAAACGCGGCGGCCTCAGAACGGTTCCTGAACCGCAAGGGCCAGCCATGCGCGTTGGGCCGGCGCAACATGCAATTCCATGCGATGTCAATGACATGAACGCAGAAGCCGCGCCCTTCTCCCCGGTCGGGCCGATTGCTAATCTGCACGAAAATAATGAGAAATACGGGATCAGGGAGTGAACCGAGATGCGCTTGAAGGACAAGGTCGCCATCGTCGTCGGAGCCGGGCAAAGCCCCGGCGAAGGCATGGGCAATGGCCGCGCCACCGCGCTGACCTTCGCGCGCGAGGGCGCAAAGGTCTTGTGCGTCGATCATCATCTGGAATCGGCGCAGGAAACGGTGGCGATGATCACCGCGAAACATGGCACCGCCGCGGCCTTCAAGGCCGACGTCACGAAGTCGGCCGACATCAAGGCGATGGTCAAGGACGCGCAGTCGCGCTGGGGCCGGATCGACGTGCTGCACAACAATGTCGGCGTCAGCCTGTCCGGCGGCGATGCCGAGCTGCTGCAACTGACCGAGGAAGCGTTCGACCGCGTCGTCGCCATCAATCTGAAAAGCTGCATCCTGGCGGCAAAAGAAGTGATCCCGATCATGCGCGCGCAAGGCAGCGGCGCCATCATCAACATCTCCTCGATGGCCGCGATCACGAACTATCCTTATGTCGCCTACAAGGCGACGAAGTCGGCGATGATCGCCTTCACCGAACAGCTCGCCTACCAGAACGCCGAATACGGCATCCGCGCCAACGTCATCCTGCCCGGCCTGATGAACACGCCGATGGCCGTCGACACCCGCGCCCGCGAATGGCACAAGACCCGCGCCGAGGTCGAGGCCGAACGCGACAGCAAGGTGCCGCTGCGCAAGAAAATGGGCACCGGATGGGACGTCGCGAACGCTGCACTGTTTTTGGCGTCGGATGAGGCAAACTTCATTACGGGCGTGACGCTGCCGGTGGATGGTGGAGCCAGCGTGAGACGGGGGTAGGTCTTCTCCCTCTCCCCGTTCTTACGTGGCCGCGACCAGCTTCGCTCGCGCTGAGAGCGCCGGGGTGAGGGGCCACCTCCGCAAACTCAATAGAAGGACTCGCGGAGACTCCCCCTCACCCGCCGCGCTCTGGCGCGCAATTGCGCTGCCGAGCGCGTCGGCCTCTCCCCGCACGCGGGGAGAGGCTAAGAGAGCTCGCTCAGCGCGAATACGTCACCCGCCAGATCGTGCCGTTGCCATCCTCCGAGATCAGCAGCGATCCATCCTTCGCCACCGCGACTCCCACCGGCCGCCCCCACACTTCCGTGTCGCTGACGACAAAACCCGTGACGAAATCCTCGTACTCACCCGTCGGCTTGCCGTCCTTCATCCGGATGCGGATCACCTTGTAGCCGGTGCGCTTCGACCGGTTCCAGGAGCCGTGCTCCGCGGCGAACGCGTCGCTCTGATACTCGGGCGGAAACTGCGTGCCCTGATAGAAAATCATGCCGAGCGAGGCCGAGTGCGGCTGCACCAGCACATCGGGGACCGTCACCTTGTCCTTGATATCCGGCCGCGCACCGGCGTGGCGTGGGTCTTCGTTGGCGCCGATATAGAACCAGGGCCAGCCGTAGAACGCGCCTTCCTTCACGCTGGTCACGTAGTCGGGCACGAGATCGTCGCCGAGGCCATCGCGCTCGTTGGTCGAGCACCAGGGCAGACCGGTCTGCGGCTGGATCGCAAGGCCGACGCAATTGCGGATGCCGGTGGCGTAGATCTTCCGCTCCTTGCCATCGGGATTGAAAGCCAGCACCGCCGCGCGTTCGGTCTCGCTGGCCCAGGCTGCGCCGAGCGGTTGCGTTTTCGCCCACGCCTCCATCCCGCCCGGGGGCGTGCCCATGCCTTCCGCAACGTTGCTGAGCGAACCGACGGAGACCAGCATGCGCTTGTTGTCGGGCGTGAAGACGATGTCGCGGGTGGAATGACCGCCGTCATGCGGCAGGCTCGGCACGATCGTCTCGGCCTTGCCGCGCGCCTTGAGATCGCCGGCCTGATAGGGAAAGCGGACGACGCTATCGGTGTTGGCGACATAGACCCATTGCGGATTGTCCCCGTTCGGGAAGAAGGCGATGCCGAACGGCTGCCTCAGGCCGCTAGCAAACACCTCGTTGGTCGCGAGCTTGTTGCCCTCCCCGGCCCGCAACACACGGATGGTGCCGGCCCGCGTCTCCGCGACGAAGACGTCGCCATTCGGCGCAACCCTGATGATGCGTGGCGCGCGCAGTCCTTCGGCGAACAGCTCGATCTTGAAGCCCGCCGGCACCCGAAGCGCAGCCTCGGCCGGGCGCGGCACCACGCGCGACGAGCTCGCAACCGACCGCGTGGCGCCGGGCCTGACCAGATCCCGCGGCCGGATCAGCCTGACCGTGCCGGGCTTGTCGGCCCGCCAATCGCCATAAGCGTCCTTGCCCTGCAACACCGGCTCGGCCTGCGCACCGGTAGCAATCAGTAGCCCCGCGAATATCGCGACGGACAAAATTCTGCTCTTCAAATTGTCCTCCCGGCCTGCAATCTCGACCATCGATACCACCGCGGCAGGTCGAAGCTCTGCCGCATCCCACGTCAGCTGATGCCCGCACGATGTGCATCAGCTGCGCCCATCGTACTGGAAAACACCGCGGATAGGTGCGACACATTGTATGGGCGGGGGTTGCGGTCATCAAAGCTGCGGCATCGCTGTCGCAATCGACGGGATGATCATGTGGGGATCCATCATATCGGAATGGGCGAGCCTGCTGCTGCGCTGGCTTCACGTGGTGGCGGCGATCGCCTGGATCGGCAGTTCCTTCTATTTCATCGCCCTCGACCTCAGCCTCAGGCCCAAGGGCAACCGAACGAGTGACCTGCCCGACGGCGTCCAGGGCGAAGCCTGGCAGGTCCATGGCGGCGGCTTCTACCGGATCATGAAATATCTGGTGGCTCCCAACCAAATGCCGGACGAGCTGACCTGGTTCAAATGGGAGGCCTACACCACCTGGCTGTCCGGCTTCGCACTGATGGTGGTGGTGTATTATCTCGAGGCCGATCTGTTCCTGGTCGACAAATCGATCCTCGATCTCACGCCGTTCCAGGCCGGCCTGTTCAGCCTCGCGAGCCTGGCTCTGGCGTGGCTGCTCTATGAAGCCGCCTGCCGTACCGGCCTCGCCCAGCGCGAGCTGCCCTTCGCCATCGGCGGCTATCTGTTCCTGGTCGCGCTGACCTATGCCTTCACCCATGTGCTGAGCGGCCGCGGCGCCTTCAACCAGATCGGCGCGATCATCGGCACCATCATGGTGGCCAATGTCTTTGCGCTGATCATCCCCAACCAGAAGAAGATCGTGGCCAGCCTGATCGCGGGACAGGCGCCGGATCCGAAGCTCGGCAAGGCCAGCAAGGAGCGCTCGGTCCACAACAACTACCTGACGCTGCCCGTGGTCGTGCTGATGATCAGCAACCACTATCCCCTGCTCTATGCCACGCGCTTCAACTGGATCATCGTCGCCATCATCCTGGCGCTGGGGCCGATGATCCGCCACTTCTTCAACGAGCGCCACGCGGGGCGCAAATCGCCATGGTGGGTGTGGGGCGTCGCGGCAATCGGTGTGATTGCGATTCTCTTCCTCTCCGCCGCAGGACCGCGCGAGGTCAAGTCCGGCGCACTGCCGACACAGCCGACCCTTGCCGCTGTCGAGGAGATCGTGACGTCCCGTTGCAGCATGTGCCACGCCGCCGAGCCGGTCTGGGCCGGCATCGTGACCGCACCGAAGGGCATCCTGCTCGATGCGCCCGAGCACATCCATCGCAACATCCGCCTGATCGGCCGTGTCGCGGCCTGGTCGAGCGCGATGCCGCCCGGCAACATCACCGAAATGACCGGCGGGGAGCGCGCGATCCTCGCCGCCTATCTTGAGCAGGCCCGCTGATGCTGCCCGCGCGGCGACAGATCATTTCGCGGAATGAAATTCCGCATCTCCTACTGAATTGAAAATGACTTGATCGCCTATCCGGCGTAGACAGGACCAGCGGCCGCCGACGCGGCCCAAAGTCATTTGCATGCGCGGGGAAAGAACAGTGGCCCTCAAGAACGTCATCGGTATCGACCACGCTGTGGTCATGGTTCAGGACCTCGACAAGGCCGCCGAGAATTATCGGCAGCTTGGCTTCACCGTGTCGCCGCGCGGCACCCACAGCGCGCATATGGGCACCGGCAATTACACCATCATGTTCGACCCCGATTATATGGAGCTGCTCGGCGTGCTCGTCGCGACCGAGCACAACGCACCGGCGCGCGCCTTCCTCGACAAGCGCGGCGAAGGCATCGAGCGCATCGCCTTCACCGCGGTCAATTCCGCTGAAGGCGCGGAGGAGATCCGCGCACGAGGCTTGACGCCGATCGGCCCGACCGATTTCGAGCGCCCGGTAACCTTGCCCAACGGCGCGGTCTCGGCGGCCAAGTTTCGCACCTTCATGTGGCCCACCGCGGAAGCGCCCGGCGGGGTGCGCATCTTCGCCTGCCAGCACAAGACGCGTGAGACCGTTTGGATTCCCGAGTTGATGAAACACGCCAACGCGGCAAAGCGGATCAGGCAGACGCTGATCGCAACCCCGGCGCCGGCAAAGGACGCCGCGCATCTCGGCCGGCTGATCGACCGCGAACCGACCGCCGAGGCCGACGGCGCGGTCACGGTGCCCTCCGGCGGCGATCGGGCCGACTTCATCTATCTGACGCTGGACCAGCTCGCCAAACGCTATCCGGGCGTGCCGCTCGCGGGCCTTTCCGAGTGCGGCGGCGCGGCGCTGGTGCTCGCCAGCGGTGACCTGGCAGCGACCGAGAAGGCCCTGGGTTCGGTAGCTGTGCGGAGCGGGCCTGCGCTCTGCGTGCCGCCGGCCAAGGCCAACGGCACCCTGCTCGCCTTCATTGCCGGCTGATTTGAACTAATTCTTCAACGCGTGTTTACCCGGCGGCTCTAGGATTCCCTGCAATCCAAGCCACCGGGGCCAAACGCATGTTCAAAGAGGGATCGCCGATCGCCTATGACGCGCCGGCCGAACTGAAGAAGTGGCCGTCGCTGAAGGGCGAGAGGCAGAAGGACCGAGGTCCGCCTATCTCGTCTACAACGGCACGCTCGCCGACTGCGTCCGCGAGCTCATGGGCAAGCCGATCAAGGGCATCTCGCTCTACGACATCATGACGAAGCCGCAAGCGGCCTTCGATCAGACCGTGCTGTCGCCGGGCGATGCCGCCGAGATGGCGATGCGCAAGGATTTCCCCAAGGACTAGCAAGACCTAATTTGCGGCGCGCTTGCCGGCCGTCTTGCCCTTCTGCTTCGAGGACGATTCCGTCGGCGCATCGAGGAAGACGACGGGCGTACCGCGCTTGGTGTTTTCGCCGAGCACACGGGCGTCCCAATTCGTGAGCCTGATGCAGCCGTGTGACGCCGACTTGCTGACCCTGTCGGGCTCCGCCGTCCCGTGAATGCCATAACCCTGCGCCGACAGCCCGATCCAGTACGATCCCACCGGATTGTTGGGACCCGGCTTGATGTCGAAGGGTCTTTTGGATTTCACACTCTTGAACTTGTACTCCGGATTGTAGTGATAGGTCGGCTGCTCGTTGGTGCCGGTGACCTTCAGCGTCCCCGTCGGCGTCGGGCGATCCGGACTGCCGATTGATGCCGGGTAGAACGCGACCAGACGACCAGAGCCCTCGTAAGCCTTCAGCGTCGCGCGCGTCTTGTCGATCTCGATCCGAGCGATGCGCGGCAGCTCCCGCCGCGCCGGCACGTTGGCCACGGCAATCGCCTCGCCAGCCTTGTCGAATGACTTGCCCGGATTGAGCGCCTTCAACAGCTCTCCGCTCATGTGGAATTTTTCCGCGAGCCCTTCGAGCGGGCTGGTGTAGCTCAGCGCCTCCAGCGACTTCATGTCATCGAGCTTGGCCGGTAGCTTCTTGAGGAACGGCCCCTTCACGTCCGCGTCGGTGATCTTATAGTCGACAACGACAGGCCCCTCACTCGCTGCGGTCAGCTTGTCCCAGAGTTCAGGGGCAACGACCTTGTCGAAGGCCATTCCGTTCTGCTCAGCGAACGCCTTCATCGCCTTCTGCGCGTTCTCGCCGAACTTGCCGTCGATCTGGCCAGGAGAGAATTGCGCACGATCGAGCAGAATCTGCAGCTTCGTCACCGGCGCGTCGACCTTGTCCGCGGCCGGCTGCTTTTCCGGCCGCGCAGCCTCGTTCACCGCTTTCGCATCGAGATGGCCCGCGAGCACCGGGCAGACGAACCACATCGACATCACCGCGCCAAGCAGCCACCGCCTCATGATCGCTCGTCCCATTCTAAAAATAATGATCCGCAAAACCGCGTGGAGTTTCTGTTCGGGAACACCGTAGTAACACCGAAGGAACCAACGAGACCGCAGCTTTGCCGCAATCAGACGGTTAAGAACTTCTTATCACCGGCGCACCGCTGGCCGTTCATCCCACAGTTCGAGGTTGTCTCCGCAAATGCGATTTGTCATCGCGGCTTGCGCCGCGTTCATGATTCTGATGTGCGACCTCGATCCGTCGGCGTCCCGGCAAACATCAACTTTCGACCGCGCCGTTATTCAGAACAATCGGGCCTCCCCACTTGTTCCGGTGGTCGAGCTCTTCCTCGCAAGTGTGCAGGCCATCGAGCTCGCCAACGCGCGTGCCGCCTATGAGCAGGTGATCGAGCCGCCCCGGGCGGACGAGCCAGCCCTACAGGCGCCGGTTTCCCCGACCGAGCGATTTTGCCACGCGCTGCGCGAGGCCGCCGAGGCCAGCGGCATTCCCGTGCCATTCTTTGCCCGCCTGCTCTGGCAGGAGAGCCGCTTCAAGTCCAACGAGGTGAGCCAGGCCGGCGCTCAGGGCGTGGCGCAGTTCATGCCCGGGACGGCCGCCGAAGTCGGGCTCGACGATCCCTTCGATCCCATGAAGGCGCTGCCCGCATCGGCAAAATTCCTGCGCAAGCTTCGCGACGATTTCGGCAATCTCGGCCTCGCCGCGGCTGCGTATAATGCCGGTCCCGGCCGCGTTCAGAAGTGGCTCGCCAAGGAGAGCGAGCTGCCGCGTGAGACGCGCGACTATGTCCGCATCATCACCGGCACCAAGGCTGAGGACTGGACCGAGCGGTCCGAGGCGCTCGCGATCAGGATCGACCTGCCGCGCGAGGCGCCATGCGAGGGCATCGGCAGCCTCTCCAAGGCGAAGGATATCGCCTGGGTCCCGGTCAACCTGACACCCTCGGTCGCGACCATCATTCGCAAGGCCGAACAGCTTGCGGCGCGCCTGTCGACAAACCGGGCGCGCAAGCGGTTCGTATCCCTGCTCCACAAGAACGCCTCGGCCCGTGGCAAGGCGAGGAGCATGATTGCAGCGCGCGTGGCGAAGGGCACCAAGGCTCGGGCCATCCGCATCGCGGCGCGCGAACGTTCGGCGATCTGACGCACAAATCGAGAAGCCGCCCGATGGGCGGCTTCCGACGGCTGTGAACTAATCGATCTCCTCGATCACGCGTCGTTCGCGAGGCTCGATGACATAAGTCCGGGTATCGCGATGGATGTAGCGGTACTCCCGCAGGTCGGGCGCATCCCGATAAACCGTGCTCGGAAATTCCTCGACCTCGACGCTATCAGGGACGCGATCGCCGACATGGATCTCGGTGCGAGCTGTGCTTCCGGTGGTCTGCCGTTCGCTCCTGCTCTCGGGACGCGCTTTCGCATGCTTGCGGATCGCATCGCGATCGCGGTCGGAGAACTTGCTTGCGCTGCGCTCGCGGGTGGTCGACGTCGTCGTTGCCGTGGATTTCCCCGAATACGGCAGCACCGTCACGATCTTGTAGGTCGCCGGATCGACCACGACGATCTCATCCTTCACTAGCGCGAAGCTGTAGCCGCGATATTGCGGCACGATCTCGACGACATCAGGCGGAAGAGTCGAGAGGTGCACGTCGCGCGGAACGACCGTGCCGACATTCAGCGAGAAATTGACGCTGGTCAGCGGCCGGACGTTCAGATGCGAGATCGAGGTGCTGATCTTCGTCTCCTGCTGGCGGTTCAGATTGACGTTGGTCTGCGCGGCCGCCTGAGAGTTGGTTCCGGACCGCTCGCCCTGCGCCTGATTGCTGGCTGGCGCCGTCGGCGCCTGCTGAGCCTGGTTGGTCCCGGATGCAGCGGGCTGCGCCTGATTGCTATTGGCCGGTGGCGGATTGGACCGATCCTGCGCCTGGTTAGTGTTTGCCGGCGGCGGGTTGGCGCCCTGCTGGGTGGCGGGCTGGTTACCGGTCGTGTTCGAGCTTGCCGTGCCGCTCTGCGGCCGCGAGGTGTCCGTGCTGTTCGCAGCATTGTTGGATGTGCCGGAATTGGCGGCCCCGGAGGACGGCGCGGTGCTCTGTGTCGTCTGTGCCGAGGTTCCCGTCGACGGTGATTGCTGAGGCTGCGATGTGGTCTGCTGCTTATCAGCCGCACCAGACGGTGCGGTGGTGGACGGCGCTGTGGAATTGGATTGAGATTGCGGCGTCTGCTCGGACTTGGTGGGCGATTGAGCGAAGGCGGCGTTTGCCAGCACCAGCCCCAATGCGGTGGTTGCCAACAGGCGGATCATGGTTCACTCCCTTTTATCAAATGAACGTTGGTGACTAACCTGCGCTAAAACGGCCGGTTCCACTTTTTCCCGAGACAAAGCGGACCGCTTCTGCACGGAACCTGCGATGCCATCGAAGAGTGCGGGGATCATTGCCTATCGCAAACGCCGGGCGATCGAGATCCTCCTCGTTCATCCCGGCGGGCCGTTCTGGCGCAACAAGGATCTCGGCGCCTGGTCGATCCCCAAGGGCGAGTATGCGGACAAAGAAGATGCGGAGGCGACCGCGCGACGGGAATTTTCCGAGGAGCTGGGATTGGAGCTGTCCGTGCCACTGGTCTCGCTTGGCGAGGTCAAGCAGCGCGGCGGCAAGGTCGTCACCGCGTTTGCCGCCGAGCTCGATATCGACGTGCGCAGCATCTGCAGCAACACGTTCGAGATGGAATGGCCGCCGCGCAGCGGCAAACGGCAAGTCTTCCCGGAAGTCGACCGTGCCGAATGGTTCACGATCGAGGAGGCGCAAGAGAAGATCAACGCAGGACAACGCCCGCTGCTCGATCGGCTGGCGCAGCTGGCCGGCGGTGAATAGCGATGGAAGCAGGTGTGCTCCCTACTCCGCCTTGATGTCCGCGGCTGCGACGACCTCGGCGAGTTCCTTCGTCTCCTTCGCGATCTTCGCGGCGTACTCGGCCGGGGTCAGCACGCTGACCACACCCTGCGAGCCGAGCTTCTCCGCGACCGCCGGATCCTTGGCGGCCGCGACAATTTCCCGGTGCAGCGTCTCCAGGATCGGTGCCGGCGTCGGCTTTGGCATGAAGAAGCCGACCCAGAACGAGATGTCGAAACCGGGGAAGCCGGCTTCCGCGACGGTCGGCACATCGGGCAACGCCGGCAGCCGCTCGGCCGACGACACCGCGAGCGCGCGCAACTTTCCGGCCTTGACCAGCGGCACGGCAGAGAGCGGATCGAACACCGCCAGCACCTCCTGCGCGAGGATGCCGACCTCGGCGGCCGAACCGCCGCGATAGGGCACGTGGATCAGCTTGATGCCGGCCTTCTGGCTCAGCAGCTCCATGGCGAGATGGGCAAGGTTGCCGTTGCCGCCCGAACCGTAAGCCAGCGCGCCGGGTGCCGCCTTCGCCGCGGCGACGAGATCGGCGACGGTCTTGATATTAGCCGTCTTTGGATTCTCCGGATTGACCACCAGCACCAGCGGCGCCGACACGACGGTGGTCAGCGGCGCGAAGTCCTTTTCCGGATCGTAGCGGATATCCTTGAATAGCGTCTTGTTGAGCGTGATGGTGGACGAGTTGCAGGCGAGCATGGTGTAGCCGTCGCCTTCCGCATGGGCGACGCCTTCGGCCGCGATCATGCCGTTGGCCCCGGCGCGGTTCTCGACCACGAAGGGCTGCCCGAGCTTGTTGCCCAGGCGATCGCCGACGATGCGCGCGACGACGTCGACCGGCCCGCCCGCGCTGAAGCCGACCATGACCTTGACCGGCCGCACCGGATATTTCTGCGCCATGGTCTCCGTCGACAGTACAGACGCACACAATCCGGCGACGACGGCGAGCAGGCGGGCGGTTCGTTGCATTGGTTCTCTCCCAAGACATCAGCAGCGCCGCTTGTGCAGGCTTGTTGGTGCGACGCATGTGAAGATCATGAATAGCGGCCATCCCGGATTTCGCAATCGCGTTTGGTCGCCGGCATTCCGCCCCACGGCACGTGTGCATCGCTTGCAAACAAAAAATGCGAAAACAACCCCATGCACAGTAGACGGCCCTTGTCCGAACAACGACTTACGCCAGGCAGAGAACTTCGGATGTTGCGAACTCGATTTTGACTCGTCGGGCAAAACAGGGGCATAATGCCATCATCGCGATCCGCGTGAGCAATCGGCCTCCACAGCCATGTGGGCCTCGCTTCGATCGCGAACAAGCCCAGCATCGACATTTGAATACGCAACCGCCGCACGGCAACTGAGAGGTCTTCTCGCACCAGAGAGGCCTGCTCGCGCGTGCCGTGGGCTCAAGGGAGACATCGACATGACAACAGCCATGACACGCAACAGCACGACGCCAGTCGTCAGGTACGGCAGCAGGCCCGCCCCGCGGGTCAAGCTCACCGGACAACGGATCGCAATTCAACACCCCGACGCGGAGACCGGCGAGCACTTGCTGGGCGAGGCGCTCGGTGCCGTCGATCAGGACGCTCTGCATGGCATCCTCAAGCAATTGATGAAAGCCAGCGTGATCCTGCAGAAGCCCGATGAGGACAATCTCGCCTTCATGATCTCGATGATGAAAAGCATCGCCCCGCGGGATTCCCTCGAAACCATGCTGACGGCGCAGATGGTGTCCGTCCACGTCGCGACCATGCGCTTTGCCTGCCGCCTCGCCTTCGCCGAAGGCATCCCGCAGCAGGAAGGCGTCGCACGCACATTGACCCGGCTGGCTCGCACGTTCGCAGCCCAGATGGAGGCCCTCAACCGCCATCGCGGCAACGGTGAACGTCCGATCACGGTGCAGAATCTGTCGGTGCAGGACGGCGGCAGCGCGATCGTGGGGAATGTCACGCAACAGGCACATCTGATCGCTGCCGAGCCGGGCACCGCGACAGAGGCAGGGCTGGCCCCGCCCCGCGACGCCGGCGAACGCGACCGGACCGAGGCGTTGCGAGGCACCACCGCATGAGGGCCAGTCACATCCGCAACACGCGCGCGATGGCGGCGAGCCCGCGCTGCGGCGCCGACACACGCGGCGGGTTCGCCTGCCGCGCGCCGGCCATGCGCGGCAAGCTCCGCTGCCGTATGCACGGCGGCGCCCCAGGATCTGGCGCGCCTTGGGGCAACCGCAATGCGCACAAGCATGGCGCCTTCACACAGGAGCGGATCGCGGAGCGAAGGGCGATCCGGGAGCTGCTCGATGGGGCGGGAAAGCTGCTGGAGGAGATGGCGTCAGACGATCGGAGGGATCAAACCGCTTAGTCCAAAAGCCTGCCGTCAATGGACAATCATTGCCTGCGGCACTGCATCATGACTTCGGGAACTCGTCGCCATTTGCGACCTGTTCCTGAGGAACGACCGCCGGCGCATTTTGTTGGCGGCCTATCAGCGATGGAGATTTCCATGAGAGTCAGCGATGTCATGACTCCCGACGTGCAGCTTTGCACCCCACAAGACACCATCAAGGACGCAGCCGAGGCGATGGCGGCGCTCAATGTCGGCCTGCTGCCCGTGGCTGAATATGACCACCTTGTCGGTATGATCTCGGACCGCGATATCGCAACGCGAGGGGTCGCGATGGGCCTGGGGCCGGACGCGCCAGTGCGGAACGTCATGACCACAGACGTCAAATACTGCTACGAGGACCAGGACATCGAAGAGGTCACCCGTAACATGGCCGACATTCAGGTGCGGCGGCTGCCGGTGCTCAATCGAGACAAGCGGCTGGTCGGCATCATCGCACTCGGCGATATCGCCGGGTGCAGGCCCGGCGACGGTGCGGCGAAGGCGCTGCACGGAATTTCGCGAGCAGGCGGACAGCACGCAGGCGCGATCTCCGGCTGAAGCAGGACGTCGCGCCTTGGAATGCCGGCGTCCCGAGCCGTACGCAGGCCGCAGCAAGATCAACCGCAATCGGACTGTGTCGCAAAGGAACTGCACAGGCCGCCCGGCTGCGCACCGAGCCAAATCGACGAGCGTAGGAGAACCGGCATGAGCTGGGTCGGCGATTGGCGGAATCAATTCGGCTCCATCTTACGCATCACCGATGATGCGAACGGCCGCATCGAGGGGAATTTCGAGACTGCGCTCGACGACAGCGGCTTCTACGGCCAAGCAGTGCCCATCACCGGGTTTCATAAAGGCAATTGCATCGCCTTTGTCGCAGTGGGCTCGTCTGTGACGGGCGACCGCGCCGTCTCCTATACCGGATTGCTGCGTCACGGAAAGATGGAGACCGCCTGGTTCGTGATCGCAGACCAAGCGCTGAGCGCGTCCAGAGAGGGCGACCCGGCGAAGCTCAAACCAGTGAACTGGTGGCGCGCCGTGACAACGAACGTCGATACGTTCGAACGGACCTGAAGCACGAGGAAGCGGGTCCCGTTGGCGCCATTGCCGCCCGTCCTTGCCGTCGACGATTGCGCGAGGCGTTCACCCCGCGAAATACTGCAATCGACGTCTCTGGCCACATCACCGGTTGCCAGCCGAAAAGCTAGCGCGGCGCGCTTGTCGGATCGACTGGGGAAATCTGCAGCCCTGCCTCATCCAGCGCCTGGGCAATCTGCTTCGCCAGCAGCTTGGCCTCTTCGGTCCCGATCTGCGCGTCGGGATGTCCCTTGAAGAACGCGCAAATGGTCGTGGCGATGATGGTATTCACCTGGTGCAAATCATCCATTTGATGCACGCGAAGTTACCAAGTGCTTCACCCAGACAGGGTGGCGCGTCGGCTAGTAGAAAAGAGAGCGGTCAACGCAAGCCAAAGAATGACAGAATGGCCGCGATCACGACGACTAATCCTATGAGGTAAATCAGGCCGTTCATTGCAGTTCTCCTTTTCTATGGAATGACTGAATCTATCCGGGGAACGTGAGGCCACTCTTGGCGCTGCACTGCTCCACCAGTTCGAGCTTTTCGAGCTGAACCTCCTTCTCTATGGCCGTCAGAGAGTTGCCGATCTTTTCGACGATCCTGATCAGATCGGCATCGGAGATCTTGAGGCGCCTTCGAACGGACTTGACCTGCTTTGCGTCCGCAAGATCAAGCGTCGTGCGAATGACCCGTGGCGGCCTTGAGCACAGCATGAGCAGGTCTCCTTGCTAGAGTAAGAGCGATGATGTCCGTTTTGTTCCGATTCTTCCCGAACAGCGCCGGCACCGAATGATGGAATAAGCGAAACGGCGACGAGAGCGTCACGATCGACAGCAGGATATGTGTCGGAGAACTTCGACCGCGCCGGAAGCCCATGCACACAAGCAGAAGTTGATCCAGGCGGCTCCGCCCCTCGATCCGTTGGCATTTGCGGGCCGATGCGTCGCAGAGATCGACAGCGGCAGCTTCAGAGGGCGCCTCATCCTCGCGGCGCGCTCGCCGCGCCTCGAACGGTTTCGAAGTTGGCACGCTGCAGCGCGGCTCGTCTCTCCGCGATGGCGCTGCTCAACAGGCCGAGCACCAGACCGAATGCTGCGAGTTCCTCCTCTTCGATAGCGCCGTCGTCGTAGCATTCGAGCGTTTCAGCTATGATGGCGTCGGCCTCGCGCTGCAGAACCAGAAGCTCCTGGCTCGATCCCGCGGTTCGCGCGCTGGACACCATGGCCAGGATTCTCTTGCGATGGTCGTTGGTTTCCTCTCTTTCGTCGCGATTCAAATAGCGACGCAACCAGGCGGCGGCCGAGCCGATCCCGGAAAGAAGCAGCAGCCCGAACCAGAAGTAATCGCCGTATCGGTCGAGGAAGGTACGTTCGTTGCCGTCGATGACAGCCGCCGCTCCCCGATGCACCGGAAGCTCCGTGTCCTTGTCGACATCAGGCTTGATAATATGCGCAGCACCCGGGACCTGTCTTGCAATCGCCTGGCGAACGGCAAAGAGCTGGCGGAAAAAGGCGGCGACTGTCGTTTCAGGCAGGGACTTTCT
Source organism: Bradyrhizobium sp. CIR48 (assembly GCF_014198315.1). Taxonomy (NCBI): domain Bacteria; kingdom Pseudomonadati; phylum Pseudomonadota; class Alphaproteobacteria; order Hyphomicrobiales; family Nitrobacteraceae; genus Bradyrhizobium; species Bradyrhizobium sp. CIR48. Next base: position 533,785 of record NZ_JACIHG010000005.1, read on the forward strand.
CGCGACGATGAGGTGGCTGACGCTGACGGTTTCGACCTTGTCACCCGGCCAGGCCGGATCCGGCTTGAAGACGCTGGGCGGAATTTCCTCCGATTCATACCGCGGATGCTTCAGGGCGATCGCTTCCGATGTCTCGATGGCGAGAAATCTCGGCTCGCCGCGCAGGCGCGCCGTTGCAGCCACGGCATCGGACGTGATTTTGCTGTCGAGCGGCCCGACCGCCATGAAGGCATCGATGGTGAGATCGCGTGCCAGCTCCTCGGTCAGGTCCGTGCCGAATTGTGTCACGACGACCTTGTCCGCCTCCACTCCGGAGGCGCTCAGGATGACGCGTAGCAATGCGGCATTTGCCGGGGTCCGGCCGATCACGCCGACGCGGCGCCCCGCGAGATCGGCGACCTCCTTGATTCTCGGCGAGGGCTTTCTTTTCGAGCTCTTGCCGGCAGCTCCAGACGGAGTCCACAGCACGACGAAGTTCTTGCGCACGACGGCGACGGTCTGTGCCTCGGCGGGCATGTCCAGATCGCCGCGGCCGACGGCAAGGTCGGCCTTGCCTGCCCCAAGCAGGGCGAGAGACTCCACCGCCCCGTCGGTTTTGACGGGAAGCAGCCTGACAGTACGGCTTTCGCTCGCGAAGGCATCGGCCATCGCCTGAATGACTTTGTCGTCATCGCTGCCGGGTGGTCCAACGGCGATCCGGAGGACGTCCGGCCGCAACGCATAATAGAGCGCGCCCGCTGCGGCGGCAAAAATGAGAAATCCAACGGCGAGGACCAACAGTAAGGAATTGCTTCTTCTCCGCTCGCGGCGGGCCGCCTCACTGGTCGTTTTACTCGGACTCTCGGACGAAGACATGGCCGCCGCCAACCGCAGATCGGGGTTCTCCCTGTTCCGCAGGATACCACGTTTTCCCGGGAACAATCTCTGGCGGCCGGCCTGGTCCGTACGCGCGAACGGTGACGAGGATCGCGATTGCGTTGGTTCGGCCCAGGGCGCCGCTTCAGTTCATGGCGTTGCCTTCAATCGCGTGAAGTTTCCGTGCCTTTGCGGCTCCCGCAGCAGCGTGCGGGTTGAAAAGCTGGCGGGCCCGGAACTTCCCGAGCCGGCACCACTTTGAATTCAGCAAACGAAAGAATTCGCCATGGCCTCCGAAACGGAACTTAAATTCCGCGTTGCGCCGCGAAAATTGTCGTCAGTGTTGCGGACGGGCGGTTTGAGTGGGCGGCGCGGCGACCAGTCCGAGCAGTCGCTCGTGTCGACCTACTACGATACGACCAAGCACAAGCTCAGGCGCCATGGCCTGACGCTGCGCGTCCGCAAGATCGAGGGGCGCTACGTGCAGACCGTGAAAGCCGGCGGCACGGATGGCGTGAAGCGGGGCGAATGGGAGCACGAGGTTTCCGGTGCACGTCCCGACCTGAAGAAGACGGGACACACGCCGCTCCGGGATCTTGCGACGCGGAAGCTTCCTCGCAAGCTGAAGCCGGTCTTCCAGACCGACATTCATCGCCTGGCGCAGGCGCGACGCGTCCGGAAGAGCCAGATCGAACTGGCGGTCGACCGTGGCCGCATCAGCGCCGGTCACCGGTCGCGGCCCGTCGCCGAGTTGGAGCTGGAACTGAAGTCCGGGCATGTCGCGGACCTGTTCCGCCTTGCCCGCGATCTCGAACGCAAAACCGGGGCGGAGCTCGATCTGCGTTCGAAATCCGAGCGCGGCTACCTGCTCGTCGCCGGCAGTGGCGGCGGCGCACAGCACGCCGAGCCGATCGCGCTGGAGGACGGACTCTCACCGCGCGAGGCGTTCCGCGTCATCGCGCATTCGACGTTGCGCCAGGTCACCGCGAATGCCGATCCGGTGCGTGAGATGGACGCCGAAGGGGTTCATCAGATGCGGGTCGGCTTGCGGCGTCTGCGTGCGGCCATCTCGCTGTTCGCTGATATCCTTCCGCGAGCGAGCACCGCGCGGATCAAGTCCGAGCTGAAATGGCTCACGAGCGAGCTGGCGCCGGCGCGTGAAATCGACGTGTTCCTGAACGAGAGCATCCGGCCAATCACCGAACGGGACGTGCCGCGACGCGGCGCCCGCGCGATCCGCAAGAGGTTCTCCCGGCAACGGGTGGCGGCATTCGAGCGGGCACGCGATGCGGTCATGTCGGCGCCTTACCGCCGCCTGCTGATCGACGTGATCGAGTGGATCGGAAGCGGACGGCCTCACGGCGATGATGACCGTTCGATCGCCGCTTACGCCGCGGCGTTGCTCGACCGGCGCATCAGGAAGGCGCGAAAGGAGGGCAAGCGCCTGCACGATCTGGATCCGATGCAGCGCCACAAGCTGCGGATCAAGATCAAGAAGATCCGCTACGCCGTCGATTTCTTCGAAAGCCTCTACGCTGATCGCGACCGCAAGGAGCTTGCAGCCCTGTCCGACCGCCTGAAGCAGATTCAATCCGCGCTCGGATCGCTGAACGACTTCATGGCGCACCGCGAGCTGGCAACGGAGGCGGCACTGACGGCGCCACCTGCGCACCGCCGCGCCCAGGCTTTCGCATCGGGCGTCGTCGTCGGCCAGGAACGCGAGGCCGCTGACGGCCTGATGAAGGACGCAACGAAGGAGCTGAGCAGGTTGCGCCGGCTGCGCGCGATGCCGAGTGCGCGAGCGTAGGAGGCCCGGCATGGCAACTGACATCGCTTGGGTCGGCAACTGGCGAAATCAGTTCGGCTCCATCTTGCCCATCACTGACGATGCGAACCGTCGGCTGCCTTTATCTCGTCCTTCCGCGCGCTGATCCCGAGACGCCACAATCCGGAATGAGGGGGTCGCGCTGCCGCCATTGGCGCCCGCCTCGTCATCATGTACGCCCATCCAAACCTTCCGGGACGGGACGCTCATGGCCACCACCGACGACGCGGGCACCGCCACCCGCACGCTGATCTTTGCACTTCTCGCGCTCGCCTGCGGCCATATGCTCTCGACCTTGTTGCGCACTATTCCCGCCGTCAGCCTCGACCTCATGGCCGCGGATTTCCACATCGAGCCGCAAGCTCTCGCCAGCCTCACCTCAATCTATCCTTTCGCCTTTGCCGCAGCGCAGATCCCGGTCGGCGCAGCGATGGACCGGTTTGGCGTGCGGCCGGTGTCGCTCAGCCTGCTCGCGGGAACCGTACTCGGCGCGGTGGCGTCGGGCTTTGCCACGGGGGCTGCGAGCTTTGCGGTCGGGCAGTTCATGCTGGGCGTTGCCACGTCCGGCATGCTGATGTGCCCGATGACGCTGGCGGCCAAGCAATTGTCGACGGGCCGCTTCGGGCTGTGGTCGGGCGCGATCCTCTCGATCGGCAATATCGGCATGCTGCTGTCGTCGAGCCCGCTCGCTTTCGTGGTCGATGCTTACGGCTGGCGCGCCGGGTTCTGGATATCCGCGGCTGGCGGCGTTGCAGTCGCGCTCGCCGTGTTCGCGCTGGTGCCGCAGCAGCCGGCCGAGCACAAGGACGATTCCTCGCCGTTGTCGCAGATGATCGAGGTGCTCAGGCTCGGCTTCTCGCGTCCGTTGCGCGGGCTGATCGCGCTCGCGCTGGTGTCGCTGGCAACCTCGCTGGTGCTGCGCGGCCTGTGGGGCGGACCGTGGCTGATGGACGTCAAGGGCTTGTCGCGGGTCGAGGCCGGCAATCAGCTCGGCGCGTTCACGCTGGCGATGATCGCGGGGCCCCTGTGCATCGGCATGATCGACCGCAGGCTTGGCCGCCGCCGCGCGCTGGTGGCAGGCTCGCATATGGCCGGGGCGGTGCTGCTGGCGCTGATGGCGCTCGGGGCGCCGCATTACCCCGTGTCCGTTCTGTTCGGCGCGCCCGTGATGCCGACGCAATACGACCTCGTTCTGTTTGTGCTGATCGGCCTTGCGACCTCCGCCCAGCCGCTGCTGTTCGGCATGTCGCGGCAGCTGGTCGACGCGCAGACTACGGGCAAGGCGCTGGCGGCCGTGAACCTCGCCTTCTTCCTCGGCGCGGCGCTGGTGCAGTCGGTGACCGGCGCGGTGGCGGCGCTCGCGGGATTGCCGGCGGTGCTGCTGTTCATGGCAGCAATGCTGGCAATCGGCGTGCTGGTCTTCCTGGCCTATACGCTGCCGCTTCGCGGGACCGGCTGAGCGCTTCGCTCAACCCCATCCTTGTACGCTCTCAGAGTATCCCCGCGACCAAGCTCAGTACTTGGCGACCACCGGCCCGCCGAAGCGATAATTGACCCTGAGGGTCGCTTGCTCGACGGTCAGCCGCGAGCTTGACGTCCCCGTCGCGAAAACGCCGCCGAACCCATCGGGAACGGTGAAGGCGACGCTGCGGCGACCGAAGTCGGTGTAGCGATATTCGCCGGCCAGGCTCCAGTTCGGGGTGAACGCCCACTCGATGCCTCCGCCGACGGTCCAGCCCCAGCGCGTGGTCGAGCCGTTCGTTGCCGTGAACGTTCCCGCCGGAATGCCGATGCCAGGGCCGTTGACAACGGTGGTCCTGGAACCGCCGATCTCGGCGACGGCGGCGCCGCCGGTGACGTAGAACAGTGCACGGCCCACCGTGACGCCGGCGCGGCCGCGGAAGGTGGCCATCCAGTCGATATGACCGAAATCGACCGTCACGGTCTGCGTCACCGGCGGCGCAAATGTCGGGGCGCCGAAGGTGCGCGAAGCGCTGCCGCTACTGCCGTTCAAGCCGGTGCCGACCGCGTCGGCTTCCACGCCGAGCACGAACTGCTGGACCTGCCAATTGTATCCGATCTGGCCGCCGCCGATGACGCCGCTGTGGCGGCCGTCACCGGGAATGATGCCCCTCTGTTCGGGAACAATCGTCAGCACGGGTGCGACCGGGGGCGGCACGCCGAAAGCGGGAAACAGCGGTCCGAAATCGCTGTCACCGCTGCCGGGAGTCCAGGCGCCGCCGACATTGGCGCCGACATAGAAGCCGGTCCAGCTGAAGATCTGCGCAGCGACCGGCACGGGTCTCGCCTTGACCGCCATATCCGCGGCATTTGCCGCCACGACACCGAACAATAAGGCACTTCCGGCAATGGCCGCGATCCGCATCGTCGTCCCCAACATTTTCGGCAAGTATCGGCGTGCCGCGGCGCCAAGAAACACCCTTAAGTTAGAAGCGAATCGCAGCCGACGCTGTCACCGGACAGCAACATCCGGACACATTGTGTTCGCGCGACGCTGCGGGACCATGCGCGCATGGCAACGCAGCGCCGTCCCTCATGCGTCGAGCCCGCCTTGCACAACGGCGCGCTGCAAGGGATGCTGACAAGCATCGCGCATCAAGGGAATGAACTCATGCCTGTCGACACCAAAGCCGCCACCGACCGCCTCATGCGCTTCCTCGCCGTCGAGGGCGTGACCGGACAGGAGGCGGCGATCGGGCGTGAGATCACCGCCGCATTGAAGGAGAGCGGCGTAGCGGCGAAGGCGATCCGGCTCGACGATGCCAATACCCGCATTCCCGTGCCGACCGAGACCGGCAACCTGATCGTCGACCTGCCCGGCCGTGGCGCGCTGCACAACCAGCCGCGCATCATGTTCATGACCCATATGGACACCGTGCCGCTGTGTGCTGGGGCCAAGCCGAAGAAATCGGGCCGCAAGATCGTCAACTCCGCCAAGACTGCGCTCGGCGGCGACAATCGCTGCGGCTGTGGCGTGCTGGTGACGCTGGCGGCCGAGCTCGAGAAGCACAAGCTCGACCATCCGCCGATCACGCTGTTGTTCTGCGTGCGCGAGGAGAGCGGGCTCTATGGCGCGCGCCACGTCAAGCTGGACGAGCTCGGCTCGCCGATGATGGCCTTCAACTATGACGGCGGCTCGGCCTCCAACGTCGTGATCGGCGCGGTCGGCGCCGACCGCTGGACCGTCGAGATCATGGGGCGCGCCTCGCATGCCGGCGTCGCGCCGGAGCGCGGCATTTCCTCGACCATGATCATGGCGCTCGCTCTTGCAGATGTGAAGGCCGGCGGCTGGTTCGGCAAGGTGGTGAAGGGCAAGCGGCAAGGCACCAGCAATGTCGGCCCCGTCACCGGCGGCGAGGGCCGCCCCGCGGGCGATGCCACCAATGTCGTCACCGACTACGTGCATGTCCGCGGCGAAAGCCGCAGCCATGACGGAAAGTTCTTCAAGGAGATCACCAAGGCCTACAAGGCCGCGTTCGAGAAGGCGGCCAAGAAGGTGACGAACGCGCAAGGCAAGTCCGGCAAGGTCAAGTTCAAGGCCGAGACCGACTATTATCCGTTCCGCATGAAGGACAGCCAGCCCGTCATCAAGCGCGCGGTCGAGGCCGTATCCGCGGTCGGCGGCACGCCGAACGTCCGCACCGCCAATGGCGGCCTCGATGCCAACTGGATGGTCCGTCACGGCATTCCGACGGTGACCTTTGGCGCCGGCCAGAACGAGGCGCACACCATCGACGAATGGATCAATCTCGACGAATACGACCGTGCGTGTGCGCTGGCCGTGCAGCTTGCGACGATGCGGTGAGGCAAGGATGTAGGGTGGGTTAGCTAGCGGCTGCGCAAAGCGCAGTCCGCTGGCGTAACCCACCTCTTTACTTTCCGCGCCGACAGAAGTGGTGGGTTACGCCGAGCACATGCGTTTTGCGCATCTGCTCGGCTAACCCACCCTACGAAACAAAAACAAGAAGGGAGGCCACATGCCGCACATCGCAAATATCGAGACCGGGCTCTACCGGATCCCCCTCCCCGTCACGCTGTCCGACTCCACCCATGGCGAGATCGCGGCGTTCGAGCTGATCACCTGCCGCATCCGCGATGCCGACGGCGCCGAGGGCGTCGGCTACACTTACACGGTCGGGCGCAATGGCGGCGCTGTCGCCGACATCCTCAAGCGCGAGATCCCTCCGCTCGTCGAGGGACGCGAGGCCGACGACACCGAGGCGATCTGGCATCACGTCTGGTGGGCGCTGCATTATGGCGGCCGTGGCGGGCCGGTGGTGCTGGCGCTCTCCGCGCTCGACATCGCGCTGTGGGATTTGAAGGCGCGGCGCGCCAAGCTGCCGCTGTACCAATTGCTCGGTGGGTTCGACGCGCGCGTGCCGTGCTATGCCGGCGGCATCGACCTCGATCTCTCCGTGGAGGCGCTGCTCAGGCAGACCGACGGCAATCTCGCCAAGGGCTTTCGCGCCATCAAGATGAAGGTCGGCCGGCCCGATCTCAAATCCGACGTCGCGAAGGTCTCCGCGATGCGGCAGCATCTCGGCGACGGTTTCCCGCTGATGGTGGACGCCAACATGAAATGGACGGTCGAAGAGGCGATCCGCGCCGCGCGCGCGTTCGTGCCTTATGACTTGACCTGGCTCGAGGAGCCGATCATCCCCGACGACGTCGCCGGCCACGCCCGCATCATGCAGGACGGCGGCGTGCCGATCGCGGCGGGCGAGAATTTGCGCTCGCTGTGGGAGTTCAAGAGCTACATCGCCAGTGGCGCGGTGTCCTATCCCGAGCCTGACGTCACCAATTGCGGCGGCGTTTCCGCCTTCATGAAGATCGCGCGGCTGGCGGAAGCGTTCAACCTGCCCGTCACCAGCCACGGCGCGCACGACATTACCGTGCACCTGCTCGCAGCCTGCCCGAACCGATCCTATCTGGAGGCGCACGGCTTCGGGCTCGACAAGTACATCGAGCACCCGCTGGTGCTGCAGGAGGGCAAGGCGCTGGCGCCGGACCGGCCCGGGCACGGCATCAGCTTCGACTGGTCGGGGCTGGCGAAGCTGGCGCCTTAGACTCGGTGTCCTAATCTCTCCCGCTTGCGGGAGAGGTCGCGCCGAAGGGCGCGGGTGAGGGCTTTTTCCTCGTCGGGAATCCCACCGCGGAGGCACCCCCACCCCGACCCTCCCCCGCAAGCGGGAAAGGGGCGCACCTTTCCCCGCGGCACCGTCGAACCTGATCTCACGCCGACGAAGCGCGTTGCTGCACGCGAGGCATTCCAACGCGCTTGATGCAGGCCACGGATAATCCGCTATGGTGGCGGCAACCAACACCTTGCGAAAGATCCCCTCCTTGACCCCCGAGCTGCACCAGAAACTGACCGCGTGGCGCCGGCACCTTCATGCGCACCCGGAGCTGTCGCTCCAGGAGAAGGAGACCGCAGCCTTCGTGCAGGACAAGCTCATCGAGCTCGGGATTCCCTTCGAGGCGGGAATCGGTGGCTACGGCATCGTCGCGACCTTGACCCGCGGGCATGCGCGCAGCCGCGTCGGCTTGCGCGCCGACATGGATGCACTGCCGATCACCGAAGATACCGGGCTTGCCTACGCCTCCAGGACATCAGGCGTGATGCATGCCTGCGGCCACGACGGGCACACCACCGCGCTGCTCGGCGCCGCCGCGCTGCTCGCCACTGATACCAGCTGGAGCGGCACGGTCGATTTCATCTTCCAGCCGGCGGAGGAAGGTTTCGGCGGCTCGCGCGCGATGGTCGCGGCCGGGCTGTTCGACCGCTTTCCGATGGAACGCGTGTTCGGCTTTCATAATTGGCCGGGCCTTGCCGCCGGCACCATCGCCGTGCACGACGGCGTCGTCATGGCCTCCGGCGGACGCATCACCATCACCATCGAGGGCCACGCCGGCCACGCCGGCATGCCGCATCTGACGCGCGATCCGGTGATGGCGGCCGGTCATCTGATCGTGGCGCTGCAATCGATCGCCTCGCGCGGCGTCGATCCGCTCGACACCGCCGTGCTGTCGCTCTGCACTATCGAGGGCGGCACCGCGCCGAACCAGATCGCCGGACGCGTCACCATCCGCGGCACGCTGCGGTACCATCGCGAGGCGGTCAAGCACGTCATCCTCGACGGCATCGAACGGACCTGCGCCGGGATCGCGACCAGCTTTGGCGTCAAGGTGACACCCGAGATCGTGATGGGCGTCGGCGTCGTGGTCAACACGCCTGATGAGGCCGCGCTTGCGCGCATCGCCGCCGAGAAGGTGCAGGCCGAGGTACGGCGCGATCTCGCGCCCAGCATGGCCGGCGAGGATTTTGCTCACTATCTCCAGCAGCGGCCGGGCGCCTTCGTCTGGATCGGCAACGGCGAGTTGCGCGACGGCGCCGAGCTGCACGGCCCGCGCTACGATTTCAACGACGCGATCCTGCCGGTGGCGTCGAGCTGGATGGCGGAAGTCGCCAAGGCGGCGCTGGCGTCGAACTAGTTCACGAGATCTCGCGCGGCAGCTTCCAATCCGACCGCGGCGCGAACGTCTCCTCGACGGGCGCCACATGATATCCGGCAGGGAGAAGCCGGCCGCCCTCCTCGTCTGCGACCGGAACGTCGGTCACGAGGCCTTCGATCAAGGCGGCTTCCCACACCTCCTTCTCGGTCGGAAAGGGATCGCCGATCTGCTTGTTGCCTTCGAACAGCGCGTACATCGGTTCCGGTCCTTGCGTTGGCGGGTTCACCAGCAACGTATCGTCTGCCTGGACGTTCCTCTCCGGCAAAGGCAACGGAGGGCACGGAAACCATGGCGCGCGTTCTGATCGGAACTTCGGGCTGGCATTATGATTCCTGGCGCGGCCCGTTCTTCCCTGAAGGCGTGACGCTGAAGCAGCAGCTTAGCTATTACGCCGGACAATTCGACACGACGGAGCTGAACGGCGTGTTCTACCGCACGCCGACGCCTGACGCGGTGAAAGGCTGGCGCGAGCAGACCGGCCGCGATTTCGTCTTCGCCTGGAAGGCGTCGAAATTCATCACGCACTGGAAGCGCCTGTCGGAGCGCTCGGTCAACAGCCTCGAGCTGCTGGAGGACCGCATCTCACGGCTCGGCGGCAAGGCCGGTCCGATCCTGTTCCAGCTGCCGCCGCAATTCCAGGCGGACGCAGACCGCCTCGCCTCGTTCTTCAAGCTGTTGTCGCGGAAACGGCGTTACAGTTTCGAATTCCGGCATCCGAGCTGGTATCAGCCGCGCATCCTCAAAATGCTGGCCGACGAGAACATGTCGCTTTGCCTGTCCGACCATCACGATGCGCCCGCGCCATGGAAGCGCACGGCGGATTTCGTCTATGTGCGCGGGCACGGGCCGGGCGGGCGCTATCACGGGCACTATACCAGGGCGGCACTGGCGCAATGGGCGAAGCGCATCAAGTCGTGGAAGCGGCAGGGCTGCGACGTCTATGTCTATTTCGACAACGACCAGAAGAGCGCGGCACCCGCGGACGCCAGGGCGTTGAAGCAACTGCTCTAGATCACACCGCTTAGCCGAAGCGCCGCGATCGCGGCCGCGTCATAGCCGAGCTCGGCGAGGACGCGATTCGTATGCTCGCCGAGCGTCGGCGGGCGGCTCGCGATCTCGCCCGGCGTTTCCGACAACCGGACGGCGGCACGCGTCACCGGGGCGGGCTTCGGTAGGCCGGGATAATCGACGTCCTGCATGAAGCCGGCGGCGCGGATGTGCGGATGATCCAGCGCCTGTTGCGGTGAGAGGACCGGCCCGGTCGGGATCATGGCCTGGCCCAGCGCATCGACCGCTTCCTGCGTGGTGCGCTCGGCGCACCAGCGCGCCATCCGCTCGCTGATGACGGCGCCGTTATTGCCGCGGCTGATGTCGTCGGCAAAGCGGGCATCGTTCAGCCACAGCTCCTCCTCGCCCATCAGTCGCGCCCAGCGCTTGAACAGCGGATGCCCGGTGACCTGGCACAGCACCCAGCCGTCCCGGGTGCGGTAGATGTCGGCGGGCGCTGCGGTCTGGCCGAGATTGCCCGTCGGCACGCGATTGACGTTGATGACGGCCTGCTCGATCAGCGTCGCGTTGGTGAAGGACAGCGCGGTTGCGAGCAGCGCGCCCTCGACGATCTGCCCGCGCCCGGATTTGCCGCGCTCGATCAGCGCGGCGAGCGTGCCGAACGCGCAGTGCAGCGCGGTGCCGAAATCGACCCAGTTCACCGCGGCCCGGTAAGGCGGACCGCCAGTGCCGGTCATGTAGACCGATCCCGACATCACCTGCCCGACGCCGTCGAAGCCGACGCGGTCGGACCAGGGGCCCGGCCCGCCGAACGCGGTTGCGGTCGTCAGGATGATGTCGGGCTTGATCGCCTTCAGGGACTCGTAGTCGAGCTTCATCGCGCGCAGGGTCTGCGGCGGCAGGTTGGCGACGACGACGTCCGCGGTCGCAACCAGGCGGCGCATCACCTCCTGTCCTTCCGGCTTCATCGGATCGAGCGTGATGCACTTCTTGTTGCGGTTGACCTGGAGGAACAACGCGCCCTCGCCGCCTTCGCCGACCGGCGCGACGTATCTATCCTCGCTGCCCTCGCGCTTCTCCACGCGAATGACCTCGGCGCCGAATTCGGCCAGCAATGTCGCGCAATAGGGCCCTGCGATATAGCGCCCGAAATCGAGCACGCGCACGCCCTCCAGAACACCTCCCATCGATTCCTTCCCTGTTGTTTTCCGCAGATTACAGGGACTGGCTGCCAGGGCAAGTTGGGAAGCGGGATGCACGCGCGACTTTCATCATCGCATCGCGAACAGTTCCTGATGAAACGCTTCTCGACAGGGAAACCGTGCGCGCTGAGGTCTCGTCTGAGCGCTTCCCCGAAACCCCGCCGGACCGCAGCGCAAGGATCATCGCCATGCTCATTCAACCGATCGCCAGGACCAGCCGCAGCAAGATGAGAGCCTCAAGGTGCGCCGTAACGTCGTGAGGGAAGGACGGCATGCAAAAGCTCAAACGGGCATTTTGGCGCACTCTGGCCACCGATGGAGCTGCGTTGCATTGAGCTGACTCAAGCCTGCTCGTGATGAGCTGCACGGGCTCATCTAAGCAGGCGCCTGACGACTGACTGATGGCTGGCTCGACGCATCCTGCGTCGCGGGGCCGCAGCTCATTCCGTCCACGACTTTGCTCCAGCGCAAACTCCTGGATGTCGCAATCTCCCACTTGAAGGCAAAGAAAGCTCTTCGGAGGAAGTCCCGTGATCATCTCAACCAAGTCACTCCTGATGTCAGTCCTCGCGCTCTGTTTCGTGCTGGGGCAGCCTGCTCTCGCCGCCGGACCCCACAGCCATGAAGGACCAACCACGACCGCCCGGCCGGAGCTCGACCACGGCAAGAAGTGGCCGACTGATGATGTCTTGCGCCGCGGCATGGACGACATCAGTCTCGCGATGAGGCAATCGCTGGCACCCATTCACAGCAACGTGTTTACGCCTGCGCAATACGAGGCTTTGGCGACGCGAGTCCAGGCGCAAGTCGATGACGTGGTCGGAAACTGCAAGCTGCCCGAGCAGGCCGATCAGCAGCTTCACCTCGTCCTCGAGCAGATCATCGATGGCGCGGCGACGATGAAGACCGGGACCAGCCGCGATCAGGGGGCCATGAAGATCGTGCGGGCGCTCGCTCAATACGGCAAGTATTTTGACCACGCCGGCTGGCAACCGCTGCAGCATTGAGGTCGATTGCCGCTGCGTCCTATGCCGCCACGGCCTCGTAGATGTCCTCCTCCTGGGCCGTGTGCATGCGCACCAGCGTCTCGATCGCCTCGATCACGCGCTGGGCGTCGCGAATGAGGTAGCGGTCGATCTTCTCTGACGGCAGATCCTCCGCGATCCGGGCGAGCAGCCGCGCGAGATGCAGTATCTCGCGATGCGCACGGCTCATGGCGGAGAGTCCGTGGCGGTCGCGCAGAACCTCCGTGAGCTTCGGATAGACGCTGTCTTCATCCTCGCGTTCGTGCATCACGACGCTGCTCTGGACCAGTCGATGGGCCTCGCCAATCAAGGCAGCGACCGCTTCGGGCACCGCGTCGTCGAGCGCATCGACGATCTGGCGCAAGCGGTCGAGATCCCTGAGCAGGGCCTGATGATCGTGATGCAACGTCAGCCCCTGCTCTGCGGTGAGGCGCGGACCACTCCTGACGAGAGGCGGATTGAGCGCTCGCAGCGCGTTCAGAATGACGGCAACATCGATCACCTCCTGGACGATGGCAGCGGGCACGGGATCGAGCCAGCCAACGGTGGCAGCGACCATGGCTACCAATGACAATCCCATACCGACGAAGATGCTCTGCAGGGCGATGCGTCGCGCCCGCTGCGCGATGATGATCGCTTCGCCGACCCGATCCAACCGGTCCGTGAGGATCACCACATCTGCCGCCTCGGAGGAGGCGCTTGCACCACGCGCGCCGAGCGCGATCCCGGTGTCAGCCACGGCCAGCGCCGGGGCGTCATTGATACCGTCGCCGACCATGATGGTCGGATGCAGCCGCTGTTCGCTACGCACCGCTTCGACCTTATCTGCGGGAACGCGGTCGGCCAGCACGGCATCGAGATCGAGCGCAGCTCCGATGGCCTGCGCCGCCGCGGCGCGATCACCCGTGACCATCACCATCCGCGCGATGCCGGCATCGCGCAGCAGCCGGATCGCGCGTGGCGTGTCGGCCCGCAATTCGTCGGCCAGCAGCAGCGCGCCGATCAGACGGCCGTCCACCGCGACAAAGACGATCAGCGCCGAGCGCCACGAGGCACGTCGTATCGCTCGCAACTCCCATGGCGACAGATCGGCATGCGAGAGAAGCATTTCCCGCGAGCCCGCCACAACGTGGCGTCCGTCGATCTGGCCGCTGAGGCCGGATCCCATGATCTCTTTGACATGTTCCGGCGGTCTCAGCTCGAGCCCCTGGGCGAGCGCCGCAGCGACGACGGCCTTCGCGAGCACATGATGCGACGCTTGCTCGAGCGACGCTCCGAGCCTGAGGACCTCGTCCGGATCCTCGCCCGGCGCGACCTCTACGGACAGCAGCCGCGCCCCGCCCACCGTCAGGGTACCGGTCTTGTCGAATAGCACGGTGTGCGCGCGGGCCAGCGCCTCCAGCGCCCTTCCGCCCTTGGCCAGGATGCCGCGGCGGGCCGCTTGCGCCACCCCGGCGATGAAGGCGACGGGTGCGGCCAGAATCAGGGGGCAAGGCGTCGCCGCCACCAGCACGGCAAGGCTGCGGGTCAGGTCGCCGGAGATGTGCCATGCCACAAAGGCGATGACGAGTGTGACCGGCAGGAAGATCAGCGCATAGCGGTCGGCCAACCGCACAAACGGAGCTCTCGCAGTCTGCGCCGCAGTCACCATGCGCACGATGCCCGCGTAAGTACTCTCGCTGGCCACCGCCGTCACGGTCAATTGGAAGGTCTCACCCGCATTCAGAGAACCGGAGAGAACGGCACCTCCGCGTGTCTTCTCCGCCGGAATCGGCTCGCCAGTCACAGCGGACTCGTCGATGGTGGCAGAGGCCGACGCAACCACACCGTCGACCGGCACGATTTCGCCGGCCTTAACCAGAAGCTCCTCGCCGACCGCGACGTCCTCAACAGGAGCATCCTCGATCCGCTCGCCGGATTTGCGATGGACCTGGCGCGGTGCCCGATCAACCAGGGATCGCAGATCATGCTCCGCCCGTGCGACCGCGATCTCCTCCAGCACGTTGCCGCCGGAATACATCAGCGCGACCACAGCGCCTGCGAGCGGCTGTCCAAGCGCCAACGCCGCACTCATCGACAGCAGCGCGATCGCGTCCACGCCGACGCGGCCGCTCAAGAGATCCTTGACGATCGAGACCGCCAATCCCGCAATCACGGGCGCCGTGCCGAGCGCCCAGGCGAAGTTGGCTACATCAGGCCGGCCTGCGGCTCGCGCGAGAATACCTGCGATCAATCCTGCGATTGCGATCGCAACCAGAGCCCATCGCAGGACCCGATCAAACGACATGGCTTGGCGCGCCCGCCCTTCGGCTTCCACTCGCTATTGCTGCGGGACGGCGCTCTTGTTCCCGTGCATGAACGCCATCATCTCGTCCGGAGTGAGCTTCCCGTCCTTGTCGCGATCCATGGCCTTGAAAATTCGTTCGTGCGCGACCTGAAACTCGGGCAACGAGACGGTTCCGTCGCCATCGGCATCCATCAGCGCGAAGATGATGCGAAAGGCGACCGGCGGCCCCATGGCGTCACCGCCTGTCGCACCATGCCCCTTCATTCCCTGTCCCATCATTCCGCGCCCCATCATTCCCATCATATCTCCACCGCGCATCGGGCTCTGCCGCTCGGCGGATGGGTTTGCAGGAGAACTCGACTGCGGCGAGGCCGGCGCCTGCTCCTGTCCGGGATGGTGGCTCTGATGGTCCGCTGGCGATTGAGCCAAAGCCGGCTGGCCCAAAGTGGCGAGCAGCAACGCTGCAGCAATGGTTCGACCTGGCATGGCGCTTCCTCCAATCCTTGGGGTGGGCCTACAAGGTGTCGAACTTCACCGAGTTTACGTTGAGCCAAATCAAAAAGCGGCTTTTGCTCCAGCTTGGCCCCTATGGCTTTTCGACGCCGCCGCCGGTGCGGGCGCAGCCGATCGCCTCCGTGAGCACCTTGCGGTCGCCGATGTGATTGGCGAGCAACAGGATCAGCCGTGCGTTCATCCGCAGCGCCTGTTCCTCGTCGAGATCTCGCTGGCCGTCGATCAGCTCGGCGTAGAAGTCGTCGGGATCGGCGATGTTGGGTGACAAATTGAGCGTCATGCTGCCAGCTCCTTCCGTCCGGCGGTGCCGTGCCCGGAGGCCCGCAACATCGCATCCGCGATCTCAGCCTCGTCGAATCCGGTCCAGCGTGCCGCGACGTATTGATCGGGCCGGAACAGGTAGGTGGTCCCGGCCGAAGCGCCGTAGCGCTCGGCAAGCAGGCCGGAGGGATCGGCGATGTCGCGGCCGACGACAATGAGTTTCGCTTTGAGGGGACCCACCGCGATCTCGGTCTTGTCGGTCTCCTTGCCGAAGGCCACGACCGTGAAGCCATCGCCGAGACAATGGAGGAACCAGACGGGCTTGCCATCCACCGTGATCGGCGCATCGGCCGCATTGGTGCCGGGCCGCACGCCGCCCATCATCGCGTCGTCATCGGGGGTATTGAGCGCCGACATCACATAAGGCGTGGGCGTCGAGAGACGGCCGCTGTTGACCAGAGGCCGCGCAAAGGCGTGATGGCGGGCGAGCTCCAGCACCGCGTCACGGAAATAGCGGCTCGCTTTCGTCTTCGGCGTGATGAAGTCGGTGGCGCGCGTCGAGTTCAGGATGTTGTCGTCGGCGGCATAAGCACGCTCCTCGTGATAGCTGTCGAGCAGTGCTTCCGACGCCTCGCCGCGCAGCACCATCGCGAGCTTCCAGGCGAGATTGTCGATGTCCTGGACGCCGGTATTGGCACCGCGCGCGCCGAACGGCGAGACCTGGTGCGCGGCATCGCCGGCGAACAACACCCGGCCCTGGCGGAAATTGTCGATGCGCCGGCAGGCGAACTGATAGATCGAGACCCATTCGAGCACGAATTCGGTGTCCTCGCCGAGCATGGCACGAATGCGCGGTATCACCCGCTCGGGCCTTTTTTCCTCATCGGGATCAGCTTCCCAGCCGAGCTGGAAGTCGATGCGCCAGATCTTGTCCGCCTGCCGGTGCAGCAGCACGGACTGGCCGCGGTGGAACGGCGGATCGAACCAGAACCAGCGCTCGGTCGGGAAATCCGCCTTCATGGCGACGTCGGCGATCAGGAAGCGGTCCTGGAAGTACTGTCCCGTGAACTCGGCCCCCACCATCTTGCGCACGTCGGAGTTGGCCCCGTCGCAGGCGATCACCCATTGCGCCTCCATGGGGAAGATGCCGTCGGGCGTTTCGACCGCCAGCGTGGCGTGGTCGGCGGCCTGCTTGAGGCTGAGGAGCCGGTGCTTCCAGCGCAGCTCGATCAGCGGATTGGCCCGGCATTTGGCAACCAGCATCTCTTCCAGATGATATTGCTGCAGATTGATCATGGCCGGCCATTGGTGGTCGGCCTCGGGCAACAGATCGAACTGGTAGGACAGCTGGTCCTGGAAGAAGACCCTCCCGACGTTCCAGCTCACGCCGCGCTCGACCATGGGCACCGCGCAGTCGAGGCGGTCCCAGATTTCGAGCGGTCGCTTGGCGTAGCAGACCGCGCGCGAGCCGATCGAGACGGTGTCGTTGTCGTCGAGCACCACGACCGGCTGGCCGCGCGCCGCGCAATCGAGCGCCGCGGTCAGGCCGATGGGACCTGCGCCGATCACCACGATCGGATGCCGCTTCACGATCCCCTCGGCCTGCTCTTGGGAACGCCGATAGCCGAACTTCGGATAGATGTAGCTCGTCATGTTCGCTTCCTGATGCGCGTGCCGGGATCAATGCGCGTCCGCGAATTCCTTCTCGTGCATCCAGGCGGTGTGGCGCGGCGGGCGCTTGGTGCGCGACCATTCCTCGACCATCTCGTGCGCGACCGACTTCATGCGGTCGATCTGCTCTGGCGTCGCGGTCCAGACCGCGATCTCCAGGCGATGGCCGCTCGGGTCTCGGAAATAGATCGACTTGAAGATGGTGTGGTCGGTAATGCCGACGACGTCGAGGCCGACGGCCTCCGCGCGCGCCTTGGCCTCTTCGAGCTCGGCGAGGTCCTTAACCTGAAAGGCGATGTGCTGGGTCCACTCCGGCGTGTTGGGATCGCGGCCCATCGGCGGCGAGTTCGGCAGCTCGAAGAAGGCGAGGATGTTGCCGTTCCCGGCATCGAGGAAGATGTGCATGTAGGGATCGGGCGCCTTGGTCGAAGGCACCCGATCCTCGGCAATGGCACCGAGAAGATCCATGTTCATGACGGTCTTGTAGAACTCGACGGTCGCCTTGGCATCGACGCAGCGATAGGCGACGTGATGGATCTTCTCGATTTTCATGGCGTTTCGCTCCCTGGATTTGCGGTTGCGAAATTAGTATCAGATGTTACTATTTCCTGAATTTGATCTGGATCAATCCACTCCGAAGAATTTTTCGAGTGGGTCGGCGACGGGAATCGCGTGATGGGACGTTCGAGCATGGCGCGCGGCGAAGCGGCCAAAGCCGCCACGGCGCAGGATGGCGTCGAGCTGGACCTGCAGCGATATTTTCCGTACCGGCTGGCACGCCTTGCCGAGCAGGTGTCGCTGGCGGTTGCCGAGGTCTATTCCGAACGTTTTGCGCTGACACGGCAGGAATGGCGCGTGCTCGCCATTCTTGGCGTGCGCCCGGAGATTGCGACCAAGGAGATCGGCCCGCTGACGACGCTCGACAAGATGCAGGTCAGCCGCGCCGTGCAGGGCCTGGAGTCGCGCGGCATCGCCGGCCGCAAGCACCATCCCGACGATCGGCGCGAGCTGATCGTCTCGCTGACCCCAGCCGGTCGCGCGCTTTATCGCAAGATCGTGCCCTACGCGCTGGCGCGGGAGACGAAGCTGCTTGGGGCGCTGACCGCCGAAGAAGTGGCGGTACTCGACCGGGTGATGCGCAAATTGTCGGCGGCGTTGGCGTAGCTTCTCCCCCTCAGCCCCACTTCATCTCGCCCTTGGCGACCTTGGAGCCGATATCGAGCGCGACGCCCATGCCGAGATTCGGGAAGCGCGCTTCCATGGCAGCCTTCAGCGCAGCGCTGTCAGCGGCCTTGGCCAGCTCTTCGTCGAACGCGAGCAGATATTTCCTGGTGTGATCGACAGCGGAAAGATCGGCGGCGACGCCCGCTGCCATGTGGCCCGGCACGACGAGAGACGGCTTGCGGGCCGCGATCTTGTCGAGGTTGGCGACCCAGGCTGCGCGCTGCTCCTTGGTCGGCGTATCGGCGGTCCAGACATGCACGCCGGAGAAGATCATCACGCCGCCGAACACGGCATTCAAGGACGGAACGAAGAGATAGCGGCGGTTGGCGAGACCTTCGGCGTTGACGATTTCGATCGCCTCGCCGTCAACCGCAAGGGAAGCCCCATCGAACGCGTCCGGCAGAACGACATCGGCGAGCGTCTGCGGACCGTTCTCCTTGAGCTGCGGTCCCCAGACGGCGAGCTTCTTCTCCACATTCGCCTTGATGGCCGCGAGCGTCGCGGACGCCGCCAGCACCTTGGCATTCGGGAACGCCTCGCGCACCGGCTTCAGGCTGAAATAATAGTCCGGATCCGATTGGCTGACATAGATGGTGGTGAGCTTCTTGCCGCTCGCCTTGATCGCCTCGACGAGCGCGCGTCCGTCCGGATAGGAGAAGCCGCCGTCGATCAGCACCGCCTCGGTCGGACCGGAAAGCAGGACGGGCGCACGGAAAAATCCATTGGGGCCTGCGGGAAAATGTTTCCAGCTCAGCTTGCCCTCCGCGGCATGACCGACTTCGGCGGGTGCGAATAATGCGGCGGCACCCGCGGCAAGGCTGGTCTTCATGATCTGTCTCCTCGACAACATGGCTCTCTCCATTGAACTCTGCAGGGAAAATCGGTTTGGATGATCAGGCGGCACGGAGTTGTGCGGCCAGCAGATCGAACCGCCCGAACAGCATGCTGCCGTCCAGCAGCCTCCGCCCGGCGCCCTCGCCGACCACCAGGGCCGGCACGCCACCGGCCCCAAATCGCGTCATGTCGGCGCGCGCGGCCGCGGTCCGCGCCTGGTAAGCCGCGATCAATGCATCGTCAGGCGCCCGCACGCGGCGCGCCGCATCGGTCAGTTGCGCGCCGTCGAGCAAATCGGCGACGATTTGAAGGTTGGAATTGTCGCGGCCATCAACATAGCGGGCGCGCTGCAAGAGCTTGAGCGCCTCGAACTCACGAGCCGGATCAACCAGGCCTACGGCGACGACGCCAAGGGTCGCCGGCGCCGAGTCGAACAGGCTGCCGGTATTGCCGAGAATGCCGGTGCGATAGGCCTCACTGAACGGCTGGCCGGTCAACCGTGCGATGCGCTGGTCGTTCTGCCAGGCATAGGCGGCAAAATGCTGGTCCATGGTCCGCGCCGCGGGGCCCGCAAACAGGCCGGTCGGTGCCAGCACCAGCGTCACATCGCCGTGCGCGGCAAGCTGCTCCAGCACTGGCGATGCGCCGTAGCACCAGCCGCAGAGAGGGTCGAAGAGATAGGTGATTTGCATGATTATCGGGCCGCCAATGTTCGATGCGGAGAACCTAGCGGCCGATCATTATTTGATAAATATCAGATAATGGTACATATTGTTTGTTATTAGCTGACAATGGCGACCCCATGGAAGCGATCAATCTCAACCGCCTCGCCTATTTCGCAGCCGTGGTCGATGCCGGCTCGTTCACACGCGCTGCCGAGCGCCTCGGCATCACCAAGACCGTCGTCAGCCAGCAGGTGGCACGGCTCGAAGCAGAATTGAAAACGGCTTTGCTGCTGCGGACCACCAGGAGGGTCGAGCCGACCGAAGCCGGCCGGTTGCTGCATGCCCGCTGCGTCATGATCCTGCGCACGGCGGAAGATGCCGTGGACGAGCTCGCCCAGACCAATGCCGAGCCGATGGGCATGCTGCGGATCGCCGCGCCGAACGACTATGGCGCAACGATGATCGCACCGCTGGCAGCGAAGTTTGCGCGCAAATATCCCGCTTGCGGCGTCGAGCTGATCCTGTCGGACACGCGAACGGACCTCCTCGCCAACCAGATCGACCTGTCGATCCGGGTCGGCTGGCTGAACGATTCAAGTCAGCAGGCCAGGCGGATCGGATCGTTTCGGCAATTGCTGGTGGCCGCGCCGGACGTGGCCGCGGCGTTCCGGAGCAAGACGCCCGACGAGCTTGCGGCTCTGCCGTTCATTGCCAACGGTGCGCTCGACGAGCCACTGGTCTGGCGCTTCACCAGACGCGATATCGACAGCCGCACGATCCGCATGCGGCAGTCGATCTCGATCAACACGACGCCTGCGGTGCTGGGCGCCGCGCTTGCCGGCGGCGGACTCTGCGTGCTGCCCGACTATTTGGTCGCGGAGCATTTGAAGTCCCGCCGGCTGGTCCATGTCCTGCCGTCCTGGAGCCTGCCGACTGGCGGCATCCATGCCGTGTATCCCGCGGCCCGGTTCCGGCCGCCGAAGATCACGGCGTTCGTGGCCATGCTGGTGCAGGAAGGCCGCACGCTCGCCAGCAAATTTCCGGAATGACTCGTGCCCGCCGGTTCATGCCGCGGATCGATCCGGCAGGCCGCCCCGCAGGGCGTCAAGCAGGCGCTGCTCGCGCTCGATCCGGGCGCGATAGAGCTCGCGTTCGCTCTCGCTTCTGGCACCGGCCAGCAACACGCGATAGTGCCCGATCACCTTCTCGCTGCCGCTGATGAGGAGGTTGCGGACGTCACTCATCGTTCCGCTCCGGTCGTGACGATCGCCGATGGCGTGTTCGGAACGGTGAATGCGGCCGGGAAGGCATCGGCGGCGAGAGCCTCGAGCGCGGTCTGCTCCTCGGCGAGGCGTCGTTCGATAAACTGGCGCTCAATGTCCGACAGCTCGGTCTTGAGCAAGCGTCGATAACGAGAGAGGTTGTTGCGGTGCGCGCGGATGCGGGCGAAATCCTGATCGAGCATCGTCGTCACTCCTGACGGTCTTTCACGGTCCTTTTCGAATTTGCGGTGCGGGAAGAAACATCTTCCGGCGCAAAAAATATTCAGGCTTGTTTTGCTGTCAAGATCCTCTTTCGCCGCTTGCTTGACACCGTTGGGGGTGCCCGAAAAAAATTTTGCGCGTCCCTCTTGCAAGGGCCTTGCGGCGCTCTAAGTCGTTTTTCGCCGCGAGAGCGGTGTGCCGGATGCCCGATCGGGTCCGGCGCGGGCGCCGGGCCGGGGTCTTCGGATCCGTTCCCGATTCCTTAACGGCGCTCCTTCGTATCCATCTTGCTCTTTGGAGGACTTGGTATGAGGACCACCTTTGACTTCGCGCCGCTGTGGCGCTCCACCATCGGCTTCGACCATCTGGCCGACCTCGTCGACAGCACGCTGCGCCAGGCGGGCGAGGACAATTATCCCCCCTACAACATCGAGCGCTCCGGCGAAGACCAATACCGGATCACGCTGGCCGTGGCGGGCTTTGGCGTCAACGACATCAGCGTGACCGCCGAACAGAACGCGCTCACCATCGAGGGCCGGAAGCCGGACAGCGCCACGCGCGAATATCTCTATCAGGGTATCGCCGCGCGTCCGTTCCGCCGCGTGTTCAATCTCGCCGACTACGTCCAGGTCAAGCAGGCCGCTTTCCAGGACGGTCTCCTGGTCATCGATCTGCTGCGCGAGATTCCGGAAGCCATGAAGCCGCGCCGGATCCAGATCGCGGGTGCTGCGTCACCGCAGATCGAGCAGAAGAAAGCGGCTTAGGCCGGTCGAACGCGTTCGACAGCGACCACCCTGGCGGATGGCGACCGGATCGCCATCCGCCGATCGGACCATCCCTTCGAAAGGAGTGTAGAGGGAGACGAGTGATGACCAATGCCAATGCGACCACCGGCGGTCTCGGCGCGCTGTTCCATCCCGCTGCGCATTATGCATCGCCAAGCTCCGTCCTCGACGACCGCAAGCTCTCGACAGCGGAGAAGCGGATCATATTGTCGTCGTGGGCCTCGGACATGTACGCCGTCGAATCCCATCCGGCGCTGCGCGAGATTCCCGGCATGGATCGGCCGATCCGGCTCGCGGACATCCTCACCGCGCTGCGCAAGCTCGATGATGATGACGACGACCCGCCGCCCGGCGGCGGCGTCCCGATGCGGCTGCGGCGGCCCTGGGCCGCCGCAACGCCGTAATCGAGGACCAGCCAAAGGATCTGAACTGATTGGGGGTGTCGACAACCACTCCTTCTGGCGGTTCTTGAAGAGCATGTCCTGAAAGGATGGAAGCCAGTCCACCTTCAGCGACACCGCCAACTCGCCGCCGGCATCGAATCGACGATCGACGACAGCACCGCCTCCGGCCGCGCGAGAATGTGTTCGATGTGTCGCTCGCCGATGAGACCCGCTCCCATCACTGACAGGCGGACGGGTGCACTCATGCGATACTAGCCCTTCTTCTCATCGAGCAGCTTGGCCACGCGACGCAAGCCGAGCAGATAGCCCTGAGTGCCGAAGCCTGCAATGACCCCATCAGCTCGTTTGGACACAAACGAGTGGTGGCGGAATTCCTCGCGCTTATGCACGTTGGAAATATGCACCTCGATCACTGTGCCCTCGAACGTGTTCAAGGCATCCAGGATGGCGACCGAGGTATGGGTGAAGGCCGCGGGATTCATCACGATACCGGCAGCCGTCTCGCGCGCCTCGTGGATCCAGTCGATCAGCTCGTATTCCCTGTTCGATTGGTAAAAGCGCATCTCCAGGCCGAGCTCCGCGGCCAGCGCCCGGCAATCCCGCTCCACGTCCGCAAGCGTCTCGTGACCGTAGATGTGAGGCTGGCGCTTGCCAAGCAAATTGAGATTTGGCCCGTTGAGGACGTAGACAAGACGACTCATGGAAGAACTCCGTTCAGTGATGGGCAAGGATCTCGCCGAGGAACTGCCTGGTGCGGGCGTGCTGTGGATTGCGGAAGAAGGCGTCGGGCGCGCCTTCCTCGATGATGTGCCCTTTGGCCATGAAGATGACACGATCGGCAACCTGGCGGGCAAAGCCCATCTCGTGGGTGACGCAAATCATGGTCATACCGTCGTTGGCGAGGCCAATCATCGTATCGAGCACCTCCTTGACCATTTCAGGATCGAGAGCCGAGGTCGGCTCGTCAAACAGCATCACCTTGGGCTGCATACAGAGCGCACGCGCGATCGCGACACGTTGCTGCTGGCCGCCCGAAAGCTGAGCCGGATACTTCTCGGCCTGGTCACCGATGCGTACCCGCTCCAGGTATTTTCGCGCGGTCGCCTCTGCCTCGGCCTTGCCGATGCGGCGCGCGCGAATGGGGGCGAGCATGCAGTTCTGCAACACCGTCATATGCGGAAAAAGGTTGAAGCTCTGAAAAACCATGCCGACGTCCTGACGTACGACATCGATCGCCTTGATGCTGTCGTCCAGCCGATGACCGTTCACCACGATACTGCCCTGCTGGATCGCCTCCAGGCGGTTGATACAGCGGATCAGCGTCGACTTGCCCGAACCGGACGGACCGCAGAGCACGATCTTCTCGCCCTTGCGCACGGTGAGATCGACATCGCGGAGAGCTTGGTACCCGCCGTACCACTTCTGCACACGCTTCATTTCGATCAGGATCTGCTCCTGCATGCTGGCCTCCGCTGTCGGCGGCGGCCAACGCGGATCGCGCGTCGGCCGCTCGCAGGGACTACTGAACGGTGAAAGGGACGCCGGGAACCGAGTCGGGGAAAACCGGGACCGGCACCTTCATCCATTTGGCGTAGAAGGCGGCCAGCTTGCCGTTCGACTTGATCTGGTCGATGAACTTGTTGACCGTCTCGTTCCACTCCTTGTCTCCCAGGCGCGTACATGCGCCGTTGTACAGAGCGGAGAAATGAAGCTTCGGTTCGAACCCGAGCTCCGGTTTCGCGGCGTTCAGACGCTGCGGGTAAAACAAGTTCGCACCCACGGCCTGGACCTGGCCAGAGAGCAGTGCCTGTATCGTGGCCGCGTCATCGTCGAATCTGCGGATCTCGGTCCCGGACGGGGCGTTGTTGGTGACCTGCGTATCTTGCGTCGAGGAGCGCGGGACACCGATGACATATTTGCCCATATCGGCATTGCTGCTGATCGGCGTTGCCTGGGCCGCGACGAGCGTGATCTCATTGGCGACGTACGGCTTGGAATACTGCACCGCCTTCGCACGCTCCGGCAGCATAGCCATGGTCGCGAACAGGATGTCCACACGGCCCGTGGTCAATGCCGGGATACGATTGGCCACGGCCAGAGGAGAGAACTCGGCCTTCACGCCGAGGAATTCAGCGAAGGCACGCCCCATGTCGGCATCGATGCCTTCCTGCTTTCCCGAGCTGTCGACAAAGCCCCAAGGCGCATTATCGCCCTGAATGCCGATGACGACGACGCCCTTCTTCTTCACGTCTTCCAACGTAGCGGCCTGCAATTTGCCCGCCGTGGCGACAGCCGCCAGTGCGAGTACCGCGATGCCGAGCTGGCGGCGAGTGATCGAAAATAGCATTTAGTGTTCTCCTCCTGGTGATGGCTGTATTTGATTGGGTAGGTGCGCCGTTCCTACCTTTGATTGGCCAGGGCGAGCCTGGCCTCCATCCGGCTGCCCCACCATGAGAGTGGCCAGCAGAGGATGAAATACATCGCGCCAACCACGCCGAAGACCAGCAACGGCTGGTAGGTCTGGTTCGATACGATTTGGCCGGCGCGGGCGAGTTCGATGAATCCGACAATGGCGGCGAGCGAGGTGCCCTTGATGAGTTGCACGAGATAGCCGATGGTCGCCGGCAGCGAGATGCGGATCGCCTGCGGCAGCACGATGTCGCGCATGCGGGAGGAATAATGCAGGCCGAGCGCCATTGCCGCCTCGGACTGGCCGCGCGGAACGGCCTGGATTGCGCCGCGCCAGATCTCGCCGAGGAAGGCGGAAGCGTTGACGGTGAAACCAATCGCTACCGCGACGAAGGCATCGAGCTTCAGCCCGGTTAGCGCCAATCCGTAATACACGACGAAAAGCTGCAGCAGCAGCGGAGTGCCCTGGAATATCCCGATGTAGACGCTGGTGATCCATTCCACGCCCTTGTGACCACAGGTCCGCATCAATGCGACGGCAAGCCCCGCCGTGCAGCCGCCTGCGAATGCGACCAGCGTCAGCAGCACGGTCCATTGCAGACCACGTAGCAGGAAGCCGAACTCCGGAAGGCCAAAATGCGGTGTCATGAACTCTCCTCAGCGTGTCGGATAAGAGAAGAAACGGCGGGAGATGACTGCAAAGCCCAGCATCAGCAGCCAGGAGATCGCGAGATAGAGGAAGGTGACGGAGAAATAGACTTCGAAGCTGCGGAATGTGTCGCTTTCGATGCGCTGCGCAACCGATGTCAGTTCATAGGCGGAGACGGCTGAACAGATCGACGAGGTCAGCGTCAGCATGATGAACTGCCCCGTGAGCGACGGGTAGATCGCGCGAAGCGCGGGCTTGAGTACAATGAAGCGGAACACCTGTCCTTTGTGCAAACCGAGCGCGTAGCCGGCCTCAACCTGTCCTTGGTGAATGGACTGCACGCCGCCACGGATGATCTCGATGGCGTAGGCGCCTCCATTCACGCCGAGTGCGATAATGGCGGTGGCGGTCGGATTGAGCTTCAATCCGATGAGCGGCAGTGCAAAGAACAGAAAGAAGATCTGCACCAGGAAAGGCGTATTGCGCACGATCTCGACGAAGCCGATCACGATGGCACGTAACCAGGCCGCCTTCGAATCGCGTGCCGCGACGCCGGCGACGCCGATGATCATCGCCAGTGTCATGCCGGCAAGCGCCAGCCCCAGCGTCCCCAGGCACCCCCACAACAAGGCTGGGAGCGCCTGCCAGACCACCGAGAAATCGAGCGTATAGCCCATCTTGCGTTTCCTCTCGGGCGTTGTGCGTGCCGCTCGCCCATCGGCCGGGTGTCACCCTCCCAGGGATGCAAAAGTCGCGAAGAAGACGTCCGGATCAGGTGAGATGCCCGTGAACAGGCGGAAAGCTTCGGTGCCCTGGAAGATCGCCATGCCGCCACCGTCGACGGTGCGGCAGCCGAGCGCGCGGGCCTCGCGCAGCAGTGCGGTTTCCAGCGGGAAATAGACGATCTCGGCGACCCATAGATCGGGACGCAGCAAGGTCGTCGGCAGCGGCGTGCCCGGATACTTCTCCATGCCGATCGGCGTTGCGTTGACGATGCCGTCCGCGGCAGCCACGGCCGCTGCGACATCCCGGCCGACCCTGAAGTGCGCTTTTGCAAACCGAGGGGACAACGCGTCGACCACACCCTGTGCCTTGGCCAAATCGAGATCTATGATCGTCAGTTCCTGCACGCCGAGCTTCATGAGCGCGAAAGCAACTGCCGCGCCTGCGCCGCCCGCGCCGAACTGGACGACCCGACCGAGTGATGCGCCTTGCATGTTGCGGCGAAAGTTCTCGGCGAAGCCGAACCAGTCGGTGTTGTGGCCGGTCATCCGGCCATTCCTGACCACCACGGTGTTCACGGCGCCAAGCGCCTCCGCGTCGGGCGAGAGCTCGTCCAGGAGTGGAATAATCGCCTGCTTGCAGGGATGGGTCACATTCAGCCCGTCAAAGCCCATCCGCCTCGCGGCAATGAGCAATTCCGGCAATGCCTCCACGCCGAGCTTCAAGTCGGACAGGTCGATCTTCTTGTAGAGATAGCGGATGCCCGCAGCGTCAGCGGCCGCTTCGTGCATGGGCGGGGTGCGGGACGCAGCAATGCCGCTGCCGATCAGGCCGACGAGGAAGCTGGGTTTGGGTTGCATGCTCGGCACCGCCGGTCAGCGCAATGGGACGGTCAGCTCGGCGATGACCTGAGCCGTGCTCGGTCGAACGCCGCGCCACCAGGCAAAAGCTTCGGCCGCCTGCTCCACCAGCATGCCGACGCCGTCGGCGAGCTTGGCGACGCCTTCGGCGCGGGCCGTGTGCAGAAAGGGCGTGAGCCCCTTGCCGTAGGCGAGTTCGTAGGCCAGCTCCGCCCCCCGGAAGACATTGCCTGGAAGCGGCGGCATTTCACCGCGCAGACTGGCAGACGTCGCGTTGACGACGACGTCGTAGCCCTCCGCGAGATCGGCCAGCTCGGCGTAGCCGCTGACGATCAGGGGACCACAGCCGGCAAACTCGTCGGCCAAAGCCACGGCTTTCGACAGCGTTCGGTTGACGAGAACCAGCTCCGAGGGCTCCTGGCGCAGGAACGGCAGCATCGCGCCGCGCGCCGCTCCTCCAGCGCCGAGCATCAGGACGCGGCGGCCGGCCATTTTGACGCCGAGATTGACGGTGATGTCACGGACGAGGCCGACCCGTCGAAATTCTCGGCAATGATCCGATCGCCGACGAACTTCAGGCAGTTTGCGGCGCCAGCTCGCTCGGCGCTCTCCGAAAGCTCGCTTGCGTACTCGAAGGCATCGAGCTTGAACGGGGCGGTGATGTTCAGCCCCTTGGCGCCCTCGGTCCGGAATTGATCAACCCGCTCGTTGAAACCATCGAGGGGTCCCTCGATTGCCTCATAGATAAGGTCCTGTCCCGTCATTCTGGCGAAAGTGCCATGGATAAGGGGTGACTTGCTGAAGCCGATCGGATTGCCAATCACCGCATAACGATCGCTCATCGCTCACTCCTGCACTGCGACTTCGTTGTACAGCACGCCGTCGCGCACCATCGCGTCGACGGCTTCGGCCGACAATCCCAGTGACGCGGCAATGCGCCGATTGTCCTGACCGAGTAGTGGCGCCGGCATGCGTATCGAGGTGTCGCAGTCGGAGAAGCGGAAAGGCAGGTTAGGCAGTGTCACCTTGCCGAGCACGGGATGCTCCTGCTCGACCAGCATTCCGCGCGCGTGGATCTGCGGGTCTTTCACGACTTCTCCGATGGTCTGCACGGGAGCGGACGGCACACCTGCTTGCTCGAGTGCTGCCAGACACGCATCCCGAGACGGCTGCGACAGCGTCCAGTTACGCACAATCTCCATGGCTTCGGCATAATGGGCGTTGCGTGCGGCAGGTTGGGCGAAGCGCTGGTCGGATGCCAACGCGTTCCCTCCGATCAGCGTCGCCAATCGCCGCCACGCATCATCGACTTGCGCGGCGATGACGAGATTACCGTCCTTGGCAGGGAAGACGCCGTAGACGGTCGAGTCCGGTTGTCCGCTCCCGGTCTGCTTCGGCATGTCGGCGCCGTTGGAGAGGAAGTAACGCTGAACCGCATAGTCGTGCATCGAGACCATGCAGTCGTACAGCGCCAGATCGATGTGTTGGCCACGGCCGGACGATACGCGACCGACCAGCGCCCCGTTGATGGCTGCTACGCCGTGGATGCCGGTATACATGTCTGCCAGCGGCATCCGCAGCAACGGCGGAGCTTCACCGGGAGTGCCCAGTTGCGCCAGGGCGCCCGACATCGCCTCTGCGATCAGGCCGAAGCCCGGACGGTCGGCATAGGGACCGGTGTGGCCATAGGCTGAGACCGAGCAGTAGATAAGTCTAGGATTCCGTGCCGACAGCGCCTTGTAACCGAGCCCGAGGCGCTCGAGTGCGCCGGGGCGGTAGTTCTCGATGAAGACATCGGCCGTGTCGACGAGCTTCATCATCATGTCGAGACCACGCTTGTCGCGCAGGTCGATGCAGAGCCCCTGCTTTCCCATGTTCTGCTGCAGGAAGTAGCCGGATTGCCCGTCCTTGAAATATCCGTGGGCGCGTCCCGCATCGCCGTGCTTCGGACGCTCCACCTTGATGACTTCCGCGCCCATCGCGGCGAGGCAACGGCCCATGAACGGGCCTGCCAGGAAATGGCTGTAGTCGATGACGCGAATGCCTTTGAGCGGCAGATCTTGGAGCGGCAGATCTTGCGCGGTCATGCCTGCTCTCCTGCGGCGTTGTTCTTCGGGCGCATCGGAATCATCAACCGATGCTCGCCTAGCTGCACCACTTCGCCGCGCTGATTGATCAGCTCCGAGGGCAGCACCACGATGCCCCACCCATCACGCTTCGTGGCGCGCATCGAGCCGACACGGAACTTCACGTGTACGGTGTCGCCGAGCTTGATCGGCAGCTTGAAATCCCACGTCCAGCCCAGCGACATTCCTGGAAGGAAGCGGTAGTCGGCACGGGTCTTCAAACCGTCGGCCAGCGACAGACCAAACAGCCCGTGCGCGACGCGCGTGCCGAATGGTGTGGTCTTGGCGTATTCCTCGTCGACGTGGACCGGGGTAAAGTCGCCCGTCAACTCGGCATAGGCATTCACCATCGCCTCGGTGACCGTCACTGAGGAGGTGACGCATTCGTCACCGACCTTGGCATCGTCCCAGTAGCGCTCATCGATCATGTCGCGTTTTCCTCAGGCCCGTGGATTGATCGCCAGGGCGGCTTCCACAGCGCCTGCGCTGGCTTGCAAGATTTCGACGTTGAGCCCGCCCGGCAATTCGAGCCAGTTCGGCCCCGCGGGCAACGCCCTGACGCCCCAGGCGGCGGCACGGGCGAGCACGCCTTCGTAGTCGTCGACCATGATGCCGAGATGGGCGAGACGCCCCTCCGGTCCGACAAAATTCGGATCCTCGATGAGTTGCACGCTTCCGAGCACCCACACCTGGCGCGGGCGCGCACCATCGGCGGGTTGCTCGTCGCGAATGGCGAGACCAAGCACCTCGCGAAAGAAGTCAACGTGACGATCAATGTCCGGCACACGGATCGCGACGTGCTCGATATAAGCGCGAGGCAGCGACATCGTCTCAGCTCTTTCCAGGATAGTCGCTGCGGGCGTATTCGAGCCCTTTGACCAACGCGGCGAGGGTAGAATTGACCGGGGTCGGCACGTTGAGCTTGGCGCCCCAACGCACGACGGAGCCGTGAATGTAGTCAACCTCGGTCGGATTGCCGGACTGCAAGCTCTGCAACATCGACGTCTTGAACTCGGGCGGCAGACCGGCGGATGCCATTGTCCAGGCGCGGAGCGGGTCGGTAATCGAGATCTTCACGCCGGCCGCCTGCGCGACCGCGATGCCCTCTGAAATCGCTGCCAGCGCACAATCCTTCAGGATGGGGAGCGAATAGAGGCCGCCATAGGTCAGGCCGGTAATGGCCGTAACGCCGCCGCCGGCGACGTTGATAAAAAGCTTGTCCCACATCGTGCCCAGGATGTTGTCGCTGAGCAGCGTGAGAATGCCGGCACGATTGAAAGCCTCGGAGATTCGCTGCGCGCGTTCCGTCAAGCGTCCGTCAAGTTCACCGACGATGGTTTCCTTGCCGATGACCCCGGAGCGAACATGACCGGGGCCAAGCAGCACGCCACCAACGTAGGTCTTGCCCGCCATGACCCGGTCACGACCAACTTCCTCCGAAAGGATGTCTTCGTGACCAAGGCCGTTCTGAAGTGACATCACAACCGTCTGCGGCCCGATGATCGGCGCTGCAGCGCGGATCGCATCCCGCGTGTAGTAGGATTTGACAAGGACGATGACGAGGTCGGCCTCTACGCCGACTTGGGCCGCGGAGGTGCAAGCGGCGACCTTCACGATGGTTTCGGCGTCGCCTTCGAGCATCCGAAGGCCCGTGGCATTGATGGCGTCGACATGAGCCTGGAACGGATCGATCAACCACACCTCGGCACCGCCGCGCGCCAGCGTGCCGCCGATGGTCGAGCCCAAGGCTCCCGCTCCAATAAAGCAGATCCTCATCCAACGCTTCCCCGCGCGCCTTTCCTGGCGCTGGAAGCGTGGTAGCAGGCCGATCCATATTAAGATATGCTATGATCCTTATATCAATTATTGTGAATCGCAATGAAGCAGCCGGATAATGTCGAGACCAACCTGCTGGACCCGCGCCTGCTGAGGCTCTTCGACGCGTTATTCGCCACAGGCAGCGTCACCAAGGCCGCAGAAAAGCTCGGTCAAAGTCAGCCGACCATCTCGATCTGGCTGGCGCGACTGCGTAAGGAACTGGACGATCCGCTCTTCATCCGGTCGGCGGAGGGAATGCTGCCAACGCCGCGCGCCGAGGCTCTCATCGGCACGGCGAGGCAGGCGCTGGAAACGCTGCGTCGTCTGGCTGAGCTGCGCACCGACTTCGATCCCACAACCGCAAAGCGCCGCTTTGCGATCTGCATGACGGATGGAAGCCACGTCACGCTGCTTCCGTCCATCCTCGCTCACATCCGCCGCATCGCCCCGGGCGTTCGTATCGAGGCGACACAGATCGGCGCGGACACCCCACGGATGCTGCAATCCGGTGAAGCCGATCTGGCCCTCGGCTACATCTCGGGTCTCGACGCCGGACATTTCCAACAGGCACTTTTTCCGCAGGATTGGGTCTGCTTGGCGAACGCCGAACATGCCCGGATCCGCGACCGCATCACCGCAAAAGATTTCAGGCGCGAGGCCCACGTCCTCATTCGCTCCGGCACTGGACATCAGTTGATCGCGACCGCGCTACAGGAGCAGCGGATAGTCCTTGACGTGGCGCTTGAGCTGCCCGGCTTTTTGGGACTGCCCGCAATCGTGGGGACGACCGACCTGATCGCCACCCTGCCAAGGCACATTGGCGAAACGCTGGCTCACTACTACGGACTGCGCGTGCTCGACTGCCCGCTTGTGATCGCCGGCTTTACTGTGAAGCAATATTGGCACGCCCGCTTCCACCACGACCCGGCAAGCCAATGGCTGCGTGGCATCTGCGCGGAACTTTTTCAACAACAGGAGGTGCGGGGTCTGCATCCTTCCAGTCGGCCAAAGAAACGAGGGCCACGCAAAATGCGGTCGCAGTGAAGCGCTTATTGAGGCAGTTTTCGGCTCTTCGCTGCCATATGATCGAAGCTGAACGTCCGCCTTGCGCAAGACAGCAGCTTGAGCGCTGGCTGGGGCGGGAGGGTACTCAGCCAGATCGTCGACAGCCTCAGACGCCTGAAATCACTCTAGAAATCCGAGCGACACGTGGGGTGTGTAGCAGCTCTGTGCGGCACCTCGCAAGCATGAGCAGGGGGGCAGATGGCGCTCCTTAGGCGGCGCCACGGCCAGGCTAGGTCGGCGGCCGGGGGCGCGACAACGGCAAGCGGTACGGCGACGCCGGCAGCCTCGTTACCGCGGGGACAACCGGCTGCATGGCCGGGCCCCCCGTCTCCACAACCTTCGTGTCCACGGGGCGGTCCTCGGCCGGCTCGATGATGCCGGCCTCCATGATGGCCGGCTGGACATCCGGCGACGTGGCCGGCGGCCGATCGGCTTCGACCGTCGGACCGGCTTCATCCTCCGGATGGGCGTCGGAGCGTTCCAGATCGGGTCCCTCGACGCGACCGGGGAAGATCTCGCGCAGGTGCCGCAAGGCGTCCGCGGTGACGCGACCGCTCCATCCAGCAGCGCGCCCGTTCCAGCGCAAGCCATGGCGCCCAAGGATCTCACGATTTTCGAGCGATGCGTTGCGCGTCAGCCGCACGAAGACCGCTGTGAGCTCTCGGTGAGGATCGTCGGACGCGTCGGCGCCGGTGCCACCCGGATCGAACACCGGCCGATCCATACGAGCACTCTGCGCGACCTCCTCCAGAGCTTTCAGAAGGCTCGTAGCCGGCAGCTGTGTCAGATTGAGACGCTTGGCGGTGTCCAACACGAACTGCAGGACATCGGCCTCACGGCGCTGCTGGATCGCCGCGATCTGTAGGTCAATCCGGGCGCGGTCTGCGATCAGGCGCGCGAGCGTGGCTTCGGAAGCTTCGAGTGCTTTGATGTGGTTACGACGGTTCATGGGACCTCCTTCATTGATGAAGGTAGGCCATCACACGCCTCGGCAAGCGCAAAAGGAAAAGTTTTCGGGGAAACTCCGGACGGGTGACTTGCGGCTTTCCGCGATGTCCGAGCTCAATATACAAAATGATCGTTCGGGCATTTTAGATGGCAATTTCGTTCGCGTATCTGGCTCCTGTCCACTTGTCTGAGCACGGTGGCGCGGCTAGCACTGTCGCCTATGTGGCACGCGCTATCGTGCATGACCCTCGCTTCGAACAGGCCTTCGACTACACGCATCTTCGCGGCGATCTCGCCCACGAGGAGATCATCCTTCCGGAGAATTGCTCATCTATATTCCTCGATCGCAGCGCGCTCGCGATTGCTCTCGACAATGCCGAGCTACGCAAGGTCCGCACCCCGCTTCCTGAGCGAAAGCGGCCACCGCAGGTCGGTCTAGCGCTCGTTTTAGCCCTTCCCCCCTCCAATGAGGTTTCGGTGGATGAAGCCGCCGAGATAATGCGGAGGATCGTTCTCGCTGCTCGTGGATCGGTGACGATCCCGATCCACACAGCGATCCACGACGCAGGAATTAACCGCCACGCGCATGCTTTGTTCGCGCTTCGCCCAGCTGATCGCGACGGCGTTCTTGGGCAAAGAGTTCGCGACTTTGTCGTACGACACCGCCATACTAAGTTTGAAGACGCAGACGTTGTCGAGGGTATTCATTGGCCGAATTTAAGCTGGGAGATCCACCAGGCGTATTTTCACGAACTCGCAATTGATCTCGTAGTGGATCCAATAGCGCCCAAACCCGGAACGCATTTCTCGCCGGTTGTCTTTCGCAGCGGCAAGATTGATAGCCGCAAGACTGGGGAGCAGATCGCGTCCAGCCGTCAAGAGGCGTACGCAGATAATGTCAGCATGATCGAGGGTAGCCCGACCCACTTGGTCGAGACGCTCTTGCGGGGACGTTCCACCCTGCGGATCGCAGAGCTTGAACGCCTCTGTGCAAAATTCTACGACATCGACGTCGATCAAACTGCAAACGTTGAACGCATCTTACTGGATCAGAACGTCATCACTCTTGCCGATCCACCCGGTGCATCGAAGCCCACTTACGCGACGACCCGCCACATAAAATCGCTCCTAGCGCGCGCAAGCCGCCTCATCGAGCACCCCGCGCAGAACGACATCAAAGTCTTCACCGGAGCAAACGAGGCGTGTGTACTCCCTCAGATATCTGCAATATGCGCGACGTCCGGAATGCGCGATCGCCCCCTAATCTTAGGGGCCAAGCTTTCCCATTGCGACGCAGCAAAGGCGCAGCTGGCGCCTCACGCCCCGATCGTGGGCACAATAGATATGGCGATTGCAGGACCCCGGAAGCTCCGCCTTGTTGGGCGCAAGCGCGACGTACGCCTTCGCCGTGGGCGGATCGTCATCGTTCCACATTCGGAAATGATTGACGACCAGCGCCTGGCGCGTCTGATCCTGGCGACGAGCCAGGTCGGCTCTGGTCTCGTTCTTGGTCACGATCAAAGCAGCAAGACCGGCGTGGTTTGCCGACATCTTGCCGCGCACGCGGCCGATTGCGCTGCGAGAGAGTACTCACCCAACGGCGAAGATCACGGTTCGACGAGAGTTGAGCGGTTGCTGCGGGCCGGGCTGGTACGGCATGCCATCGACGAAATGGAGAATGGAGACCTGTTGGAATTCGGGATACAGAGCCATCATACTAACGATATATTATCCTTCATTGTCTGCGACGATCCTCGCCGAGTTGACGGTCTCTGCCAAACCATTCGACAGGAGCGGATCCGCTCGGGTTCTATCGGCAAGCCGGTGCCTCTTCCGGGCGTACGGAAAGGACTGGAACTCTCGGTGCGCGAATGGATCCTCACGACTACACTCGCGAATACGTCTCCGCTGGCGGAGAAGACCGAATTTGCACAGATCCTCGCAATCGATCCACTCAACGGGCTCGTCGATGTTATTCGATCTAGCGAGCGCAAGCAGATTGATTTGAAGTGCGTACTCGGCGTTCGCCCGGCTGCTGTGCTCTCCATCAGAGAGGCTCGCGGCCTGCCCGCCGAAGCAAAAGTGGTCGTCGAGGCAACCGATCCGCGACGCCTATGGAGTGCCCTTCTATTTGTCGCGACCCGAGGATCGCACGCGCGATTGCACCTCGATCCAAGGGTCGCACAGAACAAGGCCGGCTTGATTGACGTGGCCCGACGATCTTTGCCTGGTGCACTCCCGCAACAACGATCCGAATGCGAAGACCCTGATGCCGGCCTCAGCAGGATCGTGTTGCAGATCACGACTCAGCTCGAAACCTTACCTGACACCACACCTGTCGAAATCAAGCCGCCGTGGCCGTCGCATGCTACGGAAGATGTGCGCCGGCTGCTATCGAACGATTGGGCTGCAAGGAACGCCTATAAGTTGCTCTACGAATTCGTAGGGCCCCACAACCCTGACCAGGCTGCAAACGCAAAGTACGCCTTGAGCCGATTCAGCAATGAACTGACCAAGACCATCATCCGGTTTCTCGCGGGAATAGAAAGCGATAGCACGTTGTCGGATCTCCCTCCCGAGCTGAACGAGCTGGAGTCGGAGCGCTGGACCTACCTTGAATTCCATCAGCTAAGGTCCGACCTGTATTGTCTTAACGTACCAGGGCAGAACTGCCCCATTAACCCAATCTCACGTTTCACCGCTCGCAGGCTGAGCCACCCCCGCCGTACGCTGACATCGATGACGACATAGTCGCCAGTCCGGCGCTGCAGAGCCAGCCGGCCTCGCGCAAATGTTCCCGCTGCCTCGCCAACACGCAGATCGGCGGAGGCGAGCTGCATGCCGATTGAGAATTCTATCAGAGCGACACACGCTCCAACGCTCGCGGGCAAGCCTCTGGTATGAGGAGCCGGCGTTCCACCTGCTCCGTCGCGCTCCACCCCAATCGTCCTGAACAGGAGGTATCGGCCTCGAAAGGACCGGCACTAGAGCCGGCAGAACGATAATTACGGGGACAATTTCTTAACGAGGACAGACCCAACCCCGATAGAACCGGGATTCTTCGGTCGGCGCAGGGCGAGGCACATTTGATCGTTGCTGCGCAAAGCGCCATCCTTGCGGCGACCACGATCGAATGGGCGTTTGGTATTCGCGCAGCCTAAGTATCCCGACAGAGTTGGGTAACAAGGCGAGAGCAGATACCGAATGCCGCATTACGGAAGGTGCAGATATGGACCTCACAATTATTTCCTTTGAAACGGCCTATCGTCGGATTTTCATTCCTAAAGGAGCCCGTCGAGCCCACGTCGAGCACCCCCTGCTGAAGGAACACGCGGCCGTAACCAGCATTAGTCGCGACGAGGCTGAAATTGCATTCCGGGTTCGCTATTCGGGGTCGACCCACGATTTGCCAGTCGTTGCAGGGCGAAAAGCCAGTGGTGGCGAAGCGGCGACTGTCGAGCTGCTTCACTATCGCAACACGATCTGGTGGCCAATGGTGGGGAGCCTCGATGAGCTGAGCGCCAACTCTTATCGGATACCCCGGGATTCATCAGTCGTCCGGGTCGACGAGTGGTTGAAGTCAATCGAAAGATCTCGCGACCTGCTTAAGATGTTTCCTTGGGGCTTGGAAACCGTCGAGAGAGAATCGGAATCGAGGCGAGTTGTTTCTTGCAACCGCGATGAAGTTCTCTTCCGGGTGCGATCCGCGCTCGACTCGAACTATCTCATCTGCGGCGACGTCGTCTACATTCGGGGTGGCGTTCCAATTTATGTCCAATGGAAAGAAGGCAATCGCCGCTCAATTGTAGTCACCAGCAGCGGCTGCGATCGCCGTGTTGTTGGACGGAGCGATATGTACTCGGCACCAGCCTACTTCGACTGGGAGGAGAGCCAAACGGCCCTTTACGAGGGACGGTTCTGGACTCCAGGCGAAGAGGGTAAAATGAATGTGCACCTAACAAAGTCGCAGCGAACATTTGCTCTCATCGAAACCTGCATTCCCAAGCTGATCCCAGAGACGCTCGCTCGGGATGTTCAGGTCGATGCGTTGTTTCGAGAGGTGAGACGCGTGATTTCTCCGACCCTTCGCCGTGGATTGAAAACGCCCGCAGACCGGACTTTCGGTGCGGCATTCGAACAAAGCATCGCCGAGGCTGCCTTGCCCAAGACCGATTCTTACGCGACCACGGAAGCCCGGATGGAGGCTTTGCGATCACTCCTGTCCTCAGAGTGGAAGATGCTGAAACGATATCCGCTCGGGGCAGCGATCCGTCGATGCGTCCGCAGCTTCCAAGAATTCGAGCAGCGATTTCCACCCGAGACGCTCTCGGAAGAGGATGCGAAGGCCCTTAGTGATCTCTCCCTATTGTCCGAATCGTAGGCCAGGCCCGACGTGACCGAAGCCCGCCTTCTCGACGCGACTTCCGTCATGACCGGCGTGGCCGCGAGAAGTTGATTCCCACGCCGGGCAGAACAGGAATGGCGCGAAGATCAGAAAAGTCTGAACG
Organism: Bradyrhizobium sp. CIR48; assembly: GCF_014198315.1. Classification (NCBI taxonomy): domain Bacteria; kingdom Pseudomonadati; phylum Pseudomonadota; class Alphaproteobacteria; order Hyphomicrobiales; family Nitrobacteraceae; genus Bradyrhizobium; species Bradyrhizobium sp. CIR48. The sequence continues at coordinate 571,468 of NZ_JACIHG010000005.1, forward strand.
CGGTCCGTGGAAAAGAGCCGAACTTGCGCGTCCCTGGAAGGCCATTCGCGGGCGCGCCGATATGCCAAAGGTGATTCCCTATGCGTTGCGGCACTCGAGCATCGTGCGCGGTCTACGAAAGGGCTTGCCTATCCAACAGGTCGCCAAACTGCACAACACCTCAGTCAAAATGATCGAGCGGCACTACGCGAAATACATTGCGACCGCCCTGGAAGACCTCGCAAGGACGGCAGTCGTGTCCCTAGTGCCGCGAAGTGATGGAAACGTTGTGCGGATGAGAAAACGCGCGTAAGGGATCATCAGCCGGCCTCGGTCCGCAGGCATAGTGCGAAGTAAATCGAGATCCGGATGCCGTTGACGGCCAGTATCCGGCGTGCGGTGTCGAAGCTGGACTTTTCGCTAGTGCAGCCACCATGGCCGTTGCGCCGCCGCTTCCCGAACAACAGCCCCCTCATGCCGCCAGTAAGCGGACCAGCCACGATGCTTTGATCTGGGCTCAAAACAAGCCATAGGGCGCCGTTAGAGAACTGTAAGATGGGCTCTTGATGATGCTGTGTAGATTCCTGCGGCGGGCACCCATGTTCCCGCCATCATAGAGCGGGAAGCACATGGCGTCGTTCATCAGCTCCGCCAGCGGGTGCATGTCGGTGTAGCTGTCGACCCCGACCACGCGCATGGCGTCATAGACGACGTCGACGCAGGTTTCCGAACAGAATACTTTCGTCATCACGGCAAGTTCGTGTTCCTTGCCCTTGGACAAATCGTACTGCTGGCACGCCTTCCAGGTCAGGTAGCGACAGGCCTCGATCTTCATCTTCATGTCGGCGAGCATGTATCCGACCGTCGAATATTCGATGATCGGATGCGGCCCGGAACGGGCGTCCTTTCTCGCAAATTCGACGGTGTGGTCGAAGGCGGCCCGCATGACCCCGACGCAGGCCGCACCGATCAGCGCGGCCGTCCAGGCGAAGTTGGTCGAAACGATCTCGATCCCGTCCCCCGGTTTGCCGATGATATTACCGGCGGGAACGCGGACATTCTCGAACTTCATGCGCGGCGAGATCGAGGCGCGGTGGCCGGACGTGTCGAGAAGCCCGGTCACCTGCACGCCCGGCGCATTGCCCGGAACCATGATGACCGCGAGCGATTCCTGAGCGCCCTTCGTCGGATCGGTCCGGCAGACCACGGCGTAGAGATGGCAATTCTTGCCGTCCCAGCCGGTGCCGTTCGTGGTGTAGTGCTTCTCACCATTGATGACCCATTCATCGCCTTCGCGGATGGCGAAGGTCTTCACGCCAAAACGCGGATCGGGCGCGTCGAAATTAGCGCCGCCGGTCACCTCGGTGAAGGCCAACGCGCCAAGCAGCGATCCGTCCCTGATGAAATCGGGCAGGAAGCGCCGCTTCTGCTCGTCGGTGCCGAACATGACGACCGGCTTGACGCAAAGGCCGGTCCCGAGCATGGCGCTGGGAACATTGACGTCGACGACACACAATTCTTCCGCCGCAAGGGCAAAATCGAGCGTCGAGACGTCTGTGCCGCCAAACTCCTTAGGAAACAGTCCCTTGACGAAGCCGGCGTCGACGCCCTGCTTGTGGAACGGCCGGATGGAATAGAAGCGTTCATCCGGCCTGGCGTATTTGCGGATCGTCGTTCGCACGTCCTTGAGGACTGTCGTTGCGAAGGCGCGCGCACCATCTCGAAGCGCAATCTGATCTTCGCTCAGCCTGAAATCGATACCCATGGCTACCTCTCCACGAAGGATTACCGCACCATACTGTCACGCCGTCGGCGTCCGTTCTTGGCGAGGAGCGACGAATCAATTGGTCTGGAGTGCCCTTCACATTCTTTAGGCTTGACGGGCTCCTGCGGAGACGGAACTTTATCGGGGCCCGTTTGTGTCAGCACTTGCGGAGGTTTTCATGCCATCATGGACAACGCTCGACCATCCGACCCATGAACAGTTCAGCTATTGGCGCGAGGTGCTCTGCGAAGCCTTCATCACCCTTGATCCGGAAAGGAAGGGGCGCGGCGGCTTCAGGGGCGACGTGACGGCCAATCTGCTGTCGGATGTCAACGTCACGACCCTGGTAACCGAAGAGCATCGCGTCCTGAGAGGGCCGGCCGAGATCAGGAAATCGCCGGTCGAATATTACTTCATCAACATGCAGATCAAGGGCGACGTTCTCGCCAAGCAACGCGGCCGCGAGGTGCTGATCCGTCCTAACGAATTCTACATCGTCGACTCGACCGAGCCGTACGATCTCGACTATCGGTCCGACCTCGAAATCTATTCCTTCAGAGTCCCGAAGAAGCAACTCGAACCATTGTTGAGAAATCCTGCTGAGCGGACGGCAATGCGCGTCAGTCGCGAAACGCCGCTCGGCATGCTCGCCGTCGATTTTCTCCAATCCGTTATCAGGCTTCCCGCCACTATCCCGCCTTCGGCCACACCGGACGTCGCCCGAATCATGACCGAACTGGTGGCGTTGTCGCTCGGCGGGAACGCTGACGCCATGCACCAGCCAGGGGGCGCAATCGACAACGCGCTACTAACCTCGATTCAGAGGTTCATCGACCAGAACCTATCCGATCCGACGCTATCCGTGGAGAAGGTCTGCCACCGGTTTGGGATGTCGCGACGCCATCTGCACCGACTCTTCGAACCCTGCGACATGACCTTCGGAGAGTTCGTGCGAAACCGGCGGCTCGAACTCTGCGCCGCCGAATTTTCGCGAGGATCCTCGCGGCCGATCAGTGTCATCGCGCTTTCGGCGGGTTTCAACGATATCTCCCACTTCAATCACTCGTTTCGAAGACGCTTCGGTGTCTCTCCTCGAGTATTTTGCAACTTGTCCAAGCCATATTAGTGGCGGCTGTAGGTCCAGCTCCTGTGCTCCGAGCCCAAGTACCGCGTTGGCACAAGGAGGTCAGCCGAGGTACCGAAAGTCACGAAGCGCGGAGGCGGAGGGACATCACCAACAGTACCGGCGTCGTGAGAAACAGCTCAGTTGATTTGAACCTGTTTCAGCCGGACGTCCGCTACACCGGAGTTTCGGCAGCTTGGCTGGGCGGCGCCAAGAACCACATGATCGTGATGCCGGATGCGGACATGGACCAGGCGGTCGACGCGCTGATGGGCGCCGCCTATGATTCGGCCGGCGAGCGCTGCATGGCGATCTCGGTGGCCGTTCCGATTGGCGACGCCACCGCCGACGAGCTGATCGAGAAGCTGGTGCCCAAGGTGCGCGCCTTGAACATCGGCCCGGGGACCGATCTGGATGCCGAGATGGGTCCGCTCGTGACGAAGCAACACCTCGAAAAAGTGCGCGGGTACATCGATGCCGGCGTCGACGAAGGCGCAAGCTTGATCGTCGACGGACGTGGCTTCCAGCGTCAAGGTTACGAGAAGGGATACTTTATCGGAGGTACACTGTTCGACCACGTGACGACCGATATGAAGATCTACCGCGAAGAAATCTTTGGTCCCGTACTCGCCGTCGCCCGCGCCAAGTCCTATGACGTCGCCGCGGACATGATCAACAAGCACGAATTCGGCAACGGCACCGCTATCTTCACCCGGGATGGGGATTCCGCTCGGGAGTTCGCGCATCAGATCCATGTCGGCATGGTAGGCATTAATGTGCCGATTCCCGTCCCGATGGCGTTCCATTCGTTCGGCGGCTGGAAGGCTTCGCTATTCGGCGACCATCACATGCACGGCCCCGAGGGCGTCCGGTTCTACACCCGGCTGAAGACGATCACGACGCGATGGCCCACCGGCATTCGTTCTGGCGCTGAATTTGTTATGCCCACTATGTCCTGATCATTCGCGCCGCACAGCAATGAACGGCTCCAGCTCGTTGGGGTCGTTCTCTGGGAAATTTTTGTCGCGTGCCACTGGGCCGCGGCATGGAGGTCGTGGCGGATATGACACCGGCCGCCTATGCCTGCGTTCTCGCTTGGGCCGGCATCACGGTCTTGCCGGATTTCATGGTCCAGCGCGACCTCGCGGAAGAGCGACTCCTACCGCAGTGGTCCCTGCCGGAAGGGGGAATCTACGCGGGCTACCCCGCCGCCCGTTTTAGACCCGCCCGGGTGCGCCACTTCGTCGATCTGCTGATTGAAACTGACCGTCAACGAATCGAGGATGTCGCTGGCACAAAGTTATGAGCGTCAAGTGCGCTAACACGCCCATCCTGCATAGACGCGTTTTTCCTTTGGAAGCATGCTCCTTCCTCTCCGAGAATTCGATAGGCCGCCCGGTGGAGATCGGGCGGCCCGCTTCCTTCGAAACGTATTTTAGCGAGCCGCGAATGACAGCCGCAATCCACCGTTGACGCCGAAATCGTTGCCATTCGCTCGTCCAAACGTGCTTATGGCACTGACTTGAGCGCTCAGTTGATCGGTGAACTGCGCGGCAAGTCCTGTTGCTACCTTACCGTAGGTGCCTCCGGAAAGTCCCGGCACCGGCGAATAGATTGGCAAGAGCGGCGCCTACGTTTCGATCGACAGGAGCGTCCGGTCGCCGCTCAGAAAATCATGCTCTGCGGTCAAGTTGACATATGGTGTTATCAAGCCCGCTGCGAACACGAGAGGCAGTCTGACCTGGACACCGGCACTTCCTGTTAGAGACGCGAGATTCGGCTGGGAGACCGTGAAGGTCAGGAGCGGGTCCCCTGTCTCTGTGTAGGCGTTGATGTGCGAAGTGCCGTAGTTCAGTCCAGCAATCGGACCTACGCGGAATTGCGCAACGTCGAACAGATATCCGCCTCTTGCGCCAAGACTGAACGTTTCTCCGGCAGTGCTGCCTTGAATCGGACTCAGGACGCCGGTGCGATCGAGGCGATATTGGTTATGGCCGTAGGTGGTGACGACGTCGGCGAACCAGTTCGTGTAATTGAAGGAGGCAAATCCACCAAACTGGTACGCATCCATGGCGATGTGTCCAGCTGCGTGGGAAAGACCCACCTTCGGGTTGGAATAGTTGAAGGCGCCGCCAACGAGAATGTTCGGACTGAGCTTGTACCCTGCCCCGATCGTCCCTCCTTCGATTTCGCAGTCGAAGCCATTGGCGCCGACGCGGTCGCCGCGCGAACCGGAATAGTGGGCACCTTCCATGTAGACCGAAAGGGGCTGTTCGGTGATGCCCTGCGATCCGACGCCAGGCGTCTTCAAGACGGGCCCTCTGCCGGCTGCGGGCGCATAGGCAAATGAGTTGCTAGGCCCGTTGGTCAGGGCAGTGCTCGTGCGAAAGGCATCGAGACGCTGGAACAAGCTCCCCGCAAAACTTGCCGAGACCAGCTGAGAAACATCCGCTTGCGCCGCCACCGTGTCGGGCGCGCTGATGAGATTTGTTAAATAACGGGCCATGACATCGAATCCAAGGCTCGTCAGATGGACGCCTTCGGGCTGATAGAGACTCTGCGTTGTCGGGTTGACATACTGGTATGAGCTGAATCCGTAGGCCCCAAGATTGGTCTCAATCTGGCGAGCAAGGCGAGATCCGTCGAACAAGAAGATTCGCACTCCGGTTTGTGCCAGAGGGGCCAGATTTGTCTGTAAGCCCTCAAAGTAGACCTGACTGTAGAGCTTCAAGTTAGAAGGAAGTGGCGCCACAGCAGAAGTTGGCAGCGCCGTAAGATCACTGAACCCGGCAAATACAATGTTGCGCGCTCCGCCGGCCACGAGTTGTTGGACGGCTGCCGTTGCATTGGCCGCGGTCTGATTGCCCAACGCGGTTGCAGCGGAAGACGTAAATTGCTGACCGGTTGGCCCAAACCCGAGTATTGGCGTTATGGCCGCACTCGCAAAGAGCCCGTCGTTCCCACCGATGGAAATCGTCACGAGATCATTGGGTCCGAACGGTTTGCCGTTCCAGGTAGAAAGTTGGAATGGAAGACTAAATGGGAAACCGAACGGATTCAGCACCTGTGTTGTAGACCCGCCGATCGCATAATTGGTCATTTGCGAATTAGCGAGCCCGAGCTGGCTCTGTAGCCAATAGGGATAAGCAACATAAGGATAGGCCGACGCTACGGCTGACGGCGACGCGCCAGAGGATGGATATCCAGACGGATTAGCGAGCAACTTGAAGAAGGCGTTTATGCCACTGTCTGCATAACTGTCGCCGAAAGCCGTGAGACTCGTATACCGAGACTGCGCTTTCGCGGCAGTAACGCCGAGGCCCAGGATTGCGGCGGCGGTGAACAGGCCCATCGTACGGCTAAAGATGCGACTACTGTCTGTCTGGCACCTGCCGACTGCCCCAGCTATCGATTTAGGCCGCGTGCGAATTGCTGTCTTCGTCATGTTTCCTCCCCAGAAGCATGACGACGTTAACTGCGGCTACGAATTCTCAACGACCTCAAACCAGCCAAGCGTATCTAAACTGGCCTCTCAAACGAGCTCACGATGTGGATTTCGCGTGAGTGTGACGAAAATGCGACGGCGAAATGCCAAGAACTTTGACGAACGAGGTCGCCATATGATTGCGCCCTGCGAAGCCGGAAAACCACGCGATTTCGTCAAGCGTATGCGCGGTGCTCAATATGAGCTTTCTTGCATGCTCCACTCGAGCACGAATGATGAACTGATGTGGAGAAAGCCCCGTCGAGCCTCGGAATGATCGCGAGAACTGCCTGGTGCTCATTCCGGCGAAGTCTGCGAGATCCTCGAGGTGGAGCGGCTCGGCAAGACGAGCGTGGATCAAGTCCCTGACAGCATTGAGCTTGCGCAACGGAATGCGGGCGCTTCGACGGTCTCTGATCTCCATTTTGCCTGCTTCAACGGGATGGAGCAAGTGAGCGACCGCCGCGACAATAGATTCCCCAAGCAGCGGGCCAGCCGGATGCCCATTGCGAGCGTCTTCAAACAGAGCCTGCATCAGAGGTGGCATGAAACTCGGGCGTCGAATTTGCGAAAGATTTTCGATCGCCATTGACGGTGTGTAACGCACATCAAGTGCCGACTCTAACAAAGACTTTGAAAGAAAGAGTGTAACGCAGCTCATGGGGGCGATAATGCGTCCACGATAATCTTGATCAGGCACATTGGCCAGAAAGTGGCCTCCAACATCGATGCGGTGGGGCTTCGACACATCCGCAAGGTTCCTGCTCGCAGTCGTAATGACTAACGAACTGAAGGCAGCTTCGAACGAGAATTCAAAAGATGTTGCTGCCGCAGTTAGACCTGCGCCTTTCCAAACGCCGACACTGACGGGGCCAAAAGAAATTGGCCGCGAAGAATCATATTTGTGACCACCGAGCTGAGCTGCGACATCGGACATGACTCTCTCCCCCTTCGAGACACCCAGCTTTTGATGCTAACAGGTCTACGAGTGGCGTCGAGCATCCAGATGTGCCCACCGACCAGGTCGGCCGATGTAGTTCAGGCGGAAGCCCCGTGACGGGTGTATCAGCTCGCTCTGTTATCTAGCTAGAAGCCGGCGCCACACCAGCGCTGCGTAAGCCCGCTCCTACGACCCGCGCTGGCCGCAGGGAGCCCTATGCGGTTCTGCTGCGTAGCACCCGATTGCCGCATTGATAGCCTTATCCTACCGGTTGGGGAAAAGATTCCGATTGGACACCCGCTTAGGCGTTTCGAATAATGACCCCTCTCGCTGGAGTATGAGGGATGCGGTGAGGAAGCCAATGACACGAGTGCCGATCAAGAACTGGGTTCACGCCAACATCTGCGTACGGGATATGGAGCAGACCATACCGTTCTACGAGATGCTGGGGTTCGAGAAATTCTCGGATCTGATCTTCGAAGACAGCTCCGACTGCTGGCGTGGCCTTGGTGTTCCGCCCGGCCAGAAGGACCGACGCTTCCGGGCAGTCTTCATGCGCATCCCGAATGTCGAACGACCCATTCTTGACATCATCCAGTTTCTGGATCCGTCGACCGCGGGCGAGCCTTATCCCACACTGACCAATGTGGGGACTTGCCGGCTATGCTTCGAGGTCGATGATATCGACGCCGTGGCGAAGTTGCTGGCTGACAATGGCGTCGAGATGGTGTCTTCGGTCGCGCGCTACGAGACATCGGAAGGGGTCGCGCCCAACGGCCAGGGCGCACGGTTTCTCTGCTTCCGCGACCCTGACGGGACCTTCCTCGAATACGTGTCCTTCCGCAAGTAGACTAGAAGCTCCGGAACATGCGCGGCGAGGGCAATCCACAAGGCACCGCTGGTGACATGCCGGGACCACCCCGCTCAAATTTTCCGGCGGCAAACCATCTTAGGCGTTGCGGATGGTCAACCCGCCGTCCACCGGAATGACGGCTCCGGTCAGGTAGGATGCCGCCGGAAGCACCAGTGACAACGTCATTTGCGCGACCTCCTCCGGCCGCCCATAGCGCCGCAGCGCGACGCGGCGGCGCGCAAAAGTCTCCTTCTTTCCGTCCGGGATATCGTCAGTCATGCCGGTGTGGATCGCCCCGGGGCATATGCAATTGACCGTGATCCCTTCCGGACCGAGGTCGACCGCGAGCGCTCGGGTCAGTCCGACCACCGCATGCTTAACTGCGACATATGGCGAGTCACCTGGTGTTGCCCCGAGCCCTTCGGTTGAGGCGATGTTGACGATGCGTGCGGCCTCCGAGCGGCGCAGGTGTGGCAGGGCCTCTCGGATGATGCGCTGGTGCGGCGTTATCATGACGTCGATGCAGCGCTGCCACTGCTTTTCATAGTTCTCCGGATCATCAATCGACGCAAAGCCGACAATGCCTGCATTGTTGACAATGATGTCGATGCCGCCGAGACGGTTCGCCACCTCCGCGATTACCCGCCGGATCGCTTCGTGGTCCGCAACGTTAAACGCCAATGGCAAAACCTCGCCGCGAGCGCCTTCGGCACGGATGGCTTCCGCCGCTCGATCGCAGGCCGCCTGATCTAGGTCGGTAAGTGCGACTTTCGCCCCTTGCTGAGCGAAGAGTCGCGCAGTCGCGCACCCCATGCCGCTTGCCGCACCTGTGACGATGGCGGTCTTGCCTGCGATCGAGCGGATATCTTCGGTCATGATCATTTGTCGTCCAGTAAGTACGTCGGCAGCTCAGTGGATCGCCGCGTACATAATCTTCTGTTCGGTCGCCTTGTCGGCAGGAAATTCCGCCACGATGCGGCCGGCGCGCGCCACCAAGATTCGGTCGGAGATCGAAAGGATCTCTGGCAAGTAGGACGAGATCACGACGACGGCCTTCCCTTCGTCCGAAAGCCTGCGGATGATCTGGTGGATCTCCGCGATGGCGCCGACGTCCACACCGCGCGTTGGTTCGTCGAAAATCACAATCGACGGATTCTGCGCAAGCGACTTGCCGATGACAACCTTCTGTTGGTTACCACCAGACAACTCGATTACGCGTGCATTTCGGTTCAGCGCGGCTATCCTCAGCGCTTTAATCCAGCGGGCGGCTACGCTTTCGCGCTCCTTCCGCGCATAGCCTATCGGCGGCCGCCTGCGCGCCGCGAGCTCACCAAGGAAGAGATTGTCGGCGATGTCCATCGTCTCATAGAAGCCGTCGATCTTCCGATCCTCGGTGATGTAGGCGATGCCGTCTCGGATCGCCTGCTTAGGCACGCGGTAGTTCACCGGCTTGTTGTGCAAATAGATCATGCCGCCATTGAAGAAGTCGCGCTTGAGGCTACCGGCGACGATGCGCGCGATTTCTGTGCGTCCGGAGCCTATAAGGCCCGCGATGCCAAGTACTTCGCCCTCGAACAGTGAGAAGGACATGTTGCGCACGGTGGCGCCCATTGTCACATTCTCAATCGAAAGCACTTTCCGTCCGCGGGCGCGGCTTGCCCCTGCGTTGCCAGCATCGCGCCGGTAATGCGTCTGCGCAATGCTGCGCCCGACCATGTGCTTGATGAGCATGTCGCGCGTCAGATCTTTCGCCTCTTCGGTGATGACGTGCTTGCCATCGCGAAGCACGGTGATGCGGTCGGAAATGCGCAGGGCTTCCTCGAGCGCGTGGGAGATGAAGACGATGCCTACACCGCGCGCCCGTAGGTCGCGGATGAGGTGGAAAAAGTGGATGATCTCCTCCGGGGTCAGGCTTGCCGTCGGCTCGTCGAAAATGATTACGCGCGCATTGAGATAGACGGCCCGCGCGATCTCGACCATCTGTCGCTTGGCGGTGCCGAGCGCACTCACCGGCAGATTAGGCTCGACATGGAAATTCAGCGACTGGAGCAATTGTTGCGCGCGAATGTTGCGCCTGTTCGCCGTGTCGAAGAGGCGCTCGATCCCAAGCTCGATGTTTTGAGCAACCGTCATCGTCGGCACCAAGCTCGTCTCCTGGTAGACCATAGCGATCCCGGCGGCGAGCGCGTCAACCGGGCGGTCAAAGCGCACTTCCGTGCCATCGACGAGTAGGCGGCCCGAGGACAGCCGTATCGCGCCGGCGATGGCCTTGCACAGCGTCGACTTGCCAGCACCGTTCTCGCCGACGATCGAATGCACTTCGCCGGAACGGATGTCGAAGTTGAGCTTCTCGATCGCGTGGATGCCGCCGTATAGTTTGCTGCCCTCCTCGACCGCCACGAGAGGCTTGGCGGCCAGCGATTGCGAAGCTTCCCTCATTGTCCGTTCTCCCAGGAGGCCGCGAGAGTTTGCCCCGCGCCTTGCGATACGACCACCAATCCGTCGGCTGTCTCGATGGCTGCGGTAATGCCATGCCAGTTGCCGCCGACGCGGCTGTGCATCGACCGCAGAGGTTCGCCGATCTTGTCGATTTCGACCACCAGCCCGTAGGAGCGCGGAGGAGCCCAGGGTTTCGTCACGCCGAGCTTTTTCACATTTCCCGCCTGCAGCGGCTCGTAATAGGAGCCAGTGGTCGAAAGCGCGGGTCCGATCCAGTAGCGCGGATCGATATAGGCGATCATGTCGTTGCGGAACTCGTCTTCGCGCAAAACGAGCTCCGTCAGATGCGTGCGCATCGCGAAGACACAGACAAGATAGCCGTTGACGGTCCGGGTTATGCGGCCGGGATAGCCCGGCAGGTTTGGGATAATCGCCTTCGCCGCCCCCCCGGCGAGCGGGAGGGAGTGAAGGCTGTGGGTCCACGCTTGCGTGAACAGGACGTCCCGTCGGTCGTCACTAAGACAAAGTCCAGCCGGGAACGACAATTCATCCGCGAGCAGCCGCGCCCCGTTGAGATCAGGCGCGATCGTGACGATCGAGCCCGATCGGTTCTTGTGCATCAGATCATGCAGGAAATCGGCCGGGGCGAACTGACGGCTGCCCTGTGCTGCTAAGATCGTGCCGTCGGGGGCGACCGCCAGAGCGGTCACGCCGCTGAGTTGGATCCCGGCGGCGGCGGAAAGCATGCGGCGGGCTCCGTCTGGTGCGATCGCCCAAATTCCCTCACCCGTAACCGCAACGAGGAGCCGACCGTCCGGATGCGGCGTGATCGCGCCGACCGTTCCCACGAACTCGTGCAGAACCGAATGTGGGGCGTCACTCGCCCCGGAAAGCCGGTAGATCGCCCTGCCTGCCGAAACGAGCAGCCCCCCGTCAGGGGCAGCGCAGATGTCGTTCGCCCCCGGTAGCGGCGGTCCGATCGGCGCCGCCGCGTCGAGAACCTCGTTGGGACTGAGCGGCCCGTCCATGGACGGAATTGCGTGGCGGTCGCGCGATGGGAAGAGCACCTGCTCCAGATCGCGCCTCGTGCGGGCAAAGATGCTCATGACGCGTTCCTCGTGCGGTCGCCCCAATAGGAGTGCCAGCCATCCCAATCGGGATCCGCGCTCGGAAGGCGCACGCGGCCGATGCGGTTGTTCTCAAGTCCGGCGAGATAGAGCCAACCCTTGTGCTCGCGCATCGACGTAATGGTCGCGTGCGCCTTCCCGCCCGGATCCCACAGCGAGGTAACGGGCCGGCCTGCCTCGTCGAACTTGACCACGCACCCATTGTTCAGCCCCGGAAACAGCCATTCGTCGCGCGGTATCTCCTTGATCATTCGCAGCCGGAAACTGGGTTTCGACATTGCGAGGTCGATCGTCGGCGTGCGGATGCCGGTCAGCGCGATCCAGTAGCCGCCGTCGGACGAACGGTTGATGTTATCAGGGTTGCCTGGAAGGTTGTCGATGAAGACTTCGTGCGTTCCCGCCTTCGGTCCGGCGATCCAGTAGCGATAGATCTTGCAGAGCCAGCTTGTCGCGAAGAGAAACGACTGGCCGTCATGCGCCATGCAGATGCCATTCGGGAAAGAGATGTCTTTCAGGATCGTGCGTGTCGTCCCGGCCTTCGGATCGTGGCAGATCAAGCGGCCATTGCCGCGCCCCTCGAGTCCATCGAGATCCCAGCTGTGCATCTCGTATCGGATCGTCGCCTCGCTGAAATAGATCTTTCCGTCCGGCGCGATGTCGAGGTCGTCGGCAAGCCGCAGGCGCCGGTCGTCATTAAGCTTGTACCAGGTGCGATTGGTTTCGTCGGTGTATTTATAAATCTTGCCATCCGGCTTCACGCCGTAGAGTCCCATGCCGCCAACGCAAACGACAAGGTTCTCATCCTTGTCGAAAGCCATGCCGAGCGGCCGGCCGCCAATGCGGGCAAAAATCTCGTGAGTCTCGAAATTTGGTCCGCTAAGGCGATGAATCCAGCCTTCACGCGTGCCGCAATAGAGGCGATCGTGACGGTCGAGGATGACATCCTCTGGTCCTTCCACCAGTCCGAGGCCGACCGCCTCCGCGCCCGACAGCACGTCGTTCTCGGCGTAAGCCGTGCCAATGTCACGACCTAGAGCCGGCGGAGCGTCGTAGGCGACATACGTTGGATTAACGTAGATGCGTTGGACCAGTTTGTGGCGGTTCTTTCCCCATTTGGCATCGAGCGACACCGCACCGATGAGCACCGCGCCCATCATCATCAGCGCGCTGTCGCCACGGACCCCTAGCCGCACGAAACCGTTGATGAGGAGAAAGACGATCCCTGCGCCAATGAGCGCGCGCCAAAATGTTCCCTTGCCCCCGGACAGCGAAACTCCCCCGAGCACAACCGCAGTCAGCGCCTGAACTTCCCAGCCGAGGCCAGTCGTCGCGTCCGCGCTTTCCTGGCGCGCCGCGAAGAGGAAGCCGGCAAGCCCGCACGTGACGCCCGAAAGAACATAGGCGGCGCAAAGATGCCGTTCGACCCGGATCCCGGCGTGCCGCGCGGCCTTGCGGCTCGCGCCGACCGCTGTGAGCTGGATACCCGGACGCGAACGACTGAGATAAACGTGGCCCGCAACCGCGACGACGATGAGAACGCAGACATTTGCCGGCACGCCAAACACAGTTCCGCCGCCGAAGAATTGCCAAGCGTCGCTTGTCTCCGTGGAGACCGCGAGCGAGAACGCGACCTCCTGGCTGAGCATGTTGTACGCGGCGCGCAAAACGATCAGCGACACGAGCGTCGTCAGGAACGGGCGCGTCTTCACGTACCCGACAAGGCCGCCGTTGATGAGTCCGAATGCAGCTCCGACCATGACCGTGCCGACGAGCGTCGCCCACACCGGAAGCCCGACCACCTTGAACAAGAAAAGCGCCGCCAGATTCGCCATTGCGAAGATCGCCCCGACACTGAGGTCGATTCCCCCCGAGATGATTACGAGCGCCATGGCTATCGCGACGAGCCCGAACTCGGGAAATTGCGTCACGAGCGACTGGACGCCGTTAAGCGTCGCGTAGTTTGGGATGGTCCAGGCGAAACCCAGGAACATTCCAATGAGCACGACGAACGGAATCGCCGGCTCCATCCAGGTCTTAGCAAGGAGTTCGGACAGCCAGAGCTTGATCGACCAGCGATAGGCAAGCCGCTGCACGAAGTTTGGGCGTTGCGGAGCAAGGATCTGCTGTGTCATGGATGGGTCACCCGGATTATTGTGCAACTGTGTTGAGGCGGCTCAGTCACAAGCAAAGAGAGCGGCCACCCCCTCCAAGGCGGGCGGCCACAATCGGCTAAGGATCAAAGCAGGCGGCACCTTTGCCGTTCTGCTTGTCAAGCCAGACAACATGCGAGAAGTCGGCGATCTTAAACGTTCCCGCCTTTTGCCCGGACTGCAGCAGGAGCTTTGCGAGCTGCACGATGTCGTGTCCCTGGAGACGCGCGTCGTAGTTCGCGTAGCCGTCGAACAGCCCTTCCTGCAATGCATCGCAGTCACTGCGTACGCCCTCTCCCGAAGCGACGACAGTCACCTGATCCAACTTGCCCGCGTCCTTGATTGCTTGAGCTGCTCCTCGTTGCATCACCCCCCACATACCTATGCTGGCGCAAAGATCCGAGTGTTGCTGAAGCACAGTGCTTGTGATCGCTTGCGCCTTGCTGGCGTCCCAATCGGCAGCCTGGTTCGAGACCACCTTGATGGCGGGATCCTTCTTGAGCTCCGCGAGCACCGCCTGCGTCTGTTCGAGGCTCGCGCCGGCCGTCGCCTCGCCCATGACGATCTGAACCTTGCCGGACGTGTTCGAGCCATTCCCGCATTTCTTGATGACGTGATCGGCCATCATCTTTCCGATGCTTTCCCAATCGCCGCCGGTGTAGGCGTCGGTCTTGTAGTTCGATCCTTGGTTGATCTGGATGACATAGATCCCAGCCTTTTCGGCTCGCTCAAGTTCCTTGGCGAGAATCGTAACGTTCGGATTCTGCACCACGAGGACGTTGGGCTTTTCGTCTATGAGCGCAGAGATCACCTGCAGCTGGGCATTGGCGTTCCAGTTCGGATCCTTGACGATCAGTTTCATGCCGAGCGCTGCGGTCTCGTCCTTCAGCACGCGCGCCCATTCCGTCGCCAAAGGCGAGGCAAGAATTTGCGGGACATACGCGATCGTCTTGCCTTCAACGGCAGCCCGTTCCCGCTGCTTCAATTCTTTAGAGCTGCCCGCGCCGGACAGTTGGTCGGCAGAAACAGTCGACATCCCGAGAAAAGAGGCTGCCGCGAGCGAGACAGCGAAACCTATATAGCTACATTTCATTGTGTTTCTCCCTATATTCTGGTTGCAGTTTCCGCACATGGGGGATCAGTCCCCTTGTTTGGCGGTCTCCTCATCCCGCGGATGAAGTCGATTGTCGGTGATGATCGCCCCAAGCAGGACGAGCCCCTTGATGATGTCCTGCCCAAGGTTCGAGAAATTGAGAAGCGTGAGCCCATTGAGCAGTGTTCCAATGAGCGCGGCGCCAACGAATACGCTCGGGACGCCGCCACGCCCGCCGACAAGACTGACACCTCCCAGGACCACGACAAGGATCACATCGAAGATCACCGTCGACTCGACAAACCGGAGATTGAGACTGCCTGTCGAGGAGGTCAGCACGACTCCTGCTACAAAGGCGATGGCCGCTGACAACATGTATTGGCCGATCACGAGCGGGCGCACGCCAATGCCTGAAAGGCGCGCCGTCAGCGCGTTGTCACCGTAGGCGTAGATAAAACGGCCGACGACCGTTTTGCTCAGCAAGAGGTTCACAACGATGGCCGTTGCCCCGAAAAACAGTATCGGCGATGGAACACCCAGCAATCGTCCCTGCCCGATGGCCAGGAAGAGCTGCGCAGCCTTCGGCGGGTAAATGATGATCTGATCCATGAGGTTGCGCGTGAGACCGCTGATCAGGAACGTCGTCGCGAGCGTAGCGAAGAGTGCGGGCACTTCGAGGAAGGCGATGACAAAGCCGTTGACGGCACCAACGGCCAGAGCAGTCAGCAATCCCGCCGCCAGCGACAGGGGCAAGCCGTGGCCGGCATTGAGCATCGACAGCAACGCCGCTGAACTTGCCACCATGGTTGCGACGATGCTCAGATCGAGTCCTCGGCCGATCACGACAATCGCCATCCCGAGGGCCATGATGCCAAGGATGGAAACGTTTCGCGCCATCGTCAGCAGGTTCCCTAGAGTGGCAAAACCGTCTAACAACACAGAGAAGACGATGATCGTTACGATCGTGACGAGCAGAACGACCCGCTCCTGCGAGAGCTGGGGAAGGTGAAATGCCAGCCTGTGCGAAGCGACTAGGTTGTTTTGCATCGTGACCTCCTTGATTCGATTGAACCGTATGACTGCGGTCGCACCGCGCCATCGGCGAACTGCGTGTCAACCCGAACGATCTCAGACGCCCTGAGGCTAGGTTGGACCAGTGAAGAGCGGCGTCCGCTTCCGGCTGAGGCATTCAGCGGCGCGAAAGCGGGCATCGCCGGAACGACGTTGCTCCGACCGCCTCGGTGGTGTCAGCTCAAGGATCAAGAGGGTCTCCCCGCTCTAGGGACTTTTCTACGGGGCTCGAAGTCGAGCGACGATTTCGCCTGCTCGCTTACCATCCTCAGCGATCATAGTGAGAGCTCGCCGAACTTCTTCCATATCTGGCCGTTGAGCGCTCAGCCAATTCAGCCCGGCCTCTGCATTAATGATCGTCGCTGTGAGCGCGTCGACGATCGCACCATAGGTGCGCACAAATTCCGCTGAGGTCGGCAATGACGCTTCGCGCTTTTCCTCATCAAAACGTCCTTCAGGTTCGCGGAAGCCGGTGCTATGCACTGCCTTAGCTTCTTGCCGAGAAGCGTTTGCAGCCTTGCGGAGCACATCGAGTACGAGTTCGGCCTGCGACATCATTGGCACGTGGCTGCCGTTGGCCTCAAAGACAGTGCCGTTCATGCGTTTTGTCACAGAACGTTGAAGCCCCGGTTGGCCGGCGCGGTCCGTGTTAGCCACGATGTACGAACTCGGCTTCCACTTCCAGGACATCGCTCGCTCCTCTAGTGGGCTGTGGGAAGGATCCGGGTCGGCCGGAGGGGCCGCTCTAACGTCGATGCAACGAGCCAACGCCTCTCGGCCAGTTCTCATGAGTTTATGAGTCCCATATGTTGGGCATACGCTGAGGACATCTGCGTCCTTATGGGTACCCGCCCTAGCGGGCGAACCACCGACGTGTGCGCGATCATGATGCGTATCTCCCACGCCTAGGCCGCGCTCTGGCGACTACGCGCCAGCTCAAGATCGCGCAGTTCCTTGCGCTTGACCTTTCCGCTCGGCGTCTTCGGCAGTTCAGAGACGAATTCGATCCGGCGCGGATACTTATAGGGCGCGGTTTGCGCTTTCACGTGGTTCTGGATCTCGCGAGCAAGCTCGTCGCCGGGCTCGTGCCCGTCGTGGAGGACGACGAAGGCCTTGACCACGACACCACGCTTGTCGTCAGGGCTGGCCACGGCAGCGCATTCCCGCACCGCCGGATAGGACATCACGACGCTTTCAACCTCGGTAGGTCCGATACGGTATCCGGCGGCGTTGATGACGTCGTCCGATCGCCCCTCGTACCAAAAATAACCGTCATCGTCCTTGCGTCCGAGATCGCCCGTGATGAACCAGCGCACCCCTGACGCGCTCGTGCGAAAACACGCCTCCGTTCGTTCCGGATCATTCCAGTAGCCGAGCATCAAACCGTGAAAGGGCGCGCGCAGTGCGACGTGGCCGACTTGTCCTGGTGGTAGCGGCTCGAACGTCTCCTCGTCGACTATGTCGACCGGCATGCCGGGCATGGGCAACCCCATTGATCCGGGCTTGATGCGTGTCACGGGAAAATTGCCGACCGACATGAAACTCTCGGTCTGCCCGTAAGACTCGTGGAACCGCGTTCCCGTCAACTCCATCCAACGATATGCCGTCGGAGCGTCGAGTGCCTCGCCTCCCGTTATCGAAAGCCGCAGCCGCGACAAATCGTACTCCGAGACCTTTTCGCCAAGCATCCAGCGATATTCGGACGCTGCGGCGGCGAACAGAGTTATGCCGTAGCGCTCCATGAGTTGGAGGCGAACCTTTGGATCGAAGGGACCGTCATAGGTGAAAGCGCATACTCCCGCGAGCCACGGCCCGATCAGCGTGCATGTTGCGGAAAATGCCCAGCCGGTATCCGCTGTGCCCCAACAGATGTCGTCGCGGCGTTGTCGGTTGAGGTCGAACCAGTAAGCGGCGATTTCCAGGAACCCGTAGGCGAAATAGGCGGAATGTGTGACGCCCTTCGGTAGTCCGCTCGAACCGGACGTAAAGTAGATGACGCCAGGATCAGCGCGCGTCATTGCTTCGCTCGCCGCAACGGATGAGGCCGAGGCCATGCAGGCGACGAGATCTTCCCAACCATCGGCTTCGCCGGCGCCATATGGAACAACGAGGCGCACGCAGCCCGGATCGAGAAGCTCCTCCAATTTGTGAGCTTGGCCACAAACCGTAATCACTGCTTTCGGCTGCGTCTGGCCGATGCGGTATTCGAGATCCTTTGGTGTCAACATGGTCAGTGAAGGCAGCGACACCGCGCCTATGCGAAACAGCGCGATCATGGTCATTTGCCATTCGGGAATGCGTGGAAGCATGACGATGACGCGATCGCCGCGCCCTACTCCCCTTTCGCGCAGCACGTTGGCAATGCGCTTCGATGCCTCCGAAATCTCGGCGAATGTGAAGCGCCGCTCGTCGCCTTTGTCGTTTGTCCAGATCAGGGCCATCCGAGACGGATCGCGTCCGTATTCGTCGATAACATCGGCATAGTTGAACGTCGGCGGGTCGTCTGGTCGCCGGTAGTCCTTGATGAAGGTCGCATAGTCCTCCATTGGGGGCAGTAACATTGCTGTTTCCTCCTCTTTACGGTCGTGGGCGTCACCCATGCCCGCCGTTTATTTCCGCGGGGTTCCGCTTGTTTTGGTTCTCGAGTTCAATGCGTTCCGGCTGCTGTTCTTGGCGAACCGCCGCTGCAGCCGATGCGCATCAACGCGCGTTCAAAAAGGGCGACGGCGGTCTCGTGCAACAGCCGACCAGTCTCCATCGGCGCCTTGCCCTCGCACGCACGTGCGTAGGTGCCCTCCAGGATTATTCCGAGCCGATAGCAAGCCAGCACGACGTACCATTCGATGTGGGTCAGATCGCGCGCAGTTAACTGCCCATAATGCTCAATCAGATCCTCGGCTCGCGGGAATCCCTCCCATGGCTCGATCTTCAGCACCGGCAGTTCAGGAAGGCCTGACTCGCGCCAGGTCGCGATGATCCAACCGAGATCGACGAGCGGATCGCCGATGCTGGCAAGCTCCCAGTCCACGATTGCGGCAAGCGCCGGCGCATCATGACGAAACATGACGTTGGCGAACTGATAGTCACCGTGCAGGATGCCAGGCGCAGACGGCGGAGGAAGATTAGCGGCAAGCCAACTGGCGACCGCCGCAACGCCCGGAATTCCGGCCGGTCCCGGCCAGTTCTCATGAAGGGCATAGGCCTCCAGCTGCCGTCGCCAGCGCTCGACCTGACGATCAAGGTAGCCGTCCGGATTCCCAAAACCCTCGAGGCCGACTTTGCGGTAATCGAGCCTGTGCAGCGCTGCAATTCCCTCGATAAGGGCGAAGCCCATCCTGCGCCGCCAGTCGGCATTTTCGTTGTGGGGCGCCGGCAGGCCCACGACCGGATTGAAGCCTTCGACTGGCTCCATCAAGTAGAACGCAACGCCGAGAGGATCAGTCTCGCCACAACTGGCGACCAGACGCGGATGGGGAACGTCACTCTTGGCAATCGCGGCGAGCAGTCGCGCTTCCCGCCGCATCGTCTCGTTGCTATTGGGTCGCGGCGCTGACGGTGGTCGGCGCAGGACATAGTCCCTGCCCGACCGTGAGAAGCGGATCAAGGCATTCTGGGTGCCGCCGCTCAAATGCATGATATCGGTAATCAGGCCTGTACCCAGACCCCGCGCGTCCATCCAGCCGGCGAGCCGGTCGACGTCGACAAGCGCGTTCGCCGCCGCGGTCATAGGAGCATCCCGCCATCGGCAAGGATGGTTTGCCCCGTGACGTAACCCGCCAAGGGAGAGGCGAGAAATAGCGCCACTCCCGCCATCTCCTCTGGGGTTCCGAAGCGTCCCATCGGGATGCGCGCCAACGCTGCTTCGGAGCGCTTGGCATCGTCCGTTGTGATTGCGGTCAGGCGCGTCGGAATGAGGCCGGGCGCGATGCCGTTCACGCGGACGCCCTTCTCAGCGAACGTCTGGGCGAGCGTACGCACGAGGCCCACTGCCCCCGCCTTCGATGCGTTGTACGCAGGATTTCCGCGCGTCGCATGATAGGCGGCGGAGGACGAGACCACGATCATTGATCCGCGTGATTTCGTCAGCATCGGTTCAAATTTGTTCGAACATGCCATCAGGCTCGTTAGATTGACCCCGAGGACCTTCTGAAACGACGGAATCTCGAATTCTTGCCTCCGGTACAAAACAAAGCCTTGCGATTGGACGAGCACATCGAGTCGATCGAATGGAGGCTGGTAGGATTCGATCGCGTCGAAATTTGAAACATCCATCTGTTGATAGTGCAGACCTTCGAGATTCGAATCTGCCACGTCGGCATAGGCCCTTGCGTCGGCTTTCGTGCCCCAGACGTGGACGGTCGCACCGTGCCCGCGGAAAGTCTGCGCGATGGCGTTGCCAATTCCGCCGCTACCGCCGACAACGAGTACAGTACGGCCTGAAAAATCGAGGTTGAACCGGGCCAGCATGGAGGGGCTCCTCACTTTAGGCCGAAATGCGCGCGGGCAGTTGGCTCCCGCTTGAAGCGCAGATAGTCCGGGAACATCTTGTCTGTCGGCTGAACTGTCTTGAGCAGCTCGCGCGCGACTACGCCCTTGTGGACCTCGGTGGGTCCGTCTGCGAGACCGATCATAAAGCTGTTCATGATATGGCCGGAGAACGGTGCGTCCGTGGTCAGGCCAAGCGAGCCGTGTAGATGGAGCGCCATCGAAGCCACGTCATGCAGAACCTTCGGCATCGTCGCCTTCACTGCAGAGACGTTCTGACGGATGTCCTTCCAGCTATTCCCCTGGTCGGCGAGCCATGCGGTTTCGAGCACGAGCAACCGGAATTGGCGAAGCGTGACCCAAGCGTCAGCGATGCGCTCCTGAACGCTCTGCTGCTTCCAGAGTACGTCGCCCTTGGTACGCCGAGACACCACGCGCTCACAGGTGTACTCGAGACATCGGGTCGCCTCGGCGAGCGCGCGCATCGCATGATGAAGCCGCCCGCCACCCAGACGAACCTGCGCCACCTCGAATGCAGCGCCTCGCTCTCCAAGCAGATGGTCAGCCGGCACACGTACGTTGTGCCAACGGACGTGCGCATGCTCGGGCTCCGCTTGACCGAAGTAGACGAAGTCGCGGAGAATCTCTATGCCCGGCGTGTCGGCGGGCACGATGAACATTGACTGGCGGCGATACGGATCGCTCGCTCCCGCATCGGTCTTCACCATAACGATGTAAAAGGCAGCGAAGCGCGCATTCGACGAGAACCATTTTTCGCCGTTGATGACCCAATGGTCGCCATCGAGCTTCGCCGTTGCCTCGATCTGGAGCGGGTCCGCGCCGCCCTGTGGCTCGGTCATCGCGAAGCAGGAGACGATCTCGTTGTTCAGAAGCGGCTTGAGATAGCGCTCCTTCTGCTCTGCTGTGCCGTAATGGGCGAGAATTTCGGAATTACCGGTGTCAGGGGCCTGCGCGCCAAAAACGATTGGCCCAAAGCGCGAGCGGCCGAACTGCTCGTTCATCAGCGCGAGCCGGAGTTGTCCGTAGCCCTTGCCGCCTAGATGCCGACCGAGATGACAAGCCCAAAGACCACGCTTCTTGACCTCGGCCTGCAGCGGCCGAACCAGCTGCTTAAACCGCTCGTCGTGGATGTTCCACTGACTACCTAGGATGTAGTCCAGCGGCTCGACGTCGCGGCGTACAAATGCGGCGATCCAATCGAGTTCCTTCTGGAACTCGGGCTCAGTCTCAAACGACCACAAGGGCAGCTCCTCCAGATTATTAGGAGAATACTGCGAGAATGCCGATCATCTTTCCAATATCGGATTATTCGGCTATCAATAAGAAGGTTTTATGAATGGAACCTTCGATGGACCTCGATGCCACGCCGTTTCGCGCCTTCCTTCAGGTGGCGAAGAGCCAATCATTTACGCGCGCCGCAGAGGAACTGCACGTCTCGCAGCCCGCGCTTTCCGCTACGATCCGTGAGCTGGAACGCAGGCTTGGATTCTCGCTTTTCGACCGTACCAGCCGACAGGTGCAGCTGACCTGGGAAGGCCGCGCTTTCCTGGTCAATGCGCGGCGCGTCGTCATGGAGCATGATTGGACAGCGCAGCGAGCCAAGGAGATTCTCAGCAACGACCTTCGGCTGGCAGTGCAGGCCTATTCCGTCCTCATCAGTGATCGAACTTTGCTGACGGATAATTACGCCGCCGCTAATCCCGACGTTGACGTGCAGATCGTGCAGTATGGTAGCGAGCGCATCTACGACGTGGTGCGCGACCATGATGCCGACGTCGCCATCGTCATCGAACCCTCCGAGCGCCTCGAATTGTCGCCGCTCAACCGCGCGCTGGGCTCCGAATTGGAAACGCTGACGCTGGCTTCCCGTCAGGTCGGCCTGTACGTCCCCACCGGTCACCCGCTCTCAGAGGCGCCGAGTATTTCGAGCGCCGACCTTAAAGGCATGCGCATCGCCAGGATCGGGCGCGTCCATGGTGGCGCGATTGCCTCTGCCATCGGCCGCTACCTTGAAGAAATCGATGCTGAACCGGTCCGCATACCGGAAGGCGATGCCTTTTCGGTCATCCGCTATGCTGAACGCCACGCGATCGCAGCCATTGATCTGGGCTGGTTCGACCCGCACGTATCCATGCCCAACGTGCGCATGCTCCGCAAGAGCATAGACGGAGCAAGGCTTGAGACCGAACTAGTTGTGATCCGCCAGCGGCGTGAGCAACGACCCGCCGCCGAGCGGTTTTGGCGTTTCGCAATGCAAGGGGCCTGGCGCGGGGATGCCGCCCAGCCGGGCCAGGCCGCATGACCCGCGTCAGCCGTCCTGCGGTGACGCGCCGAAACTGCAAGAGATGGATGAGGATCTAATCCATCTCCCAAGAATACTCCGCCAAGGCCAATATTAGTCCTGCAAAGCGCGCCTAGCGCCCCTTCCAATTCGGCTTTCGTTTTGTTGCAAACGCCTGTGGACCTTCTATCGCATCAGCCGAGGCAAGCATCGCCCTCATTGAGGGGTATTCCCACTCCTCCGACAAACCTTCCGATACGGAGCGGGAAAGTCCCCGGAGGACTGCTTCCTTGGTGGCCCGGACCGACATGGGACTGCATGCGAGGATCTCGTCAGCCCAGCGTCTGGCGGCAGCCAGCACATCGCCACTCACCAGCTCGTTGACAAGTCCAAGCGAGAACGCTTCTTCGGCACTGACTCGGCGCCCCGTCAGCATCATGCCCATCGCCCGCTTGAGACCAATCTCGCGAGGAAGTCGCTGAATCCCTCCAGCGAGCGCCGCCAAGCCAACGCGCGGCTCCGGCAGGGCAAAGACGGCGTTTTCGGATGCGACCACGATATCGCAGGCGAGTGCTATCTCAAATCCGCCGCCCATCGCTACTCCATTGACAGCTGCGATGACCGGCTTTGCCAGATCAAAGCGATTGGTCAGACCGCCAAAGCCCTTGGCTGGGGTCGTCAATCCCCCGCCAGCGGCCTGCTGCTTGAGATCGTGACCGGCACAGAACGCTTTCCCTCCGGCCCCCGTGATGATCGCAACCCACTGCTCGTCATCGAGCGCGAATTTGTCAAAGACACTTTCAAGTTCGGTATGGCAAGCAGCGTTCAAGGCGTTGTGCGCCTCCGGCCTGTTGATCGTGATGATTGTGCAACGTCCTTCACGATCCACTTTCACGTATTCATGCGTCATGGTTCTCAGCTCTCCTAATTATGGCGTACGCCGGATCACCGGCTCGAGATGGCTTTTCTGCCCTTTCCTGAAATCCCGTTGATGAATTTCGGGCGTTCGATATTTGGTGCCTCCGCCGGACGCGAGCGGCTATGGCAATCAAAATCCGCGAACAGTCTCGCCGGAGACTGGGACGTCCAAGAATGCCCGCACGGAGGTGCGCGAATTCAGCGCGTCAGAAACTCTCATGAAGATTACTCCGAAGACCCAATCGAGGAGGATACTCAGCCGATCCGGACGACCATCTTCCCCAGGGCCGAGCGCGTGGTCATTGCCTCGAACGCTTCGTGAACTTCCTCGAACGCAAAGACCTTTCCTACGACGGGAACGAGCGTCTTCTCGCTCAACCAGGTGAACAGCTGGGCGATGACCCGCTCTCGCACATCCGGTTCGCGTCGACCAATCTGCGCCAGGTCGACGCCCAGCAGCGCCCCTCCCTTCAAAAGAGGCAGATTGAACCGCAGCGCTGGAATTGTCCCGGAAGCAAAGCCGATCACCAGATGCCGTCCGTTCCAGGCGATCGAGCGAAAGGCCTGCAGACTCAGATCTCCGCCAACGGGATCATAGATCACGTCCGCGCCGTGGCCGTCAGTAAGCTCCTTGAGCTCTTCGCGCCATCCGTCGCGGGTGTAATCCAGACCCGCATCGGCACCATACCCGATCGCAAATTGTCGCTTCTCCTCGGTCGAGGCCGCCGCAATGACGCGGGCGCCAAGCAGCTTTCCAATCTGAACAGCAGCAATGCCAACGCCCCCGGCGGCTCCAAGAATCAGGAGCGTCTCGCCGCTTTGTAGCTTCCCTCGCGCGCTTAGCGCGTACAGTGCCGTGTGGTAATTCGCAAAGAACGAGGCGCCGACCTCCGGCTCTATACCCGTCGGCCTGACGAAAAGGTCCCCTGGCGGCACGCAAATATATTCGGCAAGGGCACCGTTTGTGACCATGCCGATGACAGGCGTACCGGGTACGAAGCCATTAACACCTGCGGCGACTTCGTCGACGACACCAGCGAACTCCGACCCGGGCGTAAACGGCAAAGGGTCCTTGGTCTGGTACAGGCCCTGCACCTTCAAGCCGTCCACGAAACCGACGGCCGCGGCCTGGATTCGGACGCGGACCGTTCCCACTGACAATTCTGGCTTGGCGACATCCTTGATGGCGATATTTTCGATACAATCGAAATTGCCGACCAAAACTGCTTTCATGATACCCTCTTGAGCGAGCCGCAGCGATCCGGGCGCGGCCATCGGGCTCACGCGATCGCGTTCGGCATTTTTGCCCCGAACGCTGCCGATTGCAGGCGCCGCGCATGCCTTGCGACAAAGACCAAAGTTCGGTGCGGTGTCGATGGCATGCGCGCAGTTCTCCGCGAGCGATCTAGTCCGCCGTATCGCCGTTGATCACGTCTCCGAACAGCTCCCACTTCTCGCCGACAAAGCGCATCAGCCGAAGCTGACTGATCGGAGCAAAGTCGGTCGGCGAGGTGTTCACGTAGATTCCCGGCAAGAGCGCCTCGGTGCGCCAATCCTTCAGGTTCGCGGCCTGCTTCATAACGTTCTCGCGGGTGAGATCGTCGCCGCACTGCTTCAACGTCTGAGCCAGCGTCTCCGCGAGCGCGTAGCCGGTGATCAGCAATATGTCGCGCTTGTTGCCGTCGGGATAGTACTTGCTCAGAAAGCTCTGAAACTCTTTCATGCCCGGGTCATTATCCCACTGCGGATCGGCCGGATCCTTCAAGTAGGTGGCGGAAATGACGCCTTGCGCGTTCTCGACTCCAGCAGGCTTAATGACGCTACCTATCGAAGCCGAGGCATTGATAACGATGTGCAGCGGCTTCCAGTCGACTTCCGCGATCTTCTTGATCGCTTGAGCAGCGAATTTGGGGGAGCTAACATTGACCAGGGTATCCGCACCTGTCGCCTTGAGCTTGACGATGTGACTGTCGATGGTCGGCTCCGCCGTCTCGTAGCTTTCCTCGGCTACGATCCGAGCACCGAGCCTGTCCTTGAGACCCTTGAGGAAATCCTTTCCCAAATCATCATTCTGAAAAAATACCGCGACTTTAGCGTTTGGCTTCTCTTTTAGGATATATTTCGCGTAGGCGTGCGCCTCGCTCTGATAGGACGGCTGCCAGCCCGTGGTCCAAGGGAAGGTCTTGGGGTCGTTGAACTTGGTGGCGCCAGTTGCCACAAACAGGTGTGGAATCTTCTTGGCGTTGAGGTATTTCTGAATAGCGGTGTTGTTGGCTGTGCCCAACGGAGCAAACATAAGCAACACTTCATCACTCTCCACCAGCTTACGCGCCTGCTCGACGGCCTTGGGAGGCGAGTACGCATCGTCGTAGCTGATGAAGTTGACCTTGCGGCCGTTGATACCGCCCTTGTCGTTGATCATC
Source organism: Bradyrhizobium sp. CIR48 (assembly GCF_014198315.1). Taxonomy (NCBI): domain Bacteria; kingdom Pseudomonadati; phylum Pseudomonadota; class Alphaproteobacteria; order Hyphomicrobiales; family Nitrobacteraceae; genus Bradyrhizobium; species Bradyrhizobium sp. CIR48. The sequence goes on from NZ_JACIHG010000005.1 coordinate 597,620, forward strand.
CTGAAATAGGCTTCCTCGGCCTTGCCGATGACGCCATAGGCCGATGCTGGACCGCTGTACGGTATCAAATTTCCGATTTTGATCTCTGTGTCAGTGGCTCCCGTGTCATATTTCTTCTGGGCGAACGCGGCGACAGAGGCGAGGGCGATCGCTGCTGCGGCCAGCGCGGTCGTTCCTATAATCCTTGCAAACATATGATCTCTCCTTGTTGAGTTTCGCTTCTATTTTGATTTCGTTATCCAGCCTTGGCCGCGGATCACGACCTGCCTTGCGCCGTGCGGCACGAGGTAGATGACGAGGAACAACAGCACGCCGAATACCGCGCCGGAGAGGCCCTTGGAGATGCCTTCGGCGATGTTCGGCACGAAGATGATGAAGGCCGCGCCGACGATCGAGCCGGGCAGCCAGCCGACGCCGCCGACCACCATCCCGAGGAACAGCGAGATCGCAAGATTGATGGTGAAGCTGTCGGGCGCGACGAACTGCACCGCGATGGCGCCGAGGCCGCCGGCGACACCGGTGATGGCGGCGGAGACGCCGAAGGCCAGCGTCTTGTACAGCGCGACGTTGACGCCCATGGCGGAGGCCGCGATCTCGTTGTCGCGGATCGCCATGAAGGCGCGGCCCGAGCGGGAGCGCAGCAGGTTCACCGAGAAAATGTAGATCGCGAGCACGACGACGAGCGTGAAGTAATACAGCCACATGTCCTGCGACATCTTCAGGCCGAACGGCGCATCGGGCTTGGTGACGACGAGGCCTTGCACGCCGCCGGTCCAGTGCTCGAGGAAGTTCAGCTTGAGCAGCTGCGGCATGGCCGTCGCCAGCGCGAAGGTGGCAAGCGCGAGGTACACGCCGGAGAGCCGCAGCGCCGGCTGGCCGAACAGGAAGCCCGCGCCGAAGCACAGCACGCCCGCGACCGGCAGGCAGAGGAAATAGGGAACGTTGCACTGCTCCATCATCACCGCGGTGACGTAGGCGCCGATGGCGTAGAACGCGCTCTGGCCGAGCGAGAACTGGCCGCTTCCGCCGGTCAGGATGTTCAGCGCCAGCACGGCGAGGCCGAGATACAGCAGCTGGGTCAGCTGGAAGATCACGAAGTTCTTCGCAAACAGCGGAACGGCAATGAGAAGCAACAGCACCACCACCGAGGTGCCTGTGCCCAGCGTCATGGCCCGCTTCGGAACGGCCTCGACCGCCTCGTGGCCTTCTGCAACGACTTCTTCTGCAGCGCTCATGATCAAACTCGCTTGACGATGTGCCGGCCGAACAGGCCAGCGGGTTTGACGACCAGGACGGAGATGATCAGCGCGAGCGCGATCGGGAGTTTCAGCTCGTTGCCGACGCCGGGAATGTAGGTGCCCGCGAGGTTCTCGAAGATGCCGACCAGGAAGCCGCCGACCACGGCGCCGAACGGGCTGGTGAGGCCGCCGAGCACCGCCGCGGCAAAGCCGTAGATCAGCACGCCGCCCATCATGTTGGGCTCGAGGAACACGACCGGGGCGATCAGCATGCCGG
>NZ_JACIHG010000006.1:0-433177 GCF_014198315.1 Bradyrhizobium sp. CIR48
GATATCCAGACCAATCGTCGAAATTGATTGCATAGGCTGCTCCTCCGAATCGTGGGAGCCTCAAACGGCGCCCCATCCTTGGCACTCTCGTGCCCATGGAGGAGCCGTCCACAGCATCAAAAACGGACTTACGGCAGCCACGTGCCCGCCGGCGGGGGAATGGCGAGCGCTTCAAACGTAAAAGCCTTGGCAGGCGATTAGCCCATCTCTTCGCGATCAGCGCAGTGCTCGTCCTTCTTCCAAGAACCTGGCTGTTTCCTGACCCAACTATTTCACCCATAGTTTGAGCGGAACCGGCTGCCGATCAGGGCAAATCATCGTGCCTGTGTAGTAGTCTGACAGCCTTCCGGTGTAGGTGCATTCGACGCCAGAAAACGAAAATGTCGCGTTCAATCGCGATGCTAAGACTGACATCCGCAGGCGCATTTCGCCGATCCTCTCCTCCGGACCATCCTGAGTGCACAACCCGACGTGCTTCATCGTCAATGGTCCGGAGTACTCCTTTATGACTTGGCCGGAGGCCGCTTCCGTGACGGTGGCTGTCAACTCCCATTCGCCGAGGTGACCGGAATATCCGACAACCTCGAGCGATTGAGCGTTTCCCGCACTCGCAACAACGCCCAGAACGATCGCCAGCAATATTGATTTCACGTGTGCTCCCATGCCTCTCGTGCCCGTTTCTCAGCGCTTCATCAGAAATGCCCGCGCCTCGGCAACTTCCGTTCGGGTGCTATCAGCTGCATCAGCGATCGCTATGACCTTTTTATAGTATTGCTGAGCCTTGTTGGATTCGCCGGACTTTTCCGCCGCCTTGGCTGCGCCTACGTAAGCGCCGAGCCGGTTTGGCTCCTTCCGCAGCGTTGCTTCAAATGCCCCAAGCGCTTCATTTGCCTTGCCGCTCTCAAGCAGCATTTCTCCATAGAGTTCGCGCGCCGGTTTAGGCACTCCCGGCGTCACTGGATGCTTCTCCGTTTTGTCCTCGGCAGCGGCGGCGGCGCTCATGGCATTCAGCGCAGCGTCACGATTGTCTTCGGCGAAAAGCTGCCAAGCCGTCGCAACCTGCCGCTCAATTTCGACCTGTTCGGCCCAATAGGTGTCCTTGGCGGCACGTAGCTTGTCGCGCAGTTCGGCGAGTTTGGCGATGTGGGCCTTCGCGACTTCTGGCTCGCCTGCACGGGCCGCGCCCAGCGCCCGCACGAAATAGGTTACCGCCTGCACGTGAGGCAGCAGGCTGGGACGAACCTCAAGCGCCGCAGCAGCCTTCCAATCGCCGCGCTCCACTGCATAGCGTGCCGGCGAGGCGGCCAGCGCGTATGGCCCGGCGATAAAAGTCTCGGTGAAGCCTGTGACCCCCTTCATCTCGTCGACAACGGCTGCTGCGTTCTCGTCCTGCCCGAGTTGCAAATAGGCGTAGACGAGGTAATCCATTGCGTGCAGCTGATCGTGGCCCTCTTTGTCCGCTCTCGCCACACGCGACGATTCGGTGTTGGAAGCAATCGACTCCCTCCAGTATCCGACGCGGGTAAAGATGTGGGACGGCATATGTTGGGCGTGGGCTGCCGCTGGTGCAACCTTGGCGTAGCGTCGCGCAGCCTCGAGCCCTTTTTCGGCAATTGGCGGATAATCGTAAAGATGAATCAAGTAGTGCGCCACGCCGGGATGTTGGGGCTGCCGTATTGCGATCGGCTCAAGGATTGCCGCACCCTTGAGCTGGTTAGTGTAGGTTTTGTCGGCCGGCGACGCCGAGGTGTTGAGGGCCAGCGCATAGTAGATCTGCGCTTCGTCATCGTTTTGATACCGCTGCGCAAGTTGCTCCATGGCCTTGGCGTAAGCCAGCATGCGCGTGCGATGATCGACCTTGTCGTAGTCGGCGTACATGGCACTAAGCGCATCGAGGTAGTCGCGTTCGCGCTGGGTCTTGGCGCCGATGAGCTTTCCTTTTGCGATCGCCTCAGCACCCTCGGCGAGGTTTTTCGCGGGGGTGGGAACGTGGGGATTCCACAAGAGGCTGAGGGCAATGCCCCAGTATGCGATGCCGCACTCCGGATCGGCCTTCAGAGCATCTCCGAACGCGTGCTGCGACGCGCGGTACCAGAACGAGTGCTGGTACAGCATCCCGCGATCGAAAAGCTTCTGCGCCTCCGGCTTGCACGATGTTTCGAAATGCACCGTACCGAGCTGATCGCCGTCCGATTCTGCTAACGAAGGTTGTGCAAACGAAAGGCCCAACACAACCGTAGCCGCGATAGCGAATGGCGTCTTGATCATGACCTGCCTCCACGCGAGAACTAACTTTGCGAGGCGCGCATTCTAAGCCTGTTCACACAGGCCGACCATGCAATTCCGTTCGGAGAAGAGCCAGAGATGGACGTGGCCGTGTGGCACGTCAGCTGTCCTGACATTGGACCTGCGCTTAGCTCGTCGACAAAGCGCAGAACACGTCGCGCCAGCTGGCGCAGTCAAACTGCGATGCGTCACGCCAGCTTTGGGTCATTGCGGGCGTCGGCTCAAGCAGTGCGGATGGTCAGCTACGGGGCATGAGCGGACTTGGTATAGCCTGCAAGCGGTGGCAGGGCCTGCCGAAAACGGATTTATTGGCTTGCCGCCGCAGCGGCAGTCGCCACATATTTCGTGTAGAATTCGGCGACCCGGCCGCGCCACATACCGACGAACGCCTCTGAAGTCACGTTGTCCACCGATTTCCAAGTACGCTTGAACGCTGGAAGTGCATTGCCCCAGATAGCGCGTTTGCACCACCTTCCGCCCTTCTCCTTGCCTTCGCTGGTGGCGCACATGGATTTCCAAGCGATGCGAGCGGGCTGGCTGATGTGCTCAGCGGCGCCTTCCCAGCCCTGCTGATGGATCAGGTAAAGATCGCTCAAATCCGGCTTCCGGTGCGTGATCCACTCGAACAGGATGCCTTCCGTAATGACCTTATAGGCGGCCGCAACGGCGTTATCCCTCGGACTGCGAATCTGCCCGAAGCCGAACTTCCCGAACTCATATTGGCTCAGCTGAAACAGGCCGATATACGACCCGGTGCGTTGATTGGGATTGAAACCGGATTCGATCTTGGCAACCGCCATCATGAAATTGAAATCGAGACCAAACGCGTCGGAAGCGCGCTTGATCTCTTCGGCCGGCGTTCCGACTGGGATGTCCTTGAACGAACGCAAGACGATCTCCGCCGGTTTCTCGGCGGACGGCAGTTCAGACCAGACGTAGTAGACCAGATAACGGAAATCCGGCGTCGACGCCGCTTTCGGAGTATCGTTGGACGCATCGCGTCCTGCCGGCAGCGGTTTGACGATATCCTGCCCCAACGACGCCAATTTGGTCGTGACGGGTTCATCGACGATCTCGGCTCCGGTGCTCAACGGCCCGGAACCTGCTGACGTCACCGAGCCCAGCTTGGCTCCTTCTGCCCGAAGCGCTATCGCAAGTCTGGCCGATGCCTCGGCGTACAAGGCGGGCGTCACCATGTTCGCAGGAGCCGCCATGTTCTCGGGAGCCGCTATGTTCGCTGCAGCGCCCAGTATGACATTCGGCCCCGTCCCGGCCGGCCTGTTACCGGCGGCTAGATAAAGTCCCACGGATGCGACCGCAGCCGCGATGCAGCTCGTCTGCCAAACCTTCATTGCCCGAAGTCCACGGATGGCTTCTGTACAAAGGCTGTTCGCATGTTCCTGCGGTCTGTGGTGAGTCCTCCTTCGTAAAATCTTAAGGTTTAAATGTGGTGAATGAGAGCAGACCTTCTGCCTCGTCACTCATCCTTGGCGGGAGACGCTGTGGGTCGGCTATGGGCCAGAAGCGTCGCTCAGCGGGCATCACCGTGAAAGTCAGGCTACGCGCCAATAGGCGACAATTGGATGAGAGAAATCCACCAACTGCGGGCGGGCCTCCGTTGAACCTGATCAACCAGCACGTTTTGAGGCACCGGAACCCCGGATTCCGGCAGATGCCCGTGATTGGGCTGCTCAACTTTCCTCCCGCCAGTGATGGCCGGTCGGGTCGAACTCGCGGGCGCGGTGGCCGTTGCTTGGCCGCGATAGCAGTAGCGAGTAGGAGAACCCGTGAACCGACGCCAGTTTGTTCGAGGGTCGGCGTTGCTGCCGGCATTGTTGCTCGCTTCGCGGAGCGGTTTCGCTGCTGCTGGCCCGCCGGAGGGCGCGTTCGGTCCTTCCACCGTGAGGGACCTCGCCCGTATGCTGGGGCGCAAACCGTACGAGGCGCCAGACGAGAAGCTGCCAGGCGGGTTGAAGAACCTCGACTGCGATCAGTACCGTTCGATCCGCTTCCAGCCCGAGCGCGCCCTTTGGCGCGGCAAGAATCTTCCGTTCGAGGCGCAGCTCTTCCATCGCTGCTTCTTCTACAAGAACAGGGTGAGCATCTTCGAGGTCGCGGACGGAAAGGCTACCGACCTCAAGTACCGCAAGGCGGACTTTTCCTTCGGCGAGAAGTTCCCGCCGTTCGAGGACAGCGATCTCGGGTGCGCGGGCTTCCGCATCCATGCGCCGATGAACCGTCCCGACTATTACGAGTCTGCGTCTTCCTGGGCGCGACCTACTTCCGCGCTGTCGCCAAAGGGCAGACATACGGCCTTTCCGCCCGGGGACTGTCGATCGATACGGGCGAAGCAAAGGGCGAGGAATTTCCGCTCTTCAAGGCCGTCTGGCTCGAGCGGCCGGCTTCGGGTGCAACTTCGATGGTGATCCACGCTCTTCTCGACAGCAAGAGCTGCGCGGCAAGCTACCGCTTCACTGTGCGGCCGGGCGAAACCACGGTGTTCGACGTCGAAATGTCAGTCTATCCGCGGGTCGAAATGCAGCGGGCCGGTCTCGCGCCGATGACCAGCACGTTCTTCTACGGTCCGAACGACGCAACGATATCGACGACTTCCGCCCGTCGGTCCACGATTCCGACGGCCTCGCGATCTTCAACGGGAAGGGAGAAAGCCTCTGGCGGCCGCTCAACAATCCCCGCGATCTCCAGATCAGCACGTTTCAGGATCTAAATCCCCGCGGGTTCGGGCTGATGCAGCGGGAGCGAAACTTCTTCGCCTATCAGGACATCGAATCCAGCTTCGAAAAACGCCCCAGTCTCTGGATGGAGCCGATCGGCGATTGGGGCGAGGGCGGGGTCGTTCTGTTCGAGATCCCGACGAAGGAAGAGGTTCACGACAACATCGCCGCACTCTGGCGCCCGAAGAATCCGCTACAGGCCAAGGGCGAACACAACTACACCTATCGACTGCACTGGGGACCTGATAGCCCGAAGCCGCATTCGCTGGCCCGCTTCACGCGAAGCGGAATAGGGGCGAGGGGCGAAGACGCCCGCCTCTTCGTCCTCGATCTGTTCGGCGACAACCTGAAGGGCGTCGATCCTGCCGGCGTCAAAGGGGTCGTGACGGCGGAAAAGTCCGAGGTGAAGAATATCGTCACGCAGCCCAATCCCTACACCGGCGGTTGGCGGCTGAGCTTCCAGTGCCAGGTGAAGGGAGAGCCGATCGAGCTGCGGGCATTTCTGACAGAGGGCGACAAACCCTTGTCGGAAGTCTGGTCTACCGATGGGCTCCCTGAACACAGCGCTCCAGCCGGTCGCCGGCGATAACGCGCCTTCGCGGCAGAGGCGGAGCTGCCTGCGATCGCGAGCCGCACTGCCATGCTGCTTCCCACCTACAACGAAGATCCTTCCACACCGAGGTGCGGTTGACACCCGAGCGCTTGGTGGGACCGGCGAACTTATGCGCGGTGCGCGCCTGGGTCTCGGCGCTCGCGGCCCACTGGATGAACAGCCAGGTCGCTTTCCGCTTCTTCTCCGGCAGCGCGGAATTGATCGGAAAGCCCCAGTTCCAGATCGACGTGGTGCGCTTGCCCGAGGGCCCCTTGGGCCAGCGGGCATAGGCGACCTTGCCGATCACCTTGGACTTCTCAGGATTGTTGATGACCGAAGCCGACGAATGCGCGTCGATGTAGCTGGCGACGGTGCCTTGCGAGAAGGCGTCGGCGACATCCGGCCAATTCCAGTTGGCGGCTGCCGTCGGCGCGTACTTCTTCATGATGTCGACGTACCAGGCGAGCGCCGCCTCGGCCTCGGGGCCATTGACAGTGAGCTTGCCGCCCTTCATCCAGTCGCCGCCGAACTCGCGGAAGATCGACGGATAGATGTACATGTTCTGGCCGGCACCGGCGACGCCGCGCAGCGCAGCCCCCCAGACGCGATCGTTCGGCGTGTTCAACGCCGCGGCATTGGACATGTAGGCTTCTAGTGTGTCGGCCGGCTTCAGGCCTTTCGCGTCGTAGAGGTCCTTGCGATAGACCTGAATGGTGACTTCACCGTCATAGGGCATGCCGTAGAGCTTGCCGTCGATGCCGTTGGCGCTGCGCCAGGCCGGAATGATGTCGTCGAGCTTGAACCAGGCCGGATCGGTCAGCGATTTGTCTGCGAGGTAAGTGTCGAGCGGCTCGACCCATTTGTTCGCGGCATAGAGCGCGTAATACATGGGATCGGCAGCGTGGGTTGCGTAGGTGCCCGTCTTCGAGGTCAGGTCGATGACGCTCTTCTGCCGGATCTGCGCCGGCGGGATCTTCTCGAAGCGGACGTCGATGCCGGTGAGCGCCTTGAACTGCGGCGCCAGTGCAATGAGGTTTTCGAAATAGCTCGCCGGGATCACGGCGACCGTGATGGTCTCGCCGGAAACCTGCTGCCAGCGCGGAGCGGGGAACGACCGCGGACCTCGCCTCCGGGAGGCGCGATCAAGCCGAGCAGCGATCAGATGCAGTGTCGGCTAGATGTCGCCGAGGAGCTCGAAATCTGCGCGAGCGTCGCCGGCCGTATGGATCTGGCCGCTATATCGTTGTGCGCTCAGCTCGAACGCTGCCGGCAATCGGTCGTCGATAACGAGATGGTGGCACTCGTCGAGGTGGCCGCCGCGAACCGTCGCATTGCGCCCGAATTTGGTGATGTCGGCCACGAGCACGGACGTTCGTGAATTGGCGGCGATGGATTGGCGTGCCTTGACTTCATCGACATGGAAGTCGAGCAGCGAGCCGTCCGCATCGACGCCGCCGACGCCGAAGATTCCGAAGTCGGCGCGAAATCCAGAGAAGAAATGCACGGCGGCCTCGCCGATGATGTCGCGGTCGAGCGGCCGCAGCGTGCCGCCGGCGATGGTGATCTCCACGTCCGGATTGTGCGAGAAGGCTGCGGCCACGTTCAGGCTGTTGGTGATCACCCGCAGATCCCGTCGGCGGGAAAGTGCCTGCGCGACATATTCGGGAGTCGTGCCGAGCCCGATCATCAGCGACGTCCCGTCGGGAATGAGTTTGGCGGTCGCAAGCGCGATCCGCCGCTTGGCTTCGGCGTTCAGCCTGTGCCTGCTGCTGTAGGCGAGGTTCTGATTCTGGACGGGGAGGCTGACCCCACCATGCACGCGCCGAAGCAATCCCTGGTCGCAGAGCGCATTCACAAGGCGGCGGATAGTCTGCTGGGTCACTTCGAAACGCGCCGCAAGCTGCTCGATGGAAGCGAAGCCTTGCTCGCGCACGATCTCCAGTATGTGGACCTGACGTGTCCTGGCGCTCCTGGCCATGAGCCCTCCGTTCGCGACAAAAATATCATTTGAAGGGGCAAGAGGCAATTTTCTGTTTCATATGGTGTCACACTATGTTCATATGAACATAATAGCTGCTACGCCGATGAATGAGCGTGGCTCGAGGGAGGACGCATGTACTGGTCTTTGACTGGCACTGTGCTGCTCCGTTGGAGCGAGCCGCCATCAGCGTAGCCGCATCATGCTGCGAGCGAACCGGCCATGTCGGCGATTACGCTGAATCATGTCTCCAAGTCGTGGGGCGCGATGCGCGCCGTCGATGACATCAGTCTGACGGCGGACGAGGGCTCGCTGCTGGTGCTGCTGGGGCCGTCCGGCTGCGGCAAGTCAACCACGTTGCGGCTGATCGCCGGGCTCGAGGAGGCCGATGCCGGCATGATCGCCATCGGCGGCGTCGACGTGACTCGCCTGTCGCCGGCGGACCGGAAGATCTCCATGGTCTTCCAGTCCTATGCGCTGTTCCCGCATTTGAGCGTAGCCGAAAACATCATCTTCGGCCTGCGCGTGCGGCGGGTGTCGCGCGCCGAACGCGACGTCCGGCTTCGTCGCGTCGCCGACATCGTTGGTCTTGCGCACCTGCTCGATCGCAAGCCGTCGCAATTGTCGGGAGGGCAGCGCCAGCGCGTCGCGCTGGGACGCGCCATCATCGCTGAGGCGCGGGTCTGTCTCATGGACGAGCCGCTGTCCAACCTCGACGCAAAGCTGCGGCACGAGATGCGAACGGAAATCCGCGCGTTGCAGCAGCGTCTCGGTATGACGATGGTCTACGTCACCCACGATCAGACCGAAGCGATGACGATGGCGGACCGCGTCGTCCTGATGCGCGATGGCCGCGTCGAGCAGAACGGCTCCCCGGAAGAACTCTATAACCGGCCGGCGACGGCGTTCACCGCGCGGTTTATCGGTACCCCGCCGATGAATCTGGTGCGTCAGGGCAATCATCTCATCGGCGTTCGGCCGGAGCACATCCGCATCGTGCCCGGTGGCGATCATGCCGCGCGGGTCAAGGCCGTCGAGCATCTCGGAGCCGACAGCATCGTGCTGTGCGACATCGACGGTCAGCCGATCTCGGTGCGGCTCGACGGCTTCAGCAAGGTTCAGCCCGGCGAGGATGTCCGGCTGGCCTGGGAGGCCGGTCACGAGCATCGATTCGATCCGGCTACGGAATGCCGATTGGAGACTTCAGCCAGGGAGGGCCGGCTGGCGACCTCCGCTGGATAGCAGCGGTGGCGCTCGGCGGATTACAGAGGGAGAGAGAGATGTTTGCGCGACGAACGATGTTGATGGCAGCCGCACTTGCCGTGCTCTCGATGCGTCCCGCCGCTGCGGTGGATCTGACGATGTACTATCCGGTCGCGGTCGGAGGTCCCGTCACCAAGATCATCGATGACATGGTTTCGCGCTTCGAGAAGGACAATCCGGATATCAACGTGACGGCGGTCTATGCTGGCAACTACACGGACACGATGACCAAGGCGATGACCGCCATGAAGGGCGGGCAGCCGCCGCAACTGTCGGTGTTGCTGTCGACCGACGTATTCACGCTGATGGACGAGAATGCCGTCGTGCCGTTTGACGACCTCGTCAGCGACAAGGCCTGGTTCAAGGAGTTCTATCCCGCGTTCATGGCCAACGGCCAGGTGGACGGCAAGACCTGGAGCATCCCGTTCCAGCGTTCGACCATCGTGCTGTACTGGAACAAGGACGCCTTCAAGGAAGCCGGCCTCGATCCCGAGAAGGCACCAGCGTCCTGGGACGAAATGGTCGAGATGTCGAAGAAGCTGGTCAGGAAGGACGGCGCCAACACGACGCGTTGGGGCGTCGAGATCCCGACGACCGGCTACGGCTACTGGATGCTGCAGGCGCTCGCCATTGAGAACGGCCAGAAGATGATGAACGAGGCCGGCACCGAGGTGTATCTCACCGCGCCGAAGACGGTCGGCGCTCTCGACTACTGGGTCGACCTGTCGCGCAAGCACAACGTCATGCCGACCGGCAGCATCGACTGGGCGACGCTCCGCACCGACTTCCTCGAAGGCAAGACGGCGATGATGTGGCACACGACGGGCAACCTCACGGCGGTCAAGGACGCCGCGAAATTCCAGTTCGGCGTGGCCATGCTGCCGGCCAAGGAGCGGCGGGGATCGCCGACCGGCGGCGGCAGCTTCTACATCTTCAAGAGCGCTTCGGCCGAGCAGCAGAAGGCCGCCGTCAAGTTCATCCAGTGGATGACGGCGCCCGAGCGTGCGGCGGAATGGAGCATGAAGACCGGCTACGTCGCGGTGTCGCCGGCCGCCTACAAGACCAAGGCGATGGAAGACTACGCCAAGGGCTTTCCGCAGGCGACCGTCGCGCGCGATCAGCTCGAGCATGCCGTGCCGGAGCTCTCCGTCCACGAGAACGGTCGCATCTACAAGTTCGTGAACGATGCCGTGCAGGCTGCGGTCACGGGCTCGCAGAAGCCGCAGGAAGCGCTGGCCGCAGCGCAGGCGCAATCCGACCGCGTGCTGCGCGCCGCCAAGTAAGCGCAAAGTAAGGGACATGGCGGGGTGGCGGTTCGCCGCCATTCCGCCGACTCTAGAATGACCGACTTCGCCGCCTCATCGCCAATCTCCGAACGCCGCGCCCGGTCGCAGGCGTGGTGGAATGCCGTGAATGCGTGGCTGCTGCTGTTGCCGGCGGCGGTGCTGCTGGTTGCGTTCACGCATTGGCCGATCCTGGCGACGATCCGGCATTCGCTGTTCATCACCAAGCGGAACGGCACCGAGGTCTTCGTCGGGGCGGACAGCTACCGGGCCATGGCGGCCGATCCGATCTTCTGGAAGGCGCTGGTCAACAATTTCTGGTTCGCGCTCGGCACGATCCCGACGTCGATCGCGCTCGCGCTGATCATGGCCGTTTGGGTCAATCGCAACATGCGCGGCCGCGGCTTTCTGCGGCTGGCGTACTTCACGCCGACCGTGCTGCCGATGATCGCCGTCGCCAACATCTGGCTGTTCTTCTACACGCCGGATTACGGCGCGCTCGATCAGCTGCGCGGGCTGTTCGGCCTCGGCGGCCGGAACTGGCTCGGCGATCCCTCGACGGTGATGGGCTGCCTGATCGTTATGGTGATCTGGAAGGAAGCCGGCTTCTTCATGATCTTCTATCTGGCGGCGCTGCAGCAGCTCTCGCCGGACCTCGATGAGGCCGCCTCCATCGAGGGCGCGAGCCGATGGTACACGTTCCGCCGGATCACTTTTCCGCTGCTGATGCCGACCACGCTGTTCGTGGCCATCAATGCGGTCATCAACTCGTTCAAGCTGGTGGACCATCTGGTCATCATGACCAAGGGCGGTCCCAACAACGCCAGCACGCTACTGCTCTATTACATCTATGAGGTCGCCTTCACGTTCCAGGATTCTTCCTACGCGGCAACGTTGACGGTTGTGCTTCTCATGCTCCTGAGCGCGATTGCGCTGATCAAGTTCGGCTATCTCGATCGCAGGATCCACTACCAATGAGAGGCCGGACACACCCCGTCGAAGCCGTCGCAGCATGGCTCCTGGCTTTGATTTGGCTCGCCCCGCTGGCCTATGCCTTCTGGAGCGCGCTGCATCCGGCTGCCTACGCCACCTCGTTCAGCCTGTCCGCGCCCTGGACGCTGGAGAATTTCACGCGGGCCTGGAAGCAGGCGCCGTTCGCCCGGTACTATCTCAACACGGTCGTGCTGGTGACGTTGGTCCTTGTTGGCCAACTCATCCTGTCGACGCTGGCTGCGTATGCCTTTGCGCGCTTCAGGTTCAAAGGCAGCGGCATGGCGTTCGCCCTCGTGCTGCTCCAGCTGATGATCATGCCCGACGTCCTCATCGTCGAGAACTATCGCGCGATTGCCAAGCTGGGCTTGCTCGATACGATCCCTGCCATCGCGCTGCCTTACATGGCGAGCGCCTTTGGCATCTTTCTGCTGCGGCAGACCTTCAAGAGCGTGCCTCAGGAGCTGGTCGAGGCCGCGCGGGTCGAGGGAGCAGGCCCACTCGTGATCCTTTGGCGGGTCTATGTGCCGTTGGCACGCCCCACCTACGTCGCCTTCGGCCTCGTCTCCGTCAGCTATCACTGGAACAACTTCCTGTGGCCGCTGATCGTCACGAATTCGGTGGAAGCGCGTCCGCTCACGGTGGGTCTTGCCGTGTTCGGCGCGCCTGAAACCGGTGTGGACTGGTCGGTGATCACGGCGGCGACCGTGATGACGATGGCGCCCCTGCTGGTCGCATTCCTGTTGTTTCAGCGCCAGTTCGTTCAGTCATTCATGCGCGCGGGTATCCGGTGATGCGGCTTCTCACCTGGAACATACAGTGCGGCAAGGGGTGCGACGGCGTCACCGATCTGTCCAGGATCGTTGCCGTCGCCAGGCAGACGCTCGATGCCGACGTGTTCTGCTTCCAGGAAGTGAGCGCCAATTTCTCGAGATTTGGCGATGGCGCGGATCAGAGCGCCCAGCTCGTGGCCTTGCTGCCCGGCTACTCCGCGATATTCCGGCCGGCGATCGAGACGATGGATCGCGCGGGCAGCCTCCATTGCTTCGGCAACATGACGCTGTCGCGATTGCCGGTGTTGCAGATCGCCAATCACCTCTTGCCGTTTCCGGGCGCGGGTGGGGTGCGCAGCATGCGCCGTCACGCCCTGGAGGTGACAGTTCAAGCCTCGTTTGGCGCGATCCGCATCGTTAACACGCATCTCGAGTTTCATTCGGCCGATCAGCGTCACGCGCAGATCACGCGGCTGCTCGATCTGCAGCAGGACGCATCGGGGAGTCCCAAGCAGGCCAGCTCCGGGCACGATGAGCCATATGGAAGCCAGACCGTCGCTGCGTCGAGCCTGATGTGCGGCGATTTCAATTTCGACGTGGCCGATCCCCAGCACACCCTGATCGACCGCTCCGGGCGACGCGGTCTGAATTACCGCGATGCGTGGACCGCCAATCGTCCGGGACGCCAGCGGGCGCCAACATGCGGAATCTACGACCGCGCGCAATGGCCCGACGGGCCGGACTGTCGCGACTTTATTTTCGTGACCGAAGATCTGATCGGTCAGGTTCGCAACATCGATGTCAACGAAGCCACCAATGCTTCCGATCATCAACCTGTTGTGATCGAACTTGGGGAATAGAGAATGGCTAAGTCGTCAAAGCTTGTTGTGGCGAGGAAGGGCAGAGTGCTCCTGGTCAGACGGCGACGCGACAAGCGCTGGATGTTTCCGGGCGGCCGCAAGCGGGCCGGCGAGAGCGAGAGAAGGTGTCTCCAGCGCGAGATCACGGAGGAGCTGCCCAAGCTCAGACTGGGTGACTTGAGGCTGTGGAAGGAGGTCAACGGCAAGAATCGCCGGTCCGGCCGAAAGATGAGCGACGCGATCTTCCTGACCAAGAAGGTTACAGGTCCATTGAAGATCGGCGACAAGAGAGAGATCGACAGGGCGGCTTGGCGAAAACCGCGCGGACTGAAGCTGACCCCAACCTCGCGCTACATTCGCGACAAGCTGTTTCCGAAATAGGCGGGGGCCTGGCTGTTCGCTGTGCGGAGCAGTACAGGCAGTCTAACCAGTTGCGCGCGGGAGCACGCCCCTGGCAGTGATCTCCGCCGAGAGTTCTTCGATCGTCTTGCGCTGCTCCATCGCGGTTCTGCGGATCAGGGCAAAGGCGGCAGGTTCGGCGAGCGCATGCGAATGCATCACCTGGAGAACGGCGGCGAGCACGACGCGACGCGACCGCAGGCGCTGCTCAAGCTTGAGAATCTGCTGCTTCAATTCGCCTGTGCGTTCGTTGCGCTCGAATGCCATGACGAGCGCTGCGTAAATGCCGGCGGACCGCAGCGGCTTGATCAGGAACGATGCCGGGTCGAGCTCGAACACCAGCTTGAGGCGGCTCGGCGTTTCGGTGCCGAGCAGGGCGATGACGGGCGATCGCGCCAGGTACGCGCGTTGCGCCGGTTGCAGCAGGGGCAGGAACTCGTCGTCGATCAGCGATAGATCAGGGGCGAAGCCGACGGGCTCCGCCGGCGTCCATGCGACACCCTCGATCCCGAGACGTTCGAACTGCCGTCGCACGATGGTTGAGTCGCGCTCGTCCTTGATGGCGACGAGCGCCTTGCGTCCGCGTAGCGAAAATGAAGACGGTCTGCTCATTTCACAACCCGCAAATGCGGCGCGTTCGGCAATGCGCAGCCCGCCGAGGTGTCTTTCGACGGGCTGACGGCAACGTCGAGCTGCGTCAGGTAGGGATCAGGCTTAACAGGCGCGTCGGCTTCCCAGAAAATATCAAACTGTCCTTGCGGATTGGATACGGCAAGCCGTGGTGTAAGGACGCAATGATTGTTGCCGCCATCGATCCACACCGGTCCTTGCGGCGAATTGTAGCGATAGCCCGCCGCGGCGCGCCGCACCTCGGCAATGTCGGACGTCCCCGCGCGCTGCAACGCGCGGGCCAGCAGATAGACCGCGACATAGGCGGACTGCCCGTCCACGGAAGGACTGCTGTCCGCGCCGTAGCGCGCCTTCCAGCGTGCGACGAAGGCGCGGTTCTCCGGCAGGCGGATGCTCTCGAAATAGGCCGACGAGGTGATGCAGCCGGCCGATGCCGGACCGACGATCGCCAGTTCCGGCTCGCAGAGGCTGCAGCTCAGCATGGGTATCTCGAGGCCGGCGGCTTTGGTGCCGGCGTCAAAGGCGCGGATGAAGTCGTAACTCGAGCTTCCGACCAGCGTGTTGAACACGATCGGCGGCTTGCGGCGGACGATCTCGTCGACGATGTGACCGACGGCGCTTTCGCCGAGCTCGAGCAGCCGTTCGGCGAGGATGTGGCCATCTGCCGCGCTGACCAGCTCACGGGTGACGCGATTGGTCTCCCAGGTCCACACATAGTTGGAGCCGACACAGAAAAACTCTCGCGACAGATTGTCGAGCACGTAGCGGACCAGCGGCAACACGTTGTGATTAGGCGAGGCGCCGACATAGATCACGTTGTCCGAGCACTCGAAGCCCTCGTAGCGGGCGGGATACCAGAGCAGGCGATCGGTGCGCTCCACGATGGGGAGGACCTGCTTGCGCGAGGCCGAGGTGTAGCAGCCGATGATGTGCTCGACGCCGACATTGCGGATCAAATCGTCACAGACCGTGTGATATTCGGAGACGATGCCGCGGGGGTCGCGGATGTGGGGCGTGATCGAGAAGGCGAACTCGGTCTGCGTGTTGATCTCGTCGACCGCCATCATCGCGCTCTTGAGGATCTCGCGGCCCATTGCCTGATAGGGCCCTGACTGCGAGCAGATGATGCCAACGGGAACAGACGGCTTTGTCATTGGCGGCTTTCGATCGCGAAACGCGAAGATGAAATCATCATCGCCGATGAGAGCGCAAGGGGCTTAGAGTCGGCTTGCCGTTTTGCTGCGCAGCACTCTCGAAATTTAGGCAGGGAGTATCGTTGACAACACGATGGTCAGTTACTTAGACTTTTCTCCTACAGGGCGACCTGTCGAACCTCGCGTGCGCTGATCTGGCCGATGACGTCCAGCTCTTTGCTAACCAAGTGCTTCGTTCGATCACGGCCCCTAAGCGATAGATCATAGCCGCGGCATTTGAGCCATTCGTTACCTCATTCGGGAGGGGCGGGTGGCTTTTTTCGTTTTGCCGCCAGGACAGCTGGCGATGCGTCCGCGTCGCCAGAACGGTGACGCATGTCCGCGCGCGAGCGTGCGTGTGCGTCACATCGCGTGGGAGGATAGGAACGATGGCGGCAACAGATCTCCACTATCTCGGTCTCGTCGACGTCGGACGGAAGATCCAGGCGGAGGAGCTGTCGCCGGTCGAAGCCACCAAGGCGATGCTCGGCCGGATCGAGAAGCTCGACGGCAAGCTCAAAAGCTTCGCCTATGTCATGGCCGACTCGGCGCTCGCGGAAGCGGCCGCGGCCGAGAAGGAGATCGCTTCCGGCAAGATCAGGGGACCGCTGCACGGCGTGCCGGTCGCTGTGAAGGATCTCTGCTGGGCCAAGGGCGCGCCGGCCGCGCATGGCATGACGATCCATCGCGACTTTCGCCCGACCGAGGACGCCACGGTGGTTGCGCGGCTGAAGGAGGCCGGCGCGATCATCCTCGGCAAGCTGCAGCAGACCGAGGGCGCCTATGCCGATCATCATCCGAAGATCGACCCGCCGAAGAATCCGTGGAACGCGGATCTCTGGCCCGGCGCATCGTCGAGCGGCTCGGGCGTGGCGACCGCGGCCGGCCTCTGCTTCGGCTCGCTCGGCACCGATACCGGCGGGTCGATCCGCTTTCCGTCCGCGGCCAATGGTGTCACCGGGCTCAAGCCGACCTGGGGACGGGTCAGCCGCTACGGCGCGTTCGAGCTGGCACCGACGCTGGATCACATCGGCCCGATGGCGCGGAGCGCGGTCGATTGCGGCGCGATGCTTCGCGTGATCGCCGGGCAAGATCCCAAGGATACGACGGCGGTTCCGCTGTCGGTACCCGATTATCTCGCCGGCCTGACCGGCGATCTGCGCGGCGTGACCATCGGCCTCGACCGGCGCTGGACCAGCGAAGGCACCGACGGCGATGCCGGCAAGGTGCTGGCCGAGGGGTTGCGGGTCGCGGCCGATCTCGGTGCGAAGATCAAGGAAGTTGCCTTTCCCGATCCCAAAGCGATCATCGACGACTGGTTCCCGCTCTGCGGCATCGAAGTCGCGGTCGCGCATGAGGAGACCTATCCAGCGCGCAAGGACGAGTACGGCCCGGCGTTGACCGGCCTGCTCGATCTCGGCCGGCAACAGTCCGGCATGGATTACCAGAAGATCGCGCTCCGACGCGAAGCGTTTCGCGGCGCCGTGCGTGTGCTGTTCGAGACGGTCGATCTCCTCGCGATCCCGGCCCAGGCGTTCGCCGCGCCGACGCTTGCCAAGATGGCAGCGCTCGGTGAGGACGCCTCGCTGATCGGAGGCCTGCTCCGCTTTACATGCCCGTTCGACATGACGGGAAGCCCGACCGTGACGTTGCCCGGCGGCTTCGCGGCGAACGGCGGCCCGATTGGCTTCCAGTTCGTCGGCCGTCATTTCGATGAGGCCGGTCTCGTTCGCGCGGGCGATGCGTTCCAGCGCGTCACCGACTGGCACAAGCGTCATCCCGCGATCTGAGTCGAGGAGCCGATCTCATGTCTGAAGACTGGTTGAAGACATCCATCATGGCCAAGCGCGCCGTCGCCAAGGGCGCGACCGGCACGACACATAGCCTGACCATCGAGCAGCAGGGGGACTTCCACTACGTCTATGGTCCCTATGCCAAGCCGACCCTGTCGATCGACCCCGGCGGGGTCGTCGTCGTCGAGACCGAAGATGCGTTCGGCGGCGTGTTGACCAAGGACACCGACAGTCCCACCGCCAAGTTGAACTTTCCCTATCTCAACCCGCAATGCGGGCCGATCGCGGTGAAGGGCGCCAAGAAGGGCGATTGCCTCGCGATCTATATTCGCGACGTCGAGACACGGGGCGAGCAGCCGGCCGGCACGACCTGCATCATTCCGGAGTTCGGTGGGCTGGTCGGGACCGGGTCGACGGCACTGCTCAATCCGCCGCTGCCGGAGCGCGTAAAGAAGCTGCATGTCGACAGGAGCGGCGTGCGCTGGAACGACAAGCTCACGCTGCCCTACGAGCCCTTCATCGGCACCATCGGCGTCTCGCCGGAGATCGAGGCGATCTCGTCGCTGCAGCCGGACTATCACGGCGGCAACATGGATTTGCCCGATGTTGCGCCCGGCGCGATCATCTATTTCCCGGTGCATACCGACGGCGGGATGCTCTACGTCGGCGACTGCCACGCAACGCAGGGCGACGGCGAACTCTCCGGCGTTGCGCTCGAGCAGCGTGCGACTGTCACGCTCCAGGTCGATTTGATCAAGAATTGGAGCTTCGCCTGGCCGCGGCTCGAGACCAAGGACTTCATCATGACGATCGGCAGCGCGCGTCCGCTCGAGGACGCCGCGCGCATCGCCTATCGCGAACTGGTGCGGTGGATGGCGGCCGATTACGGCTTCGACGAGATCGACGCCTACATGCTGCTCAGCCAGGCCGGCCGCATGCGCCTCGGCAACATGGTCGACCCCAAATACACGATGGGGGCGTCCATCTTGAAGAATTACCTCAAGCCATGACACCCAGCCGCTTTCCATAGAGGGGACATCACGATGAATTCGGGACACAAGCTACGGATGGTTTTGCTCGGCGCCATGTTCGGAACCGCGGCGTCGATGAGTATTGCCAACGCCGCGGAGCCGCCGCTGAAGGTGGGCCTGCTCGAAGACGTGTCCGGCGATCTTGCCTTCATGGGCATGCCGAAGCTGCACGGCTCGCAGCTCGCCGTCGAGGAGATCAACAAGAGCGGCGGCATTCTGGGCCGGCAGATCGAGCTGATCCACCTCGATCCCCAGGGCGATAACGCACGCTACCAGGAATTCGGCCGGCGCCTGCTCAATCGCGACAAGGTGGACGTACTGATCGGCGGCATCACTTCGGCCTCGCGCGAGGCGCTGCGTCCGATCGTCGATCGCACCACGACGCCGTATTTCTACACCAACCAGTACGAAGGCGGCGTCTGCGATGCCAGCATGATCAGCATGGGCGCGGTGCCCGAGCAGCAATTCTCGACGCTGATCCCCTGGATGGTCGAGAAGTTCGGCAAGAAGGTCTATGTCATCGCGGCCGACTACAATTTCGGCCAGATCTCGGCGGAGTGGAACCGCAAGATCATGAAGGAACTCGGCGGCGAGGTCGTCGGCGAGGAGTTCATCCCGCTCGGGGTGTCGCAGTTCGCGCAGACCATCCAGAACATCCAGAAGGCCAAGCCCGACTGGCTGCTGACGATCAATGTCGGCGCTGCCCAAGATTCGTTCTTCGAGCAGGCGGCGGCGGCCAACCTCAATTTGCCGATGGGCTCGTCGATCAAGGTCATGCTCGGCTTCGAGCACAAGCGGTTCAAGCCGCCGGCCCTCAACAACATGCACGCGACTGCGAACTGGTTCGAGGAGATCGATACGCCCGAGGCCACCGAGTTCAAGAAGCGCTGGCACGCCAAGTTCCCTGACGAGCTTTACATCAACGACATGGGGTACAACGCCTATAACGCGCTCTACATGTACAAGGCGCTGGTCGAGAAGGCGAAATCGATCAAGCTCGAGGACATGCGGAAAGTGATCGCGACCGGCGATGCCTGCATCGACGCGCCCGAGGGCAAGGTCTGCATCGACCCGAAGAGCCAGCACACCTCTCACCGCATGCGCCTGATATCGGTCGGGCCGAAGCACGAGGTGAAGGTCGAGAAGGACTACGGCACGATCCAGCCTTACTGGCTTGGCGAGATCGGGTGCGATCTCACCAAGAAGAACGACAAGGATCAGTACACGCCGAGCCATCTCCCCAAGAAGTCCTGAGGCGGGCACGGATCTTGCTCGTGTTTGATGTCACGTTTCTGAACAAGACCGGCGCCGCAACGACGCGGCGTCGGGATCGGCAAGGGGACCAAGATGTCGGCTGAAGTGTTCTCGCTGTTCTACCAGTTCGCCGACGTCTTCGCGTTCCTCATTCTCTCGGCCGCAGGCCTCGCCATCGTGTTTGGCATGATGGGTGTCATCAACATGGCGCATGGCGAATTCATAATGTGCGGCGCCTATGTGACCGTCGGCTTGGTGAATCTCGGCGTGCCGCTCGCGATTGCCCAGATGCTGGCCGCGGTGACGGCCGGGCTCATCGGTGTCCTCGTTGAATTCCTCGTCGTGCGGCGGTTCTACAAGCGCCCCCTGGATTCGCTGCTCGCGACCTGGGGACTTAGCCTGATCGTGACGCAGTCGATGCTCCTGATCGTCGGTTCCGCCGTGCGCGGCATCGGGACGCCCGAGGGGAGCTTTGCGATCGGCGGCTATACGTTCTCGACCTACCGCCTGGTGCTGTTCGGTTGCGCCGTGGCGGTGCTGGCCGGCCTCTACACCATCTTCATGAAGACGCGCTTTGGCGTGATCGCGCGAGCGACGATGCAAAATGCGGCAATGGCCAAGGCGCTGGGTGCACGCACCGGCCGCATCTATGCGATCAGCTTCGGGATCGGAACCGGCCTTGCCGGGCTTTGCGGCGCGCTCTACGCGCCGACCATGACGCTGATCCCGACCATGGGCGCGACCTTCGTGGTCGAGAGTTTTGTCACCGTCGTGATCGGCGGAGCCAACGTGCTGCTCGGAACGGCGCCGGCCGCCGTGTTCCTGGCGATGATCCGGATGGCGTTGAACGCGAGCTACGGCCAGATCATCGGACAGATCGGCATGCTGGTCGCCGTCATCCTGATCATCCGCGTCTTGCCCGAGGGACTCTCCAGCGTGCTGGTTCGCCGTGGACGCTAAAGGGGAATCTGTGATGTTCAAGCTGCTCGAAGGTCCACAGACGCTCGGACGCGGCAAGATGTTCTGGTCGTGCTTCCTGGTCGTGCTCGCGGGCGCGCTGGCCTATCCGCTGTTCGCCGATTCCTACGATGTCGGCAATTTCGCCTACTTCCTGATCTGGATCTTCATGGCGCTCGGCCTCTGCCTGATGTGGGGCTATGGCGGCATGCTGTCCTTCGGCCAGACACTTTTCTTCGGTATTGCCGGTTACAGCTACGGCGTGCTCGCGATCAACATGGGCGGCGGCACCGCGACGATCGCCGCGCTCGTTCTCTCTGTCGTCCTGGCAATGATCGCGGCCGGCATCCTCGGCTATTTCATGATCTGGGGCGGCATCAACGGCATCTTCTTTGGCATCGTGACGTTGTCCGCGACGTTGGTGCTGGCTTTCTTCCTCGGCCAGACGGCCGGGCCGGAATGGCATATCGGGCCGGCGCGGCTGAACGGCTTCAACGGCATGAAGGGCATGGACCCGCTGACCGTCGGCGACTTCTATATCGAGGGCTCGGCGCTCTATTACGTCATGATCGCCCTAATCGTGATCGTCTATCTCGCGCTGCGGATGCTGGTGAATTCCGGCATCGGCAACGTCATCGTGGCGACGCGCGAGAATCCGCAGCGTGCCGAGATGCTGGGTTACGACGTCCGCAAATATCAGCTGCTGACCTTCGTGATCGGAAGCGGTCTCGCAGGCCTCAGCGGCGCGCTGTACACGTCCTGGGGACAGTTCATCACGCCGTCCAGCATCGGCTTGCCGGCCGCCGCGATGCCCATCGTGTGGGTGGCGTTCTCCGGGCGCAGCGATCTGACCGCGACCTTGGTCGGGTCGTTCCTGCTGCTGTTCGGCTTTCAGACCATCACGGTCTACAGCCAGCAGGCGGCGCTGGTGCTGATGGGCGCGCTGCTGCTCGCGACCGTGATGCTGGCGCCGCAAGGCTTCGTGCTCGGCATCGGCAAGCTCGCCGCCGACTGGTGGCAGGGGCGCCGGCGACGCAGCGACGTGGTGGCTGAGGCCGGCCGCTTGCAACCGGAAGAGTCCTGATCATGGCGCTGGTCGAAGTCAAAGGCGTCTCGAAGCGCTTCGGCGGATTGACGGCCGTCTCCGGCGTCGACCTGACGGTCAATGCCGGGGAGATCCACTGCCTGATCGGCCCCAACGGTGCCGGCAAGAGCACACTGTTCAAGCTGATCGCCGGCCTCTATCCGCCGACCGAGGGCAGTATCCTGTTCGACACCGTCGATATCACGGCCGAGCGGCCCTACGCGCGCGTGCAGCGGGGCATGAGCATCAAGATGCAGGCCCCGAGCGTGTTCAAGGAATTGCCTGTCCGGCAGAACATCCAGACCGCGCTGCAGGAGCGATTGTCCGGCTCGGAACGCATCGCTGAGGAAGATCGCCTGCTGACGCTGCTCAATCTCGCGGCGGACGGCGACAAGCTCGCGGGCGCGCTGTCGCATGGCCAGCAGCAATGGCTCGAGATCGGGATGGCGCTGGCGTTGAAGCCGCAGCTCCTGCTGCTGGACGAGCCGACCGCGGGCATGTCGCCCGAGGAAACCTTCAGGACCGGCGAACTGCTCAGGTCGTTCAATGCCGAGGGCATGACGGTGCTCGTGGTCGAGCACGACATGGCCTTCGTCCGCCAGGTCGCCCGGCGCGTCACGGTGCTGCATCTCGGCAGGATTTTTGCGCGCGGCACGCTCGAAAGCATCCTGCAGGACGAGAAGGTCGCGGAAATCTATCTGGGTAAGACCCATGCTCACTAAACCGTCGTCCTCTGAGCCGATCATCGACGTTGCCGAGTTATGGGCGGGATATGGCGCGACGCCGATCCTGCAGGGCGTCACCATGTCGGTCTCGCGCGGCGAGATCGTCGGCGTGATCGGCCGCAACGGCGTCGGCAAGTCGACCCTGATGCGCTGCCTGATCGGCCTGCTGCAAACTTGGCGCGGGACGATCAGCTTCATGGGGCAGGACGTCACGGCGCTGGAGGCCGACGCACGGGCAAGGGCTGGCTTCGGCTACATCCCGCAAGGGCGCGACGTCTTTCCGCAAATGACCGTCGAGGAGAATCTTCAGGTAGGCGAACTGATCGGCGGTCCTGGCGGCAAGAAGCTGCCGGAGCTGATCTACGAATATTTCCCGCGGCTGAAGGAGCGCCGGCGGCAGGCCGCAGGCACCATGTCGGGCGGCGAGCAACAGCAGCTCGCCATCGGCCGCGCGCTGATCGGCAATCCGTCCCTGATGATCTTGGACGAGCCGTCCGAGGGCATCCAGCCTTCGATCGTGCAGCACATTTGCGAGGCGCTGCGATCGTTCCGGAACGAGCTCGGAACCACCATCATCTTCGTCGAGCAGAACCTCGACACGATCCTGGCGATCGCCGAGCGCTGCTACATCATGGAGAAGGGCAAGATTACGCGGTCGCTCGCTGGCGGCGAGGTCAGTGAGGACAACGTGCGCGAACAGCTTCTGCTCTGATGGGCCTCGGGCGTGCTTTCAAGTCGTCAATAGGGAGGGAATGAACATGGATCTCGGACTCAAGGGAGCAAAGGTTCTCGTCACCGGCAGCACCAAGGGCATCGGCAGGGCGATCGCCGACACCTTCGCGGCGGAAGGGGCCAATGTCGGAATCTGCGCGCGCAACCAGGCGGACGTCGACGGCGCCGTCACCGCGATCAAGGCGAAGGGCGTCGCCGCGTTCGGCAGTTCGGTCGACGTCTCCAATGGTCCGGCGCTCAAGGCCTGGGTGGAGGATATGGCCTCCAAGCTCGGCGGCATCGACATCGTCGTCGCCAATGTCAGCGCCCTGTCGATCGGGCAGGACGAGGAGAGCTGGGAGAAGGAGTTCTCCACCGACATGATGGGCACGGTGCGGCTGGTCAATGCCGCGATGCCTTATCTGGAGAAGAGCAAGGCCGCTGCGATCGTCACGATCTCCAGCGTGTCGGGCCGCGAGGTCGATTTCGCCAGCGGTCCCTACGGCACGTTCAAGGCCGCGATCATCCACTACACGCAAGGGCTCGCCTTCCACCTGGCCGGCAAGGGCATCCGCGCCAACTCAATGTCGCCCGGCAACACCTATTTCGAGGGCGGTGTCTGGAACCAGATCAAGGACGGCAATCCCGAGCTGTACAAGACCGCGCTGGCGCTGAACCCGACCGGCCGCATGGGCACGCCGCAGGAAATGGCGAATGGCGCGGTGTTCCTTGCCAGCAAGGCGGCGAGCTTCATCACCGGGACCAATCTCGTGGTCGATGGGGCGCTCACGCGCGGGGTGCAGTTCTAGGCGCATCCGGAGCCGCGCCGCTACGAGACCGGGCCGTCGCGGCGCCGGTGAGCGAAGCCGTTTCGACAACAACAGGGCTGTCAGATGTCAGCAGATCCAATTCACTACAAGTCGATCACAGAGCTCTCCGAGCTGTTCCGCCGTGGTGAGCTGCTGCCCTCGAAGGTCACCGAGGCCATGCTGAGCCGGATCGCCAAGCTCGATGGCAAATTCCATGGCTATGCGCTTCTCCTCGCTGAGCGCGCCATGACGCGGGCGAAGCGCTGCGACGCCGAGCTGGCCAGGGGCATCTGGCGCGGACCGCTGCACGGCGTGCCGATCGGGCTGAAGGACCTCTGCTACACGACTTTTGCGCCGACGGCCGGTGGCACCACGATCCACGCGAAGTTCATTCCGTCCTTCAACGCCACGATAGTGGATCGGCTGGAGCAGGCCGGCGCCGTCACGCTCGGCAAGTTGAAGATGACCGAGGGGGCCTACACCAGCCATCACCCGAACGATCAGGCACCGCTCAATCCCTGGGGCGTCGATTACTGGGTGGGCTCGTCCTCGAGCGGATCGGGCGTGGCGACGTCGGCGGGGCTCTGCTTCGGCTCGATCGGCAGCGACACCGGCGGCTCAATCCGGTTTCCGTCGGCCACTTGCGGGC
Organism: Bradyrhizobium sp. CIR48; assembly: GCF_014198315.1. NCBI lineage: Bacteria > Pseudomonadati > Pseudomonadota > Alphaproteobacteria > Hyphomicrobiales > Nitrobacteraceae > Bradyrhizobium > Bradyrhizobium sp. CIR48. The sequence continues at coordinate 23,996 of NZ_JACIHG010000006.1, forward strand.
TGACCGGGATCAAGCCGACTTGGGGACGCGTCAGCCGCCACGGCGTCTTTCCTTTGGCCGACTCGCTCGACCATGTCGGGCCGATGTGCCGGAGCGCGGCCGATGCGGCCGCGATGCTCGGCGTCATCGCCGGCGCAGATGTCAACGATCCCACCGCGCTGCAGGCGCCGGTGCCGAACTATCTCGCAGGGATCGTCGACGGTGTCCGGGGGTTGCGGATTGGCGTCGACCGCAGCTACACCCAGGACGGAGTCGATCCGCAGGTGGTCGCCGCGTTGCTGGAAGCCGAGCGGACGCTCGCGGCGCTCGGGGCCGATATCCGCGATGTCAAATTCCCGGCCTACGAGAAGCTCGTGAGCATGTGGATTCCGATGTGTTCGATCGAGACCGCGGAGGCGCATCTCGAAACCTATCCCGCGCGGAAGTCGGAATACGGCCCGGACCTGGCGCAGCTGATCGAGCAGGGCAGGTCGGTGAGCGGCGTCGAGATCGCGCAGATCCATCACGAGCGGCTGAAATTCTGCGGCAGCCTGACCGCCCTGTTCGGCGATATCGACCTGCTGTTGATCCCCACCATGCCCGTGCCGATCCCGACGCTGACCAGGATGGGCGAGTACGGCGCCGATCCCAACGTGCTGCTCAGCATCCTGCGCTTCACGGCAGTGTTCGACTTCTCGGGCAGCCCGACCATCACGCTGCCGAATGGCGTGGCGTCGGACGGCCTGCCACTCAGCATGCAGCTCGTCGGCCCGCATCTGTCGGAGGATGTGCTCGCGCGCGCCGGGCATGCCTTCCAGTCGGCGACGGACTGGCATACCCGGCGCGCTCTGATCGATTGAGCCAGTGTCGGCTCGGCTCGTGGACTGGACCACCGCTTTCCTGATCACTGGCGGTATGTGAAGTATACTGTGGCAGTACAAGCGGTGGCGAGTTGCTCTACCTTTGTAAGACAATTCAGTTGATTGATCCCGATAGGTAAAAAAATTCGAGTATTACGAACGGCGCAAATTATCCTGTGAATCCAAGATCGAAAAATTGCGACGAATAGCTCTCACTTTTCCTTGACGTTCTCACCCGCTTCCAAAGTAGAGCTTTGCCGATAAGGGTAATGATCGATCGAAGATGGTTGCGTTGGTTTACAATGCCTGGCCCCACCTGAAGCTCGCCCATGATGGACTGGGCTGACCCACGCTAGCTGACGTTGGCCGTCGCTGGATAGAATTGACCGGCCCGGCCCAGCAGCGTGGGCGCGAGATACCGTGCTCACTTCCGGGAACTCAAACTGAGGTGTAGCGCCATTGCGCCCATGAGCAGTCAGCATTGCAGCGCCGGAAGTCGGCGACTGGCACGAGAGTCATTCTGGCAGGAGAAAATTCTGTAACGATCTCACCAGGCGCAAAGGCTGTGAATTGTCAGAACGAGCCTTGAGCAGGCACAGGAAAACTCGAGGAATCGATCTGCGTCTCCAACAGATCATCTCAGCGCGCGGAATTCCAGTCTGCGCAACACAAGCGTATCGGGAAGAGAGCCAGGAGATTTGAATTCCGGCCTCCTACGATCTGGTCTTATTCTGGTGTCAAAAATAGATCGCTGGCTGAAAGCTTTGTGCGCCTCTTTACACGACAAGTCTGAGCTTCTGCCGCTTCCTTCCGACCGGCTGTTGGCCGGACGGATCTTTGCGCGGCTTGATGAAGTCAGCCCACGCCTGGAGCACCTCGCGTCGCCGTTGGATCATCTCGCTGTCCCAATACGACAGTTCTGCCTCATCGCCGACACGATGCGACAAGCAGAACTCAAGCACTTCACGGCGGAAATTGTGCTCCTTATTGTCTGCGCCCCAGTTTCGGAAGGTCGTGCGGCAGCCATGCATGGTAGATTTGATGGCAGTGCGCTCGATAGCTCCAACAAGGGCGTTCGCGCGGAACGGCTGATGTCCCTCAGCGTGGTCGGAGGGGAATACGTATTTATCTGTGCGCCGCATCGATTGGATGATCTCGATGGCCTGATCTGACAGCGGAACGAGATGCGGTTTGGGTTCTAGGTCGCCCTTTATCTTCATCTTCTCAGCTGGAACCATCCAGGTCTTTGCTTCGAAGTCGAGCTCGGTCCATTCCATGAGCCGGATTTCTTGGCTGCGTGAGACCGTGAGGATGCCGACTTCGGTGCAGCGCGCGGCATTGCCGGGATCAGAGCGCAGCCCTGTCATCATTTGCTTCATCTTCGTGTAAGGGGCGGACCGATGTCCCTTTTTGCGATTTAGCTTGCGGGGAGACGGGAGCAGGTGTTTGAGGTTGCCGCGCCACGCGGCCGGATTCTCACCCGTGCGCAACTTCAACGCCTTGGCTGCGTCCATCAGCCGCTCGATTCGCTGGCGTGTTCGCGACGCTGTGACCGGCTTCACGGTCCAGATCGCTTTGAGAGCATCCAAGACGTGCTCGGTGGTGATCTCATGGAGCTTTTTCTCGTGCAAGCTCGGCACGTCGCGGATGGAGCGCTGCCATTGGGTTAACTCCTCTTTGGACAAGCCCCGGCACCAACCAGGGTACTGCTCGTCTGCAAATTCTTTGAACGTCTTGCTGCTCTGAGCAGCGGCCCGCTTTTTGACGCGCGGATCGATGCCCTCGCGCTTCAATGCAACCTTGTAATCGCGGGCCTTCTCGCGCGCGCTGCTTAGGGTCAGAACGTCCCCCCCTGCGCTGTCGCGGTCGCCAGCCCTGGCGAACTCCATCTGCGCCCGTTTGCCCTCGGGGTCGGTGAAACGGAAGGCCCACACCCGATCTCCGCTCGCGCGTACCACCAGGTAGAGTCCCGCACTGTCCGCATGAACGCCAGCTTGCAGGGATTTAACTTGGTTCGAATTGAGCGCCACTTTAACGTTCCCTTTCGCTTACCACTTACCGTCACGGATCCTTTTTTGCGTCATGGTCAGTGATTCCACGGGAACCGGTGCAGATGTGTGGCCGTCACGGATACTTTCAAATGGACGTATGTGCCTCCTTACCACTTTTTTGCCTGGGCCGCCTGGCGTTCGGCGATTTTAAGCGAAGATAGACGATAGCTTATAAACCCAAGATGCTGTAAATAAAGTAGAATACGAAGAGTGACGATGCTTGGTGATAGTAGACGCGCTACTGAAATTGGATACATGATCCGTGACGGCATTCGGTAAACTCGTCCGCACCACGGCGTTCCGGCTGACGCTGGTCTATCTGCTGCTGTTCGCGATGTTCGCGGCTTCGCTGCTGGCCTATTTCGCCTGGAATACGCGGCGGCTGATCACCGAGGAAATCACGCAGACGGTCAATGCCGAGACCTCGGAAATCAACGAGATCTACGGCCGCGGCGGCATGTTTCGCCTGGTGCGCACGATCGAATACCGCGCGCTGCGCCCGGGCGCCAACCTCTATCTCGTGACGACGCCGACGGGGCAGGCGATCGCCGGCAATGTCGGCTCGCTGGCGCCCGGCGTGATGGCGACGCGGGGCTGGTCGGAGACGGCCTACCGGCGGATCGAGGACGCCGACGACCGCGACCATCGCGCGCTCGTGCGCGTCACCGAACTGGAAAACGGCTTCCGGCTTCTGATCGGCCGCGACCTCGCCGAACGGCGTCGCCTGTTCGGCATCGTCGCCAAGGCGGCGCAATGGTCGATCCTGATCGTCGTCGTGCTCGGTCTCGGCGGCGGCATCTTCGTCGCGCGCCGCGTGCTGAGGCGCATCGACGCGATGACCGGGACCGCGCAGCGCATCATGACCGGCGATCTCAGCGGGCGTCTCCCGGTGGGACGCAGCGGCGACGAGCTCGACCGCCTCGCGGAAAATCTCAATGCCATGCTGGAGCGGATCGAGGCGCTGATGGCCGGCTTGAAGGAAGTCTCCGACAACATCGCCCACGACCTCAAGACGCCGCTGACGCGCTTGCGCAACCGCGCCGAGGAGGCGCTGGCGAAATCGGGCTGCGAAGCCGATTACCGCGCGGCGCTGGAGCGGACCATCGAGGAATCCGACGGATTGATCCGCACCTTCAACGCGCTGCTGATGATCGCGCGCGCGGAGTCAGGGCAGGCGCGCGGCAACATGGATGATTTCGACGCCGCCGAGGTCGCCAACGGCATCCACGAGCTCTACGAGCCACTCGCCGAAGACGACGGCATGACCTTGAAGGTCAAGGCCGAGCCGACGCCGGTTCACGCCAATCGCGAGTTGATCAGCCAGGCGCTCGCCAATCTGGTCGAGAATGCGATCAAATACGGCAAGCCGGTCGGGCAGGCCGGCGGAACCGTGGTCAGTATGGACGCGAGGCCGATCACCATCGAGGCCCGACGCGACGGCGACAAGGTGCTGCTCAGCGTCACCGATCGCGGTCCCGGCATCCCCGAAGCCGACCGCGCACATGCCGTCGAACGATTCGTTCGCCTGGAAGCGAGCCGCACGCTGCCGGGCTCCGGCCTCGGTCTCAGCCTCGCTTCTGCGGTTGCGACATTGCACGGCGGCGAGTTGAGGCTGGGCGACGCCCAACCCGGTCTCGTTGCAACGCTGGCGCTGCCCGCGCGCGCCGGGGCCGGCGACAGGGTTGCTCCGCCAATACCGGATGTGCCACAGAAGGTGGCATGAACCACTCCGCGCCGGGAAACGCGGACAAGCATGGTGAGAGGCTGGCCGCGCGCTTCGCGGAGGCTCCCCATATTGCCGCTTCCACAACCGACGAACGACGTCTTGAAAGCTGGCTGTCCGAGCTCGAGCCGACCCAATCGGCGCGTCTCGAAACGCTGCTGACACATCCCTTCGCCCGGAACATCCTGGCCGGCGTCGCGGAATTCTCGCCCTATCTGTTCGATCTGGTGCGCGCCGATGCCTTGCGCCTGATCCGGTTGCTCGAATGCGATCCGGATGCGCATCTGACGGCGCTCATCGCGGAGGCGAGGGGGGCGGTGCTCGCGGCCCCTGACGAGGCCGAGGTGATGCGACTGCTCCGCCGCATGAAGGCTGAGGCCGCGCTCCTGACCGCCTTGTGCGACATCGGCGGGGTCTGGCCGGTGATGCGAGTGACGGCGGCGCTGACCGATGTCGCGGTGTCCTCGGTGCAGGCGGCGCTCCAATACCTGCTGCGGCAGGAAGCCGCACGTGGCAAGATCTCGCCGCCCAATCCCGAGGCGCCCGAGGAGGGCTGCGGCCTGATCGTGCTCGCGATGGGCAAGATGGGGGCAGGCGAGCTGAACTATTCCAGCGATATAGATCTCATCGTGTTCTTCGATCCCGACGAGACAACGCTGGCAGCGGACATCGAGCCGCAGCCGTTCTTTGTCCGGGTCACGCAGGGGATGGCGCGCATCCTGCAGCAGCGCACCTATGACGGCTATGTGTTCCGCGTCGACCTGCGCCTGCGTCCCGATCCATCCTCGACCCAGGTCGCGATCTCCCGTGACGCCGCGCTGAATTATTACGAGCGGGAAGGGCGCACCTGGGAGCGCGCCGCGATGATCAAGGCGCGTGCCTGCGCCGGTGATGCCAGGGCGGGCGAGGCATTGCTCGCCGAGATCGCGCCCTTCGTCTGGCGCAAGCATCTCGATTTCGCCGCCCTCGCCGACGTCCACGACATGAAGCGGCAGATGCAGACCTATCGCGGCCAGAGCGAGGTCGCGGTGGAAGGGCACAACGTCAAGGTCGGCCGCGGTGGCATCCGCGAGATCGAGTTCTTCGCGCAGACCCAGCAATTGATCGCCGGCGGCCGCCATCCGGAATTGCGGGTGCGGCCGACACTCGAGGCGCTCGACATTCTCGCCTCCAGCAACTGGATCACCGTTGCGGCGCGTGACGAGCTGACCATTGCGTACGAATTCCTGCGCCGGGTCGAGCATCGCCTCCAGATGATCGCCGACGAGCAGACCCACGCATTGCCCGAAGACAAGGACGCGGTCGAGCGCTTTGCGCGCTTTTTCGGCTATGCGGATCGCGAGGCCTTCGCGGGCGAGCTGCTGCGACAGCTCAAGATCGTGCAGGGGCACTACGAAAAACTGTTCGAAGGCGACGATCCGACCGGCACGGCAAAGCTGCCGGAGCTCGACTACCGTGTCGGTCCCGAGGATCCGCGCCTGCTCCAGCACCTCGCGACGCTCGGATTCAAGAAGCCTGCCGCGGTCGCGCAGACGGTGCGCGACTGGATCACCGGCGACTATCGCGTGTTCCGCAATGAGGTGACGCGCAGCGCCTTCGTCGAGTTCGTGCCGGCCCTCATCGACGGCCTTGCCCATGCCGAGGAGCCGGATCGCGCCGTCGTCGCGTTCGATCAATTCCTTGGGGCGCTCCAGCGCGGCGGCCGGCTGATCACGCTGCTCGGCCAGAACCGCGAGCTCGTCGCGCTGGTGGCGCTGGTGCTCGGCGCAGCGCCGCGGCTCGGCGAGATGCTGGCGCGGCAGCCGCAGCTGATGGATGGCCTGATCGATCCGCGCTTCTTCGGCGCCATGCCGGACAGGCAGGAATTGTCGGGGCGGTTGGCTGCGACCGTACAGGACGCCGGCTCATACGAAGAGTTCCTCGATCGGCTGCGCCTGTTCGGGCAGGAGAGCCTGTTCCTGATCGGCACGCGCATTCTCTCCGGCACCGTCTCGGCGCAGCAGGCGAGCACGGCCTTTGCCGACGTCGCCGAAGGAATCGTCCACACCGTGCATGGCCTCGTTGCCGACCGCTTCGCGGCCCAGCATGGCCGGATCAAGGGGCAGGAGACCGCGATCATCGCGATGGGCCGGCTCGGCAGCCGCGAGATGACGGCCTCGTCCGATCTCGACCTGATCCTGCTCTACGATTTCGACAGCGACAATCCGGACTCCGATGGGCCGAAATCGCTGCAGGGCGCGCATTATTTTGCGCGGCTGACCCAGCGCCTGATCAGCGCATTCACGACGCGCACCAATTATGGCGTGCTCTACGAGATCGACATGCGGCTGCGTCCTTCAGGGCGCGCCGGCCCCGTGGCCTCGAGCCTCGTCTCATTCGCGGATTACCAGGCCAACGAGGCCTGGACCTGGGAGCACATGGCGCTGACGCGCGCGCGCGTGGTGTCGGCTTCGCCCGAATTCCGGATGCGGATCGAACGCGTCATCGGCGGCGTCCTGACCCGCCGCCGCGATTCCGCAATCACCGCCAACGACGTCGCCGACATGCGACGCGCGATCGCCCAGGAGAAGGGCGAGGCCGATTGCTGGGATCTCAAACATGCCGCTGGCGGCATGGTCGACATCGATTTCATCGCGCAATATCTCCAGCTCGTGCACGCGCACGATAAGCCGGAGATCCTCGACGTCAGCACGTTGCAGGTGCTCGACAATGCATGCAGGCTCGGCGTCCTCCCGCAATCGGAGACCGAGATATTGCGTGCGGCCGCACGGCTCTATCACGACCTCACGCAGATCCTGCGGCTGTGCGTCAGCGACCGCTTCAAGCCGGAAACCGCGGGCACCGATCTGCAACGCGTGATGGCGCGGGCCGGCGACGCGCCGGATTTCTCGTCGCTGGAGGCGCGCGTGAAGGAGACGCAGAGCGAGGTGAGGCGCGTGTTCAGGGCGCTGCTGGAAGGGACGTTGCCTTCAACGAGCTGAGCGCCTCGCGGACGTCAGGCTCGAGCCCCGCGCCGCCGGCATCGAGATGGGCGAAGATCGCGCGCTTCATCCTGGGATCCCAGAACTTCTTGATGTGCTCGGCAATTCCCGGCACGGCCTTGCCGTGGCCCTGGCTCTCGAAGAACTTGCCGATCTGGTTGGCCATGTAGATCAGGCGGTCAGGCGACATCGGCAACCTCCGTGGCATGGCGACCGACGATCCGGTCACCATGCGAAAACACCTCGAACCCATCCTGGCGGGCAATGGCGATCAGCGTGATGCCCGCGGCTTCCGCGGTACGCACCGCGAGCGCGGTGGGCGCGGACACCGCGATCATCACCGGCGCGCCGATCGCCGCAGTCTTCTGCACCATCTCGACCGAAACTCGGCTCGTCAGCAGCACCATGCCGGCGCCTGCGTCGGTGCGGCTGCGCGCGAGGGCGCCTGCGAGCTTGTCCAGCGCGTTGTGGCGGCCGACATCCTCACGCAGCGCGACGATGTGGCCGGCAGGGGACCAGAACGCGGCGGCATGAACCGCGCGGGTCTGCAGATTGATCGATTGCAGCGGCGCGATCGCCTGCATCGCCGTCATGATTTCTTCCGGCGTGAAGCTCTGCCCCTGCGGCACGACCGCAGCGGGTCGCACGGCTTCGGCAATGGACTCGATACCGCAGATGCCGCAGCCGGTGGGACCGGCGACGTGGCGGCGGCGCTCGCTGATCAGTGCCGCGCCATCCGACGCCAGCCACATCCGCAGCTCAATGCCGTCGTCGAGGCGAACAATTTCGAGCGAGCGGATGTCGTCGACCGATTTAACGATGCCTTCGCTCAGGCTGAAGCCGACCGCAAAATCTTCCAGGTTCTGCGGCGTTCCCATCATGACGGCGTAAGTGCCGCCATTATAGGTCAGAGCCAGCGGCGTCTCCTCCGGAATGAACCGCGTTCCTTCGGACGCGACGCCGTTGCGCCAGATTCCGCGATCGATCGCCTGGACAGCTACATGCATGCGGTTACTCCGCGGCCTCGGCCGGCGCAATGCGCCGCGACTGGCGCGCCTGGGCGTCATAGGCCTTCTGCCAGTCGGACGGGCCGTTCGAGGGCGAGACCTCGACCGCCGTCACCTTGTATTCGGGGCAGTTGGTCGCCCAGTCCGAATAGTCGGTCGTGATGACGTTGGCCTGCGTGTCCGGATGGTGGAAGGTGGTGTAGACGACGCCGGGCGCCACGCGATCGGTGATCTCCGCACGCAGCGTGGTCTCGCCGGCGCGGCTCTTCAGCCGCACCCAGTCGCCGTCGCGCACGCCGCGCTGTTCGGCATCGTGCGGATGAATCTCCAACCGGTCCTCGGCATGCCAAACCACGTTCTCGGTGCGCCTCGTCTGCGCGCCGACATTGTACTGGCTGAGGATGCGGCCGGTCGTGAGCAGCAGCGGATAACGCGGGCCGGTGCGCTCGTCGGTCGCGACATATTCGGTGACGACGAACTTGCCCTTGCCGCGGACGAAGCCGTCGATATGCATCACCGGCGTGCCCTCCGGCGCCTTCTCGTTGCAGGGCCACTGCACCGAGCCGAGCTCGTCGAGCTTGGCGTAGGAGACGCCGGAGAAGGTCGGCGTCAGCGCCGCGATCTCGTCCATGATCTCGGAAGGATGGCTGTAGTTCATCTCGAAACCCATCGCCTTGGCAAGGCCGATGGTGACCTCCCAGTCGGCCATGCCGTTCTTCGGGGTCATCACCTTGCGCACGCGCTGGATGCGGCGCTCGGCGTTGGTGAAGGTGCCGTCCTTCTCGAGGAAGCTCGAGCCGGGCAGGAAGACATGGGCGTAGTTCGCGGTCTCGTTGAGGAAGAGGTCGTGGACGATGACGCATTCCATCGCGGACAGTGCAGCCACCACGTGCTTGGTGTTGGGATCGGACTGCAGAATGTCCTCGCCCTGCACGTAGATCCCCATGAAGGTGCCCTCGACCGCGGCATCGAACATGTTGGGAATGCGCAGGCCAGGCTCGGGGTTGAGCTTGACGTTCCACAGCGCCTCGAACTGATCGCGCACTGCGTCGCCGGAGATGTGGCGATAGCCGGGCAGCTCGTGCGGGAACGAGCCCATGTCGCAGGAGCCCTGCACGTTGTTCTGGCCACGTAGCGGGTTCACGCCGACGCCGGGACGGCCGATATTGCCCGTGACCATCGCAAGGTTCGCGATCGCGATCACGGTGGTCGAGCCCTGGCTGTGCTCGGTGACGCCGAGGCCGTAATAGATCGCGCCGTTGCCGCCGGTGGCGTAGGTGCGAGCGGCTTCGCGCAGATCCTTCGGGTTGACGCCGGTGAGGATGGCGGTGGCTTCCGGGCTGTTCTTGGGCTGCGCGACAAAGGCCGCCCATTCCTCGAACTCGCTCCAGTCGCAACGCTCGCGCACGAAGGCTTCGTTGACGAGGCCCTCGGTGACGATGACATGCGCCAGCGCGGTCATGACCGCGACGTTGGTGCCGGGCATCAGGGGCAGGTGCAGCGCTTTCACATGCGGCGATTCCACCATCTCGGTGCGGCGCGGATCGATCACGATCAGCTTGGCACCCTGGCGCAGCCGCTTCTTCAGGCGGGACGCGAACACCGGATGAGCGGAGGCCGGATTGGCACCGATCACAAGGACGACGTCGGTGTCCTCGACCGAGTCGAAATCCTGCGTGCCTGCGGAAGTGCCGAAGGTGGTGGCAAGGCCATAGCCGGTCGGCGAGTGGCAGACGCGGGCGCAGGTGTCGACATTGTTGTTGCCGAAGCCGGCGCGGATCAGCTTCTGCACCAGATAGGTCTCTTCATTGGTGCAGCGGGACGAGGTAATGCCGCCGATGGCATCGCGGCCGTATGTCTTCTGGATGCCGCGCATCTTGGCGGCGGCAAACGAGAACGCCTCGTCCCAGGACACTTCGCGCCAGGGATCCTCGATCCGTTCGCGGATCATCGGATTGAGGATGCGTTCGCCGTGGTTGGTGTAGCCCCAGGCGAAGCGGCCCTTGACGCAGGAATGGCCGCGATTGGCCTTGCCGTCCTTGTACGGCACCATGCGCACGACTTCCTCGCCGCGCATCTCGGCCTTGAAAGTGCAGCCGACGCCGCAATAGGCGCAGGTGGTGACGACGGAGTGCTCGGGCTGGCCGATTTCGATCACCGACTTTTCGGTCAGCGTTGCGGTCGGGCAGGCCTGCACGCAGGCGCCGCAGGAGACGCATTCCGAGCCGAGGAAGCTTTCGCTCATACCCGGCGAGACGCGGCTGTCGAAGCCGCGGCCGGAGATGGTCAGCGCGAAGGTGCCTTGCACCTCCTCGCAAGCGCGGACGCAGCGCGAGCAGACGATGCACTTGGAGGGATCATAGGTGAAATAGGGATTGGACTCGTCCTTCGGCATCCAATGGTCGTTGTCGCAGCCGTGTCTCTTGCCAGGTGTCTTGGCGAAGACGTGGTTTTCGCCCTCATAGCCGTAGCGCACGTCGCGTAGGCCCACGGCGCCGGCCATGTCCTGCAATTCGCAATCGCCGTTGGCACCGCAGGTGAGGCAATCGAGCGGATGGTCGGAGATGTAGAGCTCCATCACGCCCTTGCGCAGCTTCTTCAGCCGCTCGGTCTGGGTGTGCACGACGAGGCCGTTCATCACAGGCGTGGTGCAGGACGCCGGCGTGCCGGCGCGGCCCTCGATCTCGACGAGGCAGAGCCGGCAGGAGCCGAACGCATCGACCATGTCGGTCGCGCAGAGTTTCGGGATCTGATGGCCCGCGTCCATCGCTGCGCGCATGATGGAAGTGCCCTCGGGCACCGTGACCTCATTGCCGTCGATGGTCAGCGTTACCATCGTTTCCGATTTGGAAGCCGGCGTGCCGAAGTCGATTTCTTCGATCAGAGACATTGTCGTTCTCCTATTCCGCGGCCTGAAGCGTGGTCGGCGCCGGAATGAAATCCTCCCGGAAGTGCTTCAATGCGCTGAGCACGGGGTAGGGCGTGAAGCCGCCGAGTGCGCAGAGCGAGCCGAATTTCATGGTGTTGCAGAGGTCTTCGACCAGCGCGAGATTTTCGCTGACGCGCTCACCGTTGATGATCTTCTCGATGGTCTCGACGCCGCGGGTCGAGCCGATCCGGCATGGCGTGCACTTGCCGCAGGATTCGACGGCGCAGAATTCCATGGCGAAGCGCGCCTGTCTGCGCATGTCGACGCTGTCGTCGAACACGACGATGCCACCATGGCCGATCAGGCCATCGCGCGCTGCGAAGGCCTCGTAGTCGAATGGCGTGTCGAACAGGGCACGAGGGAAATAGGCGCCGAGCGGACCGCCGACCTGCACGGCGCGGACCGGCCGGCCCGTGAACGTGCCGCCACCGATGTCGTCGACGAGCTCGCCGAGCGTCACGCCGAACGCGGTTTCATACAGCCCGCCATAGCGGATGTTGCCGGCGAGCTGGATCGGCATCGTGCCGCGTGAGCGGCCCATGCCGAAATCCGCATAAGCATTGGCACCCTCGGCGAGGATGAAGGGGACGGCCGCGAACGACAGCACGTTGTTGATGACGGTCGGCTTGCCGAACAGGCCGTGATGCGCCGGCAGCGGCGGTTTTGCACGCACGATGCCGCGGCGGCCTTCGAGGCTCTCCAGCAGCGAAGTTTCCTCGCCGCAGACATAGGCGCCAGCGCCGACCCGCACTTCGAGGTCGAAGCTGTGGATGGATCCGCCGATCTTGTCGCCGAGATAACCGCCGCGCTTCGCAGTCTGGATCGCAGCGTTCATCGCTTCCACCGCATGCGGATATTCGCTGCGGATGTAGATGTAGCCCTTGGTCGCGCCGACGGTGATGCCGGCGATGGTCATGCCCTCGATCACCAGGAAGGGATCGCCTTCCATGATCATGCGGTCGGCGAAAGTGCCGCTGTCGCCTTCGTCGGCGTTGCAGACGATGAACTTTCGGTCGGCTTTGGCCTGCGTGACCGTCTTCCATTTGATGCCGGTCGGAAAGCCGGCGCCGCCGCGGCCGCGCAAGCCCGAGGCCGTGACTTCGTTGAGGATGGCGTCGGAGCCAAGCGGCAGTGCCCGCTCCAGCCCCTTGTAGCCGCCATGGGCGCGGTAGTCGTCGAGCGAGCGCGGGTCGATCACGCCGCAGCGGGCGAAGGTGAGGCGGGTCTGACGCTTGAGCCAGGGCAGCTGGTCGGTTGCCCCCAGCCGCAGCAGATGCGGCGTGTTGTTCGCGAGCGCGTCGAGCAGGGAGGGCACATCGGCTTCAGTAACCGGACCGAAGGCGATCCGGCCCTGTGGCGTCGCCACCTCGACCAGCGGCTCCAGCCAGTACATGCCGCGCGAGCCGGTCCTGGCAATCTCGACTGCGATGCCGCGCCCGGCTGCTGCCTGCTCCAGCGCCAGAGCAACTTCGTCGGCGCCGACGGCGATTGCACCGGCGTCACGTGAGACGAACAGACGCAAGCTCATCGCTGTGCCTCCACAATCAACGCATCGAGGCGCTTCTGATCGAGCCTGCCGATGAGGCGGCCGTCGAGCATCGCGGACGGTGCGGTCGCGCACAGGCCGAGGCAGTAGATCGGCTCCAGCGTGACGCGATCGTCGGCCGTGGTGCTGCCGAGCGACACGCCGAGCTTTGCTTCGGCGCGCGCCGCCAATGCATCGCCGCCGGCGGCCTGGCAGGCCTCCGCGCGGCAGAGCTTCAGCACATGGCGGCCGGCCGGCTTGTGGCGGAAATCATGATAGAACGTGAATACGCCGTGGACTTCGGCGCGCGACAGGTTGAGCGCCTGCGCGACCATGGGAATGGCGGCCTCCGGCACGTAGCCGAACGCCTCCTGCAGCGCGTGCAAGATGACGAGCGTCGCGCCCTCCTGGTTGGCGTGCTCGGCGATGATTTCGGCGCCGCGCGTCTCGTTCCAAGGCTCAAAAACCGCTGTCATTCTTCGTTCTCAACCAGAGCGTTTCCTTGGGCGCAAACTAGTTGGAATCATTCGAAGATCAATAAAGCTGTCCCGTGCTGCGATTGCGAATTCGGATCGATTTGCAACCGCAATCGACCGATACGAATTGGTAATGGAAGTTGGATCGGCTGCCGGTTTTTGCGTGTTGGCGCAGGCCCGGCGTGCTAGCTTGCATGCCACGATGGAATTCGAGGGGACGGCCGGTTGATCGACAAACTTGAACTATTGCTGGCGCTGGCGAAGGAGCGGCATTTCGGACGCGCGGCGGAGGTCTGCGGCGTGACGCAACCGACGATGTCGACCGGGCTCAAGCAGCTCGAGGAGATTCTCGGCGTGATGCTGGTGCAGCGCGGCTCCCGTTTCCAGGGGTTCACCCCGGAAGGCGAGCGGGCGCTCGACTGGGCGCGGCGGATCGTCGGCGATGCCCGCGCGATGCGTGACGAGATCAACGGGCTGAAGCATCAGCTCTCCGGCGAGATCCGCATCGCGGCGATCCCGACCGTGCTCGGCATGGTCGCCGCGCTGACGACGCCGTTTCGCGCAAGGCATCCCGAGGTGCGTTTCAGCATCCGCTCAACGACCTCATCGGAGGTGCTGGGATTGCTCGAAAATCTCGAGGTCGATGCGGGGCTGACCTATATCGAGAACGAGCCGATCGGCAAGGTGCGGACCATTCCGCTCTACAACGAGAGCTATCGTTTGCTGACGTCGCCGGACGGAATGTTCGGCGATCGCGAGACGGTGACCTGGAAGGAGGTCGGGCAGGTGCCGCTATGCTTGCTGACGCCCGACATGCAGAACCGCCGCATCATCGACCGCGCGCTGCGTTCGGTCGGCGCGGAGGCGACGCCGACGCTGACCTCGAACTCGTTGCTGGTGCTGTTCACGCATGTGAAGACGGGGCGCTGGGCGAGCGTGATGCCGGCCAAGCTCGCCGAGACGCTCGGCCTGTCCGACACGGTGCGCTCGATCCCGATCACCGATCCCGACGTCAATTACAGCATCGGCATGGTGATCCCGCAGCGCGATCCGATGACGCCGCTGATCGCAGCGCTGGTCAATGTCGCGCGGGAAGTCGCGCCGTCGCTGCAGCTGTAGGGATCACGCCGCCGCCGAAATCCCGGACGCCGCCTTGATCGCGTCGCGCGGCAGGGTCACGCGGACGACGGTGCCGACCTCGATCTTGGAGCGCAGCCGCATCGAGCCGCCGTGGAGCTGCGCCAGCGAGCGGGCGATCGCAAGGCCGAGGCCCGAGCCGTGATAGGTCTTGGTGAGCTGGCTCTCCACCTGCTCGAACGGGCGGCCGAGCCGCGCCAGCGAATGCGGCGCGATGCCGATGCCGGTGTCGGCGATCATCAGCACGATCCGGTCGTCGAGTTGCCGGCTGCGCACCACGACGCGTCCGCCGTCCGGCGTGAATTTCACGGCGTTGGAGAGCAGGTTGACGATGATCTGCTTGGTGGCGCGGCGGTCGGCGACGACGGAGATGGATTTTGCGATGTCGGCATCTAACGTGATGTGCTTGTCCTGGGCCCGGCCGGTGACGACCCGCAGGGATTCCGCCAGCGTCCGCGACAGGTCGAGCTCTTCCATGTCGAGCTTCATGCGGCCCGCCTCGATCTTGGACATGTCGAGGATGTCGTTGATGACCTCGAGCAGATAGTGGCCGCTGGTCAGGATGTCCTGGCAGTATTCCTGGTACTTTTCGCTGCCGAGCTCGCCGAACATGCCCGAGCCCATGATCTCGGAGAAGCCGATGATGGCGTTCAGCGGCGTGCGCAGCTCGTGGCTCATATTGGCGAGGAATTTCGACTTCGTCTGGTTGGCTTCCTCGGCGCGGGTCTTCTCGCGCTGGTACTTCTCGGCGAGGTCGGCGAGCTCGACCGCCTGGCGCTCCAGCGCCGCCTGCGAGCGCTTCAGGTCGATGACGGTGGCGCGCAGGCGCAGATCGTTGTCGACGAGCTTCTGCTCGTGCTCCTTGATGCGGGTGATGTCGGTGCCGACCGAGACGTAGCCGCCGTCCTTGGTGCGGCGCTCGCTGATGTGCAGCCAGCTGCCGTCGTCGAGCTGCGCCTCGAAGGTGCGCGCGCCGGGGCCTTGGGCAGCGGTCTCGTTGTGGCGGGTGCGCACCTCCGGCATGCGGCCGACCTCGAGCACGGTCTCGTAGGAGGTGCCGGGGATCACGGCGGTGTCGGGCAGCTTGTGCAGGCGCTGGAAGTGCGAGTTGCAGAGCACGAGGCGGTCGCTGGCGTCCCACAGCACGAAGGCTTCCGGGATGGTCTCGATCGCGTCGCGCAGGCGGAGGTCGGCTTCCACGGTCCTCTCGGCGAGGCTCTTCTGCTCGGTGATATCGACGGCGATCCCGATCAGGTGCACGCTGGAATCGGTCGCCCCGCGCGTCTTCTCGCAGCGGACGCGGAGCCAGATCCAGTGACCGTCGACATGCTGCATCCGGAAGGTCTGGTCGATGTGGTCGATCTTCTCGGAGATGAGCTGGTCGGCGATCGCGAACAGGTCGATGTCGTCGGACTTCACCAGCGCGTTGACCTCGCCGAAGGTGAGGAGCTCGTTGCGGCCATCGAGGCCCAGCATCGAAAACATCGACTGCGACCAGAAGATCCGGCCGCGCGACAGGTCCCAGTCCCACAGCCCGCAACGGCCGCGGTTGAGCGCGGTGTCGATCCGGCCGCGCACGGCGTCGTTGATGAGGTCGCCTTCGCGGGCGCGGGTGGACTGCCAGTGGAAGGCGAAGCCCAGGATCAGGACGACGAATCCGGTGGTCGCCGACAGCGTCACCGAGAGCGCGGCGTCCGAGCCCCAGATCGGCTCGTTGCGCTCCTGGATCACGGTGACGAAGCCGGGCAGCGACTTGATCTGCCGCGAGGTCGCCATCGCGGCATTGCCGCTCGGCAGCGTCATGTCGGAGACGTTGCCGTCGCGCGTCGGCGCTGCGAGCAATTGTGCGGTCGTGATGGCATCGAGCAGGCGGTCGTTGCCGGAAGGGTCACTGTCGACCGGAACGCGGGCGAGGAGACGGCGATCGACGCCGGCCGAGGTGACGATGACGTGGCGGCCCGAGGCCGTGCCCCAGGACGGGATCATATCCGGCAACAGCGCCGGCAGGCTCTCGATGTTCTTGAGCCGCTCCTGACGGGCGGAGGTCAGGCGGTCGATGCGTTCGGCGAGCAGGTCGGCCAGCGCCGAGATGTCGTGCCGGATCACCAGCCGCTTCTGACGCGTCTGATCGACGACCTGCACGAACGCGCCGAGGCAGATCGTGATCAGGAACGCGATGATGAGCGTCGGCACGGCGCGACGAAGCGCCGGCTCTGCAATCAAGAGCCGATGATAGGCAGGTTTCGCGATCGATTGCGCCAATCCCTTGATCGAATCGGATTGGACGCACGCGTTCGCGGCGTCTGCACGCGACATGCCTTCGGCCCCCTAAAAACCTGCTTGCAACTGAAGTTCGGAGGCAGCCCCACATCGCTTCCGAATCACAGCGATTTGAATCCAGTTTTCGCGGGGTGTCGAGAGTCAATGAATCGTTAACGCGAAATTATTCTTATCCCACGCGCAGTTTGCGCAGCGCGCGTCCGCAAACGCACGGGCGCGAGGAGTCCGAAACGAGAACGTGTGACTCCTCGCACGCTCTCCGTCACGCACGCGGCGGTTCGGCGTGGCTGATCACGCGCTTCACGCTCGGGAACGCGCGCCGCAGCGCGCGCTCGATGGCGTCGACGTGCTCGTGCACCTTGATCACGCTCATCGAGGGCGCGGCGCGGCAGTGGAAATTGACGATCTCGCCGGCGTCGGTGTTGCGGACGCGCACATTATGGATGTCGTGGATCTCGCCGCCGGCGGCATATTCGGTCAGCGCGGCGGCGATGGCCTGGACGCGTTCCGGCGCGGCATCGACCCCGAACGGCAGTTCCGGTTCCAGCGGCTCGATGTGGACGTCGACCTCGACGTCCTCGCCGAACTCCTCCTGGATGTTGCGCTCCAGCGTATTGGCGACGTCGTGGGCGGCCTCTAACTGCATCCCGGCGTCGACCTCGAGGTCGATGCTGACGATCAGCTTGGCGCCGAGATCGTGCACCGTGACGTGGTGGACGGCGAGGCCCGAATTGCGCGCGATCACCATGATGCGGTCGCGCACGGTCTCGTTGTCGCGTGCGACGGGAACGGCGGTGAAGGAGAGGTCGGTGTCGCCGAACGCCTTGGCGACGGCGGCTTGCGCGTTGTGCTTGATGTCCTCGACGCGGTCGATCGGATAGGTCCGCGGCACCTTGACGATGGTGTCGATGAACGTGGTCGCCCCGACCATGCGCACCCGCAGCCGCTCCACGTCGATCACGCCCGGGACGCTTCGGATCGCGGCCGTAGCCTTCTCCTGCGCGCCCTCCGGGGCGCGGTCGACCAGCGTCTGCACGGTCGAGCCGGCCATGCGCAGGCCGAGCGCTGCGATCATCACGGCGACCGCGGCGGCCGCCGCGGCGTCGCCCCACCAGAAGCCGAGGGCGGCGAGGATCAGGCCGATGATCACGGCGAACGAGCCCATCACGTCGGAGGCGAAATGCAGCGCGTCGGCGGCGAGCGCCTGGCTCCTGGTCTCGCGCGCGGCGCGGTGCAGGGCGCGGGCGCGCCAGAGATTGACGACGATGTCGATCACCAGCACGACGAAGGGCACGGCCGAAATGGTCGGCGGCGGTGTTCCCTCGCGCAGCCGGCTATAGGCCTCGACCAGGATGCCACCGGCGAGCACGTAGAGCAGGGCGGTAACACCGAGTGCCGAAACGCTCTCCAGCTTGCCGTGGCCGTAATGGTGCTCCTCGTCGGCCGGCTTGTCCGACACCCGCACCACCGCCCAGGTGATGATGGTCGCGACCAGGTCGATCGAGGAGTGCAGCGCCTCGGAGATCAGCGCGAGCGAGCCGATCGCGATCCCGACCACGAACTTGGCCGCCGCCATGCCGCCGCTGGCGAAGATCGAGATCGCGGCGACCGAGGTTTTGTTGTGCTGGGAGGTCATGGCGGGGATTTAGCAGCCCGGGGGTGAACATCAAGCGGCGATCCACAGCTGTTGTCGCTAGTGATTTGCAGGAGCGATCCGTGTCTTGCTCCGGCCTCGTAGGGTGGGCAAAGGCGCGTTGGCGCCGTGCCCACCATTCGTCCGTGATGGATACAGATCGTGGGCACGCTTCGCTTTGCCCACCCTACGGGACCGCTGTCGGCGCTCTACGGCACCGTCACCACGATTTTCCCCAAATGCTTGTTCGCCTCCATGTGCTCGAACGCCTGGTCGATGTCGTCGAATGCGAACACCCGGTCGATCGGCAGCTGCAGTTTTCGCGACTCCACCGCGCCCCAGATGTCCTTCCTGACCTCCTCGAAGATCTCGCGGACCTCCTCGATGGTGCGGGTGCGGAAGGTGACGCCGACATAGTCGATGCGGCGCGCGGCGTGCAGGTCGAAGTTGAAATCGGCATGGGTGCCGCCGAGCCGGCCGACATTGACGATGCGGCCCTTCACTTTGGTCGCCGCAAGGTTCTGGCTCGCGACCTTGCCCGAGACCTGGTCGACGATGAGGTCGACGCCTTCACCGTTCGTCGCCTTCAGCACCTCGTCGACCCATTTCGGATCGGAGCTGTCGACGGCGAGGTCGGCGCCGTACTCCTTCAGCCGGCCGCGGCGCGTGGCGTCGGTCGACGAGCCGATCACGAGCTTTGCGCCCTTGAGTTTTGCAATCTGCATCGCCATCAGGCCGACACCGGAGCTGGCGCCCTGGATCAGCACGCTCTGGCCCGCCTGCACGCCACCGACGGTGACGACGGCGTTGTGCATGGTCGCGAGCGCGACGGGCAGGGTGGCGGCTTCCTCGAAGTTCATGTTCGAGGGCGCGCGGAACAGCCGGCCGTGATCGGCCAGTGTGTACTCGGCAAATGCCGCGCCGCCCGAGCCCATGATGCGGTCGCCGATCTTGACGCCCTTGGCATCCGGCCCGAGCTCGGCGACCTCGCCGGCCCATTCCATGCCGAGCACGGTGCCGGCGCCGCCGGCCGCGCCGTGGGCGTGCCCCTTGCGCATGCCGGTGTCGGCGCGGTTGAGCCCGCAGGCGCGGACGCGCACCAGCACCTGCTTGCCTTTCGGCTTTGGTTGAGCGACGTCGGAAATCCTAGCGCCCTCAGGGCCGTAGACGTAAGCCTTCATGGATTGCTCTCGCTTCTTGCGGTGATTATTCGGCGGCTTCGCGTTGCGGCTGAACGATCATGCCCTCCAGCCGGCTGCGAATGATCGCTTCCGCCTCGCGCACGATGCGGGAGATGAGCTCGGCGCAGGTCGGGATGTCCTGGATCAGGCCCTGCACCTGGCCGGCCGACCAGATGCCTTCGTCGGAATTCCCAGTCGCGTAGACCATCTTGCCGCGGGCACCGGCGACGAGCTCGCGGATGTCCTCGAACTTGGCGCCTTCCTTCTCCATCGCGACGACCTTGGTCGAGATCTCGTTCTTGGCGACGCGCGAGGTGTTGCGCATGGTGCGGAAGATCAGCTCGGTCTCGCGCTCGTCATTGGCGACGATTTTCTCCTTGATGAGCTGGTGGATCGGGCTTTCCCTGGTCGCCATGAAGCGCGTGCCCATGTTGATGCCGTCGGCGCCCAGCGCCAGCGCGGCGACGAGGCCGCGGGCGTCGGCAAAGCCGCCCGAGGCGATCATCGGGATCTTGATCTTGTTGGCGGCGGCGGGGATCAGGATCAGGCCGGGCGTGTCATCCTCGCCGGGATGGCCGGCGCATTCGAAGCCGTCGATCGAGATGGCGTCAACGCCCATGCGTTCGGCCGAGAGCGCGTGGCGGACGCTGGTGCATTTGTGCACGACCTTGACGCCGTGCTTCCTGAACTCGTCGACATGCTCCTGCGGCTTGTTGCCGGCGGTCTCGACCACCTTGATGCCGCTCTCGATGATGGCGGCGCGGTATTCGGCATAGGGCGGCGGCTTGATCGCGGGCAGGATGGTGAGGTTGACGCCGAACGGCTTGTCGGTGAGGTCGCGGCAACGCGCGATCTCCTTGGTCAGATCCTCCGGCGTCGGCTGGGTCAGCGCCGTGATGAAGCCGAGCGCGCCGGCATTGGCAACAGCGGCGACCAGCTCGGCGCGGCCGACCCATTGCATGCCGCCCTGGACGATCGGGTGCTCGACGCCGACGAGTTTCGTGAACCGTGTCTGCAACATGATGTGTTCCCCCTGATATGGCCCGCAGGCTCTGTTGTCGGTTGATGGCGCAAGGATGCCGCCCGGGTCGGGAAATGTCTATTGCGCGGGCGTGCGGTGGGGGCGGGGCGATCATGCGGGCGGTGGGGATGATTCCGCGGGGCGGATAATTTTGTTCCGTCATCCCCGCGCAACCGCGAAGCGGTTGTCGCTGGAGGTGCGAGCTGCACGGTACGAAGCAAGGTGCAGCAAGCCTCGAAGGATGAGCGGCCACGCTGCGAAAGCCGGGCTGTCGCCCTTCGAGGCTTGCTCAGTGGCGCGATGCGCCCCCGAGCGCGCACCTCAGGGTGACGGTTGTAGATTTGCGCTCGCGGGGCCATGTGCAATTCTTGTCCAATCAAGACACGCCTTCGCGCTCTCGCGGCATCCCGGCCCGAGCTTTGCTTCATCGCGTTGCCCTCATGAAAGACAAGGGCGCAGGGAAGGCCGGGCGCCGGCTGGCACCCGTAAGTCCGTGCGCGAAAAAGATGCACACGGGGTGGACCACAGGTGCGCCGAACGCCCGGCCTTCCCTGCGCGATGGTTTACGGCGTACTTCGTGCTCTCCCCGGGGAGCGATGCACTATTGCCCCCGTCGCCTTGCGGATGATTGATGCGCGCACCGGTTGGCCGCCACATCACCGCAGGACTTGACGCACAGACCCCGGGCGTCAGGACCACACGACTTGACCGTCCGCGCACGTCCTCGCATGTCGCTTCGAGTGCTGGCGCGTGCTCACGCCCGAAGCCATGCGAAGACGCTGTCGGCGCCGGGTCGTATGCGCGAAGCGCTTTGCTCACGGTTTCCCGCCCCGCAATTGCTGCTCGCGCCCGACGCCGTCGCGTCCATCGCACCCCGGCCCGCGGTTCGTGACGATCGCGATCCGCCCCTTGTCTCGGGCCAGGGTGGCTTGTGTGTACGACAAATCCGAATTTCGGTAAAGTGGAATATTTTGGCGGGCGGGCTTGACAGGCGGAGTGGGGACATCGGCAGGGTGTTTTGCCCGACGGGCGAGGGCGCTCCGAACGTGCCGGAGCGCTATGCGCACCGCTGCGTCAACCACCGTCATTGCGAGCGCAGCGACTTGTCCGCCGAAGCCTTTGGCGAAGGCGGAAGCAATCCAGAATCCCTCCGCGGAAACACTCTGGATTGCTTCGCAAGGGCTTGCCTCGCAATGACGCCGGAGGTGACGGCGGCGGGTTCGTAGCCCGGATGGAGCGTAGCGCAATCCGGGGCCTGTGCGACGAGCGAAGGCGGTCCCGGATTTCGCTTTCGCTCCATCCGGGCTACGAGGCCGCCGCTACAGGGCAGCTACTCCGCCGACAGCCGCACCATCTGGCGGCCGCCGTTCATGTCCTTGAGGCTGTTGACGAAGTTTTCCGGGCGCTGCCAGCGATACGGGACCTTCAGGCCCATGAACTCGGCGATGTCGCCGATGAAGCCGGTGCAGTTGGTGGTCTCGGCGTTCCAGACCGGCGAGCTCGCCTGCAGTTTCTTGATGTAGGCGAACACGCGCTTGGCGTCGGCCTCGTTCAGATAGACGCGGTAGCTCGCGGTCAGATATTCCGGATCGAGATCGCCGTAGCTCGCACCGGTCTCCGACGGCACGAAGGTGATGTGGCCGAGCACGTAAGCCAGCGTGTCGCCGGCGGGCGTGAGGCCTGCGACCTCGACCGCCTTCTCGCTGGTCTTGCCGTACCAGACGAAGGCATGGCCCCAGCTCGCGGCCGTGCGGGCGCGGAAGTCGACGTAATAGGGACCTTTCTCCACACGCGCGACGGAGCGCCGCGCCGCTTGCGGCTGAGGCCGCGATGTGGAGTCGGTCGTGGCAAGCGCGTTGGCGTCAGCAACGCGCTTGTTCGCTTCGTGGGCCGAGGCCGAGGGCGTCGTACACGCGATCATGGCCGCGAGGGCGAACCCCGCAAGGATGCAGGGTCCCGATCGATCAGGTTTGTTCGTCACGCTGTGCCCCTCGACTGTCGGCCGCTTACGCTAGTCTTGCTTGCGTTTCAGTAACGCGCAGCGACCGGGCCGGGCGCCTTGCCGATCGGGGCCTTTCCAACCGGGCTCTTGCCAATCGGCATCTTGCCGATCGGCGCCTGCTCGGCCGGATAGACCGGCACGGGCTGGCGGCGCGGCAGATCCGCAGCGTTCGCAGCCGTCACCAGAGCAAGCGTGGCACCCAGAGCAATTACAATCTTCTTCACAGCGATACCCCTAGAAGGTTTGGTCCAAACACGGCAGTGCCGTGCCCCCCAGACACGCCTCACAGAAGGGCGGCCGAATGCGACCAAGTTGCGGCGCGCGCGGGACATGTTGGCGGCATATCTCTGACGCGCGCAGATGTGATGTGTCTGGATGTTTCGGAGTGCTGCTGTCAGTCCTACGCGGCAACTCACCCGATCCGGTTGAGGCTATTCCTGATCGTCGAGAAGATGCCGCCGATGTCCTTGCGCAAGGCATCGAGCGCGTTGAAATTGTCGAAGATGCGGGCGAGGCGGTCTTCGACCTCGCGCTTGCTCTTGGTGAGCGCGTCGACGCGCGAGGCGAGGGTGACGTCGCCGTTCGCCTCGATCTCGCCGACGGTTTTGGCGAGGAGGTCGCGGGTGCTGCCGACCTCCGCGATCAGGGCCTCGATGCCGAACACCGGCGCCTTCAGCGGGACGAGGTCGGCCTGCGATTTCGACAGCTCCGCCTTGAAGGCGTTCAGCGTCGCCAGCGTCTCCTGCAGGGCGCCGAGGCGCTGGCGCGACTGCAGGACGAAATCGTTCAGCGCGTTCTGCCGGTCGGCAAGGGTCTTGCCGTCGGGGTCGGTCTCGACGTCGGCGAGCGAGCGTTCGAGCTGGACCTGGCGCTGGCCGAGCTCTTCGAAGTCGAGCCGGATGCTTTTGAGAATGTTGAAGCTGTCGTCGATGCGGGCGAGGCGCTGCTCGATCTCGATCTTGTTCTTCGACAGCGTCTCGACGCGGGTGGGAAGCGGCGTCTCGCCGCCGGTCTCGAGCTCGTCGATGGTCTTGGCAAGGCGCTCGTGGCCGAGGCTGAGCTCGCCGATCAGGGCGTTGATGCCGGCGTCGGTTGACCGCAGCGGCACCAGCTCGGCGTGGGATTTGGCCAGATCCTCCTTGTACTGGTTGAGGGTCGCAAATGTCTCCTGGACGCTGTTCACCCGTCCTAGAAGCGCCGCCACGTCGCGCGCGATGTCCCTTTGCCGGTCGGCAAGGTTGTTCTTGCGATCGTCGGTCTCGAGATCGTGCAGGGAGCGTTCGAGCTGATTCTGGCGGTCGCGGATCTCGGTGAAGACCGGCTCGACCGCGCGGCGCTGCTCGGCGATTTTGCCGACCATGTCGCGCAGGTGCTGCTGGCGACTGCGGATTTCGGCGAGCTGGTCGTGCATGTCGGTGGATTGGTTGCGCCCCTGCTGGAGCAGCGCGCGCTGCTCGGTCTCGCCCAGCTTGTCGTGGAGCGCGGAGACCGCCTCCCTCGGGTCGCTCTCGATCAAATGCTGGACGGTGGCGTCGAGATGGTTTTGCAGGGCGTGGGCGACGACGACGTCCTCGCGGGTTTTCTTGAGCCGGTCACGCAGCGTCTTCAGGCTGCGGTCCTGGCGCGACAGCCGCCAGGCTGAAGCGCCGATCAGGGCCAAAGCGAGGGCGGGGAAGACTCCGGTCGCGACGCGTTGCGGCACCGGCAGGCCCGCGAACCAGGCGGGCAGGTGACTGAAGTCGTGACCGAGCGCCTGCTGGGCGAAGACCGCGACGATGGCCAACAGGCCGAACCAGGCAACCAGGAAAAACAGCCACATCGTGAATTCCTCAC
This sequence comes from Bradyrhizobium sp. CIR48, assembly GCF_014198315.1. Classification (NCBI taxonomy): domain Bacteria; kingdom Pseudomonadati; phylum Pseudomonadota; class Alphaproteobacteria; order Hyphomicrobiales; family Nitrobacteraceae; genus Bradyrhizobium; species Bradyrhizobium sp. CIR48. The sequence continues at coordinate 48,614 of NZ_JACIHG010000006.1, forward strand.
GCCGGCGCACATTTTCGCCATGATTGCCAAGAGCGGAACCGAGCGCAAGGGGCGGGGAGGCTTGTAGGCTGTTTCGGGCGGCGTGATCCACGGCTGGTTGCGTTGGCCTATGGGTGGAGGCGGCGCGGGAGTGCCGGGTTTTCCCGGACAGAGGTTCCCCCACACGCGTCATGCGCGGGCTTGTTCCGCCTGCGCGGCCGAAGCCGCTTCGGCGCGGCGAAGGCCCGGCCAACCTGTCAGTGATGTGTCCGAACAGGTGTCAGCCATGTCCCCGGACTCTAAACAACAAACCCGGCCATGACGGAGCGAGCAGCATTAGTAGCCCGCATGAGCGGAGCGACATGGGAGACCATGCGAAGAATCGTCCCGGATGTCGCTTGGCTCATCCGGACTGCGGCGCCGTGCGCGCTATCATTTCCCGAGGAAGTTCGAGCGCATCTTGTCGGCGAACCAGACCGCGAAGATCGCACCGAACGCGAGAGCAAAGTACAGAGCTGTCCACAAAAGTGCATTACCTGCATTCGTCATGGCATCCTCCCTGGCGTCAGAAATTGACTGCCGGGAAGGATAAGGCGGCCGTGCTGGCGCGATTTGCGCCGGATCAATTTTGCCGCGCTGCAGCGAGAATAAGTGAGTAGCCCGCACGAGCGTAGCGCATGCGGGACCAAGCGAAGAGCCGTCCCGGATGTCGCTGCGCTCATCCGGACTACGGGACGGTGTTCGCGGCTACAGCCGAAACTCGTTGGTGAGCTCGCCGATGCCGTCGATCGCGACGGTGACGGTGTTGACCGGCTCCTTCATCACGCCGACGCCGACCGAGGTGCCGACGGCGATGAGGTCGCCGGGGAGCAGGGTCATGTCGTGGGAGATCTTGCTGACCAGCTGCTGCGCCGAGAAGATCATGTCGGAGATCGGGTAGTTCTGCCGCTCCGCGCCGTTGAGGATGGTGCGGACGGTCAGCTTGGCCGGATCGAGGCCGGTTGCGATGACGGGACCGAACGGGCCGTAATCGTCGATGCCCTTGGCGCGGGCCCATTGCGGGAAGGTAGGGTCGCTGGTCAGGATGTCGTTGGCGGTGATGTCGTTGACGCAGGTGTAACCGAAGATGAAGCTGTTGGCTTCGCTGGGGGAGACACGCGCGCAGGTCTTGCCGATGACGATGCCGAGCTCGCCTTCATAGGTGGTCTTGCCGTCGTAATAGGAGGGACGGCGGATCACGGCGCCCGGCGTCGTGATGGTGGTGGTGGCCTTGAGCAGATAAAGCGGCTCCGGCGGTTCGGGCTGGTTCAGCTTGGCGGCGAGCGCGTGGAAATTATTCCAGAGCGCGACGATCTTGCTGGGCGCGCAAGGCGCCAGCAGCTCGACCTCCGACAGCGCCAGGATCTTGCCGGTCGCGGTGTTGCGGCCGAACATCTCGCCCTCGTGCACGCTGATGCCCGATGACGTCAGCGTGCCGAAACCGGTCGCGCCATTATTCCGGAAGCGCAGCCACTGCTTCATCTCGCCCGCCATCACGCCACCGCCAGTGCGCGGGGATCTGACGGCGTCGAAACGCCGTCATAGAGCCCGGCGATGCGGGCGCGCTGGGTCACCATCGCCAGCACCGAATCGAGCGCGGGCGTCGCGATGCCGGTGAGGCGGCCCATCTCCTGCACCACGGTGACGAGCGGGTCGATCTCCATCGGGCGGCCGCGCTCGAGATCTTGCAGCATCGAGGTCTTGTGCGCGCCGACCTTGCGGGCGCCCTCGATGCGGCGCTCGACGTCGACGCGGAACTTGACACCGAAGGTCTCGGCGATCGCTTGTGTCTCCACCATGATCGCGCGCGACAGCGCTCGGGTAGACGGATCGGTGCAGATTACGTCGAGCGTTGCATGGGTCAACGCGCTGATCGGGTTGAAGCAGACATTGCCCCACAGCTTGAGCCAGATCTCGTCGCGGATGCGGTCGAGCACCGGCGCCTTCAGCCCGGCCGCGACGAACAGATCCGCGAGGCGCTGCACGTCGCTGGTGATCTCGCCGGAGGGCTCGCCGAGCGGGAAGTTGTTGCCGTAGACGTGGCGGATCACGCCGGGCGCCTCGATCTCGGTGGCGGGATAGACGATGCAGCCGATGGCGCGCTCGGCGCCGATTTCGCGCCACTGCCGCCCGCCGGGGTCGATGCTCTCCAGCGTCGAATTCTCGTATTGGCCGCCGTGCTTGTAGAAGTACCAATAGGGGATGCCGTTGACGGCGGTGACGATGCGGGTGTGCGGCCCGAGCAGCGGCTGCATCTTCTCGATCACGCCGGTGATGGAATGGGCCTTCAGCGTGATGATGATGTAGTCCTGCGCGCCGAGCTCGGCGGGATCGTCGGTGCAGCGCGGATGCACGGTGTGCTTCTCCTCGCCCGCGAGCAGCGTCAGGCCGCGCTCGCGCATTGCGGTAAGGTGCGCGCCGCGCGCGATGAGGCTGACATCGGCGCCTGCGCGCGCAAGCTGAACCCCGAGATATCCGCCGATTGCGCCGGCGCCGTAGATGCAGATCTTCATGAAATCCTCGCGGGAGACCGGAATTTTGGGACGAAAGATCCGGTCCGGCTCGAACGCGTCCGAGCCGGCCGGTAGTCACAGGGGAAGAGTGCGTCGCTTCAGGCTGCCGCTTGCGGCTTGCCGTTGATGGCCTCGTCCATGGCAGCTGCGATGTCGCGCATGCTGATGACGGAGACGAGGCTGTAATCGTCGATGACAGGCAAATGGCGGATGTGATGCCGGTTCATCAGATGCCGGACCTGCTCGATCGTATCGCTGGAGCTGCAGGACACCAGCTGCTGCACCGAGACGAGCTGCGAGACCTTGACGTTGACGGCGTTCGCGCCGTGCTCGGCGACGGCGCGCACCACGTCGCGCTCAGTGAACATGCCGACGGCGGTATTACCCTCGGAGCGGACCACGTCCTTGACCACGAGAGCGCTGATGTTGTTGGCGCGCATCAGCTTGGCGGCGATACCTACCGTTTCGTTCATTCGCACCGTGACAACGCGCGGCGTCTTCTTGCGCAGAATGTCTCCGACCAGCATTGCAACCTCCCTGGGTGAATGTTGCGAGAAGTGTGGTATACATAATGCCAATCGTCAAGCGCTGGTTTGGGCGATCCGAAAAATCTTGCGACAGTAATACTGACGTTTGCCGTGCGCGAAAAAGAAAAGGGGCGCATCGCTGCGCCCCCTGGTTGATCCCTGCAATGTAAGTGGCGGCTACGCCGTCTCGGTCTTTGCAGTGGTCTTGGCGCTGCCGGTTGCGGTGTTCGCGCTCTCGACTTCCTTGCCGAGGATGAAGGAGCGGCGCATCGGCTTGATCACGAACAGCGCCGTCAGCGCCGCCGTCGCGTTCAGGGCGACCGCGACCACGAACACGGCCTTCCAGCCGTACGTCGCCGAGATCACGCTGGCGAGCGGGACGAGCAGGGAGGCGGTGCCCTTCGCAGTGTAGAGCATGCCGTTGTTGGTGGTCGCGAATTTCGAGCCGAAGGTGTCGCCGCAGGTCGCGGGGAACAGCGAGTAGATCTCGCCGAACACGCCGAAATACACCGCGGTCGCGAGCACGAACACGACCGGGACATGGCCGTAAGCCGACAGCGTCAGCAGCATCAGCGCCGCGGTGCCGAAGGCGATGAACATGGTGTGCTCGCGGCCGATCGTGTCGGAGACCCAGCCGAAGAAGGGGCGTCCGAAACCGTCGAGGATGCGGTCGAGCGAAATCGCGAAGGTCAGTGCCGCCATCTGGAAGCCGGCCAGCGTGACCGGGGTGTCGGCGATCTTGAAGTCGTGCGCGATCGGGCCGATCTGCGCCGCGGTCATCAGGCCGCCGGATGCGACCATGACGAAGACGAGATACATCACCCAGAAAATAGGACTGCGCAGCACCTGCGGCGGGGTGAAGTCGATCTTGGTCTGCGGCAGGTTGAGCTGCTTCTTCTTCGGCGGGATCGAGAGCCGCGGCGGCTGGATGAAGAAGGCGAGCACGAACACGATCACGCCCTGGCCGATGCCGAAGGTGAAGAAGGCGTGCTGATAGCCGCTCGATGCGATCATGGTCGCGATCGGCACGATGGTGAGCGCGGCGCCGGCGCCGAAGCCGGCGGCGGTCGCGCCGGCGGCAAGGCCCCGGCGGTCGGGAAACCATTTCAGCGCGTTGCCGACGCAGGTGCCGTACACCGCGCCCGCGCCCATGCCGCCGATGATCGCGGCCGCGTAGAGCAAAGTGAGACTGTCGGCATAGGAGTTGAGAATCCAGGACAGCGCGATCATCACGCCGCCGAACATGACGACGATGCGCGGGCCGTATTTGTCGACGAACCAGGCTTCGATCGGCACCAGCCAGGTCTCGGTGACGACGAAGACGGTGAAGGCGAGCTGGATCGCGGCGCGTCCCCAGTGGTGGGCCGCATCGATCGGATCGACGAACAGCGTCCAGCCATATTGCAAATTGGCGATCATCGCCATGCAGACGATGCCCATGACGAGCTGGAGCCAACGGAAACCGGTGCGAAGAGGCGCGGCCGTGACGGCGCCGTCCGTGCTGGAAATCATCAAGAAACCTCCCAACGCGCCTGATTGATCGCGACTTTGGATGGCAAGATGACCCAGTGTCGCAAATGTTGTGGCTTATCGTCGCAAGCGCGGCACGGAGCTTGGTATACCATATTCCAGAATGCAAGCCCTAACTGCGGCGGATTGTCACAAATCTGCGGTTCCATTGGAGGGGAACGGCGCAGCAAGACGTCGCCAAAACGAAAACGCCCGGCCGTGAGGCCGGGCGTCTGCTTGATGAAGAGCTGTGATGGAGCGTGTCAGATGGTCGATTTGGCCACCACGACCTTGCGCCAGGGCTTGAGCACCGCGATCGCTAGCAGCGAAGCCAGGATGTTGGCACCGGCCGCGATGATGAACACGCTGTCCCACGTGCCCGACGACTGCTGCATGTAGTTGCCGATCGGGACCAGCAGCGCGGCGGTGCCCTTCGCGGTGTAGAGCAGGCCGGCATTGGTGGTCGCGAACTTGGCGCCGAACGTGTCGGTGCAGGTCGAGGGGAACAGCGAGTAGATCTCACCCCATGCGAAGAACACGAAGCCCGAGAGCAGCACGAACCAGATCGGATCGTGGCCCCAGAGGTAGAGCATCCAGATGCCGAAACCTTCCATGCCGAAGGCGATGAACATCGTGTTCTCGCGGCCGATCATGTCGGAGATCCAGCCGAAGAACGGACGCGTCAGGCCGTTGAGCACGCGGTCGATCGTGGCCGCGAACGTCACTGCCGTCATCGTCACCGCCATCAGCGTGACCGGCACGTTGTCGACCTTCCAGTCGGCCGCGATGGGCTTCAGGTTGGCCGTCACCATCAAGCCGCCGGCGCCGACGATCACGAACATGAAGTACATCAGCCAGAAGATCGGCTGACGCAGCACTTCGGTCGGCTGGTAGTTGCGCCGGGTCTGCAGCAAGTTGGCATTGGCCACCACGGTCGGCACCTGGCCTGCTTTCGGCGCGAGCAGAAAGAAGGCGAGGATGCAGATGATGATGCCCTGTCCGAGGCCGAAATAGAGGAAGGTGGTCTGGAATCCACTGTCCTTGATCATGGCCTGGATCGGCGCGACGGTGAGCGCGGAGCCCGCACCGAAGCCCGCGGCGGTGATGCCCGCGGCAAGACCGCGCTTGTCCGGAAACCACTTCAGCGCGTTGCCGACGCAGGTGCCGTAGACGCCGCCGGCGCCGATGCCGGCGATGATCATGCCGAGATAGTAGCCGTTGAGCGAGGTGGCCTGGGCGTTGATCGCCCAGCCGATGGCGCAGAGCACGCCGCCAACCAGCACGACGATGCGCGGACCGTATTTGTCGACGAACCATCCTTCGACCGGGACCAGCCAGGTCTCGAACAGGACGAAGAGCGTAAAGGCCCATTGGATCGACGCGCGATCCCAGCCGAACTTCTTCTGGATGTCAGGGACGAAGAACGTCCAGCCGTACTGATAATTGGCGATCATCACCATCGCGGCGACGCCAACTGCCAACTGCGTCCAGCGATAGGCGTCGCTGACGCGCGCGACGCTTGGGGCCGCTGTTGACTGCACCATGTCTGTCATAAAAAACCCTCCCGAAGGCGCCGATCATTTTTATGCGTGCGCTGGTCGCATCCTGGTATTCATTATGCCAAGATTCAAGCGAAGGACTGGAGGGTGCGGCGAAATATCGCGGCTTTATCACATGCGCCATGGCTGGGCGATTGTAAAGCCCAATTCGCTTTCGGCCTGTGATCAACGCATTGATTTCGTGAGAAGTCTTCCCCGTTGCGGCGAAGCCGCAAGCAGCTGGTGGGAACCTACGCATCCACAATTTTCAGCTTCTGGGTCGGTCGAGCGCGCGGCCCCCTCGCACATCGGTGCGCGGCTATGCCGTGACTGCTGCGTCGTGGAATTCTGTATTCCAGAAGTTCGGCCGCATGGCCGGGTTCAACGGCGGCCGCCGACGCGATTGCGCCGGCGCGCGCCTCACGCCATCGACATGCGGAGCCGGCTGTAGCCTTCCTGGATCGCGGACCAGAACAGGGCGACCAGACCCAGCGCCATGATGGTGCTGACGAGGCCGTTGGAGAAGAACACCCCGAGCGAGCCCTGCGATCCCAGCAGCGATTGGCGGAAGGCTTCCTCCGCCTTGTCGCCGAGCACGATGGCGAGCACGAGAGGTGCGAGCGGGTAGTTGCATTTCTTCAGGAGATAGCCGAGCACGCCGAACACCAGCATCAGCATCACGTCGAAGGTGCTGTTGTGCACCGAATAGGCGCCGATCGCGCACAGCACCAGGATCAGCGGGGCGATGATGCCGAACGGCACGCGCAGGATCGCGGCGAAGAGCGGCACGCAGGTGAGCACGACGATGAGGCCGGCGAGATTGCCGAGATACATCGAGGCGATCAGGCCCCAGACGAATTCCTTCTGCTCGACGAATAGCATCGGGCCCGGCTGCAGGCCCCAGATCAGGAGGCCGCCGAGCAGCACGGCAGCCGTCGGCGAGCCGGGCACGCCGAGCGACAGCATCGGCAGCAGCGCCGAGGTGCCCGCCGCATGCGCGGCCGTCTCCGGCGCGATCACGCCTTCGATCTCGCCCTTGCCGAAATTGTTGCCGCGCCGCGCCAGGCGCTTGGCGATGCCGTAGCTCATGAAGGAGGCCGGCGTCGCTCCGGCGGGCGTGACGCCCATCCAGCAGCCGATCAGGCAGGAGCGTAGCGAGGTCATCCAGTAGGTGGGCAGCTCGCGCCAGGTCTGAAGCACGACGCGAAGGTTGATGCTGGCATTCCCGCCGCGGAAGGCGAGCCCTTCCTCCATGGTCAGCAGAATCTCGCCGATCCCGAACAGGCCGATCACGGCGATCAGGAAGTCGAAACCGTTGAGCAGCTCGGTGACGCCGAAGGTGAGCCGCAATTGCCCGGTGATCGAATCGAGGCCGACCGCCGCGAGCGCGAAGCCCATCATCATCGCCGCGATGGTCTTGAAAGGTGGCTCCTTGCTGAGGCCGACGAAGCTGCAGAAGGCGAGGAAGTACACCGCGAACTTCTCCGCCGGACCAAATCGCAGCGCAAAGCCCGCGACCAGCGGCGCGACCAGCGTGATCATGATGACGGCAAACAGCGCGCCGACGAAGGAGGAGGTGAAGGCGGCGGTCAGGGCTTCGCCGGGCTTGCCCTGCTGCGCCATCGGATAGCCGTCGAAGGTGGTCGCCACGGACCAGGGCTCGCCGGGGATGTTGAACAGGATCGAGGTGATGGCGCCGCCGAACAATGCGCCCCAGTAGATGCATGACAGCATGATGATCGCCGATGTCGGCGGCATGCTGAAGGTCAGGGGAAGCAGGATCGCCACGCCGTTGGCGCCCCCGAGCCCCGGCAGCACGCCGATGATGACCCCGAGCGTGATGCCGATGATCATCAGCATGATGTTATAGGGCTGCAGGGCGACCGCGAAGCCGTGAAATAGATTGGCCAACTCTTCCATATCGATACGTCCTGCAGCAGCAATTGAATGAATGCGTGGCCCTTACAGACCGAGCCATTCCTCGAACGGCCCCTTGGGAAGCGGGACCAGGAACCAGCGCTCGAAAACGAGATAGGTCACCACCGGCATGCCGACCGCCACCGCGATGACCGTCAGCCAGCGATAGCCGCCGAGCCAGCGCATGAACCAGGCGATGAAGACCATCGAGGCGATGTAGAGGCCGATGAACGGCATCGAGCCGACATAGATCGCGGTGGGCACGACGACGCTCATGACCTGGCGAAGCTGTCCCCATTCCGCGAACAGGCGGCCGTCGTCGTCGCGTCGCGCGTGCCACAGGTTGATGGCGCTCGCGCCGACGATTGCGGCGCCGATATAGAAGGGGAAGAACCCGGCTCGCGGACCCTCCGCGCCCCAGTTGATGCCGGCCTTCAGGCTGCCGAAGATCACGACGAGACCAAAGGCGCCGATCAACAGCGCCATGCCGATTTCCATCGTCTTGTGTGCCGGGCCAGATTCGGATCCGGATCGTTCAGTCATGAGACCTCCGCGCAGAAATGCAGTCGTCGCATTCGCCGACGGCCTGAGGACGACAGCATCCTCGGCCGTCATCGATGCCGTGGCTCAATTCGATGCGAGGAAGCCGGCTTCCTTCATCAAGCCCTCGTGCCGCTTCTCCTCCGCCTCGACCCACTTGGCGTAGTCGGCCCCGGTCAGGAAGGTCGTGTTGAAGGCGCCGCTCTTCATGAAATCCTGCCATTCCGGCGTGGCGCGAACCTTCTTGAACAGCTCGACGTAATACTCGACCTGATCCTTGGTGGCCTTGGGCGACATGAAGATACCGCGCAGCATGAGATATTCCATTGCGAGGCCCTGCGACTTGCAGGTCGGAATATCCTTCCAGGCCTTGCCCTCGGCGATCGGCTCGTCATAGGCCATCGGCTGGGCGTCGAAGACGCAGAGCGGACGGAGCTTGCCGCCGCGCCATTGCGCGACCGCCTCGATCGGATTGTTGACGGTGGAATCGACGTGATTGCCGACGAGCTGAACCGCGACCTCGCCGCCGCCCTTGTAGGGGATGTAGGTGAACTTCGCGTCGATTGCCTTCTCGATGCCGACCGTAATGATCTGGTCTTCCTGCTTCGAGCCGGTGCCGCCCATCTTGAACGAGCCGCTTGGTGCCTTCTTCGCGGCGTCGACATAATCCTTGACGCTGGTGTACGGCTTTTCGGCATTCACCCAGAGCACGAATTCATCCAGCGCCAGCATCGCGACCGGAGTCAAATCCTTCCAGTTGAACGGAATCCCCGTCGCCAGCGGTGTCGTGAACAAGTTCGAGAGCGTGATGATGATCTTGTGCGGATTGCCCGACGACGTCTTCACGTCGAGAAAGCCTTCGCCGCCTGCACCGCCGGCCTTGTTGATGACGACCAGCGGCTGCTTCATGAGATTATGCTTGGTGACGATGCCCTGGATGGTTCGTGCCATCTGATCGGCGCCGCCGCCGGTGCCCGCGGGCACGATGAACTCGACCGGACGAACCGGCTCCCAAGCCGCAAAACTTGCGGTGCTGCCTGCGCACGACATCGCCATTGCCGCCAAAGCGACATTCAGAACGAATGACTTCATCTCGTTTCACTCCCTGTCGAAACGCGGCCGTTCTTTGCCGGCTCGCGTCAGCCCATCCGGATTCACACGCTTGGGGTCACCTTTGCGGTCGATCTCCCATTGCAGTCTCACCAACCAGAAGTTTATGAGCGGGGACAAGGCGCGACATCCGCTCCTTTGGGCTAAGGCTCCGCCATGATTGGCAAACGTGCCATGTCCTTGGCCGTTCCTGTCCCGCGCTCTGCATCCCCATCTAGCACCTTGGTCGTGCAATCGTTTTTGGTTGTCGAATGGTATGCGAGATACCAGCTGGCTCACAATTGGACAGCTGGCCAGATCGGCGGACCAATCGTCGCAGTTGTGTCCGCGGGCGAAGCGGGACCAAAAGAAAATGGCCCCGACGAGGGGGCCATTATCAAACTTTGCGCCTGCGATTGCCGGCCGCGCGCCGTTTCGGCTGCGCGAGAAAGGCCTTTCTTACAGGCCGAAACGCGGCAGGTCGCCGTTGTGGTTCGAGATCGCGGCGCTCGCCATCAGGAAACGATCGACCGCAGCCATAAAGCGGCTGAACAGCGAGGAGGAGGGGGCGAAAGCGACGGAAGCGGTCTTGGACATTGGAATTCCATTTCTTGAGACGATCGGTCTTGGCGTCTCGTCTGGGGATGAAACTATGTATACCAGATGCCACTGTCTACGCGTTTGTTTGCATAGCAGCATACAAAGTCCCGCATTGCAGCATAATGCCGGGTTAATCCGGCCGGTTGGGCTTAAAAGGCCCACCAAAGAGGCTTTTCCGTCTTAGACGCCATCTTCGGACGCCGAAAGCATGTCGATCAGAGGCAAATTCATGCGGAAAACGGTGCCCTCCGGCGCGAACCTGACGCGAGCCTCTATGGCCGAGGGCTTTGCAGGGCAAGGGCTTTCTTGGCAGGGCAAGGCTTGGCAGGGCAGGTCAAAGTCGCTAGTGGTCTGCCCCCTTCCAATCATCTGTCAGAGTGGTTCATGTCGAGCGCCTCGCCCGCCGTCTCGATCGGCATCGATTTTGGGACCAGCAATACGGTCGTCGCCCTTGCCGCGGACGACCGCCGGGTCGAGGCCATCCGCTTCGACCACGGCGGACAGCGCCATAGCGTCTATGTATCGGCTTTGTGCTTCTGGGAGGACCGGCCGGGCGCCGGTGCCCAGGCCGAAGGCGGCCCCTGGGCGATCGAGCAATTCCTCGAAGGACGCCACGTCTACCGCTTCCTGCAATCGTTCAAGACGTTTGCGGCGAGCAGCAGCTTCAACACCACGCAAGTGTTCCGGCAGCGATTCAAGTTCGAGGATATTCTGGCGGCGTTCCTGCGGACGCTGGCGCGCCATGGCGGCGACAGGTTCGGCTTCGAGACCTCGACCGTCACGGTCGGCCGCCCGGTGCGCTTCGCCGGCGGCAATCCCGATGAAGAGCTGGCGATGCAGCGCTACCGCGCCGCGTTCGAGCGCCTGGGCGCCGGCCACGCGCGCTACGTCTACGAGCCCGTCGGCGCCGCGTTCTCCTTTGCCCGAAGGCTGGAGCGCGATGCCACCGTGCTGGTGGCGGATTTTGGCGGCGGCACCAGCGATTTCTCCGTGATGCGCTTCTCGCGCGCGGGCGGCAGCCTTCGCGCCGAGCCACTCGGCCACGCCGGCATCGGCATTGCCGGCGACACGTTCGACTACCGGATCGTCGACCACGTCGTCTCGCCGCGGCTCGGCAAGGGCTCCAGCTTCCGCTCGTTCGACAAGGTGCTGCCGATCCCCAGCGGCCATTACACCAACCTCGCGCGCTGGCATCAACTGGCGATGATGAAGAGCAACGGCGATCTGCGCGAGCTGAGGGAACTTGCGCGCACCGCGCTGAAGCCAAAACTGCTCGAGGATTTCATCACCATCGTCGATCTCGACCTCGGCTTTTCGCTGTACCGTGCAGTGTCAAATGCCAAGGTCGCGCTGTCGGCGCAGGACGAGGTGGATTTCCGCTTCAGGGGCGGCGGCGTCGACATCGGCGCGGCCATCACGCGGAAGAATTTCGAAGCCTGGATTGCCGACGACATCGCCCGGCTCGGGGCCACCGTCGACAAGGTGCTGGCCGAAGCCGGCATCACTGCGCACGAGATCGAGAAGGTGTTCTTGACCGGCGGCACGTCCTTCGTACCGGCGGTCCGAAAACTGTTCGCCGAGCGGTTCGGCAACGAACGGCTGATGTCGGGCGACCAGTTCGAGTCGATCGCCTATGGGCTCGCCTTGATCGGGCACAGCCCCAACCCGGACCGCTGGACTGCCGGCGGCGGGCTCGAGGCGAAGGCGGGGGCTTAACGATTCTCCGTCATTGCGAGCGCAGCAAAGCAATCCAGAATCCCTCCGCGGAAAGTCTCTGGATTGTCGCTACGCTCGCAATGACGGCGTGGGTAGAACGGCGCATAGGCTCGACCAGTGCCGTAGGGTGGGCAAAGCGAAGCGTGCCCACGCGTCTGTCGCCGTATCGGAAGATCGTGGGCACGGCGCAGTTGCGCCTTTGCCCACTCTACGGCACTACGACGTCAAGGCCGTCGCTACTGATTGATCTCCGGCTCGACCAGCTTCGCCAGATTGCGCAGCGATTCCTGCCAGCCGAGATAGCAGGCCTCCGGCGGGATCACGTCGGGGATGCCGGCCTGCGTGATGTCGATCTCGGTGCCAACCGAGACCTTCTTCAGGATCACGGTGACCTGAATTTCGCCGGGCAGGTTGGGATCGTCGAACCTGTCGGTGTAGCGGAGACGTTCGCCGGGCACGAGCTCGACATATTCGCCGCCGAACGAATGGCTGTTGCCCGTCGTGAAATTCCGGAACGACATCTTGAACGTGCCGCCGACCTTGGGCTCGAAATGATGCACGGTGCAGGTGAAGCCGTTCGGCGGCAGCCATTTCGCCATCGCATCGGCCTCCAGGAAAGCGCGATAGACTTTTTGCGGGCTGGTGGCGAGAACGCGATGCAGGCGGATCGTGCTGGGCATGGTTGTTATCCTCAGTGATTGATGGGCCCGAGATTGGCGTCTATGGCCCATTCATGTCACGAGGACGACCGGGAAGGCGCCGATCCGACATGGCATCTCGTTTTTTTGTCGACGGTCCTTCTGGCCGGGTTGCTAGGTCGCTGCGACATCCTGTGGCGTCATCGTGAATGCCAGCCTGTAGCGGCCGATCGTCGCATTGTTCTGTGCGCCGAGATCGCCAAGCGATCCTGGCGAAAGCGGGCTGGCGATCACAGCCTCAACCACATCGGCATCGTAGCCTGAGAGCAGCACGATCCAGTCGGCAGCGCCGTCCTTGCCGCGGATCTGTTGTTCAGTCGTGGGCGCGCTCGTGCGAGGCGTGTCGGTGAAGAGGAGGTGGGCGCCTGTCAGCCCCGGCTGCAGCGCCAATGCGCTGAGCGTTTCCGACAGGCGCGTCTGCAATTGCGCATCCCGTCCGGTTTCCGGCGACAGCCTGATGGTGGCAAGCGAGGTCGCCACACCTCCGCCAAAGCTCGCGACGATCCGGCATTGGCTGCGGACCATGCCGAGATGATGCGGCATCATCCTGGTCGACCACGGCGTTGGCGCGTTGAGCCGGTCGAGATATCCCTTCGACGTGAGGACCTCGTATTGTTCGAGCTCGTAGAGCACGAAGAAACCTTCGGCGTCCGTCGTGCTGGTCCAGCGCGACCCGCGCCGGAAGCCGGGAATGCTCATCCGCTCCTGGAAGTGTTCATGCGAATGCCAGTCGCCGAACTCGGTGCGCTGCTCGGGGCGAACGCTCCACCACATCGCGACGGCGGCCTTGCCCAGTAGTGACATGGTGACCTCCCATCCTGAGCAGCAAGATCAGCCCGAATGTCTACGCCGCGTCAACGGAAGCCACAATTCCGCAGCCGTTCCTCGTTCAACTCCTAAGTGTTTCGCCAGAGGAGGCTTCGCGTAGTCGCCTCAAACCTACGCTTCCTATTCGGGCAAGCCTTTTTCGAGCAGCTCTTTCGACTTTGCCTCGCGGGCCAATCGCTCTGCTTTGAGCCGCTCGCGGTTCTCGTTGAGGGAGTGCTGGTGTTTCGCATAGTCAGTCATGGGCTTCTGCGTCTTGACAGGCTTGAACGCCTTGTTGGCTTCACGCCTGGCCCGATCAGAGGATTGATCTCTCAACATTTCGACCTCACTTCGATCAATGGGCGTGGCCCGCGAGCGCCGAACGCGACGCCACCCGCTTGCGAGCGGATTAGTCACCCTCTGAACGGGAGGGTGGACAATCCTTCAGTGTTGGGCGGTTTGGCGCGAGGTTTGGTCACTCGCCGTGGAGGCGGCACGTTCGCACTTCTGAGAGCATGCCGGTCGAAGGAGTAACGGCCGGCGTGTGGTTCAGTTCCTTCGGTCCGAAACAAAAAGGCCGCCGAAACCGGCGGCCTTTCGTCGTTCACTGATAGGTTCGCTTACTCCGCGGCCTGCTTCTGCGGCGGGTCGAGCGCGCCGGACTTGTGGATGTCGGCGACCTGATGGTCGCTGAAGCCGAGCACGGAGCGCAGGATCTCGTCGGTGTGCTCGCCGAGCAGCGGGGAGCGCTCGACGTCGCTCGGGCTATCCGACAGCTTGATCGGGTTGCCGACCGAAATGTACTTGCCGCGGGTGGGGTGGTCGACTTCGACCAAGGTACCGGTGGCGCGCAGCGACTGGTCCTCGATGATCTCCTTCATCGACAGGATCGGGCCGCAGGGGATGTCGTCCTTGTTGAGGATTTCCATCGCCTCGAACTTGGTCTTGGTCATCGTCCACTGCTCGATGCGCGCAAAAATCTCGTTGAGGCGCGACAGCCGGGCCGGCGGCTTGGCGTAGTCGGGATGGGTCTTCCAGCCGGGTTCGCCGATCACGTCGCAGATCTTCTCCCAGACCGGCGCCTGGGTGATGAAATAGAGGTAGGCGTTGGGATCGGTCTCCCAGCCTTTGCACTTGACGATGCGGCCGGGCTGGCCGCCGCCGGAATCATTGCCGGCGCGCGGCACGGCGTCGCCGAACGGAATGCCTTCGCCGTACTGGCTGTATTCCTTCAGCGGGCCATGGGCGAGGCGCTGCTGGTCGCGCAGCTTGACGCGGGCGAGGTTGAGCACGCCGTCCTGCATCGCAGCCGTAACCTTCTGGCCCTTGCCGGTGACGGTGCGCTGGTAGAGCGCGGTGACGATGCCGAGCGCGAGGTGGAGGCCGGTGCCGCTGTCGCCGATCTGCGCGCCGGTGACGAGCGGAAGACCGTCGCGGAAGCCGGTGGTGGAAGCGGCGCCGCCGGTGCACTGCGCGACGTTCTCATAGACCTTGCAGTCTTCGTACGGACCGGGGCCGAAGCCCTTGATCGAGGCGACGATCATCTTCGGGTTGATGGCCTGGATCTTCTCCCAGGGGAAGCCCATGCGGTCGAGCACGCCGGGGCCGAAATTCTCCACCAGCACGTCGCAC
The DNA here is from genome assembly GCF_014198315.1 of Bradyrhizobium sp. CIR48. Lineage (NCBI taxonomy): Bacteria > Pseudomonadati > Pseudomonadota > Alphaproteobacteria > Hyphomicrobiales > Nitrobacteraceae > Bradyrhizobium > Bradyrhizobium sp. CIR48. Next base: position 63,718 of record NZ_JACIHG010000006.1, read on the forward strand.
TTCTTGATCAGCTCGGTGAGGACTTCCTTGCCCTTGGGGTTCTTGGTGTCGAGCGTGATCGAGCGCTTGTTGTGGTTGAGCATGGTGAAATACAGGCTGTCCACGTTCGGGATGTCCTGCAGCTGGCCGCGGGTGATGTCACCCACGCCCGGACGTTCCACCTTGATCACGTCGGCGCCGAACCAGGCGAGCAGCTGCGTGCAGGTCGGTCCTGATTGAACGTGGGTGAAGTCGAGAATGCGAACGCCCGTAAGCGCTTTGGTCATCGTGTTGCTCCGTACTCTGTGTCTGCCCCCGCCAACCGCAGGGAATTAAGGGTTGAGGGGTGGACTTACTTCTTCTTCTGCAGAACGCTCTGCGGATTGAGATTGCCGATGCGGCCGCTCTCCGAGCCCGCGGCCGGATCGATCACCGCGTTGATGAGCGTCGGCTTGCCGGACTTCATGGCTTCGTTGACGGCACGCTTGAGCTCGTCCGGCGAGGTGGCATTCACGCCGACGCCGCCGAAGGCTTCCATCATCTTGTCGTAGCGAGCGCCCTTGACGAATACCGTCGTCGCGGGATCGGCGTTGGCGCCGTTGACGTCGGTGCCGCGATAGATGCCGTCATTGTTGAAGATGACGACGCAGATCGGAAGGTTGTAGCGGCAGATGGTCTCGACCTCCATGCCGGAGAAGCCGAAGGCCGAGTCGCCTTCCACTGCGAGCACGGGGTGACCGGTCTCGAGCGCGGCCGCGATCGCCTGGCCCATGCCGATGCCCATCACGCCCCAGGTGCCGACGTCGAGACGCTTGCGCGGGCGGTACATGTCGATCACACCGCGGGCGAGGTCGAGCGTGTTCGCGCCTTCGTTGACGAGGATCGCCTCGGGGTACTCCTTGATGACGTTCTTCAGCACGCCGAGCGCGCCGTGATAGTCCATCGGCGATTTGTTGTTCATGAGCTTCGGCGCCATCTTGGCGACGTTCTCTTCGCGCTTGGACGAGATCGCCTTGGTCCATTCGGCAGGCGGGGCGGTCCAGCCCGAAGCCATCGCCTGGTTGAAGGCGGAGACGACCGAGCCGATGTCGCCGACCACGGGCGCGACGATCTCGACGTTGGAGTCCATCTCGCGCGGCTCGATATCGACCTGGATGAACTTCTTGGGCGCTTCGCCCCAGCTCTTGCCCTTGCCGTGCGAGAGCAGCCAGTTCAGCCGCGCGCCGATCAGCATGACGACGTCGGATTCCTTCAGCACGGTCGAGCGGGCCGCACCGGCGCATTGCGGATGGGTGTCGGGCAGGAGGCCCTTGGCCATGCTCATCGGCAGGAAGGGCACGCCGCTCTTCTCGACGAAGGATTTGATCTCTTCGTCGGCCTGGGCGTAGGCCGCGCCCTTGCCGAGGATGATGAGCGGACGCTTTGCGCCCTTCAACACGTCGAGCGCACGCTTGACCGAAGCGGGCGAGGGGATCTGCGCGGGCGCAGCGTCGATCACCTTGACCAGCGACTTCTGGCCGGCATCGGCGCTCATCACCTGGCCGAACAGCTTTGCCGGCAGGTCGAGATAGACGCCGCCCGGACGGCCCGAGACCGCAGCGCGGATGGCGCGGGCCAGGCCGATGCCGATGTCCTGGGCGTGCAGCACGCGATAGGCCGCCTTGCACAGCGGCTTTGCGATCGCGAGCTGGTCCATCTCTTCGTAGTCGCCCTGCTGCAGGTCGACAATCTCGCGCTCGGACGAGCCCGAGACCAGGATCATCGGGTAGCAGTTGGTGGTGGCGTGGGCGAGCGCGGTGAGACCGTTGAGGAAGCCGGGCGCGGAGACCGTGAGGCAGACGCCGGGCTTCTTGGTGAGGTAGCCGGCGATGCCTGCGGCGTAACCGGCATTCTGCTCGTGGCGGAACGAGATCACGCGGATGCCCTCGGCCTGCGCCATGCGGCCCAAATCCGTGATCGGGATGCCCGGCACATTATAGATGGTGTTGATGCCGTTCAGCTTGAGCGCGTCAATGACGAGATGAAAGCCATCCGTCAGCTCCTGCTCGGTGCCCGGTGCCTCGGACTTGGTCGCGGTATTCAGCATGGGCCTTGTCTCCCTGGTCTCATATAGCGGGGCGAATTGTTCGCCCTTCTGGTGAACGTTGCTTGGTTACGTGAACAGTTCCTGGCCGTGCGCTTCGACGTAAGCGGCAAGGCCGAGAGTGTGGTCGCGGGCGCGCTTCTCGGCGAGCTCGGTGTCGCGCGCCTCCAGTGCTTCGATCATGCCGAGATGCTCGGGCAGCGAGGTCGCGGTGCGGTCCTTGCGTCCGATGGTCAGCTGGCGATAACCGCGCACGTGCAGCAGCAGGTCGTTGGTGAGATCGACCAGCACCGGCGATTCCGACAGCGAGATCAGCGCCTGGTGGAAGGCGATATTGGCGCGCGAATATTCCTCGACGTGATCCTCGGGCAGGCGGTCCTTGCCGAAGTCCTTGAAGTAGTCGCGCAGCGCCGTGATGTCCTTCTTGCGCGCAGTGGTGGTGATGAGGCGCGCGGCCATGCTCTCCAGCGCCGCCCAGGCGCGGATCATGTCGACGATCTCGCTCTTGGTCCTGCGCACCACCATGATGCCGCGGCGCGGCACCGTCTTCACGAAGCCGTCCTGCTCGAGCATCGCGATCGCTTCGCGGATCGGGGTGCGGCTGACACCCAGACGTTCGGACAGCGCGCGCTCGTCGAGCATCACCGGCTCGGGCGTCGAATAGATGTCCATCCTGAGGATGGCTTCCTTCAAGGCGTCATACGCCTTGTTCTTGAAGCTGCTCTCCGGGGCAATACGAACGATTGCGATATCTGCCTCGGCCATGTTCGGCAACGCCTTGGTTGGTTTCCGCAGTGACACGACGAATCTCCTCCAGTGGGAGTCGTCTTTTACAGGATTATTAACGGGAAAGTTTTTGGCATACCACATGCCAGAATGTCAAGCTGGCTATTTTTTGCGGCGTTCCAAGCAATGCTGCAGCTTGACAAGTTGGCTTCTGGCATACCAAATGCCATCGCCAGCCATTTTTGATCCACGGCGGCGGAGTAGTCTGGCTTATGCCGCTCCGTTCCGCGGAATGGAACAGAGCGCGGCGAATGGCAAGCATCACGGGCAGCCGCAAAACCACGCGCGCGCTTTGAAAAGAACGAACTGAGGTCAAGGGAGAAGCCACATGTCCAATTCCAAAGAAGCCGTCCGCAAGGTGCTTGACCAGGTCAAGGCGGACAACCGCACCAGCCTGACGGCCCCGGAAGGCAAGCTGGTCTGCGACGCCTATGGCATTCCGGTGCCGAAGGAGGGCGTGGCGAAGTCGGCGGGCGAGGCCGGCAAGATGGCCTCGTCGATGGGCTTCCCGGTCGTGATGAAGATCGTCTCGCCGGACATTCTCCACAAGACCGAAGCCGGCGGCGTCATCGTCGGCCTCAAGACCGCCGAAGAAGCCGAGAAGGCCTATGAGACCATTCTCGGCAACGCCAGGAAATACAAGGCCGATGCCAAGATCGACGGCGTCCAGGTGCAGCAGATGCTGGCTGGCGGCACCGAGGTCATCGTCGGCTCGATCACCGACGGCTCGTTCGGCAAGCTCGTCGCCTTCGGCCTCGGCGGCGTGCTGGTCGAGGTGCTCAAGGACATCACCTTCCGCCTCGCGCCCGCGACCAAGGAAGACGCGCTCTCGATGCTCGACGGCATCCAGGCGCATGAGATCCTGAAGGGCGTGCGCGGCGGCGAGCCGGTGAACCGCAACGCCCTCGCCGATGTCATCGTCAAGGTCTCGCAGCTCGTCACCGATTTCCCTGAAATCGTCGAGCTCGACCTCAACCCGGTATTCGCGACGGCGAAGGGCGCGACCGCCGCCGATGTGCGCATCGTCGTTGACTTCGCCTATGTGCCGAAGCCGAAGCCGCGCCCGACCGAAGAGATTGTCGCGGCGATGAGCCGCATCATGCAGCCCAAGGCAGTCGCCGTGGTCGGCGCCTCCGCCGAGGACGGCAAGATCGGCAATTCCGTGATGAAGAACCTCATCAACGGCGGCTACAAGGGCGACATCTACCCGATCCACCCCAAGGCCGCCGAGATCCTCGGCTACAAGGCCTATAAGAGCGTCAAGGACGTGCCTGGCGTGATCGACACGGCGGTGTTCGCGATCCCCGCGAAGTTCGTCGCGGCGGCGCTCACCGAATGCGGCGAGAAGAAAATCCCGGGCGCGGTGCTGATTCCGTCGGGCTTTGCGGAGGCCGGTGCGCCCGAGCTGCAGGCCGAGATCGTCGAGGTCGGCAAGAAGTACGACATCCGCCTGATGGGGCCGAACATCTACGGCTTCTACTATACGCCCGCTAATCTCTGCGCGACCTTCTGCACGGCTTACGACGTCAAGGGCCACGCGGCGCTGTCGTCGCAGTCGGGCGGCATCGGCATGGCCATCATCGGCTTCTCGCGCTCGGCCAAGATGGGCGTCTCGGCCATCGTCGGTCTCGGCAACAAATCCGATATCGACGAGGACGATCTGCTCGCCTTCTTCGAGCAGGATCCGAACACCAATCTGATCGCGCAGCATTGCGAAGACCTCAAGGACGGCCGCGCCTTCGCGGAAGCCGCCAAGCGCGTCTCCAAGAAGAAGCCTGTCGTCGTGCTCAAGGCCGGTCGTACCTCGGCTGGTGCCAAGGCGGCCTCGTCGCACACCGGCGCGCTCGCCGGTAACGACAAGATCTACGAGGACGTCCTGGCGCAGTCCGGCGTGATCCGCGCTCGTAGCTTGCGGCAACTGCTCGAATTCGCCCGCGGCGTGCCGGTGCTGCCGACGCCGAAGGGCGAGAACGTGCTGATCATCACCGGTGCGGGCGGCTCCGGCGTGCTGCTGTCGGACTCCTGCGTCGACAACGGCCTGTCGCTGATGTCGATGCCGGCGGATCTGGATGCGGCCTTCCGCAAGTTCATCCCGCCGTTCGGGGCTGCCGGAAATCCTGTGGATATCACCGGCGGCGAGCCGCCGATCACCTATGTCAACACGGTGAAGCTCGGCCTCTCCGATGAGCGCATCCATTCGCTGATCCTCGGCTACTGGCACACCATCGTCACGCCGCCGATGGTGTTCGCCCGCAACATGGTCGAGGTGAAGAAGGAGATGGAGGCGAAAGGCTTCGTGAAGCCGATCGTCGCCTCGCTCGCGGGCGACGTTGAGGTCGAGGAAGCCGCCGAATATCTCTACCAGAACGGCATTCCGGCCTACGCCTACTCGACCGAGCTGCCGGTCGAGGTCCTCGGCGCTAAGTACAAATGGGCGCGCGGGGCAGGGCTGCTCTGAGTATGACGACCTTCGCCTCTCCCCGCTTGCGGGGAGAGGCCGGAATTTGCGCAGCAAATTCCGGGTGAGGGGGACTCTCCGCGAGTCTGACTGCTGCCGTCCTTGCGGAGGCTCCCCGTCACCCTGACCCTCTCAGAGCGAGCGGAGCTCGTCTCGGCCCCGCAAGCGGGGAGAGGGGAAGAAGAACGAATGCAGGTCGCGATGAGCAAGAACGTGATCCGGCGCAAATCGCTCGAGCCTCGATCGGCATCGGAGGCCGATAACGACACGCGCGACGGCGGCGTGCAGTCCGTCGATCGCGCGCTGTCGATCCTGGAAACGCTGGCCGAGGACGACGAAGGCTATCGCCTCAGCGATCTGGCGGTGCGCACCGGCCTGTCGGCTTCCACGGTGCACCGCCTGCTGGCGACGCTGGAAAGCCGCCGCTTCGTGCAGTTCGACCGCGCCGAATCCAAATGGCACGTCGGCTCGCGCGCCTTCACGGTCGGCGCGAGCTTCGCGCGGCGGCGTAATTTCTCCACGCAGGCGATTCCCTACTTGCGCAAGCTGCGTGATCTCACCCGCGAGACCGCCAATCTCGCCGTGGTCGACGATGAGTTCATCATCGTGCTGACCCGCATGGAGAGCCGCGAGATCATGCGCTCGCTGACCCAGGTCGGCGGTCGCGTTCCCATGGTGACGTCGGGCGTCGGCAAGGCCGTGCTCGCAACCTATTCCGATGAGGACGTCGGCGCCGTCATCCGCCATCACGGCATGCCCCGGCTGACCGAGAAATCGATCGTGCGGCCGAGCGACCTGTTCAAGGAGCTCGAAAAAATCCGCAAGCAAGGTTTTGCGCTCGACGATGAAGAGGCCTGCATGGGGCTGCGCTGTATTGCCGCAGTGGTCTACAACGACTGCGCCGAGCCGCTCGCGGCGATTTCCGTCTCAGGCATGACCAGCCGCCTGACCGACGACAGGCTGCCGGAGATTGGCCAAATCGTGCGCGAGGTCGCCGGCGAGCTGACGGTCGCGCTCGGCGGGGTGATGCCGATACCGCGCTAATTGGGGAACCCGGGCACTGTCGCTGGACAGCATCGGCCGTTTTGGCTGATATGCGACCAAACGACACAATGCGGCAAACGTCCGCATGAGCCTGGAGAGCGTCCTTATGTTCCAATTTTCCGCGCGCCTTGCCGGCGCAGCCGTCGCGCTGACCCTTGCGGCAGCGACGCCGTCCCTTGCCCAGCAGCTCGAGCTCAAGCTGATGGCACCGGCGGCCCCGGGCGGCGGCTGGGACCAGACCGCGCGCTCGATGCAGCAGGCGCTGGTGGCTGCGGGCGTCGCGCGCAGCGTGCAGGTCACCAACGTTCCCGGCGCTGGCGGCAGCGTCGGCATCGCCCAGTTCGTCAATGGCGCCAAGGGCGACGGCAACCAGCTGATGGTCAACGGCTTCGTCATGGTGGGCGCGCTCGCCATGAACAAGTCGCCGGTGACGCTCGAGCAGGTGACGCCGATCGCGCGCCTCACCGAGGAAATCCAGGTAATCGTGGTTCCCGCGAATTCGCCGATCAAGACCGCGCAGGATCTGGCCGCCGCGGTGAAGGCCGATATTGCCAAGGTGACTTTCGCCGGGGGCTCGGCCGGCGGCGTGGACCACGTGATGGCGGCGTTGTTCGCCGGCGCGGTCGGTGCCGACGCCAAGAAGATCAACTACATCCCGTTCTCCGGCGGCGGCGAGTCGCTGGCTGCGATCCTCGGCGGCAAGGTCACCGCGGGCATTTCGGGCCTCAGCGAATATGAAGGGCAGATCAAGTCCGGCAAGCTGCGCGCGATCGGCGTGACCTCGGAGAAGCGCATCTCCGGCAGCGACATCCCGACCTTCAAGGAACAGGGCATCGACCTCGTGATCGCCAACTGGCGTTCGGTGGTGGCGCCTCCCGGCATCACGCCGGAGCAGCGCAAGACCTTGAGCGATGCGGTCGAGAAGATGGTGAAGTCGGACGCCTGGAAGGAAATCCTCAAGCAGAAGGGCTGGGAAGACGCCTATCTCGGCGGTGACGCCTTCGCCGACTTCCTGAAGAAGGAAACCGTGCGCGTCACCGACGTGCTGAAATCGGTCGGCTTGGTCAAGTCATGACCTCGGGCGATCCGGCCCAGCCGCCGCGGCGCGTCGATCGCGCCGGCATCGTCATCGCTGCACTGCTCGCAGGTCTCGCTGCGTTGCTGGTCTTCGACGCCCGCGGCCTGTCATCCACCGCGATGTACGGCATGGGGCCCGAGGCGATGCCGGTCGTAGTCGCCAGCGGCCTCGCGCTGCTCGCGATCGGCAATTTCATCGACGCGCTGCGCGGCAATTTGCCGGCGCGCGAGAGCGCCGATCCGGTGCCCGTGGTTCTGATCCTCATCGGCCTTGCGCTGCTGATCGCCATCATCGGCTTTGGCGGCGGCTTCATCCTGGCAACGTCGGCGCTGTTCGTGACGACGTCGGCCGCCTTCGGCCGCCGCGCCATCCTGGTAGATTCCATCATCGCCCTCGTGATGTCGACCCTGATCTATCTCGCGTTCGACCGGCTGCTCACGCTCAGCCTTCCGACCGGCCCGCTGGAGCGACTGCTGTGATGGACACTTTTGCCGCGCTGGCCCACGGCATGGCGGTCGCCGTTCAGCCGATGAACCTGCTTTACGCGCTGATCGGTGTGTTCCTCGGCACTGCCGTGGGCGTGCTGCCCGGCATCGGCCCCGCGCTGACGGTCGCGCTGTTGCTGCCCGTCACCTACAAGCTCGACCCCGGCGGTTCGCTGATCATGTTCGCCGGCATCTATTATGGTGGCATGTATGGCGGCTCGACCACCGCGATCCTGATCAACACGCCCGGCGAGAGCGCCTCGATGGCGACTGCGCTCGAAGGCAACAAGATGGCCAAGGCCGGCCGCGGCGGGCCGGCGCTTGCGACATCCGCGATCGGCTCCTTTGTCGCCGGAACCATCGCCACCATCGGTCTGGCCTTCCTCGCGCCGTGGCTGGTCGATTTCGCCGTGCGTTTTGGCCCCGAGGATTACTTCGCGCTGATGTGCGTCGCCTTCGTCACGGTGTCCGCGACCTTCGGCGATTCCCCGATCCGCGGCCTGACCAGCCTGTTCATCGGCCTGACGCTGGGCCTCGTCGGCATCGACAAGCTGACCGGACAGGCGCGGCTTGCGTTCGGCGTTCCTGAATTACTCGACGGCGTCGAGGTGACGACGCTGGCGGTTGGCCTGTTCGCGGTCGGCGAGGCGCTCTACGTCGCGTCGCGCCGCCACCACACCGAGGAAAAGCTCGAGCCGGTGCGCGGCTCGTTGTGGATGACCAGGGAGGACTGGAAGCGGTCGTGGAAGCCGTGGCTGCGCGGCACGATGTTCGGCTTTCCGATCGGCGCGCTGCCGGCAGGCGGCGCGGAGATCCCGACCTTCCTGTCCTATTCGACCGAGAAGCGGCTGACGAAACACCCCGAGGAGTTCGGCAAGGGCGCGATCGAAGGCGTCGCGGGGCCGGAAGCCGCCAACAACGCCTCCGCCGCCGGCACGCTGGTGCCGCTGCTGACGCTCGGGCTGCCGACCTCGGCAACTGCCGCGATGATGCTGGCGGGCTTCCAGCAATACGGCCTCAACCCGGGACCGCTGCTGTTCGCCGAGCGGCCTGACCTGGTCTGGGGCCTGATCGCCAGTCTGTTCATTGCCAATTGCATGCTGCTGGTGCTGAACCTGCCGCTGGTCGGCCTCTGGGTGCGGCTGCTCGCAATCCCGCAGCCGTGGCTCTATGCCGGCATCCTCGTGTTCGCGACCATGGGCACCATCGCCGCAAAGCCGTCGGTGGTCGAATTGTCGATGCTGGCCGGCTTCGGCGTGCTCGGCTTCCTGATGCGCCGGTTCGATTTTCCAATCGCGCCCGTCGTGGTCGGCCTGATCCTAGGCCCGATCGCCGAGAGCCAGTTGCGCAGGGCGCTCGCGATCAGCCTCGGCGATCCCATGACGCTGCTGCAGAGCCCGATCTCGGCGACGCTGCTGGCGCTGGCCCTGATCGCGCTGCTGGCGCCGTTTGTGCTGAAGGGGCTGGGCCGGTTCAAAGCGACCGAGGATTAGCGGAACTCGCCACGCGGCACGTTTGCCCAGTGCGTAAGCAAAGGTGCCGCTTTATTTGAATTGCCCCCGCCGGCCTGCGGGGTCGATCATCGTTGGACTGTCCAATCGCGAGGGTCCCGATGCCCAAACTCACCCGCTTCACCGTCGCCCCGCTGCATGCGATGACCCGGCGCCTTGCCGACGTCGCTTCCGCTCGCCTCGCGCCAGATTTGGTCATCACCGGCGCGCGGGTGCTCTCGACCTATTCGGAACGCATTCATCCCGGTCGGGAGATCTGGATCACCGGCGGGCGCATCGCGGCGGTGAAGCCATCAGGTGCGGCGAAGAAAGTCTGGCCCAGCGTGCCGCTCTACGATGCCGCTGGCGGCATCGTCGCGCCGGGCCTGGTCGATCCGCACATCCACATCGAATCCTCGATGGTGACGGCCTGCGCTTATGCCGAGGCCGCGCTGCTCAACGGCACCACCACGATCTTCTGCGACAGCCACGAGATCGGCAATGTCATGGACGTCGCCGGCGTCGAGGCGATGCTGGAGGACGCGCGCGAGGCGCCGCTCTCGATCTTTTTGACGGTGCCGAGCACGGTGCCGGCAACGTCGGCCGAATTGGAAACGGCGGGCGGCGACCTCACACCGGACAAGATCGCCGGCCTGTTCGACCGCTGGCCCGAAGCCGTGGGGCTTGGTGAGAAGATGGATTTCGTGCCTGTCACGATGGGCGACGAGCGCAGCCATGCCATCCTTGCGGCCGCCTTGAAGCGGGGACGTCCGGTGTCCGGCCACGTCTACGGCCGCGAATTCGTCGCGGCCTATGCGGCGAGCGGTGTCAGCGACACCCATGAGGCGATCGAGCGCGACATCGCCGACGATCTGCTCGATGCCGGTGTTTGGGTATTCCTGCGCGGCGGACCGCCGACGACGCCATGGCATTCGCTGCCGCAGGCGATCCGCACCATCACCGAGCTCGGTGCGTCGCACAAGCGCACGGCCGTGTGCACCGACGACCGCGACGCCGACGATTTGCTCATGTTCGGCCTCGACTGGGTGGTGCGCGAAGCCGTGAAGGCCGGGATGTCACCGGAGCAGGCCTGGTCGATGGGCTCGCTGCATGGCGCTACGCGCTTCGGCATGGATGGCGACATCGGTGGCCTCGGCGGCGGCCGCCGCGCCGACCTCGTGCTGATGGACGACCAGCTCAAGCCACAATGCACCTGGTATGGCGGCGAGCTCGTGGTCGAGAACCGCAAGATCACCGGGCTGCTCGATCAGGCGCTGTCGCACCGCTATCAATATCCAAAGGCGGCTTACGCGACGGTGAAGCTGCCGAAGAAGGTCAAGCTGACGCCGGATCTCCCGGCGAAGGCCTGCACCGTCAATGCCATCAAGACGGCGCTGCCGGGCATCACGCTGATCCATGACAAAGTCGCGATCGAACCCGCCAAAGACTGGCCGTCTTTGTTCGCGCGCTACGGCCTCTGCTTCGTCACGGTCATCGAGCGCCACGGCAAGTCGTCCGGCAACGTCGCTTATGGACTGCTGAAGGACTTTGGCCTCAAGCGCGGCGCGGTCGCCTCCAGCGTCGGACACGACAGCCACAACATCATTGTCGCCGGCACCAACGAGCCCGATATGCAAGTCGCGATCGCGGCCATCAAGGACCTGCAGGGCGGCGTCTGCGTCGTCGCCGACGGCAAGGTAAGGGCGCTGGTCCCGCTGCCGATCGCGGGGCTTCTCTCGGACAAGCGCGTCACGGAGGTGGCCGAAGAGGTCAAGGCGCTGAAGAAGGAATGGGCCGAGGCCGGCTGCACCATCCCCTACATGGGCTTCAATTTGATTCCCCTATCGGTCATTCCGGAAATTCGCATCACCGACAAGGGCCTCGTGCTGGTGCCGCAGATGGAGCTGGCGCCGCTGTTCGAGTGATCCGCGTTTCACGCGACTCTCGATCTAACCGCTTGAGACGCCCAAGATTTTTCCGCGGCTGCCACATCGTGGAAAATAAAATCGATCTCGTTGAGATCGCATCACGCGCACCCGATGATCTCGCTCGCTGACTTGAACCGAGCGAGGTCCGATATGGCGAAGATGCGAGCTATCGATGCTGCCGTGCGAATTCTGGAAAAGGAAGGCATCTCCACCGCCTTCGGAGTTCCCGGGGCCGCGATCAATCCGCTTTACTCGGCGCTGAAGAAGCGCGGCTCGATCCACCACATTCTGGCGCGGCATGTCGAGGGTGCCTCGCACATGGCCGAGGGCTATACGCGCGCCAAGGCCGGCAATATCGGCGTCTGCATCGGCACCTCGGGGCCGGCCGGCACCGACATGATCACCGGCCTCTATTCCGCGATTGCCGATTCCATTCCGATCCTCTGCATCACCGGGCAGGCGCCGCGGGCGCGGCTCTACAAGGAGGATTTCCAGGCTGTCGACATCGAGTCGATCGCAAAGCCCGTGACGAAATGGGCCGTTACCGTGCGCGAGCCGGCGCTGGTGCCGCGCGTGTTCAGCCAGGCGTTTCATGTCATGCGCTCGGGCCGGCCCGGGCCGGTGCTGATCGACATGCCGCTCGACGTGCAGCTGGCCGAGATCGAGTTCGACGATGAGACCTATGAGCCGCTGCCGGTCTACAAGCCCACCGCGACGCGCAAACAGGTCGAGAAGGCGCTGGAGATGCTCAACGTCGCCGAGCGGCCGCTGATCGTCGCCGGCGGCGGCATCATCAATGCCGATGCGTCGGACCTATTGGTGGAATTCGCCGAGATCGCCAACGTGCCTGTGGTGCCGACGCTGATGGGGTGGGGCGCGATCCCTGACGATCATGTGCTGATGGCCGGCATGGTCGGTCTTCAGACCAGCCACCGCTACGGTAACGCCACCATGCTTGAATCCGACTTCGTGCTCGGCATCGGCAACCGCTGGGCCAACCGCCACACCGGCTCGGTCGAGACCTACACCAAGGGCCGCACCTTCGTGCATGTCGACATCGAGCCGACCCAGATCGGGCGCGTGTTCAATCCGGATCTCGGCATCGTCTCGGACGCCAAGGCCGCGCTCGAGCTGTTCGTCACCGTCGCCAGGGAGTGGCGCCGGTCGGGCAAGCTGCGCGAGCGCCAGGCGTGGCCCGCGGCCTGCCGCGATCGCAAGAAGACGATGCTGCGCAAGAGCCACTTCGACAACGTCCCGATCAAGCCGCAGCGCGTCTATGAGGAGATGACCAAGGCCTTTGGTCGCGACACCTGCTACGTCACCGTGATCGGCCTGTCGCAGATCGCCGGCGCCCAGTTCCTCGGCGTCTACAAGCCGCGCAACTGGATCAATGCCGGGCAGGCGGGGCCGCTCGGCTGGACACTGCCCGCCGCGCTCGGCGTGCGTGCGGCGTGCCCGGATCGCGATATCGTCGCGCTCTCCGGCGACTACGACTTCCAGTTCCTGATCGAGGAGCTCGCCGTCGGGGCGCAGTTCAATCTGCCCTACATCCACGTCGTCGTGAACAATTCTTATCTCGGCTTGATCCGCCAGGCCCAGCGCGGCTTCGAGATGGACTATCACGTCCAGCTCTCTTTCGAGAACATCAACGCGCCCGAGATCGGCGTCTACGGCGTCGACCACGTCGCGGTCGCCGAAGGCCTCGGCTGCAAGGCGATCCGCGTCACCGATCCAAAGGACGCGCAGGCCGCGTTCGCGACCGCGCGTGAATTGATGGCCAAGCACCGCGTGCCCGTGGTGGTCGAGTTCATCCTCGAACGCGTCACCAACATCGCGATGGGAACGGAGATCGACAACATCGTCGAGTTCGAGGAGGTGCTGGACCTGCCGCTCGACGAGGTCGGCGCCACGCGCGTGCTGCAGCCGGCGGAATAGGGGAGAGCATCATGCCGAAATTCGCCGCCAACCTCACCATGCTCTTCAACGAGATGCCGTTCCTCGACCGCTTCGCAGCGGCGAAGGCGGCGGGCTTTTCCGGGGTCGAGTATCTCTTCCCCTATGATTTCGACAAGGCGCAGCTGCGCGAGCAGCTGGAAGCCCATGGTCTGACGCAGGTGCTGCACAATCTGCCGGCGGGAAACTGGGCGGGGGGCGAGCGTGGCATTGCAATCCTGCCCGATCGCACAGCTGAATTCCGCGACGGCGTGTTTCGCGCCATCGACTATGCCAAGGCGCTCGATTGCGAGCAGCTCAACTGCCTCGTGGGTATCGCGCCTGCCGATACCGATCCACGCGAGCTGAACGAGACGCTGGTGGGCAATCTGCGCTTTGCGGCCTCGACGCTGGCACGTGAGAACATCAAGCTGCTGGTCGAGCCGATCAACACGCTCGACATTCCCGGCTTCTTCCTCAACGGCACCGAGCAGGCGATACAGCTGATCTCCGAGGTGCGGTCGAACAATCTGTTCGTCCAGTACGACATCTATCACATGCAGATCATGGAGGGCGATCTCGCCCGCACCATGCAGGAATATCTGCCTGAGATCGCGCACATCCAGCTCGCCGACAATCCGGGCCGCCACGAGCCCGGCACCGGCGAGATCAACTATCCCTTCCTGTTCCGCCATCTCGACGCGATCGGCTATCGCGGCTGGATCGGCTGCGAATACAAGCCGCGCACCACGACGCTGGAAGGGCTGTCCTGGCACGCTGCGCAGACCTTTGAGACCTGAGAACGCACCCACAGCGACGGTGCGCTCCCTCTCTCGCTTGCGGGGGAGGGCTGGGGTGGGGGTATCTCCGCGAAAAGATTCGATCGAGATGCGCTGAAAGCCCCCAAGCGGATAGAGCCCCCACCCGGCGCTACGCGCCGACCTCCCCCGCAAGCGGGAGAGGTGCACCGAGCTTGTGGATCGACTTGGCCTAAATCTGGAGGAATGAGACATGACCAACATCGGCTTCATCGGACTTGGCACCATGGGACGGCCGATGGCCGGCCATCTCCTTAGCGCTGGCCATCGTGTTCTCCTGCACGATGTTGCGCCGGTTGCGGCTGAGCTGATTTCCGCGGGCGGCATCGCCTGCAAGTCGGCCAAGGAAGTCGCGGAGGGCGCGGATGCCGTCATCATCATGGTGCCGGATACGCCGCATGTGGAAGCGGTGCTGTTCGGCAAGGATGGTGTTGCGAGCGGTATCTCGAAAGGCAAGATCGTCGTCGACATGAGCTCGATCTCGCCGCTGGCGACGAAGGAGTTCGCCAAGAAGATCGAGGCGCTCGGGGCGGATTATCTCGACGCGCCGGTGTCGGGCGGGGAGGTCGGCGCCAAGGCGGCGAGTCTCACCATCATGGTTGGCGGGCCGGAGCGGGCCTTTGGCACCATGAAGCCGGTGTTCGACAAGATGGGCAAGAACGTCACTCACGTCGGCGCCAATGGCGACGGGCAGACGACGAAGGTTGCCAACCAGATCATCGTCGCGCTGACGATCGAGGCGGTGAGCGAGGCGCTGTTATTTGCATCCAAAGCCGGGGCCGATCCGGCGCTGGTGCGCAAGGCGCTGATGGGCGGCTTTGCCTCCTCGCGCATCCTCGAAGTGCACGGCGAGCGCATGGTGAAGCGCAATTTCGATCCTGGTTTCCGCATCGAGCTGCACCAGAAGGATCTCAATCTCGCGCTCGAGGGCGCGCGCACGCTCGGCCTGTCGCTGCCGAGCACGGCGGTGGCGCAGCAATTGTTCTCGGCCTGCACCGCGCATGGCGGCAAGGGCTGGGATCATTCCGCGATGGTGCGGGCATTGGAACTGATGGCAGGCCACGAGATCGCGGCGGCCTGAACTGTTACGCGGTAACACTCTCCAGTTTTGAAGCCTCTTCGCCACGGGGGAACCGGAACAATGCTCCGGCCCCGCGGTTGAAGGCGCAGGACAATCACTGGAGACAAAACAACATGAAAACCCGTCTTGCGATTACGTTGGCTGCAGCGTCGCTGCTGGCGTCGAGCGCAGCCTTTGCTCAGTCGACGACCGAACAAGGCGCCAGGGACGGCGCGCGTGCTGGTGGCGACATCGGCGGACCGATCGGCGCGATGGTTGGCGGCACCGTTGGTGCGGCCGTCGGAGCCGGCCTCGAGATTCCGAATGCGGTGCTGGGCGGAATCCCGCGGAGTGACTCCGTCGTGGTCGAGGAGCGCGTCGTGGTGGGCGAGCCGTTGCCGCCGACCGTGGTGCTCCGCCCCGTGCCGAACTACACCGAGTATCGCTATGCGGTCGTGAACGATCGCCGCGTGATCGTCGAACCGCGCACGCGTCGCGTCGTCAAGATCATCGACTGATCCAGGCCGACCACAGGCGTGGAGAGAAAAGGGCCCTGGGGAGTTCTACTCCGCGGGGCCTTCGCTTGCTGCAGAGGGGCTTGCGAGAAAGCGTGTCACAACCCAATCGGTGATCGCCGCGAGCGCAAAGCCAAGGCAGGCCGTCAGCGCGTCGACCAGAAAGTCCTCCAGCCGGGCGTGGCGTCCGGGTGCCCAAAATTGCATCAGTTCGAGCACGCCAATCAGCACGACTGCGGCCCCCGCACCCAGCAGGCGCCGCCGCGGATAGGCGAGGCCGAAGGCCAGCCCCACCAGGATGAATGCGAGAGCGTGTTCGCCGTCCTGGCCGAGGTCGGAATGGGGCCGCAGGCCAGGGGGACCGAGGGTGGCGAAAGTAACGGCGGCCGCGAGCAGCCAGGCAAAGGAACGGATCAAAATGGACATCCGGTTCGCTTAGCACAGATTGGCAGCGGGCCGGTACAGTCCCTCCATCAGATCGCTGTGTAGTTAATGACAAAAAGTTAAAGCGGCTCGCGCACGCCGAGCCCGTGCATGAAGCGCTCCCGGATTTGTACGGGATCGCGCCTTGTGGTGCCGACGCCCGGCTTGTCGTCGATGCGGACCGCGATCAGGCTCGGCTCGGCGGCGGACATCGCCGTATCGACCAGGCGCTCGAAATCCTCCTCGTCCGCAGCCCAGGCGCTATTCGCAAGGCCAGAGCCTGCGGCGATGGCAACGATATCCGCGACGCTGGCCGCGGGTGTCGGCTGTGCGCCGGTAATCTGATAGATGCCGTTGTCCATCACGATCATGATGAGGTTTTTCGGCTTCAACGTCGCGATCGTCGAGAGTGCGCCGAGCTGCATCAACAGCGAGCCATCGCCTTCGAGCGCGAAGACGCGGCGGTCGGGCTGCGCCAGCGCCACGCCGAGCGCGATCGGGAAGGCGAGCCCCATGCTGCCCAGCATGTAGAAATTCTGCGGGCGATGCCCGGCGGCCCAGAGGTCGAAATTGGTGTTGCCGATGCCGCCGATCACCGCTTCCTCGTGCTTGAGCTTTGCGATCAGGCGCGAGGTCACATCGAACCGGTTCATCACCTTGGTATTGCCAGTGTTCATGGTGGCGCTCACTTGTCGAAAACCTTGCCGCCGGTGAGCAGCGGGTTGAGGATCAGGGCCACCGGCGCCTGTGTCGTGACGGCCTGCTTGATCGAACGGTCGGCGATGAATTCGAGCTCGTCGAGCCGGGTGATGGTGTGGTGCTCCAGCGCCAGCGAATCCAGCACCGGACGCATGGTGCGGCAGACCAGGGACTGGCCGTAGTTGAACTCGCCGAGCGTGCCGCGCTCGGACACGAACATGATCAGCGGGATCTGGTAGGGCACCGCGAGCGAGGCGAGCACATTGGCGAGGGTGGCGAAGCCGGAGGTCTGCATCAGCACCGCGCCGCGCCGCCCACCCATCCAGGCGCCCGAGACGATGCCGACGGCTTCCTCCTCGCGGGCAGTGGCGAAGGTGGTGAAGAAAGGATCGGCGTGCAGGTTCTTGATCAGGGGCGTCAGCACCCGGTCGGGCACGTAAGGAATGAGGCTGATCTCGTTGCGCTTCAGGGTTTGCAGGACGATGCCGTGCCAGCTCTGGTCACCGGACGCCTGTCCCTGCGTCTGCTGTTCCGCAATCGCCATTGCGTTCTCCCTTGGCGTATTTTCTTGGGCCGCGCATGCTTCTTGGTTCTGGCCGTCGCGGCGATCGGTCGAACTTGACGGAGCAGGCGGGATTGTCAACATGTCCGGGCCGCACCGTGATCTGCGCTGGACGGCCTGCCGCGGTCGGCGCCGCCATGTCATAAGCGGCGACAACGAGAAAACGGGAGGGGGCACGGACGGGCGCGCATCGCGCTGACCTTGCGGATCTCCCTGGAGAGCCGGAAGGGTCCTGATGTCCGTCAACAGCAAGCGCGTCTTCTACTCCAATTATTTGGCCAATCCGATCTATGTCGACATCCTGAAGGCGCGGCCCGACGTCCGGCTCGACCGCATCGAGAACGGGAGTCCCGAAGATGTCTACGCACCGATCCTGAATGCGGCGCACGTTTACCAGATCGGAGCCGCCCGGGACGAGCTCGCCCCGCATTTCCATGTCGATGCCACCTTCCTGAGGCGGACGCCGAACCTGCTGCTGGTCTCCAGCAATGGCGCGGGCTTCGACCCTGTCGACGTCGAGGCCTGCACGGATGCGGGCGTGCTGGTCGTCAACCAGTCCGGCGGCAATGCCCATTCGGTTGCCGAGCACGCGCTGGCGATGATGCTGACCTTGTCCAAGCGCATCATCCAGTCCGACCGCCGTCTGCGCCGCGAGCGCGACGTCAACCGCAACGATCTGGTCGGCAACGAGGTCGAGCACAAGACCGTCGGGATCATCGGCCTCGGCAATGTCGGCCGCCGCATCGCCGCGCTGTGCAAGGGCCTGCTCGGCATGAAGGTGCTGGCCTACGACCCATATTTGTCGGCCGAGGTGATGGCCGAGCGAGGCGGAGAGAAGGTCGAGCTGGACGAGCTGTTGCGCCGCGCCGATTTCGTTTCGATCTCCTGTCCGCTCGACAAGGGCAGCCGCAACATGATCAGCACGCGCGAGTTCGGGCTGATGCAGCCGCATGCGTATTTCATCACCACGGCGCGCGGCTTCATCCATGACGAGGATGCGCTGCTCCAGGCCCTGCGCGACAAGCGCATCGCCGGTGCCGGCCTCGACGTCTGGTCCAAGGAGCCGCCACCGCCGGAGCATCCGCTGCTCCAGTTCGACAACGTGCTGGCGAGCCCGCACACCGCGGGAGTGACCATCGAAGCGCGGCAGAACATGGGGCGGATCGCGGCCGAGCAGGTGCTGGACACGCTCGACGGCAAGCGCCCGCCGCGCATCATCAATCCCGAGGTCTGGCCGCGTTATGCGGAGCGCTTCAAGCAGGCTTTTGGCGTGACGCCGGGGTAGGGCGCGAAGGCTCAGCGCGCTCCGATCATTGGTTACCACGACGGAAAGGCAAAGCGCCGCATCTTATCGAGCGGGTAAGTGAACGCGTATCACTTGTCCTGTAGTTGAAAGTCCATGAGCATATTTTCGATTGCGACATCCGGACTTTCCGCGGCGAGTTTGCGCGCGAACGTGGCCGCGAGCAACATCGCGAATGTTCAAACGACCGGCCCGCTGCCGGGGTCGGGCGGGTCGAGCCCGTCGGCCGTTACAGGCAGTCCGGGCATTGCTCCGACGTTTCCTGCGGCTTACGTGCCATTGCGCGTCGATCAGGTCGACCAATCGAGCGGCTCGACGCCGGGCGGCACGATCGCGAAGGTGTCGACGGTATCGCCGAGCTATACCGCGCAATCCGACCCAAGCGCTCCCTTCGCAAACCAGGATGGGCTGGTCGCAGCGCCGAATGTCGATATCGCCAGCGAATTCGTTCAACTGGCGGCCGCCAAGTACAGCTTCATTGCCAATGCGAAAGTCATTCAGGCTTACGCGGAAACGACAGAGTCGCTTCTCGACATCACCACATGAGGGCGGACTGCCGCCCGGATGGGCGGCGGGAACCTTGCCGGTCCTTGATCCGCGTCAAAATCTCCTTCCCCGGTCCGGCTTAAATGGGATTAGAGTGCGGCCGGGGCAGCAGGGAGGTCCCATGTCAACCTATGTCGTCAAGTTCATGAAAGATGTGCTCGGCGAGTACGGCCGGCAGAGCGAGATTTGCCAGGGTACGCTGGAAATCGACGCCTCCGACGAGAACGAGGCCAGGGAGCGGGCGAAGGCCAGGTTCTGCAAGGACCAGGCCCTGCATCACTGGTCGCTGCATGCCGACCGCATCCATGTGAGAGCGGCCGACTTTCCGTCCTGAGGTCTACCGGCCCGGCGCCACGAAGGGTGGGGGCGCCGTGGTCCCCGCGCCGAGCGATCGCTGCACCATGACGGTGTCGGACCAGCGGCCGTGGCGATAGGCCACACCGCAAAGCAGGCCGGCGCGCGCGAAGCCGAACTTCTCGTGCAGCGCCAGCGAGGGCGCGTTGTCGGCGTCGATATAGCCGATCATCTGGCGGAAGCCGGCCGCCGCACAAGCATCGATCAACTCGTGCAGCAGCAGCCGTCCGACCCCGCGGCCGAGCTGCTCGTGGTGGACGTAGATCGAATGCTTGGCCGTGTAGCGATAGGCCGGGCGCTTGCGGAACAACACTGCGTAGGCATAGCCGACCACCTCGCCGCGAAACGTCGCGACCAGATGCGGCAGGCGGGTCTGCTTGAGGTTCTTGCGCCGGTCGCGCAGATCATCCGGCTCGGGCGCACCGGTTCCTTCGATGTCGCGCGCCACGCCGTTGCGGACGTGATGGCGGTAGATCGCCAGCATCGCCTCGACATCGCTGTCGCGTGACGGTCTGACCAGGACGGGTTCGTCACTCGCGCGCGCAGCTGTTTCGTTCATTCGCACCTACTCGGCAACGACGTAAGTATAGAGCCCGATGCGCCCCTGGGCATCGATCTCCTTGTAGACGCCCTGGATCTCGACGTCGAAGCCCGGAAACGTGTTGAAACAGGTTTCGAACATCTTGAGATAATCGACCATGGGCTTGGCCCGTTCCGTCAGCCGCTCGCCGGGCACGATGGTGGCGATGCCCGGCGGATAGACCACGAAGGGCGTGGTCGCGATGCGGCCCGCGATGGCCTCGATCGGCAAATAGTCGACATCGTTCTTGAACAGATAGCGCGCGGCATCGCGGGGCGACATCGCGATCTCAGGCATGTGCTCGGGCATGAACTGCCGGGCCTGAAGCGCGCTGACGTCGGCGGCGCGGAAGAAACGGTGCATCTCGCCGCAGAGATCGCGTAAGCGCACGCCGGCATAGCGCGCCTGCCGACGCTGATAGAACTCCGGAATGACGTCGGCCAGCAGTGCATTGTCATCGTGGAGCTTCTTGAAGGCGACAAGGCCGGAGATCAGCGTGCCGGCCTTGCTCGCCTCGACGCCTGGGGTCAGCAGGAAGAGCAGGGAGTTGAGGTCGTTCTTCTCGGGGACGATGCGGTTCTCGCGCAAATATTGCGCCACGACGGGGGCGGGGATGCCGTGCTCGGCATAGGCGCCTGAGCGGTCGAAGCCGGGGGTGAGCAGCGTCAGCTTGTTCGGATCTGTCATGGCAAACCCCTCGGCCATGCCGGGGAAGCCGTGCCAGTTGGTATCGGGCGAGAGCTGCCACAGCGCGGCGTTGGTGGCGAGCTCATCGGTGGAGAGGGTTTCCCAGGCGACGTTGTGGACGGCGCCCGGGCGGCCGACATCGGGAATCGCGACGCGGTCGGGAACGAAGGGCTCGAAGAACCAGCGCCGATCGGCGTTCTGCTCCTTCTCTTCGAACTCCCTGCGCATCGCGCGGATCTTCTTGCGCAGCTCGATGCCGAGGCGAATCGTGTCGTCCCACAGCACTTCGCCCGAGCGGCCCTTCATCATCTGCGCACCGACGTCGAGCGAGGCGAACAGCGGGTAGAACGGCGAGGTCGAGGCGTGCTGCATGAAGCTTTCGTTGAAGCGGCGATGCTCGACGCGGCGCTTCTGGCCGCGGATGTGGCGGTCCTTGATGTGGATCTGGGAGGCCTGCGAGAAGCTGGCCAGCTGCTTGTGGGTCGATTGCGTCGCGATGATGCCCGGTGCTTCCGGCGGAAGGTTCGCCAGCCCCATGGCGAAACGGCCGGCATAGAGCGGGTGGAATTTCATGAAGCCGGCCCAGGCTTCGTCGAACAGGATGTACTCGCACAGATGGCCGATGCGCTTCAGGATCATCTCGGCGCTGTGGATCGTCCCATCATAGGTGCACTGTTCGACGACGGCGACGCGGAACGGCCGCTCCTTGCGCCAGGCCTCCTTGTCCGTGACCAGCGGGTGATTGCGGATCGCCTCGCGCAAGGTCTTCTCGTCCAGCACGTCCCAGCGCATTGGGCCGATCAGGCCCCAGGCGTTGCGGATGGTCGGCACGTAAACCGGGACGCCGCCGTTGATCATCAGGGCGCCGTGATGGGCGGCCTTGTGGTTGTTGCGGTCGAACAGCACGAGGTCGCCGTCGGTGACGAGGGCGCCGAGCGCGACTTTGTTCGAGGTCGAGGTGCCGTTGAGCACGAAATAGGTCTTCTCCGCGCCAAAAATCTGGGCGGCTTCCTTTTGCGCCTTCAGCGCCGGCCCCTCATGGGTGAGGAGGTCGCCGAGATCGAGCACGGAATTGTCGAGGTCGTCGCGGAACACGGATTCGCCGAGATGCTCGACGAAGACCCGGCCGATCGGGCTGCGGTTGTAGAACACGCCGCCATTGTGCCCCGGGCAGGTCCAGAGCTGGTTGCCTTCCTCGGCATAGTCGACCAGGGCGCCAAAGAACGGCGTCTTCAGGGTCTCGGCATATTGCTTGAGCCGGCTGATCAGATTCTTGGCGATGAAGGTCGGCGTCTCCTCGGACAGGAAGACATAGCCGTCGATGAAATCGAGCACCTCGACCGGCAGGTCCTCGAAGCGCTTGCGCCGGATCAGGAGGATGATCGGGAAATCGAGGCCGCGGCGGCGCATCAAATTGATCAGCGCCGAGGTCTTGCCCTCCAGGCCCTTCTTGCCCCAGTCCACCACCATGCAGCCGATCGCGGCGTCGGTCTGCACCGCCATCTCGGCATCCTCGAGCTTGCGCGCCCGGACCACCTCGAAGCCGGAGCGCTGGATCTCCTCGATGATCTGGTTGAAGCGGACGCCTTCGAGATCGTCGGCGTCGAACATTGGTGCGGCGAACAGGAAGTTGAAGCGCTTGAAATAATCCATGGTCTGTCCCGAATGTGCAGGAGATACAGCTCTCTGCACATTCGATGACAGTTGGATGACAAGAGGCGGGATGGCCCCGGCTAGCGCTTCACTTCGCCGAATACCACCGTCGGCACCGCGCGGTTGACGATTTCGCGCAGGGCAAAGCTCGATTGCACGCGCGCGACGCGCGGCAGGCGGGACAGCTCGGTGCGGTGGATACGCTCGAAATCCTGGATGTCGCGGGCAAGCACGATCAGGATGTAGTCGTCGGTTCCCGACATCAGGAAGCAGCGCACGACGGAAGGGCATTTCACCACCTCCGCCTCGAACGCCTTCAACGCGTCGTCGCTCTGGCTTTCCAGCGCGATGCGCACCAACACGGTGATGGTGAGGCCGAACTGGGCGAGATCGAGTGCGGCCTGGTAGGCCTGGATGTAGCCCTCGTCCTCCAGAGCCTTCTGCCGCCGGGCCAGCGCCGTGCTGGAGAGCCCGACCTTGTTGGCAAGCTCGGTGTGGCTGGCACGCGCATTGGTCGTGAGTTCCGCGAGGATCGCGAGGTCTTTCCGGTCGAGGGCCAATGTTTCGTTTCCAGCGTGAAAGGGCAGCTTGGCGCCGGAAACCGGCGCGCGCCTGCCGAAACTAGCGGATATTTGCACGAAACCAAACCGGTCCCGTCGCTACGATGAGGAACAGAATCAAGGCGTCGGCAAAGGAGCCCGGAAGATGCGCGTCGGTGTGCCCAAGGAGATCAAGGTGCAGGAATATCGCGTCGGGCTCACCCCGGGCGCCGTCCGTGAATATGTCGCGGCCGGGCACCAGGTCACGGTCGAGACCGGTGCCGGCGGCGGCATCGGCGCATCCGACGAGGTGTATCGGCGGGCAGGGGCCACCATTGCCGAGAGCGCCCGCGACATCTTTGCCAAGTCCGACATGATCGTGAAGGTAAAGGAGCCGCAGAAGAGCGAATGGGCCCAGCTCCGGGACGGCCAGATCCTGTTCACTTATCTTCATCTTGCGCCGGATCCGGAGCAGGCCAAGGGCCTGCTTGCCTCCGGATGCACCGCGATCGCCTATGAAACCGTCACGGACGCGAACGGTCAACTCCCGCTGCTCGCCCCGATGAGCGAAGTCGCCGGCCGACTCGCCATCGAGGCCGCCGGCGCCGCGCTCAAGCGCTCGGCCGGCGGCCGCGGCCTGTTGCTGGGCGGCGTGCCCGGCGTGCAGCCGGCGCGCGTCGTCGTGCTCGGCGGCGGCGTGGTCGGAACGCAGGCGGCGCGCATGGCCGCAGGCCTCGGTGCCGAAGTCACCGTGATCGACCGCTCGATCCCGCGCTTGCGCCAACTGGACGATCTTTTTGCCGGACGCGTGCGTACCCGCTTCTCGACCATCGAATCGGTCGAGGACGAGGTGTTCACCGCCGACGTCGTGATCGGTGCGGTGCTGGTGCCGGGCGCCAGCGCCCCCAAGCTGGTCACGCGCGCGATGCTGAAGTCGATGCGGCCGGGTGCGGTGCTGGTCGATGTCGCGATCGACCAGGGCGGCTGCTTCGAGACTTCGCACGCGACCACGCATACCGACCCGACCTATGAGGTGGACGGCGTCGTGCACTATTGCGTTGCCAATATGCCGGGCGCGGTGCCGGTGACGTCGAGCCAGGCGCTGAACAATGCGACACTGCCGTTCGGCCTGATGCTCGCGAACAAGGGCTTTGCCGCGGTGCTGGAAAACCCGCATTTGCGAAATGGGCTGAACGTCCATCGCGGGCGCATCACCAACAAGGCGGTGGCGGAGAGCCTCGGGCTGGAGTTTGCTCCGGTGGAGAGTGGGCTGGCGGCTTAGCGGCGCGGCGTACGCGGATGTCTCACCCTTTCCCACAAGGGAGAGGGTGCACCGGTTCTGCCGAGCGGTCAACGTTCACGCCTTCGTCAGCCTGTACTGCCGCAGATCGGGATCATGGGTCATGCGCCAATAGTCCACGAACCGCCACGGCATCGCCGAAAACACCCGACCACTCGAATTGCGATAGTAGGTGCTCATGCCCGGGTGCGTCCAGATCATCGCTTCGTGCTCGACATCGACCTTACGGACGTAGTCGTCGAGCACGTCCTGGCGGACGTCGATGGCAGCGACGTCGTGCTCGATCATTTCGGCGAGGCAGGCGGCGATGTAGCGGCTCTGGCATTCCGACTGGAAGATGACGCTGCCGCCATGCGCCGGGCCGGAGTTGGGGCCGAGCATGCAGAAGAAGTTGGGGAAATCGGGCACGGTGAGGCCGAGGAACGCGGTCGGATTGTCGTTGCTCCAGGCCTCGCGCAAATCCTTGCCTTTGCGGCCGCTGATGTTGAGGCGCGCCGCCATTTCCGTCACCTTGAAGCCGGTTGCGACCACGATGACGTCGGCAGGGCGGTGATTGCCATCGGCGGTTACGATGCCGCGCTGGTCGAAATGGTCGATTGCGTCGGTGACGAGCTCCACGTTCGGCCGCGTCAACGTCTTGAACCAGTTGTTGTCGAGCAGGATGCGCTTGCCGTAGGGCGGATAGGTCGGCACGCATTTCTCGATCAGGTCCGGCCGGCCCTGTAATTCCGACAGGATGAAGTCGGTCAGCTCCTGGCGGTGCCGGTCGTTGCCCTTGTTGACGGCACGCTCGGGATGCGGCCAGGTCGGGTCCTTGCGCAGGAAAGGCAAGAGGCCGTCGCCATAGCGCCAGAACATGTTGAAGCGGTACCATTGCACGTAGAAAGGCAGATGCGCCAACAGCCAGCGCGCACCCTCGCTGATCGGATCGGCATAGCCCTTCACCGGCCGCGCCCATTGCGCGCTGCGCTGATAGACGGTGACCGAGGCGACGCGGCCGGCGATCGACGGCACCAGCTGCATCGACGTCGCGCCGGTGCCGATCACGGCGACATGCTTGCCGTCGATGTTGATGTCATCGGACCACAGCGCCGAATGCAGGATCGTTCCCGTGAACTTGTCCTCGCCCTCGAAGTGTGCGCGGGAGGGATCGTTGAGCTGGCCGATGGCCGAGACCATCGCGGTGGATTCGAAGGTCTCTTCGCCGCTCTCGGTCTTGAGCGTCGAGATCCAGCGCCTTTTGCCTTCGTCCCAGCGCGACGAGGTCAGCTCGGTTTTGATGCGCAGGTGCTCGCGGATGCCGTATTCGTCGGCGACCTTCTGAAGATAGCCGAGCAGTTCCTCGCGCTGGCAAAAGTAGCGGGTCCATGCATTCCCGGAGCCGAAGGAATAGGAATAGGAATGGTTCGGCGTATCGACGCCGCAGCCGGGATAGCGGTTGATCCACCAGGTGCCGCCAAGCTCGGCGTTCTTCTCGACGATGGTGTGGGGAATGCCGAGATGACCGAGCGCCACGCCGAGCGCGATGGCGCAAACGCCGGCACCGACGATCAGCACGTGCCGCTCCGCGAGCTTGTCGTCGGAAGGACGCTGGGTCCAGCGCGCCTCGCGCGGCACAAAGCCCATCTCCTCGCGCATCAGCTGGGCGTATTCCGGCGCGACATTCTCGCCGAGGCAGCCGCGCATCATCTTCAGCAGCAGCTCGTCGCCGGGGTCGGTGATGACGGGCTTCGGCGTGCCATTGGCGAAGAGCTTCACCACCGCGGCGCGGATCTCGTCCTGGATTTCCTTGGGCACGCCGGCCTCGGGATCGGGAATGAGGCGGATGTCGCGCTTGGGCAAGTACGGCGCCGCGAGCCATTTCTCGTCGCCGGTCATATGCACCAGCACCATCAGGAGGCAGCGGATGTCGCCTTCTGCGATGGTCGAGGCAAGGTCGAGCGGCCTGTGCGGAGATTCGATGTTCATGGCGTGTCCTGGTCTCCGGAGCCGGTGAAGAGGCCGCGCGTCATCAGCTTGCGATAGGCGGAGATGACGTGCTCAGGCACGGCGGTGACGCCGCCGGCCGAGTAGGAGTAGCGGCGGCTGAGATAGCCGCGCGCACCCATCAGCATGTGGACGATCGCCTCGAACTCCTCGTCGCTGAAATCCGCGATGGCGCCGGCAAGGCGCGCACGGCGGAGGATGCGGACATAGGCGACCGAGATGTTGTCGAGATGTTTCTGGTAACCGATGGGTGCGAAGAATTCGGCCTCGTTGAGGATGCGCAAAAATTCCGGCACCTCGCGGATGAAGTCGAAGAAGGCGGCGAAGCGCTCGATCTCCTGCCGCGCCGCATCCGCCGTGCCGGTGCGTACGCGGATGAACTCGACCATGTCGAGGCCGATCTTGGGCAGCAGCTGGTCGAGCAGCTCCTGGCGGTTCTCGAAATGATTGTAGAAGGTGCCTTGCGCGACGCCGGCCTGTTCGGTGATGCGGGCGACGGAGGCTTCGGCATAGCCATGCTTGCCGACGACCTTGGTGGCGGCCTCGAAGATCTTCTGCTTGGTCCAGGCGTTGCGCTCGACGCGGTTGAGCTTTGTGACTTTCGCGGTGGCTGGGCCTTGCGTCATGCCACGGTCTCCAGTTCGGCGCGCAGCACGCGCTTGAGAATTTTTCCAGATGGATTGCGCGGGAGGCTGTCGCGGATGATCAGCTCTTTCGGCACCTTGAAGCTCGCGAGCCGCGCGCGGCAATGCTCGGTGAGGGCAGGGAGCTCGAGCCTGGCGCCCTCGGTCAGCACGACGATCGCGACCGGCCGTTCACCCCAGCGTGCGTCGCGCAGGCCGATCACCGCGACCTCGCGCACCCCAGGCAATTCATAGATGACGCGCTCGACCTCGGAGGAGGCGATGTTCTCGCCGCCGGAGATGATCATGTCCTTCTTGCGGTCGGTCAGATAC
Organism: Bradyrhizobium sp. CIR48; assembly: GCF_014198315.1. Taxonomy (NCBI): domain Bacteria; kingdom Pseudomonadati; phylum Pseudomonadota; class Alphaproteobacteria; order Hyphomicrobiales; family Nitrobacteraceae; genus Bradyrhizobium; species Bradyrhizobium sp. CIR48. The sequence continues at coordinate 90,962 of NZ_JACIHG010000006.1, forward strand.
AGGAAGCCATCCTCATCGAGATAACCGACGTCGCCGCTGCGGAACCAGTCGCCGAAGAAGGCGGACGCCGTCTTGTCCGGATCCTTCCAGTAGCCGCGCGTGATTTTCGGACCGCGCAGGCAGATCTCCCCGTTGACGTTCGCCGGCACGGCCCTGCCGTCCTCGTCGCGGATCTCGATCTCGACATGGGCAATGGCGCGCCCCGTCGAGCCGATTTTCTCGATCTCGCGGCCGGCCTCCATGAAGGTGTCGCCGCCGACGGTTTCGGTGAGGCCATAGGCATCGATATAGCGCGCGTTGCGGAAATATTCGGCGAAGGCGCGGATGCGCAGCTCCGGCGTTTTCTCGCCGCCGCCGATGGCCCATTGCAGGCTGGAGACGTCGTAGCGCTCGCGCGTCGGGCAGGTGAGCATCGCGCTGGTCATCACAGGTGCGAACCAGGCGGCGTTGAGCTTGTCCTCGGCGATCGCTGCAAGCGCCGTCTCCGGCTCGAAATTGCGTTCGATGCGAATGAAACCACCGTGCCAGAGCACGGCGAGGCCGGGAAGGTCGAGCGCACCGACGTGATAGAGTGGGCCGACGACGAGCAGCCGGGTCTCGGCGCTGAGGCCGAGCGCGATCGTCTGGTCGGCGGACTTCCAGTAGAAATTATCGTAAGACAGCATCACGCCCTTGGGGCGGTCGGTCGTGCCCGAGGTATACATCAGCCGCATCAGGTCCGATGGTGCGCGGACATGCATCGGCGCGGGCGGCGCATCGCCAGCAAGACGCGTAAGGCTCTGCTGCGCGGCCTCGTCGAGCACGACAACCTCTGTGCCCGCGGCATTCGCAGCCAATTCCTCGTCGACGATCAGAAGCCGCGCGCCGGCATTGCCAGTGATGTAGCCGACCTCGTCGCGGGAGAGGCGGAAGTTGATCGGCAAGAACACCGCGCCGAGATGGCTGGCGGCGAAGACGAGTTCCAGGAACGCCGCACTGTTCTTCATCAGCACGGCCACGACATCGCCGGCGCCGATGCCCCGCGCAGCGAGCCAGCCCGCCACCGTCCGGACACGCGCATCGAACGCCGCGTAGGAAATCTCCTCGCCGCGATATTTCAGCGCGGGCCGGTCGGGCGTGCGCCGGGCATGAAAGGCGATGAAGCTCGAAAGATTGATCATTTTGCGGACTTTGGGCCTGTTACCGGCCTCGCTTCCTCCCTGGATGAATTCTGACTCGTAATTCATCTTCGGCTTGACGTCACCCCCCACCCTCTGAAATCCTCCGGAATACGGAGACGACACGATCTCCGACAGGGATTTGAAACGCCGACCCGACAGAGGGAGGGAAAAATGACGAGGACCCGCACGCCGGGCATCAGCCGCCGTTCAACGCTGGCGCTGATGGGTGCCGGTGCGATGAGTGTTGCCGCGCCTTGGGTGGCGCGTGCGCAAGCCAAGACCATCAAGATCGGTATGCCGACGATCCTGTCGGGCCGCGTGGCCCAGCTCGGCACGTCCTCGCGCAATGCGGTGATGCTCGAGGTCGAAAAGGTCAACGTCGCCGGCGGCCTGGCCGGCCGGCAGATCGAGATGGTGATCCGCGATTCCAAGGGCCAGCCGCAGGAAGCCGCCCGCGTCGCGCGCGAGCTCGTGAATACCGATGGCTGTGAGCTGCTGATCGACGCCGAAGCCTCGTCTGGCGCCTTCGCGGTGCATGAGGTTGCACGCGATCTCGGCGTGTTCTGCATCCACACCAATTCGGAAACTTCGTCGCTGACTGCGGACCCGAAGCAGCACATTCCCAATGCCTTCCGCACTGCGCGACAGGGCGTGCACGATTCCATCATCGGCGGCAGCTATGCCGCGGCGATCGCCAAGACCAAGGGTCTGAAGAAATGGGCGACCTGCTCGCCCGATTATGCTTATGGCCGCGACACAACGGCGGAGTTCACGCTGTACCTGAAGCGCTTCGCGCCCGAAGTCGAGATCATCAGCGAGTCCTGGCCCAAGCTGTTCCAGCCCGACTACACCGAGGTGGTGACGAAGATCCTTCAGGCCAAACCCCAGGCGCTTTATTCCTGCCTGTGGGGCGGCGATCTCACCTCCTATATCGATCAGGCCAACATCTACGCGATGTTCGGCCAGATGGAGGTGTTCGCGGTCAACATGGCCGACTACACCGCGCTCACTGTCGTGAAGAACCTGCCCAAGGGCATCCACTCCGGCAACCGCTACATCAAGACCTTCCCGACCACGCCGGAGAATGCCGCCTGGGGCGACGCCTACAAGGCGAAGTACAACGAATATCCGACCAACTGGTCGTGGGAGAACGCCACCGCCATCATGCTGATGGCGGAAGCCGCGAAGAAGGCGAACTCCGCCGACGGCAAGAAGATCGCGGAGGCGTTGAAGGGCCTCACCATCAAGTGCCCGTTCGGTGCCGACGGCACCGTGACGATGCGCGGCGACGATCACACGCTGGTCGGCTACGCCATCGGCTGGGGCACCACGATCCCGCAGGAGCCGTATGTGCCGGAGGTCAAGGCCGGCGACTGGAAGACGATCTTCGAGCTCGAGGCCGAGTGGAAGAAGAGCAAGGGCTACACCTGATCTGATGTGCGGCGGAGACGGGTGACCGTCTTCGCCGTTTCGTTTGAGTTTTCGCGCCGTGTCAGGCGCCCGATAATGAAAGTGCTCTCGTGGATCTCGACGCGCTTGCCGGCTGCCTCTCCAGTTCCGCCTGCCTGGTGACGCAAACCACCAGCGGCCTCATCATCGGCATGCTGCTGTTCCTGGTCGCGGTTGGGCTGACGCTGATCTTCGGCGTGCTCAAGGTGGTCAATTTCAGCCACGGCGCCTTCTACATGTTTGGCGCCTATTTCGCGATGACCGCCTATCAGCTCACGGGGAGCTTCGCGCTGGCGATGCTGGCGGGCGCGGCCGGCACGGCCATTCTCGGCCTGATCTTCGAGCGGGTCTTCATGAGCCGCGTCTATGGCGCGGACGTCTTGATGCAGCTCCTCGTCTGCTACGCCTTCGTGCTGATTTTCGACGATGTCGTGCGCCTGATCTGGGGGCCGGAATTCAAGTCGATGGGCATGCCGTCCGCGTTCCAGGTGATGCCGCTGTTCATCGCCGGCGGCGTGGTGCCACCTTATTACCTGCTGCTGATCGGTGTCGCGCTGGTCGCAGCGATCGTGCTCGGCATCGGGCTGTCGCGCAGCCGGATCGGCAAGGTGATCCGCGCCGCCGCGCAGAATCCCGGCATGGTGTCCGCGCTCGGCATCAACACCGGCTTGATCTATGGCGGCGTGTTCGCGCTCGGCGGCATGCTGGCGGGGCTCGCGGGTGCGCTCGCCGCACCGGTGCGCTCGCTGACGCCCGGCATGGGATTCTCGGTGCTGATCGAATCCTTCATCGTCACCGTGATCGGCGGCATGGGCTCGATCCTGGGCGCCCTGATCGGCGCGCTGCTGCTCGGCCTGATCCGCTCGTTCGGCTCGCTCGGCTTTCCCCTGTTCACCGAAGGCCTGATGTATCTGTTCATGGTGATCGTGCTGGTCTCGAAACCCACCGGCCTGTTCGGCAAGGAGGCGGCATGACCGAGCTGGAGGCCGGACGTGCGCAAGGGCTGGCACCCGTGCGCGGTGGCTCGGTGCTGCAACGTTATCGCGACGTCCTGATCGCGCTGGTCGCCTTTGCCGTGCTGGCGAGCGTGCCGCTGTTGACGGGCAGCAAGGCGCTGCTCGATTTCGTCATCCGCTGCTCCGCCTACGGGCTGTTCGCGACCTCGCTCAACCTGCTGGTCGGCTACACCGGCCTGACCTCATTCGGCCATGGCATGTTCTTCGGCCTTGGCGCCTACAGTTTCGGCCTGATCATGCAGAAGCTTGGGGTGCCCATTCCGGTCGCCTTCGTGGCGACGCTGGCGATCACGGCGCTCGTTGCGGCTGTCATCGGCGCCATCTGCGTGCGGCTGAAGGAGATCTATTTCGCCTTCGTCACGCTCGCCTTCCAGATGCTGATCCACTCGACCATCCTGTCCTGGGCTTCCTTCACCGGCGGCGACCAGGGCCTGCGCGGCGGCATTCCGCGACCGGTCTTTCTCGGCATTGATCTCGCCAACCACGTCCATCTCTATGTCACGAGCTGCGCGCTGTTGATCCTCGGCCTGCTCGCGATGCGCCAGATCGCGCAATCGCCGTTCGGCTACACGTTGCGCATGATCCGCGACAATGCCGCGCGCGCGAGCTTCCTCGGCATCGACGTCTGGCGCGCCAAGCTCACCGTGTTCGTGCTGGCAGCGCTGTTCGCGGCAATGGGCGGCATGGTGATGGCGCTGTTCGTCTCCGGCGCCTATCCGGAATTCGCCTATTGGACCATCTCGGGTGAGGGCATCTTCATCAATATGCTCGGCGGTGTCTCAACCTTCCTCGGGCCGATGGTCGGCACCGTGCTCTTGCTGCTGCTCAACGACACCGTGACGCGGTTCACCGAGTACCATGGCATCGTGCTTGGCGTCGTCATCCTGTTCTTCGCGCTGGGCCTGCGCAAAGGCTTGTTGGATTTCGTCGCGGAATGGTTTTCGCAGCGGCGCGACGCAGGCGAGGGCCGCTAGCGATGCTGGAGATCCGCAACCTCGCAAAGTCCTTTGGCGGCGTGAAGGCAACCAACGACGTCTCGCTCGATTTCCCCGACGGCTCGCTCACCGCGGTGATCGGTCCGAACGGCGCCGGCAAGAGCACGTTCTTCAATTTGATCACCGGCGCGTTGAAGCCTGACACCGGCCAGGTGCTGCTCGACGGCGTCGATCTCGCCGGCCGCTCGCCGCCGGAGATCGTCCGGCACGGCATCGGCCGCGCCTTCCAGGTTGCGAGCATCTTCAAGTCGCTGACGGTGCAGGAAACAATGCTCGCTGCGGTCAGTGCCGACCAGCGCAGCTCGGCGGTGCTGCACAAGCGCTTTCCGTTGGCGGAGACACGCGACCGCGCCGAGCACGTGATGGAGCTGTTCGGCCTTGCGGGTAAACGCCATCGCACGGCCGCGACACTGTCGCATGGCGATCAAAAACTCCTCGATATTGCCCTTGCGCTGGTGCTCGAACCAAAAGTGCTGCTGCTGGACGAGCCGACCGCCGGGATGGGGCCGGAAGAGCGCTGGCGCATGATCGACAAGGTGCGCGAGCTCTGGGAGACCCAGAAGATCACCGTCGTCTTCATCGAGCACGACATGGACATCGTGTTCAAGATCGCGCCCAAAATCGTCGTGCTCTGCTATGGCCGCATTCTTGCGACCGGCACGCCCGACGAGATCCGCAACAACAGCGCCGTGATCGAGGCCTATCTTGGCACCGAGCATGCGGGAGCGACCGCATGAGCGCCCCCGTCATCGAAGTCGCCGATCTCGACGTCTATTACGGCACCAGCCAGATCCTGTTCGGCGTCGGCCTCTCGGTGCGGCAGGGCGAGACCATGGCACTGCTGGGCCGCAACGGCGCCGGCAAGTCCACGACCATGAAAGCGATCATGGGGCTTGTGCCGCCGCGGCGAGGCAGGGTGAGCCTGCGCGGCGCGGTGATCTCGGGCCAGAAGCCGCATACGATCGCGCGCGCGGGTCTCGGCTTCGTGCCGGAGGATCGCCAGATCTTTCCGGAGCACACCGTCGAGGACAATCTCGTGATCGGAAAGAAGAGGGGGGCGGAGGGGCAGGACGAATGGCCGATCAAGCGCATCTATGAGGTCTTCCCGCTGCTGGAGCCGCTGCGCCATCGCATTGCCGGCCGTCTTTCGGGCGGCGAGCAGCAGATGCTGGCCATCGCGCGCACGCTGATGGGCAATCCGGCGCTGTTGCTGCTGGACGAGCCGAGCGAGGGGCTCGCGCCGATCATCGTGCAGCGGATCGGCGAGCTGTTGCGGCAGCTTCGAAGCATCGGATCGACCGTGCTGATCGCCGAGCAGAACATGCATTTCTGCCTGGGGCTAGCGAGCCACGCCACGATCATCGACAAGGGCCAGATCGTCTACGCCGCCGGAATCGACGAGCTGAAAGCCAATGAGGCGATCCGCCGGCGTTATCTGGCCCTTTGAGCCGGGCGGGCGGTGCCCGAATAGGCCCGAAGAAGAAAACGGTTGTCCGGGGTCATTCCGGCGGAAGGAGTTTCCCCGCGGGGGACCAAAAAAGCCAATCGCTTCCATTGCTGTTTGGGGTCGAAAAGACGACATTTCAGCCACGAATTGATGGATTGGCCTGCTATGGAACGCACTGGATTTGAGCCCTTCGGCGAGCAATTGGTGTCCGCAACGGATGCCCAGCCGAAGTCGCGCGCGTCAAAGCTCCTGTTGCGGGTCGGCACTGGCCTGTTCTGGTCGCTCGTGGCTGGAATCGTGCTCGCGCGTGCAGCGTTCTTCGAACCCGGCGTCTACGACGGGTTCAGCCGTGTGGCCTCGCTCGCCAAGAGCCTGATCTTCTGAGGCCGTTATTCCGGGTTGAGGACAGAACTTCCCTCGGCCCTGATATGTCGAAAACTTATTCCCCATTGAGCTGGCGCTGCGTATAAATCTTTCTCCCCTGGGAGAGATTTGTGTCGCAGAATCAAGCATCCAGCCCGGCCGATGCCAAGCCGGCCACCGCCGCAAGCCGTATTTTCGCGCTGATTCCAGGCGTCCTCCTCTGTATCGCCGTCGCCGGTGTCTCGGCCCTGCTAGAAAGGGCTGAGCTCGGGGTGTTCGAGCATCCCTATGTCGAGGCGCTGGTGATGGCGATCCTGCTCGGGATGGCCCTGCGCAGCTTCTGGAAACCCGCGCCGCGCTGGCAGGCCGGCATCGCCTTCAGCGCGAAACAGCTGCTCGAAGTCGCGGTCATGCTGCTGGGCGCCTCGATCAGCTTCGCCGCCATCGCGGCTTCCGGCGTCGCGCTGCTGGCGTCGATCGCAGCCGTCGTGGTGATTGCACTCTGCGTGTCCTTTGGCATTAGCCGGATGCTGGGCCTGTCGACGCGGCTGTCGATCCTGATCGCCTGCGGCAACTCGATCTGCGGCAATTCGGCGATCGCCGCCGTGGCGCCGATTATCGGCGCCAACAATGACGAGATCGCATCCTCGATCTCCTTCACCGCGATCCTTGGCGTGATGATGGTGCTCGGCCTGCCGCTGCTGATTCCGCTGTTGCAATTGTCTGCCACGCAATACGGCATCCTCGCCGGCCTCACGGTCTATGCGGTGCCGCAGGTGCTGGCCGCGACGGTCCCGGCCGGGCTCGTCTCGACGCAGATCGGCACGCTCGTGAAGCTGATGCGTGTGCTGATGCTCGGGCCGGTCGTCGTCGGCCTGTCGCTGGTTGCCTCGCGCTGGCGGAGCGATGCCAAGAAGACCAGCGTCGGCTTCTTCCGCCTCGTGCCCTGGTTCATCCTCGGCTTTCTGGCGCTGGCGACCTTGCGCTCCCTCGAGATCGTGCCGGGGACGGTGGTTGGGCCGGTGACCAAGATCACGAGTTTTCTCACTGTGGTGTCGATGGCGGCGCTCGGACTTGGCGTCGACGTGCGCGTGCTCGCCAATGTCGGCGGGCGGGTGACGGCCGCGGTGACGCTGTCGCTGATGCTGCTGCTCGGCATCAGCATCGCACTGGTGCATTGGTTCAAGTGAGGGGCGCGCTCTCTGGACTTCCCCCGCCAGACGTTTATTGCTCTTCGCCAATATGATCGGCTGCGGCTGATCCGAGAAACAGTGAGGGCGCGGCCATGACGACATTGACGGTGAAGGACCTTCTCCCCGAGGACGGAACACGCGGCACACTCGCCGGCCGCGTCTGGCTGCCGCAGGCGAACGGTCCGGCCGTGGTCGCCGTCCGTGGCGATGGCGTGTTCGACGTCACCGCAAGATTTCCGACCATCAGCGCGCTCTGCGAAGAGGACAACCCAGCCAAGGCGCTGAGCCTGACCAAGGGCGAGCGCATCGGCGATCTCGACGCAATCGTGGCCAACACGGCGCCAGACCAGCGCGATCGCCAACAGCCGTGGCTGCTTGCGCCCGTGGACCTGCAGACGCTGAAGGCGGCCGGCGTGACTTTTGCCATCTCGATGCTGGAGCGCGTGATTGAGGAGCGGGCGAAGGGCAATCCGGCCTCTGCTGAAGCGATCCGCAAGGAAGTGACGCGGCTGATCGGCGACGATTTGTCAAAGCTCAAGCCGGGCTCCGACCAGGCGATGCATCTGAAGCAGGTGCTGATCGATCAGAACGCCTGGAGCCAATATCTCGAGGTTGGCATCGGTCCCGATGCCGAAGTCTTCACCAAGGCGCCGACCATGTCCTCGGTCGGCACCGGCATGGATGCCGGCCTGCATCCGAAATCGACCTGGAACAACCCGGAGCCGGAGTTCGTGCTGTTCGTGTCGAGCCGCGGCAAGATCGTCGGCGGCGCACTCGGCAACGACGTGAATCTGCGCGACTTCGAAGGACGCTCCGCGCTGCTGCTGTCGAAGGCCAAGGACAACAACGCCTCCTGCGCGATCGGACCGCTGCTGCGCCTGTTCGACGACAGCTTTACGCTCGACGACGCGCGCAAGCTCGACATCAGCCTGAACGTGAAGGGGGCGGACGGCTTCGTTCTCGACGGCCATTCCTCGATCAGCAAGATCAGCCGTGATCCGACCGATCTGGTCGAGCAGACCATCGGCAAGGTGCATCAATACCCTGATGGCTTCGTGCTGTTCCTCGGCACGATGTTCGCGCCGGTCAAGGATCGCGATGCGCCGGGGCAGGGGTTCACCCACAAGCGCGACGACATCGTCACGATCGCAGCGCCGCAACTCGGCAAGCTCGTCAACCGGATGCGCACCAGCGACGAGTGCGAGCCCTGGACCTTCGGCATCGGTGCGCTGATGAAGAACCTGGCGCAGCGGAAGCTGATTTAGCGCATCACGTCTCGCAGCTGACCTCCCAAGCGAACGTCTATGAGGCCGTCATGCCCGGGCTTGTCCCGGGCATCAACGTTCTTCGTCATGCGAGATGAGGCGTCGATGGCCGGGACAAGCCCGGCCATGACGGTGTCTGCGGCTGGACCCAACCACAAACTTCCTTCATCTTCCCGTTGCACCTGTGGAACAAGATCGCGCTTGGCGTGTCTTAGAACCGCTTGCCGCCGCTCGGCGCAATTTCCTCCAAATAGTCAAATAATATGACTAGTCGGAACCCATCTTCCGTGAAATAGTCCGTCCCGCCGCCTCAAAGGCCGGCCTGCGGGTGCCATGCTACCAATCGGCGCCCCGGATAACATCTTGGGAGACTCGCCTGATGATCCTCAAAGCCCTCTTTGCGGCCAGCGCCACGGCCGCCTTGTTGCTCGCGCTGCCCGCGAATGCCGCCGAGCTCACCATCGGCTTCTCGCAGATCGGATCGGAATCCGGCTGGCGCGCCGCCGAGACGTCGGTCTCCAAGCAGGAGGCCGCCAAGCGCAAAGTCAATCTCAAGATCGCCGACGCGCAGCAGAAGCAAGAGAACCAGATCAAGGCGATCCGCTCCTTCATCGCGCAGAACGTCGATGCGATCTTTCTTGCGCCCGTGGTCTCGACCGGCTGGGACTCGGTGCTGAAGGAGGCCAAGGAAGCCAAGATCCCGGTCGTGCTGCTCGACCGCGACATCGATCCCTCCGGCAAGGAGCTCTATCTCACCGCCGTAACCTCGGACAGCGTGCATGAGGGCGAGGTCGCCGGCGATTGGCTGGCCAAGACGGTCGGCGCCAAGGCCTGCAACATCGTCGAGCTGCAGGGCACGGTCGGCGCCAGCGTCGCCACCAACCGCAAGAAAGGCTTCGACACCGCCATCGCCAAGCACGCGAACCTGAAGGTGGTGCGCAGCCAGACCGGCGACTTCACCCGCGCCAAGGGCAAGGAGGTGATGGAAAGCTTCATCAAGGCCGAAGGCGGCGGCAAGAACATCTGCGCAGTCTACGCCCACAACGACGACATGATGGTGGGCGCGATTCAGGCGATGAAGGAAGCCGGCCTCAAGCCCGGCAAGGACGTCCTCACCGTTTCGATCGACGCGGTCCCCGATATCTTCAAGGCGATGGTTGCCGGCGAAGCGAACGCCACGGTGGAGCTGACGCCGAACATGGCGGGCCCGGCACTGGATGCCGTCGCGGCCTTCAAGGGCAAGGGCACCGTTCCGCCGAAGTGGATCCAGACCGAGTCCAAGCTCTATACTGCCGCCGACGATCCGCAGAAGATCTACGACAGCAAGAAGGGCCTCGGTTACTGAGGCGGGCTCCGCGCCGGACCGCTTCCAGTGGTTCGGCCCCCCCCTTCGAAACCGCTGCACGAACGGCTAGGCTGGGTGTCCGCTTCAATGGCGGGCACCCGTGGGAGTGAATTTGCCATGCAGAACAGCCCCGATCCTGCTCTGCCTCTTCTTGAGGTGCGCGGGATCAGCAAAAGCTTTGGCGCTGTGCGCGCGCTGCAGGAGGTCGACTTCACGCTGCGCGCCGGCGAGATCCATGCGCTGCTCGGCGAGAACGGCGCCGGCAAATCCACGCTGATCAAGGTCGTCACCGGCGTATTCCCGCGTGATGCCGGCATCGTCAGGATCGGCGGTGAAGAGGTCGCGCCGCGCTCGGCCAAGGCAGCGCTGGCAGCGGGCATTGCCACCGTCTACCAGGAAGTCAACCTGCTGCCGAACCTGTCGGTGGCGCAGAACCTGTTCCTCGATCGCCAGCCGATGCGCTTCGGCATCGTGCGCGAGGGCGAGATGCGCCGCCGCGCCAAGGCGCTGCTTGCGGAGTTTGGCCTCGACATCGACGTGGCCGCGCCGCTTGGCAACTATTCGGTCGCTGTGCAGCACGTCACTGCGATCGCGCGCGCCGTCGATCTCTCCGCGCGCGTGCTGATCCTGGACGAGCCCACCGCGAGCCTCGACCGCCACGAGGTCGAGATCCTGTTCGGCATCATGCGGCAGCTCGCGAAGCGCGGTATCGGCATCGTCTTCGTCAGCCACTTCCTCGACCAGGTCTACGAGATCTCCGATCGCATCACGGTGCTGCGTAACGGCCGCCTCGTTGGGGAGCGCGAGACCGCCTCGCTGCCCCGGCTCGAGCTGATCCGGCTGATGCTCGGCCGCGAGTTGGCCGAGACCACCAGCGCGCGCGCATCAGTGGGCGAGCACAAGGTGCGCGAGGTCTGCGCGAGTTTCGAGAATTACGGCAAGGCCGGCTATGTCGCGCCGTTCAATCTCGAGCTGCGCCATGGCGAGGTCGTCGGTCTCGCCGGCCTGCTCGGCTCGGGCCGGACCGAGACGGCGCGGCTGGTGTTCGGCGCCGAGCGCGCCGATGTCGGGAAGGCGAGGGTGGAGGGTGCGCCGGTGCGGCTGCAGTCGCCCCGCGACGGCGTCCGCCACGGCTTTGGCTATTGCCCGGAGGAGCGCAAGACTGACGGCATCGTCGCCGAGCTCACCGTGCGCGAGAACATCGTGCTCGCGCTCCAGGCCAAGCGCGGCCTGCATCGGCCGCTGTCGCGCCGCGAGCAGGACGAGCTCGCGCGCCGCTACGTCAAGATGCTCGACATCCGCCCGCCCGATCCGGAGCGCCCCGTGGGCCTGCTCTCCGGCGGCAACCAGCAAAAGGTGTTGCTGGCGCGTTGGCTCGCGACCTCGCCGCGGCTTCTCGTGCTGGACGAGCCGACCCGCGGCATCGATGTCGGCGCGCATGCCGAAATCATCCGCCTGATCCGCGAGCTCTGCGACGACGGGCTTTCGCTGCTCGTGATCTCCTCCGAGCTCGACGAGATCGTGACCTATTCGGACCGCGTCGTCGTGCTGCGCGACCGCGCCCATATCGAGGAGCTCGCGGGCGAGGCGATCGACGTCGGCAACATTCTCGCCGCCATTGCCGCCGATAGCGTCGCTGTTGCGCTTGAGGCCCACACATGACAGCGCTGCTGCCGCGCCGCGGCCTTGCCCAGATCCTGGCGCTGATCGTCATCCTCGCGGTCGATCGCGTGGTGTCGCCGCAATTCTTCGACCTGCGCCTGCAGGACGGCCGGCTGTTCGGCAGCCTGATCGACGTGCTCAACCGCGGCACGCCGGTGGCGCTGCTCTCGCTCGGCATGGTGCTGGTGATCGCGACGCGTGGCATCGATCTCTCGGTCGGCGCCGTCATGGCGATCTGCGGCGCGATCGCAGCGAGCCTCGCCGATACTCACAGTCTGGCCGTCGTGCTGGCGGCAGCACTCGGCGCGGGCTTGATTTGCGGCCTGTGGAACGGCTTCCTCGTCGCGGTGCTCGGCATGCAGCCGATCGTGGCGACGTTGATTTTGATGGTGGCGGGACGCGGCATCGCCCAGCTCATCACCGAGGGACGCATCGTGACGTTCTCCTCGCCGGATCTGGTCTGGCTCGGAAATGGCTCGGTGCTCGGCCTGCCGGTACCGGTGGTGATTGCCCTGGGCATGCTCATCCTGACCGGCGCGGTGGTGCGTGGCTCCGCGCTCGGGCTCCTGATCGAGGCGACCGGCGGCAACGCGCGGGCGAGCGAGCTTGCCGGCGTCGGCACCCGTGCGATGATCCTGTCGGTCTATGTCTGGTGCGGCGTCTGCGCCGCGCTGGCCGGCGTGATCGCGGCGGCCGACATCATGGGGGCGGACGCGAACAATGCCGGCCTCTGGCTCGAGCTCGATGCCATTCTGGCCGTGGTGATCGGCGGCACTTCGTTGTTCGGCGGCCGCTTCAGCCTCTTGCTGGCCGTCCTCGGCGCGCTGATCATCCAGACCATGAACACCGGCATCCTTTTGTCCGGCTATCCGCCGGAGTTCAACCTGCTGGTCAAGGCGGTGGTGGTGCTCACGGTGCTGTTGCTGCAATCGCCCAAGCTGACCGGATTTGCCGGCATCGCCGCGCGGCTGCGGAGGACGAAAGCATGAGAGGTCTGCCGCCTGCCCTCATCACGGCGATCGTGCTGGTCGCGGGCTTCGCCGCCTGCGCGGTGCAGTTTCCCAACATCGCCTCGACCCGCGTCGTCGGCAATCTCCTCACCGACAACGCTTTCCTCGGCATCGTCGCGGCCGGCATGACCTTCGTCATCATCTCCGGCGGCATCGATCTCTCGGTCGGCTCGGTGATCGGCTTCACCACCGTCTTTGTTGCGCTCGCGATCGAGCGCTGGGGCATGCCGCCGCTGGTTGCTTTCGTCGCCGTCCTCGCACTCTCGGCGGCCTTCGGTGCGGCGATGGGCGCGGTGATCCATGTCTTTGATTTGCCACCCTTCATCGTGACGCTCGCCGGCATGTTCCTGGCGCGCGGAGCGAGCTTCCTGCTCTCCACCGAATCCATACCGATCACCGCGCCGATCTATTCCACCGTGTCGGACTTCGCCTTGCGATTGCCGGGTGGCGGGCGGTTGACGGCGATTGCGATCATCATGCTCGCGATCGTGATCGGCGGAGCCTTGCTGCTGCATCTCACCCGGTTCGGCGCCAATGTCTATGCGCTCGGCGGCGGCCGGACGACAGCGAGCCTGATGGGCGTTGCGGTCGGCAAGATGACGGTGAAGATCTACATGCTGTCGGGCCTGCTCGCAGGCATCGCCGGCATCGTCTTCTCGTTCTACACCAGCGCCGGCTATTCGCTTTCCGCCGTCGGCGTCGAGCTCGACACCATCGCGGCCGTCGTGATCGGCGGCACGCTGCTCACGGGCGGGCAGGGCTCGGTGATCGGTACTTTCCTCGGCGTGCTGATCCAGGGGCTGATCCAGACCTACATCAATTTCGACGGCACGCTGTCGAGCTGGTGGACCAAGATCGCGACCGGCATCTTGCTGTTCGCCTTCATTGCCTTGCAGCAGGGTCTCGTCGCGCTCGCGCGCCGGCCGCTGGCGAAGAGCGCAGGAGCCGCCACATGACATCGCGCATCGTCGTCATCCCGACGCGGCGGGCTCACTCCAACCATGCGGAGGTCGCCCGCTCGATCGGCGTCGACATCATCGCCGGCCGCTACGCGGAAGGGACGCGCTTGCCTGGTGATGCCGAGATGATCGCGATGTTCGGCGTGTCGCGGCCGGTGCTGCGGGAGAGCGTGAAGACCCTAGTCGCCAAGGGCCTGCTGACCACCAAGGCGCGCGTCGGAACCGTCGTGCGCGAACGCGCCGCCTGGAACATGTTCGATGCCGACGTGCTGGCCTGGCATCTGGACGCCGGTATCGACAAGCGTTTCCTCAATGACCTCGCCGAGATCCGTCTCGCGGTCGAGCCGCGCGCGGCCATGCTGGCGGCCAAGCAGCGGTCGGAGGAGGATCTGGCCGACCTTCGGCGCAGCATGGAGCGCATGCGGCTCGAAGCGTCCGATTCGGTCGGCTTTGCCGATGCCGACCTCGCACTTCACGTCGCCGTGGCGCGCGCCTCCGGCAACCTGTTCATGCGCTCGATCGGCCACGTCATCGAGGCCGCGCTTCGCGCCTCGTTCCTGCTGAGCGCGCCGGTCGAATTGGAGGACCGCGACACGGTGCTGCTCTGGCACCAGAAGATCGTCGATGCGATTGCGGTCGGCGATGCGGAGGCCGCCTCCGAGGCGATGATTTTCGTCATTCACAACGGCATGCATCGCCATGAGGGCACGGTCATCGAGAGCGCACCGGCCTCCGTGGAATCTGGAGAGAGATCGTGACGGAACTTCGCATCGCCATCGTTGGCTTCGGCAAGATCGCGCGTGACCAGCATGTCGGCGCGATCGCCGCCGTGCCGGGCGCGGCGCTGGCGGCGATTGCCAGCCGTAACGCCTCGCTGCCGGGACTGCCGCATTTCGCGACCATCGAGGAGCTGCTGGAAAAGGGACCGCCGATCGATGCGGTCTCGCTCTGCACGCCGCCGCAGGTGAGGCGCGCGCAGGCGGCCGCGGCGCTCGCCGCCGGCAAGCATGTCATGCTGGAGAAGCCGCCGGGCATCGGTGTCGCCGAGCTCGATCCGCTGATCGCGATGGCGGCGGAGGCAAAGCGCACGCTGTTTGCGACCTGGCATTCACGCCATGCGCCGGCGGTCGAGCCCGCGCGGCAATGGCTCACTGAGCGTCGCATCAAGTCGGTGCACATCAGCTGGAAGGAAGATGTCCGCGTCTGGCATCCCGGGCAAGGCTGGATCTGGGAGCCGGGCGGCCTCGGCGTGTTCGACCCCGGCATCAACGCGCTGTCGATCCTGACCAGGATCCTGCCGAAGCCTGTGTTCGTCACCGCGGCCGAGCTGGCGTTTCCCGCCAATTGCCAGGCGCCGATTGCGGCGAACCTGACGCTGACCGACATCGATGGCCTTGCTGTCACCGCCGAGTTCGATTTCCGCCAGACCGGACCGCAGAGCTGGGATATCGTCGTCGAAACCGACCAGGGCCGGATGACTTTGTCCAGCGGTGGCGCGCGGATGGAGGTCGACGGCAAGGTGCTTGCCGAGGCGCCCGATGAGGAATATCGCGGACTCTACCGGCGCTTCGTCGAGCTCGCGGCGACCGGCGCAAGCGACGTCGATCTGACGCCGCTTCGCCTCGTCGCCGACGCGTTCCTGCTCGGCAGGCGCACCGTGGTCGAACCGTTTGTGGATTAGACATGGCCGCATCAAAAATCACAAAAGACATCTTCGGAACACTGCCCGACGGCCGCGAAGTCGAGCGCATCGTGCTGCGCGGCGAGGGCGGCTTCGAGGCGCGGATCATCACCCACGGCGCGGTGATCCAGGCGCTGATTGCGCCGGATGCGAAGGGCGGTCACGATGACGTCGTGCTCGGCCATGACGCGTTCGCCGGCTATCTCGCGGAACGAAAGTTCTTGGGCGCCACCGTCGGCCGCTACGCCAACCGCATTGCCAACGGACAGTTCTCGCTCGACGGTGAAACGGTACAGCTCCCGGTCAACAACGGCCCGAATGCGCTGCACGGCGGCCTCGACGGTTTTGACCGCAAGCTCTGGCAGATTGCGGAGTTCGACGACGGCGCCGCGCCCGGGGTGACGCTCACTTACACAAGTCCGCATGGCGAGGAGAATTATCCCGGCCAGCTCGATGTCTGCCTGACCTATCGCGTCACCGGCCCGACCGAATTGTCGTTGAGCATGGAGGCGCGGACCGACCGTCCCACCATCGTCAACCTCACCAACCACAGCTTCTTCAATCTGGAAGGCGCGACGTCAGGCACGCCCATTCTCGATCACAGGCTGACGGTCGCCGCCGAGCATTTCCTCGCCATCGACCCCACCGCCATTCCGCTGCCTGGACCGCCGCGTGCGGTGGCGGGAACGCCGTTCGACTTCCGCGAGCCTCGACCCGTGGGAGAACGTATCCGGCAAGGCGATGAGCAATTGCGCAATGGCAGGGGCTACGACCACACCTACTGCCTTGCGCGCGACGGCGAGCTTGCGCTCGCGGCGCGGCTGGAGGCACCGCGCTCGGGGCGTGTCATGGAGCTGTTCACCGACCAACCCGGCCTGCAAGTCTATTCCGGCAACTATCTCGACGGCACGATTTCGGGGAAGGGCGGCAAGCTGATCCGGCAATCGGATGCCATGTGCCTGGAGCCGCACATCTGGCCTGACGCGCCGAACCGGCCGGATTTCCCGAGCCCGCGCCTCGATCCCGGCGGAGTTTATCGGCATCACACAGTCTATCGCTTCGGTGTGAGGGCGTCATGATGGAACAGGTGCCGACATCAGTTCTCTCGGACGATCCCTGTCATCTCGGCGAGGGCCCGACCTATGACGTGACCACAGACACCGCCTGGTGGTTCGACATTCGCGAGGGACGGCTGTTCGAGGCGCAACTCGACAGCGGCAGCATCCGCGTCCACGCGCTTGGCCGGATGGCGAGCGCGCTCGGGCGCATCGATGCCGAGCGCCAGCTGATCGTCGCCGAGGACGGTCTCTATATCCGCACGCTCGCCGATGGCGCGATGACGCTGTTCTGTCCGCTCGAGGCGGACAATCCTGCCACGCGCTCCAATGATTGCCGTGTGCACCAGTCCGGCACGTTCTGGATCGGCACCATGGGCAAGAAGGCCGAGCCGAAGGCGGGGGCGATCTACGCGTTCCATCGCGGGAAGATCTCGACGCTGTTTCCCGGCATCAGCATTCCCAATTCGATCTGCTTCTCGCCGGACGGCGCCATTGGCTATTTCACCGACACCGCACGCGCCGTGCTCTACGCAGTCCCGCTCAATCCCGCGACCGGCCTGCCGCGCGGCGAGCCGGAGGTGCTGCTGCGACACACCGGCATCGGCGGCCTCGATGGCTCAGTGTGCGATGCCGACGGAAACATCTGGAATGCCTGCTGGGGCGCGAGCCGGCTCGATGTCTATTCTCCGCAAGGCGAGCGTCTGCGCTCGCTGAGCGTGCCGGCAAAACAGGCAAGCTGTCCCGCTTTCGTCGGCCCCGATCTGTCGCGCCTCCTCGTCACGTCAGCGTGGCAGGATATGGACGCGGCGGCGCGTGCCGCCGATCCGCAAGCCGGTTGCACTTTTCTATTGGAGCCATCCGCGCGCGGTCGCGCGGAGCCCGACGTCAAGCTCGCATAGGAGACCAGAGGCAGTCCACGACGACGACGTTCTCGACGACATCAAGAAACAGTCTGACACCCAAGGGAGTGAAAACATGCTGAAACTGAAGACGACATTCCTCGCACTGGCGTTGGCCGGCGCTGCGACGATGGCCACAGGCCTCACCGCCTCCGCCCAGGACAAGGCGACCGTCGGCATCGCGATGCCGACCAAATCGTCGGCGCGCTGGATTGACGACGGCAACAACATGGTCAGGGTGCTGAAGGAGCGCGGTTACAACACCGACCTGCAATATGCCGAGGATGACATCCCGAACCAGCTCTCGCAGGTCGAGAACATGGTGACCAAGGGCGCGAAAGCCCTGGTGATCGCCGCGATCGACGGCACCACGCTGTCCGACGTGCTCAAGCAGGCCAAGGCGAAAGGCATCACCGTGATCGCCTATGACCGCCTGATCCGCGGCACGCCGAACGTCGACTATTACGCGACCTTCGACAATTTCCAGGTCGGCGTGCTCCAGGCGCAGTCGATCGAGCAGGGGCTCGGGCTGAAGGACGGCAAAGGCCCGTTCAACATCGAGCTGTTCGGCGGCTCCCCCGACGACAACAACGCCTACTTCTTCTACAACGGCGCGATGAGCGTGCTGAAGCCCTATATCGACAGCGGCAAGCTCGTCGTTGCCTCGGGCCAAATGGGCATGGACAAGGTCGCGACGCTCCGCTGGGACGGCGCCACCGCCCAGGCCCGCATGGACAATCTGCTCAGCGCCTACTACGGCAACAAGAAGATCAACGCCGTGCTCTCGCCCTATGACGGCATCTCGATCGGCATCATCTCCTCACTGAAAGGCGTCGGCTACGGCAGCGCCGATCAGCCGATGCCGATCATTTCGGGTCAGGACGCCGAGGTGCCCTCGATCAAGGCGATGCTGCGCGGCGACCAATATTCGACCATCTTCAAGGATACCCGCGACCTCGCCAAGGTGACCGCCGACATGGTCGACGCCGCGCTTGCCGGCAAGCAGGTCACGGTCAACGACACCAAGACCTACGAGAACGGCGTCAAGACCGTGCCGTCCTACCTGCTCAAGCCGGTCGTGGTTTACAAGGACAATTGGGAGAAGGTGCTGGTCGACAGCGGCTACTACAAGAAGGCGCAGTTCCAGTAATACTCTTTCCTTCCCCTCTTCCCGCTTGCGGGGAGAGGGGAAGGGTGAGGGGGAGCCTCCGCGAGCGAGGTGGCAGTGGGACTCGCGGAGACTCCCCCTCACCCGGATCGCATCTTGCGATGCGATCCGACCTCTCCCCGCAAGCGGGGAGAGGTGAACGACAGCGATCGAGGGATATGACACGATGACCGCCATGCTGGAGATGCGCAACGTCAGCAAGAGCTTTGCCGGTGTGCAGGCGCTGCGCGACGTCAACTTCTCGGTTCACGCCGGGCAGATCCACGCGCTCGTCGGCGAGAACGGTGCCGGCAAGTCGACCCTGATGAAGGTATTGAGCGGGGTCTATCCCGCAGGCAGCTACGAGGGCACCATCGTCTTCGATGGCGAGGAGCGGCGCTTCCGCGACATCAACGATTCCGAGGCGCTCGGCATCATCATCATCCACCAGGAGTTGGCGCTGATCCCGCTGATGTCGATCGCGGAGAACATTTTTCTGTCGCATCCGCCTTCAAAGCTGGGCGTGATCGACCGCGACGAGGTGTACCGGCGCACGCGTGAACTGCTGGCGCAGGTCGGCCTGAAGGAACCCCCTGACACGCTGATCACCGATCTCGGCGTCGGCAAGCAGCAACTGGTCGAGATCGCCAAGGCGCTGTCCAAGCGGGTGCGGATGCTGATCCTGGACGAGCCGACCGCGAGCCTCAACGAGGCTGACAGCGCCGCGCTGCTCGAACGCCTGATGGCGTTCCGCGAGCAGGGCATCGGCTCGATCCTGATCTCGCACAAGCTCAACGAGGTCGCCAAGGTCGCCGACCACATCACCGTGCTCCGCGACGGCCGCACCGTCGACAGCATCGATTGCCGCGCCGAGCCGATTCAGGAAGACCGCATCATCCGCAGCATGGTCAATCGCGACATGGCGCACCGCTTCCCCGAGCGCAGCGTGAAGATCGGCGAGCCCGTGCTCGACGTCGCGAACTGGTCGGTCTATCACCCCATCCATCCCGAGCGGCAGGTGATCAAGAACGTCAATTTCGGCGTCAGGCGCGGCGAGGTCGTCGGCATTGCTGGCCTGATGGGCGCCGGCCGCACTGAATTCGCCATGAGCCTGTTCGGCCGTTCCTGGGGCACCAATATCAGCGGCAGCATCCGGCTCGAAGGCAGAGACATGGTGCTGCCGAGCGTCGCGGCGGCGATCGACGCCGGTCTTGCCTATGTCACCGAGGATCGCAAGCAGCTCGGCCTGATCCTGGCCGACGACGTCCGCAAGAACATCACGCTCGCCAGCCTCGACCAGGTCGCGCCAAGCCGCGTGATCGACGACATCGCCGAGCTGAAGATCGCCAGCGACTATCGCACCCGCATGCGCATCCGCTGCTCCGACGTCTACCAGGAGACCGGCCAGCTCTCCGGCGGCAACCAGCAGAAGGTGGTGCTGTCGAAATGGCTGATGACCGATCCCAAGGTCTTGATCCTGGACGAGCCGACGCGGGGCATCGACGTCGGTGCCAAATACGAGATTTACTGTATCATCAACGAGCTGGCGGAGGCCGGCCGCGGCGTCGTGGTGATCTCCTCGGAGATGCCCGAGCTGCTCGGCATCTGCGACCGCATCTGCGTCATGAACGACGGCGCCTTCGTCGGCGAGTTCAGCGGAGCCGAGGCGACGCAGGAAAAGATCATGCGCGCCATCATGCGCAACGAACGAAACATTGGGAACGCAGCGCCCGCGGCCGCGGAAATGGGAGGAATGCAGCCATGACCGACAAGACGGTATCGCTGCCCGAGGAGCGCCGGCACGGCAGCTTCATCAAGAACAATTTGCGCAACTACGGCATGCTGATGTCGTTGATCGCGATCATGCTGTTCTTCCAGGTCATGACCGGCGGCACGCTGCTGCAGCCGCTCAACCTGACGAACCTGATGCTCCAGAACAGCTACATCGTCATCATGGCGCTCGGCATGCTGCTGGTGATCGTGACCGGCCATATCGACCTTTCGGTCGGCTCGGTCGCGGGCTTCATCGGCGCCGTGGCCGCGCTTCTCATGGTGACCTACAAGGTCGACTACACGCTCGCCTTCATTGCCTGCCTGCTGCTCGGCGCCGCCATCGGTGCGGCGCAGGGCTATTGGGTGGCCTATTTCAAGATCCCGTCGTTCATCGTGACGCTGGCGGGCATGCTGGTGTTCAAGGGCCTTGCGCTCGCGGTGTTGCAGGGCCAGTCGCTCGGGCCGTTCCCGGCGACCTTCCAAAAATTGTCGTCGGGCTTCATTCCGGAACTCCGGCTCGACGCAAATGGTAATGTTGTTGAAGTTCTGCTTGACCCCGGCGCACTACATCCGACGTCGATGCTGATCGGCGTCGTGCTGGCGCTAGCGCTGGTCTATGCCA
This sequence comes from Bradyrhizobium sp. CIR48, assembly GCF_014198315.1. Classification (NCBI taxonomy): domain Bacteria; kingdom Pseudomonadati; phylum Pseudomonadota; class Alphaproteobacteria; order Hyphomicrobiales; family Nitrobacteraceae; genus Bradyrhizobium; species Bradyrhizobium sp. CIR48. Next base: position 112,006 of record NZ_JACIHG010000006.1, read on the forward strand.
GCGCTAAGAGCCGCGCGCGCGAGCAGTCGCACGGCATCGAAGTCGAACCTTACGCGTTTTTTCTTGGCAAGAGCATCGTGCTGGCCTGTGCGGTGCTCTACTTCACCTACCTGATCGCGACGTATCGCGGCCTGCCGAACGTGCTGGTGATCATGAGCGCCCTGATCGCGCTCTACGGTTTCATGACACGCCGGACCGTGGTCGGCCGCCAGATTTACGCCGTCGGCGGCAACGCCAAGGCGGCGAGCCTGTCAGGCATCAAGACGGAGCGGTTGACCTTCTTCACCTTCGTCAACATGGGCGTGCTCGCCGCACTCGCCGGCCTCGTCTTCGCCGCGCGCCTCAACACGGCGACGCCAAAGGCCGGCCTCGGCTTCGAGCTCGACGTCATCGCTGCCTGCTTCATCGGCGGGGCCTCGGCCTATGGCGGGGTAGGGCGCGTCGGCGGCGCCGTGGTCGGCGCCATGATCATGGGCGTGATGAACAACGGCATGTCGATCCTCGGCATCGGCATCGACTATCAGCAGGTCATCAAGGGCCTGGTGCTGCTCGGGGCGGTGTGTATCGACGTGTATAACCAGCGGCGGTAGCCGCATTGACGGTCTGCTAGGGTGGGCAAAGGCGCGTAAGCGCCGTGCCCACCATCTTCTCTTGTGGCACTATGGTGGGCACGCTTCGCTTTGCCCACCCTACGGCAGCGGTGATTGCGTCGTGAACAGCACCGTCGCGATCGCAACGGAGAGGATCACCGCCGATACGGTTGCCACGGTCGACAGTACCCCCATTCGCCGCAGGGCGATCGCGAAGACGATGATGATGGGGGTCGCGGTCAGCAGCCCGATTTGTGCATCGCTCATCTCATCGCTCACTGTTTTGCGGAACCGCTCTATATGTCCACCCTATGACGGCGGGGCGGCCGGAACGTTGCGATAGCGCAAACGTGTCCCTGGCCGGTTGCACTATTTGTCCGGCGACAAAGTCGGAATCGCGCCGGTGGACTATCTGTTCGGCGACTTGATTTGGAAATCAGATGTCGGCGACGGATTGCGAGCAACAAGGCACTGGTTGGGGAATCCTGGAAGATCTTCCCGGCGATCCCATGATCTGGGTGCTCATCTTCAGCGAGCTCGCCGCCTTCGGGCTGTTCCTCGGGGCTTTCGTCATCGCCCGCGCGCTTCACCCGGCGCTCTTCGCCGCCGGACAGGTCACGCTTGACGCGCATCTGGCGGGACTCAACACCATCGTGCTCGTGACCAGTGGCTGGGCCGCCGCGCGGGCGACGGCTGCTGCACGGGCGGGCGAAAGAGGGCGCGCGCGCGGTTGGCTGTTCGGCGCCATGGCCCTTGGCGGCATCTTTATCGCGGTCAAGCTGACCGAATATGCAGGCGAGATCGCGCAAGGAAACGGCCTGGAGACCAGCCCGTTCTTCACGCTCTACTTCCTCCTCACCGGCTTCCATCTCCTGCATGTCGGCCTCGGCATCGTCATCCTGGCCGTAGTTTCCCGGGGTGCCCGGGCGTCGGGCGTCGAGACCGGAACCGCTTTCTGGCACATGGTCGATCTGCTCTGGATCGTCATGTTTCCCATCATCTATCTGGTGCACCCGTGATTCCGGATCGTCTCGACATCACCTGGATCACGTTGATCGGCCTCGCGCTCGCGACCATTCTGGTCCCGCCGCTGGTGTTGCGTCCCTTGTTCGCCAATGCCTTGCTGCTGACGTTCGCTGCCCTCAAGGGCCGTCGCATCGTGCTCGATTTTCTCGATCTTCGCTCAGCGCCCGCGCTTTGGCGCGGTCTCATCAGCGCCTGGGTTGTGATCGTGGTGCTGTTCGCCTGGCTCGCATCCGCCATCGTCGCTCTGATCTGACTGGCGGTTGCGCATCGTCGCGCTGCTTGCGCTTCGTCAAAGAGTACCCCCGGGCAATCGGCAATAAATCGCAGCATCGCATCTTTCTCAGGAATCAAACGGAAAGGATTGGCAATGGCTGAACGCCTGACCAAGTCGGCCGCTCGAAATGTCTTCTACGGCGGTTCGGCCTTCTTCTTCGCCATTTTCATAGGGCTGACGGCGCACAGCCATTACTACATGGCGACGACCTCGACCGACGCGAAGACGCTGACGTCGTCGGTCGCCCGCGGCAAGCATGTCTGGGAGAAGAACTCCTGCATCAACTGCCACACGCTGCTGGGCGAGGGCGCCTATTTCGCCCCAGAGGTCGGCAACGTCTGGGATCGCTGGGGCGGCAACGAGGATCCGGCCGCCGCGCGCGAGACGCTGAAGGCCTGGATGCAATCGCAGCCCTCGGGCGCAGAGGGCCGGCGGCAGATGCCGCAGTTCAACCTCACCGACCAGGAACTCAACGATCTCGCCGACTTCCTGCAATGGACCAGCACGATCAAGCGTCAGAGCTGGCCGCCGAACAAGGCCGGCTGAGCATGATCCGGAAAAGTGTGAAGCGGTTTTCCGAAGAGATCATGCTCAAACAACAAGCAAGGCGCACAGCTTTCCTCTTTCAAGACAGAGAGAACCCGAGATGAAGTACCAAACCCAGAAAGTCGCGATGCTGTATTTCTACGGCGCGCTGACCCTGTTCCTGGCCCAGGTCGTGTTCGGCCTGCTCGCCGGGACCATCTACGTCCTACCCAATACGCTGTCGACGCTGCTGCCGTTCAACATCGTCAGGATGATCCATACCAACGCGCTGATCGTGTGGTCGCTGATCGGCTTCATGGGCGCGACCTACTATCTGCTCCCGGAAGAGACCGAGAACGAGCTCTACAGCCCGTTGCTGGCGAAGATCCAGTTCTGGATGTTCTTCGGCGCAGCCGGCGTCGCCGTGGTCGGCTATCTCTTCCACTACCACGAGGGCCGGGAGTTTCTCGAACAGCCCTTCATCATCAAGGTCGGCATCGTCGTCGTCTGCCTGATGTTCCTGTTCAACGTCACGATGACGGCGCTGAAGGGCCGCAAGACCACGGTCACCAACATCCTGTTGTTCGGCCTGTGGGGCGTTGCGATCTTCTTCCTGTTCGCCTTTTACAACCCGGCGAACCTTGCCGTCGACAAGATGTACTGGTGGTACGTCGTCCATCTCTGGGTCGAGGGCGTGTGGGAGCTGATCATGGCCTCCGTGCTCGCCTATCTCATGATCAAGCTCAACGGCATCGATCGTGAGGTCGTCGAGAAGTGGCTCTACGTCATCATCGGACTTGCGCTGTTCTCGGGCATCCTCGGCACCGGCCACCATTTCTATTGGATCGGCGCGCCCGGCTACTGGCAGTGGATCGGCTCGCTGTTCTCCACGCTCGAGGTTGCGCCGTTCTTCACCATGGTGATCTTCACCGTGCAGATGACCTGGAAGGCCGGCCGCAAGCATCCGAATCGCGCTGCGCTGTTGTGGTCGGTTGGCTGCTCGGTGATGGCATTCCTCGGTGCTGGCGTGTGGGGCTTCCTGCACACGCTGTCCTCGGTGAACTACTACACCCACGGCACGCAGGTCACCGCCGCGCACGGCCATCTCGCCTTCTTCGGCGCCTATGTGATGCTGAACCTGTCGGTGATGGCCTATGCGATCCCGCAGATCAAGGGACGTGCGCCCTATAACCAATGGCTCTCCATGACGAGCTTCTGGATCATGTGCACGGCCATGATGACCATGACTTTCGCGCTGACCTTTGCCGGCGTGGTCCAGGTTCATCTGCAGCGCGTGCTCGGCCAGGGTTACATGGACGTCCAGGACCAGCTCGCGATGTTCTACTGGGTCCGGCTCGGCTCCGGCGTGTTCGTCGCGATCTCCGCGCTGATGTTCGTCTGGGCCGTGCTGGTGCCGGGCCGCGAGAGGCAGGCGACCATTCCCGCTGCGCTGCAGCCGGCCGAGTAAACGAGAGAAAGGGCGGCCGCGGTTCGCCGCGGCCGCCTGCTTCCTGGAAAATCCGGAGAGACATCATGAAAGCTGCCCTTCACACGGTAACCTCGGCCCCCGAGCTGCCGGCCTATGTTCCATCCGGAAACGAATGCGAGCTTTTCGAACATGCCTGGCGGCGTCGTCTGCCGGTTTTGCTCAAGGGGCCGACCGGCTGCGGCAAGACCCGCTTCGTCGCGCATATGGCGGCGCGGCTGGGCCTGCCGCTTCACACCGTCGCCTGTCATGACGACCTCACTGCCGCCGATCTCACCGGCCGCTATTTGCTCAGGGGCGGCGACACCGTGTGGACCGATGGTCCCCTGACGCGCGCCGTGCGCGAGGGCGGCATCTGCTATCTCGACGAGGTCGTGGAGGCCCGCAAGGACGTCACCGTCGTGCTGCATCCTCTGACCGACGATCGCCGCATCCTGCCGCTGGAGCGGACCGGCGAGGAGCTGGTGGCGCCGAACAGCTTCATGCTCGTGGTCTCTTACAATCCCGGCTACCAGACGCTGCTGAAGGCGCTGAAGCCATCGACGCGCCAGCGCTTCATCGCCATCGAATTCGGCTTCCTGCCGCCCGAGCAGGAGATCGCCGTCGTGTCCGCCGAAAGCGGACTGTCGCCGGAGCGCGTGCGGCCGCTGGTGGGGCTGGCTGGTCGGCTGCGCGCGCTGAAGGGCCACGACCTGGAGGAGGGCGTCTCGACCCGGCTCGTGGTCTATTGCGCGACCCTGATTGCCGCGGGCACGCCGATTGCCGATGCCGTGCTGGCCGGCATGATCGAGCCGCTGACCGACGATTCCGACGTGAAGGCGGCGCTGCTGGACGTCTCACGCGCCGTCATCGGGTGAGGCCGCGCCCATGCTCGACTTCCTCGAACTGGAGGAGACGGTCGGCCGCGCCTGGCACAGGATGGTCGGCGGCACCGCGAGCTATCCGGTTCACGATGGTCACGCCGTGGCACTGACCGAGGTGAGAGGCCGGCTCGCGGTGATGTTCCGCGCGCTCGGCGGCGAGACCGGGGTTCAGATCGCAAGCGCGGGCGCGCGAAAATCGGGGCACCGTCTCGGCTGGCGGCAGCGCATCGGCCTCGGTGACGAGCGCCTCGAGCAGCCGGGCCGTGACGCGGCGACCATCTTCCTGCCCGATCGGATCTCGATCTTTCCCGACCGCGCCTTGAACGCGGCGCTCTATCGCTGGCTTGCGGCATGGTTCGCAGCTGCACCGATCGAGACGATCACGGAAGCCGATCCGCTGCGGCGGGATCTTCTGGTGTTGCGCCGGGCAAGTGAGACGGCGGTCTGGGTGCTCACGCAATTCCCCGGGCTCGTCGCCGATTACACCCAACTCGCGGCAGCAACCGCCGAGGCCCGGCCTCGTCGCCCCTTGCCGCGCATCGAGCAGGAAGTCGAGCAGATCGTCTTGGCCTTGCTCGGCGCCGGCAAGGCGCCTGCGGGTAGTCTGTGGCCGGCGATGATGGGAACGGGCCCGCTGCCGGACAAGGCGCCGCCAGGCTATCACTCGATCCTGCCGTGCCCGCTCTGGGGGGATTGCTGGACGCGCGAGCTCTCGCCCGCGCATGCAGGCGAGGACGAATGTGCCCCGGGCGCCGAGCCCGAGGCCCAGGACAATCGCAAGCGCTTTGCCGTCCGCGAGCGCGAGGACAATGCCAACCGCCGCGATCCCTTCGTGCTCAACCGCTTCGAGAAGATCCTCGCGATGGCCGAGATGGTCAATGTCGACCGTCCGGCCGACGACAGTGAAGACGACGATGCGCAGAAAGCGGCCGACGATCTCGAGGAGATCACGCTCAGCCGCCGCACCGGTAAGCCGGCGAGCCGGTTCAAGTTCGATCTCGATCTGCCGCCGGAGGCCCTCGATGCGTCGCGATTGAACGCGGACCTCACTTATCCCGAATGGGATTACCGCAGCGGCGCCTATCTGCCCGATCATTGCCGCGTGCTGGCGGGTGCGGCCTCCGAGCAGGGTGAGAGCTGGACCCCCGACGATGCCATGCGCCGGCACATCCGCCAGGTGCGCCGCCGCTTCGAGGTGTTGCGGCCGCGTCACGAATTGATGCGCGCCCAGCTCGACGGACACGATCTCGACCTCGACGCGCTGGTGCGCGCGCGCTGCGACCTCCGCGCCGGCAGCAGCAGCGGTCTCGATCGCATCCACGTCGCGATGCGCCCGCAAGGGCACGATCTCGCCGTCACGCTGCTCGTCGACGTCTCGCTGTCCACGGACGCCTGGGTCGATGGCTACCGCGTGCTCGACGTCGAGAAGGAGGCGCTGCTGGCGCTCGCCCATGGGATTTCGGCCTGCGGCGATCACCACAGCATCCTCACCTTCACTTCACGTCGGCGGTCCTGGGTGCGGCTCGAGACGGTCAAGGCCTTTGGTGAGCCGATGAGCGGGACGGTCGAGCGCCGCATCGGCGCGCTGAAGCCGGGCTATTACACGCGGATCGGCGCGGCGGTGCGCCACGCCGCAGCCGAGCTCGCCCGCCAGCCGCAGCGCAAGAAGCTGCTGCTCGTCCTCACCGACGGCAAGCCGAACGACGTCGACCATTACGAGGGCCGCTTCGCGCTCGAAGACACCCGCAAGTCGGTGCAAGAGGCGCGCCGGCTCGGCATCGCCGCCTTCGGCGTCACGGTGGACGCAACCGCGCAATCCTATTTCCCGACCCTGTTCGGGCGCGGCGGCTATGCCATCGTCGGCAACATCAAGCGGCTGCCCGCGGCGCTGCCGGCGATCTACCGGCAGGTCGCGCACTAACAGGGGAAGCCCCCGGCGACGCTTCCCACTCGAACTATTGCTCATCAGCTGGGTATATGATCGAATGGCCGGATGGACGACTTCCGGTCAAAACCCGACCTGATCATCTTCGACTGCGACGGCGTACTCGTCGACAGCGAGCTTTTGAGCTGCCAGTGTCTGTCCGAGGTGCTGGCCGAATTCGGCATTGCGCTCACCCAGACGCAGGCGCTCGAGCTTTTTCTCGGGCGCAGCACCAAGGCGATCGAGCAGCATTATCGTGATCTCGGGCAGATCGTGCCGGATGGCTTTCTGCCGCGCCTGAAGTCGCATGTGCTGGCGACGTTCGCGGGCTCACTCCGGCCGATCCCCGGCGTTGCCGCCATCATGTCCGACCTGCGAATGCCGTTTTGCGTGGCGTCGTCGAGCGACATCGACCGCGTCTCGCTCTCTCTCGACGTCACGGACTTGCGGGCGCATTTCGGCGAGCGGATCTATACCGCGCAAATGGTCAGGAACGGCAAGCCGGCGCCCGATCTCTTTCTCCTTGCGGCCGAGAAGATGGGCGCGCAACCTGCGCGTACCCTGGTGATCGAGGACAGCGTCAGCGGCGTGCAGGCGGGCAAGGCGGCCGGCATGACGGTCTGGGGATTTGTCGGCGGCAACCATTATCGCGGTCGCGACGGCCGGGCTATATTGTCCGAGGCGGGGGCCGACCGGGTCTTTGCGCGCATGAGCGATTTCTGGGAGGCGTGAGGCCCGCATGGCCGCCGAGAACGACAAATCCCGACTCGACGACGCCGCGCGCGCCGGCTGGCTGTATTTCATCGCCGGTCACACCCAGGACGAGATCGCAAAGATGCTCCAGGTCTCGCGGGCGTCGGCGCAGCGGCTGGTCTCGTTGTGCCTAGCCGAGCGTCTCATCACCTTCCGGCTCGAACACCCCATCGCCGCCTGCATGGAGCTTGCGGCGCGCCTGAAGGAGCGTTTCGATCTCGCTCACTGCGAGGTGGTGCCGGCAGATCCGGCTGCGCCGCAGGCTACTTCCGGCATCGCCGAACGCTGCGCCAATCTGCTCGATGCGACGCTGCGTTCGGAGACGCCGGTGATCGTCGCGCTCGGCACCGGCCGTGCAGTGCGCGCCGCAGTCGAGCGTGTCACGCCGATCGACCGGCCCAATCACCAGATCGTCTCACTGGTCGGCAACATCTCCGCCGATGGTTCGGCGAGCTTCTATGATACCGTCGGCCGGCTCGCCGACCGCACCGGTGCGCGGCACTATCCGATGCCGCTGCCGTTCCTGATGTCGTCGGAGGACGAGCGCAACAAGATGGTCCGCATCGAGCCGATCGCCAAGGTGAAGGCGGTCGCGGCCAAGGCGGACTTGCGCCTCGTCGGCATCGGCCAGATGGACCAGAAGGCGCAGGTGCATGTCGACGGTTTCGTCACCCGTGACGAATTGTTCGAGATGATGCGGCTGGGTGCCATCGGCGAGATCACCGGCTGGGCCTATGATTCCAAGGGCCGCCTGCTCAAGGCCGGCACCAACAAGCGCCTCACCAGCATCCCGCCCGAAGTGCCGGCGAAGACCACGACGATTGCCGCCGCGGTCGGTGTGGCCAAGGTGCCGGCCATCGCGGCGGCATTGAATGGGCGGCTGATCAGCGGCCTGATCACCGACGAGACGACCGCGCAGGCGATTTTGGAGCGGTAGGGCGAACTGGCGCGGCTGCGGGACTCGGCTCCCTCTCCCGCTTGCGGGAGAGGGGTGGGGAGAGGGTCTTTCCGCTGGGAAGACTCCCCAAGAGGTGAAAGCCCTCACCCGTATCGCATCTTCGATGCGATCCGACCTCTCCCGCAAGCGGGAGAGGTGGACAAGCCGCGCCATCCTCTTCCATTCGCTCGCACCACTCCCGCACCGCAGCACTCATAAGTTGCGCAAACGGCTCTGCGCCTGCTTGACAATCCTCCTCCCTTGCGTTGAACATACGCCCAATGCGTGGGCATATGCTCAAAACGCGAGTTTGAGGGAGGTCACCGTGAAACATGTCTTGGGCGCCGTCTGTGGCGCGTATGTTCTGTTGCTGGCCGTCCCCGCGATGGCCGAAACGACCCTGACGATCGCCACCGTCAACAATGGCGACATGATCCGCATGCAGGGGCTGACGGCTGAATTCACCAAGAAGTACCCCGATATCACCGTGAAATGGGTGACGTTGGAGGAGAACGTGCTGCGCCAGCGCGTCACCACCGACATCGCCACCAAGGGCGGTCAGTTCGACATTCTCACCATTGGCACCTATGAGGTGCCGATCTGGGCCAAGAAGGGCTGGCTGGTGCCGCTCGCCAATCTCGGCGGCGATTACGACGTCGCCGACCTCCTGCCCAAGATCAAGGATGCGGTTTCCGTCGACGGCAAGCTCTATGCCGCGCCATTCTACGGCGAAAGCTCGATGGTGATGTATCGCACCGATCTGTTCGAGAAGGCCGGCCTGAAGATGCCGGAAAAGCCGACCTGGGATTTCGTGATCGACGCCGCCAAGAAGCTCACCGACAAGAGCGCCGGCACCTACGGCATCTGCCTGCGCGGCAAGGCCGGCTGGGGCGAGAACATGGCGTTCCTCTCGGCCATGGCCAATTCCTACGGTGCGCGCTGGTTCGATGAGAAGTGGGAGCCGCAGTTCAACACGCCGGAATGGAAGACGACGCTCACGACCTACGTCAATCTGATGAAGGAAGCCGGCCCTCCCGGCGCAAGCTCCAACGGCTTCAACGAGAATCTGGCGCTGTTCAACGCCGGCAAATGCGCGATGTGGATCGACGCCACGGTGGCGGCGTCCTTCGTCACCAATCCGAAGGATTCCAAGGTCGCCGACAAGGTCGGCTTCGCGCTCGCGCCCAACACCGGGCTCGGCAAGAACGCCAACTGGTTGTGGGCCTGGAACCTCGCGATCCCCGCCGGCTCCAAGAAGATGGAAGCCGCCGAGAAGTTCATCGCCTGGGCGACGAGCAAGGACTACACCAAGCTCGTGGCGTCGAAGGAGGGCTGGGCCAACGTGCCGCCGGGCACGCGGACCTCGCTTTACAAGAACGATGAATATCTGAAGGTCGCCCCGTTCGCCAAGCTGACGCTGGCCTCGATCGACGCGGCCGATCCGAACAAGCCGACGGTGAAGCCGGTGCCTTATGTCGGCGTGCAATACGCTGCGATCCCCGAATTCCAGGGCATCGGCACCCAGGTCGGCCAGCAATTCTCCGCCGCGCTTGCGGGCTCGATGACCGTCGACGCCGCGCTGACCGCGGCGCAATCGGCAACCGAGCGCGAGATGAAGCGCGCCGGCTACATCAAGTGAACCCGAGCTCTTCCTCCTGAGCTCAGACTAGCGGCCATCCGGCGTCATGGATGGCCGCCTTCTTCCCGCCAGCGGAGAAGCGTTGATGGCAACCCGGCAGACGCAGACCCTTGCGCGCTCGCTCCTGACGCCGGCCGTCGGGCTGCTGTTCATCTGGATGATCGTCCCGCTGGCGCTGACGATCTATTTCTCGACGCTGCATTACAGCCTGCTCGATCCCGGCTCGGAATCATTCATCGGGCTGGAGAACTTCCGCTACTTCCTCACCGATCCCGCCTTCCTGGCCTCGCTCCAGAACACGCTGGTGCTGGTCGGCTCGGTACTGGCGCTGACGATCCTGCTCGGGATTCCGCTGGCACTGCTGATGGACCAGCCGGTGATCGGACGCAATTTCGTCCGGCTGATGGTGATCGCGCCGTTCTTCGTGATGCCGACGGTGAGCGCACTGGTCTGGAAGAATTTGCTGATGCATCCGGTGTCCGGCCTGTTCGCCTGGCTCGCCTCGCTGTTCCATCTGACGCCGATCGACTGGTTCAACGACGTACCGCTGTTTGCCGTCATCCTGATCGTGACGTGGCAATGGCTGCCCTTCGCGACGCTGATCCTGCTGACCGCGCTGCAATCGCTCGACGAGGAGCAGAAGGAGGCCGCCGAGATGGACGGCGCCAGCGCCGTCTCGACCTTCATCTACATCACGCTGCCGCACTTGGCGCGGCCCATCACCGTGGTGATCCTGATCGAGACGATCTTCCTGCTCACGGTCTTTGCGGAAATTTATGTCACCACGGGCGGTGGCCCGGGCCTGCAAACCACCAACATCGCCTTCCTGATCTATGCGCAGGCGCTGATCCAGTTCGACGTCGGCAGCGCCTCCGCGGGCGGCCTCGTTGCTGTCGTGATCGCCAATGTCGTCGCCTTCTTCCTCGTCCGCATCGTCGGCCGCAATCTGGAGGCTTGAAGCATGGCTCGGATGGCGACGACGCGGCGGGTGGTGATATCGACAATCGGGGCGTGGTTCTTCGGCTTCCTGATCTTCTTCCCGATCCTCTGGATGGTGCTGGCGAGCTTCAAGACCGAGCTAGAGGCCTTCGCCATCCCGCCATCCTTCCTGTTCTTCCACTGGACCACCGAAAACTATGCGACCGTGCAGGAGCGCAGCGACTATTTCCACCACGCCATGAACTCGGTCATCATCGCAGGCGGCTCGACGCTGATTGCGCTTCTGATCGCGATCCCCGCGGCCTGGTCGATGGCGTTCTCGCCGACCAAGCGCACCAAGGACATCCTGCTTTGGATGCTCTCGACCAAGATGATGCCGCCGGTCGGCGTGCTGGTGCCGATCTACCTGATCTACAAGACTTTCGGCCTGCTCGATTCCCGCATTGGCCTCGTCTTCATCCTGTGTCTCGGAAACTTGCCGATTGTGATCTGGATGCTGTTCACCTATTTCAAGGAGATCCCGCGCGACATCCTTGAAGCCGCGCGCATGGACGGCGCCACCATCGGCCGCGAACTCGTCTATGTCTTGACGCCGATGGCGATCCCGGGCCTGGCCTCGACCATGCTGCTCAATTTGATCCTGGCCTGGAACGAGGCGTTCTGGACGCTCAATCTGTCGACGTCGAACGCTGCGCCGCTCACCACGTTCATCGCCTCCTATTCGAGCCCGGAAGGGCTGTTCTGGGCAAAGCTGTCGGCGGCCTCGACGCTGGCGATCGCGCCCATTCTCGTCCTCGGTTGGTTCAGCCAGAAGCAGCTCGTGCGCGGGCTCACCTTCGGCGCGGTGAAGTAGAAGGGCTGCCGGATCATGGGTCAGATCACACTTCAGGGCGTGCAGAAATCCTTCGGCCCGGTGCACATCATCAAGGGCGCCGACCTCGACATCGCCGACGGCTCCTTCGTGGTGTTCGTGGGCCCCTCCGGCTGCGGCAAGACCACGCTCTTGCGGCTTATCGCAGGGCTCGAAGACGTCTCTGGCGGCAAGATCCTGATCGACGGCAAGAACGTCGTCGATACGCCGCCCGCCAAGCGCGGGCTCTCGATGGTGTTCCAGTCCTACGCCCTCTATCCGCATATGAGCGTGCGCGGCAATATCGGCTTCGGCCTGAAGATGGCGGGCCTCGCCAAGGACGAGATCAACCGCAAGGTCGAGGCGGCCGCCGCGACGCTGAACCTCACGCCCTATCTCGACCGCAAGCCGCGCGAGCTTTCCGGCGGCCAGCGCCAGCGCGTCGCGATCGGCCGCGCCATCGTGCGCGAGCCCAAGGCCTTCCTGTTCGACGAGCCGCTCTCCAACCTCGATGCGGCGCTGCGCGTGCAGATGCGCATCGAGGTGACGCGGCTGCAGAAGCAGCTCGGCACCACCGCGATCTACGTGACACACGACCAGGTCGAAGCCATGACCATGGCCGACAAGATCGTCGTGCTCAACGGCGGCAAGATCGAGCAATATGGCTCGCCGCTGGAGCTTTACGAGCGGCCGGCCAATCTCTTCGTTGCCGGCTTCATAGGTTCGCCCAAGATGAATTTCGTCACCGGCGAGCTCGCCCTGCAACGTGGTGCGGCCACCATCGGCGTCCGGCCGGAGCACCTCAAGATTGACCGCGATGGCACCGGAGGCTGGCAGGGGACCATCGCGGTGGCCGAGCATCTTGGCAGCGACACCTTCCTTTACGTCGATGCCGGTCCGCTCGGCATGCTGACCGCACGCTACATCGGCGAGCTGAGCCTGCATGCCGGCGACCGCGTGTCGCTGGTGCCGGACCCCGCGCGCATCCATCGCTTCGACGACGGCGGCAACGCGCTTCGGAACTAACAAGAAACGGGAAGACCACCATGTACCTGGAAAAATTCAAGCTGAACGGCAAGACCGCGTTCATCACTGGCGGCGGGCAGGGCATCGGCCTTGGCTGCGCGGAAGCGCTGGCCGAAGCCGGCGCCAGGGTCATCATCGGCGACCGCGACAGCAAGGTCGCCGACAGCGCCAAGGCCAGCCTGAAGGCGAAGGGCTTTGACGTGGAGACCGCGATCATGGACGTGACCGACACCAAGCGCGTGGCGGAGGTCGCGAACGAGCTCGTCGCCCGCCACGGCAAGGTCGACATCCTCGTCAACAATGCCGGCATCGCCCGCAGCGAAACCCCGGCGGAGACCGTTACCGACGAGCACTGGCTCAACGTCATCGACGTCAATCTCAACGGCACCTTCTGGTGCTGCCGCGAATTCGGCAAGCACATGCTCAAGGCCGGGAGCGGCGCCATCGTCAATGTCGGCTCGATGTCGGGCTTCATCGTCAACAAGCCGCAGGAGCAGTGCTTCTACAATGCCTCCAAGGCGGGGGTGCATCATTTGACCAAATCGCTGGCCGCCGAATGGGGCGCGCGCGGCATCCGCGTCAATGCGGTGGCGCCGACCTATATCGAGACCCCGCTCAACGCCTTCGTGAAGAGCAACGCCAAGATGTATGACGCCTGGATCGGCGGAACCCCGATGGCACGGATGGGGCAGGTCGAGGAGATCGCCTCGGTCGTATTGTTCCTGAGCTCCGAAGCGGCGAGCCTGATGACCGGCAGCATCGTGCTGGTGGATGGCGGCTATACTTGCTGGTAGGTTCACCGTCAAAGCTGACGGAAAGCGACCGGGAGCGACAATGCCGCGAGCGTATATCGGCGTCGACGTGGGGACCACGAGCACGCGGGCCGGAGTGTTTGACGAGGCCGGCACGCTTTTGGCCACCGCCCGGCATCCGATCCGCATCTGGCACGAGGCCGGCGATATCGTCGAACAGTCGTCCCAGGACATCTGGGAGGCCTGCGCGACATCGGTGCGGGCCGCGATGGCGGAAGCCGCCATCGCGCCCGACAGTGTCGGCGGCATCGGCTTTGACGCGACCTGTTCGCTGGTTGTCCTCGATAAGCAGGGCGAGCCGCTCACGGTCAGCGCATCCGGCGACAAGCAACGCAATGTCATCGTCTGGATGGATCATCGCGCCACGGCCGAGGCGCGGCTGATCAACGAGACCGAGGACGCCGTGCTGCGCTATGTCGGCGGCTCGATCTCGCCCGAGATGGAGATGCCGAAGCTATTATGGCTGAAGCGGCACCTGCGCGCGAGCTTCGACGCCGCCGGACACTTCTTCGACCTCGCGGATTATCTGACCTGGCGCGCGACGGGATCGCTCCAGCGCTCGACCTGCACCGTCACCTGCAAATGGAACTATCTCGCCCATGACGGCGGCGGCTGGAGCGCGCAATTCTTCAAGCGCATTGGCCTGTCCGACTTCGTCAATGAGAAATACGCCCGCATCGGCACCGAGATCGTCGCCCCCGGCACGCGACTCGGCGCGGGGCTCACCGCCACGGCCGCTGCCGAGCTCGGCTTGTCGCCGGGCATACCGGTCGGCGCGTCGCTGATCGATGCGCATGCCGGCGGCATCGGTGCGATCGGCGGCCGCGACGGATCGGGCGGGGCGAGCGATGTCAGTGACCGGCTTGCCTACATTATGGGAACGTCGGCCTGCATCATGGCGACGACGACGGAGCCGTGCTTCGTGCCCGGCGTGTGGGGACCTTATTACTCCGGCATGGTTCCTGATTTCTGGCTTAACGAGGGCGGCCAGTCGGCCGCGGGCGCAGCAATCGACCATCTCCTCAAATCGCATCCGGGCCATACCGAGGCGAGCGCGGCGGCGCGCAGCGAGGGTCTCGACCTCATCGACTTCCTCGAGCGCCGTATCATCGCGCGCGCAGGCAGCGCCAGCCGTGCCGCGCTGCTCGCCCGCGACATCCATGTTCTCCCCGAGTTCATCGGCAACCGCTCGCCGTACGCCGACCCTGATACGCGCGCGGTGATCGCGGGCCTCGATCTCGACACCGACATCGCCGCGATGGAGCGGCTGTTCGTCGCCGGCCTGTGCGGGCTCGCTTATGGGCTCGCCGAGGTGATCGAGGCTTTTGCCGCGCATGGCGTTCGCTCCAGCATCATGATCATGGGGGGCGGTGCGAGCCGCAGCCCGCTGGTGCGGCAGATCATGGCGGATACGACCGGCCTCACCGTCGCGCTGCCGCAGACCAGGGAGCCGGTGCTGCTGGGCGCTGCGATGCTGGGAGCGGTGGCCGGCGGCGCCTATGCCTCGATCGGCGAGACCATGGCAAAAATGTCGGCGCTGGGACGGAAGAGCGAGCCGACTGCGCCCGACATGGCCGCGTTTCACGCCCGCAAGCGCGAGGTCTATAAGCTCCTGCGCGACGTCGATCGCGGCAGCCGCGCGGCGATGGCCGACATCGCGAGAGGTTGAAGGACATGCTGATTGCCTGCGGCGATGCGCTGATCGATTTCGTGCCGACGGGAAATGCGCAAGGACGCGAGGCGGTGATGCCGGCGGTCGGCGGCTCCTGTCTCAACGTCGCCATCGGCATGGCCCGGCTGGGCGCACCCACTGGATTCGTCGGCGGCATCTCGACCGATTTGTTCGGGCGGATGATTGCAGATCATGCGGCGGCCTCCAACGTCGACCTCAATCTCGCCACCCGCAGTGATCACCAGACCACGCTCGCTTTCGTCCGCATCGTCGCGGGCGAATCGCATTATGCCTTCTACGACGCCGGAACCGCGACGCGGAACTGGACCTACCGGCGCGGGACGATTCCGTTCGCGCATGTGGACGCCGTTCATGTCGGCTCGACCACACTCGTCAACGACCAGGGCGCGGCCGAGACGACAGCGCTGATCGCGGACGCGCGGGCGTCGTCGACGATCTCGTTCGATCCGAACTGTCGGCCCAATCTGGTCAAGGACAAGCCGGCTTACCTGGCGCGCATGGCCGAGTTCACTGGCTGTGCCGATCTCATCAAGATGTCCGACGTCGACTTCGCCTATCTCTTCGGCGACGAGCCTTACGAGCAGCGGGCGAAGGCGCTGCTCGGGCAGGGCACGCGCCTCGTCGTCATCACCCGCGGCAACAACGGCGCGATCGCATGGCACGCGGGGGCAGGGCAGATCGAGGTCGCCGCGCCCAAGGTCGAAGTCGCCGACACGATCGGCGCGGGCGACAGTTTTCAGGCGGCGCTGCTCTTTGCCCTGCACAAGCAGGGGAGGCTCGCCCGGCAAGCATTGAAGGACATCAGCGCCGTCGAGCTCCGCCTGGCCCTGTCCTTTGCCGCCAATTGCGCCGGCCTGACCTGCACCCGTCCGGGCGCCGATCCGCCCTGGAGCCATGAGATCAATTGGAGCTGGTAGCGCCGCCTCACATCCGCGCAACGGCCTTCTCGGCGCATTTTATGAACCTTGAGATCAGCGGGCTCTGGGAATCCCTCCGCCAGCAAACCGCGATGTCGATGGAATCGGCGGCATCGCGCAGCGGCCTGAACACGATGCCGCGTGGCGCGCCGAGCTGGGCGCAGGCCGGCACGATCGCAAGACCTTCGCCGGCGAGAACCAGGCTCATCGCCGAATGCACCGTCTCCACACGACTCGCGATCGGCATCACGATCTGATGTCGTCGCAGCAGGGCTGCGACCGCGGAGGAGGCGGGATCTTGCTCCGGAGGCGGCAACGCGATCAGCGGACGGCCCTGCAACCGCGCCATCGGCACGGCGCCGAGACGCGCGAGCGGCGAGCGGATCGGCACTGCCAGCATGAATGGCTGCGCACCGATCCGAGCCACCTGGATCTCAGGATGGTTGATGGCCGGCATGCACAGCGCAACCGTGACGCTGCGGTCAAGCAGCCTGGCCTCGCGCGTCGATGCGCTGAGCTCGGCAAAGTCGAGATCGACGCCGGGAATGGACCGCCGCAGCTCCGGGATGAGCCGCGGCAGCATCGCATTCGCCAGTACGAACATGTAGCCGACCGAGAGCCGCCCGCGCTTGCCGGCGGCGACCGCGCGCGCAGCTTCGGCGCCGTCGACGGCCAGCGCCAGAGCTTCGCTCGCACGCGCCAGCAGCGCCTGGCCTGCCTCGGTCAGGTCCATGCCGCGGGTGCCTCGGCGGAACAGCGGCGCACCGATCTCGGCCTCGAGCTTGCGGATCTGGACGGACAGCGGAGGCTGAGCCATCCGTAGCCGCTCGGCGGCCTTGCCGACGCTGCGTGTCTCGGCGACGGCGACGAAATAGCGGAGGCGGCGAAGATCCATTGGCATACCGAAAACGTATGGGTTGGCCATCAAAATCGTATTGGACGGCGAGTTAACAAAACTGTCATTCTCGCTGTCAATGCTTTGGGCCAACGGCGGCCCGCTTCGGAGCGTGATGTGACGACGATGAATGGCGATCCCTGTCTCCTGTCCGCAACCGAGCTGCGCGGCCTCATCGCCGAAAAGCGGATTTCGCCCGTCGAGATCGTCAGTGCCGTGCTCGCGCGCGCCGAGGCGCTCCAGCCCGAGTTGAACTGCTTCATCACGCTCTGCGGCGACGAGGCGATGGCGCAGGCGCGCGTCGCCGAGCGCAAAATGATGGCCGGCGAGCCGCTCGGTCTGCTCCACGGCATCCCCGTCACCGTCAAGGACATCGTCAACACCAAGGGCGTCAAGACCACCTTCGGCGCCGTTCCCTACAAGGACAATGTGCCGAACGAGGATGCCGTCGCGGTGGCGCGGCTGCGCGCCGAAGGCGCGATCCTGATCGGCAAGACCACGACGCCGGAATTCGGCAGCAAGTGCCTGACCGATTCACCTTTGTTCGGCCGCACCCGCAATGCGTGGGATCGGTGCCGGTCTTCCGGCGGCTCCAGCGGCGGCGCGGCCGTCGCCGTCGCCAGCGGCATCGCGCCGCTCGCGATCGCGACCGACGGCGGCGGCTCGACGCGAATTCCCGCCGCCTGCAACGGCGTGGTCGGCTTGAAGCAGAGCAACGGAGTCATCCCCCATAGTCAGGCGCTCGATGCGTTCGGCAACCAGACCTATGTCACGCCGACCACGCGGACCGTCGCCGACACGGCGTTGATGATGCAGGCGATGGCAGGCGAGGATGCTTGCGACCCCTGGTCGATCGGCGTCCGGGTGCCCGATTTCATCGGCACGGCCGCGCCGCGCGGCGATCTGCGCGGGCAGCGGATCCTGTATTGCCTGACGCCGCCGGGCCGTCCGGTGTCCGCCGAGGTCGCAGCCAGCTTCAAGGCGAGCCTCGACCGGCTGGCGGGGCTCGGCGCCGAGCTCGAGGAATTTTCCGGCGACGGTTTCGACATCGAGCCGATCTGGCGCGCCATCAACCACACGGTCTGGCGCACGCGGTTTGCAAAACTCGCAGCCGACCACAAGGACGAGCTGAGCGAGGCCTTCCTCAAGCAGCTCGCGCTTGCGACCGAGGTCAGCGGCGTCGACTATCAGGAGGCGATGTTCGCGCGTACCGCGCTGTTCCGCCGCGTGCAATCGCTGCTTGCGCGCGGACACTTCCTGGCGATGCCGACGCTCACGCGCACCGCGCTGCCGATCAAGCAGGATTTGTTCGGCTCCATCGAGATCGACGGAGCGCATTTCGATAGCGTCCGGCCGCACTGGTTCCCCTGGACCATGCCGTTCAACATGACGGGCCATCCCGCCCTCAGCCTGCCCTCTGGCTTCGGCCGCGACGGCCTGCCGATCGGGCTTCAGCTCGTCGGCCGCTTCCGCGCCGATGCGGAATTGCTGCGCGTCAGCGCGCTGTTCGAAGCCTCGCACGACCTTCTGTCCCGCTGGCCGGCTTGAGGAGATGGGCATGCTGCAAAGGGCTTGCCTCCGGCGTCCGGACATGTTGATCGTGCCGCAGCTGAGCCCTGAAGCCGAGCGCGTATGAGCGTATTTGTCCTCCGACGTCTGTTGACCTTGCTGGCGACCCTGGTCGGCGCATCCCTGATCATTTTCCTGGTGCTGGACGCGCTTCCCGGCAACGCCGCGCAGATGCTGATGGGCGCGGATGCCTCGCCGGACGCGGTCCGCGCGCTCACCGTCAAGCTTGGGCTCGACCAGCCGCTGGCGGTTCGCTATTTGCAATGGATCAAGGGCCTCCTCGTCGGCGATCTCGGCAACTCCTATGTCTACGGCACGCCGGTCGCCAGCCTGATCGCGGAGCGGCTGGTGCTGACCATTCCGCTCGCGATCATGGCCATGACGATCACGGTGACGCTGGCGCTCTCGGCTGGCATCTATACCGCCGCCAATCACAACAAGCTCGGCGACGTCGGCGTGATGTCGCTGACGCAGGTCGGCATCGCGCTGCCGAATTTCTGGTTCGCGATCCTCTTGGTGCTCCTGTTCGCGGTGCGGCTGCAATGGCTCTCGGCAGGGGGATTTTCCGGCTGGGAGGATGGCATCTGGCTCGGCGTCAAGTCGCTGCTGCTGCCGGCCATCTCGCTCGCGGTGGTGCAGGCGGCGATCCTGGCGCGGGTCACGCGCTCGGCCGTGCTGGAAGTGCTGCGCGAGGATTTTGTTCGAACGGCGCGCGCGAAGGGGCTCGGCAAGCGCGAGGTGTTGTGGAGCCACGTGCTGCGCAATGCCATGATCCCCGTCATGACGGTGATGGGGCTGCAATTCGCCAACCTGCTCGCCGGCACCATCGTGATCGAGAACGTGTTCTATCTGCCAGGCCTCGGCCGCCTGATCTTCCAGTCGATCGCCAACCGCGACCTGATCGTGGTGCGCAATTGCGTGATGCTGCTGGCGACCATGGTCGTCATCGTCAATTTCGTGGTCGACGTGCTCTATGCCTTCATCGATCCCCGCATCAAGGTCCACGACCTGTGAGCGCGCCCCTGACCACTCCGGTTGACGCGCCGGTCGCGGCGCGCCGCGTGCCGGCCAAGTCCTTCTGGGGCCGCGCGCTGCGCCATCGCAGTTTCGTGCTCGGCGGTTCGCTGAGCCTTCTGGTGCTCGCCTCGGCGCTGCTTTCGCTGGTGTGGACGCCATGGTCTCCTTACGAGATCGACATCGCCTCGAAGCTGCGGCCGCCATCGGCGGCGCACTGGCTCGGCACCGATTCGTTCGGCCGCGACATCGTCTCGCTGCTGCTCGCCGGCGCCCGCGCCACCATCATGGTCGGCGTCATCGCCGTCAGCATCGGTCTCACCTTCGGCGTCACGCTCGGACTGATCGCCTCGGCCCGGCGCGGCTGGACCGAAGAGATCATCATGCGCTTCTCCGACTTCACCTTCGCCTTTCCGGCGGTGCTGTCCGCGATCATGCTCGCCGCGGTGGTGGGGCCGGGGATGGTGACCTCGATCGTCGCGATCGGCATCTTCCAGATCCCGACGCTGACCCGGCTGACGCGCGGCTCGGCCAACGCGATCTGGGCGCGCGAATTCGTGCTGGCCGCGCGCGCGGCAGGCAAGGGGGCCTTCCGCATCACCATCGAGCATGTACTGCCGAATATTCTGTCGATCCTGATCGTGCAGGTCACCATCCAGTTCGCGCTCGCCATCCTGGCTGAAGCCGCTTTGTCCTATCTCGGTCTCGGCACGCAGCCGCCACAGCCGTCCTGGGGACGGATGCTGAACGATGCGCAGACGCTGCTGTTCCAGTCGCCGATGCTCGCGGTCTATCCGGGCGCTGCGATCGCGATCGCGGTGCTGGGCCTCAATCTTCTCGGTGACGGATTGCGCGACCTGCTCGATCCCCGACTGGCACGGGAGCGATGACGATGGGCGAGCGCTCCACCATGCCGCTGATCGAGGTCGACAATCTCGGTGTCCGCCTCAACACCAGCCGCGGGCCGGCACAGGCCGTGCGCGGCGTCAGCTTCTCCCTCAAGCGCGGCGAGACGCTGGGGTTGGTCGGCGAATCCGGCTGCGGCAAGTCGGTCACCGCGATGTCGCTGATGGGGCTGTTGCCCGATAGCGCCGTGGTCTCGGGCAGCATCAAGCTCGACGGCAACGAGCTCGCGGGCTTATCGGATGCCGATTACTGCCGCCTGCGCGGCAACCGCATCAGCATGATCTTCCAGGAGCCGATGACCGCGCTCAATCCGATGCACACGATCGGGCATCAGGTGGCCGAGCCGCTGCGACGTCACAAGAAGCACTCGGCGGCGCAGGCGCGCAAAGAAGCCATCGCCTTGCTCGACCGCGTCGGACTGCCCGATCCGGCGCGGCGGGTCGACGCCTATCCGCACCAGTTTTCCGGCGGTCAGCGCCAACGCATCACCATCGCGATGGCGCTCGCCTGCGAGCCTGATCTCTTGATCGCGGACGAGCCGACCACCGCGCTCGACGTCACCATCCAGGGCCAGATCCTCGACCTCATCGCCGATCTCGTCGAGGAGCGCGGCATGTCGATGATCCTGATCTCGCACGATCTCGGCGTCATCGCCGAGAACGTGCAGCGCATGATGGTGATGTATGGCGGCACCGTCGTCGAGAGCGGGCCGACCGACGAGGTGTTCCGCCGCATGGGGCATCCCTATACGCAGGGCCTGTTCCGCGCCCGGCCGAAGCTCGGCGCGCGCAAGGGGACGCGGCTGAAGACGATTTCGGGCACCGTACCGGAGCTTGCGGATCTGGCGGCGGGGTGCACGTTCTCCGACCGATGTCCGCTCGTGATCGATCAATGCCGCGCCGCGCTTCCGCCGATGGTCGACGTCGGACCCCGGCACGTCGTGCGTTGCATCAGGACGGATGTCTCCATGGCTGAAAACGTCGGAGCGCTGTCCGCATGATCGCTGCGCCCCTTCTCGACGTGAAGGATCTCGAGCAGCGCTACGCCCTGCCGCGGGAGAGCCTGTTTCGCCCGCCGGGCCAGGTGCGCGCGCTCAATGGCGTCAGCGTGCAGGTTGCCGCCGGCAAGAGCCTCGGCGTCGTCGGCGAGTCCGGCTCGGGCAAGTCGACCTTCGCGCGGCTGGTGATGGCGTTGGAGCGGCCGACGTCGGGCCAGGTCGCGCTGCTCGGCCGCGATCTCAACCGTATCCCGCCCGACGAACTGCGCCGCGCGCGGCGCGATTTTCAGATGGTGTTCCAGGATCCTTACGGCTCGCTCGATCCGCGCCAGACCATAGCCCGCATCGTCGCCGAGCCGCTCACTGTGCTGGAAGAGGCCGACCGCACCACTTTTCGTGCGCGCGTCGCCGCAGTGCTGCGCCAGGTCGGCTTGCGCGATGCCGACATGGAGAAGTATCCGCACGAATTCTCCGGCGGCCAGCGCCAGCGCATCGCCATTGCGCGCGCGCTGATCACCCAGCCGAAGCTGATTGTCGCCGACGAGCCGGTCTCCGCGCTCGACGTCTCCGTGCAGGCGCAGGTGCTGAACCTGATGCAGGATCTGCAGGAGCAGTTCGGGCTGAGCTACATCCTGATCAGCCATGACCTCGCTGTCGTCGACTATCTCTGCGACGAGGTCGCGGTGATGTATCTCGGCCGGATCGTCGAGCAGGGTCGGCCCGACGACCTGTTCGAGCATTGCGCCCATCCCTATACGCGGGCGCTGCTGGAAGCGGTGCCGCGGGCGCGCGCCGGCGGCGGCCGGCGGCGGCGCGGGGGCCAGGCGATCGCCTCGCAATCGGCGGCGGCAGCCGGATGCCCCTATGTCGCGCGCTGTCCGCTCGCCGACCAGCATTGCCGCGAGGCCCTGCCTGCGTTACGCAAGGTGGGCGAGGGGCACCTTGCCGCCTGCCACAAGGCCGAAGCCGTGATGGCGTTGCCGCAGGCGGCCATGGAAGGTTAGTGTCCGGAGCAGGATTGGCGTAGGCTCACGAAGACAGCAGGCCGGGGAGTTACGAGATGTTCAGGAAACTATCCATCGTCGCATTTGCCGCCGCGCTGGTCGCGGCGCCTCTGCCGGTGCTGGCGCAGAGCAAGAAGGACAGCGTCGTCATGGCCATGGCGCTGGAGCCGCCGGGGCTCGATCCGACCAACGCCGCCGCCGCCGCGATCGCCGAGGTCACGCTCTACAACATCTACGAGACCCTGACCAAGATCAACGAGGACGGCTCCGTTTCGCCCTTGCTGGCGGAGAGCTGGACCGCTTCGCCGGACCTGAAGACCTATACGTTCAAGCTGCGCAAGGGCGTCAAATTCCACAACGGCGAGGCATTCGATTCCGCCGCGGTGAAGTTCTCGTTCGAGCGCAACGCCGCGCCGACCAGCACCAACAAGGACAAGAGCCTGTACCAGGCCTTCGAGAAGGTCGAGGCGCCCGATGCCGACACGGTCGTGATCACGGTGAAATATTCCGAGCCGAACCTGCCGTTCTTGCTCGGCCAGGCGGGCGGCTCGATCGTCGAGCCGAAGAGCGCTGCCACCAACGTCACGCAGCCGGTCGGCACCGGGCCCTATCAGCTAGGCGCGTGGGCCAAAGGCTCCTCGATCACGCTGAATAAGTGGGCCGATTATCGCAACGCCTCGGCGATCAAGCTTTCGAAGGTGACGATCCGCTTCATCTCCGATCCGGCCGCGCAGGTGGCGGCGCTGCTGTCGGGCGACGTCGATGCGTTCCCGCGCGTCGCCGCGGCGCGCGCCCTGGCCCAGTTCAAAGCCGATCCGCGTTTCACGGTGCTGGTCGGCGGCTCCAGGGCCAAGACCATCGTCGCGATCAACCATCGCAAGAAGCCGCTGGACGACGTCCGCGTCCGCCGCGCCATCCTCGCCGCGATCGACCGCAAGGCCATGATCGACGGCGCCGTCGACGGCTTCGGCACGCCGATCGGTAGCTTCTATGTGCCGGGGGCGCTCGGCTATGTCGACACCACCGGCATCAATCCCTACGACCCCGAGAAGGCCAAGAAGTTGCTCACTGAAGCCGGCGTCACCACGCCGCTCGAATTGTCGCTCAAGCTGCCGCCGCCGTCCTATGCGCGGCAGGGCGGCGAGATCGCCGCAGCCCAGCTCGCCAAGGTCGGCATCGTCGCCAAGATAGAGAACGTCGAATGGGCGCAATGGCTGTCGCAGGTGTTCGCCGGCAACGGTCCGCACAATTTCGACCTCACCATCGTCAGCCATGTCGAACCGTTCGATCTCGTGAAGATCACCGAGCCGGATTACTACCTCGGCTACAACAACGAGAAGTTCAACGCACTCTACAAGCAGATCGTGTCGACGCCCGAGGAGGCCGCTCGCGCCAAGCTGCTCGGCGACGCCCAGCGCATGCTGGCCACCGACGCCGTCTCCGCCTACCTCTATCAGCCGCAGCTGATCACCATTACAGCCAAGAAGCTGAAGGGCGTCTGGAAGGACGTCCCGCAGTACGAGAACGATTTCTCGACATGGTCCTGGGAGTAGGGCGCTCCATCAAGTCGAGCGTATCGCGTCAATCTTGGCCTCTCCCCATCGGGGAGAGGCCATTCGTTTGACGCGTCCAAACAAAAAACTAAAAAACAACCCCATGCACAGTAGCCGGGCATAGTCATTTCAATGGCTTGCACGTTGCGTCGCAATGGCTTGTGCGTTGCGTCGTTCAATGGTCGATACGCTGGAACATTGACCCGTCGGGCAAAACACCGGCAATATTCCATCATCGCGGTCTCGTGGTTCGGGCCGCTGTCGGGCAAGGCACGCCGTGAAGATGCCGATGCCGCCTGGTGGAGTCGCAAGCAGATTCCCCGGCGTTCGCTCGGCTGCTTTTGCCGGCAGGTCATCAAACCTTCACGGATGCGCAATCTGAGGTGACGATCCGCACGCCGCCGCCGCGGTTCCATGCGCGCGATCAAACTCTCTCCCGAATTCCTGCAAATCTCTGCCATCTACCAAAGGTAGATTCGCTCCCGGTGAAGCGTGGTCAACAACGCGTCTTGCAAAAAAGAAAGCTCTGCAGGCGTCAGGTCCGCTTCCGACAATGAAAATGGGAGTTACGCCATGCAGCATCTGCCGAACGACACCTACGACGTCACGCTTGACCAATTTGGCCAAATCGCGACCGTGTATGGAGACCCCGGCTTTCCGGCATCCACCGACGTCGTGGGCGGCAACGACACCGTGACGGCCAGTGTCGCCGCGCTCAATGCAAAACTCACGATCTTCGGTGACGACCACACGATGCTCCTTGGTCATTCCCAGGGCGGAAACGACACGTTGATCGCCGACATCGACGGCGGCTGGGACACCGCCCTCGTGGTCGGCGATACCCAATCGATGATCGATGATTCCAAGGGCGGCAACGACACCATCGTCGCGGATGCCGGCCGCACCATCTACACGACGATCTCGGCGTTCGGGGATGTCGCCGGCGACATGTCGGGCAATGCGCAGGGCGGCCATGACGACATCACCGGCTCAATCGCGTGGCGCGGCGGCGCCAACCTGTTCGCCGGCGATGCCGGCGGTTCAATGATGGACACTTCGCACGGCGGCAACGACACACTCGATGTCGCCGTGCTCACGACGGACGGCGGGGCGACTGTCAGCGGAGACGCCATCGGTTCCCTGAGGGGGCTCGCGCAGGGCGGCAACGACAACCTGACCGTCACCTTGAACGGTGGCAGCCCCATCTCGAGCGGAGCCTTGTTCGGGGATTCGGCTGAAACCCTGATGGACTTCGCCCAAGGCGGCGACGATGTGCTCACCGTCAAGCTCGA
Organism: Bradyrhizobium sp. CIR48; assembly: GCF_014198315.1. NCBI lineage: Bacteria > Pseudomonadati > Pseudomonadota > Alphaproteobacteria > Hyphomicrobiales > Nitrobacteraceae > Bradyrhizobium > Bradyrhizobium sp. CIR48. Next base: position 137,490 of record NZ_JACIHG010000006.1, read on the forward strand.
CGGCCAGTATGCGGAAGCCGGCGCGCAGATGTACGGCGATGCGCCGACCATGGTGGGCAATTCCCATGGCGGCAACGACGTCCTCAATGGCGGCGCGGGCCGCGATTTCATGTATGGCGACGCGCGAATCTACGAACCGGCGACACCAGGCTCGATCACCGGCGGCGTCGACACGCTGAACGGCGGGGCTGGCGACGACCGGATGTGGGGCGGGGGAAACAGCGACTTGTTCGTCTTCAACACCGACTCGGGCAACGACACGATCGTCGACTTCGGTCAGGGCAACAAGGCCGTCGGCAGCACCGCGGTGGAACAGGATCTGATCGACGTGCAGGACTACGGCTTTGCAGACTGGACGGCGCTGTCGAAACTGATCAGCGACAACTCCGCCGGCGATGCCGTGATCCATCTTTCCGCCAATGATTCAATCACGCTGGACGGGGTTCACACGGCGAACCTGCATCCAACCGACTTCATCATCTGAAGGCGCAGAGCAAGAGCGGCGGTGTCGCCCCGCGACGCGGAGCGCCATCGCGGCTGCGCAATGACGAGTTTCGCCGCACGGCGCAGCGAACCCGTCGCCATCAAACTCTGTCCCGAATTCCAGCAAACCTCCGCCATCGACCAGAACTAAATTCGTCTCCGTGAAGCGTGGTCACAGCACGTCGCGCAAAAATTCCAGCGACGTGAGCCCCGCTTCCGACAATGAAATGGGAGTTACGCCATGCAATATCTGCCGAACGACACCATCGACGTCCTGCTCGACCAGTTTGGTCAGATCGAAACCCTCTACGGCGATCCGAATTTTCCGACCACCACGGATGCCTGGGGCGGCAACGACACCGTGACGGTCACCGTCACCCAGCCGGAAGTTGACGTCACGATCTTCGGCGAGGACGACACGACGTTGCATGGCCACTCCCGCGGCGGCAACGACACCCTGACCGTTACCGGGAGCTACGGCTGGAATGCCTTCCTCGTGGTCGGCGACGCCCGGGCAATGACCGACGACGCCAGGGGCGGCAACGACACGATCAGTGTCGGGGCCGATTCGCTTTACACCGACGTGCATGTTTTCGGTGATGTCGCCGGCGACATGTCGGGCAATTCGCACGGCGGCAGTGACACCATCACGAGCGCGGTGGGCTGGCGAAGCTACGACCATGTGTACGCCGGCGATGCCGGCGGTTCCATGAGCGGCACGGCGCAGGGCGGCAATGACACGCTCGACATCACTGTGAACACCATGCAGGGCTTTGCGACAGCTAGCGGCGATTCCATCGGCTCCATCGGCGGCGATGCGCATGGTGGCAACGACAACATCACCTTTACCTTCGGCACCGACGTCGTCTGGACCGCTGGATTCGGCTACGGAGATTCGGCGACCTCGCTGACCGACAATGCCCAAGGGGGAGATGATATTCTCACAATCGAGTTCGATGGCGTCGACAGCCTCCATTATACGAACCCGGAGCTCTTCGGCGATGCGCGGACCATGTCCGGCAATGCCCAAGGCGGTAACGATATTCTCACCGGCGGAGCAACCAACGATCACCTCTATGGTGATGCCGCGAACTATGCCCCCGCGACGCCGGGCTCGATCACCGGCGGCAGGGATATTCTCAACGGCGGCACCGGCGATGACCAGCTTTCCGGCGGCGGAAACAGCGACACCTTCGTCTTCAACACCGGCTCCGGCAATGACCTGATCACCGATTTCGATCAGGGCAACAAGGCGGTCGGCAGCACGGTGACCGAGCACGACCTGATCAATGTGCACGATTACGGGTTTGCGGACTGGACGGCGCTGTCGAGCCTGATCAGCGACAATGCCGCCGGCGACGCCGTGATTCATCTATCGGCGAGCGACAGCATCACGCTCGACGGCGTCCACGCGGCGAGCCTGCACCAGACCGACTTCCTCATCTGAGCGAGTTGCTCTGGAAGCAACGATCTCGCCCCGCCTGCGGCGGGGCGAGACTCGGGTTGCATCTTGGCCGCCTAGCAGCGCTACCACTTCGGCGCTTGGACGACCGCTTCTGACCCGAAGCGGGCTTGCTGTGCCAGGCCGAAGCTGATTATTCAGTCTTATCAGCTGAACCCTTGCGCAGCGCCTCTAAGGCTATACGGGCGTGGTGGGCTGCTTTCTGGTTGCCCACCGTTTCGATCTTTTCCAGTGCCCAGGTCAAATACTGCATAGCAGCCTGGACGTCAGCAGTTTGGTCGGTCATATGACCGTTTCTATCGAATTATGATCGGTTCGTCCCGCGCTTGCTGCGCATAAGCGAATTGCATCAGCGATGGCGGCTGTGGCCAAAAGTGAACAGTCTCGCGGTGACGGAAGGAGCATTATCGGCTGTTGCTCCCCGAGTTCATCGCACCATTGCGGTTCAGATCGGCGGAAGAGCTGATCAAGTTGGCGAACAGCGGAAGCGGCTGCTGCAAAAGCTGCAACTCAGGTCCCAGTCTCAGATTGTAGACGCCGCCACGGGTGGGCATCTTGGCCATCTTACAAACTCACGATGGCCGCTGACGAAGCGGCGCTCTGGCCGAGGCATGAGTACGGCGGCTTCGAACCGCCGACCTAAACTTTGGCTGATCAAATACCGGTAAGTATACTGCCCCGGACAAATATACTGTCCGTAGCTGTCATAGTCGCAGCCGGAGTTGTAGTAACCGTAAGCACCGGCCGCAGCGGCTGCGCCAACCGCCGCAGCGCCATACCCCAACCTCGGCGCCGGCCAGGGTCTTGAGGGCATGGCGACGTCCGATGTCCTTGAGCGTTTCCATTTTCATACTGTCGGCCCCAATTTGGCACGAGGCAGCACTGTCACCATGCTGCGCCCGGAAACCGCCTCAACCGGGGCTCCCGGCAAGGCCATTCAGCTCATCGATCGCATCATCCGGCAAATCGAGTTCGGCCGCGGCGAGATTCTCGCGCAGATGCGCGACGGACGAAGTGCCGGGGATAAGCAGGATGTTAGGTGAGCGACGAAGGAGCCAAGCAAGCGCGACCTGCATGGGCGTTGCGCCGAGGCGAGCGGCGACATCGGTTAGAGTGGACGATTGCAGGGGGGTGAACCCGCCGAGCGGGAAGAACGGCACGTAGGCAGTGCCGTCCCGGGCAAGGTCGTCGATCAAGGAGTCGTCAGACCTGTGGGCCAGATTGTATTGGTTCTGAACGCAGACGATCTTGCAAATCTTGCGTCCTTCCGCGACCTGCGTCGCGGTCACGTTGCTCAGCCCAATATGCCTTATCAGGCCCTGACGTTGGAGATCGGCCAAGACGTTCAGCGGCGCTTCGATCGAGCCTTCGGCGGGGCCATGCCGGTCGATCATGACGCGGAAGTTGACGACATCGAGTGCGTCGACCCCGAGATTTTTCAGATTGTCGTGGACCGCCTGGGTGAGCTCTTCGCGCGAGAAGGCCGGATTCCATGAGGCGTCCGCGCCACGCCGAGCCCCGATTTTGGTGTCGATGACGAGATCCCTGGGGTAGGGGTGCAGCGCCTCACGGATCAACTGGTTTGTGACATGTGGGCCGTAGAAGTCGGCTGTGTCGATATGGTTCACGCCGGACGCGATGGCCGCTCGCAGCACAGCCAATGCGGCGGTGCGATCCCTGGGCGGACCGAACACGTGCGGGCCAGCAAGCTGCATGGCACCGTAGCCAAGCCGCTTCACGCGGCGGTCTCCGAGGTCAAAGCTGGCAGTTAGGCCGGTGTTGGGCATAGGTCATCTCCATAAGAACCAATGGCCGGTAGGTAGACGTTGCCCGCGCGCTCGATAACCGGGTACAATCCGAACGGGTTGTTCGGAGAAGCGAACAGTGAAAGTCGATCTGGGTGAACTGAACGCTTTTGTGACCGTCGCGCGGGCCGGAGGCTTTCGGGACGGAGCTCGGTCGAGCGGAGCCAGTGCGTCAGGACTCAGCGAAGCGGTAACCAGGCTGGAAGCGCAACTCGGCGTCAGATTGTTGAACCGGACGACGCGAACCGTGGTGCCCACTGAGGCAGGTCAACGTCTCCTCGAGCGGCTCGGGCCAGCATTCGCCGAGGTGGAAGCTGCCGTCGATGTTGTCAACAGCTCCCGCAACAGGCCAGCAGGTACGCTGCGTCTGAACGTACCGGTCAGTGCGGCACGCCTCGTGCTGCCCACCATCGCGCCGCCCTTTCTCGCCGCTTATCCTGACATCCGGCTTGAAGTGATTGCGGAGAATAACTTTATCGACGTTCTGGCCGCTGGTTGTGACGCTGGCATCCGATACGACGAGCGTCTGGAGCAGGACATGATGGCGATTCCAATCGGTCCTCGCGTTCAGCGCTTTGCAACCGCTGCCTCTCCAAACTACCTGGATCGCTACGGCCGGCCCAATCATCCTCGCGAGCTTGTCAACCACGCTTGCCTTGGCAGTCGTCTTTCGTCCGGCGCGATGGTGGCTCCCTGGGAGTTTGAACGGGAGGGCGAAATGGTTCGCGTTGAACCCAAAGGGCCGCTGCTGGTCAGCGTCGGGGCAGCGACAGATCTCGCCGTTGCCGCCGCCATCGCCGGTACCGGCATTGTCACCCTCTTCGAGGACTGGCTTCGTCCCCATCTCGCCAGTGGTCAGCTCGAGCCGGTCCTCGAACCCTGGTGGCAAAGCTTTTCGGGTCCCTTTCTATACTATCCTGGCAGACGTCTCGTGCCGGCGCCGTTGCGCGCATTCATAGACTTCGTAAGGGGTGTAGCATCGCACTCAGCGCTCGGCGCGACGCCCACCGCGTAGGCAATGCGTTTGCTAGTAGCGAGACGCTCGCTTCTTGAGAGTTGAGAGACTGCTCGATTCCACTCCAGACGCTATGCGGACGCGACGTGAGACAGTCGAGCATCCCTTCGGCGCGATCAAGGCCGTATGGGTGCGACCCACGACGGGCGGTTCGAGTGAAGGCGGCGGCGCACCGTTTGGAAACGATGCGCCGCTATAGGTCATGCTGCCCTGGCGTGGACGTTGCCGATCCAGTCGCGGGCGAGTGTCAAATCGGCTTGCGACAATTGATGGCCTGCCGGCAGGACCCTATGGGTCACGCTCGCGCCTGCTTGCGAGAGCAGAGCCGCAAGCTTGGCCGAATTGCCGGCCGGCACGATCGGATCAGCCTGCCCGGACAGCAGCAGGACCGGCTTGCCGGCAAGATCGGCCGTAGGCGGATCCGACAGCGGCACCATCGCGCGCAGCAGGATCGCGCCGGCCAGCACCTCCGGCTTCAGCAGCAACAGCGCGGCTGCGATGTTGGCGCCGTTGGAGAATCCGACCGCGACCGGCGCGGCGATGCCGTAGCGCTGCCGAGCCTCGTTGACGAAGTCGCCGAGCTCGTTCGCGCGGCGGCGGACGTCGTCCTCGTCGAACACACCTTCGGCGAGGCGGCGGAAGAAGCGCGGCATGCCGTGCTCGAGCACGCGGCCGCGCGGCGAGAGCAAGGCGGACCCCGGCGAGATCATCTTACCGAGCCCGAGCAGGTCGTTCTCGTCGCCGCCGGTGCCGTGCAGCAGCAGCAGCGGAGGGGAGCCCGCGCTGGCCGCGGGCTCGAAGCGATGGATGAATTCAGTCTCGGTCATGACACGGTCTCTTCCAGATTCGGCAGAACGTCCTCGATCTGCTTGCGCTGTGCTTCGAGGAAAGCAGGCAGCTTGAGGTCTTGCCCCAGCGTCGCGACAGGTTCGTCGACGGCGAAGCCGGGGATGTCGGTCGCAATCTCGAACAGCACGCCGCCGGGCTCGCGGAAGTAGATCGAGCGGAAGTAATTGCGATCCCTCTGTTCGGTCGGATGCAGGCCGTGATTGCTCACGAGCCTTTGCGCCATCTTGCTCTGCTCGGCATCGTCAGCCGCGCGGAACGCGATGTGATGCACCGAGCCGCCGCCCTGATGCCCGCGCAGGAAGCCCTTGGCCTCGTAGATGTCGACGACGCTGCCCTCGACATCGCCGGGCGCCTTGAAGCGGATCACCGAGCCTTCACGGCCGGTCTCCTTGAAGCCGAACACGTCGGTGAGGACGGCTGCCGTCTTCGCCGCGCTGTCGAGCAGCAAGGTCACGCCATGGAAACCGCGGATCGCGTGCTCGGCCGGCACGTCGCCATTGCTCCAGCCGGGCTCGTTCTCCGCACCCGGCACGCCGACCAGCGCGAGCGCCATGCCATCGGGATCGGTGAACGGCAGCACGGATTCGCCGAAGCGCTTTTCGAGCGCCTCATACGCGATGCCCTTCTCGGTGAAACGCTGGGTCCAGTAGCCGAGCGAGCGCTGCGGCACGCGGAAGGCAGTCTGATGGGTCTCGCCGACGCCGCGGCGCCCGGCCGGAACGCCCGCCCACGGAAAGAAGGTCAGGATGGTGCCGGGGCGGCCGGTCTCGTCGCCATAATAGAAGTGATAGGTGCCGGGATCATCGAAATTGACCGTCTTCTTGACGAAGCGCAGGCCGAGATCCCGCGTGTAGAAGCGGAAATTCCTGATGGGGTCGCCGGCAATCGCGGTGACATGGTGCAGTCCAGACATTGTCGTCCTCCAGAGTGTTCGGGGAGCGTCTTGCTCTGGCCGGAGATATCGTTCCGCTTTGGATTGGAGACAATCCATGCAAATATGACGGCTATGTCTATGATTTGGAAACAATCACCGGGGCCGGCCCTTGGATAAGGTCGCCAGCCTCCGGGCCTTCGTGAAAGTGGTCGAAAGCGGCAGTTTTGCCGAAGCGGGCCGGCAGTTGCGGCTGTCGCGTTCGGCGATCAGCAAATACGTCGCCGACTTAGAGGAGAGCCTCGGCGTGCAGCTCCTGAACCGGACCACGCGGCATGCCAGCCCGACCGAGAACGGCCAGCGCTATTTCGAGCGCGCACTCGTCATCCTCTCGGAGATCGAGGCCGCCGACCAGGCGGTGACGCAGGCCCAGTCGGCGCCGCGCGGCCTGCTCCGCGTCAACGCGCCGATGTCGTTCGGCACGATGCGGCTCGGGCCGGTGCTGGCCGATTTCATGGCGCGCTATGGCGAGCTTCAGCTCCAGATCGTGCTCAGCGACGATCTGCTCGATCCCGTCCAGGACGGTTTTGACGTGACCTTGCGGATCGCGGAACTGGAATCGTCGAGCCTGATCGCGCGGAAAATCATGCCGGTGGCGCGCATGATCTGCGCTTCGCCGGATTATCTCGCACGTCACGGCACGCCAAAGCACCCGCAGGATCTGCGCGAGCACGCCTCGCTGACATACGGCTTCCTGCTCACCGGCAATCAGTGGAAGCTAACAGGCGCCGATGGCGATCACTGGATCCAGCCGGCCTGGTCGCTCTGCGTCAACAATGCCGAGGTGCTGCGCGACGTCGCGATCAAGGGCAGGGGGCTCGCGCTGCTGCCGGAGTTCATCGCCGCTGACGCGTTGCGGACAGGCAAGCTGCGCGCCGTCCTGCAAGACTATTTCGCGCCGCCGCTCGCGCTCTATGCGGTCTATCCGCCGACGCGGCATTTGTCGGTGAAGGTGCGGCTGTTCATCGACTTTCTCGTCGAGCGGTTTGGGCGCGATGAAGAAGCCGGCGCGCAGGCGGGCTGAGGCTGGGTCGGGAAGCCATGACTCTGCCCGGCAACGGCTCGCAGCGATCTATCGCGGCCGTCGCGGCGTCAACAGCCGTGGCCGGTGAGCGGGTGCTCGAGTTCAAGCTGATCACGAAGCCGATCGACCTCAAGGTCATAGAGGCCGCAAACGTCGAAGGACAGACGGTTGTGTCTGGGAAATTCTTTGGGGTCGCTGTCTTCACCGATGGCCGTATCGGAGTGAAAGAGTTCGTCAATACTTCGGACTTGCTCAAAGGATCGGGCCCCTTCTTCGGCTACAGCACGTACACGTTCGAGGAAGGCTCGATTACCGCGCGCTACACCGGTTCGGCCAAGGACGGCAAATCAACGGGCGAATACACAATCTTGTCGGGCACAGGTGCCTATGCGAACGCCACGGGTACGGGAACGATCGAAAGCGCGCCGAACCCGTTCAAAGGCGTCAACCTGCTGAACATAAAGCTCGTCGTTAAAACGTCCGGTTCGTGACAGCGCAATGGTCACAGGTCGCAAAGGAAGTTGACGCGGCGCGTTAGCCGGCCGGCGGCAGATTGCCGGCCGGCCGACCTGCCGAAGAACCCACCGCGCCAAGCGCGCCGGCTGGCCCATTCTGCACAGCCCCCGAAGAATGTTATTGCTTGAGCGACGCTGAAAAGGCGACCAGCGCGATCATGTCGTCGACACTGAGATTCTCGACAACCGGTTTCATGAGTTCGCTATTGGCGCCCTTCCGCGCGCCCGATTTGAAGTCATAGAGCTGCCGGAACATGTAGGTGGGCGAACGGGACGCAAGCCCCGGCGCGGTGGCAGTCCCGTTGAGGTCAGCACCGTGACAGGTCCCGCACTGGACGCGCGGATCGCTGTTCGTTGCCAGCGTCCGTCCTTTCTGAATGCTGCCTACCGGGACGTAGGCGATGAAACGAGCGCGCGAGTCCCGGCTGACAAAGTGTTCAACGTTTTCCGGTATCTCGATGATGCGCTGGCCGATGGGCTCTTTCTCGGCGCCGTCCAGCGGAGCCAGAAACAGGTCTCTCACCTGTGTTTTTGGCACCGCCTCGGCCTCAACGACGACAATATTCGATCTCGGCTTGATGGAGGCGAAGTAGGCTGCCGCCTCTGCGAGTTCTTGATCTGTCACCGCTTTGGACAACTTGATCATCAGGTCGGTGGCGACGCGAGGCGCGGAGTTCGTGCGCAGGCCCGTCTTGAACTCCGCCGTTTGCTGAATGATGTATTCCGCGGAGAGGCCAAATAGGCTGGCATTCTCAGGACCGCCCGGTCCGTCTGCCCGGTGGCAGACGCCGCACGCGAACACCTCTGGCTTTCTCCCCCTCTCCACGATGTCTGGCATTGGTGGATGATCGTCCGGATGCCAGTCGGGCGCGGCGAACAGATCGCGCACTTGCGTGAGCGTAAAACCGGCGGCGCTGTCAGGAACGTGCCTGATCGTGCCATCGTCTGGCGTGCGTTGAAAATTGGGCGGGTTGACCGGGTAGGCCCATGCTGGCGGGCCCTCCTGGATTTGCGCACGCGCCCCCGCCGCGGTGAGCAATGCCAACGAGAACACACATAGAGCAGTTGGAAATCTCATGGCTCTCGACCTCCCAGCGCGTCGGTGAAGCCAAACTGTACTTCCCGAAGGCGAAGATCAGGAGCGGCTAACCGACCGCTTGTCGGGCGACGGGACGCCGCAGCTCCTCCGCCACATCGAAAACACCATTCAACGCCGGGGACTCGCAGACGTCAATGTGCGATTTCAGCCGTCTTGGTCTGCTCAGGGTCAAACGCGAAGAGCTCGACCTGAGCAATTCTAGCTGACCGACCGCTGCTCGGCGGGCCCGAGCAGATCGTCGAGCGCGCTCATCGAGGCTGCTCGCAGCGCAGCGAGCTCACGCGCGGCACTCTGGCACTCGGGTGGAGACATCGTGGCTGCCGCCAGCTCGATCTCGCGGCAGCGCTCGAACATGCTAACGAGGCCGAGCGCGCTCGCGGCGCTGCCGAGCTGATGGGCGGACCGCGCGAGCTTCTCGTGATCGCCAATGTCCGCGGCCTTGACGATATCGCCGATCAGTTGCTCGCTCGTCTGCTGGAGAAGCTGGTTGAGTTTCGCGATTTGGGTCGCGCCCAGGAGTTCTTTCTGGTCGTCGAGGAAATGCCGGTCGATCAACGCACCTGCAGCGAGTTGCGCCGCGGCCGGCTCCACCTCCGGGTCGTCCTCGATCGCCTCGCGCAGCGCGTTGATCAGGATAGGCTTGCTGACGAGTTGGACAATGCCTGCCTCGGCGAGCCGTTCGCGCGCGCTGGAGGACACGTCGGCGGTGACGGCGATGATGCGCGGCATTCTCGGCAGGCCGAGCTTGCCGATCCGCGATGCTGCCTCGACGCCGTCCATGTCGGGCATGTGCAGGTCCATCAGGATGACGTCGAACGCCTGATCGCGGGCGAGCTCGATGGCCGAGGCGCCGTTTCTGGCGACCGTGGCATGATGGCCGAGCCGGTTCAGCATGGCTTCGCCGACCTCGCAATTGACGGGGTCGTCGTCGACCAGCAGCACGCGAAGCCGACGCGATGGCGGCGGAAGCGAACCTTGGGCGATGCCGCTGGCGGCCGGATCGAGCGGTACTTCAAGTGTGAACGTGCTGCCCGCGCCCGGCGTGCTCTCCACCGTCAGCTCGCCGCGCATCAAACGGCTGAGGCGCCGCGCGATTGCAAGTCCGAGGCCGGTGCCGCCGAACCGCCGCGCGATGCTGTCGTCCGCCTGGACGAAATCCTCAAAAATCCGCTCATGCATGTCGGGGGCGATGCCGATGCCGGTGTCGCGAACGGTAACGCGCAGCAGGACATGACCGTCACGGCGCTCGGCGGCTGCGTTGACGGCGACCGCGCCTGACGGCGTGAACTTGATGGCGTTGCCGATCAAATTGAGCAGGATGCGATTGAGCCTGACAGGATCGCCGTGCACCGAGGTCCTGACCGAGGCATCGCAGGCAAGGTCGAAGGTCAGTCCCTTGCCGAAGGCCTGGGGCCGCATCAGGTCGGCGGCCGTTTCGATCAGCTGGTCGAGGTGGAAATTACGCGGCTCCAGGGTTTCGGCGCTGGCCTCCAGGCGCGCATATTCCAGGATGGCATCGACCAGCGCGATCAGCGTCTCACCCGATGCCGCCGCGGTCGTGAGGTGGCGCCGCTGCGCCTCGCCCAGTTTGCCGTCGTCGAGCAGCTGCAGCACGCCCATGACGCCGTTCAGCGGCGTACGCAGTTCGTGGCTGACGACGGCGAGGAAGCGCGATTTGGTCTCATTGGCCGCCACCGCCGCGCTACGCGCGCGTTCGGCGGCATCGTGCTCGGCAAGAGCCTGATCGCGCGCTTTCTCCAGCTCGGAGGTGCGCTCGATCACCTTGCGCTCCAGCGTCGCGTAGGAATCGCGCAGATGCGCGGCCATCCGGTTGAACTGGTCGCCGAGCGCTTCCAGCTCGTCACCGGTCTTGATCGCGAGCCGCAGGCCGAGATCGCCGCTCCCGATCCGCCGTGCGCCCTGCGTCAGGAGCTGGATCGGCCCCGTCATGCGGCGGCTGAGAAAGAGAGAGACCAGCACCGCACCGGCCAGCAGGACGACGAGGAGAAAGGTGGAACGGCCAATCGACGCGTAGATCGGCGCATAGGCTTCGCTGAGCGGCAGCTCGACGAACACCAGCAGGCCGAGCGAGGGGACCGTTGCATAGGTCGACAGCACGCGCTGACCGGACAGGTCCTCCTTGACCAGGCCGCCGGAGGGCGGCCCCACGCCGTCGAGTGCGGCGCGGACGTCGGCATAGCCGGAGAGATCGCTGCGCTGCAGGGCCCGCCACAAATCGGGATGCGCGATCAGGACTCCCGTGCGGTCCACCACGTAGGCCTTGCCGGTGTTGCCGACCCTGATCCCGGCGACGAGGTCCCAGATGAAACGCAGATTGACCTCGGCGACGATCACATTGGGGTTGCGGCCAGTTCCGCGGGTGGCGAGCGTCATGAAGGGTTCGGTGTCGCCGAAGAAGTAGACCGGCCCGTAATAGGCCCGGCTTTCATTGGCGCCGCGAAAGGCGGGCGAGGCGGAGAGGTCGGCTTTACTGCCGATCCTGTCCGCCACACGGCGGGACACGCGCATCTGTTCAAGCCCGTGCGAGTCGAGCTCGGCGATTTCCGCGATCGCCGGAGAGAGGCGCAGGAGACGGATGGCGTTCAGGCGTTCGTCTTCATTGGTCGACAGCTCCGGCGGCAGGCGCGAGAGCCATCTGATCTGGTTTTCGATCTGGCCGATGAATTGACCGATCTGAATCGCCGCGGACGCCGCCTGCTCGCGCTGGGTCGCCGCCAGAAGCTGCTTCTGCTCGCGATAGGAGAACCAGACGTCGAAGCCGGTGTTGATGGCGAGTGCGGCAAAGGCGAGGGCGACGATCGAGTAGAGATATTTGCGGAACAGCCGGCCGGGAGGCGTTCGCAAATGTCCCTGGTCGACCGTTTCGTTCACTCGCGGATCTCGTCGGCGCGCGCGAGCAGTGTGAATGGTATGGTCAATCCCAGCGTGCGGGCGACCGTGCGGTTGATCAGCAGCTCGTATTTCCGCGGCGATTGCACCGGCAGGTCGCCGGCCTTGGTGCCGCGCAGGATGAGATCGACATAGTCGGCCGAACGCACTTCCAGCGTCGGCCCGTAGCTCATCAATCCGCCGGCCTCCATGAAGTAATGGAATGGATAGACCGTGGGCACGCGATACTTGGCGGCCGCCTCAACGACCGCCTTCCGGTTGACGACCAGGAAGCTGTCGACCAGCGCAATCAACGCCGCCTTGGGCGGCTCGGAGAAGCGCTTGACGGCTTCGTCGATGTCCGTCGGCGCGTTGACGGGGGCGGGGATTGCGGTCACTCCGGACCCGGCCGCCTCTTGCTCGATCGAGTCGAGGAAGAAACGCCCGCCGCGAGGGGTGGTCGCCGGGTTGAACAGGATACCGACGCGCGCGAGGTCGGGCACGGCTTCACGGATCAGCTGCAGCCATTTGCCGCCCATCTCGGCGGTGCTGTTGGTGAAGCCGGTAACGTTACCGCCGGGATGTGCAAGGCTTTCGACGAAGCCATTGCCGACGGGATCGTTGGCGGTCGCGAAGACGATCGGGATGGTCCTGGTGGCGGCAAGGACCGCAGCGGTTTCGACCGTCGACCCCGTCAGGATCACGTCCGGCTTCAGCTCCAGCAACTCCTGAATCGCGGCCTTCAGCCGGTCCGGTCCGCCGAAGGTCGAACGGAGCTCGAGGCGGAAGTTGGCGCCTTCGACCCAGCCGCGCTGCCTCAAGCCGGCGACGAGGCCACCGAGGCGGGAGGTCGTGCTGTCGATCAGGCTCCGCCGGGTCAGCTCGTCGTCGAGTGGCAATGCGGTCAACGACGCGACGATCCGCATGCGATCCGATGTTGCGCCGAGCGCGACCCATCCCGCGGCGGTTGCGCTCGCAAGGCGAATGAACCCGCGGCGATCGACCGCGAGAGCGGAAGGCCGTTCGGTCATGAAACTCTTTGCATGATGGCTTGCCCCGGAGCGGATGCTTAGCGCGAACGGCCGGCATCCACAATTGATGAAAAAATGCGCTTATGAATGCTCATTCGCAGCGTTTGGCAGCCCGATACCGTATTCCTACGCTGCCAAAGAGTCGCTGTTTCGAGCGCTGTCTCCTTCGTGACGCCTTGTAACGCCTTGTCGCGTTGCAACATTTTCCGTCTCGGTTGCGACGACGGTTCGCGGAAGGTGATTTCGCAGCTGCCGATTTTTGAAGCGTTGTTTCAGTTTTTTCGAAGGTTTCGATGCGCAAAATCTATCTCATTCCGGCCGTCGTCGGCCTGCTCACCTCCATTGCAGCCGGACCGCTCGCGGCCCAGGGCGCCGTACCGAAGCAGAAGGCTGCGCCGGCACCTAGAGCCGCTGCGGCCGGCGCTCCCGCTGCAGCCGGCACGTCCGTCGCCGCCGGGGCGAATTCAGCCGAGACACCGGCCGCGGACGACAAGATCAAGGCGATCGACGGTTTCCGCTCCGCCAAGTTCGGCATGAACGAGGCCGATGTGCGCGCGGCGATGACGAAGGATTTCAACGCCAAGCCCGACGCCATCAAGGCGCAGGACAACGCGTCCGAGCTGACGCACAGCCTGCTGTATTCGGCTCCCGACTTGCTGCCGAACGGCGGCACCGCCGAGCTCTCCTACGTGTTCGGCTATAAGTCGAAGTCGCTGATCCAGGTCGGCGCGGTCTGGTCGAAGGGGACTGACGCGGCGATCACGCCGGAGAAGCTGTTCTCCAACGCCAACATCCTGCGCGCCCATTTCATGGGCGAAGGCTTCAAACCGGACTCCATCGCCGTCAACATGCCCGTCGCCGGCGGCATCGTGATGTTCCGCGGCAGCGACGCCAAGGATCGCTCGGTGATCCTGCTGCTCCAGGGCACGTTCGAGAACAAGGAGAACAACCAGCGTGTGCTGACGCCGACCAGCCTGCTGCTGTTCTACGTGGCCGACGCCAAGAGCCCCGATATCTTCAAGCTGCCGCCCGGCCAGTTCTGATGTCTGGATCGCACGACATTCTCCCACCCGGTTGTGGATCGGCGCCAATGCCGATGACGAGGATCTGAAATGCGCGGACCATCTGCGGCGCGAAACGATGACGAGCGGACGACGCTGCGCCGGCTGGCGCGGTTCCGTTCGATGTCGCTGCTCTGCGCGATGCAGATGGTCTTCCTGCCGGTGTTCAGCGTCCGCCTTCAGGCGCAGACGGCGAACGTCATCGTTCCCGATGGACGGACCGGGACCAGCCTTCAGACCTCCGGCAGCGTCACCAACGTCACGACGTCGACGGTCTCGGGCAACAACGCCTTCAACTCGTTCTCGCAGTTCAGCGTCGGGCAGGGCAACACCGTCAACCTGCAACTGCCGACCGGGACGCGAAACCTCGTCAACATCGTTCGCGACGCGCCGGTCTACGTCAACGGCACGCTGAACTCCTACATGAACGGTGCGATCGGCGGTAACGTCTATTTCGCCGACCCCAAGGGGTTCGTGGTCGGCCGCAGCGGCGTGGTCAATGTCGGTAGCCTCAACGTCTCGACCCCGACGCGCGAGTTCACCGACAGCCTGATCGGTCCCGGCGGCGCGATCAACGGCACGGCGGTCGGCAATCTCATGGCGGGCTCGTTCCCGGTCTCGCCCGACGGCAATATCCGCATCTACGGCCGCGTCAATGCCCAGGACGGCGTGCGCCTGACCGGGCAGAACGTCTTCGTCGGCGGCGCGACCCAGCGCGACATTGCCAATCTCGACCACGCCGCAAAGTTCGCGGCATCCGTCAATTCCAAGGGCCTGCGCAGCGCCAGCTCGATCACCGTCAGCAACGGTTCGATCCATATCGGCGCCGTCAACAACGCTCGCGTCAACGGCCGCCTGACCGCGCACAGCAAGACCTCGACGCCGAGCAACATCACGGTGCAGGCGGGCAACAACATCGATATCGGCAAGAACGCCAGGCTGAACATCGCCAGCAAGACCGGCGATGCCGGCGAGGTCCGCCTGAAGGCGGCCCAGAACCTGACTGTGGCGGGCGGGGCCAGGTTCAACGCCAGCGCCAAGGCCGGCAACGCGGGCCTGGTCGATTTCAGCGCCAACGGCGTCATCGACGTCGGCAGCGGCGTTTCCGTCAACGTTGCTGCGCCGAACGGCAAGGCGGGCACGTTGCTGTTCGATCCGATCGATCTGGTGGTCGGCGATGCCACCCAGGGCGACACAGGCGTGACCCTGTCGAACAGCTCTATCGCGGCTGCGCTCGCCGGGCTCAGCGCCGGTGCCAACTACCTCATCCAAGCCGATCATTCGATCACACTCGCCGCACATGCAGTGATCGATGCCCGCCGCCTCGACGGCTCCGGCCATTCCACCGGCAACGCCAACAACATCATCATCGACGCGCCGAACATCGATATCAAGAATGGTGCGCAGATCCTGGCGCAGTCGGTCAATTTCGGTGGGACCAGCTACACCGACGGCAACGTCGCGCTGACGGCAACGGCGAGCGACATCAAGCTGTCCGGCCAAGCCACCGCCGCGACGTCGATCACGGTCGACGGCAAGATCACCGGCGGCATCATCTCGATCTCCGCGACCTCGACGGCGGTATCGAGTTTCCTGAACGGTTCGGTGGCCGGTGATTTCGCCCTTGTCGGCTCGACACTTGCCGCCTCGCTGCTCGGGCTCAACGGCGGCTATGTCGCGGCAAGCGCCACGGCGACCATCAACATCAACAGCCATGCCGACATCAACGGTCGCGGCGATGTCACCATTTCCGCGCATGCCACCGAGACCGCGTCGGATCCGGCGGTCGCCAGCACCTTGCTCGGCAGCCTCACGCCGGTCGCGGCCGGTGTGGTCGTCGGCAAGATCGACGGCAACGTCACGACCAATGTGGCCTCGGGCGCGACGATCAACGCCGGCGGCAACCTCGAGATCAAGGCGCTCAACGATGCGACCATTGCCGTCTCCGCCCTCGCGGCATCGACGAGCGCGCAGATCGTCCCGACGGTGGCCTATTCGAAGGGCTCGGTGACGACGACCGCCAATGTCGAGACGGGCGCGCATCTTGCGGCGGGTCTGGTGAATACGAGCGGCAGCACCCTGAAGGTGCGCGCGATCAACAACAACTCGTTCTCGACCAGCGCAACGTCGGTAGCGGCGCCCGGGACGGGCGCGAGCGGCGCCGTCGGCGGGGCGTTCGCCATTAGCGACATCACGACGTCTGCGACCGCAACGCTCGGCGCATCGCTCGGAACCGACGTCAACAACCGGATGAACGGCTCCGTTCTGGTCGAAGCGACGTCCGACACCACAAGCAATTCCACGATGGCTTCGTCCATCGCCGGTCTGCCCGCGCTGATTGCGGCGATCGAACGAGGACTGCGCTCCGTCACCTCGCCGACGTCGATCATCAGGGACCACATGGGATCGCTGGTGCCGCTAAGCTTCGATTTCAAGGTCGCAGGCGCGCTGTCGCTGGCCAACAGTGCCCAGAGCGCGACCGCTGCGATCGCGCAGAATCCGAGTGGCGGCGCGCCGAGCATCTATGCCAGCGGCAACGTCGCTGTCGCCAGCAACGTCATCGATCGCGGCGTTCGCAGCAATGCAACGTCCAGCGCGATCACGAAGGACCCGGTGTCGGGTGAGAGCACGGCGATCAGCGCGGCCGTCGCCTGGGGCAATTTCACGCATAATTCGAACGCCTATATCGGCGGCGGAACGCTGATCAACGCGGCGAATATCGCTGTCGATGCCACCACCGAGATGCCGATCACCAACTCCTGGCTGAAATGGGACGGCCTGGGCGCCGTGCTGAGCCACCTGAACGGCAATCTCGGTGTCGGCGGCAACATTCTAACCAGTTACGCCAACGCCACTGCGGATGCCGGCGATACCATCGGCATCGCCGGCTCGTTGAACCATTTCGTCGTGAACAACAACACGACGGCCTGGGTCGCGGGCGGTGCGAACCTGACCACGACCTGCGCGGCCGCGGCTTGCGGCAGCGGCACCGGCTGGTCGGTGGGCATGGATAATGGCGACGTCCACACCTACAACGCCAGCCTGCAGGTCGCAGCGACGACGACCATGGCGTCGATCGACGCGGCAGGCAATGTCGGTACGCTCGGCTTCCTGTCCGGCAACACGTCGGGCGGCTCCGCGGTCGGCGGCGCGCTCAATCTCGTTCAGTTCAACACCAAGACCATCGCCGGCATTTCGGACGGCGCAACGGTGCGAGCGGCGGACGATATCGCCGTCAACGCCATCACCGCTGATCAGTTCATTGCCGTCGCCCCGACGTCCGGCAAGGCTGCGGGCGCACTGGCGCTCAACGGCATCACCGCGCTCGGTTTCCTCAACAACACGACCCATGCGTCGATATCGAGCCAGGCAACCGTGTACGCTCCGACGGTCGGAATCCTGGCGCAGCAGGACCTATCGGTCATCACGCTGGCCGGCGCAATGAGCCGGAACACCAGCGGCGGTTCGGCAGTCGGGTTGGCGGTCGCCTATCTCGGTGCGAACACCGACACGTCGGCCTATATCGGCGACAATCATTCCGATATCCGGCCCGGTCCCTTCAGCGCCGATGATCCATTCGCCGGCAATCGCGGCGGCAGCGGCGCCGTCAACGTCGACAATCTCACGCTCAGCGCGACCACCTCCGGACGCATCACTACCGCCGCGGTCGCGGCTTCGATCTCCGAGCCGCAGGCCTCCAGTTTCTCGGACAAGGCGGGAGCCGCCGGTGCAGGTGCGACCGGCGGGGCCGCCGGCGTGGCGACGGCCGCGAGCAAGATCGGCTCGACCTCGGGATCGAGCACTGACGGCTTCAGTATCGATCTCGCCGGCAGTTCGGCGATCGGCGACGTCGCGCTCGGCACCAGCGCCTATATCAGGAACACGACGGTCAACAAGTACACGACGGCGGGCACCGTCACGACCAACACGATCGTTCAGGCACTGAACGACACCATGCTCAATAGTGGTTCCGGTTCGGCGGCGCTCAATCTGGCCGGGGCATCCGCCCAGGGCGCCGCAATCGGCGGCGCGATCGCGGCGGCGATGTCGAACAACGCGACGCTCGCCTACATCTACGGCACCACCCTGAACAACCAGAGTTCGGTGACGGTGCAGGCGCTCAATGGCGGCTCGGAGACCATCGTCGCCATCGGCGTGGCGGGATCGAAATCCAATGCGGCGTCGCTGTCGGCGTCCGTCGGCATCATCACGGACAGCGCCAACGCCTATATCGAGAGCTCGACGATCACGGGGCAGGCGAGCGGCGTCAACCGCGCGCTCGAGGTGGACGCCTATCAGACCACGAACATCGCGATCGGCGGCGGCTCGCTCTATATCTCGGGCGGCCAGGCCGGCGTCGGCATCGGGCTGACCTATGCGTCGATCGGCGATCCCACCGGCGGCAACGCGACCGACGCGCATATCCGCAGCACCTCGATCTCGAACTACGACTCGCTGCTGGTGCTGGCCGACAGCGCCAGCGTGATTGCGGCCGGCGCGGCTTCGGGCGGGGCGGCGTCCAACGGTCTTGCCGGCGCGGTCGTCGTCAGCGAGATCACGCCCACCACGACGGCCTATATCAACAGCGGCTCGACGGTGAGCATCAATGTCGGCCGCGTGACGGTGCTGGCGGACAGCGGCGCGGTGTCGGCGCTGGACACTGCGCTCGGCAATCTCGTCAAGAAGTCGAACAACAATCATCTCGCCACCGACACCTGCACGGTCGCCGGCGGCACGGGCGGGCAGAACTGCATCGACTTCAGCGCGGCCGCGCTCAACGACGGCACGGGGAACGGTCCGGGCGCCAGCATCGTCTCCGTCGCGGGCCTGATCCAGGCCGGCAAGAACAATGTCGGCGCCTCCATTGTCTACAACACGATCGCCACCACGCATTCGGCCTCTATCGCCAACGTCCTGATGACGGCCGGCAGTAACGGCACTGTCAGCGTGAGCGCCGTCGATTCCTCCAAGATCCAGGCGGTCACGATTGGCTTCGGTCTTGCGACCGGACAGTTTGCGGGCGTCGGCGGCACGACGATCAGCTCGATCGCCAACACCGTCTCGGCGGCGATCGGAAACAATTTGTCCAGCACGACGCAGTCGAGCGTCACGGCCAAGAACATTTCCGTCAACGCGACCGACAATTCCAGCATCACCGGAACCGCCGCGATCGCCGGCGCCTCGACGCAAGGCAGCGCCGCGGGCCTCGCGCTGGTCTACAGCAGCATCGCCAATAATGTCAGTGCCGGCGTCACCGGCTCGAAGCTGACCGCCTCGGGCAATGTCGGGGTCAATGCGAACTCGAATGCCAGCATCTCGACCGTCGCCGTCGGTATTGCGATGTCCTCGCAGGTCGGGCTGGCCGGCTCGGTCGCCACTAATCTGATGGGGACCAACGTCACGGCCAGCATCACCGCTGCCGGTATCAACGGCATCAACGGTGCCGACGTCACCGCCGCCAACAATGTCGGCGTGATCGCCGGCAACAACGACAAGGCCGCCGTGTTCGCCGGCGCCTTGTCGATCAGCAAGGGGGCGGCCGGCGGCGCAGGTTCGCTGGTGACCAACCAGATCACGGGAACCACCGCGGCCTATATCAGCGGGGCGAACACCAAGGTCGATGCGCTCGGAACCAGTTCGTCCGATACGCTTTCGGTCAACAACGGCACGCTCGTCCACGCGTTCGATCTCGGCACCGCCCACGCGCCGACCGACACCACGCCCGACCTCTCCGAGAACCAGGACACCGTGCGCGGCCTTGCCGTGGTCGCGAGCTCGCACCAGGCGGTCGTGACTAACGTCGCCTCGCTTGCTGCGAGCTCCAGCATCGCCATCATGATCAATCCCATCACCAACGTGATGAGCGGAGCAACGAGGGCCTATATCGATAGCGCGGCCATTGACACGCGCCTGGCCTCGTCGACGCTGGCGCCGCAGATCGAGGTCGCCGCGTCCAGTTTCTCCTATTCCGGCGCGTTCGGTGCCGGCATCGCCTACGGCAGCAGCGGCGGCGGTGGCGCGACGATCATCTCGACGACGATGTCACGCGAGACCTTGGCCTATATCACCAATGCCACGGTCGGCGGCGTGCAGTCGTCGAGCGCGACCGTCGGCGCCGTCACCGTGAAGGCCAATGCCGAGCAGGATGCCTCGTCGATCGCCGTCGGCTTCAACACCGGCTCGGTCGGGCTGAACGTCTTCCAGGCGACCACGGAAGCCTATGTCGACGGCGGCGCGCTGACGGCCGCGTCACTGACGGTGAACGCCACCAACAACACCGGTATTTTCTCCGCGAACGGCTCGGGCGCCTATGGCAGCCAGGCCGCGATCGGCGCGGCGTTCCTGGTCCAGGTCTCCTCGAACCGGACTCTGGCCTATGTCGGCGACGAGTTCCACTATCAAGGCAACAGCGCCGCACACACCACCGCGCTCAATTTGAGCGGCGCGCTCGACGTCGAGGCCAAGACCAAGAACCGTTTCGAGGCCTATGCGATCGGCGGCGCGCTCTCGACCGGCACGGCTGCGATCGCGGGCATGGCGAACATCGAGGTCGCCAACAACACCACCATCGCTGGCGTCTATGACACCACGCTGCAAGGGGTGACGGGCGGCACAGCCGGCGCGGTGACGATCAACGCGAACGAGGACGTGGCGATCAAGGAGATCGCGGGTGCGCTCGCGGTCGGCGCCAGCGGGGGAGGCGTCGGCGTCGGCGCAGCCGCAAACGTCATCGTGTTCAAGAGCCGGACCGTTGCCGAGAGCTGGAACAGCAATCTGAACTCGTCAGGCGCGATCAACGTCAATGCGCTCAGCACCAAGGAGGTGCTGTCCTACGCGGTCACCGCCGGCATCGGCGGCAGCGTCGGCATCGGCGCGACCGTCGGCGTCATCATCATCGGCACCAACACCGCCGACGCCGACACCCAGGGCCAACAGACCGGCCAGCTTAATCAGGGCGGCAGCGGCACCATCGCGTCCGTGAACAGCGGCACCAGCACCACGCATGGCAGTGGCGCCGTCGCGAGCGGCACCGCCGGCAATCCGAACAGTGCCAATGTCAGCTCGACCTACGACGTCAGCAATGTGCTGAGCGGCGGCAGCGACGTCGTGGTCGCGCAGATTGCGGGCGGCAATGTCGCGGGCACGCAAGTCAACGTTTCGGCCACCAGCGCCAACGCAGCCAAGATGTATCTGCTCGGCGCGGGCTTTGCCAAGAATGTCGGCATTGGTGCCGGCATCGGCTACACCAGCGTCAACAGCACCGTGCTCGCCAATCTCAGTGATTACGGACGCAACGGCTCCGGCGTGCTGGTCGCCGCGGATACGCCTTTGGCTGTCGTGGCGCCGTCAATCTCCGTCGCCGCGGTCGTCCAGGACGCCAACACCGGTCCCTATAGCGGCAAGACCATCGACACCGAGGCGATCGCCGGCGGGGCAGCTCTCTACTTCGGCGCCCAGGCCGCCGTGGCGGTCGGCAATGTCACCAACACCGTCACGGCGCTGCTCGGCGGCAATGTTAACGGCACCGGCGGGACCGGTGCTGCCGTCATGGCGCAGGATTCCACGACCCAGGTGGTCTTCACGGGCGGCGTCTCCGCGGGTGCCGCGGCCGTCGGCGCTTCGGTGGCGACGGCAAGCCGGCACAGCTCGGTCGCAGCGCGGGTTCTTGACGGCGCCACCATCAACACCTCGCAATTGCTGATTGGCGCAGCCGGCGCAGGCACCTTGAGCACAACGGCAACCGCCCTCGGTGGCGGCATTATCGCCGGTACAGGTGCGGATGCGGAGGCCACCGAGAACTCCTCGGTGCTGGCCGAGATCGGCGCCAGCGCCTCGATCACGACGTCCGCGACCGGGATCGGCACGCTGGTGGCAGCGGCGATCGCGCCCAACCTGTCGAGCGAGGCGATCGGCGTTTCCGTCGGCGGCGGTGCCGTCGGCGTCGCCATCGCCCAGTCGACGGTCGGGGCCACGGTGACCGCCGATGTCGGCGACGCCGTCAGCTTCTCGGGCGGCGCGCTCGACGTGAGCGCCAAGGCGCTGGTTCCGACCAGCGGGACGACGACCTGGGCCAAGGCGCTCGCCGGCGGCGGCGGCTCGCTGATCGGCGCGCAGGGCAGCTACGCCAAGGCCTCGCAGAACGCGACCGTCAATGCCTATGGCGGAACGGGGATCAGGCTGCCCAACGCGAACGTGACCATCGAAGCTGAAAACGACAGTGCCCAATACGCCGAGGCAACCGGCCTTTCGAGCGGCTTCCTCGCGCTCGGCGCTACCGTCGCGCAGACCTCGTCCAGCGCGCACACTTATGCCTATCTGGGTGCGCCAGCGGACATGGACGTCCTCAGTCACGGCAATTACACGGGCGTCCTCTGGATCAAGGCCACCGGCACGGACACCAACGTCTCCAACGCGAAGGTCGGCGCGGGCGGCACCTATGCCGGCGCGGCGGCGGTCGCCACCACCGGCTCGACCGCGGTAACCAATGCGCAGTTCGATGGCGGCTCGACGGACGACACGCTCTATTTCGGAGGCTTCCGCATCGATGCCAAGCACACCACGAATTACCTCGCGAGCGGCGACGCCTATCAGGCCTCCACGGCCGGCGTGTCCGCCGGCAAGACAAGGAATGACGTCGATTCCACCACCACGGCGGAAGTCGGGACGCATCTGATCATCAACTCGGCGGCCGGCGACATGGTCGTTATCGCCAACGACATCGTCAATCAGGCCGGCGGCGGTGCGCGTTCAGGCTCCGGCGGCTCGTTCTCGGGAGCGGCCGCGCTCAGCACGTCGACCGTCACCCAGACCGTTACCACCAATATCGGCGCCGGCACGGTGCTGAGCCTCAACGACGATCCCAGGACCTCGACCGCGGTGATCAACATCGAGGCCTACAACACGCTGAACACCAACGACACGGCGAGCCTCGCCACGGCCAGCTTCTTCGCCGGCGGCGGCGCCGAATCCAACATGACGGCGAATGCCACGCTGGCGGTCAACATCAACGCCCGCGAGCTGTTCAGTGCCGGCAAGATCTATGTCGGCACGGCCGCGAAGATGGCGGCTGCCAACAATGCCAATGCCAGCCTCTACGGCGCGATCGCAGGTGTTGGCGCCAGCACCAACAGCTGGGTCCACGCCAACCAGTCCGTCAATGTCGGCGACGGCGCGAAGATCGTGGCCTGGCGCGACATCACCATGTATGCGGGCCTGTCCGGCGATGGCCTCGTCTTCAGCAGCGTGCAGGCGACGGCAACGACGGTCGTCTACAACAACACCGCCATTCCGATCTCGACGCTCTACCGCGGCACCGCCAATGCCGACGACACCACGAGCCTGACGCTCGCGCCCACCTCGAGCGTGCTCGGCGCGCGCGACATTTATCTCGGGGCCACGCAGGGGCAGGTCACGGCCGCCGGCAATGGCAGCAACTACAACCCGTATCTGGACATCTTCAGCGCCAAGAACAGCGACAACCACAGCCACACCAGCGGAACTGGCGACGTCGCGCTCAATGGCCTGGTTGTGGCGGGCATCAACAACGACGTGACCCTCACGATCGACCTCGGCGCGACCACGCCGACCCTGAGCACGACCAGCCCGTACTCCGCGCTGACGCTCGAATCCGTCGCCGACGTCAATCACTTCAACCCGACGATGAGCTGGAACCACCAGACGGTCCAGTACACCATCGTCGGCAACTTCAATCCCTACCAGCTCGTGGTCAACCAGCTGGTGACGCTGACCGGCCTGAGCGAAACCCAGGTTCGCTCCCAGCTCGCGGCGGCGACGGCGACGAACCCCGCCACCATGTCGCCGTCCGGCACCGATCCGACCGGCGACGTGCAGCGCCAGATCGACACCCTGATCAAGCAGGCGCCATTCACCTCCGACGCGCCCGGCAACGCCTTCGCGTTCGGCGACATCCTGGTATCGGCAGGTAACGTCTCGATCCTCGCGCAGAAGCTGACCGGAAACAGCGGCACGAATCCGGCCGCGCCGGCGGTGATCGCCCGCAGCTCGCCCTTGATCAAGATCGAGAACAAGGGCCTCGACTTCATGAGCCTCGGCAACCTCACGGTCACGGATGTGAGCGGAGGCAACATCACCTATCGCCAGACCGACCATGTCGACCCGGACTCGCATTCCAACGTGACCTTCACCGCGATGCCGAGCGCCACGCCGACCATCGACGTCTCGGCCACCTACAACCGCCTCGATCCCGACAGCGGCCAGGGCATCGACCAGAACGGCAACGTGCTGACCCGCACGCCGGACATCTATTTCAACGGGGCCGTCAATAACGCAAACGGTCTGCTCAAGATCATCAACAATCTCGGCAGCGTGGTCGCATCGCAGTCGCTCAGCGCCGCGACCGTTCAGATCGTCGTGCCCAAGGGCACCTTCACCTTCCTCGGCGGCATCGGCAGCTTCTACGACAGCGGCAGCGCGGTCACCTCGCAATGGGCCACCACTGAAGACAGGCCCGAAGACGCGCTGACGGCAGTGATGACGGCGGCGACCTATCTCGGCGCCTATGGCGATTACGCGAGCTCTCCGCATATCGGCTCGGGAGGGGATCACCCATATTTCTATTACTGCTGCGCCAGCGGCAGTAGCGGCATCTATGCACCGGTCGGCAACGCCGACGCCAGCACGATCTTCACGGCGCGCATGCTGATGACGTTCTACGACGGCACCTCGCTCTATTCGTCGATCTTCCTGCCGATGGGCCAGGGCGCGCCCGGCAACGGCAACGCCAACGCCGGCAGCGTGCCGAGCGTCAGCACGCTCCAGCAGATCGAGGGGCCGACCAGTCAGGTCATCTCGACTGCGCCGTGGGAGAAAACGACCTATGACGGGCGGAACGTCTACGCGGACAGCGGTCCGTACAAGACGCCGTTCAACTGCGCGGGCTGCTCGGCCTTCTTCCAGGTCATCAACATCCAGCCGGATGCGATCACGGCGAAGACCGCGGATACGCCGGCCACCGCGACGTCCACCCGGACGATCACCGGACAGGCGGTGATCATCTCGGCGTCGGTGATCAACATCAACGGCACCATCCAGGCCGGATCCAGCAGCAATTACTCGGTCAACATCGGCGCCGCGGCGTACGATGCCATCTATGGCAGCAACGGCCTCAAGAACCGCAACGGCGGCGCGGACTTTGCCGCGGCCCAGGCCAATGCGCGCAACGGCGTCTATTACGACATCTCGGGCTCCGTGACGGCGTCGGCCGGCGGCGACGCCAAGATCGGGGTCAGGTACAACGCTCTGACCGACCAGCTCATCCTGAACGGCGTGGCGCAGGGCGCCGGCGGCTACGTCTATCTGAACGGCAAGATCATCTCGACCTCGACCGACAGCACCCAGACCCAGGGAAACATCGAGATCAAGGGCGGCGCCGGCACGGTCACGGTCAACAACACCAGCGGGCTTGCGCTCGTCACCAACGCCATCAATACCACCGCCACCGCCCAAAGCGTGGTCGAGATCGTCGACCAGCTGAAAGGGAAAACGACGTGGTGGGTCTACGATCCCAAGGCGGCGAGCAACCAGCAGGTCTCGAAGTATGAGGCCAACAGCGTCACCGCGGCCGCGATCGATCCGTCGATGCTGACAGCCCGGACTGGTACGGCAGGTATCCAGTACGCGACGCAGGCGAACATGCTCTATCAGTGGGTCGACACCGCCACAGTGGATCGGCCGACCAACAGCACGCAGTTCGACTACGGCTGGCGCTTCACGCCCAATCAGACCACCGGGGAGAACTGGACCCGCTCGATCAGCCTGGTTTCGGGCACGCAGGCCAGCAACTACCAGAAGGTCACCACCGCCACCGGCAGCTATCACTGGGCGGACGGGGTAGACGCGCAAGGCAACATCAATCCGCTCAACACCCACCCCGATAAGTGCTGCGGCGCGGACGCCCAGTTCAACTGGTACCAGGCGATCTATGATCATTTGACGCTCACCCTGACCAACACGGTCAAGGCGTCGAACCCGATCAACATCAAGTTCACCGGTGGCAGCAGCAGCGACGTCGTGGTCAATTCGACCTCCGGCATCGTCATCAACGGGTCGATCAACAACCAGCAGGGAACGACGACGCTGGCCGCCACCGGCGTCAACTCGTCGATCACGGTCGGCGCCAATGCCAATAACCCGGTGATCTCGGGCACGAGCGTCTCGCTCCGGGGTGACGGCGGCATCGGCACGCTCGGCACCACCAAGGCTCCCGTCCAGGTGCAGCTCTATGGCGGCAGCCTGACCGCCAGCTCGATCGACCGCGACATCGCGATCTCGGCCGTCGGCGCGCTGTCGATCAACCAGGTGAAGGTGAATTCGGCGGGCGCCACGCCGCAGGGCAGCGTCTTCCTCTCGGCGACCGGCGACATCAACTCGGCCGCCGCCTACAACGTCGCGACACCCGTCGTGATCGGCAAGAACATCGAGATCAACTCCACCTCCGGTGCGATCGGCGCGAGGAGCGCCGTCGTCAACGGCGCGTCCACCCTGACCAACATCAATCCGCTGGTGATCCAGGCGACGGGGACGATGCAGGCGGGCGGCGCCGTCGATGGCGGCGTGCTCGACAGTGCCTCGGCCACCGGTACCTACATCATCCAGTCCAAGGGTGATCTGCGGCTCGGCACGATCCAGTCGACCGGCGGTCCGGTGTTCCTGGAGGCTGCCGGCTCCGACGGCAACCAGGCCAGCATCCTCAACGGCCGGGCGTCAGTCGGTCTCACCCAGGCGCAGAGCCAGCATCTGCAGGACGTCTGGGCCAGCCTCGACCTGCTCAGCGGCAACGCCGCCACGAATGCCGTCAACAGCTATCAGTCGATGGTGACGTCAGCCTACAACGACTATTTCCAGCTCAAGAACATTGCCTTCCCGAACGGCAGCACCTACGCCCCGACCTCGGTGGGGCAGACGGTGCTGCGGGCGCAGGTGGCGGCCAAGCTCGGCATCGACCCCGCGAACGTCACGACGGCGCAGATGAAGACCGAGGCCACGACGCGGTTCCTGCGGGATCAGTTCCTGCTCGGCAAGATCACCACCGACGAGCTCAAGACCTCGCTGACGAGCCTGCTCGGCACCGCACCTTCGGATCCGCTGGGCACGCTGTTCGGCAGCTCGCTGTCGACGACGTTGCTCACGAAGCTGTTCGACGGCGTCTCGACCGCCAACCAGCGCATGCCGACCAACACCGCGCTGCAGACCGCGCTGAACACGTACAATGCGAGCTACAGCTACACGCTGGCATCGACCGAGCGGGTCTATGGCATCATCACCGCGGGTGCGCAGTGGACGCAGAGCCAGCTGGCCTACACCGTCTCGTCGTCCTCGATCGGCGCGGCGCCGCCGCCGATCGACGAGAACGTCGTCGCCAATGTCAGCGCCAACCAGATCATGCTCTACGCGCCGCGCGGCTCGGTCGGCAATTCCGCGGCCCCCCAGACGTTCACCTTCACCAGCGTCGATGCGTCCTCGCTGACGCCGGAGCAGAGAGGATTGCTGGCGACCGCCGGTCCCGGCCAGCTCACCGTCGGCGCGGTCACCGATCCGACCAGCCATGTCACGACCTATACGGTCAGCCTGTCGCAGCAGAACCTCGTCGTCGTCGACAATCCGATCGCGATCTCGGCGAAGGCGCTGACCAACGTCTATCTCGGCAGCAAGAACAGCCTTTCGCTCGGCGGCGTCACCGCGAATTACGGCCCGATCGCGGCCGCGCAGGCCAACGGCATCCAGGTGACCGGCCGCGGCGACGTCAAGCTCGACGCCGTCAACAGCATCACCGCCAATGTGGGCGGCGCCGTGATCTCGGGCGATATCGCCAACCTGACCCTGATCGCCGAGCGCGGCAATGTCGGCGCTCCCTCGGGAACCGCCAATCCCGTTGGCAATCCGAACGCGATCCAGATCGCCTTTGCCGATCCCGCCAACGACCAGCTCGACCAGGTCTCGTCGGCGCAGGGCATCTATGTGAAGCAGACCACCGGCGATCTCATCCTCGGCAACATCGCCGCCGGCAATGCCATCCAGCTCGCCGCAACCGGCAGCATCTACGCCGAAGCCGATTTCACCGACCGGAGCGCGATTCACATCCTCGGCACGGACCTCGATCTGCGCGCCGGCGGCAAGATCGGCTTCAATGGCTCGGCCTTCCAGCCGCTGCAGGTGAACATCTCGGGCGCTGTGACCGGCTCGGCGGTCGGCGATCTCAGCATCCTCGCGGTGACGGGCGATCTCGCGATCGGCCGGAGCGGCGCCTATGGGGACCTGACGGCCGGCGGCGCGATGACGCTGGACGTGGCGCGCGGCGCGCTGACCATCAATAGCAGCATCACCAGCGACGGCCTGATGCAGCTGCTCGCCAATCGCGGCATGACCTTCGCAGGCGGCACCAGCGCGGCGCCGGTGCTTGCCACCAGCAACACGGGCGGAGTGACGCTGGTTGCCGCGACGCTGTCGATGGGGGCCTATTCCGCCATCAACGCTCCCGGCTTGATCTCGGTGACCACCACGGGCGACGCGACGATCGGCCAGCTGAATTCGTCGCTGTCCTATGCGGCGGCCTCCAACGCGCCCTCGATCGTCGTCACCGCCGGCGGCGTCGCCTCGCTCGGCGCGATCATCGACAATGGCGACGGCCAGACCAAGTTTGTCGCCTCCGGCGCGGGCGCCGAAGTGTCGCTGAGCGGGTCGAACGGCATCGGCAGCGCGGCGAACCGGCTCGTCCTCAGCGCCACCCGCCTGTCGGCGAGCGCAAGCGCCGGCGACATCTACGTCAAGGTCCTCACCGACGCCGAGGCGAGCCTATTGTCCGCGGCGAAGGGCAGCGTGGACATCATCGGCACCGGCGAGCTGACGCTGGCCCAGGTGCTGGCGGGCACAGCGGCCGGCGCGAGCGGATCTTTCCGCGCCGTCACGAACAACGGCAGCATCGTCATCGGCACCGCCGACAGCAGCGGTTCGCAGACGGTTCATGCCAGCCAGAACGTGACGTTCAAGTCGCTCGCGACCAGCGGCAACAGCGGCGATGCCGGCAACATCGACGTCACCGCCGATACCGGCTTCATCCTGGCGCAGACCGTGGTTTCGGGCGGTGTGACCACGCTCGGCTCGGTCTCGGCCCATGGCTCGGCGAGCCTGCTGGCCGCCACGACCATCACCGGCAACACGTTCGCCGCCACCACCGGCTCCGGACTGCTGACCGCCAATGGCGGCCCGATCAGCTGGAACGTCCTCAATGCCGGCACCAGCCTGGGCGCGACCGCGGGGCAGGGCAGCATCACCTTCCAGACCGCGCAGAGCGGGGGCACGCAGACCCTCCGCGCACGCGACAACGTGACGTTCAACGCGCTGACGGCGACGGGGATCAATGGCGATGCCGGCAACATCAACGTCACCGCCGACACCGGCTTCATCCTGGCGCAGACCGTGACCTCGGGCGGCGTGACCACGCTCGGCTCGGTCTCGGCCCACGGCTCGGCGAGCTTGCTCGCCGCCACGACCATCACCGGCAACACGCTCGCCGCCACGACCGGCTCGGGCCTGCTGACGGCTAATAGCGGCCCGATCAACTGGAACACGCTCAACGTCGGGACGACGCTGGGCGCGACGGCGAGCCAGGGCAGCATCACCTTCCAGACCGCGCAGAGTGGCGGCACGCAGACCATCCGCGCCCACGACAACGTCAGCTTCAACGCGTTGACGGCGACGGGCATCAACGGTGATGCCGGCAGCATCAACGTCACCGCGGACAACGGTTTCATCCTCGCGCAGACGGTGATGTCAGGCGGCGTGCCGACACTCGGCTCGGTCTCGGCCCACGGCTCGGCGAGGCTGATCGCGGCGGGTACCAACACCGGCCATAACCTCACGGCCGCGACCGGGAACGCAGTCCTCAGCGGCACGGTCGTTCATTGGGATAATCTCAACGTTGGCGGCACGCTCGACGTCACCGCGACGACCGGAGGGATCACCGTCGGCACCGCCATCAGCGGCGGCACGCAGACCCTGCATGCCGTGAACGACGTCGTCTTCAGCCAACTCACCACGACGGGGATTCCGGGCGATGCCGGCGATCTCAACATCAAGTCCGACACCGGCTCGCTCCGCGGCGGATCGATCTCCGCGCACGGCGATACGCATTTCGATGTGGTCGGACCGGTCTCGCTTGACCGGATCAGCGGCGACATCGTCAAGATGACCTCGTCGGGTGATTTGACGATCAACTGGGTCAGCGTCGTGCGGGAGCTCGACCTCGCGGCTGATACCATCAACGTCAAGGGCGAGCAGATTCGTTCGAACCCGGCGGTCCCGCTGATCCTGAACGTCACCGGCTACAACGGCGGCGTCGCGAAGTCCGCCAACATCTCGATCGACCCCGACCACATCATCGTCAACCAGTTCAGGGTGGTGGACGCAACCTTCTGGACCGATGCGCCGGCTGTCTCGATCCTGAACGGCTACGTGCCGGGCCAGCTCATGCTCACCACGGCGACCCAGCAGATACTCCTGAACAACCGTACGCCGGCGCCGTCCAATTGGCCGACGCTCCAGCTCTACCAGCCGGGCGGCGTGTTCACGATGAGCCAGAACGGCAACGCCAATATCAGCAACGCCTATGTGGTGTTCTACACCGGGGACGTCTCGGCGACCGTCACCAATTACGGCCCGACCCACACCTGCTGCAATGTCTTCACCGGCGCCAGCATGGCGCGCAACATCTCGGTCGACGGCGAGGGCAAAGAGAGCATCGAGACCTGGCTGGCGAAGAAGGATGGGGGGACGTTCTACCTGCTCGGTCTCTCCGGTCAGGCACGGCTCGATGCGCTGCTGACGCCACGGCCGGTCGAGGCCGTCGGGTCCGGCCCCGCCGTCAACATCGAAGGGCTCAGCGACATGCGCAAGCTGCGCCAGAAGGGGCAGCGTGCGGGACGTCCGGGCTGGAAGGATGCGGCGGTTGAATCGGCGAAGCCGGCCGTTGGCCGTCTCGCACAGGCATGGTAATTGGATTCGGGATGCGGATTCTGGGGGCATCGTTGGGGATCGGGCTTGCAGCTTGCTGCATCGCGTCTGCGCGCGCCCAGTCGATCAATCCCGGCGTGATCCAGAACGACGTCGACCGGCAGCGGCGGCAGCTCGAACAGCAGAGCGCGCCGCCCAAGCTCACCGGGCCGGCGGTGATCGGCGCCGAGCGGGAAAAGTCCCAGCTCCTGAAGCCGGGCGGGCCGAAATTTCGCCTGCGCAAGGTCACGTTCGACGAGTCCAAGTTCATCACGCCGGCGGAGCTGGATGAGATCGCGAAGAAGTATGTCGGCAAGGACGTCGACATCGCCTCGCTGTTGCAGCTCGTTGCCGACATCAATGCGGTCTATGCCGCGCGCGGCATCGTCACGGGCATCGCGACCCTGCCCGAGCAGGACGCCAAGGGCGGCGTCGTCCGCGTCAAGCTGACCGAAGGCCGGCTGCAGAAGACGACGGTCGAGGGCAACAAGCAGACCCGCACCGACTACATCCTCGATCGCGTGAAGGAGCCCGAAGGCGAGGTCCTCGACGTTCCAAAGCTCAACCGCGACGTGATCTGGTTCAACCGGACCAACGACGTCCAGATCAAGGCGCTGCTGCAGCCCGGCACGAGCTTCGGCCTCACCGACCTCCAATTCGCGGTGATCGAGCCGCCGGTCGACACCTTGCAGCTCTTCACCGACAACCAGGGTTCCGAGAACACGGGGCGTTGGGAAGGTGGTGCCTTCTACAAGCGCCACGGCCTGTTCGGCGTCGACGACCGCCTGACCTTCTACGGCGTCCGTTCCGACGGCAATCTCAACGGCAACGTCGCCTACAGCATCCCAGTCAATCCCTGGGGCGGCCGCGCCGGCGTCAGCTATACCGAAGGCAAGATCAAGATCGTCCAGGGACCGTTCGTCGCGCTCGACGTCACCGGCCGCTCGAGCCAGGCCGCTGTCAATTTCAGCCAGCCGGTCTGGGTGACGCAGGACTGGCTGGTGCTGCTCAACGCCGCCTTGACCGAGGGCAAGACCGTCAGCCGCTTTGCCACGGTCGCCGTCACCGACGACCACTACGACAAGACCACGGCCGGAATCTCGGTGACCAAGTCCGGCAACACCTATTCGATCACGGTCTCGCCGGCAGTGAACTACATCGCGTGGCATGACTATGTGCTCGGCAACAACCGCGCGTTCAACACCTATACCGGCTCGCTGATCGCGACGAGCGCTGCAGGGCCCCAGAACTTCAGCGCCAATGTGCTGGCGAGCTGGCAGTACACGCAGGAGAAGCTGCTGCCGGGCGATCAGATCTTCTCGATCGGCGGCCCCACCACCGTACGCGGTTATCCCTCCAATGCGGCCTCCGGCGACAGCGGCTATTATCTCAACGCCGAACTGCATTACAACTGGTCGCAATGGCTGAGGGGTTTCGACACCTACGTCTTCACCGACTGGGGTGCGGTGTATTCGACCTTCCCCGGCGTCACCGAAATGGCCTCTGTCGGCGTCGGCTTCTCCTGGACTTATGCGTCGTTCATGACGTTCGAGGCGAATTACGCGACGCCGCTGAAGATGGCGGTCTCGACCCAGAACCATTACGAGGCCTATGGCCGCGTCATCTTCCGGCCGCTGCTGATGTTCCAGAAGCCGGAGCCACCCGCGCCTGTGGCGGCGGTGGCCGGCAGGAGCAGGTCGTAGCGGAAGGATGTGCCGCTCTCTCCGCCGTCATTGCGAGGAGCCCTTGCGACGAAGCAATCCAGGGTCTTTTCGCGGAAAGATTCTGGATTGCTTCGCTTCGCTCGTAATGACGGAGGATGGATCGACTGCCGATATCTGACTGGCGAGCTGGGAGCGCGATCCGCTCAACGCCGCAACGTAAACTCATCCGCGCCGCGCCGGTGCTCCCATTTCGCCTGCTCCAGCTCGGGCTGGTCGCATTCGACTTCCGGATAGCCGATGCAGAGATAGGCGATGAACTTCCAGGTATCGGGCACGTCGAGAACGGCGTGGATACGATTCGGATTGAGGATCGAGATCCAGCCGATGCCGATGCTCTCTGCGCGTGCGGCGAGCCACATCGCGGTGATGGCAGCGACCACGGAATACTCGGTCGTTTCCGGCATGGTCGCGCGGCCTAGGCCGTGGCCGATGTCGCTGGCCTTGTCGGCGAACACGGCGAGGTGGCCGGGGGCCTGTTCGAGGCCCGACAATTTCAGCGTGGCGTAGCGGGCCGCACGTTCGCCGGAATAGCAGTTCAGCGCGTCGGCGTTGCACGCCGTGAAATCGTCGATGATGGCGCGACGTCGTGCAACATCATCGACGGTGACGAAGCGCCAGGGCTGGCTCAGGCCGACCGAAGGCGAGAGACAAGCGGTCTCGATCAGGCGATCGATGGCGCCGGCCGGCAGCGGGTCAGCTCGAAAGCGGCGGACGTCGCGGCGCCACACGAACAGCTCGCGCAAGTGCTGACGGAAGGTGTCGTCGAACTCGACCATGAGATCAGCCTCCCATCCGGAAGGATGCCGCGACCAGCAGAATGAGGATCTCGCCGATCTGCTCGAAGGCACCGAGGATGTCGCCGGTCTGCCCGCCGATCTGGCGCACGGCAAGCCGCGCCAGCAACAGGCCGGCGAGCGACAGCAGGATCAGGCCGACCAGCGCCTTGCCCGGCCCCAACGCGAGAGCGAGCGCGAGCGTTCCAAGAGCGAAGGCGACGGCGATGCTGCGGCCCGGCGGCGGTCCCGCGCTCGCCGACAGCCCGTCAGGCCGCGCTGGCGGTACCAATGACATGAAGGCCGGCACGCCGGCGCGGGCGGCGGCATGCGCTGACAACAGTGCAAATGCAACCAGCAAGGGATCGGCGATCGCTGCGAGTGCGCTCCAGCGCAGGCCGAACGACACAATCAGCGCGCAGACGCCGTAGGTCCCGATCCGACTGTCACGCATGATCTCGAGCTTGCGCTCGCGCGTGCGACCGCCGCCGAGCCCGTCGGCGGTGTCGGCGAGACCGTCTTCGTGCAGCGCGCCGGTGATGAGGGCGGTCGTCGCGAGTGCAAGCAGGGCAGCAATGTTCGGCGTCAGTCCGAAGCGGATGGCCACCTTGTACACGAAAGCGCCGGCAAGGCCGACCAGCAGTCCCGCGACGGGTAGTGCCCAGGTCGCGCGCGCGACGGCGCCGTCGCCTGCAGGCTTCGACGATGCGACGGGAAGGATCGTGACGAACGACGCTGCCATCCTGAGATCGGCGACGACGTCCTTGAAGAGCTCGGCGCGCGGCATCATTTCAATTTCATGGGCAAACCGGCGACGACGAACTCGACCTCGTCGGCGGCTTCGGCGATGATCTGGTTCATGATGCCGGCGGCGTCACGATAGCTGCGCGCCAGCGCGTTGTCGGGGACGATACCGAGACCGACCTCGTTGGTGACGAGGACGACCGGGCTTTTCAGGCGGGGCAGGGCGGCCGCGAGTTCGGTCACTTCACGCTCCCAGTCGCGTTCCGCATGCATCAGGTTGGAAAGCCACAGTGTCAGGCAGTCCACCAGCCGTGCGCCGCCGCCATCGCTTGCGATCAGCGCGGGCACGAGATCGAGCGGCACTTCGCGCTCGATCCAGTCGGTTCCGCGGCGCGCGCGGTGCTTTGCGATGCGCGCCTCCATTTCGGTATCGAGTGCCTCGGCCGTCGCGACATAGACGGGCTGCCCGGGAAAAGCGCGCGTGCGCGTTTCCGCACGCTTGCTCTTGCCCGATCGCGCTCCGCCGGTGATCAAGATGACGGCCATAAAGGTCTCCTGTGGGCCTGACTAATCACCAAACGCGGCCAAAGACAAAGCCGAAATCAGGCGGGTAGGGGCTTGCGCTTGGGACTTGCTTTGCGCAACAGGGGCGGGACAGGAGGCGTGTGTGGGCTTTGCGGGCGCGATGGTGGTGGCGATGGCGGTGGATGCCCTCCTGGGCTGGCCGTCGTGGCTGTTCGCGCGGATCGGTCATCCCGTGACCTGGTTGGGTCGGCTGATCGGTGCCATCGACATCACCTGGAACCGCTCGTCCGATCCGCCGGCATTTCGCCGCGCGGCTGGTGTCGCTGGCGCGCTTCTGGTGATTGCGCTCTCCGTCGCATTCGGCTGGAGGCTTCAGGCCTTGCTTTCCTCGGGTTGGATCCAGATCGTGCTGATCGGCATCCTGGCCTGGCCCTTGGTCGCTTCGCGCTCGCTACATGACCACGTCGCCGCCGTCGCGAATCCTCTGATGGCCGGTGACATCACCGCCGCGCGCGAGGCAGTCTCGCGCATCGTCGGCCGTGATCCCGCAGCGCTCGATGAAGCCGGGATCGCGCGCGCGGCGATCGAGAGCCTTGCGGAGAATGCCTCCGACGGCATCGTGGCGCCGGTGTTTTGGGGCGCGCTGCTCGGGCTGCCGGGCATCATCGGCTACAAGGCGATCAACACACTGGACTCCATGATCGGCCATCGCAGTGAACGGCACGAGGCCTTCGGCTGGGCGGCGGCGCGCATCGACGATGTCGCCAATTTCATTCCGGCGCGGCTGACCGGATGTCTGTTCGTGCTGCTGGCACCGCGGCGATCGGAGGCGCTGTCATGCATGACGCGCGATGCACGCCGTCACCGCTCGCCCAATGCCGGCTGGCCGGAAGCGGCCATGGCCGGCGCGCTCGGCGTCCGGCTCAGCGGCCCTCGCATTTATCACGGCAGCGCGACCGACGAGCCCTGGCTCAACGAAGGCGCACGCGATCCGCGCGCCGCTGATATCGCCGAGGCACTGACGGTCTACCGCCGCGCCATGGTGCTGCTCGCTGGCACCCTTGCGATCCTGGCCTTCGCGTGAAAGAACGGGGCATGCGCGAGCACGGTGGAAATCTGGATCTGGCACAGCAGCATTTTGGCGGGCGCGCGGAAGACTGGATTGACCTGTCGACAGGAATCAACCGGCTGCCTTACCCCGTGGCCGAGATCGATCCGCGCTATTGGAACGCACTGCCTTCGCGATCCGACCTCAACGCCCTGCATCAGGCGGCGCAGCAGGCCTATCGCACCAGCGCACCGATCGTTGCGATGGGCGGCGCGCAGGCTGCCATTCAATTGCTGCCGCAACTGGTGCCGACCGGCCGCGCGCGCATTCTCGCGCCGACCTATAACGAGTACGCAGGGGTTCTGTCGGCCGCAGGCTGGGATGTCCAGGAGGCCAGCGAGCTCGACGCGCTGGCAGGCGCGGATCTCGCCATCGTCGTCAATCCCAACAATCCCGGCGGTCAGCATCATGCACCGAAGGATCTGCTCGCACTGCTGCCGCGCGTCGGCCGCCTCGTCGTCGACGAGAGCTTTGTCGACGCCGTTCCGCTGCTGTCACTTGCATCGGAAGCCGGTCGGCCGGGACTGCTGATCCTGCGCTCGTTCGGAAAGTTCTATGGTCTTGCCGGCCTGCGGCTCGGCTTCGCGATCGGCAATGCCGCCGACATAGGCAAGCTTGCGTCGATGTCGGGTCCATGGCCGGTTTCGGGAGCGGCGATCGCGATCGGCTGTCGCGCGTTGCGTGACGACGCCTGGGCCGAGGCCACGTCAGCGCGACTCGCCCGGGACTGTGTTCGCCTCGATGCCATCGCGCACGCGCAAGGCTGGATGCTGCTTGGGGGGACGCCGCTGTTCCGTCTCTACGAGACGCCCGGCGCGCTCGCCGCGCAAGAGAGATTGGCACGAAGCCAGATCTGGTCGCGCGTCTTTGCACAAAGGCCGACATGGCTGCGCCTCGGGCTTCCGGGCAGCGAAGCCGAATGGACGCGGCTTGCCGAGGTGCTAGCGCGCTAGCGCGAGCAGTCCTTCCACGTCGAGATGCTTTTCGATGTGATCGGCCAGCGCATCGAGCGCGCTTTCGACCCTGGCTTGATAGGGCTCGCCACCTGCGGGAATGTCGAGCCTGGCCAGATAGGCCTTGCGGAAATCATCCGACGTGAACAGGCCGTGCAGATAGCTGCCCTGCACGCGGCCATCGCGCGAGATCGCGCCTTCTGGCTCGCCGTTCAGCTTCGCAAACGGGCGCGCGCGGTCCGGCCCGTCAGTGCGGCCGATGTGGATTTCGTACGCCTGGATTGGCTGGTCCGTGTCGGCATGCACGGCCGCGACACGCGTCAGCGTCTTCTGCGGACTCATCACCGTGTCCACGTCCAGCAGCCCGAGGCCCGGCGTGTCGCCTGCAGTGCCTTCGATGCCGTCAGGATCGGCGACGCTGCGTCCGAGCATCTGATAGCCGCCGCAGAGACCGAGCACATGGCCGCCCCTGCGGTGATGCGCGAGCAGATCGATGTCCCAGCCTTGCGCGCGCAGGAAGGCGAGATCGCCGCGGGTGGATTTCGAGCCAGGGATGATGACGAGGCGGACATCGCCCGGGATCGGCTCGCCCGGGCGCACCATCACGAGGTCGACGCCCGGCTCGAGCTTGAGCGGATCGAGATCGTCGAAGTTGGCGATCCGCGACAGCGCCAGGCAGGCGATCTTGCACTGGCCCGGCTTGCGCGCGTCGCTGAGGCCGAGCGCGTCCTCGGCCGGCAGCTCGCCGGCGCGCGCGAACCAGGGCAGCACGCCGAAGCCGAGCCAGGCCGTTCTTTGTTCGATCAGCCTGTAGCCGTCGTCGAACAGCGAGGGATCGCCGCGGAACTTGTTGATCACAAAACCCTGGATCATCGCGGCATCGTCGGGGTCGATCACCGTCTTGATCCCGACCAGCTGGGCGATGACGCCGCCGCGGTCGATGTCGCCGACCAGCACGACCGGCACGCCCGCCTTGCGCGCAAAGCCCATATTGGCGATGTCGGCCTTGCGCAAATTGACCTCGGCCGGACTGCCGGCGCCTTCCACCAGCACCAGATCGGCCCGCGCCTTCAGCCGCTCAAAGCTCTCCAGCACCGCGCCCATCAGTGAGGGCTTCATCGCGGCATAGTCGCGGGCACGCGCGGTCGCGATGCGCTTTCCGTGGACGATCACCTGCGCGCCGATGTCGGTCTCGGGCTTGAGCAGCACGGGGTTCATGTCGGTGTGCGGTTCGACGCCAGCGGCGAGGGCCTGCAACGCTTGTGCGCGGCCGATCTCGCCGCCATCAA
Organism: Bradyrhizobium sp. CIR48; assembly: GCF_014198315.1. Classification (NCBI taxonomy): domain Bacteria; kingdom Pseudomonadati; phylum Pseudomonadota; class Alphaproteobacteria; order Hyphomicrobiales; family Nitrobacteraceae; genus Bradyrhizobium; species Bradyrhizobium sp. CIR48. The sequence goes on from NZ_JACIHG010000006.1 coordinate 175,798, forward strand.
CGGTGACGGCGGCATTGTTCGACATGTTCTGCGGCTTGAACGGGAGCACGCGCAGGCCGCGCCGCGTGAGGGCGCGCGCGAGACCGGCGACGATGAGCGACTTGCCCACGTCCGAGCCGGCCCCCTGGATCATCAGCGCGCGTGCCATCGAATCAGAACTCGACGCCGGCCTGTGCCTTGATGCCGGAGCGGAAGGGATGTTTCACCAGCGTCATCTCGGTGACGAGATCGGCGATCTCGATCAGCTCGTCCTTGGCGTTGCGGCCGGTGAGGACGACATGCGTCATCGGCGGCTTCGAGGTGGTCAGAAACGCGACGATCTCGGCGATGTCGAGATAGTCGTAGCGCAGCGCGATGTTGATCTCGTCGAGCACGACCATGCGCAGGCTCTCATCGAGGATCAGCTCCTTGGCCTTCTCCCAGCCGGCGCGCGCGGCGGCGATGTCGCGGGCGCGGTCCTGCGTCTCCCACGTAAAACCTTCGCCCATGGCGTGGAACTGGCAGAGGTCGCCGAAATGGCCGGTGAGCAGGCGCCGCTCGCCGGTATCCCAGGCGCCCTTGATGAATTGCACGACCGCGCAGGGAAAGCCGTGCGCGACGCAGCGGACGATCATGCCGAAGGCCGACGAGGACTTGCCCTTGCCGGCCCCGGTGTGGACGATGATGAGGCCCTTTTCGCCGCTCTTGGTCGCCATGATCTTGTCGCGGGCGGCCTTCTTCTTCGCCATTTTCGTGGCGTGGCGGGCGTCGGTTTCTTCGGCCGTTTTTGTATCCGGTTCAGGCGTCATCGGGTCCCGGTCCTTCGGCTTGACAAGTGGCGGCCACCGGCAAATGGTGGCCCGGCGTTGGTTCCTGTCCTATGACAGGCGAAGAGGGAATGCGATAGGGTCCGAATCGGCAAGATTTGGGTCCAAAATGCAGCCGCCCCCGCGACCGTGACCGGAGAGATGTCCGAAGCCACTGATTCCCTCAGGGAATCGGGAAGGCGGGGATCGAAGGGGAAAACCCTGCTCCGCAAGCCGGGAGACCTGCCAGCGCGGACGAGTTTTGGACCGGCGGACGGGGTGTTCCGCGACGGGGAAAACGGGCCTCCAAAAGAGCGGTCCGTGTGCCTCATCGCCTCCCGCTGTTATCTGGAAGAGGCGATGACCGTCACACTTCACGTCTGCATCACCTGCCGTGCCGGCGAGACGCCTGGCGAGGGCGAGGCGACGCCCGGCAAGCGCCTGCATGGGGCGATCCTCGACGCGGGCGTGCCCGAGGGTGTCAATGTGGTTCCCGTCGAATGCCTGTCGGCATGCAACCAGGGTTGCTCGGTCGCGCTGAGCGCGCCCGGCCGGTGGTCTTACGTCTATGGCCGCCTCTCGGATGCAAATGCGCAGGATGTGGTCGCGGGCGCCGCGGCCTATGCGGCCGCGCCTGACGGCCTTGTGCCCTGGCGCAGCCGGCCGGAAATATTCCGCAAGCAGTCGCTTGCCCGCATTCCCCCCATTGCCGTCGTGCCGGAGGCCGCCGAATGAACTCGCTCGCAAAAGTCCCGGTTACGGTGGTCACGGGTTTTCTCGGCTCGGGCAAGACGACGCTGATCCAGCATCTGCTCAGCAATGCCGGCGGCAAGAAGCTCGCGGTGCTCGTCAACGAGTTCGGCAGTGAGGGCGTCGACGGCGAGATCTTGAAATCCTGCGCCGACGCCAATTGCCCGGAGGAGAACATCGTCGAGCTCGCCAATGGCTGCATCTGCTGCACCGTTGCTGACGATTTCATTCCGACCATGGAAAAACTACTGGCGCGGCCCGTGCGGCCCGATCACATCCTGATCGAGACCTCGGGCCTGGCGCTGCCCAAGCCGCTGCTTAAGGCATTCGACTGGCCGGAGATCCGTTCGCGCATCACCGTCGACGGCGTGATCGCGCTCGCGGATGCCGAGGCTGTCGCCGCTGGCCGCTTTGCGCCGGATCCTGACGCCGTCGAAGCGCAGCGCGCGGCGGACGAGAATTTGGACCACGAGACGCCGCTGTCGGAGGTGTTCGAGGATCAGATCGCCTGCGCCGACATCGTGCTGCTGACCAAGGCCGACCTCGCTGGCGCGGCGGGACTTGAAGCGGCCAAGGCTGCCATCACCGCCGAGATGCCGCGCCGCGTGCCGATGCTCCCCGTGACCGACGGTGCGATCGATGCGCGCGTCATCCTCGGTCTTGGCGCTGCCGCCGAGAACGATCTCGCCGCGCGTCCCTCGCATCATGACGGCGAGGAAGAGCACGAGCACGATGATTTCGCCTCGGTCGTGGTCGACCTTCCGGAAGTCGCCGACGTCGATGCGCTGGTCGCATCCGTCCAGAAGCTGGCGCGCGAGCAGAACGTGCTGCGCGCTAAGGGCTACATCGCGGTCGCGGGCAAGCCGATGCGGCTGCTGCTGCAGGCGGTCGGCGAGCGCGTGCGCCACCAGTTCGACAAGCCCTGGGGCGCAGGTCACAGGCGGTCGAAGCTCGTCGTGATCGGCGAGCACGGCGATATCGACGAGGCCGCCATCAAGGCAGGACTAGGTATCTGATGCACGTCGTCTTCCGCGAGAGCCGCGGTCTGGAGGAGACCGCGACGCCAAGGGATATCGGCCAGGACCCGGCCGATCTCGTGGTGCTCTCGTATTCGGATTCCGATCTTGCGGCGTTCGCAGCCGGCTGGCGGCGTGGCCGCGAGAGCCTGCCGTCGCTGCGGCTCGCCAATCTCGCGGAGCTGCGTCATCCGCTGTCAGTGGACACCTATATCGAGCGCACGCTGTCTCAGGCGCGTGGCATTCTGGTTCGTCTGATTGGTGGTGAGTCCTACTGGCCGTATGGTCTGGCTGTGCTCCAGCAGCTCGCCAAGGACCGTGGCATTGTGCTGGCCGTGCTGCCGGCCGACGGCCGCGACGACCCGCGGCTCGATGCATACTCGACCCTGCCGGTCTCGACGCTGCGCCGGCTCAAGGTGCTCTGCGACACCGGCGGACCGGTCGCCGCGCAAGCCGCGATCGCACAGCTCGCGCTGGCCTCGGGACTCTATGCCGGGCCTGTTATCGGCGAGACGACCGTGCCCGAGATGGGGTTCTACGATCCCGCCCGCGGCGTCATTGCTGCACCGGCGCACGGCGAGGGCAAGCCGCGTGTGCTGGTAACGTTTTATCGCTCATATCTCACCGCTGCGGACACGGACCCGGTCGATGCCCTGATCGCAGCGCTGCGCGGGCGCGGCTTTGAAGCCTGCGGCGTGTTCGTGACCTCGCTGAAGGCCGCGGGCGTCGCGGATTGGTTGCGGGCGCATCTTGCGCAAAATCCTCCCGCCGCGATCGTCAACGCGACGGCGTTCTCCGCGGCTGGCGACGACGGCACGACGCCGTTCGATGCCGCATCGTGCCCGGTGTTCCAGGTCGCGCTCTCCACGGCCCGGCGCGAGGATTGGGCGGAGTCGCTGCGCGGCCTGTCGCCCGGCGATCTCGCGATGCATGTGGTGCTGCCCGAGGTCGACGGCCGTCTGTTCGCGGGCGTGGTGAGCTTCAAGTCGGCAGCCGGGCGCGATCCCGATCTGCAGTTCGCACACCTGGCGCATCGCGCCGATGAGGCGCGCGTGACAGCCGCCGCCGCGCGCGTCGCGGCCTGGCGGAGCCTTGCGGTGAAGCCGGTTGCCGAGAAGCGGCTGGCGCTCGTGCTCTCGAACTATCCGGGCCGGCCGCACCAGATCGCGCATGCGGTCGGGCTCGATGCGCTGGCCTCGGTCGAGGCGTTGGTGTCCGATCTCGCTGAGGCCGGCTTCGATGTTGCGCCGGTCCATGCGCTCGGCGAGGCGCTGCTGAGGCAGCAGCTCACCTGGGGCATCGCCGATTATCGCGCGGCGATTTCGCGCCTGCCGCAAGTTTTGCAGGATGATCTTGCGCAAGCCTGGGGCGCGCCGGAGAGTGATCCGAGCTGCCGCGACGGCGCGTTTCATTTCGCCGCGATCCAATGCGGCCGATCGATCATCGCGGTTCAACCGGAACGCGGCGATGCGACCACGCGCGATACCGATTATCACGATCTCGCCCGCACGCCGCGTCACGCCTATGTCGCGTTCTATCTCTGGCTTCGGCAGCAGGCCTGTGACGCCGTCGTGCACATGGGCGCACATGGCACGCTGGAATGGCTGCCCGGGAAATCCGTGGCGCTGTCGTCCGCGTGCTGGCCGGAAGCCCTGATCGGCGATCTTCCAATCATCTATCCCTTCATCGTCAACGATCCCGGCGAGGCCGCGCAGGCCAAGCGGCGCTTGGGGGCCGTCACCATTGGCCATCTGCCGCCGCCGCTCACCGCATCCGCCGTGCCCGAAGGCTTGCGCCGGCTCGAACAGCTCCTCGACGAATATTCGACCGCCGATGGTCTCGATCCCGCGCGCCGTCAGCGATTGATCGCAGCGATCCGTGATGAGGCGCGCGTGGCGGGCCTCGAGGACGATCTCGGTTTGGATGCCTCGGCCGCGCCCGCCGAAGCCATTCCGCGGATCGATCGCTTCGTCTGCGATCTCAAGGAAAGCCAGTTCGGCGACGGCCTGCATGTGTTCGGCCGCGGCGCCTGCGGCGATGCGGAGCGCGACGCGTTGCGTTCGGCACTTGCCGGCAAGCGCGTTGCGCCGGGACCGTCGGGCTCGCCCTATCGCGGCCGTCAGGACGTGTTGCCGACCGGACGCAATCTCTTTGCCGTCGATCCGCGCGCGGTGCCGACGCCGTCGGCGCATGCGCAGGGCATCAAGCTTGCCGAAGAGCTGCTGCGCCGCCATCTGCAGGATCATGGCGACTGGCCGAAGGGCCTCGTGGTCGATCTCTGGGGCTCTGCAACGATGCGCACCGCGGGCGAGGAATTTGCGATGGCGCTGCATCTGGCCGGCCTTGCGCCGCGCTGGGATCACGCCTCCGGCCGCGTCATCGGATACGACATCGTCGCGCCGGCCGAGCTCGGCCGTCCCCGCATCGATGTCACGTTGCGGGTGTCGGGCCTCTTCCGCGACGTCTTCTCAGGCCTTGCGCAATTGTTCGAGGCCGCCTCCGAAGCGCTTGCGACGCGCGAGGACGAGGGCGACGAGAATCCGTACCGCCACCGCGCCTCCCGCGTGTTCGCGCCGCGTCCCGGACAATACGGCGTCGGTCTATCGGCGATCCCCGATGCCTTCACGCCCGAGACACGCGAAGCCGCGGGCGAAGCCTGGTTGTCGGCATCGTCCTGGGCGTTCTCGGCCGACGGCGAGATGCAGCCAAATCGCGCCGGCATCGAGCAGCGCCTTGCTTCGGCTGATGGCTTTGTCCATGTCCAGGACTTGCCGGAAACTGATCTGTTGCTCGCGGCCGATTATGCCGCGCATGAAGCCGGCGTTGCGGCGGCTGCAGCGCATCTCGGCGCGGCAGGACCCTCGCTCTATCACCTCGACACGACGCGTCCCGAGCAGCCCCACGCGCGCACGCTGACCGAGGAGATCTCGCGCGTCGTCCGAGCGCGCGCCACCAACCCGGCGTGGATTGCCGGCATGATGCGTCATGGTTTTCGCGGCGCCGCCGAGATCACTGCGACGCTGGAGCATATGGCCGCTTTCGCTCATCTGGCCGGTGCCGTGCCGCCGCATCTGTTCGATCTCTACTATGATGCGACGCTCGGCAATGACGACGTCCGCGTCTTCATGGCACGTGAAAATCCGTCCGCTCTCGCCGCGATGGAAACCTGTTTCGCGCGCCTGCACGATGCGGCGCTTTGGCAAACGCGCCGCAATTCGATCGCGGCGGCGCTGCGGGAGGCCTCATGAGCGCGGCCACGGTCAAGGGCTGGTGTCCCGGCGCGCTGCGCCCGATGCTCTCGGGCGACGGGCTCGTGGTGCGCGTGCGTCCGTTCGGTGGGCGGCTCGAAGCACCACAAATCACAGGACTTGCCGAGCTCGCCGGGCAACACGGCAATGGTCTGATCGACGTGACGAGCCGTGCCAATCTGCAGATCAGGGGCGTCAGTGAAGAAGGCCATCGGCCGTTGATCGACGGCCTTGCGCGACTGGCGCTGCTCGATCCGGATCCGGCGACGGAAGCCCGTCGCAACATCCTCGTCACGCCGTTCTGGCGCGCTGGCGACGCGACTCAATCGCTAGCAGCCGAGCTCGAAGAAGCGCTCGAGGATAACGCGCTCGCGCTTCCAACGAAGTTCGGCTTCGCGATCGATGACGGGACCTCGCGCGTGCTCGCCGGCGATTCCGCCGACATACGCATCGAGCGTGATCGCACAGGCGGTCTGCTGGTGCGGGCCGACGGCGCAAAGCTCGGCCGCTCCGTCGCACGTGGAGAGGCCGTGAGCACGGCGCTCGCGCTCGCAAGCTGGTTCCTGGTCTCCGGCGGCGCGACGGGCGGCCGAGGGCGCATGGCGGCCCACGTCGCCTCCGGCGCGGCATTGCCTCAATCGCTGCGCGGCGAGACCGAGCCCGCGCCCGTGATGGCCGCCTCGCGCCCCGGGCACTATCCGCAAGGCGCCATGGTGGGTGTCGCGTTCGGGCAGATGCTGCACACGACGCTGCGTCAGTTCGCCGGGTGCGGTCATGCGCTGCGCATGACGCCCTGGCGGATGGTGATGAGCGAGGGCAAGCGCGAGATGCCGAGCGCGCCGGGCCTCATCACCGAGCCGTTCGATCCCGCGTTGCGCGTCATCGCCTGCAGCGGCGCACCGCGCTGCCGCGAAGCCCATGCCGATACGCGCGCGCTCGCAGCAGCGCTCGCCCCGCGCATCGCCGCCGATACGCGGCTGCACGTCTCCGGCTGCGGCAAGGGCTGTGCCCATTCCGGCACGGCCGCGGTCACGCTGGTGGCGACCCGTGCCGGATTCGATCTCGTCCGTGACGGCTCGATCCGCGACGAGCCGGTGTTGCGCGGCCTGAACGGCGCCGACATCGTCAGCGATCCCTCCATCCTGGTGGGAGGGAACTGATGCCGCACACTTACGAGACCGATGGCGCTGCGATCTACCGGCAGTCCTTTGCGACCATCCGCGCCGAAGCCGATCTCGCGCGCTTTTCGCCCGACGAGGAGCAAATCGTGGTGCGGATGATCCATGCCGCCGGCATGGTGGGTCTTGAGGCGCATATCCGCTTCACTCAGGGCATGGCGATCGCTGCGCGCGCCGCCTTGCAGAAGGGCGCGCCGATCCTCTGCGACGCGCGCATGGTCTCGGAAGGGATTACGCGCGCAAGGTTGCCCGCAGCCAATGCTGTGATCTGCACGCTTGGCGACGAGACCGTGCCTGCACTCGCACAATCCATGCGCAACACCCGCTCGGCCGCGGCGCTGGAGCTGTGGCGGCCGCATCTCGATGGCGCGGTGGTTGCGATCGGCAATGCGCCGACCGCACTGTTTCATCTGCTCAACATGCTGGAGGACCGCGACTGCCCGCGGCCTGCGGCGATCATCGGCTGTCCCGTCGGCTTTGTCGGCGCGGCCGAGTCCAAGGCCGCGCTGATGGCCGATCCGCCCGTGCCGGCGCTGACGGTCCAGGGCCGCCTCGGCGGCTCCGCGATCACGGTTGCCGCCGTGAACGCGCTGGCGAGCCGGAGCGAATAGCGATGGGACGCATCATCTGCTGCGGTCTCGGCCCCGGCGATCCTGATCTGATGAGCGTGCGCGCCGATCGCACCGTGCGCGCCGCACGGCACGTCGCTTATTTCCGCAAGAAGGGCAGGTCGGGTCAGGCGCGCCGCATCGTCGAAGGCATCCTGGCTGCTGATGTCACCGAATATCCGATGGAGTATCCGGTCACCACGGAGATCGCATTCGACAGTCCCGAATATGTTCAGTTGCTGGCCGGCTTCTATGACGAATGGGCCGAGCGTCTGGCGCGGCTGGCGCGCGCCGTCGATGTCGTCGTGCTTTGCGAGGGCGATCCCTACTTCTACGGCTCCTTCATGCATCTGCACACGCGCCTGCAGGGCCGCGTCGAGATCGAGGTGATCGCGGGCATTCCCGGCATGGTCGGCTGCTGGAATGGTGTCGGACAGCCGATCGCGCTCGGCGATGACGTGACGACGGTGCTGATGGGGACGCTGGCTGAAGACGAGCTCGAGCGGCGTATGCGCGATTCCGATGCGCTCGTCGTCATGAAGACCGGCCGCAATCTCGCAAAGGTGCGCCGTGCGCTCAGCTCTGCCGGCCGGCTCGACGATGCCTGGCTGGTGGAGCGCGGCACCATGCCGGGCGAGCGCGTGGTGCGGCTCGCCGAGGTCGATGGCGCGGACTGTCCCTATTTCGCGATCGTGCTGGTGCACGGCAAGGGCCGGCAGCTGGACGCCGCCGAATGACGGGCACGCTGACCATCGCGGGCCTCGGGCCGGGCAGCGATGCGCTGGTGACGCCCGAGGTCACGGCCGCGCTGGCTTCCGCAACCGACATTCTGGGTTACGCGCCCTATGTCGCGCGCGTGCCGCCGCGTGCTGGGCTTAAGCTGCATCCCTCGGATAACCGCGAGGAGCTGCAGCGCGCGAGCGAAGCCCTGCGGCTTGCGTCCGAAGGCGGGCAGGTCGTCGTCGTCTCCTCCGGCGATCCCGGCGTCTTCGCGATGGCCTCTGCCGTGTTCGAGGCGCTCGAACAGGCGCCGCAATGGCGGGATCTTTCGATTCACGTGCTGCCTGGCATCACCGCGATGCTGGCGGCGGCCGCACGCGTGGGCGCGCCGCTCGGCCATGATTTCTGCGCCATCAATCTCTCCGACAATCTCAAGCCGTGGGCAGTCATCGAGAAGCGGCTGCGGCTCGCCGCCGAAGCCGATTTTTCGATTGCGATGTACAATCCGCGCTCGGCAAGCCGGCCCGAAGGATTCGGCCGCGCGCTTGCGCTGCTGAAGGACGCCGGCTGCGGCGAGCGCCTCGCGATTTTTGCACGCGCGATCAGCGCTTCTGACGAGAGGATCGAGACTGTCACGCTGAACGAAGCCCGGCCCGAGATGGCCGACATGCGGACGCTGGTGATCGTCTGCAATTCGCAGACGCGCCGCGTCGGCCGCTGGGTTTATGCGCCGAGGCGGGTAGAATGACCGAGCCACTGCATCACCTCGGTCACGCTCTCAACCCGTCGGCGCGCGGGCCGCTCCGGCCGCGAGATCATGATCACGGGCAGGCCGAGCATGCGCGCCGCGTCGATCTTGGCGCGCGCGCCATCGCCGCCGGAATTGCGGGCGACGATCCAGCCGATGCCACGCGTACGCATCAGATCAAGCTCACTGTCGAATGTGAACGGCCCGCGCGACACGATCACATCGGCGGCGAAGGGCAGCGGCGCCTCCGGCGGATCGACGAACCGCAGCGTATAGGTGTGCTGCGGTTTACTCGCGAACGGCGCGATATGCTGGCGGCCGATGGCGAGGAACACTTTTGCGGGCGCCTCGGGCAGCGCGGCGACCGCGGCATCGACATTGGCGATTTCAATCCAGATGTCGTCGGGCATTCTGGTCCAAGGCGCGCGTTCGAGGGCGATCAGCGGCGTGCTCGTCTGCGCGCATGCCTCGACCGCATTGCGGCTCATCTCCGCGGCGAAAGGATGGGTCGCGTCGATCACGTGCGTGATGCCTTCGCGGCGGATGTAATCGGCCAGTCCGCTAACGCCGCCGAAGCCGCCGATGCGGGTCGGCAGCGGCTGATCCGCAGGCGCGCGGGTGCGACCGCCATAGGAGTAGACGGCCTCGATGCCTGCTCGCGCGATCGCCGCGGCGAGCAAGCTCGCATCGGCAGTTCCGCCCAGAATGAGGGCGCGCGTCATGGCTGATCCCTTGGCTGATCCCTGGCTGACCATCATTGGTATTGGCGAAGATGGCCTTGCCGGGCTGTCCGAAGCAAGCCGAAAGGCGCTCAATGAGGCCGAAACCGTCTTCGGTGGTGAACGGCATCTCGCGCTTGCCGGCGTCGGCAGCCGCGGCCGTCCGTGGCCGGTGCCGTTCGACGCCGATATCGTTCTGAGCAGCCGCGGCAGGCCGACGGCGGTGCTCGCCTCCGGTGATCCGTTCTGGCATGGCGCCGGTGCAGGTCTTGCCGAGAAGCTCGGAGGGGACGAGTGGATCGCGCATCCGGCACCGTCGACCTTCTCGCTCGCGGCAGCGCGTCTGGGCTGGCGTTTGGAGTCCGTGACCTGCATCGGGCTTCATGCCGCGCCGTTCGAGCGTCTCGTGCCGCATCTGGCGCGGGATGCACGCATCATCTGCCTGGTACGCGACGCAGCGGCGGTCGACGATCTCGCGAAATGGTTGACCGAACGCGGATGGGGCGCTTCACTCTTGTGGACCCTCGTGGCACTTGGCGGCCCACGGGAATACATTGATCAGCATCGCGTCGATCTCTTTGCTGATGATATCGCTGGAAATCTGGTTGCGGTAGCGCTGCTGGCTAGGGGCACGCAAGGCATGCCCCGCAGCTCGGGCCTGTCAGACGATCTGTTCATCCATGACGGCCAGATCACCAAGCGGCCGGTGCGCGCGCTGGCGCTGTCGGCGCTGGCGCCGCGTCCGGGCGAGCGACTGTGGGATATCGGCGCCGGCTCGGGGTCGATCTCGGTCGAGTGGGCGCTGTGCGGCGGGACGGCGACTGCGATCGAGGCGCGCGAGGAACGCACCGCAAACATCCGCAGCAATGCAGCGGCGTTTGGACTTTCGCACCGGATCACCGTCGTCAAAGGGAGGGCGCCCGAGGCTGTTGCTGCCCTGGAAGCACCGGATGCGGTCTTCATCGGCGGCGGCCTCGATAGCGCGATGTTCGACGAGATCTGGTCGCGGCTTGCGCCGGGCACGCGGCTGGTTGCACATTCAGTCACATTGGAGACGGAAGCGTTGCTCGGCGATCTGCACCAGCGCTACGGCGGCGAGCTGATGCGGGTCGACATCGCTTATGCTGGCCCGCTCGGCCGCTACCGCTCCTGGGAGACGGCACGGCCGGTGGTGCAGTGGAGTACGGTCCGATGAAGGTGGCCGGGTTTGGGTTCAGGAGAGATGTCAGTCTCGCTTCGCTGCGCGAAGCACTGCTGGCGGCGGGTGATCCCGAAGGTCTTATGGCGATTGCAACCGTTAGCGACAAGGCTGATGCGGAGCCGCTGCAGGAGCTCGCGCGTGAGTGCGGTGTGCCGATCAAGGCTGTTCCAGCCGACATGTTGGCCGGTATCGCCACGCCGACCCAGTCCAATCTCGTGACGGAGAAGTTCGGCACCGGATCGGTCGCCGAAGCAGCAGCTCTCGCTGCGGCCGGGCCTCGTGCACGGCTGATTTCGACACGCGTTGTCTCGCAGGATCGCACGGCGACGGCCGCGATCGCGGAAGGAGACGGCGCATGACGGTGCATTTCATTGGCGCGGGGCCGGGCGCTCCCGATCTGCTGACGTTGCGGGGGCGCGACCTGATCGCGGCCTGTCCGGTCTGCCTCTATGCCGGCTCGCTGGTCCCCGAGGGCGTGCTGGCGCATTGCCCGCCCGGCGCGCGCATCGTCAATACCGCGCCGCTGTCGCTCGACGAGATCATCGCCGAGATCGCCGCCGCGCATGCGGCGGGCAAGGACGTTGCTCGCCTGCATTCGGGCGATCTCTCGATCTGGTCGGCGATGGGCGAGCAGCTCCGCCGCCTGCGCGCATTTGGCATTCCGTTCACTGTGACGCCTGGTGTGCCGTCCTTCTCCGCCGCAGCGGCAGCGCTCGAGGTCGAGCTGACGCTGCCGGGCCTTGCCCAGACAGTTGTGCTGACGCGCACGCCGGGCCGCGCCAGCGCGATGCCCGAGCGCGAGAAGTTGGCAGCCTTCGCCGCGACCGGTGCAGTGCTCGCGATTCATCTGTCGATCCATCTGCTCGACAAGGTCGTCGCCGAGCTCGCGCCGCATTACGGCGCGGAGTGTCCGGTCGCGATCGTCTGGCGCGCGAGCTGGCCGGATCAGCGCATCATCCGCGCCACGCTGGCTACGCTCGATGCTGCCGTCGGCACCGAGATGGAGCGCACCGCGATCATTCTGGTCGGCAAGACGCTCGGCGCTGCGGATTTCGACGAGAGCCGCCTTTACGCCGCCGATTACGATCGCCGCTATCGGCCGGTCGGCGCCGAGCCGCGTTTTCCGGAGGGCTCGTGATGGCGGCAGGCCTCGTCATCTCCGCACCGGCCTCCGGCGTCGGCAAGACCACGCTGACGCTGGCGCTCGCGCGCGCCTGGCGCCATCGCGGCTTGAACGTGCAGTGCTTCAAGAGCGGTCCCGATTACATCGATCCCGCCTTCCACGCCGCCGCCACGGGGCGCGCTTCCGTCAACGTCGATAGCTGGGCGATGGATCGCGGGGCGATCTCGCATCTCGTCAGCCGCGGCGCGGACGCCGATGTCGTGCTTGCCGAGGGATCGATGGGCCTGTTCGACGGCGTCGCCGCGCGCGGTGTTTCCGGCACCGGTGCCACCGCCGACATTGCGGAGATGCTGGGCTGGCCGGTGGTGCTGGTGATCGATCCTTCCGGACAAGCGCAGACCGCGGCGGCGATCGCCGCGGGTCTTCGTGATTATCGCCCCGGCGTACGGCTCGCCGGCGTCGTGCTCAACCGCGTTGCCAGCCCGCGCCACGAAGACCTCGTGCGGCGTGCGCTCAGCGACGCCGGCATTGCCGTGTTCGGCGCGCTGCCGCGCCATGCCGAGATCAGCCTGCCGAAGCGGCATCTCGGCCTGGTGCAGGCCGAGGAGCAGGCCGAGATCGGCAAGCTGATCGACGAGGCCGCGCGCTTCGTTGCCGAGCATGTCGATCTCGATGCGGTGCTGCGATCGGCTGCGTCCTGGACACCACAACCCGCCGCGAATGGGCTGAACGTGACGCCGCCGGGCCAGCGCATCGCGCTCGCGCGCGATGCGGCGTTCTCTTTCGTCTATCCGCACATGCTGGAAGCCTGGCGCGGGGCGGGCGCGGAGATCTCGACATTCTCGCCGCTCTCCGATGAAGCGCCCGACGCGAGCGCCGATGTGTGCTGGCTGCCCGGCGGTTATCCCGAGCTGCATGCCGGCAAGATCGCGGCCAATACGCGTTTTCGCAGCGGCCTGCGCGCCTTCGCCGAAACGCGACCGGTGCACGGCGAATGCGGAGGCTATATGGTGCTGGGAACCGCTTTGACCGATGCGGACGGTGTTCGCCATGAGATGACAGGCCTGCTTGGCCTCGAGACCAGCTTTGCCAAACGTCGCATGCATCTCGGTTATCGTCTCGCGACGCTGGCCGCGCCGATGCCGGGACATCGCCCCAGTGCACGTCTGCGCGGCCATGAGTTCCACTATTCGACCATTCTTGCCCAGCCTGATACGCCGCTGGCAGTCGTGCACGATGCAACCGGCGCGGTCATTGCCGAGACCGGCTCGCAGCGCGGCCACGCCACCGGCACGTTCTTTCATCTGATCGCGGAGGACCGGTGAGCGGATTCGTCTCCTTCATCTCCGCCGGCCCCGGCGACCCCGAGCTTCTCACGCTCAAGGGCGCCGCGCGGCTGCGCGAGGCCGACGTCGTGCTCTATGACGATCTCGCCTCCGGCGCGATCCTTGATCTCGCCCGGCCCGGCGCCAATCTCGTCGCGGTGGGGAAACGGGCAGGGCGTCCCTCGACCAAGCAGCACCACGTCAACCGCCTGCTGATCGACTATGCCGCAACAGGTGCGCGCGTGGTTCGGCTCAAGTCGGGCGATGCCGGCATTTTCGGCCGGCTCGAGGAGGAGCTGGAGACGCTGCGTGAGGCCGGCATCGGCTACGAGATCGTCCCGGGCGTCACATCGGCCTGCGTTGCCGCGGCGCAAGCCGGCATCCCCCTGACCCGGCGCCACACCTCGCGCCGGGTGCAATTCGTCACCGGCGCTGATGTCACCGGCGAGTTGCCGCCGAATCTGAATTGGGCGGCCCTGGCCGATCCTGAGGCGACGACCGTGGTCTATATGGGTCGGCGCACCTTCCCCGCGCTTGTGGCAAAGTTGATCGCGCACGGCCTCGCTGCGGATACCCCCGCGCTGTTCGCCGAATCTCTCGGCCGCCCGGACGAACGGCTGGTCCGCACCACCATCGCCGAGCTTGCCGAGCAGCTTGCGCGCGGCGGCGCCGCCTCGACGGCCGCCGTGATCCTGTTTGGGGCGCTGGCGGGGGATTATCCGTCATGACAGCCTTGGCCGCCGTTCGCCCCTTGACGCAGGCTCAGCGAAAGGGGCACACAAGAGAGGCATGGTGCTCGACGCGGCGCAAAGCGCCGGAGCATAATCGGGAATGGGGGTGGGCGGACCCAGTTGCGGCGCCCAAAACCCCAGCCGCCCCCGCGACTGTAAGCGGTGAGGGACTCCGATCAGCCACTGGGCCGCAAGGTCCGGGAAGGCCGGAAATCCGGGGGAACCGCGAGCCAGGAGACCGGCCCTGCACGTTTTGAGGCCAAGGCCGTCGGGTGTGACGGCAGGAAGGAATTGAGCCATGCATATCGAACCCGGGGTCGTGACGGGCGCCAAGCTCGTGTTGAGTTACGCAACCGGCATCGCCGCAGGCGGCGTTGCGCTGAAGCTCGCGGTGGAGACCGTGCGTGAGCAGGGCATCACGTCGTTCGCAGCGCGGACGCTCGCCACCACAGTCCTTGTGTTCATCTTCTTCGAGATCCTGCCGCACTTCCCGGTCGGCGTCTCCGAGGTGCACTTCATTCTCGGCTCGACACTGTTCCTGCTGTTCGGCGCAGCGCCCGCGGCTTTCGGCCTCGCATTTGGCCTGCTGCTCCAGGGCGTATTCTTCGAGCCGGTCGACATCCCGCAATACGGCATGAACGTCACGACGCTGCTGGTGCCGCTGTTCGCGATCCAGGCGATCGCCGCACGGATCATCTCGCGGAACGCCGCCTATGTCGATTTGAAGTATCGGCAGGCATTGGCGCTCTCGACGACCTACCAGGCCGGCGTGATCGCCTGGGTGGCGTTCTGGGCGCTCTATGGCTCGGGCTTTGCGATGAGCAACCTCGCCAACATCGCGACGTTCGCGGCGTCCTATGCGCTGGTCATCGTGATCGAGCCACTCGCCGATCTCGCGGTGCTGGCACTGGCGAAGTCGCTGCGCGGCGTCACCGCGCCCGGTCTCGTCACCCCGCGCCTGCATAACGCGGCCTGAGAGACAAGCGAACGGGCGGCCAGCAGGGCCGCCCGTCGCGTTTCGCGATGCTCACGCTCTCTTTGATAGGCATCGGTTGCGGCGATCCCGACCAGCTGACGCGCGCCGCTGTTCAAGCGATCAACGCCGCCGATCTCGTCCTGATCCCGCGCAAGGGAACGGCGAAGTCCGATCTCGCCGATCTCAGGCGGACGATCTGCGCGGATGTGCTCACCAGCGATAACACAGCCATCGCTGAGTTCGACCTTCCCGTACGCGACGTCGCTGAAGCTGACTACCGCAAGGGCGTGGACGATTGGCACGATGAGGTTGCCGCGACTTGGTCGAAAGCGATTGCGAACCATCTCGAAGGCGAGGGCAAGGTTGCGCTGCTGATCTGGGGCGATCCTTCCCTCTATGACTCCTCGCTGCGCATTGCGCGGCGGCTCAATCCCCTGCCTGACATCGAGGTCGTGCCCGGCATCACCTCGATCCAGACGCTGTGCGCGGCGCATGCGCTGCCGCTCAACGACATCGGCGAGCCCTTTCTGGTCACGACGGGGCGGCGTTTGCGCGAAGGCGGCTGGCCGGCGGGTGTGGATACCGTGGTGGTGATGCTCGACGGCGGCACGGCATTCCAGTCGCTTGATCCAGCCGGGATTCAAATCTATTGGGGCGCCTATCTCGGCATGCCCGATCAGATCGTCATGTCCGGCGTGCTCGCCGAGGTTGGCCCGCGCATCGTTGCGGCGCGGCAGGAAGCGCGCGAGCGGCATGGCTGGATCATGGACAGCTACATTCTCAAGCGCAGGCCGTAAGCGAGGCAGCATGCTCCCCGAATGGGTCACCCGAAATTGCCCCGATGTCTCCGCCGTGCATCGCGAGGCCGCGATCGCACGGCAGGCGCAACTGACAAAGCCGACCGGTGCACTCGGCCGGCTGGAGCAGCTCGCAATCGAGCTTGCGGGCCTGCAGGCGACCGAACAGCCGCGTGCCGCACGGGTGCCGATCATTGTCTTCGCCGGCGACCACGGCATCGTCGCGCAGGGCGTCTCGGCCTATCCGCAAGCCGTGACCATCGCGATGATGGCGAATTTTGCCTCCGGCGGCGCCGCGATCTCGGTGCTGGCGCGCGAGCTTGGCTCGAGCCTGGACGTCGTCGATGCCGGCACGCTGGCAACAGAGGCGATGGCGGGTGTCATCTCCGACAAGCCGCGCCATGGCACGCGCGATTTCAGCGTCGAAGCCGCGCTCGCACCCGCCGAGCTGGCGTATGCCTTCGAGGTCGGCCAGCGCGCGGTTGCGCGCGCGCAAGCCAATCAGCCCGATCTCTTGATCTTCGGCGAGATGGGGATCGGCAACACGACGACGTCGGCGGCGATTGCTGCAGGCCTGCTCGGCATCAGCGCCGAAGAGATCGCGGGCAGCGGCACCGGCGTCGATGCGGCCGGCCGCGCACATAAGGCCCGCGTGATCGACGCGGCGATCGCGCGTCACGGCGTTGGCAGCGCCTCGCCCGAAAAAATCCTGTGTGCCGTCGGCGGCCTCGAGATCACGGCGATCTCAGGTGCGATCATTGCGGCGGCGCAGCGCCGTATTCCCGTATTGATCGATGGCTTCATCGTCTCGGTGGCGGCGCTCGCAGCAGTGCGGCTCAATCCGTCGTGCCGGCCGTTCCTGCTGCCGTCGCATCAATCGGCGGAGCAGGGGCATCGGCTGGTGCTGCGCGCGCTGAACGTGCAGCCCTTGATCAGCCTCGATCTCCGGCTCGGCGAGGGATCGGGCGCCGCCATCGCGCTGCCGCTGGTGCGGCTCGCCTGTAGCCTTCACAACGGCATGGCGACGTTCGCGCAGGCCAATGTGCCTGACAGACCTAACTGATCCGCCGATTGACGGAGACGACGCGCCAGCCGGCCGCGAGGCGATCGATCCGGGTCAGCGACAGCGGATCGACCACGAAGCGCAAGGCGGCCTGCGGCGTCAGATCCAGCGCGATGCAGAGCGCGGCGCGGATGGTGCCGGAATGCACGACGAGCGTGGCCGATCCGGCTGCGATCCGCGACAGACCCAGCCGGACACGCGCGACCTGATCCGCAAAGCTTTCGCCGCCCGGCGGCCGTCCGCCAGCCGGATCGCTCCAGAACTGCGCATAGGCCTCACCGCGGGTCGCCTCGAGTTGGTCATGGCGATGGCCGGTCCAGTCACCAAAATCCTGCTCGCGGAATTCACTGACCAGCTTCGGTTCGAGTCCCAGCGCGCGTGCCGTCTCGATCGTGCGCCGCGACGGGCTGGCATAGCCGGCGGCATCCGGTGGCAGGCGCCGTCGCACAGCGTCCAGTTGCACGCGATCGCTGAGATCGGCCGGCGCGTCGGCGGCATGGATGGCGCCTGTGACGCCCGCGACGGGCGCGTGCCGTATCAACCAGAGGAAGGTCTCGCCTTCCATGCTCATCTCCAAGGAAGTTGGTCGTTGTGGCCATAACGCCGCAACTGGCACATTGACTCTGTTGTGATGGTAATCCTAGATGCTCGCGACGGTTTCCCCGAGAGGGGATGAAAAGGGAATACGGTGCGGGAACATTGTCCCCAACGCCGTGGCTGCCCCCGCAACTGTGAGCGGATAATCCTTCGTCAGAAGCCACTGGGTCCTCGGTCCCGGGAAGGCGACGAAGTGGTGATGACCCGCGAGCCAGGAGACCTGCCGTCAGCCGTGGTCACACGCGAAGATGTCGGTCGGGGAGTACAGACATTCGGCTTCATCGGACGGCTGAAGAGCCAAAAGGTGAGACCTCGTTCGCTGTGACGTGCCACTGACGTCATACCGAGGTCCGAAAACCGTGTCTTCCTTCCGTATCGTACGACCGCGAAAATTCCTGCTCGCATCCGCCGCGCTCACATCCCTTGCCGCGCTCGATCTGCCCGCTGCGCTGGCGCAGCAGGCCCGGGAACCCCTGCCGCCCGTCGAAGTATCGCCGGCCCAATCCCGCAAGCAGGCCAAGCCTGCCGGCCGGGAGGCGCAGAGCACGCGCCGGGCAGCAGCGCGCAGGCCGGCGGCCGCGGCAGCGATGCCGAAGCCCGTCGTACCGGCTACAGCACCCCCGACGCCGCTCAACAGCAACGCCGTGGCCGAAAGCGCTTCGCGGCTCGGCCTGACGGTGCGACAGACGCCCGCGACCGTCGAGGTGATCTCCGCCGAGACCATGCGCGAGCAGGGCTATCGCACTGTGTCCGACGTGGCCCAGGGCGCGGTCGGCGTCACCGCCGGCGATAATCCGGCCGAACCTTCCGCCTTCTCCATGCGCGGCTTCACCAACAGCCAGATCAACACGCTCTACAACGGCATCAAGATCGGCCCGCAGAACATGACCTCGCGGATCATGGACACCGCCAATCTGGAAGCCGTGGAATTCCTGAAGGGCCCGGCCTCGCTGATCTCGGGTGAAGGCGCCGCCGGCGGCGCGATCAATTTTGTGACCAAGCAGCCGCACACGGGACCGATCCGGAACGAAGCTGATTTCTCCTGGGATTCGCTGAATTCGTTCCGCGCGCATTACGGCTCGGGCGGCAGCACCAACGTCCAAGGCCTCGACTATCGCTTCGACATCAGCCGTTCCGCGCTCAACGGCTTTGCCGACGACACCAATACCAAGATGCTCGACGTGTCGGGCCAGCTCAATTACCGCATCTCCGACAGTCTCAAGATCTGGGGCGCGATCGAGTATCGCGAGGACCGTTCGAAAGCCTATTGGGGCGCGCCGCTGGTGCCGATCGCCTTCAGCGGCTCGCACGCGACGACGGGGATCGTCTCCGGCAACTACTTCAACAGGACTGATCTTGGCGCGGTCACGATCGACGACCGCACCTTCAATACCAACTACAACGTCCTCGACAATCGCAATGTCGCGCAGGAGGTGTGGCTGCGCGGCGGCTTCGAGCTGAAGCTGGCGCCGGACCTGACGCTGAAGAGTCAAGCCTATGGCTACGGCGCCGAGCGCACCTGGTTCAACAACGAGATCGAGGCGTTCGATTCCACCAACAACCAGGTGTATCGCGAGCGCTTCTATGTCGCGCACAGCCAGCGCCTCGTCGGCAACATCACCGATTTGATCTGGGACGCTGATATCGCGGGTTTCGACAATCGGCTGGTCACGACGTTGTCATCGAGCTATCTCGACTTCGTCAGGCCGGGCGCGGCAAACTTCCCGAACGATTATGTCTCGCTGGTCGATCCCAACCGCGGCTTTTACGGCTCGCTCACGACGCAGCAGCAGACCGCGCGCATCAACAACGAGGCGCTGTCGTTCGAGGACCGGCTGAAGCTGACGCGGACCTTCGCGCTGATCGGCGGCCTGCGCGTCGAGCATATCGGGCTCGACCGCAATTCGACCGATTCCGCCGGGCTTGTGAGAGCCGGCTTTCCGTTCACGAAAGACTGGGCGCCGGTGACGGGCCGCATCGGTTACACCTGGGAGGCCGTGCCCGGCCTGACCTTCTTCAGTCAGTACGCCACCGGCGCCGACGTCTCCGCGAACACCAGCTTCCTGCTGTTGCCGACCCAGCCGCTCGACCTGACGACCGCGCGTACCTATGAGACCGGCGTCAAGCACCTGTTCTGGGACAACAGGGCGGAGTGGTCGTTCTCGGCCTACGACATCGTGCGCAAGAACGTTTATGCAGCGGCCGGCGGCATGGCGCTCAACATCGCCGGGCGGCAGGAGTCCAAGGGCGTCGAGCTTGCCGCTTCGGTTCGTCCGATCGATCCGCTGCGTCTGTGGGGCAACATCGCCTATGTCGATGCCCGCTATGCCGACTACAATTTCGCCGGCGGCTCGTTCTCCGGCAACACGCCGCCGAACGTGCCGCGCGTCGTCGCCAATGCCGGTGCGTCCTGGCGCTTCTTCACGCCCTGGCCGGTGGAGCTTGGCATCACCGGCCGTCATGTCGGCGACCGCTACAACACCGATGCCAATGTCGTGACGATGAAGGCGTATACCGTCGCCGACGTCTACGCCTTCGTCGACATTCCCAAGACGGTGTTCAACGCGGTCGACCAGGCCCGCCTGACCTTCCGCGTCCGCAACATCACCGATAAGCGCTATGCGATCTGGGGCGATCCGTTCTATCCCGACCAGATCCTGCTCGGCGCGCCCAGGACCTACGAGCTCTCGGCCGCGTTCAAATGGTAGGATCATGAACGCATGATGGGCGCGATCGTCCTTACGCATCGCTGGCTCGGGATCGCGTTCTGCCTGCTGTTCGCGATGTGGTTCGCAACGGGGATCGTGATGCACTTCGTGCCGTTTCCGTCGCTGACGGAAGCGGAACGGTTTGCCGGCCTTGCGCCGGTGGATCGCGAAGCGGCGAGGATCCCGGTTGCGGCGGCGGTCGCTGTGAGCGGGGTCGCGGACGCCGTGCGCGTCCGGCTGATCCAGCGGAGCGATGCTGCGGTCTACATTGTGTCGGGATCATCGCGCGTGCGCGCGGTCCGCGCCTCCGACGGAGCGGATGCGTCGGTCGCAATTGCCGATGCCGCGCTTGCCATCGCGCGGGAGCACGCGCGCAATCGCGGGCTCGATGCCGTGCGGACCGCGGTCGTTGCCCGTTCGGACTATGATCAGTGGAGCGTTCCGAACGGCTTCGATCGCCACCGGCCGCTGTTTCGTGTGGCGCTAGGCGATGCTGCCGGGACGGAAGTCTACGTCTCCTCGCCCACCGGCGAGATCGTCCTGGATACGACGCGGCGCGAGCGAGGCTGGAATTGGGCCGGCAGTGTGCTGCACTGGATTTATCCGACGGTCCTGAGAAGCGACTGGTCGCTGTGGGATCGCGTCGTCTGGACGCTGTCATTGCTGGCCTTGATCGCGGCGATACTTGGTGCGGTGCTCGGGATCGCGCGGGTGAAGCTGCGAGGGCGCCGGATGTCCTCGCCCTATCGTGGCTGGCACGCGTTGCACCACGTCATTGGCCTCGCGGCAACAACGTTCGTGCTGACATGGAGTCTCAGCGGCTGGCTCTCGATGGATCACGGCCGGCTGTTCTCGCGCGGACAATTGACCTTGGCCGAATCCGGCGTGATGAACGCGCCGCCTGATTGGGCGGCTGCCTCATTGCTCGATCGGCAGCCGATATCGCCCTCGGCTCGGGAGATCGAATGGTTTGCCTTCAACGGCAACGTCTATCGCCGCGATCGGATGAGCCTTGACCATCAGGTCTTGATCAAGGCAGGGGACGCGTCCCGCGACGGACCAACGGAATTTCTGGACGTGCATGAGATCCAGAGTCTCGTGGCGCACCTTGCTGCCGGCTGCGGCGCCGCGTCCGTTCTTGCTGTCAACGACGACTACCCCGCGCAATCGGCTATTGCCGGTGCGCCCGTCTACCGTTCGCGCTGCGGCGACCTCTGGTTCGATATCGACGGTGCCGACGGCAGTGTGCTGCAAAGACTGGATTCATCGCGGCGGGCCTATCGCTGGCTCTACAGCGCGCTCCACAGCCTCGATTTTCCCTTTCTGCTGGCGCACCCGCGTCTGCGCGATACCATCATCGTCGGACTCTGTGCGTTGGGACTGGTGTTCTCCGTCACCGGGCTCGCGATTGGCTGGCGGCGTCTGCGGCCCCGACCGACCCGTGGGTCCTGACCGACAGCCGGCCGTTCCATCGGTTCCTCTCTAATCCAAACCGGTCTTGCCCGGTGCCCAATAGGCTTTCGCCCTGATCCGCGATGATGCGACGCCGGCGGCCTTCAGGGTGCGGCCGACGCGCTGGATCGAGGGTGCCTTGCCGGTCAGGACAAACTGTGCGCCGTTTGCGGCAAGACGCAGCAGCTCGGATTCGGCGGTTGCAAGATGGGTGTCATCGGCGCTGCGTGCGATTAATCTGGCCTGGCCGAGGCCGATGGAATCCAGCACCAGTCTCGACTCCGCGACATCGGTGGCCTCGAACACATGGAGCGTGCCGCCAGCCTGCAGGCTGTCGCGCAACGCGGCCGCAAGGCCGAACGAGGTTTCATCGCCGAACAGAACGATGGGCGCTCCGAGGTCCGCGAGGTCGAACGAGCGGCGTGGACCAAAGAACTGGCAGGCGTTGCCCGCGCGCAAGCCGCTGGCCCAGCGGCTGCCGGGGCCATCGCCATGTGCAAAGGCGAGCAGCCGCGTTCTGCCGTTGCCGGCGTCCCACGACATCGGCGTATAGGTGCGCGCGCTCAGGCCCGAGCCCATCGCGACCTGGATCTTGTCGCCGGCCGTCCAGGCGACGTTCTCCAGCGCTTCGCCTTCGAGCTCGACGAGCCGGAAATGCGGCGAGAGCGTCCTGACGCCGGCAACGTGTGCAGGACGCATCAGCCATCGCAGCAACATCCGCGTGAGCCGTCCCTGCGGTGCCCGCGATGGCTCGGACGTTTGTGGCTCGTGAGCGGGCTCGTTCAAGTTTGGCTCCATCACAGGGTTCACCGCCGTGCCGATCATCTGGCTTTGATCGTGAATTCGTTGCCACGTCCCGGCTCGAACGGCAGCGATAGTGAGAGGTAGCCGTTCTCGGGATCGCGCACGTAGTCGATATAGCCCGAAGCTTCCTCGAGCGCGTTCTCGCCGACGATGAGCGCGCCGCGCTTCAGGTGCGGCTCCAGCAGCCTGAGAATGGGAAGATAGAGAGTGAAAGCGCCATCGAGCATCACCATGTCGACCTCGCCGCCGAGGCCGGAGCTGAGCGTTTGGCGCGCATCGCCGTGCCTGAACTCGACGAGGTCGGCGAGCCCCGCGGCGGCAAGGTTCGCTTGCGCCCGCTCGATCTTGCCGGGTTCGAGATCGGTCCCGATCAGACGGCCGCCACCGATGTCGCGCAGGCCCGCCGCCATGTAGATCGCGGAAATCCCCATCGAGGAGCCGAACTCGACGATGCGCTGTGCCTTGGTGGCACGGACGCACATGTAGAGGAAGCGTCCGAACCGCGGAGAGACGCTCAGGAAATTGTCCGCAAGTCCACGATAGACTTCGTTCAGATCACGGCTCTCGGCGGCGATGGTCTTGCTGATGATCTCATCTCGGCTCTTCGCTTCGTTCGCGAAGGTTTGCATCAGTTGTCCGTCGGCGACCTCCGCTTCCTGGTGAAGACGAAGGAGGACGTCGGCGACGGCGCCCTTGCTGAGTGAATCCATGTCGGTCGGCTCCTTAATGCGCCCGCCGGGCGCTTCGGAGCCTGGATACGAAATGGTCCCTCAGACCGCATTCCGCGAACGGGACAATCGATTGCGAATTCCGGTCAGTGTGCGCCGATGCGGCGTTCGGCCAGATATCGCGCCGGCGGCTTGCCCAGCGCCTTGCGGAACATGGTGACGAAGGCGCTGGCTCCCTCATAGCCGAGATCCAGCGCCACCGCCTGGACCGATGCGCCCTGGTCGAGGCGCTGAAGCGCACACCGCGGCGATCCTGCCGTCGGCGCCGTCGAGATCGTACATCACCGGCATGTGGGTGGCATGCACCAGCAAACGCTCGAGCAAGGGCGAGATCGTCAGCGCGCAGCATTGCCGCGGCAGCGCCGGCACCGCCTCCGGTTCGACGAACAGGCAATGCATCTCGACGTCGCCGGCGACGCTGACGCTGTGCGGAACATGCCCGGGAATCCACACCGCACAGCGCGGCGGGACGATCCAGACGCCGTGTCCGGCCTCCAGCCTGACGAGGCCGCGCATGGTCAGGACGAGCTCGTCCTTGCGATGCTCGTGCATGGCCAGCTCCATGCCCTTGGTGACCATCTGGCCCCCGAAAGCGGCAACGGCGCGCGGCACGGTTTCAGGATCGAAATCCCCGAGATCATCGGGGTTCATATGGTCGTCGTTGAGCCGGAAGAAGGGCATGGCAGGCGATGGTCGATCCGAACATGACTGGCGGGTTCAGGCAATATCTGGCCCGCGATCGCGACTTTCAACGCAGGACGTTCGAATCTCGATGGTTTCTAACGAGCTCGTCCCACCGGATCGCGGCGCTGCTTGCGAGACGATATCCTCGCTTACTGACCGTACAATAAAGAAAGGCTGTGCCGCCTGCCGTGCATAGCTCATAGGATACAAACCTCGCGTCCGATCGCCTGCAAATTAGACAGATGATCTTTGACGTTGCGATTGCACTGCAACGGACGTGACGGTTTGCGCCGAAAAATCCGTGGTGCGATGCACTCTGCTGGTGTCCAGCAGTCGACATCTGCATGCTCTCCGCGCGGGCAGAGCTGCACCAAAACGTGCAACCGAATTTGCGGCTCGCGGCGCCGGCCCGGTGGTTTGCGACAACTCTGGCTCTATCCCGACCTGACCGCTCTGTCGCACACTCGCGGACAATGGCAAGACAAGGGATGCATGATGAGCGCTCTCGGTTGGGCATTGGATGTCGCGATGGACGGTAACAGCCCGGCGTCCGGTTCGGACCTCATCCGTCGCCGCCCTCGCACATGAGCTCCTCCGAAAATCACTGGGAGGTTGGCACCGATATCGGCGGCACCTTCACCGATATCATCGCGATCCGGCGCGATTCATCGGAGGCGCGGATCGCAAAGGTGCCGTCGCGCCCCGGCGCTCCGGTTCAGGCGATGCTGGAAGCGATCGAGGCGGTGGGCCTGCGCAAAAGCGAGGTCAGGCGCTTCGTCCACGGCACCACGCGCGTGACCAACGCTATCGTCGAGGGCCGGCTGCCGAAGGTGGCGCTGGTTGCGACCGAGGGCTTTGCCGATGTGCTCGAGATTGCGCGTTATCGCCGCCGCGATCTCTACCGTCTCGACGTTCCGCCGAAATCGCCGCCGCTCGTGCCACCTGAGCGCTGCTTCGGGCTCGCCGAGCGCCTCGATCACGAGGGACGCGTGCTGAAGCCGCTGGAACAAGCGGAGATCGAGCGCTTGGTGGCCTGGCTGAAGGAGGCCGGCGTTCAGAGCGTCGCGGTGGCTCTGCTTCACGCCTATGCCAATCCGGTGCACGAAAAAATGCTTGGCGAGCGCCTCAAGGATGTCGTCGCCCATGTCTCGCTGTCGCACGAGGTCAATCCCGAGGCACGCGAATATGAGCGGACCTCGGCGACCGTGTTTAACGCCGCCGCGATGCCGATTGCGGTGGAATATCTGAGCGAGCTGGAGCAGCGGCTGCCGATCGGGCCAGGATTGCAGGTGTTTCATTCCGCCGGCGCGATGATCCCGATCTCCGCGGTGAAGCGTCGCCCGCTTGTGATGGCGATGTCGGGCCCGGCCGCCGGCGTCTCGGCGTCGGTCAGCATCGCGCGCCAGCTCGGCACGCCGCGCATGCTGACCTTCGACATGGGCGGCACCACGACGGACGTGTGCCTGATCGTCGACGGCCAGGCCGAGATGACCGACGGCCGCATGCTCGGCGACAAGCCGCTGCGCCAGCCGATGCTCGCGGTTCACTCCATCGGGGCGGGCGGCGGATCGATCGTGCGCAACGGCCCGGGTGGTCTGACCGTCGGGCCGGAGAGTGCCGGCTCCGAGCCGGGTCCGGCCTGCTACGGCCGCGGCGGCACCGAGCCAACCATCACCGACGCCAACGCCGTGCTCAGCTATCTCAATCCCGAAACCAAACTCGGCGACCGGATCGGCATCGACGTCCAGGCGGCCAGGCGCGTCATCGAGCCGATCGCGCGGGCGTTGGGGCTGAGCCTGACCGAAACGGCGCTCGGCATCATCAAGGTCGCCAACGCGACGATGGCCCGCGCGCTGCGCCGCGTCACGGTCGAGCGCGGCATCGACGGGCGCGACTGTACGCTGCTCGCCTTCGGCGGTGGTGGCCCCATGCATGCCGCGGGGCTCGCCGATCTCTACGGGATTGCGCAGGTCGTCGTGCCCAGCGCATCGAGCGCGTTCTCGGCGCTGGGCTGTCTCACCGCCGACTTCAGCTTCCTGCAGCAGCAGACCTTGCGCGCTGGCCTCGACGGCATCGATCTCGTACGCGTATCGGAGCGCATTGGAGCGTTGATCGACGATGCTTCGGCGCCGCTCATCGCCAACGGTGTCGCACAGGCGGAGATCGAGATCGAGCTGGTGGCGCTGATGCGTTACGCGGCGCAGAATGACGCCATTCCAGTCCCGCTCGCACTGCCGCTCGACGTGATCAGCCTCAAGAAGGATTTTCTGGCGCGGCATCACGAACTCTTCGGCTATGCGACGAGCGAGCCCTGCGTCATCGAATCCGTGCGGGTGCAGGCGCGCCGGCCGTCGACAACGGTGGTGAGTCGGCCGGCGACGGCGGCGAGGGCGATGTCGTCAGGCACACGCCTTTGCTCGTTCGATGGCTTCCACGACATCGCGACAGGGATCATCGACCGCGCCTCGCTGGCCGACACCGTCCGCGGCCCGGCCATCATTGAAGACGCGTGGTCGACGGTGGTGGTGCCGCCCGGCTGGCAGGCGAGGCCTGATGCCGCAGGCAATCTGTTCCTGACGCGGAGGGCAACATGAAGCTCGATCCGTTCGTCGTCGAGGTCATCCGGCACGGGCTCTCCGCTGCGGCCGAGGAAATGAGCCTGGTGATGACGCGGTCGGCGCGCTCGCCGCTGCTGCGCGAGGCCGGCGATTTGTCGTCGGCGATCACGGACGGCCATGGCGGCCTGGTCGGGCAGGGCCGCGACATCCCCATCCACCTTGGCGCGATGGCTTACACGGTCCCCGAATTGCTGAAGGTGGTGCCGCGCGACAGCCTGAACGACGGCAACGTCGTGATCTACAATGTCGGCGCGCTCGGCGGCAATCATCTCAACGACGTCAAGGTCGTGCGCCCCGTCTTCGTCGATGGCGAGATCGTGGCGTTCGCGGTCAGCCTCGCGCACTGGCCGGATATCGGCGGCACCTGGCCCGGCAGCTATTTTGCAAAAGCCATCGACACGTTCCAGGAGGCGATGCGTATCCCGCCGGTGCTGATCGCGACCGCAGCCGGCGTCAACGCGCCGATCGTGCAGCTGCTCAAGGCGAACGTCCGCGACGCCGAATCCTGCGAGGGTGATCTTCTCGCGCAGATCGCGGCAACCAAAGCCGGCGAACGGCGCATCGTCGATCTCTGCCGCGAGCACGGCAAGGCGGTGTTCACCGCGACACAGTCGCGCCTGCACGATCTCTCCGAAATCGAGATGCGCGAGGCGTTGCGCGCCTTGCCGGACGGAATCTACGAAGGCGAAGATCACCTCGACGACGGCAGCGCGAACGACGCGCCCGCGCGTATCCACGTCAAGATTACCATTGCCGGCGACGAGGCGACCTTCGACCTTTCGGGGAGCTGTGACCGCGTCTCGAATTTCTGCAACACGACGCCGTTCATGGCGCGTTCGGCCGTCGCCTATGCCGCGCGCATCATGAGCGGGCGCGACATGCAGCAGAATGCCGGCGCGCTGCGCCCCCTGACCATTATCACCCGCCCGGGCTCGATCCTGGAGCCGGGTTGGTCGGCCTCCGTCGCCGCCGGCAACCACGAGACGTCGATGCGCATCGTCGATGCGATCTTCCGCGCCATGCAAGACACCATTCCGGAGCGATTGTCGGCGGGCGGCGCGACCACCGCGGGCGTCCTGTTCTTTGCGCAGCCGCGGCAGGACGGTTCCTGGAAGATGCTCTATGAGGTCCACGGCGGCGGCGAAGGCGCGCGTCACGATCGGGCCGGCATCTCGGCGACCCGGGTGCATCTGTCCAACACCTCGAACACGCCGGTTGAGGTGATCGAGGCGAACTACGCGATCCGCCTCGAGCAGCAGGCCATCCGCCGGCAATCCGGCGGCGCTGGCGCCTTCCGCGGCGGCGATGGCGTCGTACGCGCTTACCGCATTCTGGCTCCGTCGATGCATCTGACCACCTGCATCGAGCGGATGGTGATTCCGCCGTTCGGCATGCAGGGCGGTGAACCCGGCAAGGCCTGTCGCATCTCGCTTGTCAGGCAGGGCGCAAACGTCGCGATCGACGGCAAATCTAACCTCGTGCTGCAGCACGGCGATCTCGTCACCGTCGAGACTTGCGGCGGCGGCGGCTACGGCGCTGAAGCTGCGGAGTGAAGGGATTGCGATGAGCAAATTGTTGCGAACCGGGCTGAACGCGGGCGACAGCGCGCCCATGGCCGTGGTCGGCGGCGAGGGCGTCTATTTTCATCTTGCGGACGGCCGCAAGCTCATCGACGGCAGCAACACCGGCGGCGGTCTCGGTCACCGTCATCCCGCGATGGTGGAGGCGATCCGCCGCGCGGCGGATACGCCCGTGGTCAACGAGGGCTGGACCTGGGTCGGCCGCGAGCAGGCCGCCGACGATTTGATGGCGACGGCGTTCGGCGGCGAAGAGGAATGGGTCGGCGCGGTGCGCTTCTGCATCAGCGGCAGCGAGGCCAATGACATGGCGCTATCGCTCTGCCAGGCGCTGACGCAACGCTCTCCATTGGCGACGCGTGAGCGTGCCTATCACGGCATCACGGGCCTGTCGCGCAGCATGACCGTGCAGCCGCAATGGCATGGCGGCCTTGCGGTGCACTCCGGCGGCTCCAGGCTGCCGGCGCCGATGGCGCCGGTGCGAATTCTGCCGGCGCCGGATGGTGCGATCTACGGTGGGCCGGCCAGCAACAAGCCGCCACGCGAATATTTGGCCGACGCCACGCGTTTGTTGTCGGATACCGCCGCAACGATCATCGACTACACCCAGGGCGGCATCTATCACGACGGCGCCTATCAGGACGAGGTGGCGCGCTGCGCGCGACAAGCAGGCTCATACTGGATCGCCGACGAGGTCGTCACCGGCGCGGGCCGCGCCGGGCGCTGGTTCGCGTTTCAGGGCGCCGAAAGTCGCCCCGATATCGTGACGCTCGGAAAGTCGCTCGGCGGCGGTGCGGCCGCAGTGGCGGCGGTCGTGGTGTCGAAAGAGATCGTCGAGCGGTTGAATGGCACGAGCTGGCAGAATTACGGCACCTTGCGGGGCCACCCGATCAGCATGGCCGCCGTCAGCGCCTACCTGAAGGTCATCAGCGAAGAGAAGATTCTCGAGCATGTGAAGAGCCTCGAAGAGCTGTTCAGCCGCCGCCTGCTCGCGATCGCGCGGAAACATCCCAGCGTCCAGCGTGTGGCGGGGCAGGGGTTGCACTGGACGGTGGAGCTGCACGGACCGGACTGGCGCTCCTGGCACGCCGACACCACCGAAGTGCCGATCGCCTCGCGCGTCGCGACGCGGGCGCTGGAAGCCGGCGCGGTGATCGGAACCAGCGGCGAGCAGATTTCGCTGTTCCTGGCACCGCCGCTCGTCATGTCCGAACGTGAGGCCGACCAGCTTCTGGACGCGCTCGATCATGGCCTCGATGTCGCCGACGAGGAGCACCGATGAGCGCCGATCGCGCCACAAAAACTGTCCGGCCCATCCGGCTGGAAACCTTCGGCGATGCCGCGTTATGCTGCACGCGCCGGCAATTCGTTGAAGCTTTCACTTCCTCCAAGAGATCACCGGGAAATCGCTGATGCGCATCGTCAATGTTGCCGCCGCCCAGATGGGGCCGATCCAGAAGGCCGACAGCCGCGAGGTCGTGGTCAGGCGCATGATCGCGCTGATGGACGAAGCCAAGAGCAAGGGCGCCGATTTGATCGTCTATCCGGAACTGGCGCTGACGACATTCTTTCCGCGCTGGTACGCGGAGGACCGCGCCGAGTTCGACATCTGGTTCGAGCGCGAGATGCCGAACGCGGCGACGAAGCCGCTATTCGAGCGCGCAGCGCAGCACCAGATGGCGATGAACTTCGGCTATGCGGAGCTGACACCGGACGGCCATCACTTCAACACGGCGATCCTGACCGACAAGTCCGGCAAGATCGTCGGCAAATATCGCAAGGTCCATCTGCCGGGCCATGTGGAGTACGACACCAAGCGCTCGCACCAGCATCTGGAGAAGCGCTATTTCGAGCCGGGCGATCTCGGCTTCAACGTCTGGCGCGAGCTGGGTGGCATCATCGGCATGGCCATCTGCAACGATCGGCGCTGGCCGGAGACTTATCGCGTGATGGGCCTGCAGGGCGTCGAGATGGTGCTGATCGGCTACAACACGCCCTCCGTCAACGCGGAGCGAAGCGAGGAGGGCGTCGAGAAGCGCCTGTTTCACAACCGCCTCTCGGTGCAGGCCGGCGCCTATCAGAATTCGACCTGGGTCGTCGCGGTCGCCAAGGCCGGCAATGAGGATGGCCACCCGCTGTTCGGCGGCAGCCTGATCGTCGATCCCAACGGCGAGATCGTCACTGAAGCCAGGACGGAGGACGATGAACTCCTGCTCCATCCCTGCGATCTCGATGCCACAAATTTTGGCAAGACCACGATCTTCAATTTCGCGCAGCATCGCCGGATCGAGCATTACGGCCTGATCACCAGCCAAACCGGCGCGGTGCCGCCGCCGGAGAAATGACGCCGATGTCGGATAATGGCATTTCCTTGCGCGAGCTTGATCCGCGCGATCGCTACAAGCTGCTCTGCGGCGTAATCGTGCCGCGGCCGATCGCGCTGGTGACGACATTGGACGAGAACGGGGCGGTCAATGCGGCCCCGTTCAGCTTCTTCAACGTGTTCTCCGAGAGCCCCGCGCTGATCGTGCTCGGTCTTCAGCACAAGCCGGATCACAGCCCGAAGGATACCACCCGCAACATCCATCGCGACGGCGAGTTCGTCGTGCACATGGTGGATGAGGCGCTGTCGGTCGCGATGAACGATTGCGCGGTCGATTTCCCCTCGGGCGACAGCGAGGTCGCGGCGACCGGGCTTGCGACGCTTCCCTCCGTCGATGTGAAAGTGCCGCGCCTCGCGGCAGCGCCCTTTGCGCTGGAATGCCGGCGCCATGTGGTGCTGAACTTCTCGCCCGACCGGGAACTGCTGGTTGGCGAGGTGCTCAGGATTCACGCCCGTGAGGGCCTGGTCGACGAGGCCAACATGTATGTCGATCTCGACGCTTACCGGCCGATCGGCCGCATGTTCGGCAATCTCTACACCACCCAGCGGGATGTCTTTTCGCTGACGCGCGAGAGCCACGCGCAATGGCGCGCGCGGCAGGACGCCAAAGAGCTGAAGGACGCCTAGTGAGCCGAGAAACTGCACCGTGCCCAGCGCCATCGTGACGGCCGCCTGTGTCGGGTCGATCACGGGAACGCCCAGCGCATCTTCGAGCGGGCGGCGATGGCGCGCCATGCCGGCGCAGCCCATCACGATGGCGCGGGCGCCGTCCTGGTCGCGCAGCGCACGGCCGATTTCGATCATCTTCGCCAGCGTGCCTTCGCCCGAGGCGGTATCGGCAACGCTCATGTTGAGCGGCCGCTCGCCGGCGAGGCGATCGGTCAGGCCCATCTGCCTGAGATAGCGCATGTGGCGCGGGATCGAGCGCTGCGCGATGGCGATGACGCCGAACGTTTCGGCGCGGGCGAGCGCGGTCAGCACGCCGCACTCGGCAATGCCGAATACCGGCCGTTCCGTGCCTTCGCGGCAGACCTGAAGGCCGGGATCGCTATAGCAGGCGATGACGAAGGCCGAAGAGCTGTTGTCGCTTTCCACCAGCCGTCGCAGCGGCATCGTAACGCTATCGACGTCGGCCTGGCTCTCGATGCCGAACGGGCCCTCCGCCAGGGTCTGACACACCAGTTCCGGCCCACCCTCGAAACCGAGCGGCCTCAAGGCCTCCTCCAGCCCTTGCGTGACTGCAGGGTTGGAGTTCGGATTGATGACGAGAATGCGTGGCCGGGACATGATGGTCTTCCTGCGAAATGGAGATCATTTGCCCAAAGCCTATCACGGAGTGCCTCATGACTGAACCCACCTACGACCTGATCATCCGCGGCGGACGCGTCGCCACGACCACCGATGTCTTCGAGGCCGACGTTGCCATCTCCGGCGAGACCATCGCGGCCATCGGCCGCGGGCTTCCGGCGGCCAGGCGCGAGATCGATGCGCGCGGCAAGTTGGTGCTGCCTGGCGGCGTCGACAGTCACGCCCATATCGAGCAGCTGTCGGCCGCCGGTATCATGAATGCCGACACGTTCGAGAGCGCGACCGTCTCTGCCGCTTTCGGTGGCACCACCACGGTGATCCCGTTCGCCGCCCAGCATGTCGGCATGAAATTGCCGCAGGTGGTGGAGGATTATCACGCGCTGGCGAAGAAGGGCGCGGTGATCGACTACGCCTTTCACATGATCATTGCGGACGCGACCAAGGAGACAGTCGAAGAGCACATTCCGGCGCTGGTGAAGCAGGGCCACGCCTCGATCAAGATCTTCATGACCTATGACCGGCTCAAGGTCGACGACGAGCCCTTGCTCGACATCCTGCTCGCGGCGCGCCAGTCCGGCGCGATGCTGTGCGCCCATGCCGAGAACCACGGCATCATCGCCTGGATGGTCAAGCGGCTGCTCGCGCGCGGCTACACCATGCCGAAATACCATGCCGTCAGTCATGCCCGTGTGTCGGAAGCGGAAGCTTTCACCCGGCTGATCGGCATGGCGGCGCTGATCGACCAGCCGATCATGATCTTCCATGTCTCGACCGCCGAAGGCGCCAAGGTGATCCGCGACTCGCGCGGGCAGGGGCTGAAGGTGTTCGCGGAGACTTGTCCGCAATATCTGTTCCTCACCGCCGCCGATCTCGACAAGCCTGGCTCGGAAGGCGCCAAGTGGATGTGCAGCCCGCCGCCGCGCACGCATGCCGACCAGGAGGCGCTGTGGCAGGCGCTCTCGCTCGGCGATCTCCAGACCATCTCGTCGGATCACGCGCCGTATCGCTACGACGAGACCGGCAAGCTGCGCGCCGGATCCAACCCCAATTTCAAGCAGGTCGCGAACGGGCTGCCGGGGCTGGAGCTGCGGCTGCCGCTGCTGTTCGACGCGATGGTCTCGAAGGGGCGGCTGGGCCTGGAAAAGTTCGTCGAGCTGACTTCGACCGCGCCGGCAAAGATCTACAATCTGCATCCGCGCAAGGGCTCGATTGCGGTCGGCGCAGACGCCGATATCGCGATCTGGGACCCGAACCGCGAGACCGTGATCGCCGACGAGATAATGCACGACCTCGCCGGCTACACGCCGTTCGCGGGCCGCAAGCTGAAGGGCTGGCCGGTGTCGGTGCTGTCGCGCGGCCGGGTCATCATCGACGGCGACAAGTGCCTCGCGAGCGCCGGCAGCGGAAAATTCCTGGCGCGCAGCGGCGGCGAGGCGGCGAAGTCGACGGGCCGGCTGGTCGCCGACATGGACCCGGAACGGAATTTCGGGGCAAAACTGCTGTGATCGTGGATCGCGCGCGATGAAGATCGTCATCTTCGGCGGCACCGGCTTTGTCGGCCTCAACCTCGCCGAGGTGCTGCTCGCGCGCGGGCACGAGGTGACAGTGTATGATCGTAAGCAACTTCCAGCGGGAGCGGAGCGGTCCTTTGCCGATCACCGGGAGCGGCTTACGATTGTTCAGGGCGAGATCACAGACGTCGAGAGGATCGACGCGCTCATAAAGAACGGTTGCGATGCGATCGTCCTTGGCGCTGCCATAACGGCCGGGGACCAGCTCGAACGGTCCGTCACCTCGAATATCCTCGAGATCAACGTGATGGCTCAGATACCGATCTTGAGCGCGGCGAACAGCCGTGGCGTTCGACGCGTGGTCAACCTCTCTTCCGCTTCCGCCTATGGTGCTGCGGGGCAGCGCCATCCGGTATTGGACGAGGAGACGCCCTGCGATCCAGTTTCCTTCTACGCGATCAGCAAGTTTACCTCGGAGCGATCGGTGGCACGCCTTGCCGAGCTGTGGGGCGGCGATTTCCTGAGCGTACGTTTGAGTGCGGTGTTCGGTCCGTGGGAACGGATCGGGAAGGTGCGCGATACGCCAAGCCTCCAGTTCCAGATTCTCGCCGAGTTCGCGCGTGGTGAGCCGGCGCTCCTTCCCGCGCCGGGCACCAAGGATTGGACCTATGCGCCGGACGCCGCCGAAGCGGTGGCGGTGCTGATCGAGGCCGAGCGGCCGCGCCACCGGCTCTACAACATCTCCAGTGGTGCGGCCTGGTCGGCGCTGCAATGGGGCGAGGCCTTTGCGGCGTTGCATCCAGGGCTGGTGTGTCGGCTCGCGTCTCCTGGAGAAAAGACCTTCATCAAGCTCCACGGCGGGGATCGGGCGCCGCTGTCGGTCGAGCGGATGGCCGATGAGTTCGGCTGGCGCGCCCGGTTCGGCTGCGCGGAGTCGGCCGCTGCGATGAGTGCCTGGTGGATGCAGCACAAGGATGGGATCTGACATGCGGCTGCAGGGGCGCACGGCCATTATCACCGGAGCGGGCTCGGGCATCGGCCGCGCCAGCGCAAAGCTGTTCGTAGAGGAAGGCGCACATCTCGCTCTGGTCGATCGCGACGCCGCGGGGCTTGAAGAGACGTTGCGCTTGGTGGGCGAGGCCACGACGCATATCGGCGATGTCGGCGATGCCGCATTCGCCGAGACCATCGTAAGCGACATCGTCTCTCGGCACGGCCGGCTCGACATCCTGATGACGGCGGCCGGATTTTCCGTCGGCGGCACGGTGCTGACCACGGACCCGGACGATTGGGATGCCGTGTTCCGCACCAATGTCGGTGGCACCTGGCTGTGGGCGCGGGCTGCGGTGCCGCAGATGCAGCGGCAGAACAGCGGCTCCATCATCACGCTGGCCTCGCAGCTCGCGATCGCCGGCGGCAAGGGCAATAGTGCCTACATCGCTGCCAAGGGCGCCATCGTCAGCCTGACGCGGACGATGGCGGTGGATTTCGCCACCGACGGCATCCGCGTCAACGCCATCGCGCCGGGTGCGATCGACACGCCGATGCTTCGCCGCAGCTTTGCCCGGCATGGCAATGCCGACGAGGTGCGCGAAGCCTCCCGCAACCGCCATGCCATGAAGCGGTTCGGCGTGGCTGAGGAGATCGCGCAGACCGCGCTGCATCTGGCGAGCGACGCATCCTCGTTCACGACCGGCACGGTGATGGTGGTCGACGGAGGTTGGCTCGCGGCATGAGTGATGCGCTGACACAGCTCGAAGCGGGCATTCGCGCCGATCTCGCCAGGATCGCGCATCCCGGCGCCGCCTGGCTCGAACCGAAGATGGGGCCGGACGGCAAGCCCGCTCTGGACGTGCTCATCGTCGGCGCTGGCCAATCCGGCGTGGCCATCGGCTTCGGTCTGATGCGCTCCCGCGTCAGCAACATCCTGCTGCTCGACAAGGCCGCGGAGGGGATGGAGGGGCCGTGGCTGACCTATGCCCGCATGCCGACCTTGCGCAGCCCGAAGGACTATACGGGGCCCGACCTCGATATCCCGAGCCTGACATATCAGTCCTGGCATGAAGCCCGCTTCGGCAAGGAGAGCTGGCAGGGGCTTGGCCTGATCGAGCGCGAGCATTGGGCGGACTATCTGCTCTGGCTGCGACGCACGATAGACCTGCCTGTGCGCAACGGCTGCGAGCTTCTGGAGATTGCGCCGGCGGCCGATGGCCTGCTGGCTGCCATCGTGAAACGATCCGGAGAAGTCGAGACGCTCCATGCGCGCAAGATCGTGCTGGCGACGGGACAGGAGGGCATGGGCGGCTGGATGATCCCCGAGCCGCTGCGCGATCTTCCTACACGTTCGGTCGCAACCGTCGCCGACGAGATCGATTTCGAAAAGCTTCGCGGCAAGCGCGTCGCCGTGATCGGTGCCGGCGCATCAGCGTTCGACAATGCGGCCACGGCGCTGGAGGCGGGCGCCAGTGAGGTGCACCTGCTCTGTCGGCGCGAGCAGATCCAGGTGATCCAGCCCTATCGCTCGCTGACCTTCCGCGGCTTCCTGCGCCACCTCAGCGATCTCGACGATGCCTGGCGTTGGCGCTTCATGCGCGCCATCCTGGAAATGCGGGAAGGATTTCCGCAAGCGACCTACGACCGCTGCGCGCGCCACGCCAATTTCACATTGCATGAGGGTGCGCCGCTCGAGGCCGCGTGCGCGACCGGAAAAGGTATTGAATTGCACACGCCGCTTGGCGCCATCGCGGCGGACTTCGTCATCTGCGGCACCGGCATCGATATGAACTTTGCCGCGCGCGGCGAGCTCAGTCGATTTTCTGGCAATATCGCGACCTGGGCCGACCGTTATCAGCCGCCGGACAACGAGCGCAACGCGCGGCTCGGCCGCTTCCCCTATCTCGCCGACGATTACGCCTTCACCGAGCGCGTGCCGGGCGAGACGCCCTGGATCTCCGACATCCATCTGTTCGCCATCGCCTCGACCATGAGTTTCGGCCCGTCGGGGTCATCAATCAACGCGATGACGACGGCCGTGCCGAAGCTGGTCCACGGCCTGACGCGTGGCCTGTTCCGCGCCGATGTTGCGCGGCACTGGGCCTCGCTCAGCGCCTACGACGTGCCGCAGGCCGTGGTCACGCGGAGGGCGGGAAAGATAGGAGAAGCGCGATGATTATCCATGCGCCGCCGCGACGATGCGCCTCTGCGAGACTGGCGCGCAACTTGCTTCTTTCTTAACCTGCCTTGTTGACGTTGTTGTCGAAATCTTGGGGAAAACGAATGCGTTTTGTGTCTTTCAGGCCGGCGTCCTCCGTGCTCGCCGCCACTGCGCTGTTGCTCATCGCCACCGCGCCTTCGCAGGCGCAAACCCGGGCGGAGACACTGCGCTATGTCACCGGCGCATCCGTCAACACGCTCGATCCCAACATCCCCGGTTCGACCCGCGAATCGTTCGCGCTGAGCATGAGCACGTACGACCGGCTCGTGGCGTTCGGCCGCAAGCAGCTCAACGACAAATGGGTGTTCGATCTCGACAAGATCACCGGCGAGCTCGCCGAATCCTACGACGTCAGTCCCGACGGGTTGAAGCTCACCTTCCGCCTGCGCAAGGACGCAAAATTCCAGGACGGCTCGCCTGTCACGGCGGAGGACGTGAAATGGTCGCTCGATCGCTGCGTCACCGCGCCGATCCTCGGCAAGGCGCAGCTGCTCACGGGCTCCCTGACGTCGGCCGATCAGTTCAAGGTGATTGATCCCCTCACCATCGAGGTGACGTTGCCCAAGCCCGACAAGCTCGCGCTGCCGAACCTTGCCACCGTCTATCCCATGATCATCAATTCGAAGGTGGCGAAGGAGCATGCGACCGCGGATGATCCCTGGGCCACCGCCTGGCTGAAGGAGCACACTGCCGGCAGCGGCGCCTATGTGATCGAGACGTTCAAGCCGGGCGAGCAGGTGATCGTCAAGCGCAACGAGGCCTGGAATCGCGGTTCGCCCGACAAGCCGGCGTTCTTCAAGCGCGTGATCATCCAATCAGTGCCGGAGCCGGCGACGCGCGCTAATCTGGTCGAGCGCGGCGATGCCGATCTCGTGGTCGATCTCCAGGCCAGCGACGTGCAGTCGCTGGAGGCCAAGGGCAAGCTGAAGGTGATCTCGACCCCGCAATACAATTCGATCACCTTCGTCTCGATGAACAACCAGATCCCGCCCTTCGATAACGTCAATGTCCGCCGCGCCGTCGCCTTTGCGCTGCCCTATGACGACATGTTCAAGGCCGCTCTGTTCGGCCGCGGCGCGCCGCTGTTCGGTGCAAGCTGGCCGGACGGCAAGCCGCTGAATGGGATTTATCCGTTCCAGCAACCCGTCAAGATCGATCTCGACAAGGCCAGGGAATATCTCAAGGCCGCAGGGCTGCCGGAGGGCTTCTCGACCACCTTCAGCTTCAATGTCGGCCAGGCCTCGACCGCCGAGCCGATGGCGGCGCTGGTGAAGGAATCGCTCGGCAAGATCGGGATCAAGGTCGACATCCAGAAGCTGCCGGATGCGCAGATGTCGACGCAGATCAACGAGAAGAAGCTGCCCTTTTACACCGAAGGCATCGTCGCCTGGCTGCCGTCCACGGACTACTTCTACCGCAACTTCTACACCGGCAATCAGCGCTGGAACTACAGCTCGATCAACAACCCGGACCTTGCCGCGATCGCGCAGGAAGCCCGCTTCGAGCCGGATAAGGCGAAGTACGAGGAAGCAGGCCGCAAGCTCAACGCGATGCATTTCGATTTGATGCCGCAAATCATGCTGTGGCAGCCAAACCAGGATGCGGTGATGGCGTCCTCGATCGAGGGTTACACCTACGAGTTCCACCGCCAGGTCGACTATCGCGACGTCAGCCGCAAGTGATAGCGTCAGTCCAAAGGAGCTCTAGAAGGTGAGGACCGGACTTGGTGCAACGATGGTACGGGCGGGCAGGCGGCTGCTGTCGTCGCTGCCGGCGCTGTTCGGTGTGCTGGTCTTCACTTTCCTCCTGATGCGCGTCCTGCCCGGCGACCCCGCGGTGTTCTTCGCCTCCGGGCCCAATGCCGGCAAGGAGGAGATCGAGCAGATCCGCAAGCAGATGGGGCTCGACAAATCGGTGCCGGAGCAGCTCGTGTTCTATCTCTCCGACATCGGCCGCGGCAATTTCGGCCGCTCCATGATGACCGGGCAGCCGGTGCTGAAGGATCTGCGCGAGCGGCTGCCGGCCTCGCTCGAGCTCACCTTCACCGCGCTCCTGATTGCACTGATCGCCGCGGTGCCGCTCGGCGTGGTCGCGGCCTCGAGGCCGGGCTCAGTCGTCGATCACGGCGTCCGGCTGTTCTGCGCGCTCGGCGTCTGCGTGCCGACCTTCGTGTCGGGCCTGCTGCTGATCTACGTCTTCTATTATCTGCTCGGCCTTGCACCCGATCCGACGGGGCGGATCGACGTTTTTACTTCGCTGCCGCCGCAGCATACCGGGTTTCTCTCGATCGACTTCCTGCTCGCCGGTGATTTCGAGGGCTGGTGGGCGGCCTGCAAGCAATTGATCCTGCCGGCCGTGAGCATGGCGCTGTTCGTGATCGCGCCGCTGGCGCGGATCACGCGTGCCTCGATGCTGGTCTCGCTCGGCAGCGACTTCGTGCGCACCGCGCGCTCGGTCGGGTTGTCCTGGCGCAAGGTGGTCGTGACCTACGCGCTGCGCAATGCGATCCTGCCCGTCATCACCATCGCCGGCATCGTGTTCTCGACCATGCTGGGCGCCAATGTGCTGGTGGAGAAGGTGTTCTCCTGGCCGGGCGTTGCCTCCTACGCGCTCGATGCGCTGCTGTCCTCCGACTATGCGCCGGTGCAGGGCTTTGTGCTGCTGATGGCCAGCCTGTTCGTGCTGGTCAACCTGGTCGTGGACATCTGCTACGGCATCGCCGATCCCAGGGTCTCGATCGGATGACGAGCGCAACCCTCCGCCATTCGGTCTGGATCCTGCGCGGCAACCCGCTCACCGCCGTTGCCGCCACCGGTGTGATCCTGTTCGTGCTGGTTGCGATCTTCGGACCGTGGATCGTGCCTTACGATCCCGTAGCCTCCAACGTCTCGGAGGCGTTGCTGCCGCCGAGCGCGGCGCACATTGCCGGCACCGACCAGCTCGGACGCGACGTGTTCAGCCGTCTCATCATTGCCGCGCGGCTTGATCTCGCCATTGCGGTCTCGGCCGTCGGCATCTCCTTCGCGATCGGTGCCGTGGTCGGCTCGTTCTGTGGCTATGCCGGCGGCCGGCTCGATCGCGGCGTCGGCCGCTTCGTCGACGTGATGATGGCCTTTCCGCTGTTCGTGCTGGCGATGGCCATGGTCGCAGCCCTCGGCAACCGGATCGAGAACATCGTGATCGCAACCGCGATCATCAATCTTCCCTTCTACATCCGCTTCGCGCGGGCCGAGGTCAATGTCCGCCGGAATGTCGGTTGGGTCGAGGCGGCGCGGGCCTGCGGCGAGAGCCATTTCTCAGTGGTGCTGCGCTTCCTGCTGCCGAACATCCTGCCGGCGATGGCGGTGCAGATCTCGCTCAACCTCGGCTGGGCCATTCTCAACGCCGCGGGCCTGTCCTTCATCGGTCTGGGCGTCAAGCCGCCGACGCCGGAATGGGGCATCATGGTCGCGGAAGGCGCGCGCTTCATCTCGACCGGGCGGTGGTGGCTGGTCGCATTTCCGGGTCTGGCGCTGATGATGGCCGTGCTGTGCTTCAATCTCCTCGGGGACGGGATGCGGGACATTCTCGACCCCCGCATGCGCACATGAGCGAGGCGCTGCTCAGCATTGACGACCTCCACGTCGCGTTCTGGACGCGACGCGGCATGGTCGAGGCCGTGCGCGGCGTGACCCTCACGGTCGAGAAGGGCGAGATGCTTGGCCTTGTCGGCGAGAGCGGCTCGGGCAAGTCGGTGACCGGCTTTGCCACGACGCGGCTGCTCGACGCGGCCGGCCGCGTTACCGGCGGCAAGATCCTGTTTCGCGGGCAGGACGTGACAAAACTCAGGGGCGATGACCTTCGTCAGCTCCAGGGCGCCGCCATGTCGATGATCTTCCAGAACCCGCGGGCGGCGCTCAATCCGATCCGGGCCATCGGCCTGCAGATCGCGGACGCGATCCTCACCCACAAGAAGATATCCAAGGATGCCGCGCGCGCAGAAGCGCTGGATTTGCTGCGCGCCGTTCAGATCCGCGAGCCCGAGGCGCGGATGAACGCCTATCCGCACGAGCTTTCCGGCGGCATGTGCCAGCGCGTCATGATCGCGATCGCGATCTCCTGCAATCCCGCGCTGCTGATCGCGGACGAGCCGACCACCGGCCTCGACGTCACCACGCAGAAGGTGGTGATGGATCTCCTGGCAGATATCGCTGCCGCGCGCGGCATGGCCACGATCCTGATCACGCACGATCTCGGGCTTGCGGCGCGCTATTGCCGCCGTATTGCCGTGATGGAACGTGGCCGCATCGTCGAGGAGGCGAGTCCCAGGACACTCTTCAGCGCGCCGCTGCACGCCTATACCAGGCGCCTGGTCGCGGCATCGCCGACCGCGACGTCCCGTATCGAAGATCTCGTGACGGAAGACGAGCGGGAGCGCTACGCGACTGTCGTCGGCAAGCCCCGAGCGGAGCTCGCGCACGGCACGCCGCCACTTCTGGAGGTGCGAAAACTGGCAAAGCGTTTCGACCAGGGCTCTGCTGCGGTGGCCGACTTCTCGATGACGATGGCCGGTGGCGAGAGCGTCGGTCTCGTCGGCGAGTCCGGGTCCGGCAAGAGCACGACGTCGCGGATGATCTGCCGGCTGATCGACCAGAGCGAAGGCGACATCGTGTTCGACGGGCATTCGATCGGCCACGTGGCCTCGCGCGACTTTCACCGCTCGCCCTTGCGCAAAGACATCCAGATGGTGTTCCAGGATCCGAACGAGAGCCTCAACCCGCGCTTTACGGCCTTCGATTGTATCGCCCACCCCCTGATGCGGCTTGGCGGCATGCGGGCGGGTGAGGCGCTGCGCGAACGGGTGGAAGAATGCGCGGAGCGGGTCGGGCTGCCGCTGGATCTGTTGCCGCGCTTTCCGCACCAGCTCTCCGGCGGCCAGAAGGCCCGCGTCGGCATCGCCCGCGCCATCGCCTGCCGGCCGCGGCTTCTGGTGCTGGACGAGCCGACTGCCGCGCTCGACGTCTCGGTGCAGGCGGTTGTGCTGCAACTGCTCGATCGCCTCAGGCGCGAGAACGACATCGCGCTGCTGTTCGTCAGCCACGATCTCAACGTGGTGCGCATGCTCTGCGACCGCACCATCGTGCTGCGCAATGGCGGAATCGTCGAGCAGGGCGAGAGCCGGGCGCTGTTCGACAATCCGAAGACGGACTACACGCGCAAGCTGGTCGAGGCCATCCCGCATATCGAGACCGGCGAGATGCTGGCGGCAGCTCTGTGAGGCCTGGGCCAGCCCAAAAGACATTGAGATCCCGCTGGCGAAGGTCCGGTTAGTGGCATACCATTTGCAGGCCAACGGGTTCTGGTTTCACCTGCTCTTGGCCAACGATGGCCGGCATCACGGCATTAACGGGAGGACTTCATGGATCGCAGGACCGTATTGAAAGGACTGGCTGGCGCGGGCGGTCTGGCATTGACGGGCCTCTCGGCCCCGGCGATCGCGCAGGGCGCATCAGCCCGCACCCTCCGCTTCGTGCCGCAAGCCAATCTCGCCAATTTCGATCCGATCTGGGGCACGCAATATGTCGTGCGCAATGCCGCCGCGCTGGTCTGGGACACGCTTTACGGCATCGACGCGCAGCTGCAGCCGCAGCGGCAGATGGTCGAGTCCGAGGAGACTTCGGACGACGGCAAAACCTGGACGTTCAAGCTGCGCCCCGGTCTCAAGTTCCACGACGGCGAGCCGGTGCTGAGCAAGGATGTCGTCGCGAGCCTGTCGCGCTGGGCTGCGCGCGATCCGATGGGACTGATGATCCTCGCCAACCAGCAGGAATTGACCGTCGTCGACGACCGCACCTTCAAATGGGTCTTGAAGCAGCCCTTCCCGAAAATGCTCTACGCGCTCGCCAAGAACAACGCGCCGTGCTCCTTCGTCATGCCTGAGCGCATTGCCAAGACGGATCCGTTCAAGCAGATCACCGAGTATGTCGGCTCCGGGCCGATGAAGTTCGCCAAGGGCGAATGGGTGCCAGGCGCCAAGGCCGTGTTCGAGAAGTTCACCGACTACGTGCCGCGCCAGGAGAAGCCGTCGTGGCTCGCAGGCGGCAAGCAGATGCAGCTCGATCGCATCGAATGGATCGTGATGCCGGATCCGGCCACCGCGGCCGCCGCCCTGCAGAACGGTGAGGTCGACTGGTGGGAGAACCCGATCGCCGATCTCGTGCCCGTGCTGAAGAAGAACAAGAACATCAGCGTCGATATCGGCGATCCCCTCGGCAATATCGGCTCGTTCCGCATGAACCATCTGTTCGCGCCGTTCAACGACGTGCGGGCGCGGCGCGCGGTGCTGATGGCGATGAGCCAGGAAGACTACATGCGCGCGATCGTCGGCGACGACAACGCATTGTGGAAGGCGCTGCCTGGCTTCTTCACGCCGGACACCCCGCTCTACAGCGAGTTGGGTGGCGAGATCCTGAAGGGCAAGCGCGATCTCGATGCGGCCAAGAAGCTGCTGGCCGAGAGCGGCTATTCCGGCCAGCCGGTGACGTGCCTCGTGGCGCAGGATCAGCCGATCACCAAGGCGCAAGGCGACGTCACCGCGGATCTCCTGAAGCGGCTCGGCATGAATGTCGACTTCGTCGCGACCGATTGGGGCACGGTCGGCTCGCGCCGCGCGGCGAAGACGCCGCCTGGGCAGGGTGGCTGGAACATGTTCCACAGCTGGCATGCCGGCGCCGACTGCATCACGCCCGCCGCCTACACCGCCATCCGCGCCAATGGCGAGAAGGCCTGGTTCGGCTGGCCCAATAGCCCGACTACCGAGAAGGAGATCACGACCTGGTTCGACGCCAAGAATCTCGAGGAGGAGAAGGCGGCGATCGGGCGGGTCAACAAGGCCGCGCTCGAGGATGTCGTCTATGCGCCGACCGGCTTCTTCCTGACCTACACGGCCTGGC
Source organism: Bradyrhizobium sp. CIR48 (assembly GCF_014198315.1). NCBI lineage: Bacteria > Pseudomonadati > Pseudomonadota > Alphaproteobacteria > Hyphomicrobiales > Nitrobacteraceae > Bradyrhizobium > Bradyrhizobium sp. CIR48. The sequence goes on from NZ_JACIHG010000006.1 coordinate 219,302, forward strand.
GCAAGAACGTCTCCGGCATCACCAAGGGGCCGCTGCCGTTCTTCTGGGGCGTGTCGAAGTCTGCATGATCGTGCGTTGAGGCCAGATGCTCTCCTACATCCTCCGTCGCATCGTCGCGACCCTGCCGGTGATGGCCATCGTCGCGCTGTTCGTGTTCAGCCTGCTCTACATCGCGCCGGGCGATCCCGCCGTGGTGATCGCGGGCGACCAGGCGAGCCCGGAGGATGTGGAGCGCATCCGCCAGAGCCTCGGTCTCGATCGCCCCTTCCTGGTCCAGTTCGGAAGCTGGGTCTGGCGTATCCTGCACGGCGATCTCGGCACCTCGATCTTCACCAACCTGCCGGTCTCGGCGATGATCGGGCAGCGCCTCGGACCGACGCTGTCGCTGATGATCGTCACGCTGCTGCTCACGATCGTGGTGGCGGTGCCGCTCGGCGTGGTGGCGGCCTGGAAGGCCGGCAGCCTGATCGACCGCGTCATCATGGGCTTCGCCGTGTTCGGCTTCTCGCTGCCCGTCTTCGTGGTCGGCTACATGCTCGCCTACATCTTCGCGCTCGAGCTCGAATGGCTGCCGGTGCAGGGCTATACGCCGCTCAACCAAGGCTTTTGGCCCTGGCTCGAGAACCTGATCCTGCCGGCGATCGCCCTCGGCTGCGTCTACATTGCCCTGGTCGCGCGCATCACCCGCGCCGCCATGCTCGAAGTCTTGCAGCAGGACTATATTCGCACCGCCAAGGCCAAGGGCTTGGGGCAGGGCGGCATCCTGTTCATTCACGCGCTGAAGAACGCGGCGGTGCCGATCGTGACCGTGATCGGGATCGGTATCGCGCTGCTGATCGGCGGCGCGGTGGTGACCGAGAGCGTGTTCGCGATTCCCGGCCTCGGCCGGCTCACGATCGATGCCATCCTGCGCCGCGACTATCCCGTCATCCAGGGCATCGTCCTGCTGTTCAGCTTCGTCTACGTCCTCGTCAATCTGATGATCGACGTCATTTACACGCTCGTTGACCCGAGGATCCGCTATTGACCGATACGACCGTCAATCCGCAATCGCTTCCGGCCGGGCTCGTTCTTGCGCCACAACTGCCTGAAATCCTGCGGCCGGTCACGATCCGGCGCGGCTTCGTCGGGTTCTTGCGCGGCCATCCGACGGTCGCGATCGGCGGCGCGCTGCTGCTGGCGCTCGTCCTGATCGCGATCTTTGCGCCCTATCTCTGGACGGTCGACCCGACCGCGCTCGCCCCCGCCAAGCGCACCCGGGCGCCGTCGGCCGATTTCTGGTTCGGCACCGACGTACTCGGCCGCGACATCTATTCACGCGTACTGTTCGGTGCGCGGGTCTCGCTCACGGTCGGCCTGTCGGTCGCTATCTTCGCATCCGTGGCCGGCCTGGCCATCGGCATGGTCTCCGGCTTCATCCGCTGGGCCGACGGCATCCTGATGCGGTTCATGGACGGCTTGATGTCGATCCCGCCGATCCTGCTGGCGATCGCGCTGATGGCGTTGACGCGGGGGAGCGTCGGCAACGTCATCCTCGCCATCACCGTTGCCGAGATTCCGCGCGTCTCGCGCCTCGTTCGCAGCGTGGTGCTGTCGCTGCGCGAGCAGCCTTATGTGGATGCCGCAATCGCCTGCGGCACGCGAACGCCGATGATCATCCTGCGCCACATCCTGCCCAATACGCTTGCGCCCATGCTGGTGCAGGCGACCTATATCTGCGCCAGCGCCATGATCACCGAGGCGATCCTGTCCTTCATCGGCGCCGGCACGCCGCCGACCATTCCGTCCTGGGGCAACATCATGGCCGAGGGCCGCGCGCTGTGGCAGGTCAAGCCCTACATCGTGTTCTTTCCGGCGGCGTTCCTCTCGGTCACCGTGCTAGCGGTGAATCTACTCGGCGACGGTCTCCGCGATGCGCTCGATCCGCGCATGGCCAAGCGTCTCTGACCGGGGTTGATCGCGATGGCGCTGCTCGAAGTCGAAAACCTCCAGACCCACTTTCGTACCCCCGGCGGCATCAACCGCGCGGTGGACGGGGTGTCCTTCCATGTCAACGAGGGCGAGACGCTCGCCATCGTCGGTGAATCCGGCTGCGGCAAGTCGGTGACATCGATGTCCTTGATGCGGCTGATCCCGGAGCCGCCGGGCAGGATCGCAGGCGCGATCCGCTTTGCAGGGAGAGACCTGCTGCAACTCTCCGATCGCGAGATGCGCGCGATCCGCGGCAACGACATCTCGATGATCTTTCAGGAGCCGATGACGAGCCTCAATCCGGTGCTGACCGTCGGCCGGCAGATCCGCGAGACCTTGATGATCCATCAGGGCCTGGACAAGCAGGCCGCCGAGGCGCACGCGATCGAGATGCTGACGCTGGTTGGCATCCCCGAGCCGAAACGCCGCGTGCGCGAATATCCGCACCAGCTCTCCGGCGGCATGCGCCAGCGCGTGATGATCGCCATTGCGCTGGCCTGCAATCCCAAGCTTCTCATTGCCGACGAGCCGACCACCGCGCTCGACGTGACGATCCAGGCGCAGATCCTGAAGCTGATGCTGGACCTCAAGCGACGGGTCGGCGCGGCCATCATCCTGATCACCCACGATCTCGGCGTCGTCGCGGAGATCGCTGAGCGCGTCATGGTGATGTATGCGGGCCGCAAGGTCGAGGAGGCGCCGGTGGCAGAACTGTTCCGCGCGCCGCGGCATCCCTATACGCAAGGCTTATTAGGTGCGGTGCCGCGGCTCGGCTCGTCGCTGACGGGCACGGCAAGACGGCTCGCCGAAATTCCCGGGCAGGTGCCCGATCTCAGAAAGCCGATCACCGGCTGCGTCTTTGCCGGCCGCTGCGCGCTTGCGACCGATCTCTGTCGTCAATATGCGCCGGGGCTCGAAGAGAAAGGCCCTCGTCACGTCGCCGCCTGCCACTACGCAGCCAAAGGAGCTGTCGCGGCATGAGCCCTCCGCTGCTCCAGGTCAACGACCTCAAGAAGCACTTTCCGGTCAAGTCCGGCCTGTTCGGCCGCAAGTCCGAATTCGTCTATGCGGTCGATGGCGTCTCCTTCGAGATCGCGCGCGGCGAGACGCTGTCGCTGGTCGGTGAGTCCGGCTGCGGCAAGTCGACAGTCGGGCGCGCCATTTTGCGGCTGTTCGACATCACCGCAGGGCAGGTCATCCTCGACGGCCAGCGTATCGACGACGCACATCCGGGCACGATGCGCCAGATGCGCCGGCGCGTGCAGGTGGTGTTCCAGGACCCGTTCTCCAGCCTCAATCCGCGCATGCGGGTGCGCGACATCCTGGCCGAACCGATCCGGAATTTCGGCCTCGCCAAATCCGCCGAGGATCTCGAGGTCCGCGTCACCTCTCTGATGGACACCGTGCGCCTGCCGCGCGAGGCGCTGAACCGCAGGCCGCACGAGTTCTCCGGCGGCCAGCGCCAGCGCATCGGCATCGCCCGCGCGCTCGCGGCCGAGCCCGAGCTGATCGTGTGCGACGAGGCGGTCTCGGCGCTCGACGTCTCGGTCAAGGCGCAGATCGTCAATTTGCTGCAGGATCTCCAGAGCGAGTTCGGCCTCGCGTTGCTGTTCATCAGCCACGACCTCGCGATCGTCGAGCACATGACCCACCGCGTGGCCGTGATGTATCTCGGCAAGATCGTCGAGATAGCGCCGCGCCGAGAGATCTTTGCCGCGCCAAGGCATCCCTACACCAGAGCGCTGCTGTCCGCGGTGCCGCTCCCCGAGCCCGGCGCCCAGCGCAATCCCATCATCCTCAAGGGCGACGTGCCGAGCCCGATCAATCCGCCGAAGGGATGCCGCTTCCACACCCGCTGCCCGCTCGTCTTCGATCGCTGCCGGGTCGAAGAGCCGGTGCTTCGCGCAGTTGGGACCGAGCAGTGGGTGGCCTGTCATCTCGAAGACGGAGCTGTGGCGACGAGCGGCTGAAGGGTGAGATTCGCGCCGGAAATTCGTCAGCAAAAACAACCCCATTCTACTGTGCATGGGGTTGTTTTCGCATTTTTGATGGGGCCGGCTTCAACCCTGCCGGCGCAGGAACCCCGTGATCGTGACCTTTTCCCAGATGCCGGCCGCGGCAAAGGGGTCGGCACGGTTGAAGGCCTCGACGTCGCCACGGCCGGGCGCCTCGATCAGGAACAGGCTGCCGATCATCGTTTGACCATCGTCGGAGACGAGCGGCCCCGACATCACGATCTTGACGCCGAAGCGCGAGGTGTCGCTGAGGAACGCCTTGTGGGCGTCGTAATTGGCAAGCCGGGTCGGCAGCGCGCCGGCGCGGTCGACGGCGTGAATGGCGAACAGCATGGTGGTCTCCGTTTCTTGACTTTGGTTCTTGGGACGGCCGCGAGAGGCGGCCGTCCGGACGTGATGGGTGGACTTACTTCGCGCTGAGCTTGCCGGCATCCTCGAAGGTCGGGCAGGTCCGCTGCTCCAGCGGCACGTCGAAAGGCCCAAAATTGTCCTTGGTGATGACGGTCGGCTTCAGCACGATCTCGGCGATGACCGGCTGATTGCGCAGGGACCGGATCGCCATCATGGTGCCGAGGCAGCCTTGCGCAAATCCGTTGTAATCGCCGCTCGCGAGCAGCTTGCCGGACTTGATCGCGTCGATGGCCTCCTTGGTGCCATTGATGCCGATCACCTGGGCCTTGCGGTTGGCGCCGTCGAGCGCCTCGATCGCACCGACCGCCATGGCGTCGTTGGCCGCCAGCACGCCGTCGATCTGCGAATTCGACTGCATTAAATTTTCCATGACCTGGAGCGCCTGGAGCCGCTGGTAGTTGCCCGGCTGAGAGGCCAGGAGCTTCGCACCGGGGGTCTCCTTCAGCGCGTCGTTGAAGCCGCGGACGCGGTCGACATTGGTCAGCGAACCCTTGACGCCCTCGATGATGACGATGTTGCCCTTGCCGCCCAGCGTCTTCAGCAGGAACCGCGCGGTCTCCAGGCCAAGGCTGTAATCGTCGGCGCCGACGAAGGAGAGGAACTTGCCGCCCGCGGAACGGTCGGTGATGTTGACGACGGGGATCTTGGCTTCGTTGATCTTCTCGACCCCGGGTACCATCGCCTTGTAGTCGACCGGCGTGAACACGATCGCGCTCGGCTTCTTCACCACGACATCCTCGATCTGGCTCAGCTGCTCCGGGATCGAATCCGGCTTGGTCGGGATGTATTGCAGCGTCTTGGCGTTCAGCGTCTTCGCCATGTTGTCGGCGCCGACGCGCACCGTCTGGAAGAACGGGTTGGTCTGGTTCTTGGTGAAGACGGCGATGGTCTCGCCGTCGGCACGCACCTCGCTGGTGAGCGCAGCCGCCATCAGCAGCGGCAGCGCAAGGTAAGTCAGTTTCTGTCTCATATTGCCTCCATCCCTCGTTTTGCTTGTTGGATATCGAAAAACACTTACTTCGCGCGGCGGCGGGTCTTCATGTCGAGCCAGACCGCGAGAATGACGATGATGCCGGTGACCAGCGGCTGCCAGTTGGCGCTGACCGAGAGCAGGTTCATGCCGTTCAGCACCAGCGTCAGGATCAGCGCGCCGATGAAGGTGCCGAACACGGTGCCGACGCCGCCGAACAGCGAGGTGCCGCCGATCAGCACGGCCGCGATCGCGGGCAGCGTCAGGCTCTCGCCAATGTCGGCCTCGGCCGAATTGAGCCGCGACAGGAAGATGATCGATGCAAGGCCCGCCATGGTGCCCGAGACCGCGTAGACCAGCAGCAGGCGGCGCGCGACGGGGATACCGGAGAGGCGGGCCGCGACCGGATTGGCGCCGATCGCATAGATCTCCTGGCCCCAGATCGTGCGCTGCGCAAACAGCGTCCCGATCCCGAGGAACACCAGCAGCAGATAGACCGGGATCGGCAGGCCGAACAGATAGCCGCTACCGATCTGGCGGAAGCCCGCGGGGAAGCCGTGAAGGGTCTCGCCTGCCATGTACCAGTAAGTGAGGCCGTTCAGCACCCACAGCATGCCATAGGTGGCGATGAAGGAGGGGATGCGCAGCGCAGTGACCATGATGCCGTTGAGCAGGCCAACGATGCCGCCGCAGGCAAGCCCGGTGAGGATACCGAGTGCGGGCGAACCGGTCTTGTGGATCACAGTGCCGGCGATGCAGGCCGACAGCGCAACATTGGCGCCGACGGAGAGGTCGAGGCCGGCCGTCAGCACCACCAGCGTCAGGCCGGAGGCGATGAAGAAGGTCAGGCTCGCTTGTCTCAGCACATTGAGGATGTTGCCGAGGCTGAGGAAGGAATCGCTGAGCACGGCGAGCACCGCGCAGATCAGGAGAGCTGCGAGCAGGCGATAGAACACCTGGATCGCGTCCTGCGACAGGAATGAGCGGGGCGGCATCATGGCGTCTTTCGTGATGTCGGTCATGCCCGGCTCCTGAGACCATCGAGGAACAGCGCGACGATGACGAGCACGCCGACGCTTGCGACCTGCACGGAGGAGGGCAGCGAGATCAGGTTGAGCCCGTTGCGCAACACGCCGACGGAGAGGACGCCGAGCAGGGTACCGAGCAGCCAGCCATTGCCGCGCTCGAACGAGGTGCCGCCGACGGCGACCGCGGCGATGGCATCAAATTCGAGGCCAAGGCCGGCGGTGGGGTGGCCGGAATTCATCCGCGCGGTCATCAGCAGGCCCGCGATGCCGGCCATGGCGCCGCCGAGCGCGTAGACCGCGATCAGCAGCTTGTTCGGCGAGAGGCCGGCATAGCGCAGGGCCTCGCGGTTGCCGCCGAGCGCGAAGATGTAGGTGCCGAAGCGGGTGTGATAGAGCAGGCCGTGAAACGCAGCGTAGGTGACGAGCGCCATCACGATCGGCACGGGAATGCCGAGCAGTGTCGCCGAATAGATGTCGCGGACGCTGTGGGGGATGCCGACCACGCTCTGGCCGTCGCTGACGATCAGCGACAGGCCCTGGGCCATGCCGAGCGTGCCCAGCGTCGCGACGAAGGGCGGAATGCCGAGGATGGCGACCAGCCAGCCGTTGGCGACGCCGAAGGCCGCACCGACCAGCAGGCCGGCGCCGAAACCCAGCAACATCGATTTGGTGGCCAGCGACACGATCGCGACACAGAGCGAGGTCAGGGTCAGCACCGCGCCCATCGACAAGTCCAGCCCCTCGGTCATGATGATCAGGGTCATCGGCAGCGCGAGCATTGTCAGGATGGTCGACTGCACCAGCACGTTGGAGAGGTTGGCGACCGACAGGAAGCCGGGCGCGATCACGCTGAACAGCGTGATCAGGAGCACCAGGACGATGGCAACGCCGGGAATGCGTTGCAACGGATTGGGCTGTGAAACGACCGCGGCCTCACGCATGATGCATCCCCAATCGCACGATGTTTTCCTCGGTCAGTTCGTTGCGGTTCAGGTGGCCGGCGATGCGCCCCTCGCGCATCACATAGGCGCGGTCGCAGACATGGCAGATCTCGACCTGCTCGGACGAGATCATCAGTGCCGCCGCGCCTTCCGCGACCAGGCGGTCGATCAGCGCAAAAATCTCGGACTTGGCGCCGATGTCGATGCCGCGCGTCGGCTCGTCGAAGATGAAGAGCTTTGAGCCGGCCGCCAGCCATTTGCCGATCACGACCTTCTGCTGGTTGCCGCCCGAGAGCAGGCCGACGGTCTGACGCGCACTCGGTGTCGCGATCCTCAATTGCCGGATCAGGCCGTCGGACGTCCGTTGCGCGCCACGGGAATCGAAAAGCCCGCTCGGGAACAGTTTTCGCAGCGCCGAGACCACCAGATTGTCGCTCACCGAGCGCAGCAGCGCGAGGCCCTCGCTCTTGCGGCTCTCCGGGATCAGCGCGATACCGCGGCGGGCGGCGAGGTCAGGCTCGCCGGAGATGGTCTTGCCGTCGAAGATGATCTCGCCGGCGCTGACGGGATCGGCGCCGAAGATGGCGCGCGCGACTTCGCTGCGGCCCGAGCCGACCAGGCCGCACAGGCCGACGATCTCGCCCCGGCGCACCTCGATGTTGATGTCGGAGATGCCGGTCGAGGCGGTCAGACCCTTGACCTCGAGCAGCAGATCGCCGGGCTTGTCGGCAAAATTGCGCGGATAGGTCATGTCGACGTTGCGGCCGACCATCATGCGGACCAGTTGGTCGGGCGTGACGTCGGCGGGCCGGACGCCGTCGATGCGCCGGCCGTCGCGCAGCACGGTGATACGATCGCCGAGCGCGAACACCTCGGCCATCCGGTGCGAGATATAGACGATGGAGACGCCGTCGGCCTTCAGCCGCGCGATCAAGGCGAACAGCAGCTCGGTCTCGCGGTCGGACAGCGCCGCGGTCGGCTCGTCCATGACGAGGATGCGGGCGTTCTGGCTGATCGCCTTGGCAATCTCGACCATCTGCTGCTGCGCGACGCCGAGCTTGTCGACAATGGTGGAGGGATCGATGTCGAAGCCGATGGTGTCGAGCACGCGCTTTGCGTCGCCTAGGATCTTGCGGCGGTCGATGGTGCCGGGGATGTGGCCTTTCGGCTCGCGGCCGAGGAAGATGTTCTGTGCGATATCGAGATAGGGGACGAGCGAGAATTCCTGGAAGATCACAGCAATGCCGAGCTTCTGCGCATCGGCGGTCGAGGAGATCGCGACCTTCTCGCCCTTGTAGTAGAACTCGCCGGCATCGGCGCGGTAGGCGCCGCACAGCACCTTCATCAGGCTCGACTTGCCGGCACCATTCTCGCCCAGCAGCATGTGGACCTCGCCGGGGTGAACGGCAAAGGACACGTCATCCAGCGCCTTGACGCCGGGGAACTCCTTGCTGATGCCGCGCAGCTCCAGCAGCGGCGTCGGCGAGGTGACCTCGATCGGGAGCGCGTCGCTCATACTTTGGCTCCGCCTGAAAAGATCTTTCCGGGATTCATCAGACCATTCGGATCGAGCGCGGTCTTGATGGATCGCATCACGTCGACGGCTTCGCCGAGCTCGTCGGTGAGATAATCGATCTTGCCAAGCCCGATGCCATGCTCGCCGGTACAGGTTCCGTCCATGGCGATGGCGCGGGCGACCATGCGGGCCTGCAGCGCCTTGGCGCCTTCGGCCTCCTCGGGCTTTGTCGGGTCGATCAGGATCAGCATGTGGAAATTGCCGTCGCCGACATGGCCGACGATCGGTGCGGTAAAGCCGTGCTCGTCGGCGTCGCGCCGCGTCTCTGTCAGGCATTCCGCCAGCCGCGAGATCGGCACGCAGACATCGGTGATCACGGCGCGCGCGCCGGGCCGCAGGCCCAGGCCCGCATAGAGCGTGTTGTCACGGGCGTGCCAGAGTCGGCTGCGGTCTTCCGGCGCCTTGGCCCAGGCAAAGCCGTGGCCGCCATTGTCGGCGGCGATCGCCTGCGCGGCCTCGGCCTGTTCGGCGACGGAGATCTCGGAGCCGTGGAATTCGAAGAACAGGGTGGGGGCCTCGCGATAGCCGAGCTTGGCGTAGGCGTTGATGCCGCGCATCATGACGTCGTCGAGCAGCTCAATGCGCGCCACGGGGATCGCGGACTGGATCACGGAGATCGCGGTGTCGACGGCATTATGGAGTGTGTCGAAGCTGCAGACCGCGGCCGAGATCGCCTGCGGCACCGGATGCACCTTCAGCGTGATCTCGGTGATGATTCCGAGCGTGCCCTCCGCGCCGACGAACACGCGGGTGAGGTCATAACCGGCGGCCGACTTCCGCGCACGCTTCGCGGTCCGGATCACGCGGCCATCGGCCAGCACCACTTCCAGCGCCATGACATTGTCCTTCATGGTGCCATAGCGCACCGCCATAGTGCCGGAGGCGCGCGTGGAGGTCATGCCGCCGATCGAGGCGTCGGCGCCGGGGTCGATCGGGAAGAACAGGCCGGTGTTGCGCAGCTCCGCATTGAGCTGCTTGCGGGTAATGCCAGGCTGCACCACGACATCCATGTCGCTGTCGTGCACGGCGAGCACCTTGTTCATGCGGGCGAAGTCGAAGCAGACGCCGCCTGCGACCGAGGCCGCATTGCCTTCGAGCGAGGTGCCGGCGCCGAACGGAACGATCGGCATGCCCGCGCTCGCGCACAGCTTGACGATCTCCGCGACCTCCTGCGTGGTCTCAGGGAAGACGACGATGTCGGGCGGCAAATTGCGATAATGCGACTCGCTTTGCCCGTGCTGATCGAGCACGCCGCGCGCAACGCTCGCGCGCGGGCCGATCATGCCCGTGAGGCGCTCGGCCAATATGCTTGCGCTGACCCGCGGTCCCATCCTCAGCTCCCGTCTGCTCCCTGTTGCCGGACTCTTGCTGGTCCGTCGCCGCTCTAGCTTAAGCGGCTCTTGCGTTGCTCGCGGCCTGCTTCAGGCCGAAATCATAGTTGAGATGGAAATACTCGCTGTCCACCATGCGACCATCAGGCGCACGGCCGGCCGGATGCCTCGCGAATTCACGGATCAGGCTGTCCTTGACGCCGAACACCACGTCCGAATCGAGATACTGGTCGCCGGCGACAAACACGTGTGTCACGAGCTGCTCAAAGCCGGGCGCGGAAATCATGAAATGCACATGCGCTGGCCGCCAGGGATGACGGCCCTGCGCCTCCAGCATCTCGCCGACCGGCCCGTCATGCGGAATGGGGTAGGCGGCCGGCTTGATCGACCAGAAATGAAATCTGCCATTGGCGTCGGTGTGGAAGCGCGCGCGCATCGCGAGATCGCCGATGGCGTCGAGCTGCTGCACGTCGTAATAGCCGTCATCGTCGGAGTGCCAGACGTCGACGACGGCCCCTGCGAGCGGCTTTCCGTCGACGGTCGACACCGAGCCGGTGACCAGCATCGGATCGCCCTCCATCGGACCGGAGATATCCGCGCCGCTGTCCTTTTCCGGTGCGGCCTGGACGAAGAATGGGCCGAGCACCGTTGTCTCGGTCGCGCCCTCCGGCACCGGGTGGTTGATCGCATCGACCAGCATGGAGACACCGAGCGTGTCCGACAGCAGGATGAACTCCTGGCGCTTGTCGTCGCACATGTGGCCGGTGCGGGTCAGGAAGTCGATGCCGAGCTCCCATTCCTTCTGGGTCGGACGGATCTCGCGGACGAAGGCATGAAGGTGGCGCACTAGCGCTTCGCTGACCTGCTTGATGCGCGGATCGCCAGCGTCCTTGATCCGCTCCAGCACCGCGTCGGTGATCGTGTTCTCGTTGAAATTGCGCATATGTGCCTTCCGCCGATCAGAGTTTGGGCTCGCCGAGCCCGGACAGCCGTTCCAGGTGCTTGACGGTCGCGATGAAGTCGGTGTCGCCGTCGCCTTGTGCGACCAGCGAGCCGTAGGTCTCGCGCACTTGCGCCGCGAGCTGCAACGGCACGCCGACGGCGTGGCCGGCTCCCAGGATCAGGTCGAGATCCTTGGCCATCTGCTTGCAGGAGAAAGTGGATTCGAAATCGCGGTTGCGCAGTGGCGCGGTCTTGTACTTCACCATCGGCGAGGCCACCGCGCTGTCGTCGAGCACCTTCAAGATGTCCTGCCAGGCGATGCCGCCCTTGCGCGCCAGAGCCAGGCTCTCCGCCATCATCGCCGCCGATACCGCGATCATCAGATTGACCGAGAGTTTCGCGTAACGGGCTTCCTCGGCCGGACCGAGATAGGTCTGCGCGCGGGTGAAGGCGGCGAACAGCGGCTTTGCGTTTTCGAAGGCGTCTTTCGGCCCCGAGACGAAGCAGGTCAGCGCGCCCGTATGAACGATGCTGGCATTGCCAGAGACCGGTGCGCGCAGATAGGCAATGCCGCGGGCCTGTGCCGCGGCCGCAACTTCAGTGGAAGCCTCGACACTGACAGTGCTGGTTTCGATCAAAACCGCGCCGGGCGCCATGGCGGCGATGACGCCGGTGGTGCCGAGCAGCGCGCCGCGCAACGCGGTGTCGTCGGGCAGGGAGGTGACGACAGCCGCCTTGCTGCTCACGGCGTCGGCCGGCGATGCGGCAATCGCAATACCTTGCGCGCGTGCCTCGTTGATCCGCGCCGCGCTCTGGTCGAACGCGGTGACGGCATAACCGGCCTTGGTGACGAGCGCCGACATCGGCAGGCCCATCTTGCCGATCCCGATGAAAGCGATGTTTTTCGAGGTGTCTGTCATTGTTGTTGTCCGTTGGCGCCTCAGGCGGCGCGTCCCTGTCGTTCGATGTCCTGCACCAGCCGCCGGCCGGATTGCGCCAGCAGCTCTTTCTTCGTCTCCAACCCCTCAGCCAGCAGTCGGCCGTTCCGCTTCTTCCAGGCGCCGCCGATCATGACGGCCTCGATATTCACGAGGCTGGTCTGCATCACCACGGTCGCAACGGGATCGTGCACCGGGACGAGGTTGAGATCGGAGGCGTTGATGATGACGAGGTCGGCAAGTTTCCCGGGTGTCAGCGAGCCGATCTGATCTTCGCGGCCGAGCATGCGGGCGCCTTCCGTCGTGATCCAGCGCAGCGCCTCGCGCACCGGGATCGTGGTCGTTGCGGGGATGGTGCCGCTGGTCTTGCGGGACTCCGCATTGTCGAGCGATCGCTGCATCGAGAGCGCAATGCGCGCGGCGGAGAACAGGTCGCCGGCCAGGATGGATTCGAGGTCAATGCCGATGGTCGGTCGCACGCCACGCCTGAGCAACCGTCCGGTGATCGGAAAGCCATGGCCCTGGATCATCTCGTTCTCGGGCGTCACCGAGAAGGAGACGCCGAGATCGACGAGACGATCGAGCAGATCGTCGGGCAGATCGTTGCCATGGACGATGTTGATGCCGGTGCCGACGAGGCCGGCTTCGATCAGCTTCTCCCAACCGCCGGGTGTCTTGGCCGGACCGCCGCCCTGATGCATCGATGCGATCAGCTTGAGCTCGCGCGCCATGCGGAAGTCATGCATGGCGACCTCGAGCGTCGAATAATGCGGGCCGAGGATCGCAAGCCCGAGCGTGACGAGGCCGTCGCGGTCGGCGAGGGGACCGGCCAGCAGCCGCTCGACCTCGCGGCGCGGATGCGGCACTTCCGAGAAATGCGGCTCGCCGGGCTTTGGTTCCGGTTTTGGCGAGCCATGGAAGAACGCGGCGCGAATGCCGCTCTCGATCAGGCCGCGCACGGCGGCGTCGGTATGATCAGGCGTCGGATTGTTGTGGCACCAGTCGACCAGCGTGGTGATGCCGCAATTGATCTGGTTCAACGCGCCCACGAGGGTTGCGATGTAAATGTCGTCGGGCCGGAACACGGTCGCAAGGCCCGCATGCATGCGGCGGAAATATTCCAGCAGCGTCCAGTTCGCGGCATAGCCGCGCAGGCCGGTCTGCCAAGTGTGCATATGCGCGTTGATCAGGCCGGGGATGACGATGCGCCCTGCGCCGTCGATGACCTCGGTGTCGGCCGCAACGTCGATCGATGGCCGCACCTCGACGATGCGGTTGCCCTCGACCAGCACGTCGCCGTTGCCGAGGTCGCCGATCGCGTCATCCATGCTGATGACGGTCGCGGATCTGATCAAGGTGCGCTGCATCGTCAAGCCGCCGCCTTGATTGGGGCCGGCGGCTCGCCAGCCCAGGCGCGCGCGATCAGGTCGCGGATGGCGCCGCGCTCGAGCGGGCGCGGATTCCAGTAGGCGTTGGTGACGGCAAGATCCGCCGCCTTGTCGATGCCGCCCTCGGGCATCCCGATATCGCGCAGTGCCGTCTTCGCACCCAACCGCTTCGCAAGCTCGAAAAGTCCCTGCGATGCATCGGCAGCGCCGATTGCGCGCGAGACGCGTGCCATCGCGTCGGGCACGGCTGGCGCGTTGTAGGCGAGCGCATGCGGCAGCACGATGGTGTGAGTCTCGGCGTGCGGCAGGTCGAAGGTTCCACCGAGCGTGTGGCAGAGCTTGTGATGCAGCGCCATGCCGACGGTACCAAGACAGACGCCGCATAGCCATGCACCATAAAGTGCTTCGGTGCGGGCCTCGCGGTCATCGCCCTTGGCCGCGATGGCAGGCAGGGCGCGGGCCAGTGCGCGGATGCCTTCTTCCGCCATCAGCGAGGTCACGGGATTGGCATCCCGCGCATAGAGGGCCTCAACGGCATGGGCGATAGCGTTGATGCCCGATGTCGCGGCCAGGCTAGCCGGCAGCGTCAAGGTGAGATCGACATCGTAGATCACGGTCTCCGGCAGGATTGCCGCATCGCGCACCGTGGTCTTCAGGCCGTTCTCGGTCTGGCCGACGATCGGCGTCATCTCCGAGCCGGCATAGGTGGTGGGGATGCAGAGCTGGTTGATTCCGGTGCGCAAGGCCAGCGCCTTGCCGAGGCCGGTGGTTGAGCCGCCGCCGAGCGAGACGACGCAATCGGCCTCGCACGCCTTCATCGCCGCGAGCGCACGCTCCGTAACCTCAACAGGCGTGTGCATGGTGGCCCCGGAAAACAGTCCGGCATAGAGCGGGCCGAGCGCCGACCCAAGGCTCTTGCCTTGCGCCTCCTGCTGCGGCGTCGTCAGCACCAGGGCGCGCTTGCCGCCGAGCCGCTCGACCTCGGCCTTCGCGGAGCCAAGCGTACCGCTGCCGAACACGACGCGGCAGGGCAGGTTTTCAAAGGTGAACGAACCGATCATGCGCCGGTCTCTTTGATGGGATAATCGACCTGGAAGCGCCCGATCCGCAAGTCGCCAAGCGCCTCGCGCACGCGCAGATGTTCCGGATGGTTGGCATAGGCCGAGAGCGCGGCCTGGTCGGTGAATTCCGAGAACAGCACCACGTCGCAGGCGTAGTCGACCGCGCTGACGTCCATGCCGACTTCGATATGGGTGAGGCCGTCGATCCGGCCCTTGAGGCCCTCGAACAGGGTCTTGACCTTGACCCGGGCGGCGGAGCGCTCCTCGGGGCTTTCCCCGCGCAGCCGCCACATCACGATGTGCCTGATCGGGCCCGACATTTCCTGATTTCCTCGCCTGCCATTGTGCTTTGTTGGCGCTATTTTGCCTTGCAGAAATCGGAAATAAAGGCCAAAATTTGTAAGTCTCTTTTCCTATTTTCGCAAAAATGGACCGGCTGCTCCAACTCGAAGTCTTCTCCAAAACCGCCGAGCTCGGCAGCCTGTCCAAGGCCGCCGAAATCCTGCGGATGTCGAACGCGGCCGCCAGCCGCCACCTCAGCGCGCTGGAGGAACGACTCGCAGTCCGGCTGATCGAGCGCAACACGCGCCGCCTATGGCTGACGGAGGCAGGGCAGGAGCTCCTGCAGCGGTGCGGCACATTGTTGAACGAGCTCGCCGAAGCCGAGGATGCCGTCTCCGACCGCGCGCTGTCGCCGAAGGGCATGCTGCGCGTGACGAGCTCGCTGTCCTTTGCGATGATCTATCTCGCGCCGATGCTGCCCGCCTTCCGCGCGCTCTATCCTGATCTGAGCGTGCAGATCATCAGCGCAAACCGCTACCTGGACTTCATCGAGGCCGGCATTGACGTCGCGATCCGCACGCGCGAGCACGAGCCGGACTCCAACATCATCGTCCGCCGTATCGGCCAGATGCACCGCGTGCTCGCGGCGGCCCCGTCATATCTGGAGAAGCACGGCCGGCCGGAGCACCCTGCCGATCTCGCCCGCCACAACATGCTGATCTACAATCTCGCCAACGATCCCTATTCGCTGCGGCTCAGCCAGGGCAGCACGACGCAGACGGTGCGGATCGCGCCGACGCTCGACAGCAATGATGGCCAGATCATCTGCGGTGCGGCACGCGCGGGGCTCGGCATCCTGATCCAGCCACTTTACATCGTGCAGAGCGATATCGCGGCCGGCCGGCTCGTGCCTGTCCTGATGGGCTGGGAGCTGCCGCTGCTCACCATGAACATCGCCTATCAAAACCGCGTCCGGCTGCCCGCCAAGATCAGGGTGTTTTCCGACTTCCTGGTCAGCCACATCCGCGAGCATTCGGAGCCGGGGATCTGGATCGACGCGGCGAAGTGAGCGGAAGCATCCATGTATCTCGGCATCGATCTCGGCACCTCCGCAGTCAAGACCATTCTCGTCGACGGTGCCCAGCGCGTGATTGCAAGCGAGAGCCGGCCGCTGACGATCACCTCGCCGCAATCAGGCTATTCCGAGCAGGATCCCGCGCAATGGATCGAGGCGACCTTCGCCACGCTCGATGCCCTGAAGGTATCGCATGGAAGAGAACTCGCGGCGGTCGAGGGCATCGGGCTGTCCGGACAAATGCATGGCGCCATGCTGCTCGATGCGAGCTTGAGACCGCTGCGGCCTTGTATCCTCTGGAACGACGGACGCGCCGCCGCCGAGTGTCGCGTCCTGGAGCAGCGCTGGCCCGCCTTGCGTGCAGTGACGGGCAACAAGGCGATGCCGGGATTCACCGCGCCAAAACTGCTCTGGATCGCGAGGCACGAACCTGAAGTCTTTGCAGCGACGAAGTTGGTGCTGCTGCCAAAGGCCTACCTGCGCCTGGTGCTATCAGGCGAAGCCATCGAGGACGTCTCGGATGCGTCGGGATCCCTGTGGCTCGACGCCGCGCGCCGCGACTGGTCGGACGCAGCGCTCGCCGCGACTGGACTGTCGCGCGATCACATGCCGCGTCTGGTCGAGGGATGCGCGCCTGCAACGACGCTGCGCAGCGAGCTCGCGGAACGCTGGGGTATGACCCGGCAGCCGGTGATCGCGGGCGGCGCCGGCGACAATCCGGCCGGCGCCGTCGGCATCGGCGCGATCGAGCCGGGAACCGCATTCATCTCGCTGGGAACCTCGGGTGCCTTGCTGGCCCCGACCAACAGGATAGCCGCCAACCCCGACCGCGTCGTGCACACGTTCTGCCACGCCATTCCCGGCATGTGGATTCAAGCCGGCGCGATCCTGTCGGCTGCCTCCTGCCTTGCCTGGGCCGCGCGCGTGTTCGGCGTTACCGAGGCTGAATTGCTGGCACCGCTCGGATCGCGCCCGCGGGCACCTTCGCCCGTGAGCTTCCTGCCGTATCTCGCGGGTGAGCGGACGCCGCACGACGATTCCGTCGTGCGCGGCATGCTCGATGGCTTGAGCCATGGCACCGATCGCGGGATGATCGTGCAGGCGGTGCTCGAGGGCGTTGCGTTTGCGCTCGCCGATTGCCGCGACGCACTCGCCGATGCTGGCATTGTGATTGCGGAAGCCGATGCCATTGGCGGTGGTTCACGGTCCGGCTTCTGGCTCTCGGTGTTGGCGAACGTGCTGAACGTTCCGATCCACCGCTTCGCCGGAGGTGAGACCGGCGCCGCGTTCGGTGCGGCGAGATTGGGGCGACTTGCTGTCACGGGTGAGGCAATCGAAACCGTGTGCACGCGGCCGCAACGCATCGAGACGTTCGAACCTGACGCTGGGCTGACGGATGCTTATGCCGAGCGGCTTCCCGCGTGGCGCGAACTGTATCGGCCGCGCCACTAGCATCGCCTCGATGCTACATTCCGGCCTGTTCGGTATTGCCCTGTGCCGCGGCCTTTTGTTTAATGCGCAAGCCGCGCTGACAGAATGATTGAGACGCGGGTGGGAAACGCATTGTGCGCCGGGAGGCACGATGAACGATCCGATCCTCGAGATGCGTGGGGTCTCAAAATCCTTCTTCGGCATCAAGGCGCTGCGTGCCGTCGATCTCACCGTCTATGCCGGCGAAATTCATGCGTTGATGGGTGAGAACGGCGCCGGCAAGTCGACGCTGATGAAGATCCTGTCCGGCGCCTACAGACCCGATCCCGGCGGCGAGATCCGCATCGAAGGACATCCGGTCCGGATCGAAGGCCCGCTCGGCGGCCGCGCGGCGGGCATCTCCATCATCTATCAGGAGCTGTCGCTCGCGCCCAATCTCAGTGTTGCCGAGAATATCTATCTGGGACGGGAGATATCGCGGACAGGCTTGCTGGCGCGCGGCGCCATGCGCGAGGCCGTCGGTCCGATCCTGAAACGGCTCGGCGCTGACTTCCAGCCGTCGACGCTGGTGGCGCATCTCTCCATGGGCCAGCGGCAACTGGTCGAGATCGCGCGGGCGTTGCATGCGAGATCAAAGATCCTGATCATGGACGAGCCGACCACCTCCTTGTCGGCCGCCGAAAGCGAGCGGCTGTTCGCGCTGATCCGCCAGCTCAGGGCGGAGGGGCTCGCCATCATCTACATCTCGCATCGCATGGACGAGGTCTACGCGCTCGGCGACCGCGTCACCGTGCTGCGCGACGGCCGGCTGGTCGGCTCGCTCGACAAGGCCGAGATCCGTGCCGACACCATCGTGCGGCTGATGGTCGGGCGCGACGTCTCATCGTTCTACAAGAAGGACCATGATCCCGAGGCAGGACGCGGCCATCCCGTGCTCGCCGCCATCGACATGGCTGATGGATTTCGCGTGAAGGGCTGCTCGATCACCGTGCACGCTGGCGAGGTGGTGGGTCTCGCCGGCCTGATCGGCGCCGGCCGCACCGAGCTTGCGCATCTCATCATCGGCGCGTTGCCAAAAACCTCCGGCCGGCTCGAGCTGGAGGGGCGCCCGGTCGAGATCCATACACCGGGTGAGGCGCTCGAGGCCGGGATCGCCTATCTGACCGAGGACAGGAAGGCGCTCGGCCTGTTTCTGGACATGTCGTGTCTGGACAACATCAACCTCGCGGTACTCGGCCGCGATGCGAAGCTCGGCTGGTTCCTGGATCGTGACAAGGCACGCGAGCGCGCCGATCGAGCCTTCGCAGGGCTCAGCATTCGCGCCGCCAATGTCGGCGTCCCCGCCGGTGGCCTGTCCGGCGGCAATCAGCAGAAGCTGCTGCTGTCGCGGCTTCTTGCCATTGCGCCAAAGGTGCTGATCCTCGACGAGCCGACGCGCGGCGTCGACGTCGGCGCCAAGTCCGAGATCTATTCGATCATCGACAATCTCGCCAAGGCCGGCACCGCCATCCTCGTCATCTCGTCCGATCTGCCGGAGATTATCGGCATCTGCGACCGCGTCGTCGTGATGCGAGCCGGGCACATCGCCGGCGAGGTCAGGCGTGAAGCGGCGGTCGCGCTGAACCAGGAAGACATCATGGCGCTTGCGACGGGGATGGAGCATCTCGATGCCTGACAATGGTGCTTCGCAGGCCAAGCCGGCATCGACGACGACCAACGGTGCTGCCGCAGAGTCAAAGCGCCAGCGGGTGAGGGTGCTGATCAGCGCGCTCGGCATGCTGCCGGTGCTGCTGATCCTGTGCGG
Source organism: Bradyrhizobium sp. CIR48 (assembly GCF_014198315.1). Lineage (NCBI taxonomy): Bacteria > Pseudomonadati > Pseudomonadota > Alphaproteobacteria > Hyphomicrobiales > Nitrobacteraceae > Bradyrhizobium > Bradyrhizobium sp. CIR48. The sequence goes on from NZ_JACIHG010000006.1 coordinate 238,466, forward strand.
CGGTTTCCATTTCCTGTCCGAGGGCCGCTTCTTCACCGGACAAAATCTCGGCATCGTGCTGCAGCAGGCAGCGGTGAACACCGTGCTCGCCGCGGGCATGACCTTCGTGATCCTCACCGGCGGCATCGATCTTTCGGTCGGCTCGATCCTGGCGGCTTCCGCGATGGCCGGGCTGACGCTCTCCAAGATGCCGGAGCTCGGGATGCTGTGGCTGCCGGCCGCGCTGCTCACCGGCCTTGGCTTCGGTGTCGTCAACGGCGCGCTGATCGCGCTGCTCCGATTGCCGCCCTTCATCGTCACGCTCGGCTCTCTCACCGCCGTGCGGGGCCTGGCGCGACTGCTCGGCGCCGACACCACGGTGTTCAATCCCTCGATTCCCTATGCTTTCATCGGCAACGGCTCGCTGACGCTCATTCCCGGCGTCGTCTCGATCCCATGGCTCTCGGTGATAGCCTTGCTCGTCATTCTCGTCTCATGGCTGGTGCTGCGCCGGACGGTGCTCGGCGTGCACATCTACGCGGTGGGCGGCAATGAAAGCGCGGCGCGGCTTGCCGGCATCAAGGTCTGGGCGGTGTTGATCTTCGTCTACGGCGTCTCCGGGCTTTTCGCCGGGCTCGGCGGCGCGATGCAGGCGGCGCGGCTCTACGCCGCCAACGGCCTGCAGCTCGGCCAGTCCTACGAGCTCGACGCCATCACCGCCGTGATCCTCGGCGGCACCTCATTCGTCGGCGGCATCGGCTCGATCTGGGGTACGCTGGTCGGCGCGCTGATCATCGCGGTGCTCTCGAACGGCCTGATCCTCGTCGGCGTCTCCGACATCTGGCAATACGTGATCAAGGGCCTGGTGATCATCGGTGCCGTCGCGCTCGACCGCTATCGGCTGCAGGGCTCCGCCAGGACGTGAAAGGTTCCGGTGCGGCTACTGGTCTGCCGTGCCTGACATGAAGACAGACCAGGGAGGAAGCCAATGTTGAAGACGATCACGCTCGCCGGTGCCGCGACGGCGCTTGCCCTAAGCGCCGCGCCATCCTTCGCCAAGGAGCTCAAGTCAATCGGCGTCTCGCTGGGGTCGATGGGCAATCCGTTCTTCGTCGCGCTGTCGAAGGGCGCCGAGTTCGAGGCGAAGAAGACCAATCCCAATGTGAAGATCACGACCGTCGGCTTCGAATACGACCTCGGCAAGCAGGTCACCCAGATCGACAATTTCATTGCCGCCGGCGTCGACCTGATCCTGCTCAATCCGGGCGATCCCAAGGCGATCGGGCCGGCGATCAAGAAGGCGCAGGCGGCAGGCATCGTCGTCGTCGCGGTCGACACCGCGGCCGAAGGCGCCGATGCCACCGTGACCACGAACAACGTGCAGGCCGGCGAGATCTCCTGCCAGTACATCGTCGACAAATTGGGAGGCAAGGGCGATGTCATCATCGAGAACGGGCCGCAGGTCTCGGCGGTGATCGACCGCGTCGTCGGCTGCAAGAACGTCTTCTCGAAGAACGCCGGCATCAAGGTGTTGTCCAACGACCAGGACGGCAAAGGCTCGCGCGAAGGCGGCCTCACCGTCGCGCAGGGCTATCTGACCCGCTTCCCCAAGATCGACGCCATCTTCGCCATCAACGATCCGCAGGCGATCGGCACCGACCTTGCGGCGCGCCAGCAAAACCGCAGCGGTATCGTCATCACCGCGGTCGACGGCGCGCCCGATATCGAGGCCGCGTTGAAAGATCCGCAGTCGCCGCAGATCCAGGCCTCGGCCTCGCAGGACCCGTTCTTCATGGCACGGCGGGCCGTGCAGGTGGGTGTCGGCATCCTCAACGGCCAGAAACCGGCCTCGACCGTTGAGCTGCTGCCGTCCAAGCTCGTGACCCGGGACAACGTCGCCGAGTATAAGGGCTGGACCTCGGATCGTTCGCAGTAAACGCGCATCGCCGGTGCGCAGATGCGAGAATGGCGGGCGGCGTTTTGAATTACGCCGCCCCATAGCGTCATAGCGCCGATCGGCTGTCCGAGCGCGCGAGGCCGCCTCTTGTGTTAACCTCACGGAATCTCGATCGGCCGATTCGGAAGCGATCTCGTGAAATCCAGGACATCCGGTACCGCCTGGCGGCATGCCAATATCGGCCGCCTGCTCAACAACGCGGTTCGCCGCTTTGAAGGCCGCGTCCTCGAATTGATGGGCGAGCGGGGACACGACGAGACGCGCATTGCCCATGTCAGCCTCACCCGCAATCTCGACGTGGAGGGGACGCGGCTCACCGAGCTCGCCCGCCGTGCGTCCATGAGCAAGCAGGCGATGGGCGAGCTGGTCGATCAATGCGCCGAGCTCGGCCTGGTCGATCGCATCGCCGATCCGACCGACCGGCGCGCCCGCATCGTCATGTTCACGCCGGCCGGCCGCAAATGGCTCGACGCGTTCCGCGATGCGGTCGACATCGCCGAGCAGGAGATGCGCGTCGAGCTCGGCAAATCCGCCATGGACGCGATCCTGAAAGGGCTGACGGTCTACGGGGCGAAGTTCGACACGCTCGACGATGCCGATTAGTCAGGTAACTTGACGATATCGTCAGGCAGCCTTACCATGCAAGATAGTGCTGGTGGGGAGAAGCCTATTGGAAACACGTCTGACGGCCTCGGTGCTCATCGTCGGCGGGGGACCCTGCGGGCTGATGCTGGCCAACGAGCTCGGCCGGCGCGGCGTGTCCGCGATCCTGGTCGACGAGAAGCCGGGCACCGCATTCAATCCGCAAGCCAACGCAACGCAGGCGCGCTCGATGGAGCATTATCGGCGGCTGGGTTTTGCCGACGAGATCAGGCGCGAGGGCCTGCCCGCGGACTACCCGACCGACGTTGCGTATTTCACCCGCTATACCGGTTACGAGCTGGCGCGTTTTGCATTGCCGTCATCGTCCCGCGCGGGCGAGCTGATCAAGGGCATGTCGGGTTCCTGGAGCGCAGCGGAGCTGCCGCATCGCGTCTCGCAAAAATATGTCGAGGCGGTGCTGCGCCGCCATGCCGAGCGGCTTCCCGGTATCCAGCTCAACTATGGCCACCGGCTCGTCGGTTACACCGAAAACAGTGACGGCATCGTCGGCGAGATCGAATGTCTCGATGATGGCAGGCGCTTTCAGGTCCGGGCCGACTTCCTCGTCGGGGCGGACGGGCCGCGCTCGCAAGTCCGGCAATCGCTCGGCATCGTCTACGGCGGCGAGACCGGGACGCAGCGCGATTTCATGGGCGGCCGCATGCTGGCGGTGTATCTCCGCTCGCCGGAGTTCTACGCCAGCATCCCGCACGCCAAGGCGTGGATGTACAATTGCTTCAATGGTGACCGCCGGGCCTTCATGGCATCGGTGAACGGACGCGACGAATTCGCGTTTCACACCCAGCTGCGGCCGGGTGAAGACGCGAGTGCGATCACGATCAATGATGCCAAGGCCGCGTTCCAGCGCGCCTGCTGCGCTCCCATCGAATGCGAGGTGCTGTCCTTCGTGACCTGGACCGCAGGTCACGCGCTGGTCGCGAACGGCATGCAGCGGGGCAGGGTTCTCCTCGGCGGCGACGCGGCGCATCTGTTCACGCCGACCGGCGGGCTCGGCTACAACACTGCGATCGAGGACGCGGTCAACCTCGGCTGGAAGCTGGCAAGCGTCGTCAAGGGAGTAAGCCCGGTATCGCTGCTCGACAGCTACGAGGTCGAGCGGCGTCCGGTGGCGCTCCGCAACACCGACTATGCCCGGCGCTTCGCGGACTCCCTTGGTCTCTTCGCGCCCGCGCCTGACATCGAGGACGCCACGGACGAAGGCAACGAAGCGCGGCGTACGGCAGGCGTCTATCTCGAGCAGCACGCTCGTGCCGAATTCAACATCCCCGGTGTTACCTTCGGTGGGCGTTACGACGGTTCTCCAATCATCGTCTCCGACGGCAGCCGGCCGCCGCCTGATGCTGCGAACGTCTACATTCCCAGCGCCTGTCCTGGCGGACGCGCACCGCATGCGTGGCTGGAGGACGGCGTGTCCTTGTACGATTTGTTCGGATTCGAATGGACGTTGCTCCAGTTCGGCGAGGTCGCGCCGGCGCCCGCTGCGGTCGCCGACGCCGTCCGCGTGCTCGGGGCGGATGTGAAGCTCGTCACGCTGCCGGGATCCTTGCGCGAACTCTATGACGCCGACCTTGCTTTGATACGTCCCGATCAGATCGTGGCCTGGCGTGGCAGCGCGTCACAGGTCGGAACGATCGGGTGTGTCCTCGCCCGCGCGCTTGGGCACGGCGCAAGCGACGGCGCGCCGGCGGCTTCAGCCGGCGGTGTATGAACTGGTGCGCGGAGACTGAACGGCGGACGGAAGTTTGCTCGCGAAGGCGCGGGTCTTGGGTTGGACGCGCGATCCGTCGATCACCTCGAGACGGCCGCAGCGGTTCAGGGTGTGCAGCTTTCTGCCCGGCCACACCGGTCCGGGCTTGAGGGAATGGCGGACGATCTGCTTGAAGGCCGTCGGCGACAGCTCGATTACTTCCGCCAGCGCGAGCGCCGCACCGTATCCGTCGGCACAGTTCTGGACCGGGCGCCACAATTGGTTATTGATGGTCACGAAATTCCCCGCCGGCCGCGTGCTTGCACGGTCGATCAGGACCGGATTGCTGGCGTGCGGCAACCAGGGTCCCAGCAGGTGCTCGGCGTAATAGATCGCCAGCGAGTCCGAATAACCGCCGGTTCCATCGCGCCAGGCGCCGAACAGATAATACAGGCCGTTGTGCCGCGTGATCGTGACGTCGGCGAGCTCGAGGCCTGACAGGAGCGTCGCGTGTCGCTCCCATTTGTCCGGGAAGCGAACGCTTTTGTAGAGGGCAACGTCGCCGTGGATCGAGCTCTCCGGGATCATCCACAAATCGCCGCCGTCTTCGATCAGGAAGGGATAGGAGAGGTGCCAGGGCTCCTCGAGCACGGGCACGACCTCGCCGGTCGGCCCATTGTCACCGAACTCGATCGCCGAAATGATGCCCTTTCCAACCCGGTGATCGAGGTCTTCGAAGAAGACGAATGTTCGGCCATGCCACGTGACGGGAATGGGATCGGCGTAGAAGTGATTGCCGGGATCGGGAAGAATGTTCCAGCCTGGTCCAGACAGGTCGCCCGTCTGCCAGACGCCTGCGCCGTCGTTGAAACGCCACCCGATATGCCAATGCGGGGCGTAGCAGCAGAGGCGATAGATCTCCTTGGCGATCGACACGGCAAGGCCGCGCGCGACATAGCCGGCGGGGCCCCGGCGCGGGCCATCTCCGGCGGGACGCGCCAGTTGCGGCACAATCCGCGGCCGTCCCGACAGGATCGCCGACACCATAGTCAGCGTTCGCGCCATGACGGTTTCGAGTGCGCCGCTGAGGCCTGCGGCAATTTCGCCGGAAGGATGACCGCGATCGACGACCGAGCCGTCGATCTCGTTGACGATGTCGATCACCGGCAGGTCGCCGGCCAGGATGGCGGCGAGCGCGGCGTTTTCGCCTGCTACTCCATTGAACAGCGGACGGAGATACAGCCGGGCCGAGCCGTTCGGATCGCGCGCGCCGCCGGTGAAATCGACGATCACGTCGGCCGTCCCGGTGGGCGCCTGCGTCCGTTCCGCAACAATGTTCAGCCTGTTGGCGCCGCTGTGTTTGCCCTTGTGCAACACCAGGTGTTCGAGCTCGAACAGGGCGTCGAGACCTGTGGGGCGCGGCTCTGCAGTCGCCGTCCACGCGATTTGAACCGGAACGTCCCGGCCGTCGATCGACAGTGTCTGGCGATCCATCCACCGCCGCGCGTAGTCGCGTTCACAGCGAAACTCGATGATCATGTCGAGCCCATCTATTCCAACGTATCAGGTCAAGTGACCTGGCCGAGAATTCGAACGTATTCCTCCACCATGGCATCTACCGAATAGCGCAGCCGCAGGCCTTTGGCGTTTTGTCGCAGTTGGTCGCTCAAATGTTGGTCCGTCAACAGCCCGGAGACGGCTGCAGAGAGCTTCGCGTGATCGGAGGCGTCGACGAAGAGCGCAGTCGGCTTTCCTTCGTAGGACAACACTTCGCGCAAGACGGGAAGATCGGTGACGACGGAGGGAACACCGGCGTTCGCAGCTTCGACCGCGGCCAGACCGAAGGTCTCGGCCTGTGTCGGGAATACGAACACGTCGAGGCAGGCGAGAAACTCCGCCATCCGGCTGGGCGGGATTTCCCCCAGCAAATGCAGCCTGTCTGACACCTTCAATTCACTCGCGAGCAGCTTCAGCCGGGCCTCGTCGGCTCCCTGGCCGGCAAGCGCGAGGTGCCAGGACGGTTGATCCGGCAGCAGACGTATCGCCAGGTCGAGACGCTTGTGCGGATGCAGCCTCGCTGCGCAGCCGAGCAATATACGATCCGGCGGCAGGCTGAATTTTTGTCGTGCGGCTTCCTTCGACAGGATCAGGGCCTTGTCATCGAAGCCGTGCGGGACATGCACCATGCGCGACCGGTAGGCCGCGGGGTAGCGCGAATATTCGCGCTCCATGTCTTGCGAATTGAGCGTGATGCGATCGAAGAAGCCGAGGCTGCCCATGGCGATGTCGGCGGTGCGGACCGGCCAGCTCATCGACAATGCGGATGACACCTGATTGGCGATGACAGGTGCGCGGCTGACGAGGCGCGTCACGCCGCCGCCGATGACGTTGCCGAAATGCTGGAAGGTCAGGACGGCGTCGGGCCTGATGGTGCTGATATGGCGGCCGAGCGCCCACAGCATCCGCAGCAGTGCCACCGGATTGCCGGGTCGGCTCGGCGCGCAATAGAGCGTATCGGGCGGCTCGTCGAAGGAATCCGATTTGCGGAAGAAAAATAGATTGGTGACGCGGTAGCCACGCGCGGTCAGCCCGGCGCCGAGAAGCCTGGAGATCTCCTGCGCACCGGCGTTCTCGGCCTGGGTCTGCGCGAGAAGCACGTGCAGCTTTCGTCCGCCGCCGTTCGACCGCGCGGGTGCCGTCGCGGTCGTCTCGCCCAATTCCTTGTTCGGCTGATAGTGGAGCACCGATCCCGACCCGCTAAAGAAACGAAATCTTCACCTTCTTAACTCCGTACCTATCATGCGGGCATCGCGCGGACACCGACTAGCAACAAACGGAGTTAATGCCAGGCCTGGCCGCCGACATCGCTCCCGCAGGCATTTCACGGGTTCCAGGATGCTGCGCAGCGAGCGCGTTAACCAATCGATCCCGAGCGCTACCAGCGCGTGATCGCGAACTGCCGGGGGAGGGCGTGATTGAGGCCTAGTCGCTGGAGTCGGCGCCGCGCACTGCATAATTGCCGCGCTTCAAGGCGGAGAAGCGCAGCAGCACGAGGATCGAAGGATCCACCCCTGTTCGGCGGCGGCAGAGGACGTTCAGGGCAATGGTCGCGAACGCCAGCGATACGGTCGCCGAAATCGCGGCGCCAAGCACACCGAGCCAGGGAATGAGGATGAGAAATCCCACGAGCCGCAGCGCGACATTGGCGGCAACGACGGGGACGTAGATTCGTTCATGGCCGGTCAGTTGCAGGATCGCAGCAGACGGGCCGCCTGCGGCCTGGATGGCCGTCCCGATTGCGAGCACGATCAAGACCGAGTGCTGCGCGGTGAAATGAGGTCCGAACAGGTTGAGGAGATAGGGGCCGCCGATCCAGATCGTTGCCAGCCCGGCGATCACGCATAGCGCGGTCACCTCCGCCATCAGCTGCAAGGTTCGCTCGAACTCCCGGTGGTTCTTGCTGAAATACAGCGAGGGAAGCCGGCGGGCTCCGAACGTGTATAGCGCTGCCGACAGCATGGCGAAGATGTTGGCAAGGCGCGATGCGGCAAAGTAGATACCGGCAGTCACCGGATCCAGCATCCAGTACACCAGAATGACGTCGAAATACTGGTTTGCAGCTTCAAGGATGGATGCAAGCCAGAAGTGCAGGGCGCTCGAGCGCCAGCGGGACGTTTCGGAGCGCGCCGGCGTACCGCGCAAATCCGGCAGCACGCGCGCGATCGAAACGATCTGCGCAACCAGGCCCACCGATATGGCAAGTGTCATCACCGCCATCAACTCGGCGGGATCGAGTTGCCGATGACCGAGCAGCACGGCGAGCAGAAACAGGACGACGATGACTCGCCAGAAGAACTCGCGATTTCCTTCGCCTGTGAGAATGCTGACCAGGGAGCGTGCGATCTGGCTGCCAAGCATCACTCCGGCAGTCGCGGCCGTATAGGCCGACACCGCAAGTATGAGCAGCCACCCGTCGCCTCTCATGTCCGCCGCGATGGCGATCCCGATGATCACAATCAGCATTGCGACCGAGGTAATCTTGAAGCTCGACAGGAGAACACCTTTGGTGAGGTCCGGCCTGTCGCCGACCTGATACTCGTTCAGGAACCGCACCAGCAACGATTCCTGGCCGACCAGTCCCACGACGGCGGCGATCTGGGCAACCGAAAGCCAGGTTGCAAAGATACCGAAACCGTCGGGCGACATCGTTCGCGCCGCCAGCGAAAACAACGCAAACGCGAGCGCGCCGCTACCAACCTTGAGCAGGATGGTACCGACGACACCGCGCGTGACATCGCGCCGCATGAGCTGGAGGATGGATTTAATCATGGAAGTTTAAGGAGCTGCTCTCCCCTGAAAAACATGTTCCGATATCGGTGACAACCTAGCATGCCGAAAAACAGCGAGTGTTAATGCGGGCGTCCAGGATCTCGCCCGCGACTCGATACCGCGATGATGCCGGTTGCTCCACTGTGGAACATCGCCGTCCCCGTTGTCCCAAATAGAGCAGCGCCGAGCTCAGGCCGACTGACGGCATAGTGCCGCATCGGCGGCCGATAAAGGCGAGATCAGGCGCTTGAATGCGGAATGGCTCGCCGGGATCGGCCGCAGAACTGCCGGAAGCCGGAATTTACCGAGAATCCCGAGCAAGAGGCGTGCCGGTTATCGTCTGGGTAGCCCGGCTCTCTGCTTCATTAACCTCGATACCGAGAAATGATCGCGTTTGGTCCTGCGATGCGACATCAGGCCGGAGAATTGCACGTGCGGCTTTGGTTGACCGTGGGAGCCTGGATCATGACGGCGGATAGAACTGTGACCGAGCCGATCGACACTGCTGGCACTTCGACGATCGTTGCGGATATCGCGATCGTCGGCGGCGGCCTCGCAGGATCGCTTGCGGCGGCCGTGCTGGCGCGGGCAGGGCATCGCATCGCCCTGATCGACAAGCGGGCAGTCCATCCGGATGAGTTCCGGGTCGAAAAGATCGGTGGCCATCAATTGGCGATGCTCCGCAAGCTGGGCTTCCTCGATGCGCTCGAAAATGTCGCTTGTCGATATGATCAGGTGCTCAATATCCGGGAAGGCAAGGTGGTCGATGTCAGCGTCGGCCAGGCCTACGGATTTCCCTATGCCGATCTCGTCGCCATGGCGCGCAGCCGGATCCCCGATCCATCCGATCTGATCGTCGACGAGGTCACCGCGATCAGCTGCAGCGACGACGTCCAGCATCTCGAGCTGGCCTCCGGACGGCGCGTGACTGCGCGCCTCGTCGTTCTGGCCACGGGCATGGCGGCGGCTCTCGGTTACAAACTCGGTATCAAGCGGCAGATTCTGGCCGAACGCCATTCGGTTTCGTTCGGCTTCACGATCGCCCGCCGCGATGGCGCGCCGTTCGATTTCGAGGCGCTGACCTGCTATGGCGAGCGCACCGCCGACGGCATCGACTATCTCAGCCTGTTTCCGGTACGCGCCGGCATGCGGGCCAATCTTTTCATGTTCCGCGACCCGACCGATCCGATCATGCGCGAGCTGCGTCGTGAGCCGGAAGCGACAGTTCTGCGTCTGCTGCCGGGATTGCGGCCCTATCTCGGCGATTTCCGCGTCACTGACCGTGTCCAGAACTGGGTGATGGATCTGACCGTGGTCGAGGGACATCTCCAGCCCGGCATCGTGCTCATCGGCGATGCGTTCCAGACCAATTGTCCCGCCGCCGGCACGGGCGTCGCGCGCCTGCTGGTGGACGTCGATCGTCTGTGCACTGAATATGCTCCGAAGTGGCTCGCGACCCCAGGCATGGGCCTGGACAAGATCCCGCAGTTCTATTCCGACCGCGACAAGATCGCGGCGGACCAGCAGTCCCTGAAGATGGCGCGCTTCCGCCAGGCCCTGACATCCCGCAACGATATCGGCTGGGATGTCCGGCGCCGGCTGCACTTCCTGCGACGCAGCCTGGCGCACCGCGTCGATCAAATGCATCCCGGCTGGCTCGGGCGAGTTCGCGGGGCGTTGCGCGCCTGAGCTCCGTAGCCCTTCGCCTGCCGTTTTTCAGCGCGTGGGCGTTGGAGTGCGGGCGGGCAGGAGCCGCAAATCCGACAGCCGCTTGGCCGCCAGTTTGAGCCAGGGAGCCTGCTTCAGCGCGAACAGGGCGACGGCACCTGCGGTGCTGCCGGCTTTCGTGATCGCCCACATCGGCGAGGGCTGTCCGCCGAACAGTTTCTTGTATGGCTCGTCACCAATGGTGAAATCGAGCATCTGATCGCCGCGCTCGATACAATCCCGCGCGACCTGCTCGAACATCAGCGCGCCGAGCGACTGGCTCTTGTACCCGGCAATGTCGAAGGCGCTCATGATGATGAGGAAACTGCCCTGATGGCAGAGGCCGAGCACGGCGGCGATCACTTCGCCATCCATCTTCATGGCATAGAGACGCACAAAGGAGCCGAGACCACGAAGGGCCACGTCGGAATAGAAGCCGAAATATTCGGGACGCTGGAGCAGATCTCCGTCGCCTTGCGCCTGAAAGCGCGGTCCGCGAAACTTCCTCATCACATCCAGCGCTTCGAGCACGGAGGCGCTGTCGTTGCAGCATGAGAAGCTCAGCGCGCCCTTCTTCTGGAGCTGACGATATTTCTTTGCAAGCTCCTTCTGATAGGAGCGATCGATCGCACTGGCCCGCCATTGCTCGAACGGCGCGACGAGCACCGTCGCGTAGGCATTGGTGTCCATCGATACGCGGCGGGATGTAGCCAGGAGGTTCTCGATCGGAAGCCGCCCGTCGGGCAGCTTGGTCATCCGGAGCAGATCGAAAGGACGAACGAGGCGCCGGATCTCCGCGCATGCTTCGGCGTCGTCGAGCAGTTGTGAAAACAATTTCGGGCTGCAAACCGGCGCCAGATAATCGGAGACACGGAGGTCGGCGAACTCGACGGTTCGGATCGGACCGCGCCGGATCCGGAGCAAGGGCAGCACCATCGCAAGGGCGCCCGTCGCGCGGTGGCGGACCACGACGACCAGAGGTGTCGCACCCGCATCCGACGCGAGCCTGGTGTAGAGGCTGTGCAGCCAGATCGGATGCTGGAACGCAGTGGCAGCCGAGCGATCAAACAGCTCGGCATATTCCGGAGACAGAAAGTCGAACGCCTGCTCGATGACGATGTCGAACGTGTTGCTAAGCTTGTTCATGCGCAATCAGGGAAACCGGATAATTCGCGAAGTCGATCGAGCCGTGGCTACGCCTTATAGCAGGCCGTTACGGGCAAGACACCGGCGGCGTGCGATTTGCATTAACGCGCTCAACCACGTTCGTATCGTTACCAAATTCTTAAATTCCAGAGCCGTTTGGGCTTGGTCTCAGGATGAGATTGTGCAGAGGCGGCCTGATGCCAGACAAGGCTCCGGGCAGCTGAAGTTCACCCGCCCCAACGAAACCTCGTCGTTGACGCCGGTGGTGGTCGTGAATGTGCGCTTGCGCCAAGCGCGGCAGCGATCGTCCTGCACGGATTTCCAAGGTCCCTCATTCGTGTATGATGACCAGCTCAGTTCGGAATATGCGGAAGATGTCCCCCCTTTCACGGCGAGAGCTGTTCGATATGGCGGCGCGGATCACGGCGCTGGCCGCATGGCCCGGCTGTGCCGCCGCCGACGATTATCCCTCCCGTCCCATCAAGCTGGTCATTCCCTATACGGCTGGCGCCGCTGGTGATCAGATCGGACGTCCCTGGGCGGACAGGATGGGCTCGCTGCTGGGGCCGATCTATGTCGAGAATATCGGCGGCGCCGGTGGTGCGATTGGATCCGCCGCGGTGGCGCAGAGCGCTCCCGATGGCTATTCGATTTTGCTCGGTAATGGCAGCACGCAGGTGATGATTCCGTTATCGTCGCCGCAACCCGCCTACGACACGGTTCGTGATTTCCGCGCCATCTATCGCCTGATTACCAGCACGCTCGCATTCGCGGTTCATCCCTCCTTGACGGTGAAAGATCTGCAGGAATTGATAGCCTTTGCGAAGGCTCACCCGGGCAAGCTCTCCTACGGCACGCCAGGCGTCGGCACCGGCAATCATCTCGTCGGGGAAATGTTCAGGCTGCAATCCGGCCTCGCAGCGGACGTCGTCCACATCCCCTATCGGGGCATGAGCCCCGCTACCAACGACCTGGTCAGCGGCCAGATCTCTGCCGTCATTGCCGTGGTATCGAGTCAGATCCTGCAGTTGCACCTTGCGGGCAAGCTGCGGCTGATCGCCGTGACGAGCGAACAGCGGTTGAGCAGCGCGCCGGAGATTCCGACGGTGGCTGAATCCGGCATGCCGGGCCTCAAATACGCCGGCTGGTTTGGCTTGTTCGCTCCAAGAGCGACCCCGGATACGATCGTGGAGCGGATCGCAGCGGCGACCCGCACGGCGATGGCCGATCCTCACTTGCAGGAAAGCTATCGCTCACAAGGTCTGGAGCCGGACATCGATTCGGGTCCAGACAAATTTCAGCGCCTGGTCGAGGACGAACTGGTCCGCCTGGCTCCCATCGTCAGGTCGACCGGGCTCAAGCGCGATTGAGATCGCGCCAGGCCTGCGTGTGAAGCCGGAACGAATGCCGACGGAAGCCGTCGCTGAGCGAGAGCTCTTCGGGATGTTCTGCCGGTGGTGGTCAGTGCCATCAGGTCTGCCCGCTGAATCAAACTGCCAGCCTTACCGCGCTCGTTCGATATGAGCCCGGATCGCCTGTCGCTCGGCATCGATCCAGCCATGCTGGCGCGCCTTGGCTACCATCTCCGCATAGCGCCGATCCCAGCTTGCGTCATCAGGGCGGCCCGCCAGCGTCGGGACCAGATCGATCGAGACGAGCGCATCACGATCGTCGAGAAGCGTGATCCCTTTCCAGCCCTGCGTTTCGGAATTCGCGTCGGCATGCAGCGCCAGCTTGAAGTTGCGGAAGTCGAACGGCTCGGTGAGCCGGACAATTCCGCCGTCGAAGCATTCGATGATCACGATGCCGCTCCCCGTGTTCTGGCCCTTGGGCGACGATGCCGATTTGGCACCGCCCGAGCCGCCTATGCCTGAGGCAAGGCCCGCAGCGCGCCCTGAAAATTGACGAGAGGGTCGCCGTCCCCGCCGCGCGTCGCCACGATCCTGCCGATGAAGAGACCATGCGTGCCGACCATCTGGTGATGATGCAGCACGCATTCCAGGACGCCGATCGCCGGTTCGAGCAGCGGCACGTCGAGGACGCCTTGTGCCCATGGCGCCGTCGCGAAGCGGTCAATGCCCTTGGCGCCGCCGGCGAAACGCAGCGCCAGATCTTCCTGTCCGCTGCCGAGGAGGCTGATGCCAAAGCAGCCATTGGCGAGGATGGCGGCATGCGTTTCGGAGCTCGCATTGACGCCGACGAGCAGACAGGGCGGCTCCATGCACAGCGAGGTGACGGAGCTGACCGTCAGCCCGCGCCGTGCGGTCCCTGTTCCCGTCGCCACGATCGCCACGCCGCTCGCTAGGTTGCGCATGGCCAGGCGAAATTCGGCAGCTTCGACTGAGCGGACATCGGTCATTTGAGTGATCTGGCATCCCATGACGTACCTCCGGGCTCGCCCTGGCGCCGCGCTATGCCGAAACCGTATCGCCCGCGATCGTGCCGCGCCCCGCAGGGGCGGATTTCAGCTCTTTCCGGATCGCGGGGATGATCCTGCTGCCCCACAATTCGATCTGGCGCAGCATCGTGCGCTGATCGAAATCGCCGAGCTGGGTCTGAAGCGCGATATGGGTCGGCTTGAGAATGCTGATCTCTTCCAGCATACGGTCGATCACCTGGTTGACGCTGCCGACGGGCAGGTTGCTGCGCATCGTTTCCAGGCTCATATCGTTCGGGCCGGCCTCTTCCTTGATCAGATAGCCGTCGTCGCTCTGGGCGCGTCGGAATTTCAGGCTTTCGGAGAGCCGGCGCTGGAAGCGCCCATTGTCCAGATAGGACTGGATCTCACTGTCATTGTCGCTGGCATAGGCGCAGCGCAGGAAGCCGAAATGCGTGTCGTCGATGGAACGGCCTTCGTTAGCCGCGATCCCCTCGAGACGTTCGCGCAGCGCCTTGATGGCGTCGAGGCCGTTGAGCAGCGCGGTGACGAACAGATTGTGGTTGTCACGGATGGCGCGGCCGAGAGTCTCGCCATGGCCGGACGTGACCCAGATCGGCGGCATCGGTTTCTGCACCGTGCGCACGGCGATCGCGGTCGGCGGCATCTTCAGGTGCTCGCCGTCATAGGAGAAGATGCGTTCGCGCATGCCGGCCTCGAGCACGTCGTAGAATTCGGCGAACAGCGCGTGCGAATGGTCGAGATCGACTCCGAAGCGATCAAACTCGAATTTCTGGTAGCCCGAGCCGATGCCGAGATCGAGGCGGCCGTTCGAGACGGTGTCGGCAAAGCCGATCTCGCCGAGCAGTCGTGCCGGATTGTACAGTGGCAGCACGCAGACCGCAGTGCCGAGGCGGATGCGCCTGGTCAGGCCGGCGCAATGCGCGACCATCATCAGCGGCGAGGGGCAGAGGCTGTAATTGTTGAAATGATGCTCGGCGTACCACGCTGTGTCGAAACCGGCGTGCTCGGCGGTAACCGTCTGCTCGACAGCGTTGTTGATGACCAGCTGCGAGCTTTGATGATAGCCGCGCTGCTGCGCCAGAATGAATACGCCGAATTCCATCGATTGCGTCCTCCACCGGATTGCTTCTCGGCCGCGCTTGCGGCCGCTCGTCGCTTTTGCGACGCGTTCTCAGCAAGCTAGGGGCTTGAGCTTTTTCGAACAATTGACGTAATCTGAGCATGTCCTTTGCAAAATCTGAAAAGATCGAATGAATCGCCTTCAGGCCATGGAATTGTTCGTCAGCGCCGTCCGTGAGGGCAGCTTTTCCGCGGCCGGGCGCCGCGTCGGACTTTCGCCGGCGTCGGTGTCGCGCTACGTGGGCGAGCTCGAGGCGCAGCTCGGCGTGCAGCTGTTGAACCGCAGCACGCGCCATCTCGGATTGACCGATGCCGGCAAGATCTTCTTCCAGCGCACCGAGCAGGTGCTGCACGGCATCGAAGATGCCGAAGCCGCGGCGCTTGCGCTTCAGACTGCACCGCGTGGAACCCTGCGGGTGCACTCGCGGACGCTGTTCGGCATCAAGGTGCTTTCGCCCCTGATACCGGGCTTTCAGAAGCTCTATCCGGAGCTGAAGGTGGAGCTGCGCCTGTCCGAGCGGCGTCCCCAGCTTCGCGAAGATGAATTCGACGTCGACTTCCAGATCCAGGCGGCGAAGGACGCGGGCCTCATGCAGCGAAGGCTGCTGAGGAGCGAGCGGATTCTCGTGGCTTCACCGCACTATGTCGGCCGCATGCCGAAATTGCGCGAACCGGAGGACATCACCCGCCACAATTGCCTGACCTACTGGATGGGTCCTGACGACGTGGTCTGGAAGTTCATGCGCAAGAACCGGCTGCGCGAGATCGTCGTGCCTTCGTCCCTCAGTAGCAACAACGGCGTGGTGCTGTGCGATCACGCCGTTTCCGGGCACGGCATTGCCCTGCTGGACGACTACACCGTGGCGGAGGAGTTGAAGAGCGGGCGTCTGATCCGCCTGCTGCCGGGCTTCCGGGTGACGAACTCCACCTTCGATGAAGGCATCTACGCGACGTTTCTCCAGAGCAGCTATCTGCCGGAGAAGATCAGGGTGTTCGTGGACTACATGGCGGAGAACGTACTGAAGCAGGTCAAGCGATCGCAGTAATCGAGGTCGCGCTTAGCCCGAAGCAAATCTGTGCGCCGGCAGCCCGCGCACGCCGAGGCCTTCGACCGCGAACAGGCCGCCGGCATCCGGGTGATCGTCGGCGAGCGCGTGGCTGCGCGAGATCGATGTCACGTAGAGGACGTCGAGATCGGGTCCGCCGAAGGTGAGGCTGGTCGGGTGACGGATCGGCATGTCGATCGTCCGCACCATCGTCCCGTCAGGTGCAAACCGCGCGATCTTGCCGATGCGCACGAGGACGGACCAAAGATAGCCTTCCGAGTCGATCGTTCCACCGTCGCAACCCGACTGCTGCGCCTCCGTCTTGACGAAGACGCGCTTGTTCGCGAGGGGACCCTCCGCCCTGTAGTCATAGGCCCAGATCATCCGTCTTGCGCTGTCGGCGAGATAGAATGTCCGGCCGTCCGGGCTGAAGCACGGTCCGTTGCTCACGGCAAGGTCGGTCTCCAGCAGCTCCACCGCGCCTGTTGCGTCCAGCCGGTAGAGACCGCCCAGCGGCGTCTCATCCTGGGCGCGGTCACTGTGCATCGTGCCTGCCAGGAAGCGACCATGGGGATCGGCCTTTCCGTCATTCAGCCGCAGCTTCGGGTGGTCGAGCCCGATCGACGGTCCCTCGATCAGCGTGCGCTTGTCGAAATCGTAACTGGCAAATCCGTGGCGCATGGCCAGCACCGCGCCGCCATCCTCTCGCAGGGCCATCGAACCGATCGGCGCAGGCACGCTGAACGCGTCCGCCATCCCGGTGGCGAGGTCGCGCATGCGGATCAATCCGGCCAGCGCGTCGATCCAGAAGAAGCGCTTCCGCCGCTCATCCCATACGGGGCTCTCGCCGAGTTGGTCCTTTGTCGCGCCGAGGCGCATAATCCGGATTGCGCTCATGGTTCCTCTCGAGGGGGTCGCCGGGCTTGACCGATCGGTCTGTGAAAAACTAGTTTCATTCCAGGGTTCTCTGGTTGGCGCCGGGCCGCCGAATGGATTGCAGGCTTCATGACTGAACTGTCAACGATGAAGGACGGCGTTGCGAACCAGGCCGAGGCCTCCGACCGCGTGCTGCAGATTCTTGCCGAAGCCGGGCGGCTGTTCGCCAGCAAGGGATTCGAGGGAACGTCGATGCGCGATATCGCGCTCGCCTGCGGCATCTCCAAGTCGCTGCTCTACCACCATTTCGCCAACAAGGACGAGATCTACGCGCGCGTGGCGGTCGGCTCGACGCTCGAGCTCTATCTGTTCGTGCGCGATCGCATTCCCGACGGGGCGCCCTCGCAGAAGATCCGCGCGTTCATGGTCGCCACGGCCGAATACTTCCGGCGCTATCGTTGGGCCTGGATCGCCTCCACGACCGCCTTCTGGAACGATCCCGATCGCCACAGGCACAAGGAGCGGCTGACGCGCCGCGACCGTTTCGAGAATTTTCTCCGCGGCCTGATCCAGGAAGCCATCGATGCCGGCGAAATCCGCAAGGTCGACGTTCCCATGACCGGGCGGCTGATCCTGTCCTCGCTCAATTGGATGCATCGCTGGTACAACCCCAACAAGTCCGCGACCCCCGAGCAGATCGCGGAGATCTTCTTCGACATGATCTTCAATGGGCTACGAAGCGGCGAGCTGGTCGAGCTTCCCGGAGCGGTGCCACCCAAGGAGCCGCTCAAGACAGGCCGGCGCAAATCGCGCTGAGCGGCGGCTGGCGGCCGGGCCTCATTCCAACACGATGTTTTGCGCCTTGATCACCGGTCCCCAGAGCGCGGCATCCTTGGTCAGCTGCGCGTCGAGCCGGTCCGGTGCGCCGGTATCGACCATCAAGCCGTCGGTCTCGAGCTGTTTTGCGATCTCGGGCTTCTGCATCGCGGCGTTGGCCGCCGCGTTCAGCCGCGCGATCGCATCGCGCGGCGTGCCCGCAGGCGCGTGCAGCGCGGTCCAGAACGATGCCGTCAGGTCGGAATAGCCGGATTCGGCCAGGGTGGGGATCTCCGGGAAGCTGGCCATGCGCTTGTCCGAGGAGACCGCGAGGATGCGAAGCTGACCGCTGCGCGCGTGCTCGATGACTGCGGCGGGCGTTGCGAAATTGAGGTCGCATTCTCCCGACAGCGTTTCCATGATGGAGGCCGGATTGTTGCGATAGGCGACGTCGGTGACGGCAAATCCCATCGACTTGCTCATCATGATTCCGAACAGATGCGTGACGCTGCCCGGACCGAGGGTGGCGTAGAACAGCGGCTTGTCGCGCCCTTTGGCATAGGCGACGAAGCCCTTCACGTCGGCGACGGGCGTCCGCGCGTTGACGGTCAGCGACAGCGGGCCGTTGCAGAGCATGGCGACGGAGGCGAAGTCCGCGAGCTTGTAGGGCAGGTTCTTGCGCAGCAGGACGTTCAGCGAAATCGGGCCGGTGCCGCCGGCCAAGAGAACCGATCCGTCCTTCGGCGCGCGCGCCACATATTGCGATCCGACGATGCCGTTGGCTCCGGGCTTGTTGTCGACCAGAACCGGTTGGTCCAGGTTTTCCGCCATCGCCTTCGCGATCGAGCGCATCAGGCTGTCGATGGAGCCGCCGGGCGCATAAGGCACAATGATGAAAACCGTCTGAGAGGAGCGCGCTCTCACGATGCCAGGTGCGGCAAGCGGAGCGGCGAGGGCGCCGGCGATCAGAGTTGCCGCCTGGCGTCGGCTGATCCTGGGCATGCGAGTCCTCCTCAAGGTCGTTCTTTGATTGCATGTGAATCTATCGGCTGACCGATCGGTCGGTCAATAGGACATCGGCAGGATATTGCCAGCTGCGACGTTCGGTGCTATCACCGCGAAAAGCTGACCGATCGGTCAGGCGATAACAAGCAAGACAAACCAGGCAAGCAGAAGCCCAGGAGGAAGCCATGTCAGGAGATATCGTCACCCTCGAAGTGTCCGACCACATCGCGCTGGTGACGCTGAATAGGCCTCCCGTGAATGCGCTCGATCGCGCGATGCGCGACCGCATCGTCGCGGTGTTCGACGAGATTTCCGAGCGCAGCGACGTCAGGGTCGCAATCCTGACCGGAGCCGGAAAGGTGTTCTGCAGCGGCGCGGATCTGAAGGATCGTCCGGATCCGACCAAGATCGGTGCGTTCCACAGCCACAACCGGATCACGCGCGAGACCGGCAATTGCATCCGCGAATGCTCAAAGCCCGTCATTGCGGCCATCAACGGCGTTGCGCTAGGGGCCGGCGTTGGCCTGATGGCCTCCTGCGACATCTTCTACGCCAGCGAAGAGGCCGTGTTCGGCATGCCCGAGATCAATGTGGGGCTCGCCGGCGGTGCGGCCATGCTGAACACCTTGTTCGGCCGCTCCCTGATGCGCCGCATGTTCTTCACCGGCTATCGCGTGCCGGCCGCCGAGCTTTACCGCCTCGGCATCATCGAGGCCTGCACGACCAAGGAAAACCTGATTCCCGAAGTGATGAAGCTCGCCCGGGAGATCGCGTCCAAGAGCCCGATCGCGATGGAATACGCCAAGAACGCGGCGAACATGGTCGAGCTGATGCCGCCGCGCGACGCTTATCGCTTCGAGCAGAACATCACCATGGCGCTGTCGAAGACGGAAGACGCCAAGGAAGCGCGGATGGCGTTCCTGGAGAAGCGCGCGCCGGTGTTCAAGGGGCGCTGAGATGCGGCCGGGCGAAGGTCTCGACGCGCTGATGTCGCCGCGTTCGATCGCGATCATTGGCGCCTCGCAAGAGGCGACAAAGATCGGTGGCCGGCCGGTCGATCTGTTGCGTCGCCACGGCTACGCAGGCCGCATCTATCCGGTCAACCCGAAGGCCGCGATGGTGCAGGGCCTGAAGGCCTATGCTTCCGTTGCCGAGGTGCCGGAGGCGCCGGATCTCGCCATCATCGCGGTTGACGCGGAGCGCGCGGGCGAGGCCGTGGAGCAGTGCGCCGCGCGTGGCGTCCGCAGCGTCGTCGTGTTCTCGTCCGGCTTTGCCGAGCTCGGCCAGCAGGGCCGCGCGATGCAGGAGCGGCTGCGCGTCGCCGCGCGCAATGGCGGCATGCGCCTGCTGGGGCCGAACTGCCTCGGCGCGGTCAGCATCGCCGAGAAGAGCATCGCGACGTTTTCGATCGTGCTCGAGCACAGCATGCCGGTTGCCGGCTCGCTCGGAATCGTGTCGCAGAGCGGCAATCTCGGCAGCTACACCATGCAGCTCGCCAGCGAGCGCGGTGTCGGCGTCAGCCGCTTCATCACGACGGGCAACGAGTGCGACATCGACATCGCCGACGGCATCGCCTGGATGGCGCGTGATCCCGCCACCAAGGTCATCCTGTGCTGCCTCGAAGCCTGCCGTGACGCCGGCCGCCTGATCTCGGCGCTGGAAGAGGCGCGTGATGCCGGCAAGCCGGTCATCGGGATGAAGATCGGGACGTCGGCGGCTGGGCAGGCTGCCGCGGCGTCGCACACCGGAGCAATGGCCGGATCGGACGCCGTATTCGACGCACTGTTTGCCCGTTGCGGCGCGGTGCGCGTCCGCAGCATCGACGAGCTGATCGATCTCGGCCACGCCGCATCGATCCTGCTGCCGGACCGGCTGCCGAAGGGGCCGGGCATCGCGATCCTCACGGCGTCGGGCGGCTTCGGCGTGCTGCTCGCGGATGCGGCACAAGCGGTCGGGCTGACCCTGCCGGAACTCCGACAAGAGACGCAGCGGCAGATTATTGAGCTGGTGCCGTTCGCATCGGCCCGCAACCCGGTCGACGCCACGGCGCAGATGTCGAGCCGTCCGGATCTTCTGGAGAAGATCATGTCCGCCGTCGTGGCGGACGAGAGCGCTGATGCGGTGATCCTGCCGCTGCCGTTCTCGCTGCACCTGCCGCGCCTGCGATCCATCTATATGGACACGCTGCGCAACATCCGCACGCAATTTCCGCACCGTCCCGTCATCCTGTGCGTCGACGGTCCGGAGGATGCGCTGACCAAGCTGCACGCACTGGGCTTTCCGACGGTGGAAAGTTTCGACGGCTGCTGCGCAACCATCGCCGCGCTGGTGCGATTGCAGGCGGTGTCGAAGCGTCCGCAGGACGCGCCCGCGGCCGTCGCGCTGGCGGGGCCGCTCCCGACCGATGCCTTCCGCCACGAGCTCGGAGCCAAGCGCGCGCTGGCTGAGGCCGGCGTTCCTGTCCTTGCCGAGCGTCTCGTGCAGGATGTCGATGCGGCGGCGCGTGCCGCCACCGAGATCGGCTATCCCGTGGTGCTCAAGATTGCCTCGCCCGATCTGCCGCACAAGACCGAGGCCGGTGGTGTGGTCTTAGGCCTGGGCTCGGAAGCCGAGGTCCGGCGGGCCTTTGCCCAGATGCGCGATCGCGTCGCCACTAGCGCGCCGCATGCAACGATTGATGGTGTGATCGTGGCGCCAATGGCCAAGGGCGTCGCCGAGCTCATCCTGGGCAGCCGCATCGATCCCGTCTTCGGACCGGTGGTGATGGTCGGCCTCGGCGGGATCTTCGCGGAAATCCTGCAGGACTCCGCCGTAGAGATGGCGCCGGTCAGCGAGACGCAGGCCATGGCGATGCTGAAATCGCTCAAGGCGTTCGCGGTGCTCGACGGCGCGCGCGGCCGGCCGCGGGCCGACCTCGCAGCTGCGGCCTCGGCCGTTGCCGCGTTGTCGCGTTTTGCCGCCGCGCATGTCGATGAGATCGCCGAGATCGACGTCAACCCGCTGCTGCTACGGGCGGAGGGCGAGGGGGCCGTGGCGCTCGATGCGCTGCTGATCCCGCACGGAGAGCGGCCGGTCCCACACTGAATCTAAACGAAGAGAACCGGCAGAAGCCGGTCCAGAGGAAGCGCGTCAAAGCAGGAGGAAACGGTGAAGAGATCGACGATCACTGCGCTCGGCATGATTGCCTTGCTGCTCACGAATGCGCCGCTGTCCGCACAGGGCATCTCCGGCGACGTCGTCAAGATCGGCATCATGAACGACCAGAACGGCCCCTATGCGGACAATTGCGGCCTCGGCTCGGTCGCCGCGGCGAAGCTCGCGGTTGGCGACTTTGGCGGAACGCTCAATGGCAAGAAGATCGAGCTCGTGATCGCTGACGACCAGAACAAGCCCGATATCGGCGTCGCCATCGCGCTGCGCTGGGTCGACAATGAAGGTGTCGACGCCATTGTCGGCTGCTCGGCGTCGTCGATCGCGCTGGCCGTGCAGGATATCATGAAGAACCGCAAGAAGCCTTATCTTCTGGCCGGCACCGCGGGCTCGTTCTTCACCAACGACAAATGCTCGCCGATGACCACGCAGTGGGTGGTTGATACCTATGCCCAGCCGAAGGCCACCGTGAAAGCCCTGCTCGCGCAAGGGATCGACAGCTGGTTTTTCCTGACGGTGGATTATGCCTTCGGCAAGGCCTGGCAGGCGGATGCAACCAAGTTCATCGAAGCGGGCGGCGGCAAGGTGGTGGGCTCGGTGCTGCATCCGCTCAACTCGTCGGATCTCTCCTCGTTCCTGCTGACGGCACAGGCCAGCGGCGCCAAGGCGATTGCGCTCGCCAATTCGGGCGCGGATTTCGCCAATGCGATCAAGCAGGCGCAGGAGTTCGGGCTGACCAAATCGCAACTGCTTGTTCCGCTCGGCCTCATGATCAGCCAGACGCATGGAATTGGTCTCAAGGATCTTCAGAACGTGCGGCTGACGACGCCGTTCTACTGGGACATGACGCCGGAGAGCCGGGCCTTTGCCAAGCGCTATGCCGAGGCGACGAATGGTCAGCTTCTTAACGAGGGCAAAGCCGCCACCTACAGCGCCATCACGCATTATCTGAAGGCGGTCGCCGCGGCCAGTTCCGACGACGGTGACGCCGTGATGCGGCAGATGAAGAACACGCCGATCAACGACTTCGAAATGAAGAATGTCAGCATCAGGGCTGACGGCCAGGTCATGCGTCCGCTCTATGTCGCGCGCATCAAGGCTCCGGCGGAATCCAAATACACCTACGACTATTACGACATCACGGGCACGATCGCGCCCGAGGATGCGTGGCGGCCGGCATCGGAAAGCGCCTGCGACCTTCTCAAGTCGCAGTGAAGGACTGGCAGCCGGGCGGGACATGTCGGCAGATATGGCGAAAGCAGGAAGCGTGCGATGAGTGTGGTTGAAGCGGTATCGATGCAAGCCGTCGCGGCGGAGAACCTGACGGGTGAAGCCTATCGCGGCGCGATGCGCCGCTGGCTGCAAGGCAATCTGCCCGCCAGTTTCCGCAGCGACAGCGCCGCATTCGCATCGCCCACACTTCAGCAGTCCATTGCTTGGGAGGCGGCGATGTACCGCGCCGGGCTGACGGGTATCACCTGGCCGCAGGCCTATGGCGGGCACGGCCGCTCCTTGCGTGAGCACCTGGTCGCCAATCAGGAGATCGGTGCGCTCGCGATGCCCGAAAGCGTCAACTCGATCGGCAAGGAGCTTGCCGGTCCCATCATTCTCGCAGTTGGGACCGAAGAGCAGAAGCAGCGTTTCTTGCCCGCGATCCTCGACATGCGCAACATCTGGTGTCAGGGTTTTTCCGAGCCCGAAGCCGGCTCCGACCTGGCGGGGCTCCGCACCCGCGCCACCCGGGACGGTGACGCCTGGCGCATCACCGGCCAGAAAATCTGGACCAGCGGCGCATACCGGGCTCAACGCTGTCTCGTGCTCGCCCGCACCGGACCGCTGGAGGACCGCCATCGCGGCCTTGCGATGTTCGCGGTGCCGCTCGATGCGAAGGGCGTGCGGGTGCGGACCATCAAGTCGATCGATGGCCGCGAGAGCTTCTGCGAGGTCTTCTTCGACGAGGTCGAGGTGGCCCAGACCGATGCGATCGGCGCGCCCGATGAGGGCTGGGCCGCGGCGATCCGCGTGCTGGAGATCGAGCGCGCCACCAACCGCATGTATCGCGCCTGGCGCTTCGAGAACGAGCTGCGCCATCTGATTTCGGCCTGCAAGGCGGACGCCGCGCTGTCGCAGATGGTCGACGATCATCACTACGCCGTCAGGCTCGGCGAGGTCGCGGTCGAGATCGAGGTGCTGAAAGCACATGTCGAGACCGCCGTCGAGGCGCTCGTCAATGGTGACAAGATCGGCGCGCGGGGCAGCCTTGCGAAGCTCTATTGGAGCGAATCGCATCAGCGCTTTGCCGCGCTCGCCCTGGAGCTGCTCCAGCAGGCCATGTTGCCGCAGCTCGCGGCGATCAAGGTGGCGCGGCGGCGGTTCGAGGCGATCTATCTGCAGGCCCGCGCCGAAACGATCTATGCCGGCACGACCGAGATACAGCTCGGTATCATCGCCGATCGGATCCTCCAGCTCTCGCGAGGCAAGTGATGATCGTGGCCGGTGAAGGACTTCAGCCCGCCGAATTCGCCGCAACCGCGACGCGTGCGGTCGTCGCCTGTGCGGGGCAGGAGATGCGGGCGCAGGCGCGCAATCTCGCCGGTGACGGGCTGCTCGGCGTCATCGCGGACGAAGAGGTCGGGGGACTTGCCCTGCCGCTCGGCTTCGCGGTGCCGGTGATCGCGGCCGCCCATTCCGGACTGCTCGGCTTTCCGCTGCTCGAGACGCTCTTTGCCGGCCGCCTGCTCCAACAGTCGCTGCCGCATCTCGCCACCGCGATCATCTCGGGCGAGACGTTGGTGTCCATCGCGTGGCAGGGCGAGGCTGTCGCCGAGCGGGAAGGGGAAGCTGTCGTGCTGAGCGGCTGGGTTGCGCGAGCCCCCTGCGCGGACAAGGTCGACTATCTGTTGGCCCGGATCGGCGAAGGTGCTGCGGCCTTGGTCAGAATCGATGCCGAAGGCGTTGTGGTGGAAGACGCGGCAGGTCTCGATCTGACTGTGCCGGAACACGCGGTGCGTCTCCAGAGGGTCCGCATCCCCATCGATTCGATCCTGCCGGCGAACACGTGGGATATGCTCAGCTCAGACGCCAAAGTACTGCGTGCCGCGGCCATCCTGGGATCTGCCGAGGCCTGCCTGTCGCTGGCGCAGGAGCATGCGTCGACGCGCCGGCAGTTCGGTCACGCTCTGTCCTACAATCAAGCCATTCGTCATGCGCTGGCGCGACAGAAGCTGGGACTGGAGAGCATTCGTCATGCGATCACGCGAAGCCTGTCCGAGGGGAGTGGTTCCGTTCAGCGCGATGCGGCGTTCCTGGCCGCGGCAACCTATGGCAGCTCGATCAGCGAAGGCGCGCTGCAGATCCATGGCGGTATGGGCTTCACCTGGGACATTCCGGTGCATCGTCATTTGCGCCGGATCCGCACGCTGCAAGCGCAGGGCGATGCCAGCGGCCTGATCAGCGCATTTGGCCGCCGTTACGTATCGGAAATTGCTCCGTTCACTGAGGCAGGAGCATGAAGGAGATGACCATGACCGAGACCAGGGATCAGACGCTCGCGGGCCGCGTTGCACTCGTCACCGGTGCCGGAAACGGCATCGGCCGTGCGACTGCGCTCAAATTGGCCTCACGCGGCGCGATTGTCGGCGTCAATGATCTGAAGCCGGAATTCGTGAACGGCACGGTCGATGCGATCAAGGCCTCCGGCGGCGAGGCGTTGGCCGTTACGCAGGACGTGTCCAGTCGCGACGGCATGCGGCAGGCGGTGCTTGGAGTGGCGGAGCGGCAGGGACGGTTCGACATCCTCGTCAACAACGCAGCCTGGGTCCGTTATCAATCGGTCGCCGACATCGCGCCGGAGACCGTCGAGCGCATGCTCAATATCGGCTTCAAGTCGGTGATGTGGGGTATCCAGGCGGCCGCGGAAGTCATGGATGCCGAACGTGGCGGCGCGATCGTCAACGTCGCTTCGGTGGCCGGTCTGCTTTCGGCCAAGAACAGCATCGTCTACAGCGGCATCAAGGCCGGCGTCATGGGCATCACACGCGCAGCCGCGGCGGAGCTCGGGGAGCGCAACATCCGTGTCAACGCAGTGGCGCCCTCGGCGATTCCGACCGAGGGAACCATGCGCAACCGCAACGCCGAGCTCGATGCGCGCCGGATCGCACGAACTCCGCTGGGGCGGCTCGGCACGGTCGACGACATCGCCAAGGCGATCTGTTTCCTCGCCGGCGACGACAGCGGATTCATCTCGGCACAGGTGCTCACCGTCGACGGCGGGATCACCCTCACCAACATTGCCTGACGGTGCGATCGCCATGTCCAGTCTGACGCCGGAACAGCAGGTGCTGAAAGAGGCCTATATCAAGGCGCGCGGCTATTGGCGGCCCTGGACGGAAGGCCTGCTGCGCCTCGATCCCGAATTTCTTCAGACCTACGGCAAGTATGCGGGCTACGCCGCGGAGAAGGGGCCGCTGTCGCCCAAGATGCGGGAGCTGATCTATGTCGCGCTCGATGGCTCAGCGACGCATCTGTTCCGCTCAGGGCTCGCACTGCACCTCCGCCTCGCGCTTCAGGAGGGGGCGTCGGCGCGGGAGATCGTCGATGTATTCCGTCTCGCAACGGCCCAGGGGCTCGACGGCTGCAACGTCGGCGTCGCCATTCTCGCGGAAGAACTGGCAAGCGCGGGCCTGGAGGTCGATCAAGGCGAGCTCTCGGACGAGCAGAGGGTGCTGCGGGATGCCTATGTCGCGCGGTTCGGCGATTGGCCTGACTTCTGCGAGCAGTGGCTGCGACACGATCCCGGCTATTTTGCCCTCTTGTTCGATCTCCTCGCGGGCGGAGCGGCCGGGGAGGGCCTCGACCAACGGTCGCAATGTCTGATCTCGATCGCATTGAACGCCTGCTTCACGGCGCTCAACCCGCAAGGGCTGCGTGTGCAGATCAAACGGGCCCTGCGGCTCGGCATCGGCCAGCGAGAGATGCTTCAGGTTCTCCAGATGACCGCGCATCTAGGCGTTCATGCCTGCGCCATCGGCATGCCGGTTCTGATGGAAGCCCTCGATGAGCGTTCGTCGATGGCCGGCACAAGCGGGGAAGGGCCGGGCGAGGGAGAGCGAGCATGAAGGGATTGGCGATCCGCAATCACAGGGCCTTCGCGTCCGGCGCCCTGTTCCTCGCCTTTGCAATCTTCTTCTTCGTGGCGGCGCTCGGCTACCCCGCGGGCACGGTCGCGCGAATGGGGCCGGGCTATTTCCCGCGCCTGCTCGCGATCGTGCTCGCTGCCATCGGCCTCGTCGTGATTCTCAGTGCCATGAAGCCCGCCGCGGAACGGCAGCTGCTGCGCAAATGGGATTTCAAGGGGCTCGCCTGGGTGACCGGGTCCGTGGTCCTGTTCGCAGCCTTGCTGTTTCCGCTCGGTCTGGTCGGCGCATTGTTCGTGCTGATCATGGTGTCGAGCCGGGCCAGCTCCGAGTTCACCTGGACAGGCGCGCTGGCGAATGCGGCGGTGCTCATTGCGCTGTGTCTTGCCGTCTTCGTCTACGGTCTCGGGTTGCAGCTGCCCGTCTGGCCGTCCCTTCTCAACTGAACGGGCCGATCGATGGATCTCGTCCACAATCTGGCGATCGGCTTTGCGACCGCCGCCCAGCCCGCCAACCTGCTCTACGCCTTCTTCGGATGTCTGCTCGGGACCTTGATCGGCGTGCTTCCCGGCCTCGGCCCGCTCGCAACTATCGCGATGTTGCTGCCGATCACCTATGCGCTGCCGCCGGACGCCGCGCTGATCATGCTCGCCGGAATCTATTACGGCGCGCAGTACGGCGGCTCGACCACTGCCATCGTCGTCAATTTGCCCGGCGAATCCTCCTCCGTCGTGACCACGATCGATGGCTACCAGATGGCGAAGCAGGGCCGCGCCGGCGTCGCGCTCGCCACCGCTGCCATCGGCTCGTTTTTTGCAGGATGCGTGGCCACGCTCGCGCTGGCCGCCCTTGCAGGCCCGCTGACCGCGACGGCGCTGCTGTTTGGCCCAAAGGAATTCTTCGCGCTCATGATCCTGGGGCTGATCCTCGCCTCGGTGCTGTCGAGCGGCCCGTTTATCGAGGGCATCGGCATGGTCGTGCTCGGCATGCTCCTCAGCCTCGTCGGCACCGATTTGAACAGCGGCAGCCAGCGCTTTGCTTTCGGCATTCCCCAGCTGTTCGACGGTCTCGATTTCGTGCCGTTGGCGATGGGCATCTTCGGCTTTGCCGAGATCGTCAAGAATCTCGAGCAGGACGACAAGCTGTCGCTGGTCACCCAGAAGATCACCAATCTGTTTCCGACCCGCGACGACTTCCGCCGCATGGTGCCGGCGATGCTGCGCGGTACGGCCCTGGGCACGTTGCTGGGCGTCCTGCCCGGCGGCGGTGCGGTGCTCTCGTCCTTTGCGTCCTATACGCTCGAGAAGAAGCTGTCGCGGCATCCCCAGCAGTTCGGCAAAGGAGCCATCGAAGGCGTTGCAGGGCCTGAATCGGCGAATAACGCAGGCGCGCAGACCTCGTTCATTCCACTGCTGACGCTCGGCGTTCCCTCCAACGTCGTGATGGCCCTGATGGTCGGCGCCATGAACATCCACAACATCCACCCGGGCCCGGAGGTGATGACGAAGAACCCGACCCTGTTCTGGGGCCTCATCGTCTCGATGTGGGTCGGCAATCTGATGCTGCTGATCCTCAATCTTCCGCTCGTCGGGCTGTGGGTGAAGCTGCTCATCATTCCTTACCGATATCTGTTTCCGGCGATCATGGTGTTCTGTTCGATCGGCGTCTATTCCATCAACAGCGGAACATTCGAGGTCTACGAGGCCGCAATGTTCTGCGTGTTCGGCTACGTCCTGATCAAGCTGCAATTGCCGGCGGCGCCGCTGCTGCTGGGGCTGGCTCTGGGCCCTGCCATCGAGGAGAATTTTCGCCGTGCCATGGTGCTGTCGCGCGGCGACGTCACCGTGCTGCTCACATCGCCGCTCTCGGCGAGCCTCCTGGCCGCGGCCGCCATCGCGATTATCCTGATCATGCTACCCACGATCCGGGCGCGGCGCGAGGAGGCGCTGCAGGAATGAGATGAGGGCACCAGCCGGATCCACCAGCTCAACATCGCGCGTCTCACAACCAGAATGTCGCAACGCTCGGCAATTTTCGCCGACCTGAGCAGCCCCGTCAGTCCTGTCGCGACCCCAGACGTATCGGCATTGCAGCCACCATCAGCCGGATCATGATCTCGCTGAGATCGAGCGCGTCAGCGGCAGATGTCGTCGCAATAAAGGCCACAGCAACGAAGTGATGGCGCCGAAGCATTCCTGACGACCGCACTCCCGGCGAATCTTCCTGCGGCATTTTGACCGCACCGATCTGCAATCATCGAAAGCGCATTTGAATCGTTCCAGACATTCTCCTCCCGGTTGGCGATGATCGAGGCATTCTAAGTCGCGCGCACGCATTTGCGTTGCCGTCACAATGGCGTCTTTTTAAAGAGGCGATGCAGATCGCTGACATTCGAATGTTGCCGCCAAGACGAAGGCAGCAAACGCGCGTGCGCGTCTGCAGAGCAACTGATTGACGGGCCATGCATGCCGGCCGAGCTCGGATACGAAGAGCTGCTCTTCGATCCATGGTCGTTGCTGGCCAGACGCGGAAGCCGCTTCACGGCGGGCTGCGCACTATTGATGAAGGACTTTCTGGAATGCGACGTGCGGGTGGGGATAAGACGGTAGCTCGCTTCGGTGCGGCGCTGCTGGGTGGTGTGGCGTGGTTGACGTGGTTCGAATCGCCTGCTCAATCCCAAACGTCCCAGGGCGGTAATTCCCTTCCGCCCGTGACTGTCGAAGCCCCGACGCAACAGTCGGTTCGCCGTGCGCCAACCAGGCGAAACGACGCGCGGGTCCGATCGACCTCACGGCGCGCCCCGCAAGCCCCGACGGTCGCAGTGCAATCGCAACCGGCTGTCGTCCCGCCATTTGCCGGCGGGCAGGTCGCTCAAGGCGCACGACTGGGGATGCTCGGAAATACCAACACCATGAAGTCACCGTTCAGCGTGACGAGCTACACGGACAAGCTCATTCGGGATCAGCAGGCGGCAACGGGTGCGGATGCCCTGATCCTCGATCCCTCCGTGCGAAGTTCCCACCCGACCGGCGGTATCGTCGATTCCTTCAACATACGCGGCTTCCCGATCAACGAAGGCAATAACGGTGAGTTCGCCTTCGAGGGCCTTTACGGAATCGCGCCGACATATCGGATCTTCACGGACTACGTCGAGCGCATCGAAGTGCTCAAGGGTCCCTCGGCCGCGCTCTCGGGCATGGCGCCCAATGGCGGCGTTGGCGGCGTCATCAATGTCGTGCCCAAGCGCGCGGAAGAGGATTTGACCCGCTTGACCGCGAGCTACGGCTCGACCGCACGTTTCGGCGGTCACTGGGATGTTGCGAGGCGCTACGGCGATGGCAAGGAATGGGGCGTACGCGCCAGCGGAAGCGTCCGCGGCGGCGACACGCCCATCGACCGCCAATCCGAGACGACAGGTGTCGGATCGCTGGCGCTCGACTATCAAGGCGAACGGTTCAGGTCCTGGCTCTATCTCATCGCCCAGACCGATCGGTTCGACGCGCCGTCACGTCCCTTTCTGATGGCTCCCGGCCTGCAGGTGCCGAAGGCGCCGGACGGCAAGCTGAACGTGACCCAGCCCTGGGAATGGTCGCGCATCAACGACCAGTCCGCCTTGCTGCGGACCGAGTACGATCTCACCGAGCAGGTCACGCTGTTCGCGGATGTCGGCGGCTCCAAGACCAACGTCGAGCGGTTCTTCGGTCTTCCGACCATCGTCAGCACGAGCGGCAATACGACCTCAACGCCCCAGTACTTCGGCCTCAGCATCGATCGAACCACATATGATGGCGGTGTTCGCGCCCGCTTCGATACCGGCTTCGTCCACCATGCCGTCGCCTTCCAGGCCTCGGTCTATCACGACGCGCTGCACCGGCGGCTCACCAATGGCAGTCTGGTCACCTCGAACATCTACAGTCCCACTGTCGCGCCGACGCAGTTCGCGAACGAGATCAGCGACCGTCCCCGGCTCTCGGACAGCGAGCTTACCGGGCTCTCGATTGCCGACACCTTGTCCGTGCTCGATGAGCACGTCCTGTTGACTTTGGGCGTCCGGCGCCAGGGCATCGAGGCGCACAATTACCTCTCCAACGTCGGGACACTGACGTCGTCCTATGACAAGAGCGCGGTCACCCCTGTGGTCGGCCTCGTCGTCCGGCCCGTGGACAATATTTCCCTGTACGCGAACTACGTTGAAGGTCTCGCCCGGGGCGACGTGGCTCCTCAGAACGCGTCCAATTTCGGCGAAGTGCTGCAGCCTTACGTCGCCAAGCAGTACGAGGCCGGCATCAAAGTGGATTTTGGCCGGATTGCAACCACCTTCAGCGCTTTCGAGATATCGAAGGCGAGCGGCGAGCTCTCCGCCGGGCGCTTCGCGGCGACAGCCGAACAACGGGTCCGCGGGCTCGAATTCAACGTATCCGGCGAGCTCACGCCGGATGTTCGTATCCTCGGAGGCGTTTCGCTGCTGGACGGCACCCTGACCAAGACCGCCGTCGCGGCCAATGTGGGCAACACGCCGATCGGCGTTCCGAACATACAGGCCAATATCGGCGCGGAGTGGGACCTCCCGTGGATGAGGGGGCTCACCGTGAATGGAGCCGTGATCTACACGGGCAGGCAGTTCGTCGACGCCGCGAACAAGCAGCCGATTCCCGAGTGGACGCGGCTCGACCTCGGCGCTCGCTACACCACCGCGATCAACGGCAAGAAGACGGTTTTCCGCGCAAACATCCAGAACGTGACCGGTGAGAGTTACTGGTCCAGCGTGGCTTCGTTCGGAACGTTCTTCCTGGGAGCACCGCGCACATATCTCCTGTCGATGACCGTGGATATGTGATCGCGCACGCGCTTGCGTGAAACGCAGCCCAGCATTCCGCTCCGGCGCCGTGATGCGCCGGACTAGAAAAGTCTCCATTGAATCAACGAGGTGACTTCCGTCTCGGTGAGCCCTTTCGGCCGCCAGGCCGAAAAGTGGCGCGGCTCTTGCTCTTGCCAGTATGAGGGTTCTTGATAAACGTCATACTGCGGGATCAGGTGGATGGAGCAGGCGGTGAGGCGGACTTCGCGGGTGGTCGAGCCCGGAACGGTGGTGCTGTTCGGGGGGCTGATCGCCGCCAACATCGCCGCATGGGCCTGGGCCTTCGCGCTGTTCGGCGATCGGCCGACGGTGCTGGCGACTGCGCTGCTGGCCTGGGTGTTCGGTCTGCGCCACGCCGTCGATGCCGACCACATCGCCGCCATCGACAACGTCGTGCGCAAGCTGATGCAGACGGGTGGCGCGCCGCGTAGCGTCGGCCTCTATTTTGCGCTCGGCCATTCCACCGTCGTCGTGGTCGCGACCATATTGCTCGCGCTCGGCGTGGTGAGCCTTGGCGGCGATAGTCTGCTCAAGGAGATCGGCGGCCTCATCGGAACGTCGGTGTCGGCGCTGTTCCTGCTCGTGATCGCGGCCATCAATCTCGTCATCTTCGCCGGCCTGTGGCGGACGTTTCGTGCGGCGCGGGAGCAGGGCGTTCACGACGCCGAAGGTCTTGAGACGCTGCTCGCCAACCGCGGCTTCCTCGCGCGACTGCTCGGACCGCTGTTCCGCCTGGTCACGAAACCCTGGCACATGTATCCGCTCGGCTTCCTGTTCGGGCTGGGATTCGACACGGCGACCGAGATCGGCCTGCTCAGCATCTCAGCAACCGAAGCCGCGCGCGGCGCGTCGGTCGCCGACGTGCTGGTTTTCCCTGCACTGTTCGCGTCGGGCATGGCGCTGGTCGACACCGCCGACTCCGCGCTGATGGTGAGCGCCTATCGATGGGCCTTCGTCGATCCCTTGCGAAAGCTCTGGTACAACCTCACGATCACCGGCGCCTCCGTGGCGGTCGCGCTGTTCATCGGCGGTATCGAGGCGCTCGGGCTGATCGCCGACCGGCTCGACTTGTCCGGAGGGATGTGGACGCTGGTCGAGGGCCTCAACGAGTCGCTCGCCAATGTCGGCTTTGCCGTGATCGCGCTGTTTGCAATCGCCTGGCTCGTCTCGGTCGTGCTCTATCGCCGCATCTTTGCGGACGGCCGGCACCGGGCCGCGACGAAAGCTCTGGCATGCGCCGATGCAACCGAAGCGGCATGAGCCCTTTCGTGGCGGCGGCGCGCTGACGACACTCTCGGTCCTGGTGCTGCTCGCGGATGATGGCCGCGCTTTGGCGCAGGGCGAGAGCACCTCACGCGAGCTGCCGGCAATCCAGGTCGGCGGCGGCGAGACGGCGGGGCGCAAGAAGCCGGTCGCATCGCGCCGGGCCGGCAAGCCGTCCCCGGCCGACCACCGCATCCCCGCGTATCCGGCAGCGGCGCAAGCGTCGGATGTGCGCAGCGTCGCCTCGGGTGCAAAGGTTCAGCTTGGCATGGCCAGCGAGATCTCCGTCTCGGGCGAGGAGATCAATGCACGCCCTTTCACGCGGCCGGGCGAAGCGCTCGAAGCCGTGCCGGGTCTCATCGTGACGCAGCATTCCGGCGAGGGCAAAGCCAACCAGTATTTCCTGCGCGGCTATAATCTCGACCACGGTACCGACCTTGCCATCACTGTCGACGGCGTCCCCGTGAACATGCGCACCCACGCGCACGGCCAGGGCTATGCCGATCTCAACTGGCTAATCCCGGAAACCATCGCCGCAGTGGACGCGCGCAAGGGGCCGTACTTCGCCGACGAAGGCGATTTCGCTTCGGCCGGCAGCGTCCATATCGGTCTGATCGACCGCACCAGGGGAATAGCGCAGCTGACCGCCGGCAGCTTCGGCTATCGCCGCCTGCTCGGCATGGACTCCGCGAAGGTCGGTGACGGCTCCTTGCTCGTGGTCGGCGAGATCGGGACCTACAACGGCCCGTGGGACAACCCGGACAATGTGCGAAAGCTCAACGGCCTCGTGCGCTACAGCCAGGGCACCGCGACCGACGGCGTCTCCGTCACCGGCATGGCCTACGCCAACAAATGGAATTCGACGGACCAGGTCCCGCAGCGCGCGATCGCATCCGGCTTTCTCGATCGCTTCGGCTCGGAAGATCCAAGCGACGGCGGCAACACCAACCGTTTCGCGCTCTCGGGCCGCATCGCGCAGAGCGACGACCTCGGCTCCTGGAAAGCCAACGCCTATGTCGTGAAGAGCCAGCTCGACCTCTTCAACAATTTCACCTACTTCCTCAGCGATCCCGTGCTCGGCGACCAGTTCCACCAGCACGACGATCGCCTGATGGCGGGCGCCAACATCTCGCGCACGCTGAACGGCTCGTTGGCGGGCTTGCCGATGCAGACCAGCTTTGGCCTGCAGTCGCGCTATGATGCGATCGATCTCGCGCTCACCAACACCTTCCAGCGCGGCTTCCTCGCCAACATTCGCAGCGACAAGGTCGGCGAGGGCAGCGTCGGCGTATATGCCGAAAACACAGTGAGATGGACCGATTGGCTCAGGACGACGGTGGGATGGCGCGGCGACTATTATGCCGCCGACGTCACGTCGCGGTTCAATGCCAACAATTCCGGCCGCACCGACGCCGCGCTCGGCAGCCCGAAATTCAGGATGGTGCTCGGCCCGTTCAACCAGACCGAATTCTTCTTCGGCGTCGGCTACGGCATGCACTCCAACGACGCCCGCGGCGCGACCACGACGGAGGATCCCAGCGATCCCGCGACGAGGCTGACGCCATCGCCGCTCCTGGTGCGCACCAGGGGTGCAGAGGTCGGCGTGCGCAGCAGGATCGTTCCCGGCCTCGACACCTCGCTCAGCGTCTTCATGCTGGATCAGGATTCCGAGATCCTGTTCTCCGGCGATGCCGGGGACACGTCGGCAACCCGCGCCAGCCGCCGCTACGGCTTCGAATGGACCAACCACTACCGGCCCAGATCCTGGATCGACATCGATGCCGATCTCGCAATGACTCATGCACGCTTCCGCGGCTATGACAGCGAGCAGGCGGACGTCTATGCCTCGCTCGCCGGCTATCCCGAGGCGCAGATCGGTAACGCGCCCGGCAACTACATTCCGAACGCGCCGGCGATGGTGGCATCGGCAGGCGTCACGCTGGGCGAGAGGACCGGCTGGTTCGGAACCTTGCGCTGGCGCTATCTGGCGTCGAGCCCGCTGACGGAGGACAACGCATTCCGTTCCTCTGCGACCAGCATTTTCAACGGCCGCCTTGGCTATCGCATCGACAATGGCTGGCACCTTCAGCTCGACGTGCTGAACCTCTTCAACACGAGGGCGAACCAGATCAGCTATGCCTATGGCTCGCTGCTCAAGACCGATACGCTTTACAACCTCTGCATATCGGGCACTGCGCCAACTTCAGTCTGTCAGAACGGCGTGATGGACTACGTGCTGCACCCCGTGGAGCCGTTGACGTTCCGTCTTACCATCGCCGGGACGTTCTAGGTCGCGGCAGGCCATGGGCCGCGAGAGTCTCCGCGCGAAAAAATGGTCCCGCAACGAGCGATGCGTTGCAGGCGAGGTGTGTTGTGGTAGTGAACGGCGAGGTTGGCGACACGTCGCGGCCTGAAAGCCCAGCAGGGGGACCGTCGATGAACCGTGACCTCGATCTCGCCGACTTCGAACTGCACCCGCAGCGTGGTGCGGTGCTGGCCGAGGTGCATGCCCGCCCATTCACCAGGCTGACAGCGCCGGTCACGGTGCTGCGCTTTGCCTTTCTCGGCCAGGGCGAGGTCGCTGAGGCGGACCGGCAGAGCTTCGTGGCATTCTGCATGTCGCACGGCCAGGCGCCGCCGGACGCCGGAACCAAGCATCATCAGGTGATGATCGGTGACACCCAGCTCCGCTGGGAGCAACACTCGGAGTTCAGCACCTTCACCTGGATCCTGAGCAGCCCGCAGACGCCCGCGCGCCGGTTCGGCGAGATCGGTGAAGAGTCGGCCGCGTTGATCCGGTCTCTGCGCCAATCCGGCCAATTGCTGGTCGCCGTCAAGCTCGAGGTCGAGCAGACTTCGGCGGCGCTGGAGCGTGCGCAGCAGCTGTTCGAGAGAGGCAGTCTCGCCATTGCCGCGGTCCGCAGCGGACCTGCCGTCGTCGCATCCGACTTTCGCACGGACGATCAGGGCTTCGTCCGCATTCTCGTCTGCAACGACGGCCTCTCGCCCGGCCGGCTCGGTGCCCTCGTGCAGCGTGTGCTGGAGATCGAGACCTATCGCACGCTGGCGCTGCTCGGTCTGCCCGCCGCGCTCGAGCTTGCGCCGACTGTCGATCATATCGGTAGGCGGCTCGTCGAAGTGCTCGAGGAGATGCAGGGCGCCGAGGATCTCAAGCTCAACAATCATCTCCTGACGGAACTGACCGCACTGGCGGCTTCGCTGGAAAGGGGAGCTGCCGGCAGCTCGTTTCGGTTCGGCGCCAGCCGCGCCTACAACGACATCGTGCAGGCGCGCCTCGCCGTGATCGAAGGCGGCGAGATCGCGGGCTATCCGACCTGGTCCTCCTTCCTCGCCCGCCGCATGGCACCTGCGATGCGCACCTGCGCGACGATGGAGGACCGGCAGGCCGATCTGTCGATCAAGCTCGCGCGCGCGGCCGATCTGTTGCGCACACGCGTCGATGTCGAGCTCGAGGAGCAGAATCGCGATCTGCTGCGCTCGATGGATGAGCGCACCCGATTGCAATTGAGGCTACAGAGCACGGTCGAAGGCTTGTCGGTGGCGGCCATCGGCTATTACGTCGTCAGCCTGTTCGGCTACCTCGCCAAGGGTGCCCATGACGGCGGCCTGCATGTCGAGCCTTCGCTTGCAACCGCGATCTTCGTGCCGGTCGCCGTGGCGGTGGTCTGGATCGTCACCCGCAATATCCGCAGGCGGCACTTGAAGCACGACGAAATGTCCGGCGCTCACGACTGAGGGCGCAAACGAGAGCCCTTGCGCTCCCGCGCCGATCCGGGATGTCGCTACGCTCATCCGGGCTCCGGGGCCGAGCCTGTGTCGCCCGCTGTCAATCCGCTTCGCTAAAAATATTCCACTTTACCGAAATTCGGTTTCGGCGTATGTGTCGCGCATCCCGGCTCACCCAAGAGGGGCGACTATGTGTCGTCACTGTCGCGAGCCGGGCTTGCGGTGGACGCGGCAGCGTCGGCACGAGAGGCGCGGGCAGGGCGGGTAGTCCCTGTGAGCCCGAGGCTTCGTGCGGATGAGCGGCGCTGTTCAGTTCGTCTCGCCCCATTCTTTCGGCAACGTCGACAAGGCCGGGAGATAATGTGGTGACCAGCGAACGCGCGTACGGCAAAACCGTGTGGTCCAGGCCGTCGTTGCCACGGTCAAGTCCTTGCGAAGGTGCGAGCGAGCCCAACCGGGCAGACTGCATCATCCAAATTCGCGGGGCGAGGGAGGCCAGAAGGAATGGTCGGCTCCCGGGAGATCACGGCATAAGCCGTCCAGCCACTGCGCAGGGAAGGCCGAGTGATCGGCACCACCTGTATGCTGCTGTGCGGTTCTTCCTGCGTGTGCATTTCGCGCAGCGGACCGCGGGTGCGCGCCAGCACCCGGCCTTCCCTGCGCCCTCTTGGCCTTAGAGGGTAGCGAGACCAAGCAAAGCTCGGGCGAAATCAGCCGCGAGAATGCGAAGGTGTGTCTGCCGTCATGCTTGAAAGGGCAACCGGACTACAGGAGGATACGAGGCCGGCAGTTCGACGGCGATCCGCGTTTTTCGAGTCAGGTCGAGACCCCGAACAGTCTGCGAACGGCCGGCAGCCACTCGCCGGTCATCGTGAACTCGAGCCCGAGGCGGGCGCCGCAGGCGATGGCCACCATCGTGACGGGGGCCGAAACCGCGAGCGTCGACAGCGCGCTGAGGCCCTGACCGATGGTGCAGCCCATCGACATGATGCCGCCGATGCCCATCAGCAGCGCGCCGATCATGTGACGCTTCAGCTCGCGTGCGTCGTCGCACGCTTCCCAGCGGAAGCCGCGCGCGAGCATCGCGGCGGCAAACGAGCC
Organism: Bradyrhizobium sp. CIR48; assembly: GCF_014198315.1. Lineage (NCBI taxonomy): Bacteria > Pseudomonadati > Pseudomonadota > Alphaproteobacteria > Hyphomicrobiales > Nitrobacteraceae > Bradyrhizobium > Bradyrhizobium sp. CIR48. The sequence goes on from NZ_JACIHG010000006.1 coordinate 276,451, forward strand.
TGCGACGACGCCGGCAACCGAGCCGATGCCGAAATTGAGCCGCGCGCCGGAGAAGGTGGCGACGTAGAGAATGGCGTCACCAAGCGGTGCCACGAAGCTGAGCGAGGAGACCCGCACGGGATCGAACTCGTCGTCGGCAAGCCATCCGGTGGCAAACCAGCCGAACGCGATCGCGGCGCCGACGGCAATGCCGGAGGCCAGCAGCCGCGGCGACCGGATCAGCCTGCCATCTGCAAGGGCCCAGAAGGCGAGCGCGGCGGACATCGCCACGACGAGGATCGCGCGCATCGCGCTGCCTGCGCCGAGCAGCGACGTCAAGGTCTGGGTGCTTCCCTCGGGTAGCCGCAACGACAACGGCTCGATCAGCATCAGGCGCAGCATGCCGGTGATGCCGCGCATGGTCGCGAGCGCCGACAGGCCGAGCACGAGAAAGACCACGATGGCGCGCAGATCGCCGCCGCCAACGCGCACCAGCGTGCCGAAGCCGCAGGTGCCGACCAGCGCCATGCCGACGCCGAACATCAGCCCGCCGATGATCGCACCGCCAAGTCCGATCGACGCCGTGAGGTAGATCGACCGCGACAGATCGACAATGCCGAACGCGGCGAGCGCCTGGGTCGCGAGCAGGGCGACTGCCGCGGCCAGCGCGAAGGATTTCAGCCGACGAAAATCCGATCCGAAGAATGCGTCCTCGAGCATCGCCAGCGTACAGAAACGACCCGCGCGGCCGGCAACGCCGAGCACGGCACCGGCGGCAAGCCCGCATGCGAACGCTATGGTCGAAGGGCTCAGCATTCCTCCCGCTTCGTTTTTGGTTCTGCCTTGCGGGTAGTCTGCCCCGGTGGGGCGCGAAAATCCAGCGTGGAGAACTACCGGCGGCGCCGGCGAACCGGCTCGCAGAACACGTCGTAAACGGCGGTGAGAATCTTGCGGACGTCCTCGCTGGCGAGACTGTAGTAGATCGTCTTGCCGTCGCGGCGGGTCGTCACCAGCCGATCGAGCCGCAACCGCGCGAGCTGCTGGGAGACGGTCGATTGGCGCTCGCCAAGGAACTGCTCGAGCTCGGTCACGGACTTCTCGCCCTCGGAGAGGATGCAGAGCAGCAGCAATCGGGACTCGTGCGACAGCGCCTTGAGCATGTCGCTGGCCTCGCGCGCCTTCTCGATCATCTGCTCGAGTTCGGCGGAGCCCTCGATATCCTTCAGCTTTGGCAACGGCATCGCGTCAAGTTCCTCTCAGAAAATCCGCAAGATGGTCACGACCTCCCGGGTTCCGATCCCGTGTTTGACAGGATTCGGTCCAACAGGCCGAAGAAGAAGGCATCGCCGGGATAGCCGCGAATGCGCCCGATCTCACGGCCCTCTTGTACCACGACGAAGGTCGGCGTGAAGGGACCCGGATCGATTCCGGCGAGATCGGCGGGAAGGGGGCTGTTCAGGTCGACCCGGCGCAGTGGTGCAGCCCGGCTTTCGTCGGTCTTGCCGTAGATCGGGGCGATCTCGGCGTTGAAGCGCGCGCACCAGGCGCAGCCGGCGCGCTCGAACATGACGAGCTCGGCGGCGCGCGATGCCGTCGCGGGCAGCGTGAGCCCGACGGCGAGCGCGAGCAAAACGATGATTCTGTTCATGCTGCGTAACCGGCCTTTGCAGACTTCCTCGTGATGCTTTCCAAACGTCGATCGACGCTTTATATCATTAAACTCGTATATGTGCTAGGGATGGGGCGGAAATGACCTTGGACGTTACGCTGGGTGCGGCCTTCGTCGCGGGCCTGTTGTCGTTCCTGTCGCCCTGCATCCTGCCCCTGGTGCCGCCGTTCCTGTGCTACATGGCCGGCGTCTCGGTCACGGATCTGTGCGGCGACAGCCCGGATCTGCGGCCGCGGATCCTGATCTCCGCGCTGGCCTTCGTGGCGGGCTTTTCCCTGGTGTTCGTCGCGCTCGGCTCGACCGCCTCGATCGCGGGACGCTTCATTTCCGCGCACCTGTCGACGCTCGGCATCGTCGCCGGCGGGCTGATTATCGTCATGGGCCTGCATTTCCTGGGGCTGCTCCGGATTCCGCTGCTCTATCGCAGCGCGATCGTGCAGGTCGACAACCGCCCGGCCGGCGTGGCGGGGGCCTTCGTCATGGGCCTGGCCTTTGCGTTTGGCTGGACGCCCTGTGCCGGCCCCATCCTCGCCGCCGTGCTGCTGATGGCGGGCTCGGAGGACACGACCGGGCGGGGCGCATTGCTGCTGCTCGCCTATTCGGTCGGGACCGGCATTCCCTTCCTGATCGCGGCGGCCTTCACCGGCCGCTTCATTGCCGCGCTCGGTCGTGTGCGCCGGCATCTCGGCCTGATCGAGAAGTCGATGGGCGTCTTCCTCGTCGTGACCGGTCTGATGTTCCTGACCGGATTGATGCCCGTGGTCTCGGAATGGCTGCTCGAGCATTTTCCTGCATTGACCAGCATCGGCTGAGGCTAGCCGTAACGGAAGTCGAGCAACTGGGCAAAGGATTGCAGTTCGATGAGGTAACGATGCACGAGGGGGCCGTCGCCCGCCATCGCGGCATGAGCGATCTCGCCGCTGCTGGCGATTGCGCCGTCGATCAGGCGGCGGAATTCACCTTGGGCGGCGATCTCGCTGTTTGCCCATTCGTTACAGCGTTGAAGCCGATCGCGGAACGCGCTCGCGGCGGCGACGGTGTCCTCGGCATTCGCCGATGCCGGCTGTTCGCCGTACCTGGTGGCGGCGATACGCAACGCTTCCATGGCGGGCGCGATCTCGAAGATGCAATCGCCGAGATCGTACAGGCCCGCGTGACGCCTGAGCGCGTGAAAAGCCTGCCGAACCGCAAGCAACTCGCGGCCGGCGGCGACATTGTCTCCGCGGTCCAGCGCGCCCGTGATCGCCGTGAGTCTCTCGCGACCTCCGTCGAGAAATCGCGTCAATTCGGCCGGCGCATAAGCGGGCGGGGGACCGGATGTGCTCGGCACAAGCCGCTTCCACCCGGCGACCGCTTCGTCCGTCTCGATCTGCGCCAGTGCGAAATTTCCAGTGCGCGCATAGCTCGCGGCGGTGCGCAGATTGGCCATGATCGGCGCCATCGCCGATGCGAAATCCGCAGGTCTATCGGCTTCCGCGCCGAGCGCGAGCGCGTTCGAGGCCAGCCATGCCAGCAGCACGATGGTGCAGCGCAAGATCGGATCTCCTTGTCACATTCGTGTATTCGAATATCATAATGAAAATGAGCAACGCGCAAGACCTTCCGAGGCACGAAACCCCGACCTCGCTTCGCACGCCGACGCGACGCGGCGTCCTCGCATTCGCTGCAGGCGCGGCGTTGGCCGGCCGCGGCGCGGCGGCGGCCGAGCCCGCCGTCGGAGAAGACGGGCTCTATCACGAGCCCTGGTTTCTGCAGAGCTTCCTTGATCTGCGCGAAGATCTGGAGGGCGCTGCGGCCGGCGGCAAGCGGCTTGCCATCATGTGGGAGCTGCGCGGCTGCCCCTATTGCCGCGAGACGCATCTTGTGAACTTCGCCGATGCCGGCATCGCCAGCTATATCCGCGACAATTTCGAGGTGCTGCAGCTCAACCTGATCGGCGCGCGCAAGGTGACGGACTTCGACCGCCAGGAATTAACAGAGAAAGAGCTCGCCCAGAAATACGGGATCCGGTTCACGCCGACCTTTCAGTTCTTTCCACCATCCGCCGATGGCCTCGAAACAAAGGATGCAATGGCGCGCGAGGTGGCGAGGGCACCCGGCTATCTCAAGCCGCCGCACTTCCTGGCGATGTTTCGTTTCGTGCGGGAGCGCGCTTACGAGCGCGGCTCGTTCCGGGATTTCCTGGCCGCGAACGGCTGATGCGGAACGCCGTCGAATTCCGCTTGACGCCAGCGTTTATATGAACATATCATAATAACTGAATTTGATGGACTGTGAGTCCGTTGTGACCAAGAGCGGGCGTCACCCCGCGATCCGAGGGTAGGGAACATGCGGCGCTCGCTTGCAGCTGCGTTTGCACTTTGTCTGTCGGCCGGAAGCGCTCTGGCGCAAGATCCGAACAAGGAGCCGATCAGGCTCGATATCGTCAACGACTCCTTGCCGAAATCCCTGACCGGCGCGCCCGGTAATGCCGCCGCCGGCAAGAAGGTATTTCTGACGCGCACGCTCGGCAATTGCCTGGCCTGCCACCAGGTCACCAGCCTGAAGTCCGAGGATTTCCACGGCGAGTTCGGTCCATCCCTGGACGGCGTGGCCGGCCGCTACACCGAGGAGCAATTGCGCCTCATCATCGCCGACCCCAAGCGCATCTTTACCGACACCGTCATGCCGGCGTTCTTCCGGAATGATGGCCTCAGCCGGGTGCGCCCGGAGTTCGTCGGCAAGTCCATTTTGACGGCCGCGCAGGTCGAGGACGTCATCGCTTTTCTCAAGACGCTGAACTGACGGCGAGGAGGATCAGGAATGAGAGCCATCAATCGACGGCAGGCATTTGCGCTCGGGGGCGGCTTCGTCATGCTGACGCTGATGCCCATCGCAGCCGATGCCGAGGTGACGGGCGATGCGGCGAAGTGGATCGAGACGTTCACCGGCGGCAAGCAGCCTGCCAAGGGCAAGATCGCGCTCGACCTGCCGGAGATCGCGGAGAACGGCAACACCGTGCCGCTCTCGATCAACATCGAGAGCCCGATGACGGCAGACGCCTATGTGAAAGACGTTCTGATCATCGCCGACGGCAACCCCAATGCGGGCGTGGCGACGCTGTCGTTTACGCCGCTGTCGGGCAAGGCGGAAGCTTCGATCCGGATCCGGCTTGCGACCACGCAGAACGTGATTGCGGTCGCGAAGATGAGTGACGGTTCGCTGTTCATGGAGCAGAAGACCGTCAAGGTCACCATCGGCGGCTGCGGCGGCTAGGGCGTCAGGAGAGGAACAATGGCAGACAAACCGCGCATCAAGCTTCCCAAGGAAGCGGCCAAAGGCGAGGTGATCCAGATCAAGACCCTGGTCTCGCATGTCATGGAATCCGGCCAGCGCAAGGACGCGCAGGGCAAGGCCATTCCGCGCAAGATCATCAACAAGTTCGCCTGCGAGTTCAACGGAAAGCCGGTGTTCTCCTGCGCGCTCGAGCCTGCGATCTCGGCCAATCCCTACGTCCAGTTCGACGCGCGGGTCGACGAAGCCGGCACGTTCAAGTTCTCCTGGACGGACGACGATGGCACGGTGATCACGGCTGAAGAGAAGATTGCGTTCAAGGCATGATGCGCATCGCGCATTGAGGGAGGCACGCAATGGCGCGACGATATGTTGGGTTGGCCGCTCTGGTCGCGGCCGCCGCGTCGGTTGCGACGCTCGCGGTCGCTGAGGACGCCGAGCGCAAGGGCATCGCGGCGCCGCCCGGCCACGTCTTCAAGACCATCATCTCCGGCTACGAATTTCGCAGCAAGGAGACCCGCGCGCTGCAGGACGACGATCTCGAGAATCCGGGCTTCCTCGCCGTGGAGCGCGCGGCTGACGTCTGGAAGAAGGTCGAGGGCAGCGAGGGCAAGTCCTGCATGAGCTGTCACGGCGAGGCCGAGACCAGCATGAAGGGCGTCGGCGCCGCCATGCCGAAATGGGACGACAAGCTGAAGAAGCCGGTCAATCTCGAACAGCGCATCAACATCTGCCGCAGCGAGCACATGAAGGCCGAGCCCTGGAAATTCAAATCCCGTGAGCTGACCGACATGACAGCGTTCGTGCGCTACCAATCGCGCGGCATGAAAGTCTCGGTGAAGACCGACGGGCCGATGTCGCCCTGGTTCGAGCGCGGCAAGCAGATCTATTACACGCGCTACGGCCAACTCGATCTCGCCTGCGAGTCCTGCCACGAGCGCAACAACGGCAAGTTCATGCGCGCGGACTTCCTGAGCCAGGGCCAGACCAACGGTTTTCCGACCTATCGGCTGCGCGACCAGCGCCTGGTGCCACTGCATGAGCGATTCGAAGGCTGCATGTTCGACGTGCGCGCCGAGCCGTTCAAGCCGCTATCGGACGAGTTCCTCGCGCTCGAGCTCTATGTGGCCTGGCGCGGCATCGGCCTTCCGGTCGAGACGCCGTCGGTGCGCAACTGAAACGTTGAGCTTGCAGGAGTGTTGCGCATGATCTCTCGCCGCGAGTTCATTCAGGTTGCCGCGGCAACGGCAGGACTTTCGACCGGTGTGGGCTCCAGCCTGAACCGTGCGTTCGCCCAGCAGCGCTTGACCGAAAAGGAATTGTTGGCCTTCGAGCCGCTCGGCAACGTCACGCTGGTGCATGTGACCGATATCCACGGTCAGCTGATGCCGCTCTATTTCCGCGAGCCTTCGACCAATCTCGGCGTGGGTGAGGCCAAGGGCCTTCCGCCGCACGTCACCGGCAAGGAGTTTCTCGCCCGCTTCGGCATCGCGCCCGGCTCCTCGGCGGCCTACGCCCTGACCTCGGAGGATTTCGAGGCGCTCGCCAAGAGTTATGGCCGGATCGGCGGCCTCGATCGCGCCGCGACCGTGATCAAGGCGATCCGTGCCGAGCGCGGCGACAAGGTCGCATTGCTCGACGGCGGCGACACCTGGCAGGGCTCATGGTCGTCACTGAAGACGCGCGGTCAGGACATGATCGACTGCATGGCACTGCTCAAGCCCGACGCCATGACCGGGCATTGGGAGTTCACCTACGGCAGCGAGCGGGTCAAGCAGGCCATCGAAGGCCTCGGCTTCCCGTTCCTCGGTCTCAACATCCGCGACACCGAATGGAACGAGGCGGCGTTCGAGGGCTCGACCATGATCGAGCGCGGCGGCGTCAAAATCGCGGTGCTCGGCCAGGCCTTCCCCTATACGCCGGTCGCCAATCCGCGGTGGTTGATTCCGAACTGGTCGTTCGGCGTGCGCGAGGAGGACGTCCAGGCGCAAGTCGACAAGGCGCGCAAGGGCGGCGCGCAGCTCGTCGTGCTGCTCTCGCATAACGGTTTCGATGTCGACCGCAAGCTCGCGAGCCGCATCAAGGGCATCGACGTTATCCTGACCGGCCATACCCATGACGCGCTGCCGGAGGCGGTCAAGGTAGGCAAGACCCTGCTGATCGCATCGGGCTCCTCCGGCAAGTTCGTCTCGCGGCTCGATCTCGACGTCCGCGACGGTGAGGTCAAAGCGTTCCGTTACAAGCTCATTCCGCTGTTCTCCGATGTGATCACGGCGGACGCCGAGATGGCCGCGAAGATCGCCGAGGTCCGCAAACCCTTCGCCTCCGATCTGGCCAAGGTACTCGGCAAGACCGACTCGCTGCTCTACCGGCGCGGCAATTTCAACGGCACGTTCGACGATCTGATCTGCCAGGCGCTGCTGCAGGAGCGCGATGCCGAGATCGCACTCTCGCCCGGTTTCCGCTGGGGCACCAGCGTGCTGCCCGGACAGGACATCACTTTCGAGGACGTCACCAACGCGACCGCGATCACGTATCCGGCGGTTTACCGCATGGGTATGACGGGTTCGCGGTTGAAGGAGATCATCGAGGACGTCGCCGATAACCTCTTCAATGTCGACCCCTATTATCAGCAGGGCGGCGACATGGTGCGGATCGGCGGGCTTTCCTACGCGATCGACGTCACCAAGCCGCAGGGGCAGCGCATCTCCGACATGCAGGTCCTCAAGACCGGCACACCGATCGAGCCCGCCAGGGAATATCAGGTCGCCGGCTGGGCCAGCGTCAACGAAGGAACCGAAGGGCCGCCGATCTGGGACGTCGTCGCGAATTACCTGACGCGACAGAAAACCGTTCGGCTCGAGCCCAACCGGGCCGTCAAAGTTACCGGAGCGTAAGAAGCGATGTCGAAGATGGACAGTCAATCCCGTCGCAGCTTCCTGGCCGCCGGCGCCGGCGTCGCAGCCTCGATGCTGGCAAGGCCGGCGGCCGCAGGCGGAAATCCCGCCAACCAGCCGCCCAATGTGCCGGAATGGACCAAGTCGCTCGGCGAGGGCGTCGCGGTGCGCCCGTATGGTAAGCCGTCGAAATTCGAGAAGGACGTCGTCCGGCGCGACGTCGAATGGCTGACCGCCTCGCGCGAATCCTCGGTGAGTTTCACGCCGCTGCATGAGCTCGAAGGCATCATCACCCCGAACGGCCTCTGTTTCGAGCGGCATCACGGCGGCATCGCCGAGATCGATCCGGCCGATCATCGCCTGATGATCCACGGGCTGGTCGAGCGTCCGCTCATTCTCACCCTGGAGGAGTTGAAGCGCTATCCGCGCGTCAACCGCATCCACTTCATGGAATGCGCGGCGAATTCGGGCATGGAATGGCGCGGCGCCCAGCTTAATGGCTGCCAGTTCACCCACGGCATGATCCACTGCGTGCAGTACACCGGCGTCTCGCTGCGCACCCTGCTGGAGGAAGCCGGCGTCAAGGCGAGCGGCAAGTGGCTGCTGGTCGAAGGCGCCGACGCGGCGGCGATGGACCGCAGCCTGCCGATCGAGAAAGCGCTCGACGACTGCATCATCGCCTACAAGATGAACGGCGAGGCGCTCTATCCCGAACAGGGCTATCCGATGCGGCTCGTGGTGCCAGGCTGGCAGGGCAATCTCTGGGTCAAGTGGCTGCGCCGCATCAAGGTCGGCGACCAGCCCTGGCACACTCGCGAGGAGACGTCGAAATACACGGACCTCATGCCGAACGGCAAGGCGCGCCGCTTCACCTGGTCGATGGACGCCAAGTCCGTGATCACGAGCCCGAGCCCGCAAGCACCGATCAAGCACGGCAAAGGCTTTACCATCGTCTCGGGTCTGGCCTGGAGCGGCAACGGCAAGGTCAAGCGCGTGGACGTGTCACTCGACGGCGGCCGAAATTGGTGGCCGGCGCGGCTCGACGGGCCGGTTCTCGACAAGGCGCTGACGCGTTTTTACTACGAGTTCGACTGGAACGGTGAGCCGCTGCTGCTGCAATCGCGCGTGCAGGACGAAACCGGCTACGTGCAGCCGAGCAAGGCGGAGCTGCGCAAGATCCGCGGCGTCAACTCCATCTATCACAACAATGGCATCCAGACCTGGCATGTGCAGGCCAATGGTGAGGTCGAGAATGTCGAAGTCGCTTAAGTTCACTGCAGCCGCGCTGCTCGCATGCGCGCTGAGCGTGCCGGCGCTCGCGCAGCAGAAGGCGGACGCCAAGAACGGTCCACGCTATCACATCGGCCGCGCGCCGACCGCGGACGAGATCAGCGGCTGGGATATCGACGTGCGCCCGGACGGCCAGGGCCTGCCGGACGGCAAGGGCACGGCCATGCAGGGCGAAAAGCTGTTCATGGACAATTGTTCGTCCTGCCACGGCGAGTTCGGCGAGGGCAACGGCCGCTGGCCGGTGCTGGCCGGCGGCAAGGGCTCACTGACGTCTGACAACCCGGTCAAGACGGTCGGCTCGTACTGGCCCTACGCGTCCACCGTGTTCGACTACGTCCGTCACGCTATGCCTTATGGCAATACGGGATCCCTGTCCGTCGATGAATATTATGCGCTGGTCGCTTACGTCCTCTATCTGAACGACGTCGTCACCGATCAGAACTTCGAGCTGAACAAGAAGTCCCTTGCGACGATCAAGATGCCGAACGAGCAGGGGTTCGTGATGGACGACCGCGCCACCAGCGAGAAGTCGTTCTGGCAGAAAGACCCCTGCATGAAGAATTGCATCGCCCCGGTGAAGATTACGGGGCGCGCTGCCGCCATCGACGTGACGCCCGAGGACGGCAAGGAGAAGAAGTCGCGGGGTGTGGAGTGAGACACGGCCGGGCGAGCCGCCGCGCGGTGCTGCACGCGGCTCTCGCTGTTGGCTCGCTCATCGTAATCCATCCGGCCGTGGCCCAGGCGGCCGAACCTCACAGGCTCGCGCTGCAGATCAGCGACGACGACCCGGTCAAGATGCGCGCCGTGCTCGATGTTGCGGCCAACGTCTCGCGGCATTATTCGGGGCAGGGCGAGGATGTCGAAATCGCAGTGGTCGCCTTCAACGGCGGCCTCGACATGCTGCTTCAGGACCGCTCGCCGGTGAAGGAGCGCCTGGTGAATTTCCTGAAATCGATGCCGAATGTGAGCTTCATCGCCTGCGGCAACACGCTGGAGACGCTGGCGGCGAAGGAGGACAAGCGGCCGCCGCTGATTGAGGGCGTCAGCGTCACGCAGGTCGGGGTTGCCGCGCTGATGGATTTGGCGGAGAAGAACTGGACGATTGTCCGGCCCTGAGGAGAAAGCCGCTGATGCGATTGTTGATAGGACTGGCCGTCTTGCTCGCGTTCGCAGGGTCCGCATATGCGACCGAACAGGAGCTCGAACTGTCGGTCGACGGCCGCACCACGCTCGCGACACTGCGCACGCCAGCCGCGATGACACCCGACACGCCGCTCGTCGTAATGACCCACGGCACGCTCGCGCACAAGGACATGGAGGTCATTCAGGGCGTTGCCAAGGCGCTTGAGCAGCGCGGCATCGCTTCGCTCGCCCATACGCTGTCGCTGGGGCTCGATCGCCGCAAAGGCATGTACGACTGTACCGCACGGCATGATTATGTCGTTGAGGATGCAGTCGCGGAGATCGGCGCCTGGGTCGCGCGGGCGAGGGGCGTGTCCCGGCTCGTCTTCGCGTTCGGCCATTCGCGCGGCGGCAACCAGGTGGCGCGGTATCTTGCAGCGAACGAGACTTCGCCGGTGGCGGGTGGGGTGGTGCTGGCGCCGGTGACCGCAAAAGCCGAGGCCGATCTGCGCGCCTCCTACGCCAAGACCTATGGCAAGCCGCTCGAGCCGGTTCTGGAGCTGGCGATGAAAGCGGTTGCGGCGGGCCGGGGCGGGGAGTGGATGGACGTGCCGGGCTTCGTCTATTGTCGCAATGCCGTGGTTTCCGCGCGGGCCTTTGCGTCATTCTACGGTCCCGATGCCGGCCAGGACACGGCCGCGCTGGTGGCGCGCGTGAAGCTGCCGGTGCTGGTGCTCGCTGCGACCAAGGACACCGTCGTGCCCGACGTGGCGGCCGCCTTCACGTCGCTTGCCGGTTCGAGCGGGGGCAGGGTGCATCTCGACAAGATCGAGGACGCCGATCATTTCTTCCGCGACCTGTTCGCGGAAGACGTTGCCGATCGAATCGCCGAGTTCATCAAGCAGGCACGATAGGAGGGACCATGCAGCGTCGATCCATGCTTGGCGCGAGCGTTGCCGGGCTGTTTGGTGCGTTCGCGGTGCGCCAGGCGTCCGCGGCGACGGAAACGGCCGCGCGACAGCGCGTCGTCTATCATCTGGCCGATGCCGATCGTGTCGTCTTCGTTCTGGGCAATCTGCAAAACCATGTCGACGGCGTCGGTGGACCCGGCAAGGCCGACATCAGGCTGGTCGTGCACGGACCGGCGCTGCGTGCCTTCCACGCGCTCGCGGCGCAGGACCACACCGTTGCGATGATGACGAAGCTCGTCGATGCCGGCGTCGGCTTCGATGCCTGCGCCAATACGATGAAGGCGCAGGGCGTCAAGCTGGACGATCTCACGCCCGGTTTCGTGGTGGCCGAGAAGGGCGGCGTGGTGCGGCTCGTCGAGCTGCAACAGCAGGGATTTGCCTATTTGCGCCCCTGAGGCCGCTGTGTTCCGGCATCCTGCGACGTCGAGCTTTGATCTGGCTCATGGGTCGCGACGACGCGATCGCTAGAATTGCATGCTCGCAGCAACAGCCGAGGCGGACGTGCTGACGTCGATCATCGATCTCTTGGGTGAAGATCCGCTGTCATGGTTCGGCGGCCTCATGGTCGGAGGTCTGTTCGGGTTCTTCGCGCAGCGCAGCCGCTTCTGTCTGCGTGCCGCGGCGGTCGAATTCTCCCGCGGCGAGGGCGGGCCCCGTCTTGCCGTATGGCTCCTGACCTTTGCCGCGGCGCTGGTGGGTACGCAAGGCCTGGTCGCGCTCGGCTGGCTCGACATATCCGAGGCGCGCCAGCTCGCGCAGCAGGGCAGCATCTCCGGCGCTCTCCTGGGCGGTGTGATGTTCGGTTGCGGGATGATTTTGGCGCGAGGCTGCGCCAGCCGGCTGCTGGTGCTCTCGGCCAATGGCAATCTCCGGGCATTGTTGTCGGGGCTGGTGTTTGCGGTGACTGCGCAAGCCTCCTATCGCGGCCTGCTGTCGCCCGCGCGTGAATGGGTGACCAACCTGTGGCTGGTCGATGGCGGTCCGTCGCGCGACATCATGGCCATGTTCGGTGCCGGCACGCCCGAGAAGCTTGCATTCGGAGGTTTGTGGCTGATTGCGGGGCTGGCCTTCGCCTTTCGCAGCCGGTTGCCGCGCCGGCTGATCCTTGCCGCGCTTGCGACCGGAACGGCCGTCGTCGCCGGCTGGCTCTTCACCTACCAGCTGTCGCAGGCTTCCTTCGCGCCGGTGACCTTGAAGAGCCTCACCTTCAGCGGGCCGTCGGCCGAGTTGCTGATGCTGGTGCTCAACAGCGCGCAGCTTCGGCTCGGCTTCGACCTCGGCATCGTCCCCGGCGTATTCCTCGGCTCGTTTCTGGCCGCGGCGCGCGCGCATGAACTTAAGCTTGAGGGATTCTCGGACGGGCTCGGCATGCGGCGCTACCTGTTAGGGGCGGTGCTGATGGGGTTTGGCGCGATGCTCGCCGGCGGCTGCGCGGTCGGCGCCGGCGTGACTGGTGCCTCCGTATTCGCACTCACCGCCTGGCTCGTGCTCGGCGGCATGTGGCTGGGGGCGGGACTCACGGATCTGCTTGTCGACCGCGCCGGCGTGCCGCAGCAGACGACGGGCTTGCCGGCCGCGAGCGGCTGAAATCAACATTGTCGCATTGCTAAACACAACATCGAGCGTTTTGGCGAATGCGCGTGCTTGCTTCTGAGGTACGTAGATCAGAATTTTAGTTGCGTACCTCAAAAATCGGGAGCAGGATCGCGGCAAAGAATAGGATCGGTCGGGAGGAGATGTGATGAGACTGCTCAGGAAGCTGGGACTCGCCGCTGCCGCATGCCTGCTTTTGGCCGACGCCGCAGCAGCCGATACGATCGTAAAGTGGCTGCACATCGAGGCAAATCCGGCCCAGGTGAAAATCTGGGAGGAGGTCGCGCGCGCCTATGAGGCCTCCCATCCTGGCGTCAAGGTCGAGATGCAGTTTCTCGAGAACGAAGCCTACAAGGCCAAGCTGCCGACCATCCTGCAATCCAAGGATCGCCCGAACATCATCTACAGCTGGGCCGGCGGCGTCCTGAAGACCCAGATCGAGGCAGGTGTTCTCGACGACATCACCGAACAGGTGAAGGGTTACAGCGATAGTCTCACGCCGGCCGCGCTCGCCGCGTTCACCGCCAACGACCGCGTTTATGGTCTGCCGACCGCGCTATCGCAGGTCGGCTTCCTCTGCAACAAGGAGCTGATGGCCAAGGCGAAAGTCGATCCTGCCGGGATCAAGAGCTGGGACGATCTGCTTGCGGCGGTGAAGACGTTGAAGGCCGCCGGTGTGACGCCGATCGTGGTCGGCGGCGCCGACAAATGGCCGTTGCACTTCTACTGGACCCATCTTGCGGTGCGCATCGGCGGCAAGCCGGCATTCGACGCGGCATTGCGCGGCGAGGACAGCGGCTTCGCCGGCGAGACCTTCCAGAAATCCGGCGAGCTGTTCAAGCAACTCGTCGATCTCCAGCCGTTCCAGAATGGCTTCCTTGGTTTCAAGAATCCTCAGGCCGTCGGCTATTTCGGCGACGGCAAGGCGGCGATGACGCTCGCGATCAGCACTGTCTATCATTTGCAGCGCGCTCTCGCCGCCGACAAGGTCGGATTGAGCGAAGACAAGATCTGCTGGTTCGACTTCCCGGTGGTGGCCGGCGGCAAGGGCGCGCCGACCGACACGCTCGGCGGCATTACCGGCTGGCTGGTCACGAAAGGTTCGCCGAAGGAGGCGGTCGATTTCCTGAAATACTTCGTCTCGAAGGATGTGCAGACGCGGCTTGCGGCGGGTAACTTCATCATCCCGGTGGTGCAGGGCGCGGACGCTGGTCTCAACAATGCCTTCATGAAGCTGATCGCGGCCAATCTGGCGAAGTCGAACTACCACCAGAACTTCTATGACCAGAGCCTTGGTCCGTCGGTCGGCCGCGTCGTCAACGACGTCACCGCGGAGATCGCCGGTGGCAGCATGAGCCCGCAGAATGCGGCGAAGGCGATCGAGGCGGCGTGGAAGCAGGGCAACTGACGGTGGCGCGGCGTATCGCGAATTCGCCCGCGATTGGCGTTGCGGGGACACCGTTCTCTTCGCTCGCGGTCCGCGGCCCGGCCTGGGACGGCCGCTTCACGGTTCTGATCTTGTTCCTGCCGCCGGCGCTGCTGTTATTCACGCTGTTCGTGGTGCTGCCGATCGGCGAGGCCGCCTGGTATTCGGCCTTCAATTGGAACGGGTTCGGCAGGCCGACCAACTGGATCGGCTTCGACAATTACCGCTTCGTGCTGGAGACGCGCGCCTTCTGGCTCGCGCTGCGCAACAATGGGCTGATTATTGCGGTCTCGCTCGCGATCCAGCTTCCGCTCGCGCTGACGCTCGCCTTGATGCTCGCCGAACGCTTTCGCGGGTCGGTGGCGCTGCGCATGCTGTTCTTCATGCCCTATATCCTGGCCGAGATCGCGACCGGGCTGATCTTCAGCTTCGTCTATGACGGCGATTACGGCCTCGTCGCCTCGATCTGGCGCAGCTTCGGCGCCGAGCCGCCGCATTTGCTGGCCTCGACCGACACGTCGATGCTGGCCGTGCTGATCGTGATCGTGTGGAAGTATTTTGGCTTCCACATGATGCTGTTCATCGCGGCGCTCCAGAGTCTCGACAAGAGCCTGATCGAGGCGGCACGCATTGACGGTGCGACGCGCTGGCAAGCCCTGCGCCATGTCGTCATTCCCTTGCTCTATCCGACGATCCGCCTCTCGGTGTTTTTCGCCATTGTCGGCTCGCTGCAGCTGTTCGACCTCGTCATGCCGCTGACACGCGGGGGGCCTGCGGACTCCTCGAACACGATGGTGAGCTTCCTCTACAACAACGGCATCTCGCGCATGCGGGTCGGCTATGGCAGCGCCATCGGCGTCATCCTGTTCGCGATCTGCGTGACCTTTGCCTTTACCTACAAGCGTTGGTTCATGCGCGATGAATAGTGCGAAGATTTCCCGCAGCCCGGTCGATCCTGCCGTGCTGTTCAAGGCCGTGTTCCTCGCCATCGTGGCCATCTTCGTGCTGGTGCCGCTGCTCGCGACGTTGCTCGGCGGCTTCAAATCGCTCGGCGAATTGCGCGTCAACCCGTTCGGTTTGCCGCGTCAATGGGAATGGCAGAATTACTCCGACATCCTGTTCTCCGCGCGCTACTGGCAGCTCCTGCGCAACTCGCTGATCATATCGTCGCTCGCGGTGGTGTTGACCCTGATCACCGCATCGATGGCGGCGTTCACCTTTGCCCATGTCAAGTTCTACGGCAGCTCGATGCTGCTGAGCTATCTCACGCTCGGCCTGCTGTTTCCGGCGGCGACCGCGGTGCTTCCGCTGTTCATCAAGGTGCGCGATCTCGGGCTGCTCGATACCTATTTCGGCGTTGCGTTGCCGCAGGTGGCCTTCAGCCTCGCGATGAGCGTGCTGCTGCTACGGCGGTTCTTCAAGGACATTCCCTACGAACTGCTCGAGGCTGCGCTGGTCGACGGCTGCAGCTACATCAAGTTCTTCCGCTATGTGACGTTGCCGCTGTCGCGGCCGATCCTGGCGACCGTCGGGACCATCACCTTCGTCAACAGCTGGAACGCCTATCTGTTGCCGCTGGTGATGCTCAACACGGATGCGCTCTATCCCTGGCCGCTCGGCATCATGGTCTATCAGGGCGAGTATTCGTCCGAATGGCACCTGATCCTGGCCTTCATCACGTTGACCATCCTGCCGACGATCATTCTCTTCCTTCTGGCGCAGAAGCACATCGTTGCCGGCCTCACTGCGGGTGCGGTCAAGGGATGAATGAACCCTTACGGAGATCACAATGAGAAAAGTCGGAATTGGAATCATCGGCTGCGGTGTCATCAGCACTGCCTACCTCAAGGCGGCGCAACGCTTCCCGGTCATGGAGGTCAGGGCGCTCGCCGATATGCGCAGTGAAGTCGCGGAGCGGCAGGGTGCCGTTTTCGGGCTGCCGGCGATGCGGGTCGATCAATTACTCAAACGCGATGACGTCGAGGTCGTCATCAATCTCACGGTGCCGCTGGCACACACTGATGTCAGTCTCGCGGTGCTGAATGCCGGAAAGCATGTCCATTCCGAGAAGCCGCTCGGCATCAACGCCGCCGAAGCCCGCAAGGTGATCGATCTCGCCGCACAGAAGAACCTGCGCGTCGGCTGCGCGCCCGACACGTTCCTTGGCGGCGGGCATCAGACCGCCCGCAAGCTGATCGACGACGGTGCGATCGGCACGCCGGTGGCGGGCAGTGCCTTCTTCGGCTGCCCCGGCCATGAGCGCTGGCACCCGGCGCCGGGCTTCTATTACTTGCGCGGCGGCGGGCCGATGCTCGACATGGGGCCGTACTACATCACCGATCTCGTGCAATTGCTCGGCCCGGTCGCGAGCGTGATGGGCTCAACCGCGCGGCCGAAATCGGAGCGCCTGGTCACCAGCCAGCCGATGAACGGCACGCTGATCCCGGTCGAGGTTTCGACCCATGTCGCGGGCACGCTTGAATTCGAGAGCGGAGCGGTCATCTCGATCGCGATGAGCTTTGATGTACCGAAGCACCGGCACGCGCCGATCGAGATCTATGGCGACAAGGGCAGCCTGCAGGTGCCGGACCCGAACCGCTTCGGCGGCGAGGTGCACCTCGCCAGGACCGGTGGCGAATGGGAAGCAATGCCATTGACGCACGGCCATGTCGAAGGCGAGTTCCGCTCCATCGGGGTCGCCGACATGGCGTCCGCGATCCTGAACAACCGACCGCACCGCGCCAGCGGCGCGCTTGCGTTCCACGTGCTGGAGGTGATGGAGGCGTTCCAGACCTCCGCCGATGAGGGGCGCCGCGTCGAGATCGAGAGCAGCGTCGAGCGGCCGGCGATGCTGCCGGCGGGACGTGAAACGGGACAGATCGACTGAGGGAATGACCATGCGCAAGGCAATGATTGTATGGGGCGGCTGGCCGGGACACGATCCGGATCTCTGCGCCTCTTTGATTCGCGGCTGGCTGAGGGCGGAAGGTTTCGAGGTGCGGATCGAGACGACGACGGCGGCATTCGCCGATCCCGAGATCCACGACATGTCGCTGATCATCCCGATCTACACGATGTCGAAGATCGAGAAGGCGGAAGCGCTCAATCTCTGCGCGGCGGTGCGGAGCGGCGTCGGGCTCGCCGGCCATCATGGCGGCATGTGCGATGCGTTCCGCGATTCGGTCGACTACCAGTTCATGTGCGGCGGGCAGTGGGTTGCCCATCCCGGCAACATCATCGACTACAAGGTCGACTTGACGAAGCCGGATGACCCCATCATGAAGGGCCTGAACAGTTTCGAACATCGTTCCGAGCAGTATTACATGCATGTCGACCCCGCCAACGAGGTGCTGGCGACGACGACCTTCACCGGCGAGCACGCGCCGTGGATCGAGGGTGTGGTGATGCCCGTGGTCTGGAAGAAGCGCTACGGCGCGGGCAGGGTGTTCTATTCCTCGCTCGGCCACCGTGCCTACGAGCTCGACGTGCCGGAGATCCGGACACTGATGACCCGCGGCATGCTGTGGGCGGCGCGCGAATGACGGGTGGGGCGACGCAGCCGGCGATTCGCGCCACGCTCGAGGACGTCGCGCGTGCGGCCGGCGTTTCGCTTGCGACCGTCGATCGAGTCGTCAACCGGCGCGAGGGCGTGCGCGCCAAGACCGTCGCGCGTGTCGAGGCCGCGGTGGCAAAACTCGGCTATCGCGCCGACCTCGCGGCGGCGCGGCTCGCCCGTGGGCAAACATTCCGCTTCGCCTTCGTGCTGCCGACCGGCAGCAACAGCTTCATGACCAATTTGAGCGAGCAGGTCCTGCGCACCGCGGACTGGCTCGCCGGTCAGCGCGGCTTCATCGACATTCTCCATGTCGATGTGTTCGATGCGGATGTGCTTGCCGGCGCGCTGGAGACCCTGTCGCCGGCCTACCAGGGCGTTGCCGTCATCGCGCTCGATCATCCCAGGGTTCGGGCCGCGATCGACGAGCTCGTCGGACGCGGGGTCGCCGTGGTGACCCTCGTGTCGGACGCGCCAAGTTCGCGCCGCCTGCACTATGTCGGCATCGACAATCCCGCCGCAGGCCGCACTGCCGCGACGCTGATGGGGCGCTTCCTCGCCGGGCGCGAGGGGACGGTCGCGGTGATCGCGGGGTCGCTGTCGCTGCGCGATCACACCGAACGGCAGTTCGGTTTCCACCAGATCCTGTCCAGCGAGTATCCAAACCTGCCCGCGCTGCCGGTCATCGAGGGCCGCGACGATAGCGATCGCACACGGGAGCTCACGGCCGCGCTGCTCGCGCGCCATGCAGATCTTCGCGGCATATACTGCTGCGGTGCCGGAAACCGCGGCATCGCCGATGCGCTCGAGGCTTCGGGCCGCGCTCGCGAAGTGGTCTGGATTACCCATGAGCTGACCCAATACACACGGCGTTTCCTGGTTCGCGGCACCCTCGATGCCGTGATCAATCAGGATCCCGGGCACGAGGCGCGCTCCGCGGCACGCATTCTGCTCGCGCACTGTTCGGGCGAGCCAATCAGCGCCGACCAGGAGCGCATCCGCATCGACATTTTTCTGCGGGACAATCTGCCGTAACGCGAGCTCATACCGCGAGCGCCGCAGCGTTGAGCCAGGCGCGGGCCGGTCAGCGAGCGAGCTTTGGGCGAGCAGAGCGCGGATAGCGGATCACGCGGACGGGGCTGACGACTACCCAAAAGCTGTAAGTCACATCGGCTCGATGCCGATCTTCTTGATGATCCCGGCCCATTTCTTGGTTTCCGCGGTCATGAAATCCTTAAGACCTCGGGGGTCCATCACCAGGGGCTCGGCGCCCTGCTCCACCAGGAGGGTGCGCACCTTCGGATCGTTCATGGCTTCGATCATGGCGGCATAGAGCTTGTCGATAACGGCAGTGCCGGTGCCCGCGGGCGCGAGCAGGGCAAGCCACGCCGCGCTCTCGTAATCCTTCAGGCCAGCCTCGGCCGCGGTCGGCACGTCCGGCAGCGCCGTCATGCGTTTGTCGCTGGCAACCGCGAGCGGGCGCGCGTCGCCGCTCCTGATCAGACCGATGACGTTCGGCAAGAGCTGGAAGCCCAGTGGGACTTGGCCCGCGATGAAGTCCGGCGTGTAAGCGGCGATGTTGCGGTAAGGAACGTGGGTTATCTCGGTGCCCGTGAGCTGCTCGAAATAGGCGGCCGCGAGGTGCTGCGACGAGCCGACTCCGACCGTCCCGTAGTTCAGCTCCCGGGGGCGCGCCTTGGTGTACTCGATCAGTTCGCGCAGCGATTTCGGCGGCAGCCTCGAATTGATCACAATGACATTCGGCAGCGTGGCAAACAGTCCGATCGGGGCAAGATCCTTCAGCGGATCGTAGGGCAGCTCCTTGTACAATGATCGGTTCGCGGCCAGTGGGCCCGAGGTGCTCATCAGCAGCGTGTAGCCGTCCGGGGCGGCATGTGCAGCGGCCGCGGTACCGATATTGCCGCCGGCTCCAGGGCGATTGTCGACCACGAAGGCCTGTCCCAATGACGCCGACATGCGGTTAAGGAGGATGCGCGTGATGACGTCGCTGGCGCTGCCGCCTGCGAAGGGCACGAGCACCTGGATCGGACGCGCGGGGTAGTCTTGCGCTTGCGCAGGACGCAGCCCGGTGGCGGAGAGAGCTGCGCCCAGGCCGAGCGAGAGCAAAGACCTGCGGTCAGGGTGAAATCCTTCAACGCGCGGCGCTGTGCCGTCCGTGATCTTGCTGTGACCGAACCTTGCCATCTCGGACTGAATCTCCCGACCGTGTCTTGTTCTGCAAGCCTTGGGAGCGTCCGTGACAAGAATGTCCGGGAGGAGCGCCAGGCCGCGATTTTCTGCGCCTGGACCGTAGTTAGCGGCTTGACGTGACCGTCATGCCGGCTCGTCTCGAAACTTACCAACCCGTCTCATTTTGCAACGGGCGCGACATCTTGTCCGAATGAGCGTTCGGAATTCAGGAAATCATCTTCCCAGCCTTGTGACGCCGCTTGCGGGATGACGAGGCTGCGCCGCCGAAGCCAGGTTCAGCCAACTCCTTTGCCACCGCCGCGGCCTGCGCCAGATCGTGGCTGATGACGTCCAGCACGGCCTTGGCCGCAACCGAGACCGCTCGCCGCGGGTGATGCATCCAGGCGATCGAGCGAACGATCCGTTGCGCGTCGAAACGATGGGCTCGAATGGTTCCGCTTGCCAGTGACTGCCGGAGCGCGATGGTCGGCAGCACGGTCGCGAAGTCGGTGGTCGCGATCACGTCGCAGAGGGCGGGCAGCGTGTCGAGCTCCAGGCGCGGCCGCAGGTCGATGCCGAGGGCTGCGGCGTGCTCATCGAGGATCAGCCGCAGTCCGTGGCGCTTGGATGGTAGCACCAGATCGAAATTCGCGATGTGGTCGAAGCGCAGTTTTGCGGGCGGCTTGATCGGGCCGTCCTTGCGGCAGGCGAACACCATTTCCTCGTCCATGATGTGATGCGCGGCGAGCGGCATCCTTCGGCGCGGCACGTTGATCAGCGCGAAATCGAGCTGGCCGCTGTTGACCCAGTCGACCAGCGTTTCGGTGTAGCCTTCGCACGCGGAGAGGATGATCTCGGGATAGCGGCGCGCGACGGTCGCCGACGAGCTTGCCATGGTGCTCTGCGCGACCGAGGTGATGAGGCCGACCGAGACGCGGCCCGAAATCCGCCCGCCGATCTGGGCCATCTCCTGGCGCGCATACTCGGCATCGCGCACGATAGGCGCCGTCAGCCGCACCAGCGCCTCGCCGGCGCTGGTCAGCGTCATGCCCTGGACGCTGCGGTCGAACAGCTTTTGGCCGAGCTCGGCCTCGAGCTTGGCGATTTGCATGCTGAGCGCCGGCTGCACGATGTTGAGCCGGCGCGCGGCCCGCGTGACGTTCTTTTCATCGGCCAGGCACAGGAAATATTGCATCTGCCTGAGTTCCACGAGGCCAGTCCTTCGTTCGCCAACTCGCTCGCGATCCATCATCTCTGATGATGAATGATATAATCAATCATTATTTGTTGTGATGGCAGAGATTGCCTAGTTTTGCGGCCGGCCACGTGACTTCGAGGGTACGTGCCTACGGGAGCGAAATCAGACATATGCAGCACGCAGCGCCCAAGCGGATGATCATCGGCATTTCCGGCGCCTCGGGCGTCACCTATGGCGTGCGCCTGCTGCAACTCCTGCGCAATGCTGGCGTCGAGACTCACCTGGTGATGTCGAAGACGGCCGAGCAGACCTTTGCCTACGAGACCGACCTGAAGATCGCGGAGGTGAGGGAGCTCGCCAATGTCAGCCATGCGATCGACGACATGGCTTCGGCAATCTCGAGCGGCTCGTTCCGTACCGCCGGCATGATCGTGGCGCCGTGCTCGATGCGCTCGATGTCCGAGATCGCCTCGGGCGTCACCACGACGCTTTTGACCCGCGCCGCCGATGTTGTGCTCAAGGAGCGCCGGCGCCTGGTGCTGATGGTGCGCGAGACCCCGCTGCACTCCGGGCATCTCAGGACGATGACGGCCCTATCAGAGATGGGCGCGATCATCGCGCCACCTGTGCCCGCCTTCTACGCAAAACCCGAGAATCTCGACGACATGGTCGAGCACACCGTCGGCCGGGTGCTCGACCTCTTCGATATCGATATCGGCGTGGTGCGCCGCTGGGGCGAGGACGAAGCGCTCAAGCGCCGCTCGCGGTCGCTACGCAAGATCGCGCCCTGACCCGAACGCCCGAGGAGAGATAGCTCATATGCGAATGCAAAATTCGGCGAGGCAAAATTCGGCGAAGAGCACGAACGCACCGGCCGATCTGCGTGCCTGGCTCGCTTACCTCGCCGAGCGCGGCAAGCTCGCGATTGCCCGCGAGGCCATTGCGCTGACCGATGAACTCGCCGCCATCGCCAAGCGGCTGGAGCGCGACAGCGCGGTGCTGTTCCCGCGCCCCGACGGGCACGAGATCCCCGTCATCGCCAACCTGTTTGCCGGCCGTGATTGGGTCGCCGATTCCATCGGCGTCACCGAGGACCAGTTGCTGCCACGATTCCTTGCTGCCGCAAGCAATCCGCTGCCGACCCGCGAGGTTCCCGACGGTCCAGTGCAAGAGGTCGTTCACGACGACGTCGATCTGCTCCGACAGCTTCCAGTGCCGAAGCACAATGAACGCGATAGCGGTCCCTATATTACGGCCGGCCTGCTGATCGCCCGCAATCCGAGGACCGGCGTTCAGAACGTTTCGATTCATCGTTGTCAGGTCAGCAGCAGGAATCGTATCGGCGTTCTGCTGCTGCCGCGGCATACCTTCTCTTACTATCGTCTCGCGGAGGAGCTGGGCCAGGCGCTGGAGATCGCCATCGTCATCGGCGCGCATCCGGCGCTGCTGCTGGCTTCGCAGGCGATTGCTGCGCTTGACGAGGACGAGATGGCGATTGCGGGCGCGCTGCTCGGCTCGCCCGTGGACGTCGTCAAATGTCGCACCAATTCGGTTCGCGTGCCCGCCCATGCGGAGATCGTGATTGAAGGACGGATTCTGCAAGGCGTACGCGAGCCGGAGGGTCCGTTCGGTGAATTCCCGCAATATTACGGCCCGCGCGCCAATCGCGAGGTGATCGAAGTCGATGCCATCACGCATCGCGCAAAGCCGATCTTCCACACCATCGTCGGCGGCGGTTTCGAGCACCTGATCCTCGGCGGCGTGCCGCGCGAAGCGACGCTGCTCCAGCATCTGCGCCGCAGCTTCCCGACCGTGCTCGATGTTCGCCTCACGCGCGGCGGCACCTGCCGCTACCATCTCGCGATCAAGATGGACAAGACCAATGACGGCGAGCCGAAGAACGTCATGATGTGCGCCTTCGGCGCGCATTACGACATCAAGCAAGTGGTTGTGGTCGACAAGGATGTCGATATCTCTTCCTCCGAGGAGATCGAATGGGCGGTGGCGACGCGCTTCCAGGCCGACCGCGATCTCATGGTCGTCGCCGGCGCGCTCGGCTCAAAACTTGATCCGACCACGGATGACGGTATCGGCGCCAAGATGGGCCTCGACGCGACCGCGCCGGTCAGGGCGTCCGAGCTCGCCTTCAAGCGCATCCGCGTCAAGGGCGAGGAGGACGTCGACTTGACGACAGCCCTGCAGGCCGATCCGGGCGCTGCGGTCGCGCGCCTTCTTGCGGAGGCGCGGATGTGAGCGGGTTGCCGCCCGGAAGCGGCTTGCGTCCGTTTGCGCCGTTGGAATATGTAGCTGGGGCGGCCTATAGTGCCGCACCAGCAAGGCAACCATTTTGCGGCGCAACGCCGGGAGGAAGAAACTGATGTCGACGGCCCTGCGCATCGCTCATGGCGCTTTCGGCAGGGTCGCTCTGCTCGACATGGACCGTTCGCTGGTCCGCCACGCTCATCATCACTGCCACGTCCTGCTCAAGGTCGAGGGCGCCGACACCCAGTTTCTGGTCGGCGACCAAGTCACGCCGCTGACGGACACGGCCGCCGTTCTGGTCGACGGCTGGAAGCCGCATGCCTATGTGCATGACGTCAATCGCCCGCGCACGCTCATCATGGCGCTCTATATCGAGCCGGAATGGCTGAAGGAGTTCCGGCCCGGATGGGCCGCGAGTGGCGCGCCGGGCTTTTTCGAGCGGCCCTCGGGCGAAGTCTCGCCGCGCATTCGGCAACTCACGCTGCATCTTGCGGCCGAAATGATGGCGAATCCCGATGCGGTGCGAACCCACGAGCAGACCCTTTCGGACCTCATGATCGCGGTGATCGAGCGCTTCACGCCCTGGCGCAGCTTTCCGACCTCGATCCGCGGCATGACCGCGGTGAGCTGCGACTGGCGGATCCGCCGCGCGATGGACGCGATGCGCGTGAACGATTCCTATGCCAACGTCGATCAGTTCGTGAAGGGCGCGGGCCTGTCGCGCGCGCAGTTCTTCCGCCTGTTCGAGACCTCGCTCGGCGTTTCGCCAAAGCTTTACCTCAACGTCGTCCGTATGGAGCGCGCGCTCGACGCGGTGATGCGCGAGGACACGCCGCTCGGCGAGCTCAGCGAGCGCTTTGGTTTTCCGGAGCCTGCGCATTTTACGCGCTTCTTCCGCGATCATGCCGGTGTCAGCCCGCGCGAGTTTCGCAACGTCTCGCGCCTCGCGGGCTGATATTGCGCTGCACGCTCTCGAATGAGACGATTTGGTAAGTCGTGAGAGCGGGCGGTATGGCCCTCGCGCCTCTTGTCCTGACAAACGTCGCCGTCGCGTCAGAGAACGCGTCGGGAGGTATGCCGGGACATGGTGCAGGCCGCGGTTCAATCCGCAAATTCGGTTGATCAGGGTGGCGACAAGCCGTGGGTCGGGCGTTCAATCGAGCGCGTCGAGGATGCCGCGCTGCTCAGCGGTCGCGGCCGCTTCATCGACGATCTCGGCGTCCAGCCCGGCACGCTGCATGCGACGATCCTGCGCTCGCCGCACGCCCACGCCGATATTGTTTCGATCGACGTTGAAGCGGCCAGGCGGCTGCCGGGCGTTGCCGCGGTCCTGACCGGCGAGCAGATCAAGGCGGTCACCACAAGTCTCGTCGTCGGCGTGAAGGCGCCGGTCGAGTGCTGGCCGATCGCGGTCGAGCGTGTGCGCTATGTCGGCGAACCGGTCGCCGTGATCGTGGCGACTGATCGTGCCCGTGCTGAAGATGCAGCCGAACTCATCAATGTCGCGTATCGCCCGCGAGCGGCCACAGTCGACCCGCTCGGGGCGATAGCACCGGGTGCACCGGTCCTGCACGACGGTTTTCCCGGCAATCTCGCCAGCGACCGCGCGTTCCGCTACGGCGATCCTGAAAAAGCGTTTGCGGATGCGCCGCATCGCTTCTCCATCGACATCCGCTATCCCCGCAACTCCTGCACGCCGATCGAGACTTATGGCGTCGTCGCCTCGCATGATGCCGGCGAGGAAGCCTTTGAGGTTCTCGCGAATTTTCAGGGGCCGTTCAGCATTCACACCGTGATTGCGCGTGCACTGAAGGTGCCGGGCAATCGGCTGCGGCTGCGCACGCCGCCGGATTCCGGCGGCAGCTTTGGCGTCAAGCAGGGCGTGTTTCCGTACATCGTTCTGATCGCGGCTGCTGCGCGCGTCACGGGCCGGCCGGTGAAGTGGATCGAGGATCGGCTCGAGCATCTCACCGCGTCGGTGTCAGCGACCAACCGCGCGACGACATTGGCCGCGGCGGTTGCGGCCGACGGCAAGATTCTCGCGCTCGACTGGGACCAGGTCGAGGATTGCGGCGCGCATCTGCGCGCGCCCGAGCCCGCCACGCTTTACCGCATGCACGGCAACATGACGGGGGCCTACGACATCAACCACGTCAGAATTCGCAACCGCGTCGTGGTCACCAACAAGACACCGACCGGCCTCAACCGCGGCTTTGGCGGGCCGCAGGTCTATTTCGCGCTGGAACGCCTGGTGCAGCGCATCGCGATCGGACTCGGTCTCGATCCGCTCGATGTCATCAAGCGCAATCTGATCGAGGCAGGTGCCTTTCCCTATCGTACCGCAACCGGCGCGTTGCTCGATTCCGGCAACTACCAGGATGCGATCGCGCGCGCGGTCGAGCAGGGCAGGCTCGCGGAACTGAAGGCGCGGCGCGACGCTGCGCGGGCAGAGGGGCGTCTCTACGGGATCGGTTTCACGGCGGTGGTGGAGCCCAGCGTCTCCAATATGGGTTACATCACAACGGTGCTGACTGCCGCCGAGCGCCGCAAGGCCGGGCCGAAGAACGGGGCGCAGGCGACCGCCACTGTCGGCCTCGATCCGGTCGGCAGCGTCACCGTTCACGTCGCCTCCGTGCCGCAGGGGCAGGGCCATCGCACCGTGCTGTCGCAGGTGGTTGCCGACGTCTTCGGCCTTGAGCCGAAAGACATCCGCGTCAACACCGAGATCGACACTGCCAAGGACGCCTGGTCGATCGCGTCGGGCAACTATGCCAGCCGTTTTGCTGCGGCGGTGGCGGGCACCGCCAAGATAGCGGCCGAGCGCGTCGCCGGCCGTCTCGCCCGTATTGCTGCCAGCCAGCTGAACGTCGAGGCCGCGGACATCGTGTTCGCGAAAGGTTTCGTGGCCTCAAAACACAATCCGGAGAACCGGATCGCGTTCTCGCGCGTCGCAGCGCTCAGTCATTGGTCGCCGGGATCGCTGCCTGACGATGCCGGCCAGACCATCCGTGAGACCGTGTTCTGGACACCGCCGGAGCTGACGCCGCCCGGCGAGGACGACCGCATCAACTCCTCGCTGTGCCATGGCTTCATCTTCGACTTCTGCGGCGTCGAGATCGACCGCATTACTCTGCAGACGCGGATCGACCGCTACGTCACCATGCACGATTGCGGCACTATCCTGCATCCCGGCATGGTCAATGGCCAGATCCGAGGCGGCTTCGCGCAGGCGCTCGGTGCCGCGCTCTACGAGGAATATGCCTACGCCGAGGACGGGAGTTTCCTCACGGGAACGCTCGCGGACTACCTGCTGCCGACCACCACCGAGGTGCCGGAGCCCGAGATCTTCCACATGGAGACGCCGTCGCCGTTTACGCCACTCGGCGCGAAAGGCGTCGGCGAAGGGAATTGCATGTCGACGCCGGTCTGCCTTGCCAATGCGGTCGCGGATGCGCTCGGCGTTGCCGACATCACGTTGCCTCTGGTGCCCGCCCGGCTTGCCGAGCTGGTGCGCGGCGCCGAGCCGCCGCCTCCCGCGGATGGCGTGGCCGCGGCACCTGCGCGCGAAGGAGATCGGCGGCTCCGCGGCGAAGGGCAGGCCTCGGTGAGGGGGACGCCCGGGCAGGTTTGGGCCATGCTGCTGGATCCCGCCACGCTCCAATCGATCATTCCCGGCTGCCAGCGCGTCGACAAGATCACCGATACGCATTTCCGCGCGGATGTCACGCTCGGCATCGGCCCTGTCACCGGGCGCTATCGCGCCGACGTGGAGCTGTTCGATCTCGATCCGCCGCGCGCGGTCACCTTGCGCGGCGGCGCCACCGGCGCGCTCGGCTTCGGCAGCGCTGAGGGGCGCGTCACGCTCGCGCCCGACGGCAGCGGCGGGACGAAGCTGACCTACAGCTATGACGCCGCGATCGGCGGCAAGATCGCAAGCATCGGCGGCCGGCTGCTCGACGGCGCGACGCGGGTGATCATCGGCCAGTTCTTCGCAGCGCTTGCCCGCAGGGCCGGCGGCGGTGGCGCCTCGGGCGGCTTCTCGCTGTTGGCTCTGCTGGCGAAGGTCGCCGGCCGGTTCGGGGGGCGCCGATGAAGCCGCCCGCATTTGACTATCTCCGCGCCGAGACCGTCGGCGAAGTCCTCGACGGGCTGGCGCAACAAGGCGGCGATGCCCGTGTGCTCGCCGGCGGACAGTCGCTGATGGCGATGCTCAACATGCGCCTGGCCAAGCCGAAGCTTCTGATCGACATCATGCGGATCCCGGAGCTCCGCAAGATCGAGCGGAAAACTGATGCCGTCGTCATCGGTGCCGGCGTGCGCCAGGCCGATCTGCTGGCCTGGCCGGATCTGGCCGAGGCATTGCCGCTGGTGGCGCTGGCGCTGCCCTGCGTCGGTCACATGCAGACCCGCAGCCGCGGCACCATCTGCGGCTCGCTCGCGCATGCCGACCCCAGCGCCGAGATGCCGCTCGCGCTGGTCGCGCTCGGCGGCGAGGTGCTTTTGCGCAGTGCCAGGCGCCGTCGCCGCGTCGCGGCCAAGGATTTCTTCGCCGGCATGATGCTGACGGCGCGCAGCGACGACGAGCTGATCGAAGGCATCTCGCTTCCGGTCATCAATGGATCTCGCTTCGCGTTCCGCGAGGTCGCACGCCGGCACGGCGATTTTGCCATCGTGGCCTGCGCCGCGATGAAGACGCCATCCGGCGTCCGCCTCGCGGTCGGTGGCGTTGCGGACGTCCCGACCGCGCGGGACTGGCCGCGACTCGAGGGCAGCGCGGTCGACGATGCCCTCAACGCCTTTGCCTACGAGCTCGGCGCCCGCGACGACGTCCATGCCACCGCGCGCTATCGCCACGACCTCGTGCGCATGATCGGCCGCGATCTGATCGGCGAGGTTCTGCGATGACCCGTTTCAAATCCGACGCCCGCCATCCCATCCACGCCTCGCTGAATGGCGAGCCCGTCGCGGGGGAAGCCGAACCTCGGACGCTACTGTCCGATTTCCTGCGCCACCAGTTGGGCGCCACCGGCACCCATGTCGGCTGCGAGCACGGCGTCTGCGGCGCCTGCACGGTCGTCGTCGACGGCATGCTGACCCGTTCCTGCCTCACCCTGGCAGCGCAGGTCGACGGCTGCGAGATCAAGACGGTTGAAGGGCTTGCACCCGCGGCCGATCGCCTCGGCGTGCTGCAACAGGCCTTCCGCCGTCACCACGCGCTCCAGTGCGGCTTCTGCACCGCCGGCATCCTGATGTCGCTCGATCATTATCTCGCCAGGAACCCGGCGCCGACCGAGGCGGAGATTCGCGATCTTCTCAGCGGGCATCTGTGCCGCTGCACCGGCTACACGCCGATCATCCAGGCGGCCCTCGAAGCCGCCGCCCAGCTCGCTTCATCGAAAAAAGAGACGTCAGATGCTTGATCTCGCCAGCAGCTTCATGGCCAGCGCCGCGCGCGATCCGCGCGCCATCGCGCTGGTCGATGGCGATCTCCGCCTGACCTACCGGCAATGGTACGACAAGATCTCTGCTTTGGTCGCATCCTTCGGCCGCCTGGGCCTCAAGCCCGGCGACCACGTCGTCACGCTGCTGCAAAACCGCTGGGAGGCCGCGACGCTGCATTGGGCCTGCCAGTTCGCAGGACTCTTAATCACGCCGATCAACTGGCGAGCCAAGGCCGACGAGCTGGACTTCTGCATCGAGAACGCCGAAGCCCGCGCGGTTTTCTACCAGGATGTCTCCGCTAAGGCGGTGCAGGGTTCGGCGCTTGCCGGCCGGCTGCTACGCGTGTCGGTCGATCCGGGCACAGGCGAGGCGGTCGGCTTTGCCGATCTGATCAGGGGCAGCGCGCCCGACGCCGAGCCGTGCGTCGGCCCTGATGCCTGGTCGATCATGCTCTACACATCGGGCACGACCTCGCGGCCGAAGGGAGTGCCGCGGCGTCATCGCGCCGAGCGTGCCGCGGCGATCGCCCATGTCGCGCAAAATCTCTACGGCCGCGGCGAGCGCACGCTCGGCGTGATGCCGCTCTACCACACCATGGGCGTCCGCTCGTTGCTCGCGATGTCGCTGATCGGCGGCAGCTTCATCTGCCTGCCGCGCTATGACAGCCGCCAGGCGCTGGAGCTGATCGAGCGAGAAGGGATCACCAATCTTTATTTGGTGCCGACGCTCTATCACGATCTCGTCCATCACGAGGCCTTTGCCCGGACCAATGTCTCCAGCGTGCGCAAGCTCGGCTTTGCCGGCGCCTCGATGACGGATGGCCTGCTGAAGAAGCTGAACGAGGCCTTCAGGCCGGAGCTGTTTGTCAATCATTACGGCAGTTCCGAGATCTACACCTTCACGATCGATCAGAACGCTACGGCAAAACCCGGCTCGGCGGGCAAGGCCGGGCTGAACCAGCACGTCAAGGTCGTGCGCATCGGCGCGCGTTCGGTGACGGAGCTTGCCGCGGTGGGCGAGGAGGGCGAGATCATCGCCACGCTCGCGGGCGACGAAGCCTTTGAGGGCTACTGGCGCCGCCCCGAGGCCGACGCCAAGTCGCTGCGCGAGGGCTGGTATTTCACCGGCGACACCGGCTTCGTCGATCCGGACGGCGACCTGTTCGTCACGGGCCGCGTCGACGACATGATCATCACCGGCGGCGAGAACGTCTCGCCGGTCGAGATCGAGAGCTGCCTGTCGCTGCACCCGGCCGTCGACGAGGTCGCGGTGGTTGGCGTCGCCGACGAAAAATGGGGCAAGGTCGTCGCCGCCTTCGTCAAGCGCAATCGCAACGTTTCCGAGATCGAGCTGGAGAAGTTCTGCCGCACCTCGGGCCTCGCCAATTTCAAGCGGCCGCGCCGCTACGTCTTCGTCGACGCGATTCCGAAATCGCCGGTCGGCAAGCTGCTGCGGCGCCTGCTCGTCGCCGGAGAATACGAGACCGAGCGCCGGCCGCCATCGGACGCCGCTTGATCGTCACGCATCAACAGAAGGAAGCGAAAATGCCGTCACCCTATACTTTTGCCGATCCTCGGCTCGCCAAGCTCGATGGGTTCAAGGTCGAGATCGATGAGGCGCATGAGCGCGCGGACATCATCCTGGGACGTCCGCCCTACAACGTCGTGGCGATGCCGCAGCGCGACCAGCTCCGACTGACCTTCGAGACTCTCGATGAGGATCCGCGCGTGCGCATCATCGTGCTGCGCGGAGAGGGCGAGCATTTCTCGAGCGGCGGCAATATCGGAGGCTTCATGGAAGCGAGCCCCGAGCACGTCTCCAAGCTCGCCTGGAACATCGCCGCGCCGGCGCGTTGCGCGAAGCCTGTCATCGTCGCCAATCGCGGCTATTGTTTCGGCGTTGGCTTCGAGCTGTCGCTGGCCTGCGATTTCCGTATCGCCTCGGAGACCACGCAGTACGCGCTGCCCGAACAGAAGCTCGGCCAGATCCCGGGCTCCGGCGGGTCGGCGCGGCTGCAGAAGATGGTCGGCATCACCCGCACCAAGGACATCGTGATGCGCTCCAAGCGCATCTCGGCGAAGCAGGCGCTGGAGTGGGGCATCGCCACCGAATGCGTGCCCGATTCCGAACTGGAGAAGGCGACGGACAAGCTCGTCGACGAGCTCCGCAGCTTCTCGCCGCTGGCGCAGCGCACCGCCAAGAAACTCCTGAACGACACCGAGGATTCGACGCTAGCCATCGCCATCGAGCTCGAAGGCCATTGCTACAGCCGTCTGCGCCAGTCGGAAGATTTCAGGGAAGGCGTCGAGGCCTTCAACGCCAAGCGTCCGCCGAAATTCGCCGGTCGCTGATACGCGACGCAACAAGCTGCCGCGGTTCGCAATGGCGCGGATCGCGGCCCTATTCAAACGGGGAGGGTAAAACAAAATGGCTGAGATGGATATGCCGGTCGCCGGTGCACGGGCATCGACGGATAACAAGCAGATGGTCAATGCGATCATCGCATCAGTGCTCGGATGGGCACTCGACCTGTTCGATTTGTTCATTCTGCTCTATGTGGCGCCGGTGGTTGGCGCGCTGTTCTTCCCGTCGAGCAATGCGGCGCTGTCGCTCGCCGCGGTCTACGGTTCGTTCGCCGTTACGCTGCTGATGCGACCGCTCGGTTCGGCGGTGTTCGGGCACTACGCCGACGTGCACGGCCGCAAGCAGGCGATGCTGATCGCCATCATCGGCGTCGGCATCAGCACGGCCGCGTTCGGCTTGCTGCCGACCATTGCGCAGGTCGGCGTGATCGCTCCCATCGTGTTCCTGATCCTACGCCTGGTGCAGGGCGTGTTCGTCGGTGGTGTCGTAGCCTCGACCCACACGATCGGTACGGAATCGGTGCCGCCGCATTGGCGCGGCGCGATGTCGGGCCTGGTCGGCGGCGGCGGCGCCGGCATTGGCGCGCTGCTGGCGTCCTTCATCTTCCTGATCACGTCCTCGGTATTCCCCGGAGATGCCTTTGCCGTCTGGGGCTGGCGCTTCATGTTCTTCTCGGGTCTGCTGAGCTCGCTGCTCGGCTGGTTCATCTTCCGTAATCTTGAAGAATCTCCCTACTTCAAGGAGCTCAAGCGCCAGCAGGGCAACAAGCAGGCGAAGGTCTCGAAGGCGCCAGTTAAGGACGTATTATCCCGCGAGTATCGCGGCGTCCTGCTGATCAACCTGCTCATTACCTTCGGCGGCGGCGCCGGTTATTATCTGACGTCGGGGTACCTGCCGAGCTTCCTGAAAGTCATCAACGCGGTTCCGAACCAGACCTCCTCGCTGATCCTGATGGGCGCCAGCGTCTCGGCGTTCTTCGCCGCGGTGCTGGTCGGCGCGCTGAGCGATCTCATCGGCCGCAAGAAGACGTTCCTGCTGATCGGCGTCCTGGCGGCGGTGCTGTTGCCGCTGTGCTATCTGAACCTCGCCGCGACCAAGGACACCACGCAGATCACGCTTCTTGCGCTTGCCATCGCGTTCATCGGCAATGCCGGCTATGCGCCGGTGCTGATCTTCCTGAACGAGCGTTTCCCCACGGCGCTCCGCGCCAGCGGCACCGGCCTGTCATGGAACATCGGCTTTGCGCTGGGCGGTATGATGCCGACGTTCGTTTCGCTGGTAAGCGGCAGCCCCGCGGAGATTCCGATGTCGCTGGCCTCCTTCGCAGTCGGCGTGTTCGTGATCTATTTGATCGGCGCGATCGTGATCCCCGAAACCAAGGGCAACTTCCGCTGAGCTGGATCGGCGCGGCTGCACCTGCGGCCGCGCCAGCCACTACCCCGCAAGAAACCCGCCATCCACCGCGACCACCGTTCCGGTCGCGTATTGCGAGGCCGGCATGCAGAGGAAGGCGACGGCACCGGCGATGTCCTCGGGCTGGCCCCAGCGCTTGAACGCGGTGCGGTCGGCGATGCGCTGATAATGGGCGCGGTCGGTGCGGCCGGCTGCATTGATCGCGGTTTCGACATAGCCGGGCGCAACGGCGTTGACGCGGATGCCGTCTTCGGCCCACGCCAGGGCCAGCGCCTTGGTCAGCATCACGACGCCGCCCTTGCTGGCGCAATAGGCAGGAATCCGCGGCAGAGCCAGAGTTGCATTCATCGAGGCGATGTTGACGATCGATCCTTTCATCTTCGCCAGCTGCGAGCGGAACGCCATGCAGGTCCGGAACGTGCCCGTGAGATTGACGTCGAGCACTTTCATGAAGGTCTCGATTTCGTATTCCTTGTCCCGCGCCAGGATGCCGGCACAATTGATCAACGCGTCGACGCGTTGGTGCTGCCCGGCGAGTGACCCGACGGCTTCATCGCTCGTGACATCGAGCGTCGTGAGCGCAAGTCCGGCGCGCGGCTTGAGCAGGGAGCGTGCGAGATCGGCGTCATTGACGCCTGTGGCGGTCACCGTCGCCCCGAGGTCGCAGAACTGGTTGCTGATCGCGGCGCCGATGTCGCCGGCGCCACCGATCACGACGGCATGAAAGCCGGGGGTGAGAGAAAAGCTGGCACTCATCGGAGGATCTCACTTCGGGATTGCAGGAGGCGGAGCCGTCGATTCCCGGACCACCAGCGAGAAGTCGATCTCGCGATGCATGATGGTCTGCTCGCCGGCGAGGCTGCGCACCAGGTATTCTCCGGCCCGCTGCCAGGTCTCGTCGGTTGGGACCTGGATCGTCGTCAGGCTCGGTCGCAAATGGCGGCTCCAGTCGAGGTCGTCGAAGCCGACGACCGACAGATCACGCGGCACCGAAAAGCCGCTGCGCTCCGCTTCCAACAGGACGCCATAGGCAATGACGTCGTTGCCGCAGACCACGGCCGTCGGGCGATTCTTGAGGTTGAGGAGATGGCGGGCCGCCTCGCGCGCGTCGTCCAGGGTATAGGGCACCTCGACATGCCATTCCGGAGGCAGCTCCAGGCAGTTCTCCGCGAGCGCGCGGCGAAAGCCGGCGACGCGGGCGCCGGCGCGGTCGTTGTTGCGCTGAAGCGCGGAAACGATTCCGATCCGGCGATGGCCGAGCTCGATAACATGCTCGGCCGCCCGATGGGCGGCGGCCTCGTTGTTCGTGCCGACGCAAGGGTAGGGCCGGTCGGGCTGATAGATCCCGACATTGATGAAAGGCACCGCATTGTCCGCGAGTAGCTTGCGCAACCCCTCGTGATGGCAGTCGCCCCGCAGCACGAGGCCATCGACGCCGCGGCCGATCAGGTTGCGGGCCTGTTGCAGCTCGACGTCGAGATCGTATCCGCTCGTGGTGAGAAACAGCATGTAACCCACCGAGGAGAGGTATTTTTGCAGCGAGGCGATGCCGCGCGCGAACATCGTGTTGTCGATCGTCGGCACGATCGCGCCAAGCGTACGCGATCGCCGCGATGACAGAATGCGGGCCGGCGCATGCGGGATGTAACCGACGGCTTCGATTGCCTGCGCGATGCGCGCGCGCAGGGACGGGCTCACCGCATCGGGATTGTTGAGCGCACGCGAGACCGATGCCGTCGACACGCCGGCTCGTGCCGCGACGGCGCGGATGCCTTGCTTCGTCAATTTGGCGGACGGTGCGTTCATAATGTAACGTTACAATATCGTCTCACGAGCGAGGTAAGCAGAATAATTGCGATAATGCCGCACAAAGGATCGATTGTCTATCGCTTGACAGAGGTGCGTTGGCGCTTAGGATGTAACCGTTTTCAGAAAGTGCCGACAGCATAATGCGGCCAGCGGGAGGAGAGTTCGATGAAAGTCAGGATGCTCGCGACGCGCGTCGCGTTGCCCGTTCTTGCGATTGCCGCCGTCAGCGCGCAGGCGCGCGCAGCCGATTTCGACTGGATGAAGTTCAAGGGCAAGACCGTCACCTTTCTCGCCAACAACAATCCGGTTTCGCAGGCGCTGCTCACCTATAAGGCCGATTTCGAGAAGCTGACCGGCATGACCCTCAAGGTCGACGGCTATCAGGAACAGCAGATGCGCCAGCGTCTGGTCACCGTCATGAATGCGAACAGCGACGAGGTTGATGTGTTCATGACGCTGCCCTCGCGCGAAGGCGAGCAATTCGCCGCTGCCGGCTGGTACGGCGATCTCACCGCGATGGCCAAGAACGAGGTCGCCAAGGACTACGATCCGGCGGGGTTGAGCCAGGCCTTGCTGAAGGCCGCGACGTTCGGCGGCAAGCTGACCAGCATGCCAATGAACATCGAGGGCCCGATTTTCTATTACCGCACCGATATCTTCAAGAAGTGTGGCCTCGAGGCGCCGAAGACCATCAAGGACGTCGAGGCCGCCGCCGAGAAGATCAAGACCTGCGACAGCACGGTGACGCCGTTCGTCTCGCGTGGCCTCAAGCCTGCGATCGCCTACACCTTCAGCAACATGCTGCACAATATCGGCGGCACGTATATCGCGAGCGGCAAGTCGAGCCTGTGCTCGGCCAAGGGCAAGGAGGCGCTCGACACCTATAGCCGGTTGCTGCGCGACTTCGGACCGCCCGGCGTCGTCAATTATAGCTTCCAGCAGATTTCGGCGCTGTATCGCGGCGGCCGCGCGGCGATGGCGTTCGAATCCTCGAATGAATTGCGCACGGTGATGGAAGGCGGCGCGCGCCTGAAGGACACCGGCCTGTTGCCGTTCCCGGCGGGCGAGGCCGGCCAGGTGCCGACCACGATCGGCTGGGGCATGGCGGTGTCCTCGCACAGCAAGCAGCCCGATGCGGCCTGGTACTTCGTGCAGTGGGCGACGAGCCCCGAGGTGCAGAAGAAGATGGCCCTGCAGGGCATTGCCCCGCCGCGTCCGTCCGTCGCCAAGGATCCCGAATATCGCAAATGGATCGACGAGGAGCCGGTGCGCAAGGAATGGCAGGCCGCGCTCGATGTGCTCGCCACCAAGGGCTCGTCCGAAGTCGGCTATCCCATCGTCGCCAATCCGCAATCGCGCGAGTTCATTGGTCAGGCGGTGCAGGATTTGATCCTGAAGCAGAAGACCGTCGATCAGGCTTGTGCGGACGCCGACAAGGCGCTGGACGCGCTGATCGCGCTGAACTGACCGCCTGGTGCCGGCTGGTGTCCGCGCCGGCCGGCACCTAACTCGATCGAGGACAGGAATACATGTCTGATACGGCTG
The DNA here is from genome assembly GCF_014198315.1 of Bradyrhizobium sp. CIR48. Taxonomy (NCBI): domain Bacteria; kingdom Pseudomonadati; phylum Pseudomonadota; class Alphaproteobacteria; order Hyphomicrobiales; family Nitrobacteraceae; genus Bradyrhizobium; species Bradyrhizobium sp. CIR48. Next base: position 312,447 of record NZ_JACIHG010000006.1, read on the forward strand.
CGACACTCACGCAGGACCGGCAGAAGCTGGAAATGGCGGCGCTCTCGGCACCGGCCGTGATCTTCACGGTCGCGATGATCGCATTTCCGGTCGTCTATACGATCTGGCTCGGCTTCCAGACTTTCTCTTCGACCGGCAAGCAGTCCTTTGCCGGCCTTGCCAATTACACCAAGCTGATCTCCGACGTCGAGTTCTGGCATGGGTTGTGGATCACCATTGCATTGTTCGTGCTCTCGCTGGTGCTGCAGCTCGTCTTCGGCGTCTGGCTTGCGTTGGTGCTGTTTCATGCCAAGCGCCTTCCTGGGATCGTGCGCTCGCTGTTCATCTCGCCCTTCATGATGCCGCCGGTGGTCGCCGGCATGATGTGGCTCGTGATTCTCGATCCGTCGCTGGGCGCGGCCAATTACATCCTGCAATCGCTCGGCTTGCCGCCATCGGACTGGCTGGCGTCGCCGACATGGGTCATTCCGACGGTCGCGCTGATCGATAGCTGGCAATGGACGCCGTACGTCGCCTTGATCGTGCTCGGCGGCCTGCAATCTCTGCCGCCGAGCGTCTACGAGGCCGCGCAGATCGATGGCGCATCTGCGTTCAAGACCTTCCAGCGCATCACGCTGCCGCTGCTGCTGCCGACCATCGTCACTGCAGCCATCCTGCGCAGCGTCGATCTCCTGCGCTTCTTCGACATCATCTACATCACGACCCAGGGCGGCCCCGGCAACGCCTCGAATACGCTCAATATCTACGGCTTCCGGGTCGGCTTCGAGTTTTTCAACATCGGCTATGCCAGCGCGTTGATGCTGACGCTGACCGCGATCGTGTTCGGCGCCGTGCTCGCCTTCAACCGCCTGCGCGGCGCGGTAGCGTGGTGATCTCATGACCGACGCAGTCAGCACCGACCGCTGGATACGCTGGCTCAACCTGGTGCAGCTCGTGCTGGCCGGCGTGATCATCATGACGCCAACGGTCTGGATGGTGCTGTCCTCCTTCAAGCCGTCCTTCGAGGTGACGGCCTATCCGCCGACACTGATTTTCACGCCGACGCTGGACAATTATGTCGAGCTGACCAAGACGACGCCGTTCCTGAGCTACGCCCTCAACAGCCTGATCGTCACCGTCGGCTCGACCGCGCTTGGGCTCCTGTTCGGAATCCCTGCCGCGTTTGCCGTCTCCTGGACGCGTATTTCGTGGCCGGCGATCCTGACGCTCGCGGCGCGCATGGCACCGGGAACGCTATTCCTGCTGCCGTGGTACGTCATGTTCCGGCAGGTCGGCATGATCGGGTCGTACACGGCGCTGATCCTCAGCCACGCGGTGATCACACTCCCGATCGTGATCTGGGTGCTGCTGCCGTCGTTCGATGCCATTCCACGCAGCGTGTTCGAGGCGGCGCAGGTCGATGGATGCGGGGTCACCCGCATCCTCTGGCGCATCGCGCTGCCGCTGGTGGCGTCCGGCATCGCCGTCTCGGCCATACTCGCCTTCGTATTCTCGTGGAACTACTTCCTGTTTGCGCTGGTGCTCTCCAATGGCGACACCAAGACTCTGATCGCGGCCGCCTTCAATTTCATCGGCGAGGGCTCGACGCAATGGGGCGCCCTGATGGCCGCGGCGACGCTGATCGCATTGCCGCCGCTGGTGCTGGCGGCTCTGGTTCAGCGTTGGCTGGTGTCCGGGCTGACGCTCGGCGCGGTGAAAGGTTAGGTATCTGATGAACGAAATGCCTCGTCCGAACGCGATCATGCAGGCGGCGGTGTTCCATGGTCACGAACGCATCACCATCGAGCCGGTGCGGATGCCCGACGTTGGGGCAAGCGAGGTGCTGGTGCGGGTCTCGCGCACCGCGCTGTGCGGCTCCGACTTCAAGCTCTGGCACAAGGGCGCCGAGTTCACCGCCGGTCACGAGATTTTTGGCGTGGTCGAGCAGCCCGGCCACCGCCTGCATGGCCGCCGCTGCGCCGTCTATATCCCGCTGCACTGCGACCACTGTGCGGCCTGCAAACGCGGCGACACCCAGATGTGCCTGGAGGTCTCGAGCCTGATCGGCTGGAACAGGCCGGGCGGCTATGCCGAATACGTGCCGGTGCCGGAAAACTGCCTGCTGCCGGTGCCCGACGATATCGAGGACAGCCTCGCGCCGCTCTTGCTCGACACCATCGGCACCTCCGGCCACGGCGTTCGGTTCGTCAGTCGTGTCGTGCCGCCGGACGAGGCAGGTGCGGTCCTCGTGATGGGAGCGGGGCCTGTCGGTCTCGGCGTCGTGCTGGCACTCCGCAGTCTCGGCTATGATGACATCCATGTGGCCGATCCGAACGCCGCACGCTTGAATATCGCCCGATCGTTCGGCGCGAAACCGCATCCGGTCGGCGACACATCGAAACGGTTCGCCCTCATCGTGGAATGCTCTGGTGCGCATGCGGCACGCAATCTCGGCATCGAGCTCGTCCTGCCGCGCGGGGCGCTGGTGCTGGTCGGCGAGAACGCCGCGCCCTGGACCATCGAGGAAGGCAAGGTGTTCCGCCGCAAGGACTTCTACATGATCCGGACCTTCTACTTCCCGGTCTCGGATTTCGAGCCGAACGTCGAACTGCTGCGCCGGTACAAGGACGAATACCGCGTTCTCGTCGACGGCGAGTTCGGCCTGTCCGCTTTGCCCGAGAATTTCGCCCGCTTCGCCAAGGGCGAGTTGATCAAGCCTGTACTGGCGCTGGACTAAGCGATCATGGCCTCGATCTCGATCCGCAACCTTACCAAACGCTACGGCAATTTCACTGTGATCCCCGATCTCAATCTGGAGATCGCGGACCACGAATTCGTGGTTTTCGTCGGCCCGTCCGGTTGCGGCAAGTCGACCTTGCTCCGGATCATCGCAGGTCTCGAGCCCATTTCCTCCGGCGACCTCTACATCGGCGACACGCGCGTCAACGGCGTGCAGGCGGCGCAGCGCGACATCGCGATGGTGTTCCAGGATTACGCGCTCTATCCGCACATGCGGGTTTACGACAACATGTCCTTTGCGCTGGAGCTACGGGGAACGCCGAAGGCGGAGATCGACGCGCGGGTGAAGCGCGCGGCGGCGCTGCTGCATATCGAGCCGTATCTCGACCGCAAGCCGAAGGAGCTCTCCGGCGGCCAGCGCCAGCGTGTCGCCATGGGACGTGCGATCGTGCGCAATCCAAAAGCCTTCCTGTTCGATGAGCCGCTCTCAAATCTCGACGCCAAGCTGCGAGGGCAGGTGCGCGCCGAGATCAAGGCGCTGTCGCAGGAGCTCAAGACCACCATGGTTTTCGTGACGCATGACCAGATCGAGGCCATGACCATGGCCGACCGCATCGTGGTGCTTCAGAGCGGCACGATCCAGCAATACGACACGCCCGAGGCGGTCTACGAGCGGCCGGCCAACCAGTTCGTCGCCGGCTTCATCGGTTCGCCAGCCATGAATTTCTTCCCGGTCGAATGGCGACAGGAGCGTGCGATCCTTTCGCAAGGCGGAACGGTGGTGCCGTTGGGCGAGGAGACGGCAAACGGGCTGCGGCATGCCGGCAGCGCTGTGCTTGGCATTCGCCCCGAACATTTTGCCGTTGCCACCGATGCTGCCGACGGCATTACAGTGAACGTCAAGCTCGTTGAGCCGCTCGGCTCGGACACGCTGATCCATTTCGATCTCGCCGGCGCGGCATCCATCGCGCGGGTCGATCCGTCGCTACGACCGAAGGTCGGCGATCGCATCAATCTGCGACCGCAGCCCGGCAAGACGCATCTGTTCGATGCCACAAATGGACAGGTCGTGCGGTGAGCGCATTGGTCAACATCGGCGATCTCTCGGCGCTGGCGGACGTCGCGTCCAAGGCGAGGCCCGTGCACGTGATCTGTCTCGGGTTGTCCGCGCTCGACCAGGTCTGGCGCGTCGACCGGCCGTTCTCGGGTGGAAGCGAGAAGATCAAGGCCGTCGAGTACGGCACGCTCGGCGGCGGCATGGCCGCCAATGCGAGCGTTGCGGTCGCAAAGCTCGGCGCATCCGTCGCGTTCTGGGGGCGGGCAGGGAATGATGCTGCCGGGCACGAGATGAAGTCGGCCTTCACCGCGGAAGGCGTCGACATCGAGAATTTCCGGCTGTTTGCGGACGGCCGCTCGTCCGTCTCCGGTGTCATCGTCGACAATTCCGGCGAACGGCAGATCGTCAATTTCCGCGGTCTCTATCCGGAAGCAGCCGACTGGCTGCCGCTGGAGACCGTTGCCCGCGCATCCTCGGTGCTGGCGGATCCGCGCTGGGTCGAGGGGGCCGCGACGTTGTTCCGCGAAGCCCGCGCGCGCGGGATCCCGACGGTGCTCGACGGCGACATGGCCGATGCCGAGGTGTTCGAGCGGCTGTTGCCCCTGACAGACCATGCAATCTTCTCCGAGCCCGCGCTCACGGCTTTTGGCGGCTCGGCAAAGGATGAAACCCTCGCCGCGCTCGCCCGCTTCGGGTGTCGCATCATCGCCGTCACGCGCGGTGAAGAGGGCGTGAGCTGGTACGAGAACGGCTGCCTGCACCGACAGGCGGCCTTCGCGGTCGATGTGGTCGACACCACCGGCGCCGGCGACGTCTTCCATGGCGCTTATGCCCTCGCGATCGGCGCCGGTCTCGACGTGCGCGACGCGATGGCATTTTCGGCTGCGGCGGCCGCGATGAAATGCCGCCGAGCAGGCGGACGCAACGGAATCCCCACCATCAACGAGTGTCTTGCATTCATGAGGACGAAGCCATGAGAACGATTGGAAAGAACCGCGGCCTGGCGCGTCTGGCCGACGCGGACGGTCATTTTCGCATGGTCGCGCTGGATCAGCGGCCGCCGCTGTTTGATGCTATTGCGAAAGCAAAGGGGATTACGCGGGACCAGGTCGAATATTCCGACGTGACGGCAGCAAAGCGTCTGCTCGTCGAGAACCTCGCGCCGCATTGCAGCTCGATGCTGTTCGATCCGAATTTCGCGGTGCCCGCGGCAATCGATCTTCTGCCGCCGCGTTGCGGTCTCATCATGACCCTTGAAGAGCACCGGGTGGATGAGACGTCGGGCGGACGCAAGTCGCGGGCGATCACCGATTGGAGCGTTGAGAAGATCCGCGCCATGGGCGGCGACGCCGTCAAGGTGCTGGCGTGGTACCGGCCGGACGCCGATGCTGCGGTCATTGAGCATCAGAAGCGGTTCGTTCGCGAGATCGGGCAGGATTGCGCCCGTCACGACATTCCCTACGTCCTGGAACTGCTGGTCTATCCGTTCCTCGGTAGCGCCAATCACACCGCCGACTACGTGGAGTCGCCCGGAAAACTTCCAGGTCTGGTCATCGAGAGCGTGCGCGAGTTCGCCAAGCCGGAATATGGCGTCGACCTTCTGAAGCTGGAGAGCCCGCTGGCGGCCAACAGTCTGCCTGCCCGGGATGGCAGCGCCGAGGCGAAAGCCGCGCAGACGGAGTTCGATGCGATTGGCGACATCTGCCGCGCGCGCAGCATCCCCTGGGTGCTGCTCTCCGGCGGTGCTGCGCCCGAGAAATTCGAACGGGTGCTCGACTTTGCCTATGCCGCGGGCGCGGGCGGGTTTTTGGCGGGCCGCACGATCTGGCTCGATGCCGTCTTGAAGAATTTCCCGGACCGCGCGGCGGTTGCCGCCAGCCTGCGCAAGGACGGCCTTGGTGTGCTCGAACGGCTCAACGAGCTGACAAAGGCCAAGGGAACGCCGTGGAAGGCGCGCTTTCCCGTATTTACTGATATCAAGCGGGAAGGGGACTTCGCGCGCGCGTATTGAGCTGATGGCCGTTCCGCGTGGTCTGATCCCGATCGCAGGATCTGCAACATGACGTCTGACAGCTTCACAATCCGCTCGATCGAAGCGTTCTGCTATCGCTATCCGTTGGCAACGCCGGTGGTGACGTCGTTCGGCCGCATGCTCAACCGCCCCGCTGTCTTCATTCGTGCCGTCGATGAAGATGGCGTCGAGGGATGGGGCGAAGCCTGGTCGAATTTTCCCGCGCCGGGTGCGGAGCATCGCGCACGGCTCGTGAACGAGGTGCTCGCGCCCGGTCTCGTCGGGCGCAAGTTCGACGGTCCGGCTCAAGCCTTCGAGAGCCTGAGTGGGGGCACCGAAGTGCTGGCGCTGCAATGCGGCGAACCCGGTCCGTTTGCGCAGGCGATCGCGGGCATCGATCTCGCGCTATGGGACCTCTCGGCGCGCCGTCGGCGTTTGCCGCTGTGGCGGCTGCTCGGTGGGCACGGCAGCACGATCAAGGTCTATGCCAGCGGCATCAATCCCGGCGGCGCCACGCAGACGGCCGAAACCGCAGTCGAGCGAGGTCATCGCGCGTTGAAGCTGAAGGTCGGATTCGGCGCCGACGTCGACCTCGCCAATCTCGCAGCCCTGCGCCAGATCGTCGGCGCGGGCATGCTCGCGGCGGACGCCAATCAGGGCTGGTCGGTCGAACAGGCGCTTCAGATGCTGGAGCGGCTCGGCGGGTTCGATCTGCGCTGGCTGGAAGAGCCCATCCGCGCCGATCGGCCACGCGAAGAATGGCAAAGACTGCGGGCAGGCGCGGACATGCCGATTGCGGCCGGCGAGAACATCTCGAGCGTCGAAGGCTTCAGGCAGGTGTTGACCGAGGACGTGCTCGGCGTGGTTCAGCCGGACATCGCGAAATGGGGCGGGCTCACGGTCTGTGCCGGGCTGGCGCGTGACATTCTCGACGTGCGCAAGACGTTTTGCCCGCACTATCTCGGCGGCGGCATCGGACTGCTTGCCTCGGCTCATCTGCTGGCCGGTATCGGAGGAGATGGCTGGCTGGAGGTCGACGCCAACGATAATCCGCTGCGCGATTTGTTTTGCGGCTCCCTGATCGACGTGCGTGAAGGCATGGTTCAGCTGAGTGACGACCCGGGGCTCGGAATAGTGCCGGATCTCTCAGCTATCGAGCGCTATCGCAGCATCTAGATCAGTGCGGGTTTGGGGTGTTCTTCCCCTAAAGCACCTCGGCCAAAGACTGGCCGTGCAGCTCGATGTTCAATCCTCGCATGCCAAGGTCGTTGATCTCGCCGCCCATCGCCTTCAGGCTCTCCTCGCGGATCAGGGACATCAGCCCGCGGCGCAGCGCCAAGAATTCCGAGGACATCATCATCGATTGCTGCCGCGGCCGTTCCAGCGGAATTGGGATCTCCGCCTTGATCGAGCCGGGGCGTGCGGTCATGCAGTAGACGCGGTCGGACAGGAAGATCGCCTCGTCGATGTCGTGTGTGACGAACAGCACCGAGATCTTCAGCCGCTGCCACATATTGGTGAGGATCTGCTGCATGATGACGCGGGTCTGGGCGTCGAGCGCACCGAAGGGCTCGTCCAGCAGCAGCACTTTCGGCCCCGTGGCGAGCGCGCGGACGATGCCGACGCGCTGCTTCATGCCGCCTGAGAGCTTTTCCGGATAGTGCTTCTCGAAGGCTTCCAGGCCCGCCAGCCCGAGCAGCGTCCGGGCGGCGCGCTCGCGCTGCGAGCGCGGCATGCCGCGCATCTTCAGCCCGAACTCGACGTTCTCCCGCACCGTCTTCCAGGGAAACAGCGAATATTGCTGGAACACCATGCCGCGCTCGGCGCTGGGACCGCTCACACGCTCGCCGTCGACGGTGACGATCCCTGTGGTGGGTTTAAGGAAGCCGGCGACCGCGTTGAGCAGCGTCGACTTTCCGCAGCCGGAGGGCCCGACGATCGAGACGAATTCGCCTGGCTTCACATGGATCTGTGTATCGGTGACGGCCTGGACCGGTCCCTCGATACTGTCATAGCTGAGGGAGAAGCTTCTGACTTCGATATGGCCTTGCGGTGCCTTGGCGGGGATCTCGCTCATTTCGCCCTCCACGGCATCACCAATTGTCCGGCGCCCCGGATCAGCAGGCTCGATCCCAGGCCGAGAACGCCGATTGCGATCATGCCGAGCGCGATGTCGGCGTATTGGACCAGCGAATAGGCTTCCCAGGTGAAGTAGCCGATGCCGTATTGGCCGGAGATCATCTCGGCCGCGATCAGCGATACCCAGGCCACGCCCATGCCGACCGTAAGGCCGGTGAAGATGTGCGGCAGCGATGCCGGAAAGTACACCTCGCGGAAGATCGAGCGCTCCCTCGCGCCGAGGCACTGCGCAGCGCGCACTAGCACGGGATCGACCAGCGTCATGCCGTGAAGTGTGTTCACCAGGATCGGGAAGAACGAGCCGAGGAAGGTGATGTAGACGATGCTCTGCTCGTTGGTCGGCCACAGCATGATCGCCATCGGCACCCACGCGATTGCCGGGATCGGTCGCAGCACTTCGGCGACCGGGAAGATGACCTCATGGACGAGCTTGAAGCGACCCATCACCAGACCGAGCGGCACCCCGACGATGGCTGCGAGGGAGAAGCCGACGAGGATGCGCCGGCAGCTCAAGACGATGTGCATCAGGAATTTGGGATCGTGGATCGCCTTGATGAAGCTGGCATAGACCGCGAGCGGCGAGGGCACGTTGGTGAAGCGCACGAAGAACACGACGCGATAGGTCGTGAGCAGGTGCCAGAACAGGAGGAACGCCAGCAGCGAGGTGATGCCGATCGCGATCGCGCGCAGGCCGCTGCGGTTCAGTCGATACCAGCGCAGCGCGAGCGTTCCGAAGGAGGGCGGGGTGGCGACGGGCTCCGGACCCGTCTCCGCAATGGCTGTTGCCGGCATGCTGTCCTCGGGATGTCTGAGGATGGCGGGACTGCTCACGTCTTGCCTCCGCCGATCGCCATCTTCACCGCGTCGTCAAAGCCCAGCACCTTGCCGCCGATCTTGGCGGCATAGGCTTCTGCGTCCTTCTTCAGCAGGAACGGCGCGACGTCGCCATCGCCGACCGCAAAGAAGGCCTGGTCGGCGAATAGCTTGATGCCGCGCGTGGTGTCGAAGACGTAGGCCACGTTGATCTTCTTGCCCTTGGCCTTGAAGTCGGCATAGGCCCCCAAGGTGCACGCCGCGGACGCAAACGGCATGATGCCGGCATCATCCACCCAGACCTCGCCGGCCTTGCGCGGATCGGTGATCGGCTTCTTGCAGAAGGCGTCCTCGCCGGCGATCTCGTAATTCTTGGTGCGCGCGAGCTGAGCGTCGTAATCGAGCTTCATCTCGGCATAGGCTTTGCGGATATAGCCATCGTCGACCCATTTCTTCGGATCGAATTCCTTCATCCGGCCGAGGTTTTGCAGAACCTTGACGTCGGCGGTGGCGGCGTCGATCAATGCCGGCTTGACCGTGGGATCGGTGGTCATGTTGCCGCTGGGTCCCAGGAAGATGTACACGACTTCCTTGCTGATGCCGGTCCATTCCTGAATTTTTTCCGCGGCGAGCTTGGGATCGTCGCGCAGCCACTGATTGGCGGCAATGACCGCCTTCAGATAGGCGGTTACGACCTCCGGATATTTCTCGGCGAAATCGGTGCGGACCACGATGCCGTGGAAGGTCGGGACATTGGTCTCGACGCCGTCAAAGATCTTCCGCGCGAAGCCGCGGAACGGCAGCAGCTCGGCGAAGGGAACGAAGTCGGCATGGGCGTCGATCTTCTTTTCCTGGAGATTGGTCGAGCCGACCTCCGGGCTCTGGCTGACGAGCTGGAAGAAGTCGGACGTGTAGCCACGGTCCTGCATCGCCTTCAGCACCATGCCATGGGCGGCGGAGCCGAACGGCACACTGACGAGCTTGCCCTTGAGATCGGCGAGATCATAATAGGGCGAGTCCTTGTGAACGACGATGCCGTTGCCGGAGCCGGACAGGCTGTAGGCGGCGATACCGATCAGCCGACTCTTGCTTTCCGGGTTACTTTCGAAGGTGAAGCCGTTCACGATCAGCGGATAGTCGCCCATCATGCCGATCTGCAGCTTGTTCGCCATCATCGCGTTGGTGACGGGCGGGCCGGAGGTGAAGTTCTGCCACTCCAGCTCGAACTTGATGTTGCTGTATTTGCCGTCTTTCGGCAGATATTTCTCGAGCAGGTGCAATTGGCGGATGACGACACCGGCGGTCACCGTGTTGGTTGTCGTATCCTGCGTTCCAATGCCGAGCGTGACGGTTTCCGCCGAGGCCGGCTGCGCGACCAGAAGGGCCAGCGACGTCGCCGACGTCGCGATCGAGAGCGTGGGAAGACGGCGGACCATTCTCATCCTCATTCGGTTGGATGTGCTGTGGTTGCCATGATTGGGTGAGGGCCCGGACAGGGCAAATCCGGAATGAGCGCTGCAGTCGATTAGTTGCCGGGAAAAGCTGATTGCATACTCCTTGAGCAGTTCTGCACTATAAAGCCGCTTGCCTGTGCAGGGGCGATGGTCGCAAATTCGGTCAGTCGGATGCGTGGCCGCGCATCTCCTCCAGCACGTCCGTCCGGCAGACCACGATCTGTGACCGCTTGGTCTGTACGATTCCCTTTTCCTGCATCCGCTTCAGGCTGATCGTGACCCATTGCCTGGTGGCCCCGACCATGTGTGCAATGTCGGCATGGGTGAAGGCGGCCGCGATCACCCTGCCATCGGCGTCCTCGACGCCATAGAGCTCGACGAGATGCAGCAGCAAATGCGCAAGGCGCTGCGTGATCGAGCGCGTTCCCAGCATCTGCGCGAGAGCCGAATAGCATTTGCCCTTGAACGTCAGGCCTTCGATCAGGCCGATCGCAAGGTTCGGGATCTCGACGGCAAGGGATCGCAGCTCCTTTCCGGGAAGGTGCACGACGCTGCAATTGCTGGACGCAACACCGGACCATTGATGCACGGTGCCTTCGAACACTTCCGGCCCGCCGACGAAATTGCCGACATGCCAATAGGCCAGCGTAATCTCGCGTCCGAGCGGGGAGGTGTAGAATACCCGGATACGGCCGCTCTCGATCAGCCAGATGCCGTCATGCTTGCCGCCCTGGCTGAACAGCGTCTGGCCGCGGTTGAGCACTTTTCGGCGGCCCTGCTTCAGCACCTGCTCCCGCTCGCGTGGGGAGAGCTTGTCCATCAGCGGCGGGGGCCCGCCGATCCATTGCTGGTTCTCGGTGAGCAGCAGCGAGGAGCTGCCTGCAGGCCGGACTGCCGGGGGAACAGCCCCGCGAACCGCATTCGCCGCCTGCAACATCATCTGCCTCCGGAACGTTCAAATCGTTCTAAAGAGGAGCAATGTCCGTGCCAGATTGGGGGTGATTAACTTTCTGCGTCATTCAGGGCTCGCCCTTCGGGCGCCCCGGAATGACGACCCCAGTTATGGGTCATCCCCCGCCAAACTCAGCAGATACGGCTTCGGATAAATCCCCCTGTTATGCCCGTCCGAAAACGAGATGTTCAGCCCATAGCCGAGGTCGCCGATCTCGGTGATGGCGATGCCGGGAAATTGCTCGGGGAAGCGGCCGTCAAAGCGGGCGCGGGTGCAGTGGGCGCATTTGCAGGAGAGGCGAAGTTTTTCGGCAGGGACGCTCAGCGCGCCATCCTGTGAGGTGCGGACGAGTAGCGTCGCCAGATCGGCGCTCGCTTCGTAGTCGGCCACGGTCGGTGCTACCAATGTCGCGGTCATGGCGTATCTCCGACCCCCTTCTACGTCGTCGCGGACGCGCGCGAATAGCAACTAGTTGCCAACGCCGGCTGCTCTCCGATCATCGCCCGCGAAATGTGAAACTAATCGACCGGGAAATTCACTTCCGCGTTGCCGGATTCTCGTCTCTCCGAAACCTTGTGCGCAAACGAGGCATGGAGAGACGGCGGATGAGCCCATTTCAGAAAGAGACGGTTCTGTCGGTCAGGCACTGGACCGAGTCCCTGTTCAGCTTCACCGCGACGCGCGATCCCGGCTTTCGCTTCCAGAACGGCCAGTTTGCCATGATCGGGCTGGAGGTCGAGGGCAAGCCCTTGATGCGGGCTTACAGCATGGCGAGTGCCAATCACGAGGAAGCGCTCGAGTTCTTCTCGATCAAGGTGCAGGACGGTCCGCTGACCTCGCGCCTCCAGAAGATCAGCGAAGGCGACATCATCCTGGTCGGTCGCAAGGCGACGGGGACGTTGATCACCGGCAACCTCATTCCGGGAAAGCGCCTCCTGCTGCTTTCGACCGGCACGGGGCTCGCGCCGTTCGCCAGCCTGATCAAGGACCCCGACGTCTACGATAACTACGAGACGATCGTGCTCGCCCATGGCTGCCGCCAGGTCTCCGAGCTCGCCTATGGCGAGCACGTGGTCGAAGGCCTCCGCAATCACGAGTTCTTCGGACCGCTGATCCGCGACAAGCTCGTCTACTATCCGACCGTCACCCGAGAGCCGTTCAGGAATCGTGGCCGCATCACCGATCTGATCGCCTCGGGCCAGCTCTTCGACGATATCGGGCAGGGCAGCCTCGATATCGAGACCGACCGCATCATGCTCTGCGGCAGCCCGGCGATGCTGGAGGAGCTCCCCGCGATGTTCTCCGCGCACGGCTTCGTCGAAGGAAACTACAGCCAGCCCGGCCATTTCGTAATCGAGAAAGCCTTCGTCGAGCGCTGAGGCGCAAATCGCGTCCCGGCGACAACTAATTGCTATCGCCGAGACGCCCTCTGAACAAATCTGATGCAAAGGCGCCGGAAATGCCGGCGAACCAGGAGCAAGCGATGGCACTAGATCAGATCGTCGACGGACTTTCGGAGGTTTCCTGCGATGTGCTGGTCATCGGCGGCGGCACGGCCGGCCCGATGGCTGCGCTGAAGGCGAAGCTGAAGAATCCGAAGGCCAATGTCGTCCTGCTCGAAAAGGCCAACGTCAAGCGCTCCGGCGCGATCTCGATGGGCATGGACGGCTTGAACAACGCCGTCATTCCCGGCTATGCGACGCCGGAGCAGTACACCAAGGAAATCACCATCGCCAATGACGGCATCGTCGACCAGAAGGCGGTCTATAAATACGCGCAGAACTGCTACGGCATCATCGAAGAACTCGACAGTTTCGGCATCCGCTTCCTGAAGAACGAGAACGGCGACTACGCCGTCAAGAAGGTGCATCATATCGGCACCTATGTGCTGCCGATGCCGAACGGCGAGACAGTGAAAAAGGCGCTCTACCGCCAGCTCCGGCGTGCCCGCATCCTGATCTCAAATCGATACATGGCGACGCGTCTGCTCAAGTCGGCAGATGGGCGCATCGCTGGCGCGATCAGCGTCAATACGCGTACCGCAGAGATGCTGGTGATCAAGGCCAAGGCCGTGATCCTGTGCATGGGCGCGGCCGGCCGCCTGGGTCTGCCGACCTCCGGCTACATGTTCGGAACCTACGAGAATGCTGCCAATTCCGGCGATGGCTATTCGATGGCCTATCACGCCGGCGCCGCGCTTGCGAACCTCGAATGCTACCAGATCAATCCGCTGATCAAGGATTACAACGGTCCCGCCTGCGCCTACGTCGCCGGTCCCTTCGGCGCCTTTACCGCCAACAACGAGGGATCGCGCTTTATCGAATGTGATTACTGGTCCGGACAGATGATGCTCGAATTCTACAACGAGCTGCTGTCGGGTAAGGGCCCGGTGTTCCTCCAGCTCAAGCATCTCCACCCGGATACAATCTCGGAAATCGAATCAACGCTGCACAAGGTGGAGCGGCCGACGCGTGGCCTGTTCCAGCAGGGACGCGGGGTCGATTACCGCAACGATTCGATCGAGATGCACATCTCCGAGATAGGCTTCTGCTCCGGCCATAGCGCCTCCGGCGTGTTCGTCGACGACAATGCGCGCACCACCGTGGCCGGCCTCTACGCCGCCGGCGACATGGCGAGCGTGCCGCACAATTACATGCTCGGGGCCTTCACCAACGGCGCAGTGGCCGGCATCGATGCGATGGAGTTCGCCGACAGCCACGACTTCGCGGAGTTCGATGCCGCCGACGTGGCCAGGGAGCGCGACCGCGTGATGGCGCCGACCAGGCGCGAGGACGGTATTCCGCCGAACCAGGTCGAGTACAAGACCCGCCGTCTCGTCAACGACTATCTCCAGCCGCCGAAGGTCACGCGCAAATACGAGCTCGGCATGCGCCGCCTCGCCGAGGCGCGGCAAGACATGCAGGAACACATGATTGCGCGTAACGCACACGAGCTGCTCCGCGCGCTTGAAGTGCAGTCGATCATGGACTGCGCCGACATGGCGGTACATGCCTCGCTCTACCGCGAGGAGAGCCGCTGGGGTCTCTATCACTGGCGCACGGACTTCCCGGAGAAGGACAACGAGAACTGGTTCTGCCACACCTTGCTGAGCAAACAGAACGGCAGGATGACCAGTGAGAAGCGCGCGGTTGAGCCCTATGTCGTCCCGATCGCGGACGACGAGAAGGATCTCTACGACAAGCAGCGCATCCGCGCGACCGCCTGATCCACCGCCAACGACAAGCAACAGGAGATCAACGATGCCTCTCGCGTCCTATCAGACATCGGTCCCGGTGGTCGTCGACGACGCCAAATGCATCGCCGACAAGGGCTGCACCGTCTGCGTCGACGTCTGCCCGCTCGACGTGCTTCGCATCAGCGACATGACCAACAAGGCCTATATGGCCTATGACGAGTGCTGGTACTGCATGCCCTGCGAGGCTGATTGCCCGACCGGCGCCGTCACCGTGAACATTCCCTATCTCTTGAGGTAGTCATGTCGAGCCCGTTCGAATCCTATGACGATCTCGAAGACGCCGACGAGCGGTTGCAAGCCGCAGATCCAGCCGAGCGGCGCGTCGCCATCATTGCGCTCGGCCATTCCGGCGATCCGGTTGCGGTTGCGCATCTCGCCAACATGGTGTCAGATCCCGACGCGGGCGTGCGCCAGCAGGTCGCGATGGCGCTTGGCGAGTTCGACGGGCGGGAAGCGGCGAGTGCACTCGTCAAGCTGCTCGTCGATCCTGAGCGAATCGTGGCGTCGGCCGCAGCCGACAGTTTGGCCGAATTCAAGGATCCCGCCTGCGCCGAAATCATCCTGCCGCTGGTCAAGCATGCCCACGCCTTCGTCCGCATGGGCGCGCTGCGCGCGCTCAAGGAGTTGCGCCGCAAGGACACGCTGAAGCCCGCGCTGGAAGCGCTCCAGGATGGTGACGCGGCCGTCCGCGTGCAGGCGATCGGCGTCATCGGTTTCCTGAAGCTCGAAGAATCGATCCCGGCGCTCACCGCGCTGATCCATGATCCCGACGCCCATGTACGCCGTGCCGCCGTGAGCGCGCTCGCCTTCTCGCAGATGAAGCCGGCGGCCGAGACGATCACCCGCGCACTCAGGGATGCGGACTGGATGGTCCGGGAGATGGCAGCCGAGACGCTCGGGCTCAACGTCAATGGTTCGCTCGCCGCCGATCAGCTTATCGTCTCACTTGCCGACGAGTTTTGGCAGGTGCGGCTCAAGGCGATCCGCAGCCTCGGCAAGATGAAGGTCGAGCGCGCCCTGCGTCCGATCGGTAACTGCATCAACCATGAGCAGGCGAATTTGCGGAAGGAGGCGGCTGCCGCGCTCGGCGAGATCGCCGCCCCCGAGGGCGAGGCATTCCTCGTGGTGATCGCCAACGATCCCGATCCCGACGTGCGCAAGAATGCGCGCTGGGCGCTTCAGCAGATCGCTGCGCGCAAGGGGAAGGCGGGGTCGTAGGGTGGAAAGGGCCAGTACAACTTTATTGCACCATTGTGCCAGGCCGCGACACGTGCCAGGTCAATTCGATCACCTGCCGCCTGTCGAATAGCTTGCACGACGTGCGCACCTGGATCAAGGAAAGTCTTCCGACAGTAACGTCAGCAGGCGTCTCAAGATTTGCAGGCCCCTGACAATCGGGGCGGTTTCATGTCTTGCTCTCGCGCAACTCAGCTTTCAGAACCTTGCCGTTTGCATTGCGCGGCAGCGGTGTCGTGCGCAGCGTGATCGTTTCCGGCACCTTGTAGTCTGATAATCGCTCCGCGCAGAATTCCTTCACGGCTGTCTCCGCAAGCGTGATTCCTTCGGAAACGACGACGATCGCATGTACGCGCTCTCCAAGAACCGGGTCGGCACGACCGACAATGGCGCATTCCAGCACGCCATCCAGGCTGCAGAGGACATTCTCGACCTCGGCGTTGAACACCTTGAAGCCGCCGCGGTTGATCATGTCCTTCTTGCGGTCGAACACGCGCGCAAATCCCTCGGCATCCATCGTGCCTATGTCACCTGAGCGCCAGAACCCATCGACGAACTCGCTTTGGTTCGCATCGGGCCGCTGCCAATATCCGGGGACAACCATCGGTCCGGCGATCCACAGCTCGCCCGGCGTGCCCCTGGGAACTTCGATACCGGTGTCATCGACGACCTTGATCCGGCCGCAAGGTACGCTCATTCCGACGCTGTCGATATGTCCGCGCCACTGCGTTCGCGGCATGATGGTCGCGGGCGAGGTTGTCTCAGTTGCCCCATAGGCGTTGAGCAGCTGCAGATGCGGCAGTTTCGCCGCCAGCATCTCGATGGGGCAACCGGCATCGGCGCGCCGCCGTCGCTGATCATCTTCGATGAGCCGACCAGAGGCGTGGATGTCGGCGCGATCCCGCAGCTTCATGCCTCGGTCGCACCAAGCAGGAATTCAAACCCAGCATCACTGGCCGGAGGACTGCGGGGCAGCAGCCTTAAGAGTGCTCGTCCAGATACGTGACTTTGGCGGCGAGCTGATAGCCACCATTGCGCACCGTCTTGAAAATGTGGTTCGCGCCATTCTCTGAAAGTTTGCGCCGCAGTCGACTGATCAGCACATCGATGGATCTGTCGAGGACGTCTCCGTCGCGCCCGCGTGTCATTGTCCGCCATTGCCGATATCAGCTTTGGCTCGGGTCCGCTCCAGATCGAGCGGACCGATCGCACCAGAAGCGAAACGGTCGAAGCGGAACTGAGTGGCCTGACGGTAGGTGAGGCGGAGGACTTGGTGGCTCAGATGCCGTCGATAAGGGGGCTGCCGGCGGGAGTATTCTACAAGCCCGCAGGCGATTCCGAACGCATGCAGGAGCTGTTCGATGGGTTCAAGCTCGCGGTTGGATCGGCCATCGTTCTGCTCTTCGTCGTTCTCGCTTTGCTCTTCGATGGCTTCGTTCAGCCGGTGACCATTCTCACCGCGCTGCCACTGGCGATCGGAGGTGCTCTGGGATCGTTGCTGATGACGCGGATGTCGATGTCCTTGCCGGTCATGATCGGAATGCTCATGCTCATGGGAATCGCGGCGAAGAACTCGATTCTTCTCGTCGAGTACGTGATCGTGGCCCGGCGCGATGGTGGCCTTGATCGCACGCAGGCTCTGTTGGACGCTGCTCGGAAACGAGCTCGGCCGATCGTGATGACCACCATAGCTATGAGCGTCGGCATGTTGCCCATAGCCCTGGGCATGGGAGCGGATGCCGAGAGGCGGGCGCCGATGGCGATCGCCGTGATCGGTGGACTCAGCTCGACAATTCTCAGTTTGGTATACGTGCCCGCCTTTTACACGGTGATGGACGACCTCGAGCGTTGGGTCGGGAGAAGCCTTCGCAGAAGCTTTAGGTGAACCGGTGATCCATTTGAAGCCAGGCGTCGGGTCGGCCTTGAGCATGCACACCGGAGCTCACGCCGGCCATGCCTGGCCGCCACCGTCGATGCGCAGCACCTGACCCGAGACGAAGGCGCCCATGGGTCCGGCGAAGAATTCGACGACCCGCGCGACCTCGTCGACGGTGGCGATGCGGTCGAGCGTGCCGGTCTCGACCATCCGGCCCGGATCGACTGCGCGGGTGCCGAGAAATCGGCCGGTGCGGGTGTCGCCTGGCGCGATGCAGTTGACCGCGATGTCGTAAGCGCGGAGCTGGTCGGCGAGGCAACGCGTGTAATGCGTCACGCCGGCCTTCGCCACTGCATAGATCGAGCCGTTGGTGCGCCCCTTGAATGCGGCGACCGAGCCGAGCGTGACGATGCGGCCGCGCCGCCGCTCCATCATGCCCTTCGCGACCGCCTGGCAGGTCAGGATGGTCGAGAGCAAATTGCGTTCCAGCACCGCGCGCACGTCGGCTTCCCTGATGTGCACGGCGTCGTTTGGATCGGGCTTGCCGCCGGCAGCGGCGATATCGCCGCCGGCATTGTGCACGAGGATGTCGATCGGGCCGAGCGCGCCTTCCGTCTCGGCGATCACGCGTGCGATATCCTCTCCCTCCGTGAGATCTCCGAGCACGCGTTGGCTGCGGACGCCATAGTCCTTGCCGATCTCCGCGGCCACCGCGGTCAGCGTGGTGCCCTCGCCATATTCCGCCGGCCCGTTCTCGCGCATGCCGTGGATGGCGACGTCAGCGCCGAGCGCGGCAAGCTTCTCCGCAAATGCGCGGCCGAGCCCGCGTCCAGCGCCCGTCACCAGCGCAACCTTGCCGGCCAGAATTTTCGTAGTGCCATGCGATGCCATGATCTTCTCCGTTATGAATTGTCAGTCGGCCGCGAGGTCGAGGCCGATCGCCAGCGCCTGCACTCGAGGAAGCTAATGCCTGCCGTTCGGTCTTGCCTCCTACGCTTTTACCAGCTCGACCAAGACTGCAACCGCGATCGGTTCGGCGATTGAAGCTGGCATGATGTCCATCAACAGCTTCGGTCTGGCTTTGCCCGAAGTGCCGTTCGGTGGCATCAAGGATTCCGGCTACGGCTCGGAAGGGGGCACCGAGGCCATGGAAAGCCTACCTCAACACCAAGTTTATCAGCCAGACCGGTCTGTAGGTGCGATGGTCCCAGACTCCGTGTTGCCGCCTGGGCGAGGCTCATCGTTCGGCGGTAGGACAAATCACGGGTTTTTCTTTAATTGTAAGTTCAATAATAGAATTAAGTAACCAGATATTGTAACGCGCGATATCCGGGCTGAGCGGGCATCCCCCGTAACTGGGCATCGATACCAGCCGGTGGCTCAGAATTTACCGCACCAAACGTATAACTCCTCACAAAATCCCAAGCGCCTCGTCCTTTGTAAGGGGAGATGCATCTAGTGCTTGACGAGTTCTAAAAAAGAACTGTAAGTTTGGAGAATGAGGCGGCCGATCCAAGAGCCGCAACGGTTGACGCGCTTGGCCATCGACGCCTGGCGAGCGCGCTCGATTTCGCACGGCATGACGCCTCGCGAGCCGTTAGAGACACATAGAAATTACACGGCGCACCGGAAGAGTGCGCATCAGGGAGGATGCCGATGTTGCCGAGATGGAAGAGTCTTGCCGTTCTGCTCGTGCTGCTGGGCAGCCCGGCATTCGCGGCCGACGAGCCCGGGGTTACGGCGACCGAAATCAAGATTGGCGGGGTGTTTCCGTTCAGCGGACCGGCTTCATCGATCGGTCTCGTGGGCAAGGGGCTGATCGCCTACATTCAGTCCCTGAATGATCGCGGCGGCATCAGCGGCCGCAGGATCAATTACGTCGCCTATGACGATGCCTATAGCCCGCCCAAGGCGGTGGAGCAGGTCCGCAAGCTCGTTGAGAGCGATGAAGTTGCATTCATGTTCGGCCAGCTCGGCACTCCCGCCATTTCGGCAACGTCAAAATACCTGAAGTCGAAAGGGGTGCCCAGCATCGCGATCGTCAGCGGATCGTCCAAGTTCACCGACGTCGCCAGTTACCCGCTGATCACGACAGGCCTCGTCAGCTACGATACCGAGGGAAAGATCTACGCAAAATACCTCACGAAGGCCCTGCCGAACGCCAAATATGCGATCCTTTACCAGAATGACGACCTCGGAAAAGACTACGTCAACGCCTTCAAGGCGTTTCTCGGCAAGGACTACGATCGCAGGGTCGTCACCGCGTCCTACGAGGTCACTGAACCGACCGTCGATTCGCAGATCACCAACCTGAAGAGCTCCGGTGCGGATGCCCTGATGATCGCGGGCACGCCGAAATTCGCTGCGCAGGCGATCCGGCAGGCCTCTTTGATCGGCTGGAAGGCGACCGTGATCATCAACTTTCCGTCCGGTTCGGTTGGGGGCACGCTCACGCCGGCCGGCCTCGACAAGTCGACTGGCGTGATCGTCGGCACCATCAACAAGGATGTCGTGGATCCGAAGTGGAAAGATGATCCCGGCATGCAAGCCTATCGGGCGTTTATCGACAAATATCTACCCGGCGTCGATATCACCAACGGCAGCTATCTCACCGGTTATCAGCAAGGCATCCTGCTCGAGCAAATCCTGAAGCAATGCGGGGATGACCTGTCCCGCAAGAACATCCTGGCGCAGGCCAAGAACCTCCGGGACTTCGTCGTCCCGACCGCACTGCCGGGCATCAAGATCAGCACCAGCGAAACCGAGAACATGATCTGGACTCAGATGCGCCTGCAGCGATGGACCGGATCGACTTGGGAAGCCTTCGGAGAGGTGCTGGACGCCAGGTCCGAATGAGCAGGTAACAGGCGAGGGGCGGAGCGGCATTGAGCCGGCGCCGTCGTCCTGCGCGACTTGAGCGCAACGGGTGCGATCGCCATCCCGGTACTTCAGGAGATCAATTCGATGTCGACGAAGGCACTGACGTTTGCGCCGCGCGAGGTTTCAATCGAGCGCCGACCAGATGGCGCGCTCATATTGAGTTCGCCCCTCGAGTGGAAGCCGTGTGACTGGCGTATCACGGACTTCTTGCCGAGTTGGGCGAGCGCCACGCCGGACCGGATATTCCTCGCGCAGCGCAATGCGAAAGGCGGGTGGGACGAGATCACCTACGGCGAGGCATGGTCTCAGGTCCAGGCGGTGGGCCAGAGTTTGCTCGATCTGGGCGCAAAGCCAGCGGACAAGCTGGCCATCCTCTCCGGAAACTCGATCGAGAACGCCGTGGTTTCGTTTGCGGCGATGTCAATCGGGGTCATCCTGGCGTCGATATCGCCAAACTACACGCTGATGCCCGGTGGACTTGCTCGTCTCAAGGACATTGCCGAAGTGCTGCGCCCGAGCTTCGTGTTCGTCCAAAGCGGACGTGAGTTTTCCGCAGGCCGCACTATTCCGGAATTGGCGGCCGCGACCTGGATCAGTGTCGATGGCGCGCCGGACACGGTACCCTTCCAGACCCTGACAGCCAAAACCGCGTGCGACGGATTTGCCGGGGCATCTCGTGCGGTCTCGTGCGACGCTGTCGCCAAGATACTCTTCACGTCGGGTTCGACAGGCTTTCCGAAAGGCGTGCTCAACACCCATCGCATGATGGCAAGCTCCCTGCAAATGGGCAGCCAGCTCGTGTCTCCTCCGGCTGCGCCAGTCCAGGTGGAGTGGCTGCCTTGGCACCACACGATGGGCAGCAACGTCATTCTTCACGGCATCCTCAAGAACGGCGGTACGCTCTATATCGACGACGGCCGTCCGCTGCCGCAGCTCTTTCACAAGACGGTCGCCAATCTCAAGGAAGTGTCGCCGACCGCCATGTTCAACGTGCCTGCCGGCTATAATCTCCTGTGTGACGCGGTCGAGAGGGATCTCGATCTGGGCGCCAGTGTATTCAAGCGGATGGACCGAATGAGCTATGCCGGCGCTGCAATTTCAAAGGACACGCTGGAGAAGCTCTATCGCTTGACACTCTCGGTGACCGGCCGGCGAATTCCGGTCATGTCGGGTTACGGTACGACCGAAACCGCCCCGACCATCAGTACGACCCATTGGGCGACAGATCGACCCGGCGAGATCGGTCTTCCCGCGCCGGGACTGCGGCTCAAGCTCATTCCGGTCTCGGATACTTACGAGGTCAGGGTCAAGGGACCCAACGTCACGCCGGGTTATCTCGGGCGACCGGATTTGACGGAAATGGCCTTCGACGAGGAAGGCTTTTATCGCATCGGCGATACTGTCTCGTTTCTGGATCCGCAGAAGCCTGAGCTCGGGCTACGCTTTACCGGTCGAATTTCCGAGAACTTCAAGCTTGCGAATGGGACCTGGGTCTCGATCGGCAATATGCGCGCGGCAATCCTGGCCGCAACGCGCGGTGTCTTGCTCGACATGGTGGTCGCGGGCGAAAATCGTGAGGCGTGCGCGCTGCTCTGCTGGTTGAACCCCACGGAGGCCGCGCGAATCTCGAAAACTCCGGGTGCGGATTTGACCTCGGATCCCGCCGTGGTCGGATTCCTGCAGGATCGCTTTCGGGACTACAACGAGACTGTCGGAAGCAGCGAACGGATCTGCTCCTTCGTTCTGCTGAAAGATCCGCCATCAATGGCGGCAGGAGAGATCACCGACAAGGCCTATGTCAACCAACGCGCTGTGCTGAAAGTTCGATCCGAGCATGTTGAGCGTCTCTACACACTTGAGGCTGGCGCCGACGTGATCCGGGTCTAAGAGCGAGCTTGTCGCTGTGCGGCCGTTACGGACTCCCTGCCGCCAGATCGCGTCTGCCGGTACCTTCTGCGGGATTGTTTGCCGCGGAACGGCTTCGGTGCAGGCCTCAGGCGGCCCGCGAGCGCGCCTTTGTTTTCGAGGTCGTCGGCGCCACTGCCGCCGGGGCGCTGCGAGCACCCGGCCCGGGATGAGTATGAACCTCCTTGGCCGACAGCGGCTCGCCGCACTCGGAGCACACCATGACCGGATCAAAATCTTTTCCGCACTTGCGATGCTGGTGCAGCAGGGGGCGGCCGCGCTCGTCGACCATGTGAGTATCGCCCCAATGCACGATTGCCATCATGATCGGATACAGATCGAGCCCCTTCTGGGTCAGGATATATTCGTGCCTTTTGGGGGATTCCTGGTAGGGAATGCGGCGCAGAATGCCCTGCCGAACCAATTTCTTCAGACGTTCGGCAAGCAAATGCCGCGTGATTCCGAGTGCCGACTGAAATCCCTCGAAGCGGCGCGTGCGCAGAAAACACTCGCGCAGGATCAGAAGAGTCCAGCGGTCGCCGATCACGCCGATAGTGCGGGCCATCGAGCACGGCTCTTCCTCGAGTTCCTTCCACTTCATCCATGCACTCCAGTCGCCGCCGCGGCACGGACCTCGTCTCGAATCGTTGCGGAGGCCGGCGCGGGATTTGCCATTCTAGATAGGTACTAAACTCCAAACAATACCCTTCCAGCCAAGACGACAGCAGCAGATTGCGGGAGGGTTTGACAGTTCTATTTTAGAACTGTATGTTTGAGGAAAGTCAGGCCGGCGACGGGATCGCCAGGGCAAGCACATGTTCCGCGGGAGGAGCCGAGATGACCTTGAAGATTGAATTCCAGTTCGATTTCGGCAGTCCGAACGCTTATCTGGCAGAGGTGGCGATTCCGGGCATCGAGCAGCGCACCGGTGCGAAATTCGATTATGTTCCGGTCTTGCTCGGCGGCATCTACAAGGCGACGGGCAATATGTCGCCGTTCGACTCGCTTCGTGGGATCAAGAACAAGCCGGAATATCAGGCGCTCGAGACCCAGCGGTTTATCCGCCGCCACAACGTCACGAAATTCCGCCAGAATCCCTTCTTTCCCGTCAACACGCTGATGCTGATGCGGGGTGCCGTGGCGGCCCAGTTCGAGGGTGTGTTCGAGTCCTATTTTCGTGCGGCCTATCACCATATGTGGGAGGAGCCGAAGAAGATGGATGACCTCGAAATCTTCCGGAATGCGTTCATCGCTTCGGGGCTCGATATCGACAGATTGATCGCTCGCGCCCAACAGGACGACGTCAAGAAGAGGTTGATTGATCTGACCAACGATGCCGTCAGCCGAGGCGCGTTCGGCTCACCAACCTTCTTCGTCGGCAAGGAGATGTTCTTCGGCAAGGATCAGCTTCGTGACGTCGAGGAGTCCATCCTCGAGCAAACGAGGCCAGTCGCAAGGACGGCATAAGCTGCCGAGTTAACGAAGTTCAATTCAACCGGGAGACGATCCGTGCAAAAGAGAAACGCAACTGTCGCAGTGATCGGTGCCGGCGACTATATCGGCGGCGAGATCGCCAAGAAGTTCGCCTCTGAGGGCTTCACGGTGTTTGCCGGGCGCCGGAACGGCGCCAAGCTCGAGCCGCTCGTCAAGGAGATCGAGGCCACCGGAGGCGAAATCCACGCGCGCTCGCTCGATGCCCGCAAGGAGGAGGAGGTTATCTCCTTCCTCGCTGATGCCGACCAGCAAGCGCCGCTGGAGGTCTGCATCTTCAACATCGGCGCCAACGTCAACTTTCCGATCCTCGATACGACCGAGCGGGTGTTCCGCAAGGTCTGGGAGATGGCCTGCTATTCCGGCTTTCTCGCCGGCCGCGAAGCCGCGCGGCTCATGCTGCCTCGCGGCGGCGGCAACATCTTCTTCACCGGCGCGACAGCGTCTCTCCGCGGCGGCAGCGGCTATGCCGCCTTTGCCAGCGCGAAGTTCGGCCTGCGGGCGGTGGCTCAGGCGATGGCGCGCGAGCTCGGCCCCAAGAACATTCACGTCGCGCATCTCATCATCGATTCCGGCGTCGATACGGAATGGGTGCGGCAGCGCCGGCTCGAGGCGCTCGGTCCGAATGCTCTCGACGATCCCGATCTCTTGATGCCGCCGTCGTCCGTCGCTGCGTCCTATTGGCAGCTTTATCAGCAGCCGAAGAGCGCGTGGACGTTCGAGCTGGAAATCCGCCCCTTCGGCGAGAAGTGGTAAGGAGGCCCTTACGATGGAGCTTGCGCTGTCTGCCGAGGACGCGGCTTTCCGCGATGAAGTGCGCGCCTTCATCGCGGACAATTATCCGGCGGAGATGCGCGTTCCCAATCCGGAGACCGACCTGACCAAGGAGCAGTCACTGCTCTGGCACCGGATCCTCCACAAGAAGGGCTGGATCGCGCCGCTGTGGCCCAAGGAGTATGGCGGGCCGGGCTGGACGGTCACACAGCGGTTCATCTTTGAGCAGGAAACCTCCCGGGCGGGAACGCTGCCGCCGCTTGCCTTTAGCGTGACCATGGTCGCGCCGGTGATCTACACGTTCGGCAACGAGGCGCAGAAGAAGAAGTTTCTGCCGCGAATTCTGTCCGGCGAGGATTGGTGGTGCCAGGGCTATTCCGAGCCAGGCTCCGGCTCCGATCTCGCAACCGTCAGAACCAAGGCGGTGCGCGAGGGGGACCACTACGTCGTCAACGGGCACAAGACCTGGACCACGCTGGCACAGCACGCCGACTGGATCTTCTGCCTGGTGCGAACCGATCCGAATGTGAAGCCGCAATCCGGAATCTCCTTCCTGCTGATCGACATGAAGTCGCCCGGCGTCACCGTGCGGCCGATCATCACGATCGACGGCAGTCACGAGGTCAATGACGTCTTTCTCGAAAACGTTCGGGTGCCCGTCGAGAACCTGGTCGGCGAGGAGAACAAGGGCTGGACGTACGCCAAATTCCTGCTCGGCAACGAGCGCACCAGCATGGCGGGCATCGGCCGGTCCACCCGTTATCTCCGGAAGCTGAAGCAGATCGTGAAGGCCGAGATACCGGCCGACGATCCGGCGCATCTGGAATTTCTACGCGACATCGCCCGCGTCGAGCTGGACGTGCTGGCGCTGGAGGCGACCGAACTGCGCGTCGTCGCCCAGATGGCGCGTGGTATCGATCCCGGTCCGGCGGCGTCGCTGTTCAAGATCCGCGGCACCGAGATCTTCCAGGACATCACCGAGCTCACGCACCGCGCCATCGGCAATTATGGTCTTGCGATCCGCGAGCATCCGATCAGCTCCAACCGCTTCATGCCGGGCCCGGACTACGGCCACACCGCGTCCGAGAAATATCTGAACGCGCGCAAGCTCAGCATCTACGGCGGGTCCAACGAGATCCAGCGAAACATCATCGCCAAAGCCGTGCTCGGGCTCTAAGCAAAGGCGGATCGGGAGGATCGGATGGATATTCAGTTCACGGAAGAGCAGGAATTACTGCGATCCAGCGTTCAGCGCCTTCTGCGCGACCAGTATGATTTCGAGGCGCGACGCAAGATCGTGGCGAGCGAGGAGGGGTTCAGCCGGACGCGGTGGAAGGTCTTCGCCGAGCTCGGCCTGCTCGCTGCGCCGTTTTCCGAGGACGCCGGCGGCCTCGGCGGCGGTCCGTTGTCGACCATGATCGTTATGCAGGAGTTCGGCCGTCACCTCGTCGTCGAGCCTTTCGTCGAAACGGTGGTGCTCGCCGGCGGCCTGATCGAGCGGCTTGGTACGTCCGAGCAGAAGCAGGGATTCATTCCAGGCATCATCGACGGCTCCAGGATCTGGGCGCTGGCCTGGACCGAGAGAGCCTCCCGGTTTGATTTCGCCAATGTCGCGACCAAGGCGCGGCGTGAGGGAGGCGACTACGTTCTGAGTGGCGAGAAGACCATGGTGATGGCAGCGCCTTGGGCGGATCATCTGATCGTCTCGGCGCGGACCGCCGGCGATAATCGCGACCGCGGCGGCGTCAGCCTGTTCGTGGTCGAGCGCCATGCCGCGGGTGTCAATCTCCAGAGCTTCAAGTCGATCGACGGACGCCGCGCCGCCGAGATCAGTTTACGCGAGGTCCGCGGTCAATTGCTGGGAGCAGAAGGCGAGGGCGTTGCCGCGCTGGAAACCTGTCGTGACCGCGCGATCGGCGCACTCTGCGCCGAGGTCGTCGGCGCGATCGGCGAGTTGAATGCCGCAACGCTGGACTATTCGAAGACCCGCAAGCAGTTCGGCACCACCATCGGCTCCTTCCAGGTATTGCAGCATCGCATGGTCGACATGTTCATTGCCCATCAGGAGGCGCTCTCCCTGATGCAGCATCTCAATCTCAGCCTCAACGCCGGTGATTCAGGCCTGTCGCGGCTCGCCTCCGGGGCCAAGTCGAAGATTGGCTATGCCGGAAAGTTCGTAGCCGACCACGCGGTGCAGCTTCACGGCGGCATGGGAATGACCGACGAGCTGAACGTCGGACACTATTTCAAACGAATCTCCTCCATCAACATCCAGTTCGGCGATCCCGCATTCCACGTGCTGCGCTACGCGCAGCTGGATGCGGCCGCGTAAAGAGAAGAGGTCAGCATGACGACTGAAGCAGTCATCGTTTCCACCGCCCGGACGGCCGTCGGCAAGGCCTATCGTGGCGCGCTCAACGACACGGACGGCCCGACCATGGCCGGGCATGTGATGGCCGAAGCCGTGAAGCGCGCCGGCATCGCGCCGGGCGAGGTCGAAGACGTGGTGATGGGCTGCGCGATGCAGCAAGGCACCATGGTGATGAATGTGGCGCGCAAGGGCGCGATCCGCGCTGGCCTGCCCGTGACGGTGGCCGGCACCACGATTGACCGGCAATGCGCGTCCGGCCTGCAGGCCATCGCCGTTGCCGCGCGGTCGGTGATGCTTGATGGGGTCGAAGTCGCCATCGGCGGCGGGATCGAGTCGATCAGCCTCGTGCAGAACGAGCACATGAACAAGTTTCACGCCGTCGACGACGAGCTGATGGCGATGAAGCCCGAAATGTACATGTCGATGCTCGATACGGCGGAGGTCGTCGCCGAGCGGTACAGGATCGGCCGCGACAAGCAGGACGAGTACAGTCTCGAATGCCAGCGCCGTGTCGGTGCCGCATTGCAGGCCGGCCGCTTCAGCGACGAAATCGTGCCGTTCACGACCAGGATGGCGGTTGTCAACAAGGACACCAAGGAGGTCACCTACGAACAGGTGACGCTCACGAAAGACGAGGGTCCGCGTCCGGAAACCACGGCCGAGGGCCTTGCCAAGATCAAGCCGGTGTTCGAGGGCAAGACCATCAGCGCGGGCAATGCCAGCCAGCTCTCGGACGGTGCTTCGGCCTGTGTGATCACGAGCGGCAAGTTTGCAGCCAGCAAGGGGCTGAAGCCGCTCGGCATCTTCCGCGGCTTCGTTGCCGCCGGCGTCGAGCCGGACGAGATGGGTGTCGGCCCGGTCGCTGCGATCCCGCGCCTGCTCAAGCGCCATGGTTTGAGGATCGACGACATCGATCTCTGGGAGCTCAACGAGGCGTATGCGGTGCAGGTAATCTATTGCCGCGACAAGCTCGGCATCGATCCGGACAAGCTCAACGTCAATGGCGGCTCGATCGCGATCGGCCACCCCTACGGCATGACCGGCTCGCGGCTCACCGGCCACCTCCTGATCGAGGGACGGCGGCGCAAGGCGAAATACGGCGTGGTGACCATGTGCATCGGTGGTGGCATGGGCGCCGCGGGCTTGTTTGAAATCATCCACTGAGCGGAAACGCGGGGAGATCATTCGTGAAGACAGCGATTACTGAACTGTTCGGTATCGAACATCCGATCATCCAGGGCGGAATGCACTATGTCGGCTTCGCCGAAATGGCAGCCGCGGTATCCAACGCCGGCGGGCTCGGCTTGATCACAGGCCTCACCCAGCGGACGCCGGAACTGCTTGCCAAGGAGATCGCGCGCTGCCGGGACATGACGGACAGGCCGTTCGGCGTGAATCTGACGTTCCTGCCGACCTTCAGCGCGCCGCCTTATCCGGAGTACATCGCTGCCATCAGGGAGGGCGGCGTGAGGATCGTCGAGACGGCCGGGCGCAGCCCTGAACAGTATATGCCGGCGCTGAAGGCGGGCGGCATCAAGGTGATCCACAAATGCACCTCCGTCCGGCATTCGCTGAAGGCCGAACAGATCGGCTGCGATGCCGTCAGCGTCGACGGCTTCGAGTGCGGCGGTCATCCCGGCGAAGATGACATGCCGAACATGATCCTGCTGCCACGTGCGGCCGAAGAATTGAAGATCCCGTTCGTGGCCTCCGGCGGCATGGCCGACGCGCGCAGCCTGGTTGCGGCGCTGGCGATGGGAGCCGCGGGAATGAACATGGGTACGCGGTTCATCGCCACCAAGGAAGCGCCGGTGCACGAGAACGTCAAGAAGGCGCTGGTCGCAGCGTCCGAGCTCGACACCAGGCTCGTCATGCGCGCGCTCCGCAACACGGAGCGAGTCCTGAACAACAGGGGCGTCGAGAATCTGCTCGAAATCGAGCGCGAGAAGGGCAAGAGCCTCAAGATCGACGACATCCATGATCAGGTGGCGGGCGTCTATCCCAGGGTGATGATCGACGGCGACATGGACGCGGGCGCCTGGAGCTGCGGTATGGTCGTCGGACTCATTCGCGATATTCCGACCGTGAAGGAGCTGATCGACCGCATCATGGCGGACGCCGAGCGATTGATCAGGGGCAGGCTGACGGGATTCCTTGACGCCGACAGCGGGGCCAATCTCCGGGTCGCGTGAAGCCACGGCTTGGCGATCCGCGCTGCAGACGACATTTCGTCGTCTCTGCGCGGGCTGGAAGCTCCGGCCGTGATGGGACCGTCATCAGCGAATATCTTGGGCCATCCCGGAGCAGGCGATGCGTTACGCAAAGGACCATGGGCAGCATACCCGCAGACGCATCGTCGAAAGCGCTTCCCGCGGCCTGCGCCAGGCCGGGGCCGATGGCTTGAGTGTGGCCGACCTGATGAAGCTTGCCAATCTGACGCATGGCAGCTTCTACGCCTACTTCAAATCGCGCGATGCGTTGGTCGTCGAAGGGCTCGCCCTGGCCATGGATCGAACGATCGTGCATTGGCTCAGTCTTACGCAGGGGCTGCCCGCCGGGAAGGGATTCGACGCACTTGTCGAGTCTTACCTGAGTCCCCGCCACCGTGACGATCCGGGGCGGGGCTGCGCGCTGCCGGCCTTGGCGGCCGATATCGGGCGGTCGGGTCCGGAGGCGCGGCGCACCCTTGAAAGGGGGCTCGGCAAGATGATCGATATCATCGCGCGGTTGACCTCGGCGAGGCCGTCATCGGATGTGAGACAGACGGCTGCCGGCGCAATTGCGACCATGGTCGGTTCGGTCGTGCTGGCGCGTGCGGTCGACGACAAGCGTTTGTCTGACCTCCTGCTGGAGGCCGGACGGCAGGCTTTGGGTAATTCCGTTGCGTGCGACTGCGAGAGAGCGCATTCGGCCGACAATTGAGACCTGTCTTAACCGATGTTGGCTTCAGGGCGGTGCAGGCCGATGGCGGAGGCAAACGACCGTGCCTCCACCATCGGCCGCAGCCGTGGCGGCTACGCAGCCATTCGCAGCAGATCGACGATTTCGGCTTGGTCGTTGAAGGGGCGCGGATTGGCTTTGACGAAGCGATGGTTGATCGCGATTTCGCTGATCTTGCCGAACTTGTCTTCGCCGATGCCGACCTCGGCGAGGCGGCCCGGTAGTCCAAGTTGCCTGACGAACTCCGCAAAGGCGTCTGCCGCGTCCCCACCGGGAGCACCCAAAGCTGCCGCCAAACGCTTCTGCGCGTCATCGGTGAACGGCTTGTTATAGCGAAGAAGGCTCGGCATGATGACGGGCGTGCAATAGTAGTGGGGTACCCCGAAAGTCCCGCCAAGCACGTGGCCGATGCCGTGACTTGCGCCCATGGGAACGCGTGCCTGCAGTCCAAAGGACGCAAGCCATGAGCCGTATTGACACAAGCGGCGCGCCTCGAAATCGTCAGGTTGCTGCAGGGTCCGGAGCATTCCCTCGCGCAGCTTGCGGATACCCGCCAGAACCACTTCGTCAGCAAGGGGAGTGCCAGCTGGCGAGCACAATGCTTCGATGCCGTGATCCATGGAGCGAGTGCCCGATCCCATCCAGAGATTCGAAGGCGTGTGAAGCGTGAGGGCAGGGTCGAGGATGACTGCCACCGGCATCATGTGGGGGTGAAAGAATATTTGCTTCAGCTTGTTACGCTCATCGGTGACAAGCGCTGCGGCATTATATTCGCCGCCATTTAGCGTTGATGGCACGGCGATCTGTCGGACTGCAGGCGCGCGGAACGGGGAATGGCTCACGCCCGGTCCCATGGGGAACGGATCGAAGCCCGCTTCATCGCGGATATCGTGCTCCATCGCCATGATGACGATCTTGGCGAGGTCAACGGCAGAACCGCCGCCGACGGCCACGACGAGATCAGCGTGGGCTTCCTTGGCGTGGAGGGCAACTTCGGCGGCTTGCTTGCGCGTGGTGTGCTGTGCGATTCCGTCGAAGGTCGCGGCATGCTTGTCGCCGAGCGTATGCCGGATTTTCTCAATCTCGCCGGTCTTGGTGTTCAAGGTGCGGCTGACGATAAGGAAGACGCGCGTTGCCTTTAGTCGTTCCGCTTCTTCGTTGATGGCCTCAGCCGCCGGTCTGCCATAGATCACGCGATCAATTGCCGGAAAATTGTGTGCTCCAGTGCTGCGCATTTTTATCCTCCCATCGGAACTGCGGTCGAAGCCGACATAGTCTTTTATATTATGAGTATCATGCAATAGTGGTTCAAAAATATCGCACCACCTCGGGGTTAGACTGCCTTCGCCAGGTTCCACGCGACGCACTGGCGAGGACTTGCCGGCTTCGCACTCCATCACCCTTCGCCGCCCTTGCCCCGTCGAAAAGTCTCAGCCACATCATGTTCTCTTGCAGCGGACTCGGCCGCGCCAGTTCCTGATGCCAATTGAGTGAAGGCCACTACGCATGTGCACTCAGCTTTCGTGTGCACCGAAAGGGCAAAACGGGTAGGGCTGGTCGAGAAAGGCTGACGCCGAACGCTGCGATGGTCTTCGGCGTTCGCAGTATACCTTGCACCGCAACCACCAAGGCCTGTGCACGAGTGTTGCTCGATGCTCTCGAACTCCTCGCGTGCCGTCTTGCCGATAGAGGATGCCCCGACGGTCTCGAAAGCCGAGACGATCCTGGGGTCTTTCGCACGCAGAAGCGTGGAGAATGGCACCGGCCGACGGGGCCTAACGCTCTGCGAGATTTGAGTGTCTCAGAGACGCACCCCGGTCGTAGCAAACGCTTGGGCGACGGGCTCCTGGACCCGATTCAAGACCACCACTCCCGCAATCGCGATCACCGTGGCCGCGACGCAGCCAAGAAGAAAAGCCTTCATCCGCAGCCTCCTTCGATCGAACGTCGAGGTGTTTATACAACACGGCGTGCCGCGAGCAAACTCGTTGATCGCACCAAGGCACAGGCGATCTTATGGGCTCTTCAAGATGGGATCGATGGAAAATCCATCGCCCAACAAGCCTACGGACCGAAGCGCCGCGCTATTCAGGTCGACTTCCAATATCGCAAGAAGAAGCGCAAGCACGATGGCAACGAGGATCAGGAAGGGCGAGGCTTCCCAAGAAATAGGATCTTCCGGCCCATCAAGCGCGCGCAGAGCGCGTAGCCGCGCCATCATCCGCAGAAATGGCCGCGTTGGCCCCTGCATGTCAGTCGTCCTTGACGTGACCAGCAAGAGACTAGTCTTCGGACCACCGGCGTTCAAGCGGAGGAGGCGGGAAGTCAGGTTATTGCAATGCACGCTCCGGAACGGAAGGCCGTGTTGCCCGGTTGAGTACACGCACCGGAGGATCCGACGTGAAATTGCCAACAACGATCTTGTGCTTCGCAGCACTCTGCTTCTTCCAGAGCGCCTCCGCCCAACCCGCGCAAACCAACTCATCTGCGCCACCAAGCCCTCCCGAGGAGAAGGGTCAACCACAGCCGCAAGGCTGGACGGGCCCAATCAATACAGGTTCGGGTGGCGCGCCCGCCGAGAGTCCCCAAGGTCAGAGTCCGCCTGGAATGCAGGCCGCGCCTCACGGATCGTCCAAGAGCACGACGGCACCAGCCAAGTAGATCGGTTAGGATATTCTCCTCCGTCCGCTGTTCTGGCAATCTGAGAGCGTGAACGTGACGCGGCGAGGGTCAATGAAACTACCTTTCTGCGCGGGCGGCGCCGCAGCCTTGTGGGCCATCTTTGCCGTATCATCCGTGCACGCCGACATGGCGGGACACGGCGGCCCCGTGCGGGCTCTTGCTATTTCCCCCGATGGGAACGGACTCTTGTCCGGCAGCTTCGACTCAGCCGCCATTCGGTGGTCGCTAAAGGCGGAGACAGCGGAGGAGGTGCTGCGGTATCATGCTGATGCAGTCAATGCCGTCGCCTTTCTGAGCGACGGCCGCATGGTCACGGCGGGTGCCGATGCACGAATTGCGGTCTGGATGGCGGGCAGGCGGCAGCCGGACCGGGTGTTCGAGGGACACGTCGGTCCAATCGTCGCACTCGCGGTCTCTCCCGACGGCGCGCTGCTCGCGTCGGCTTCATGGGATCGGACGGTGCGGCTCTGGTCGCTGTCGGACGGCGTGTCGCGCGTGCTCGAAGGGCATTCGCAGAACGTCAACGGTGTCGCCTTCACGTCGGACGGGAGGTCGCTCGTCAGCGCCGGCTATGACCTTACGTTGCGCATCTGGCGGTTGTCGGACGGCCAGCCTGAAGTCGTGACGTTGCCGGCTCCGCTCAACGTGGTGGCCGTGGCGCCGGACGGTGAAATCGTCACAGGCGGGGTCGACGGCATGCTGCGGATGCTGACCATGGACGGCAAGGTCAGCGGCGAGGTATCGGCCGGCCCAACACCAGTGGTGGCCTTGGCGATGTCGGCCGACGGCAAGCTGATTGCCGCGGCCAGCATCGGAGGCACAGTGGCGATCATCGATCGCAAGTCGCGCAGCCTGCTACGCACGCTGGTCGGGCCTGGGCTGCCGGTGTGGTCGGTTGCCTTTCTTCCGGATCGCGAGACGCTGATGACGGGGGGCGCGGACGGCAAGATCAGGCGGTGGAATGCACGCACTGGTGATCCCGTCGGCTCGAGTCTGATGGGCTCACCGGCCGATCCGCTTGCTGCCTATGCCGGCGATCATGGCGCCGACGTATTCCGGGCGTGTGTTGCCTGTCACACGCTGTCGGACAAGGAGGTCCAGCGCGCAGGCCCGACCCTTGCCGGATTGTTTGGCCGTAAGATCGCATCGCTGCCGGGCTACCGCTTCTCCGATGCCCTGAAGACGATGGACATCGTCTGGACCCCGGAGACGGTTGCAAAGCTGTTCGAGGTTGGACCGAACGCCTACACCCCCGGTACCAAGATGCCGGAGCAGCGCATTGGCTCACCCGAGGATCGCCGCGCGCTCACCGATTTCCTTGGCCGCGTGACATCGCGATAGCTGCCTCTCAGATCGAATCCCAATTGTCCATCGGAAGATCCCTCATCTCCGGATGTTGCTTGAGGATCTGAATGACGTCGATGCTGGGGTGCTCTTTGAGCGCTTCCGCGACGCAGTGATTGACGTATTTGCGACGCGACAGCCATGCGATCTTCTTGCCCTTGGCCTCGGCTTTGCAGGCGGCGATCGCCTGTTTCACGGCAACCTTTTGTGCCTTGGTCAGTGGAGGAGCGGCAGCCTCGGCCGCCGCGCCGGCGAAAGCGATGGAGATCAAGCACGTCGACAGAGCTGTGATCAAACGAGACATGGTGATGCTTCCCCTGGTTTCCTGCCCCTGCGTAGATGTCTGGTGGTCTTGTCTAGTCCTTGCCCTCGCGCTGACGTAGGTAGTCGTCCGTGGTTCGCGGTGGCGTGCGTTCGGGAACGCCCTTGAACGGATTGAACTGCTGCTCGCTCATGACGATGACGCGGCAGTCGGCGCACATCCTGAGTGCCTCGATCCGTTTGTCGCCGGCGGGATACATCCAGTGCCGCCCCTCGAGCTTGGCGGCGATCCGGTCGATCGTGCTTTTGACGCCAAAGGCCGTGCCGCAGCGGACACAGAGCGCGGGCTCCTCTTCCTTGATGACCGCGGCGGGTGCGCGGGCGGCGCGGAAATCGATCTGCGGCTTGAGCGTGATGACCTTTTCCGGACAGGTGGTCTGGCACAGGCCGCACTGCACGCAGGCATCCTCGATGAATTTCAGCACGGGCCGCTCGGGGTCGTCGCGCAGCGCGCCGGTCGGGCAGGCGGAGACACACGAGAGACACAGCGTGCAGCCGCCCGTGTCGACGCTGATCGCGCCGACTGGTGCGCCCTGCGGCAGCGCAATCACGTCCACCGGCTTTGGCGCAAGGCGATGCAGCTCGCTGAGGCCGAAGCGCAGGAGGTCGCGCCGCTTGCCGACGGTCTTGAAGGTCGCCGGTGTTGCAACCGCCGCAAGCGTGCCGATGCCGGTCAGATGGCCGCCGAGCCCGTCAGGGTCGTCGGTCTCGATCGTGGCGACGCGCTGGCCCTCAAATCCGAGACCGCCAAGGATCGCATCGGCAATGCCGATCGTCTGCGATAGTCCGGTCACATCGTGGCGCGGCTTTGCGCGCAGCAGGAAGCGCACGGCTGTTACGCCATAAGCGAATGCGCCGACGATCGCTTCCAGCCCGACCTGCGTGAGTTCGTTGACGACAAAGGGAAGCACGTTCGCCGGAAGACCGTCGCCATGTCGTGCCAGAGCATCGATGAGCGGTGTGCCGTGCGGGCCGTCATGGAACAGCAGCACCGCGTTGGCGCCGCCGGCTTCGTGGTAGGCGAGCAGCATGGCGCGAATTCGTTGAAGCTGCGTATCGGCAGGCGGCAACGTGTAAGATGCAGCGCCGGTCGGGCAGGCGGCGGCGCATTGCCCACAGCCCGCGCAGATGTTCGGGTCAACAGCGACATGATCGCCGGCGGGCGTGATTGCGCCGGTCGGGCAGAGATCGAGGCAGCGATGGCACCCCGTGCGCTTCGAGCGCGAATGGGCGCAAAGACCGGGCGTAACGTCGACATATTTCGGCTTGTCGAAGCTGCCGACGAGATCGCGTGCGGCGAGCACGGCACGCAGCACCGCGGCGGGATCGTTCGGGTCGGCGCGGAGATACCCATCGCGCAGGTCGTGTGCGGGAAACAGTGGCATTCCGCCCGAAAGGTCCAGCACGATATCGCAGTGCGACGTCACTCCGTTTCGGGGAGCGTCAAGCATGAAGCGATCGCGCGAGGAGGGGCGGGGCCTGGCATAGTCGTCGATCGTGAGCTCGAAGGCGCCAAAGTGCCCTTTTGCGGAGCGGATGGTGCCCCTCACGATCGGGAAGACCGTTGCCGCCTGCGGCACGGTGTCACTGATCTGCTTCAGCATGACCGTGACGTCGAGGTGATCCGCAAGCAGCCGGCCGGCCTCGATCGCGGCTTCGTCGCGCCCATAGATCAGGATCACGCCGTCGCTCGACAGGGTGACCAGCGGATAGTCGGGGGCCGGGATGGAGGCGGAAGCGAGCAGGGCGGCCATTTTCGCACCGGTCCGTGCGCCGTCTCGCGACCATCCGGCCGTTTCGCGAATGTTGACGAAGCTGATCGCATCAGGCCGTTCGCCGGCCTCCTCAGCAAACTGCGCCGCCTGCTGCGTGCAAGCCACCGTCAGCGCGCCACCAGCGGCGGCCGCGTTACGGAAATGATCGAGCTCGGGCCCGCAGAGATGGCGAAAGCCTCTGATCTCGCTGTTGGGGCATCCTCGCCGGATCGTGGCCACGTCAAGACGCATCGTGTCTTCGCACGAGCAGGCCAGGACGGTCTTCGATGGCTGTTCCAGGTTGACCCCTCCGCCATTCGGGCGCCGACGACGGACTCGCGCCGACCCTTCGCCTCGTATAGACATTATTCATCGGGAAGAAAAGGAAAGCGGAGGACGGCCTGACGTCGACCCCTGTCAGCCACGTTTCCGTGGCGGAACCGATCCATCTGCCGCCGCCGTTCACATTGGTGCGGTTGCGCGAGAGTGGCGACGCTTTTGCCCAAGCATGCCGCATTGCACCGGAGAGTGGCGCCGGCACGCTCGTCTACGTTGGGCGCTTTGACCTGGCGGAGTTCGCCGTGGTGCTCGAGCCGGCTGAGCCGCTGCGCAGCGCGCGACGCGCGTTCTACGCCAGCATGGTCGCGCTCACTGATGCCCTGCGCGCCTACGCGCCGCCGAGCAAGTCGATCGCGATCGGCTGGCCGGACGCCGTCTGGATCGACGGAGGTCTGGTCGGCGGCGGCCGCATGGGGTGGCCTCTCGCGGCCGTTGAGGAGGAGCCGTCGCCGTGGCTGGTGTTCGGCGCGATGATCCGGACGATTGCCATGAATGACGACGAGCCTGGTGTTCATCCGCTCGCCTCGGCGCTCGACCTGGAAGGCTTTGGTGAGGCCGGCGCGGCGCAGATCACAGAGAGCTTTGCCCGGCACCTGATGCTGGCATTCGATGGCTGGCAGGCCGACGGTTTTGACGGCGTCGCGCGCGAATATCTGTCCCGCATGCCGCGCGAGCGGCAGACCGTTCAGCGCATCGATGATCGCGGCGATCTCCTCACGCGCCGGATCGGGATCGGCGCGATCGAGCGTGGCGACCTCGTTCAGGCGCTCGCGACCCCATCCTGGCTCGATCCGGCACTCGGGGGGCCGCGGCTGTGAAGCTCCTGCGTACCATCGCGCTCGATCCTTCCGACACATTCGTGTTCGACGTGGCGGCGGAGCCGGGCGAATGGGCTGTCTCCGGCGTTTTCCGCTTTTGGGATTGCGATGCTGCGATGCTCGAGGGAAAGGCGCGCGCGGCTTTCCGCGGCGGTTTCCTCGGGGTGCAATCCTGGGGCTGGTCGACGCTGGCGCAGATCGTTCCGGCCACCGAGGACGATTACCGCAGCCTGGTCGATCTCCTTGCCGGGCAACTGGTCGATCGTTTCGGCGCGCCGGATATGGCGGCCGCGAAGAGCGCCGCAGAGGAGGAGGTAGCGTTTTCGCAGTCGCTCTGCAGCCATCCGATCAGCTCCCTTGTTGCGGTGCACCGGGCCGTAAGCGACGGCGAGGTTCGCGAGTCCTTCCGCCGACTGCAACTGCGCGAAGGGCAGGGGCACGGCAAGGCGTTCTCGTTCATGGAATTGGAGGACGACATCGAGCCTGACGGCAATCTCAAGCTTGTGGATCTGGGCCGGAGGCCAACCGCCAGATGAACGATTTCTGGATTGCCTGCGGCCATCATCTGCTCGATCGCGACGAGGGCGGTGGGCTCCGCGTTACCGACGAATTCCTCAAGGCCTATTTTGCCCGTCCCGAGCTGATGCCGCCGGAGGATGCGTGTCAGGTCGAACGCCGGCTGCACCGGGAATTGCTCTCCGATCCGCGCCAACCGGTCAGCGCCGGCGAAATCGCCGGTATTGCCGACCCCGACGCCCGGGAGAACTGGCAGTTCGTGCTGGCCTTTCGCGATCTCCTGTTGCGGCATCCGACGCTCGAAGCCGCTTATCTTGCAACGGTGCGCGCAGGCGCGAACGATCTGCCGCCGCTGTTCGTCAATCAGCTCGTGCACGTCATCCTGCGCAATGCGCTCGACGGTTGCGACGATCCGTTCGTGCTGCGCGCGGCCGAACTGTTCTTCCGGGCCCAGCGGATTCTGCCGCATGAGCAGGCCCTGCTGCTCGGCGACGAGGAGATCGTCGGCGGAATTAGCCCAACTCCGGTGCTCTCGCTGATGTCGATGCTGGGCGCCACGACCGATGCGGTGGTCGATGTCTTGAACGCGGAGAATGTTGCTGCCTATTGGCAGCGCAGCGACCAGTTCGACATGGCCTTCGACCTCACGGCCGACGGTATGGGGCCGACTGCCCTGGCGCAGGTGATGAGGCGCTGGCTCTCTCATCTGCTCGGTCTGGACGTCACGATCGAACCGCTGCGCGCACTGCAGGACGCAAAGCTCACCTGGTATGTCGGGCTCGATGCCGATGCCACAAGGCTCGGTGATCGTCTCTGGCACGGCGAGGAGCTCGACGGGCCCAGCGCCGACCGTGTGCTCGCGCTGTTCCGCCTCACCTTTGTCGATTCAGCGCTCGCGCTCGACGATGTCGAGGACGAGCCGGTCTACCTGATCCTGTCGATGTCGGCGGATCAAAAACTGCGCATGAAGCCCCAGAATCTGCTGACAGGCTTGCCGGTCAAACGTCTGGAGATGGTGACATGAGCCCCGCGGCGCTGCCATTGCTGTCGATTCCGGTCGGTGTCGTGGTGGAGCGGCGCAAGGCCGACTCTCCTTGGGTCGATTTCATCTGGCGTGGCGTCGCCATCCTGCCGGACGAGCCCGCCACGAGACCCTGGACCGTGCTTCGCGAGCAGGACGGCACGACGCTGTTCTATGCCGGAAGCGCGACCGTGGATCTTTATCCGTCCGAGACTGCGCGCTATCGCGACAATCTCGCCTCCGGCAGTCCGAGCATCTGGATTGTGCTGTCGCCCTCGGAAGGCGCCTGGCCCTATGTCGTCACGACCGTTACCGCCGATCCCGCGGAAGGCGAGAGCTTTACCGAGGCTGCCGACAATCTCGTCGAGGCGGTGCCGATGCCGGAGGTGCTGCGGGAGGTGATTGAAAGCTTCGTTGTCGAGCACCATGTCGAGCGGGAGTTCGTCAAGCGCAAGCGGCGCCGGGCTGACCCCGAGGCGCTCGCCCGGCGCGAACATGAAGGCGGACAGGAATGAGCGAGGAAGAGTTCCTTGCGCGTTGGTCCCGCCGCAAGCGCGAGTCGCGACCGGAGCCGGCTAAGCCTGCCGAGGCGCAGCCCGCGCCGCCGCCCGAGGCCAAGGATGGTGCAAAGGACGTCGCGAAGGACGGCGAGAGCGAGTTCGACCTCTCAAGCCTGCCATCGATCGACGAGATCAACGCTGCGACCGACGTCACCGCGTTCCTGCGCAAGGGTATTCCGCAGGAGTTGAGCCGTGCGGCCCTTCGCCGCGCCTGGGCGGCCGATCCCGCCATTCGCGACTTCATCGGGCTCGCGGAGAATGCGTGGGACTTCAACGATCCGACCGCGATGCCGGGTTTTGGGCCGCTCGATTGCTCTTCGGAGGAACTGGCCGCACTCGTCGATCGCATCGTCGGCGGGGTGCGTGAGGCAGTCCGATCCCTCCCCGAGGCGTCGATTGAAACTGCGGATTCTTCAGCGCATTTGCATCAAGCCGATTCGACAGCCGTATCCGACGTCGTCGAGCCCCCGATCGAGGCGGAATGCCCAGCGATCCCTGCTGCAGCGCAACTGACGGTGGCGGACAGACCTGCGGATTTTGCCGAGCCCGTCAGGCCGCGTACGCACGGTGGTGCACTGCCGCACTGAGCAGCACGACCAAAGACTATAGGCTTGGGCTATGGGCGGGCGATTGACGGTTCGTGGAACCGGGATTACGCTTCTTCCTAGTGCTTTGTTAGAAAAGCAAAAATCAAGCAGACGGGACTCTTGGATGGGAGGTCCACGTGCGTGATGACGGGCTTGATCGTGCGATCGATGCCGCGGGCGGCATCGCCCAGCTTGCGCGCAAAATCGGCATCAGCCAGCCGTCCGTCTCGAACTGGACGCGCGTGCCCGCACAACGGGTGATTGCGGTCGAAACCGCCACCGGCGTTCCTCGCAACGACCTGCGGCCCGACCTCTACAGCGAACAAGCCGTTTCCTCAGAGCTCGTCGATCCCGTCGATGCTGCGCGGGCGCTGGAATACGCGCTGCTGGCAATGCTGCTGTCTGCGCCGCCGTCGCGACGATTGCTCGACCAGCTTTCCATGTTGACGGGCGACGCGACGCCGCTCGGGCGCGCGCATGTTGCGCTGGCTGAGGCGGCCTCAAGCGCTGTCGCGGCGAAAGTCGAGCGCGAATATTTCGACCTGTTCGTCGGGCTCGGCCGCGGCGAATTGCTGCCCTACGCCTCCTATTACCTCACTGGCTTCCTCAACGAACGGCCATTGTCGCGCCTGCGTGCGGATCTGGCGGGGCTCGGCATCGAGCGGGTTGCCAACAACTCCGAACCTGAGGATTCCGCCGCCATCCTGTGCGAGATCATGTCGGGCCTTGCCGACGGACGCTTCGGCGTCTCGCCCGATGCCCAGCGCGCCTTCTTCGAAAAACATGTGTCGCCCTGGATGGCGCGGCTGTTCGCCGACATCGAGAGTGCCGGGAACGCCCGTTTCTATCGGGCGGTCGGCGCGCTCGGTCGCACCTTCATCGGGATCGAGACGGAAGCATTCACATTCGCCAACTGATCGACGCGCGTCGGTCCGGGAGAGATGCGATGAGTGAAGAAACCAAAGCCAAGGTCGGACGCCGCGATTTCTTGCGCAAGGTCGGCATCGGTACGGTCGGCGCGGGCGCGACGCTCGCGACGCCGCTGGTCGGCTCCGCGCAAGCGGACAGCGAGAACAACGATGAGAAGCGCAAGGCGCGCTACAAGGAATCCGACCACGTGAAGGCCTATTACCGCGTCAATCGCTACCCGACTTGAGAGGGAGGCCGCCCGTGCTTATCAAGCGAACCCACCAGAATTCCAATCGCCGCGGTTCTGTCGCGAACACCCTTGCAAGCCAGACCACCGGTCTCGATCGCCGTACCTTCCTGCGCCGGTCCGGTCTTGCGGGTGGCGCGCTCGCAGCCCTCGGCACCCTGCCGGTTTCAGGCGTGCGCAAGGCGGAAGCGGCCGTGACGGGTCCGCTGACCGCCGGCGCCGCCGTCAAGAAGAGCATCTGCACGCATTGCTCGGTCGGATGCACCGTGACCGCGGAGGTATTGAACGGGGTTTGGATTGGCCAGGAGCCGAGCTGGGAGTCCCCCATCAATCGCGGATCTCATTGCGCGAAGGGCGCTTCGGTGCGCGAGCTGGTGCACAGCGAGCGGCGTCTGCGCTATCCGATGAAGCTCGTGAATGGGCAATGGACGCGCGTCTCCTGGGACACCGCGATCAACGAGATCGGCGACAAGATCTTCGAGGTTCGCGAAAAATCGGGGCCGGATTCCGTCTATTGGCTCGGCTCGGCCAAGATGACCAATGAAGGCTCGTATCTGTTCCGCAAGCTCGGGGCGTTCTGGGGCACCAACAACACCGATCATCAGGCACGCATCTGCCATTCCACCACCGTCACCGGCGTCGCCAACACCTGGGGCTACGGTGCGATGACGAACAGCTACAACGATATTCGCAATGCCAAGACCCAGATGATCATGGGTGGCAATCCGGCCGAGGCGCATCCGGTTTCGTTGCAGCATTTGCTCGAGGGCAAGGAGCTGCAAAAGGCCAACTTCATCGTCATCGACCCGCGCATGACGCGCACCGCCGCGCACGCGACGGAATACGTGCGGATGCGTCCGGGTACCGACATTCCCGTGCTCTATGGCATCATGTGGCACATCCTCCAGAACGGCTGGGAGGACAAGGAATTCATCAAGCAGCGCGTCTACGGCTTCGACGATCTCCGCAAGGAAGTGGAGAAATGGAATCCGCAAGAGGTCGAGCGCGTCACCGGCATTCCCGGCGAACAGCTCAAGCGGGTGGCAAAGATGTTCGCCACCGAGAAGCCGTCGACGCTGATCTGGGCCATGGGCCAGACCCAGAAGACCGTCGGCACCGCCAATGTGCGGGCGAGCTGCATCCTGCTGCTCATGACCGGCAATGTCGGCGGACCGGGCATGGGCGCCAACATCTTCCGCGGCCACGATAACGTGCAGGGCGCGACCGATGTCGGGCTCGATATCGTGACGCTGCCGTTCTACTACGGCCTTGCAGAAGGCGCCTGGAAGCACTGGTCGCGGGTCTGGGAAGTCGACTACGAGTTCCTGAAGTCGCGCTTTGATTCCAAGCAGATCATGGAAACTCCCGGCATTCCGCTGACCCGCTGGTTCGAGGCGGTGACGCTGCCGAAAGATCAAGTCGCTCAGAAGGACAACGTGCGGGCCGTGTTCGTTCAGGGACACGCCAGCAACAGCATCACCCGCATTCCGGAGTCTCTCAAGGGCCTGAAGGCGCTGGACCTGCTTGTCATTGCCGACCCGCATCCCACGACCTGGGCGTCGCTGGCGGTGGAGGCTGGCCGCAAGGACGGCATCTACATTCTTCCGGTGGCCACGCAATTCGAGTGCAAGGGATCTCGCGTCGCCTCGAACCGCTCGCTGCAATGGGGCGAGCAGATCGTGAAGCCGATCTTCGAATCCAAGGATGATCTCGAGGTCATCTATCTCATGGCCAAGAAGCTCGGCTTCGCCGACCAGATGTTCAAGAAGATCAAGGTCGAGAACAACCTGCCTGAAGCAGAAGACGTGCTGCGCGAGATGAACCGCGGCAGCTGGTCGACCGGCTATTGCGGCCAGTCGCCGGAGCGGCTCAAGGCGCACATGAAGAACCAGGCAAAGTTCGACATGCTGACGATGCGCGCGCCGAAGGACGATCCCGAAGTCGGCGGCGATTATTACGGCCTGCCGTGGCCGTGCTGGGGCTCGCCGGAAGTCAGGCATCCCGGCACGCCGCTGCTCTACAACACCAATCTCGCGGTGATGGACGGCGGCGGCACGTTCCGACCACGGTTCGGTATCGAGCGCGAGGAGAAGCTGCCGGACGGAACCACGCGCAAGGTCAGCATGCTGGCCGACAAATCCTATTCCAAGGATTCCGAGATCCAGGACGGCTATCCCGAATTCACGCTGGCGAGCCTGAAGAAGCTCGGCTGGGACACCGATCTCACCGAAACGGAGATGGCCACGATCATGAAGGTCAATCCGACCAATCCGGATTCGGTGTCGTGGTCGCTCGATCTCTCAGGGGGCATCCAGCGGGTCGCGCTCAAGCACGGCTGCGTGCCTTATGGCAATGGCAAGGCTCGCATGAACGCATTCGGCCTGCCTGATCCGATTCCGGTCCATCGCGAGCCGATCTACACGCCACGCGTCGACCTCGTCGAGAAATATCCGACGCTGCCCGATGCCAAGCAGTTCCGCATGCCCAATATCGGCTTCTCGGTGCAGAAGGCTGCCGTGGAAAAGGGGATTGCCAAGCAGTTCCCGCTCATCCTCTCCTCGGGCCGTCTGGTCGAGTATGAGGGCGGTGGCGAGGAGACGCGGACCAATCCGTGGCTTGCCGAACTGCAGCAGGACATGTTCATCGAGATCAATCCGGCCGATGCTGCCGATCGCGGTGTCAAGGATGGCGGCTGGGTCTGGGTCACGGGCGCCGAGAACAATTCCAGGGCGAGGATGAAGGCGCTCGTCACTGAGCGCGTCGGCAAGGGCGTCGCCTGGATGCCTTTCCATTTCGGAGGCTGGCTGGGAGGCAAGGATCTTCGCAGCGCCTACCCGAAAGGGACCGATCCGATCGTTCTTGGCGAAAGCGCGAACACCATCACCACCTACGGATACGATCCCGCGACCGGCATGCAGGAGCCCAAGGTCACGCTTTGCCAGATCGCGGCGGCATAAGGAGCAACGACGATGGCACGTATGAA
Organism: Bradyrhizobium sp. CIR48; assembly: GCF_014198315.1. Taxonomy (NCBI): domain Bacteria; kingdom Pseudomonadati; phylum Pseudomonadota; class Alphaproteobacteria; order Hyphomicrobiales; family Nitrobacteraceae; genus Bradyrhizobium; species Bradyrhizobium sp. CIR48. Next base: position 356,401 of record NZ_JACIHG010000006.1, read on the forward strand.
ATTCCTCTGCGACGCCGACCGTTGCATCGAATGCAATGCCTGCGTCACCGCTTGCAAGAACGAGCATGAGGTGCCCTGGGGCATCAACCGGCGCCGCGTGGTCACCATCAATGACGGCAAGCCGGGCGAGCGCTCGATCTCGATGGCCTGCATGCATTGCACCGACGCGCCCTGCGCGGCGGTGTGCCCGGTGAACTGCTTCTACACCACCGCCGATGGCGTGGTGCTGCATTCCAAGGATCTCTGCATCGGCTGCGGGTATTGCTTCTACGCTTGTCCGTTCGGCGCGCCGCAATATCCGAAGGTCGGAAACTTCGGCTCGCGCGGCAAGATGGACAAATGCACCTACTGCGCCGGCGGCCCGGAGGCCGACGGAAGCAAGGAGGAATACGAGAAGTACGGCGCGAACCGCCTCGCCGAGGGCAAGCTGCCGCTGTGTGCCGAAATGTGCTCGACCAAGTCGTTGCTTGCGGGCGACGGCGAGATCATCGCCCAGATCTACAAGGAGCGCGTCTTGAAGCGCGGCTACGGCTCGGGCGCGTGGGGCTGGAAGACCGCGTATCGCGAGACGATCGAGTCCTGAAATGGACAACCGAAGGGCGCACAACACCGGGAGGACGTGATGGCGTCAATTGAAAGGATCATTCGCCTGGCTTTCGGCGCGTGCGCGCTGCTCCTCTTGGTCATGGCGGCGCCCGCAACTGCTCAGCAGGTCAATCCGACCGCGAGTGCGGTCAAGGAGCAGCAGCTTTTGCAGGAGCTCAACCGGATCCAGGGGCGCGTCAGCATTCCCGATCAGCGGTCGGGCGTTCTCGAGCAGCCGCAGGGGCGGGAATGGCGTGAGTTCCGCAACGTGACATTGCGCTGGGTCGGGGGCGTTGCCATCCTTGGCATGATCGCGATCATCGTGATCTTCTATCTCTCCGTCGGGATGGTACGTCTCGAAGCCGGACGGTCGGGCCGCACCATCGTGCGCTTCAACATGTTTGAACGCTTCGTGCACTGGATGACCGCGAGTTGCTTCATTGTCCTGGCCATTTCCGGGCTGAACATCACGTTCGGCCGGCCATTGCTGCTGCCGCTGATCGGCTTCGAAGCTTTCTCCGAATGGTCGCAATGGGCCAAGTACGCCCACAACTATCTGAGCTTCCCCTTCACCATCGGCGTCGTCCTGATCTTCCTGATGTGGATCGGCGGCAATATCCCGAACAAGGTGGATGTCGATTGGGCGAGGCGCGGCGGCGGCCTGATCGGTCTCGATCATCCGCCGGCCTATCGCTTCAATGCCGGCCAGAAGATGATCTACTGGATCGTCGTGATCGGCGGCGGCTTGGTTGCAATCACCGGGTACGCGCTCATGTTCCCGTTCTATATGACCGGGATCGAGGCCATGCAGATGGCCCAGATCGTCCACTCCATTGTGGCCGTACTGTTTGTCGCTGCGATGATCGGGCACATCTATATTGGCACGATCGGAATGGAAGGTGCGTTCGAGGCGATGGGCTCAGGCGAGGTCGACGTTAACTGGGCGCGCGAGCACCATAGCCTCTGGTTCGACCAGGAGACGGCACGAGCGGGGCCCGACGACGGACAGTCACGACCCGCAACCGAGGCGGCAGAGTAAGACGGACAGCCGCGAAAGCGGGTGGTTCGCTCTATTGCGCCGGTTCTTTCGCAAACAAGATCGAACGGTCTTGCATCTCCTGTTCAGGGAGCTTGTTCGCCTGACCCGTCTGCAGTTCTTGGATGGATGGCATGCCGTTCTGATCGAACAGTGCGTGCGATCTGAGCATGCTGCTGGCCGCTCCGGCGAGAAGCAAGGCTGCAATGAGCGAGAGCATGAGGCGTTTCATGCGCATCTCCGTCTGCCATGTCCACCCAGCACAACGGATACACGTATATTGTCTTACGCAATGTGAGCCACTTCACAGCTAGCGGTTCCGAAGTCATCGACGCGTCTCGTCCAACGAAGCCGGAAGTACGAAGCGAGGAAACGGGAAGAGCTGGATCAGACTCGCACGAATACGTTCGGCGCTGTCTGTTGTGATGCGGCTTTGGTCGTGATGAGAGCCGGAATCAGGGTCTAAGCTGCGATGTATGCCGCTGTGCAAGTGGCCGTATGGCCTTGCTCTCGTGGGCGCGATGTGGGCACCGGTAGACCCCAAAGGGACCATCGAAGGCAATTGGCGCCTGTCGAAGGCGGGCTAGAGAGGACACGGCACGCTTGCGGCGAATAGGCGTTGCGCATCCATGCTGGTCTTTGATTCAGCCAGCATGGTGATCAGAAATGCACTAACTTGGGAATCGTTCGCGTGCGATATCTCGTTGCTCGTGGCTTTCGCGCACGCGACGCCGATGGTCGTCTGTCTCCCGAGCGCCGTGCTTCCGCCCTTCGTACTCTCTCCCGGAGCCGCTTCAATTGAGCGAGCAGGTTAACGAGCTCGATCGCTGTATGATGCAGAACAGCCAGGCTGCAAACCCCAGTACTCACTATAACACCCCAACAGGCCTTGCCGAATCCGTGACGGGAAGATCGAATTTGTGACGACGTGACAATAATTTCTAAGCAATGGATCCCGGAGTCGTCCGTTCGCTTTACGACGATACGCAGAAATATTTTCGAGCACTCTAGTGCATTGCATCAAAATGCTTGCATCGGAAAAGGGAGTTTGGACGCGCGCTTTGAAACGGCCTTGGCATTACATCAGCGCGAAGGAGCCGCACGAAGGATATCCACCGTCCGGGCGATTGATTCTTCGACCCAGGCCTCGCGGGCGAACCAGTTGTGATTGGCCTCACAGATTGGGCAAAGAGTATTGCCGAAAAACACGATGCTCCGCAGGAAAGTCTCGCGATCGGATTTGATGCCGGTAGGAATCGCGCGACCCGTTTGCGGACACTCGACCATGACCATACCCATGTGACCCTCCCAGAAACATACTGCTGAAAAAGGGGCCGGTCGGCTGGAGTGCGCTCTCGTCGGTGCGGGTTACTTGGGGGGCATCGCACCTGGGGTCGTTGTCGAGCAAAGGGCAGCTTGCTCGTGACGACGCTTCTCCAACCGACCGGATTCCTGCTTGGCGAATTCTCGGGATACCGCCGGCTTAGCCGGCAGGCCTATGAAATGAGGCTTTCGGCTTCAACCGAAGGCTTCTGGGAGGCCCCTCACAATTAGCATGTCCAAATCCCTGCGGCTTCGTGCCAAATATTCTGCTAAATATCTTCCTCTTGACGGACAGATCGGCCAACCGGATCACTGGTCTCACTCCCCCTCACGCAACTCGTTAACATTATCTTTTCGCATTTAATGCGCAATTAAATTCGTGTTGTCGGTCCGGTTTGCGACTCTCGGCCGATTTATTTTGTGGGCTGTCGCGGCGGGTGTCGTCATCGAAAAGGTCGGGCCCTTCGCACGCTCGGCCCATCCCTCACTACCTGCCATCAGTCCGGTGCGCGCCGCCAATTAGCTTTGGTAACGGGTGGTTAGGTTCGGTTCAAATATGAAATAAATTTTGATTATATGGCGCTGCTGTAAATATCGTTGTTAATTGCTGCCGATCACGTAAGCTAAGCTCGTCCAGGTTTCGTTCGGCTGGAGGAGACAATGTGGGATTTAACTCTTAGCGAGTACGATTTCGCCCCCGATGCGCCGCAGTTGGCCCAGATGCGCGCGGATTTGATAGGCATTGGCGAGAAGGAGCGCATTTTGCGAGAACGCAGTGCCGATCGCGAAGCCTATCGGTACCTCCTGGATGCTCATCGGTTGAGCGCGAGCGCACTTTCTTTGAGAGCAGGTGTTGAACATTTCTCCGGAGGGAGGGGGTAGGGCGGCCAGCTGTGGCATGACGGACCGGATTGTCGCTTCGAAACGAGGCCGATTGGGTCACTTGTGCCCGGCAGACGGGAATTGCTGCGCCGCGGACGGTTCGGATTGACTTCGTGGGCTGCCGAGGCCGCGACGATAGCATCCCAGGCGCTGTCGTCGCTTCGTTGGTACAGCGAGGCAGATGTCTTCACATTGGTTGGAGCCGTGCTGGAAAGATCGTCGGCAGAGATGGTGTTGAGACCGGCTTCGGACGCAGTGTTCGCACTGCTGGACGGTCGATCAGTGCTCTTCAGCGGAGCAGGGCAGAAGATCTTTGAACTGGACCGAATAGGGGCATTCATCTGGTGTAAGCTGGCGCAAGGCGCCTCTCTGGAAGACGCCTGTAAGGGGCTTGGGACGCTAGGCGTTGACGAGCACACGGCGCGCCAGTTCACGCGACAGGTCGTAGATGCCTGGATCGATCGAGCGTTGCTCGAGGTCGACTGGCAAATGCGGACCGATTGTGCCTTCTCAGCGGTACTGGGCCGGCACCGAATAGGGGTCCGAGCTGCAAATCGGGACCTGTTGGGGCGGCTGTGTTCGCTGTTTTGTGTTTCAGACCAGAGCGCCGGCGGCGATGACGACATTGCGATCGAGGCAATGATGCTGGACGAGCAAGTGATCTTGCGCGGAGAGGATTCCAGCATCTCCAGATGTCAAGTCGAGGCTCTGGCCCCAACGATCAAAGCTCACATCACCGAGCGGCTTATTCGAAGCGATCGCTGGACCTTCTCCCTTCATGCCGCTTCTCTTGTGAAGGACGGTATGGGCCTGTTGTTGTGCGGCCAACCGGGAGCTGGAAAGTCTACCCTCTCATTGCAGCTGGTGGATGCCGGACTTCGGTACGCCGGCGATGACGTTGCGCTGGTTGGCGCGGACGGAGCGATCTGCGGCATCCCGTTTGCACTCACCCTCAAGGAGGGATCGTGGGATTTGCTCTCGCGACTACATGGCGGCCGGTACGATGCGACGCATTGCCGCTCCGACGGCGTTCTGGTGCGATACGTACCCATTGCGGATGCGTACCGCCAGAGCTTTTCCGCAAGCTGGATTATCTTCTTGAACCGTGTCGCGAGCGGTCCGGCCGAACTAACCGCGATAGATCGACTGGATTCGATGAAGCGGCTCATCGATAATGCGTTTGCTGCTGACGGAAGACTTTCGCAGGCCGGCTTTTTCGCCTTGAAGCGGATCATCGCGGGCGCGCGCTCGCTTCAACTCACCTATTGCGAGGCCGTGGAGGCTCGGCGCGTGCTTATGGATCTATGCAATGGCAAGGCATAGCGCGGCGCTGACGAGCCTCTGCAATTGCCTGCGAGGCATGCCACCTGTCGATGTCGAGTGGACGTCCGTAATCGCGCTCGCAAATCAGACACTGACGACGCCGGCGCTCATCGATTTTGTAGACAAATTTGCACCGATCCTTTCGGAGGACGTCTGCGGATATATTCGCCAGATCCACCGCCGGAACGTGCTGCGGAACAATCGGCTCGTCGCTCAACTCGAAGAAGCCGTCATTGCGATGAACGACCTGGGAATTACGCCAATCATGCTCAAGGGGGCATCGACCCTGGTGACCGCGCCCGAGGAGCGACGAGGCGTTCGGCTAATGTCTGACCTGGATATTATGGTTATGCCGGACGACGCCAGATTGGCGGTCTCCGCCCTATGCGCAATTGGCTACGATGTAGACTATGAGACCCCTCCTGAAAGCCCTAGATGGCATGTCGAGCTAAATCGCTCGCAGGATGTCGGGACCATCGACCTGCAGCGGGCAGCTCCAGGTCCTGCGTACCTCTACCAGAGCTTCGGGCACCCGCTGAACCATTGTGTGCCGGCGCCGCTGGGGCGCGGACGCGTGTATATCCCCGCGCCCACCTACCGGGCGCTCATGTTGATCATCCATGATCAATTTCAAGACTACGGTTATTGGCTGGGCGATCTCGATCTGCGGCACCTTGTGGAATTGCGCGATATGAGCAATTCTGCTGAGGGCCTGGATTGGAAAGAGCTTGCCTCTCTTGTGTCAGGCGAATTGATGAAGAACGCGGTTGAAACTCAGCTGTTCGCTCTTTCTGAGTTGCTTGGCGTCGAGATTCCGCAAGAGTTGCGCTCTCGGCTGATTCCCCGTCTGCAGTTCATGCGACAGTTGATGCAAGCACGATTTCCGGCCACACGCGTGCCCTTCCTCGCAATGATGATGCTGGATCTCGGAAACTACCGGAAGATGGCGAATGACACCATCCAACCCACTGCGCGCCGGCGTGGATTGTGGTCCCTGCCGAGGATGGGAACTCTGCAGTTTCTGTTGAAGGCGGCCGTCGCGGTGCGCGCAGGGAAGGCCTAGAATCACAAGCTTCTCCGTAAAGGCGGCAGCTCCGAAGCGAACGCTTTCAATTGCCCGCGTTCCGAGCGGCTGCCAGCTTCCGTGGATCAAACGATTTCGCGCATGCGGGATTTGCAGTGGCAGGGCAATCAATGCCCCTGACCACCAGCATTCTGGTCGGAGGCTTCACCGTTCTCGTGAATCCTGAACTCCTCCAATGTGTGCCCTGATTGTAGTGCGGCAACCAGCCAGCGCGGCTGTTTGCCACGTCCAGACCAAGTCTCTGTCGGCTTGAGAGGGTTGAAGTATTTCGGTACGACCTTTGGGTATTTGCGGCGGGGAGGCTGGCCTAGGCCCATCTCTGCCGCCCCGCTCTCGGGCTCACCGACCTGTTCCGGTTGATTGAGTTGCGCCAGGCGCTTCTCCAACTCCCGCTTTTCGGCTGTGATCTTTTCAGCAAGAATCTTTGTTAGCTCCTCGTGGAGGAGCCAAAGTTCCTCAAAATCCATGGTTTCGAGATCTTGCCTGCGCATACGATTCTGGTCACCGTTCGACCCACGCCCCGACTATCTTGTCATCTCCACGCCGAGTATCGTTTCCGAGCGCCAAATCTGGGGATAGATCCAAGGCTGGTTTTTCAAATTAGCGTGACGATAAATAAATAATATATTATTTAATATTTATTGCGAGGATTATTTTCGTTATTTTTAATGCCTCCGAAGAAAGGGGTCGGATGTTATCGATTGCCCTCTGGGCGCCTTCAGGAGGCGATCAGCCGGTTCATCGCTCCCGCGGCTGAATAGACTGATAGCCAGGCTTTGAAGCAAATCCAGCTGCGACGGCTAGCCCTCAGGCGTATTGCAGTCCCTCAGCATCCCGGATGCCGCGGGTCCATGGTCGCATTTCAGTAAGAACGAAGCAGCGCGGCCCGCGTGCCGGATATGTTTTTCGAGGGCGCGGCATGGGAGGTCGATCCCACGCCCGACCCAACGTGTCATTCTTCACTTGAGTCGAGACGTCGGTGCACGCAAGGCGCGTAATGTTACTTCGGCCGCTATTAAATTCAGCGGATAAGTTCATTTTTTTGTCTTGATCAGAACCGGCGGCGCAGTTATGTGGAGCACGAACCTGCCGTTCGGTTCCACATATTTTTGAATAAGCTGACCACTTGGTTCTTGATTACCCGGCCGGGACAATATTAAATGGGCGCAACTACAGGATGCTAGCATGTCGACCAAGAAGCTCGAACTAGAAGCGATGTCTCTCGACGATCTATGGTCGCTTCATGAGGAAATTAGCGGCATTTTGTCGGATCGGATTAAGGCCGAGAAGCAGGAACTCGAGAAACGCCTGGCGGTTCTCGGCGGGGGGATGGCTGTGTTGGCCGAAGCAGGTGGGCCGGGCGTCTCGCCGACCGGCAAGCAGAGGCGCAAATATCCGCGCGTGCTGCCGAAATATCGTAACCCCCAGACTTCCGAAACCTGGTCAGGGCGTGGCAAGCGGCCGCGGTGGTTGGTTGCTGCCATGAAATCCGGCCGTCGGATCGAAGAGTTTCGCATAGGGGCAGCGGCTCCGAAGCTCCGGCAGCGGGCGTGAAACCTCGCTGCGCCAGCGGGGTTGCGGAGTCTGGGGCTTTGGGCGGGGATCAACCCTAGTAGGCGTTGCGGCCCCGCAAGACCTCCATCGGAGTTTGCAACACGATTGCGAGATCCAGCCGAAGACTCCAATTGTCGATGTACCAGAGATCGTACTGTACACGTGCTTCGATCATGGACGCTGTGGGTGTTGCACCGCGGCACCCGTGGATCTGGGCCCATCCGGTCAATCCTGGCCTGACCCTGCGGCGAAACGCGTAGTTTCGCACGAGCTTGTCAAATTCCCCGTCGTGGGCCAAGGCATGGGGACGCGGACCCACCAGCGACATGCTGCCGTCAAGAACATTTAGCAGCTGTGGCAGTTCATCGAAGCTTGACCGCCGTAGCCATTTGCCGATGCGGGTGACACGTCGATCGGCGTGGTGGGCCTGAAGGATCACGGGCCCGTCCTCGAGCACATGCATGGTCCGGAACTTGCGGATCAAGAAGGTCCGGCCGTTGAAGCCACAGCGCTTCTGCCGAAAGAATACAGGGCCTGGAGAATCCAGTTTGATCGCGACCGCGGCCAACGCAAGCAGCGGCGCAAGTATCGCCAGCGCGAGTCCCGCGCCAATAATATCAATCATCCGCTTCGTCGCGCATTCCAGCGGTGTGAGGGGGCCGGGCTGAAGTTCTACACAAACGGCGCTTCCAAGACTTCGCGTATGATGTCGAAGCAATTCGGATGGTGTGCCGACCGGCACAAACATGATCGGGAACGGCAATACCCGTAAATCGGCAATGAGGGCCCGAAGTTCGTGCCATCGTTCCGGCTTAGCTTCCACCACTACCTGCTCAAGCTGGCAACTGCGAATGTAATCGATCACACGGGCGGTGAGCCGCCTTCGACAGACCGGACCAAAGCCCATTGGAGGCAAGCTGAACCGTCCCTTGACGCTATAACCGTGCATGGCGAGCGCTTCAGACAGCCCCGCGTTCTTCGATAGTGGTTGATCGCTGATCAGAACAATATTTGTCTCGGCGAACTTTCTGCCGCTGAGTCCCCTTCCGAGAAGCGCCTTGACCCCCCACCGCTCGGCCATAAGCAAGCCGAGGCCCAAGACGGCGAAAAGCGGGGCTGCTTGCTGAGAAGACTCCGGGCGAACCGCAAAGCCGGACACGGCCCAGATGAAGAGCAACAACGACGTCCAAGCCATACAGACGACGCGTATTTGGTTTCGGAGGGCGAGGAGCTCAACTGGCTGATAAAGGCCCTGGGTCTTCAGCACGCAAACGAGATAGGCCGCGCTTACTAGCGCCAAGCCAGTTGCAGCGCCCAAGTCGCCTGCGGCTTGTCCATTTTTAGCCTGATGCAGCAATGTGGAAGCGACGCTCGCAAACAAAATGGTCGCAATATCCGCGCAGAGCGCCACGTATTCAACCGAGTCATAACGGAGGGGCCATTTGTGCTGGCGGGACACAGCCGGACCGGGACTGACACGATCCGTAACCTCCCGATCGGGAAAATGTCGGTTCACGAAGTTCATTTCTCGGGCACCAGCGAGTTAATATTTAATATATTATTAATTAACTGAATTTATCAAGAAAAAAATACCGACCTTGGCTATCTAGCATTCCGTGCCGCCCGGAGGGGTTTATCGAGATCCCTGTCGGGAGTTCCGCGCGTGTATCTTGTCGAGGTACGACGGATCCAGCTCCGAAATCAGGCTCTCGAGGTAGACCTTTCCGTCGGCCGAAGCCGACCGGTATGCGGCCGCAAGCACTGGGCTCACGATAGGCTGATGCGTAACGACGAGGCTGACGTCTCGTTTGATCAAGTCACGGAACTCGAAGTCCCGTAGCACTGCATCTGTAGCGAGTGCGATGGACAGCCTCAACGGAAGCAGATCCAACTCGTTGGGCGCGGTGTACCACGACATCTTGAGCATCGCTGCCGTGCTAGACTGAGCCAAATTGTGCTTCGATGCCGCCGCGAGCAAGAGCCAAATGTCGCCGCGGAGGGGCGAAGAGCGCAATGTACGAGCAAACGCTTTTGAAGCCGCTGGAGAATCCGTCTTTTGCTCGTCCGCAGCTGGTGTCAAATCCCAACTGGATCTCGCTTCTCCTCGGAGAGATAAGTCTTCACGTGTCGCCGCAACTGAAACCGGTTTCGAGATCCCGTACGGCCATGGTGCTATTGTCGATAGGGCTGTCGACAAAGAAGATTGACCACCGAGATACCACTCGTGAGGGACCGTCCATACTGCCTGCATGATCAGCACGATTCCAAGCAGCATCAGGGCAGCGCGGGGCCAAATGGCGGTCAATGATGACGCGAACTTTGGAAGCGGCGCCGGAGCCGGACCGGCCATCCGCTCCGAAGGCGCCTTCCATTCCGCGGATATGGCGTCTCGGCCCGCGCCGGGGAGGCTTTGAGCAAACGCCAGTCCAAAAAGCGCAGCGACCAAAAGCGACGCGCCCAAACCCAGAATTCCGTGATCGGCAAAGGCTAGTATCGTCAGCGCTATCGAAGCGCCCGCGCCCAGGGCCGGGTACACGTAATCGTAAGCTCGAGAAAGGGAACGCCTGACCAGAATACAGGCGCCGAGCATTGCTATAATTACGAGGCCGCAAAGGAAGGCCCAGCCCATATCTATGACAATGGCTGCGGCGGCGGTTGGCCTTTCTGTTGTCGCGCCGGTTCCAACGTCGCGATAAATCGGCAAGAGGACCGCCGAAGCGCCCGCACCGGATCCTGCCGGCGCGACGTCCTGCAGCATCCGTTCTGTCGCGATCTGGCTGCTCGTTGACAAGGCGATCGTCAGATCGGTGTTCGTTCTGAACGGAATGACCGTGACGCTGGCGATAGAGAATATTGCGGCTGTTGCGAAAATGCCGGCGGTACCCCACAAGCCCAAGAACCACCTGCGAATAGCGAATACCGATAGCAAGATTCCTGATCCGAGGAGGGCAGAAACGATGGCGGTGGAGTTGGCCCGGCTGAGAAGCGCGGCCAGGCAGACGATCATTGCGATGATCGCCGCGAACAGAGCCGGGAGCGGGGCTGGCGCGATTGTTCCGGGCCGACTGTGCCGTCGTAGCTGATCGAACGCTCGTATTGCCGTCGCACAGGAAAGCAAAACGCCGAGCACAGCGACGGTTGAGCCATCGGGCCCGGCAATACCAGTTGTTTCCTTACGGAACCACATAGCAGTGGCGATCGTGGCTATCGACAGGAGAATATGAAGGACTTGCGCCGCGCGGTATCGATCAAGCGCGATGACCGCGGTGAGGAGGGCCGCGGCGAGCACTGCACAATACTGCGAGAGCGAGACCATAGTCGCCCTGGTATCGACCGTGACTATTTCGGCGAGCGACTCGTTCAGGGCGGCCGATGCAGTGGCCCAAATGGGATTGCCGAATGTGCCCATGGGCATCGGCACTGCCTGTAACGCCATCCAGAGCGCCGGAGCCACGAGTACAGCGACGAGACCGGGCCGGAGCAGCTTGGAGAGCCCGAGGGAGGTGGACGATGGAAAGATCGCTACGACCAGCGCGGCCGTTGCAAGTACGAAGGATGCCAACACCCAGCTTTGCAGGCTTTCCGGCATCGCGAGCGCCGCGGTAATCGCCACGAACTCGGCCAACATGACAAGGCGGATAATCATGTGAACCTCATCGTGTGGTGCGGCCACTCCGCCGATCCACCGGCCGGAGAACGCGGAGGCCGCTACGAGACAGCCTCAAGAGCCGGAAAGTCCGTAACGGATGTAGTGGCTGTCATGATAATAGTAGCTCCGATGACCGTCATATCGAGCCATTGCCTTGGTATCGGTTTTGCTGAGCACTGCCCCAATGAGCGACTCGTGAATGTTGGGTGCTGTGTGCAGCGCGTGCTGCACGACATCTATTTTGGTACGGCCCCATTCAACAACCAGAATGTAGCAGTCGATGAGAGAAGAAGTGGCTCGGACATCAACCAACGGGGTCAGGGGAGGAAGGTCGACGATGACGTAGTCATAGTCTGCTCGCAGACGGTCGAACAGCTTGCTTATCGCGTCCGCGCAAAGAATTTCGCTGGTGTGAAGCAGGGGTCCCCGCCGCACGGCGGGCAAAAATGCAAGGTTGGTTGTCGGATCCCGCCAAATGGCGTCCGCCAGGGACCGGGTGCCGTTTGCAACTTCGATGATTCCGCTGACAGCCTTGGGCGCAAAGATAGCTGTTAGTGAGGGATTCCTGAGGTCGCAGTCGACGATGATGGCTCTCTTGCCGGTGTGCCCGATCAATTGCGCGAGCGAGGCCGCAATCGTGGTCTTCCCCTCATTCGGCAGGGCCGAGGTAATGCCGATGACCTGGGAGGAGATTTTCGCCGGATTGTGGTCGATGGCCAGCTTGATAGAACGAATTGCCTCCGTATATCGAGATAGCGGCATCCCGACCACGGTTCGGTGAATTGCGGTTGGAGACGAAACTATCCGCTGCTGGTTATCATCGTCGGTTTTCAGGAGCCGAACTGACGGCTTCGGAGACTTGCGGGCGGGTAACAACGGGACCATAGATAGGCAAGGCAATTCCAACACAGTTTCCAGTTGGGAGGAGGTACGGAAGACGCGGTCCATGAGGTCTCTGAGGAGCGCCAAGCCGATGCCCACTCCAAGACCGCCAAGGATGCCCAGCGCCAGTACCAGCCTCGTCTTTGGCTTGCTCTTGCTTGGCGGCGGCGAAGCGGGAAAAAGGACCCGCGTTTCTGAGACAGGAAATGTCTCCTGCTGTGCGGAGCCCATGTAACGCTGCAAGAAGGTCTCGTACAGGCTGCGCAAGCCCTTCGCCCGGCTATCTAGATCCTTGATAGTCAACTCGGCAGAATTGACTGAACGAGACTGCGAAACGGCCTTGGACAGCTGCTTTTCGACTTCTTCCTGGCGCTGTTTGGCGAGTTCGAACTCGCTTCGGCTGACTTCGGCAAGTCTCCTGACTTCGTCGAAGACGGAGACGCGAAACTCCCGCGCGCGGTTGCGGACATTAACGACTGCCAAGTGGTCGCGACCGACCCTGGCGGACAACTCGGCCTCGCGTCTCATGAGTTCTAGATACTGCTGACGCAGCCCCGTGATGATCTGACTGTTCAGCGCATCGGCCCCGACGGCATCCAGATTGGCCATTGAGGCCGGATTTTTCGGATCGGAGGTGGTAAGGAGAGTTTGATAGCGAGCCAATTTGGCCGTGGCCTCGGAGGTCTGGGCGCGTGCGGCAGCCAATCGATTGTTGATCTCCGTGATCTGCTGCTCGTCGATGGGCTTTCCATCCAAAGAAACAATATTGTTCTGAGCCTTGTAGACGTCGACGGCACGTTGTGCAGCGAGGGCCTGGTCACCGAGGTCGCGCAGCCGCTCCTGCAGCCAGCTTGTTGCCCTGCGATTTGCGTCGAACTTTGCGTTGAGCTGGTCCGCAACATAGGTCTTGGCGACGGCGTTGACGATCTCCGCGGCTCGAACCGCGTTGCTCGAATTGAAACTGATCTCAATGATGTTGCTGTACCCGACACGTCCCGCTGAAAGTCGGCCGAGAAATGCGTCTACCATAGCGTCCGATGGTTCGCCCTGCGTATCCGAGGGCGCTTCCTTCTTCGGTCCATTCGAGGCAAATGACCGGATTCGCTGCCAGAGCGACTGTAGAGATGGCCCCGACGCCTTAAAGTCTGGATCGTCCGTCAGTTTCAACTGATCGATCACCGCAACCGCAATTGCCCTTGATCTCAGGAGCTGAAGCTGGGTCTCGATCTGACCGAGATCGTATGCCGGCTCGGCGACGAGCGATTGCTGCTGGACAAACTGGGGCCTTGGATTGGCTAACAGGATCTGAACCTGCGCCGTATAGGTTGGAGATACCAGCCGGAGATAGAGCACGCTGGCCGCAGTGATGAGTCCAGCAGTGACAAGGATCACGAGATATTGGCGTCGCAGAAGCCCGATCGCGAAATTGATGACGTCGTTGATCCCTCCGCTGTCTGCCTGGACGGGTTGAGCAAGCCCGTTCACCGCCAGCCGTAGTTTATCCGTGTGTTGAAGATTGTTCTGGAGCATCACGTACCTATCCGACTGAGCCACGTTGAGGCCGCCCGCCAGCAGACCAGCGTTCAAGAAGGACGTACCAAGCGGCGAGGGATTATATACCTTATAAAAATCTACTTGCCAAATTAAATGAATCATCTATTAATTGAAACGAGACCGAAAATCAATGAACGCGTCATTTTGGGCCAAATCGTGGGAAAATAGTATTATATTTCCGTCACTTAAGGTCTATGCAGTGTTTTTATCAAAAATAATGCGATGGTTAGGGGCCGGTTTGGCCTGGCAAAGAATTAATTCCATCGGGGATTATGCCCTCCGCATGGAAACCCGATTCTGAAGTGAGGGCCGGCAGGAGTACCTAATGCTGGAACTGCGATCCTTGGCGATCCCTGATGTCAAAGTAGTTCGAACAGATCGGTTTGCCGACGGCCGCGGCTACTTCTGTGAGACCTTCCAGCGATCGGCCTTTGCCGAAAAGGGTATCCTCCACGACTTCCTGCAGGACAATCAGTCCAGCTCAGACCGGATCGGCACGGTACGTGGCCTGCACTTCCAGCGACCGCCCTTCGCCCAGGCGAAACTCATACGGGTGTTGAACGGGGCCATTCTCGATATTGCCGTCGATCTCCGGCGGTCATCGCCCAACTTCGGCAAGCATATCGCCATCCAGCTGGATAGTGAAAGTGGTGAGCAGGTGTTCATTCCGAAGGGGTTCGCGCATGGCTTCTGTACGCTGCAACCCAAGACCGTCGTCTTGTACAAGGTCGACCAGGTCTATGCCCCGAGCCACGACGGCGGCGTCTATTGGGCTGATCCGACGCTAGCGATCAAGTGGCCCGTGACGATCCCTCAGGCTCAGGTGTCACCAAAGGACCAAACCCTTCCTGCGTTCAACCAGCTTGGTTTCGTTTTTGAGTAGTGGAGACGAGTAGAATGCGTATCCTGGTGACCGGCGGAGCGGGCTTTATCGGTTCTGCGGTGTGTCGCCGTCTGGTGCTGCAGACTGGTGCCGCAGTCATCAACATCGACAAGTTGACATACGCAGCCAACCCAGTTGCGCTGGCGAGCATCGAGACGCGGGAATCTTATGCGTTCCTGCAGTCCGACATCTGCGATCGCGAGGTTATGGATCTCGCATTCGCCGATTACGAGCCGGATGCGGTCATACATCTGGCCGCAGAAAGCCACGTCGACCGTTCGATCACCCGGCCCGACGCCTTCGTCAACACCAATATAGTTGGCACCTACACGCTGTTGGAGGCCGCCAGGACCTACTATGAGCACCTGCCGCTTCTGAGACGCAAGAAATTCCGCTTCATCCATGTATCGACGGACGAAGTCTACGGTTCACTAGGGCCCGACGACTTGTTTCGCGAAGACACGCCGTACAGGCCGAGTTCGCCGTATTCGGCCAGCAAGGCCGCCTCGGATCACCTCGCGCTCGCGTGGTTTCGAACCTACGGTCTGCCGGTCATCGTATCGAATTGCTCGAACAATTACGGGCCGTACCAGTTCCCGGAAAAGCTCATCCCGCTGACAATCCTCAATGCGATCGACCGGAAGCCTCTACCAGTCTATGGCGACGGCAGAAATATTCGCGACTGGCTTCACGTCGATGATCATGCCGCCGGCTTGATAAGACTGCTCTACGATGGGAAACCGGGCGAGAAGTACAATCTTGGAGGAGACAGCCAGCGATCCAACTTGGAGGTCGTCACCCAGATTTGCGACGTGCTGGATCGATTGTCCCCGGGCGCGGGAGCGAGACGATCTCTGGTTACGTTCGTGCCGGATCGTCCGGGGCACGATGCGCGCTATGCGATCGACGCGTCGAAGGCACATCGCGAACTTGGCTGGGGACCGACGAGAACCTTTGAAGAGGGCTTGGCCGAAACCGTCGGATGGTATCTCAAGAATCGCGCATGGTGGGAGCGTGCTCGCTGCGGTGTCTATGACGGCACGCGTCTGGGTCTCCTGGCTGCCCAAAACTGAGGTGAAGATGACAGATCGCCCCATCCTCATTGCCGGACGGAATGGTCAGCTGGCAAGGTGTCTTCTTGATCTCGGTGCAATGCGCGGTCTGCCTGTGGTGGCCCTCGGGCGTCGAGAGCTCGATCTGGAGGACCGCGAGGGGATCGACAAGCTCATCGCGTCGGTCGCGCCGGCTGCGATCATCAATACGGCAGCCTACACCGCGGTAGATCAGGCCGAAACCGAAGCAGCGAAAGCCTTCAGCATCAACCGCGATGGCGCGGCGGCGCTGGCAGATGTCGCGTGGCAGATGAACATTCCACTCATCCATCTCTCGACCGACTATGTGTTCGACGGTGCGAAACCGGATGCCTACGACGAAAGTGACATTCCTGCGCCGTTGAATGTCTACGGTGCCTCGAAGCTCGCCGGCGAAGCTGCTGTTTTGGCCGCGCACCCGCTCGCGACCGTGATCAGGAGCTCGTGGATTTACTCTCCCTATGGCAGCAACTTCGTTCGAACGATGCTGCGGCTATGTGAGAGCCAGCCCATTGTGAGGGTTGTTCGGGACCAACATGGAAATCCGACCTGTGCATTCGACCTCGCGGAGGCCGTGCTTCGGATCGCAGAACGGTCAGTAACGGACGATCGCAGGGCGACGGCCGGCATCTTTCACCTTGCTGGCGGAGGCGAGACGAACTGGTATGACTTTGCGCAGGCGATCTTCGACGCGCGCTCCCGTCGCGGAGAGCGGATTCCGGCGCTCGAGGCGATCACGACGGAAGAGTTTCCGACCGCTGCGCGTCGGCCTCGAAACTCGCGCCTCGACTCATCCAAGGCCGAACGCGTGTTCGGGATTCGACTGGCGCCCTGGCGCCATTCGCTCGAAGCCTGTCTCGATCAGCTAGCGGGAGAAGGAGAAACCAATGCTGAAGGGAATCGTGCTGGCTGGCGGCAGCGGAACGCGCCTCTATCCGATCACGCGCGTCGTCAGCAAGCAGTTGCTCCCGATCTATGACAAGCCCATGATCTATTATCCCCTGTCGACGCTGATGTTGGCAGGGGTCCGCGAAATTCTGATTATTACCACGCCGTCCGATCGGTGTCAGTTCGAGCGGTTGCTGGGCGACGGGAGCCAATGGGGCATTCGGCTCAGCTACGCCGAGCAAGCCCGTCCCGCCGGTCTCGCGGACGCCTTCATCGTTGGTGCCGATTTCATCGGAAACGATCGTGTAGCGATGGTTCTTGGGGACAATATCTTCTTCGGGGATGGCCTGAGTGAACTGCTTGCCAAGGCGGCGGGACGTGAGGAAGGCGCCACGGTTTTCGCTTATCACGTGCGAGACCCAGAACGATATGGCGTGGTCGCGTTTGATGAGGCGGACCGCCCTGTATCGATCGAGGAGAAACCCAAACGACCGCCTTCGAACTGGGCAATTACGGGGCTCTATTTTTTCGACAACCGGGTTGTCCGCTACGCTCGTCGCGTCGAGCCATCGCCTCGCGGAGAGCTCGAGATTACCGATCTTCAGATGCGCTACCTCTCGGCCAACGCGCTGCATGTCGAGCGCATGGGACGGGGGTTTGCCTGGCTGGATACCGGCACGTTCGAGTCTCTCGTCGATGCAGGGATGTTCGTGCAAACCCTAGAAAAGCGGCAGGGAATGAAGATTGCTTGCCTCGAGGAGGTCGCCTTCAGACTCGGCTTCATCAATCGTGATCAGGTGCTCGCGCTCGCGCAGCCGCTGGAGAAGAGCGGTTATGGCAAATATCTGAACGAAATCACTCGGCTGCCGCATTACGCTTCGCAATGACCGCTCTACCAAGCCGATAATTGTAAATCACCTGAATGATATATGCATTGAATTGACTGGCGATTTAAAATAGAATTAAATCGATAGGGTTAGTTTAATTAATCGGTCTAGCCATGCTGGTGCAAAAGGCGAGCGTCTTTGGTCGGGGAGCCCGGGCCATTTTGCCAGGGGAACTTACCCCCGCCTTTTGGCCAGAATCGGCGTATTGGAATGCGTTCGATGGCCCCGATCCATCCGTCCTCTGGAGCCAACTGTTTGCTGATCCCTCAGCGAGCGTGGCTTCGCGTCTGCCGCTTCCGGTTAGGGTCGCCGATTTCGCCCGCGCGTCGTCTGGGGCCGGCTCGGGCGATCCGCCAGACTTGCGCGGCGCCTTGCCCAGTCTCTTCCCATCTTTCCAGTCGCGATTGTCTGCTCTGCTGTCTTCGACGTCTTTGACGAGCCGCCATCCGGGCTTGGCCCCGACGATCCCAACTGTGGCAAACGAGCGGACGCCGCCGACATCATCATCGGTGTCGACCCCGAGCACCACACACTGGACCAATTCGAGCGACGGGGTCTGGAATGTCGCTACGAACTGGAGCGCCGGCGTCCCAGGGATCATTGACTCCGCGGTCCTCGATGCGGCGGGAGCGTATGTCGTCACCAGCACTGCCCGTGTTGATATCGGGAGCCTGGTCGTTGATGCAGGCGCGACGCTTTCGATCGGTGGGTCGCCCTTTGTCGTCGAAGGCGATGTACTGAACAACGGGACCGTCGAAGTTGGGGCGTTCCTTGGCAATCGCATTGCTACGGGGGACTTTAAGGGCGACGTCAAAGGCACGGGATCTTTCGAAATTGCAGACAAGGCGATCCTGGAGATCGGAGCTTCGGTTTCGGGGCAGTTCTTGAATGGATCGTTCTCCGGCATAACCGTGTCGTTCGGCACGGAGGCTGGCACGCTGGTCCTCGATCAGTCGGCCAAATTCCACGGGTTGATCGCAGGTTCGTCCCCTGGGGCGCCGCTTTCGCCGGGGAACCTCATCGACCTGAAAGATCTACCCTTCACATCCTCGATGTCGGCAGCCGTCCACTATGACAACAGTTCGAATATCAGCACGGTCGATTTTAGCAACGGTGCCGCAAGTGCCACTTTGCTGTTCTCGGGGATGGACCTGAATTGGAATTTCAAGAGTGATGGGCAGGGGGGCACCCTTGTCTCTGATCCACCCACAAACTCCATCGTACTGGAAAATCAGAAGCCGGGTACGCCGAAAAGTGTCTGGCAGATCCAGCCGGGAGACAATTCGACTCAGACTCAAGGGTTTACAACAGCAATCAGCACCAATGTTGGGGGAACGGTCCAATTCAAGATCAGCAACCAAACCGGCAACCCGAACTATCGTGTCGATGTGTACCGGCTGGGTTATTACGGTGGCAATGGTGCCAGACTGGTTACGAGCCTACAGCATCAGGCCGCTGCCGCGGTCGTCCAGCCCGCCCCCCTACGTGACTCGTCGACCGGCCTCGTAGATGCCGGCAACTGGAGCGTGACGGACTCCTGGAGCGTGCCGACCGATGCAGTCTCGGGCGTCTACATCGCCAACGTCGTCAACGGCACCCAGATATTCCAGATCCCGTTCATCATAAGAAATGACGCTTCGCACAGCGACATCGTGCTCCAGACAAGCGATCAGGACTGGCAAGCCTACAACGGTTGGGGAGGGGCCAATCTGTATTTCGGCAACGGTCCTGGCGTCAACGGATCAGCCTACGCAGTCAGTTACAATCGACCCCTCGTAACGCGTGATGGCACCGGCACCTTTGCCGAGGGAGGAGACTCCCCGTTCGCGGCGGAGATCGCGGCAATCTATTGGCTGGAGCAGAATGGGTACGATGTCTCCTACATCTCTGGAATCGATGCTGCGACAAACGGCTCGCTATTGCTTAATCACAAATTGTTCATGGATGCGGGGCATGACGAGTATTGGACCGAAGCTCAGCGCGCCAACGTAGAGGCCGCGGCGCATGCTGGCGTGAACCTTGCGTTTCTCGTGGGTAACGAGATTTTTTGGAAAACAAGGTTGGCACCCAGCATCGACGGCAGCGGATCAGCCAACCGCACACTGATTAGCTACAAGGACACGCACGCAAATGCCCTTATTGATCCAACAGGGCAGGCGACCGGCAATTTCGCCGACCCGCGGTTCGGCCCTGCTCTTCCCGCAAATTCCCTGACTGGTACGTTGTTCGCTGTCAACGCGTTCCGGTATGACACGATCACGATACCGTACCCGATGACCCAATTGCGCTTCTGGCGCAATACAGCTGTCGCGCAAACGTCATCCGGGCAGACCGCCTCGCTCGTGCCGGGCCTATTAGGCGTTGAATGGGACATCGCGCCGGATAACGGATTTCGCCCAGCTGGATTGATCAATGTATCCTCTTCAACAGTGCAGGTGGACGGAAAGTATCTGCTTGATTATGGCAACACCTTCGGTGCAGGCACGGCGACGCATAATCTTGTCCTGCATCGAGATCCTATTAGTGGTGCACTGATATTTTCGGCCGGTTCAATCAACTGGTCTTGGGGGCTTGCTAGCGACCACGACGGACCGGCAACTCCGGTAGATCCCAATGTACAGCAGGCGATGGTGAACCTGTTCGCCGACATGGGGGTTCAACCAGCGACGCTGCAAGCGAGCTTGGCGGCCGCGTTCAAATCCACAGACGGTACGGCGCCGACTTCTGGCATCACCAATCTCTCAGCTGCGAGCGTTGCGGAGGGGCAATCGATCACAGTGACGGGGACGGCCGCGGATGCTGGCGGAAAGATTGCCGGCGTTGAAGTCTCCACGAATGGTGGCACAACGTGGCATCCGGCCAACAGCAATGTCGGTGCGGCGAACGTGACGTGGTCATACACGTTCGTCACAACCGGTCAGGGGACATATAGTCTCAAAACCAGGGCGATCGACGACAGCCTGAACCTGGAAACGCCGGGGGCGGGCGTTACCTACACGGTCACGCCGTCATCCAACCTGACGCTCTTCAGTAGTACCGACACGCCTGCGGTGATCTCAAACAGCGATTCCGACTCAGTTGAGCTTGGCGTCAAGTTCATCCCTACCGCGTCTGGCAAGATCACCGGTATCCGTTTCTACAAAGGGCCCCAGAATACGGGCACCCACATTGGTGATCTCTGGACCTCAAACGGCACTCTGCTCGCGAGCGCCACCTTCACTAACGAAACCGCGAGCGGCTGGCAGCAGGTTAATTTCGCGACGCCCGTCAACGTGCAGGCCGGCGTCACGTATGTTGCCTCCTATCACACGAACACTGGCCACTATTCCTCAACCGATTACTACTTCATCGATTATGGGGGCCTTACGAAAGGTGCGCTCACCGCGCCCGGTGGCAGCCTCAACGGCGTCTATGCCTATGGCAGTGGCCCGGTCTTCCCCGGCAACACCTCCTATGTCAAGGCCGCGAATTACTGGGTCGACGTCGTTTTCACCGATTCAGGGACGACGTCGCCGCAAGCCAACGCCGACAGCGGCTTCACGGTTGGCCAAAATGGCGTGCTGAGCATTCCGGCATCGACCCTGCTAGCGAACGACACCAACCCGTCCGGTCTGGCCTTCTCGCTTACCAGCGTCGGCAATCCGGCCAATGGAAGCGTAAGCTACAATTCGCAGAACCAGACCGTGACCTTTACCCCCACCAATGGCTATGCTGGGGCAGCGAGTTTCACCTACACGATCACGGACACGAGCGGCCAAACCGGGTCCGGGCAGGTGTCGCTCAAGGTCAACTATCCGCTCTCTGCGCAGAGCCTGTTCGGCACCAGCGATGCGCCAAGCGTCCCCAATTCCGGTGATACCAGCCCCATCGAAGTCGGGGTCAAGTTTACCGCATCCGTGAACGGGACAATAACAGGGCTGCGCTTCTACAAAGGGTCGTTGAATACGGGCTCCCACATTGCGGATCTCTGGAGTTCGACCGGAACCCTGCTTGCGACTGCCACCTTCACGAACGAGACACCCAGCGGATGGCAGCAGGTCAATTTCTCCAATCCTGTCGCCATCACGGCAGGCACCACTTACGTCGCGTCCTATCACACCAATGGTAATTATTCCGGTACTCAGAACTATTTCGCGACGTCGCTCACCAACGGCCAGTTAACCGCTCCGGCTGGCGCCAATGGCGTCTATAGCTATGGATCCGGAACCGCGTTCCCGACGAGTACCTTCAAATCCTCCAACTACTGGGTCGATGTCGTCTTCAACGGCTCCTCCGCTGCCAGCGTGCCGCAAGCAAACGCCGACGGCGGCTTCACCGTTAGCCAAAATGGCGTGCTGAGCATTCCGGCATCGACGCTGCTAGCGAACGACACCAACCCGTCCGGGCTGGCCTTCTCGCTTACCAGCGTCGGCAACCCGGCCAATGGAAGCGTAAGCTACAACTCGCAGAACCAGACCGTGACCTTTACCCCCGCCAATGGCTATGCCGGGGCGGCAAGTTTCACCTACACGATCACGGACACGAGCGGCCAAAGCGGATCCGGTCAGGTGTCGCTCAAGGTCAACTATCCGGCCTCCGCGCAGAGCCTGTTCGGCACCAATGATGCGCCGAACGTCGCCAATTCCGGCGATACCAGTCCCGTCGAAGTCGGAGTCAAGTTTACCGCATCCGTGAACGGGACAATAACCGGCCTGCGATTCTACAAAGGATCGTTGAATACGGGCTCCCACATTGCGGATCTCTGGAGTTCGACCGGAACCCTGCTTGCAACTGCCACCTTCACGAACGAGACACCCAGCGGGTGGCAGCAAGTCAATTTCGCCAATCCGGTCGCCATCACGGCAGGCACGACCTACGTCGCGTCCTATCACACCAATGGTAATTATTCCGGTACTCAGAACTATTTCGCGACGTCGCTCACCAACGGCCAGTTAACCGCTCCTGCTGGCGCCAACGGCGTCTATAGCTATGGATCGGGAAGCGCGTTCCCGACGAGTACCTTCAGATCCTCCAACTACTGGGTCGATGTCGTCTTCAACGGCTCCTCCGCCGACAACAATAACCCGCCAACCGCGGTTGCTGACACCACGAACGCCACCGAGAAAGGCGGCACGGGCAACAGCACTGGCGGTTCGTCCGCCGTCGGCAACGTGCTGACCAACGATACCGATCCCGATTCCGGTGACACAAAGACCGTCACGGCTGTCAGCTTCGGCTCGACCAACGGGACTGTCAATTCAGCTATCGCAGGCGCGCACGGCGCCCTCTTGCTCGGCGCCTCGGGTGCTTTCACCTACACGGTGAACGAAAACGATACGGCCGTGCAAGCCTTGCGGCAATCGACCAATACGCTGACCGATGTCTTCAGTTATACGATGCGGGACGCCGCGGGCGTTGCATCGTCGAGCACACTTACTGTCACCATTCATGGCGCCAACGACGCGCCGGTACTGGCGATCCAGACCGCCAACCAGGCCGTGACCGTTGGCTCGGCGTTCTCACTGACGTTGCCCGCCGGCACCTTCACCGATGTCGATGCCGGCGACTCGCTCACCTATACCGCAACCGCCGCTGACGGCTCGCCGCTTCCAGCCTGGCTTACGTTCAACGCGTCGAGCCGAAGTTTTAGCGGCATGCCAACGTCAGTTGACGTCGGCACGCTCAGCGTCAAGGTCTCTGCGACCGATCTCGGTAGTCTCACCAGCAGTGAGACATTCGATATCGCAGTGTCGGCAGTTCCTTCGACGGTGAGCCTGTTCTCGAGCTCCGATGCCCCGGCGGTGGGGTCGGGTTCGGACACCTCCCAAGTCAACCTCGGAGTGAACTTCTCGTCGTCCGTGGCAGGCACGATTTCCGGCATCAAATACTACAAGAGCGCAAATGACCTCGGCACCCATACGGGTTCGTTGTGGAGCAGCACCGGCACGCTGCTGGCAACCGCAATTTTCACCAACGAGAGCAGCAGCGGCTGGCAGTCCGTCACGTTCAGCAATCCCGTGACCATTGCGGCGGGCACCACCTACGTCGCGAGCTTCCACAGCAACGGCCATTATGCTTCCAGTCCCAACTACTTCACGACCGCTCGCACCAACGGCCCGCTCACAGCCCCTGCGAATACCAATGGCGTCTACACCTACGGAACAGCCAATCTGCTCCCGACCAGTACCTATAACGCAACCAACTACTGGGTTGATGTCCTGTTCAAAAGCTCGAGTGGTGGCGCCAACCAGTCACCGGTCGCTGCGAACGACAGCGGCTTCTACGCCACGCAGAACGTCCCCTTCGGGATCCCTAGTTCGGCTCTTCTTGCCAACGATACCGATGCCGACGGCGATACGCTCACGATCACAGGCGCGAGCAACGGTGTGAATGGCACCGCCAGCTTCAACGTCCAAAGCAACAGCGTGACCTTCACTCCGACGACTGGCTATACGGGACCGGCTTCCTTCAACTATAGCATCTCCGATGGCCAGGGCGGCATCGCCAGTGCATCCGTCGCTCTCAATGTGACCGCTGCGTCTTCGACAACTGTGCGCCTGTTCAGCGCAAGTCAGGAGCCCAGCATTGTGGCGGCCAATGATCCAAAGTCGGTAGAATTGGGCATCAAATTTCAGACCTCCAGCCCAGGCGATATCATCGGACTTCGCTTTTACAAGGGGCCTTCCAACACGGGCATCCACGTTGCGGATCTTTGGAGCGGCACCGGGTCTTTGCTGGCAACTGCGACCTTCACCAATGAAACGGCGAACGGCTGGCAGCAGGTCAATTTCGCCACGCCTGTGACTATCATGCCGGGCACTACATACGTTGCCTCCTATCACACTGCCGGCAATTACGCGGCCGATCCAGGCCTGCTCGCCAACGCAATTACCAACGGACCTCTATCAGCGCCATCCTCCGCATCAATCGGCGGCAACGGCGTGTTTGCGTACGGGACAGATAGCCTGTTTCCGACCAACACCTACAACGCGACGAGCTATGGCGTTGACGTAGTTTTTAGGCCGCAGCTGGCAGCATAGGAGACGTAAAATGCACGCCGAACTTTATACCGACGGAATTGAAGAAATCACCGTCAGTGGCACCATCGTCCGCGTCGATCTGGTCAGTCTTTCACCGACGGAGCGTGACGCAAACAATGTCCCCAAACGAGTGTTTTCTCAGCGGTTGATCTTTTCGGTCGAATCCTTCGCCAATTCGGTCGATGTGATGCAGAAGGCGCTTCAGGGCCTGGTTGACGCCGGCGTGGTCCGGCGGAATCCAGCCGAGTCGCACAATAGTGCCTCGGGTTCACGTGATGCGCTCGCGTCCAACACACGGCCTTTGAATGTCTCATCAAACTTCCGCTGAAATTGACGACGCTGGCGGCGTGAAGGAGCAGGTTGCGGATGCCCCCGGATTGGCAACGCAAACGGCGTTGGAATGCCTGTCCAAGATTTGCGGTCATCATGGCATCGATCTGCCGGTCGAGCGCTTGAAGCACGCTTACGCCGTGGCCGGCCCGCTTTCGTTGAATCTCCTATTGCAGATGGCGAAGGATGCTGGCCTACGCGCGAGAGGCACGAAACTGGATTGGGGCTCGCTGATTCGTCTCGGCGAAGCCTATCCGGCGCTGGCTCGACTCACCAATGGCAACTGGATCGTGGTTCTTGATGCGGGGCGGGGAGCTGAGGGAGCGGAGGTCGTCAGCATCTTCGACCCGCTCGCGGACCGCAAGCACGAGGTCCTGGTTGTCGACCGGGACCGATTCTGTGCCCAATGGGCCGGCGACACGATCCTGATCAAGCGCGAGCAGTTTGCGCAGGATGGTCGGAGGAGTTTCGGCCTCCGGTGGTTCGTACCGGAGCTACTTCGTCAATGGCGACTCTTTAGGGACGTCGCGATTGCCGCGGTCCTGCTCTATGCGTTGGGCCTCATCATCCCGATCTTTTTCCAGCTCGTGATCGACAAGGTTCTGGTTCACGAGAGCTTCACCACGCTCTACGTACTCGCTTGCGGTGCGAGCGTAGCGCTCGTCTTTGATGCGATATTCGGCTTTTTGCGGCGCTACTTGCTGCTTTATGCGACCAACAAGGTCGACATTCGAGTTGCCACGAAGACCTTCGGTCATCTCCTCGGGCTGCCGGTCACCTTCTTTGAACACATGGCAGCTGGGATCCTCGTCAAGCACATGCAACAAGCGGCGCGAATCCGTGAGTTTCTGACTGGGCGACTATTCTTAACGACCCTCGACGCGCTCTCGCTATTTGTCTTCCTGCCGGTACTTGCACTCTACAGCGTCAAGCTGACGCTCATGGTTCTGGCCTTCACTGCCGCGAGCGGCGCTGTTGTCGGCCTGCTCATGGGTCCTTTCCGGCGGCGTCTGTACGATCTCTACCAGGCGGAAGGTGCGCGGCAGGCTCTTCTCGTCGAAACAGTTCACGGTATGCGCACGGTGAAGTCGCTTGGGATGGAACCAGTGCAGAGCCGGATCTGGGATAGCCGCTGTGCGCAGTCCGTGGCCATGCGATTCGGCGTCGAGAAAATCTCCGCAGGTGCTCAGGCGCTCACCGGCTTGCTCGAGAAGATCATGACGCTTGGCATTATCGCTGTCGGCGCACTCGATGTCTTCGCCGGGGAAATGACAATCGGCGCGCTGGTCGCTTTCAACATGTTAGCCGGGAGGGTCTCCGGACCGCTGGTCCAGCTCGTGACAATGGTGCACGAGTACCAGGAAGTGGCTCTTGCCGTGAAAATGCTTGGCGAGGTGATGAATCAGAAGCCTGAGCGTGATGGTAGGAAAGATGGGCTTCGGCCCGACCTCGTCGGCAAAATCGAGTTCGAGGGTGTTTCCTTTCGCTACGGAGCTGAGGGAGCGCCGGCGCTTGATGACGTCTCCTTCACCATCGTGCCAGGTTCGATCTTCGGAATCGTGGGCCGCAGCGGCTCCGGCAAGACGACGCTCACAAGGCTGATTTCCGGCATGTATCCGGTGCAGCAGGGGCTGCTGCGCGTCGACGGATATGACTCGAGGGAGCTCGACCTGGCCCACCTGCGCCGAAACCTCGGAATCGTCTTGCAGGATAATTTCCTGTTTCGCGGGACGGTTCGCGACAATATAGCGTGCGCGAAACGCGATGCGACCTTTGCCGAGGTGGTCGCTGCGGCGCAGCTCGCAGGTGCGGACGAGTTCATCGAGCGGTTGCCCCGAGGCTTCGACACCATGCTTGAGGAAGACGCCTCCAACCTGTCCGGCGGACAGAAGCAGCGGCTCGCGATTGCGAGAGCTCTGATCGTCAATCCACGGATCTTGATTTTGGATGAGGCGACGAGTGCCCTCGACTCCGAAAGCGAAATGATCATCAGGCGCAATCTGCGCCGTTTGGCGGCTGGGCGTACCGTCATCATCGTCTCGCATCGGCTGTCGATGCTAACCGAAGCGAGCCAGATTCTGGTGATGGACCGCGGCCGTATCGTGGACGTGGATCGCCACGACCATCTCCTGTCGAAATGCACCATCTACAGGCTTTTGTGGAACCAACAGATGAAGCAGATCGCATGAAGGAGACAAGACAATCACGGGCGGATGCAAAGCCGGACGGTCTGGTTTCGGCCAGAACGATCGAGCGACGGCGAAGGTTCAGGCCAGGGCCCAGGCAAGCACCCGTGATCGCCGAATTCCAGTCCGATGCAACCGAAGTTGAGCAGCAAGCGCCTCCGCGGCTCGCGCGGCTCACCCTCTACGCCGTACTTGCACTGATTGCCTTTGCGGTCACCTGGGCATCCGTTTCGCAAGTGGAGATGATCGTCACGGCGCAGGGAAAATTGACCACGACACGTCCCAACCTAGTCGTGCAACCGCTAGAAACGTCGGTCATACGCGAGATCCACGTCAAGGCCGGTGACCGCGTGAACCGCGGCGACGTTCTGGCGACCCTCGATCCGACGTTCTCGCAAGCGGATTTCGATCAATTGCGCGGCAGAGTGGCCGGTTTCGATGCCTCGATCGATCGGCTGGGCGCCGAATTGAATGGAGCCGAGTACGCCGTCAAGGAGCTCGCGAACGCGGACCAGATCCTGCAGGGCAAGTTGTTCTTGCAGAGGAGGGCCGCTTACGAAGCGCAGATCCAGAATTACGACGCGCAGATCGCTTCCGCTCAGGCCAATCTCAAGACAGCACAGAACGAAGAGGCGGTTCTCCTTCAGCGTCTCGACACGATGCGTTCAATTGAAGCCATGCGCACCACACTGATGGACAAGGAAGTCGGTTCGAGGCTGAACTTCCTATTGTCTCGCGATGCACGGCTCGAGGTCGAGAGCAATTTGGCGCGTGTTCGTGGCAGTATCGCCGACACGACGCATCGGCTGGACAAGGCCCGCGCCGACCAGAAGGTCTTCGCCGAGGAGTTTCGTCGTACCACTTATCAGGAATTGGTGGAGACGGTGCCGAAGCGTAACGGCGCAGCAGAGGAATTGAAGAAGGCCGAGCTTCGTCGACAGTTGATCGTCCTGCAGGCGCCGGCAGATGCCGTGGTGCTGGATATCGCGAACCGGACAGTCGGCTCGGTGGTTCGCGAAGCGGAAACGCTGTTTGTCCTTGTTCCGCGTGACGTGCCTCTTCAGGCGGAGGTCAACGTCGAGGGGCGGGATATCGGTCAGGTGGCGCTTGGACAAGCGGTTCGGATCAAGTTCGAAGCGTTTCCTTTTCAAAAGTATGGAACTGCGACGGGAGAAGTCCGCGTCATCAGTCAGGACACGTTCTCGCCGGATACGAAGGCCGAAGGTGCGCGCCGTGCGCCAGCTCCCTATTACCGCGTACTGGTCGATTTGTCGGACACGCACCTTCGGCTTCCTCCTGAGCGTATTCAACTGATTCCGGGGATGGCGGTGACGGCCGAACTGAAAGTCGGCAAGCGCACCGTGATTTCCTATTTCCTCTATCCATTGCTGCGCGGATTGGATGAGAGCATCCGGGAATATTGACCCGGCTAGGGATGGTAAATGACCATGATCATTAGTCCAAATTTTGGGGTGAAGCTCCTGGTGCCCACGGCTTCGAGTAAGCTCTCGCACAATTCACCGCTGGTGAACTATGCGCTCAATGGGCTGGAACGCTGTTGGTTACCTGAACATCGCCGGTGGTCGCACATTTTCCATCTCGATGGACGTCCTTCGCCAAACGAGTCGATACCGAACAGCGACGTATTCTATACGCTCAATGTCTTACTTGGGTTGTCGCGCGTCGCTGGAATTCCGAGTGGTCTAGATCTGCCCGAAATATTCAGCCGCAACGCTTCGCTACTCACGAGGCTTCCGATGCGCAAGTACGCCTTCGGTATGGCGCTGTGGAGCGCCGCCGAGCTCGGCCTCGAAACGCCCGAGCCGGTCAAACGCGAGCTGACGGCCATTCTCGCCGATGAGTCCAGGTGGAAGAGCTTTCGTGCGCAGGATATTGGCATGCTGCTCACGGGAGTCGTGGCTCAGGCGAGGGCAGGCGAGAACGAGTGGTGGCGCTACGCCGGGCCGCTTTTTCGTTTCCTGAAGGAACGCTTCCACAGCGAATCGGGATTGTTCTTCGATGCACCGTTCGGGTTTCGCCGCCGCTTCTCGTCATTTGCGACGCAAACCTATCTCTCGATCGCCTGCTATCAATATGGCGAATTCGCCGGAGACGCGTCCGCGCTTGTCATGGCCGATACTTGCGTGCGCAATCTGATAGCGCTTCAAGGCCGACAAGGTGAATGGCCCTGGTTTTTCGACGCGATGAGCGGCCGCGTCCTTGATTTCTATGAGGTCTACTCGGTTCATCAGTATGGAATGGCCCCGGCACTGCTGGAATGGGCGGAGCGCTTTGGGCAGAGGGGATCGCGGGACGCCCTGGTCAAGGGGTTCAACTGGGTACTTGGTCAGAACCAGCTGGACCGGGCCATGCTCGTGCCTGAACTGAGCCTGACCCTCCGCTCGCAGGTTCGCAAAGGCGAATTGACAACGAAGGCGCCGCGCGTATTGCGCGCAATCAAGAACGCCTGGCTCGGAAACGGGGGCCGACTGATCGACGGCACTGACGTGGAAGTTCGGCTTGAGTGCCGTAGCTACGAATTGGGCTGGATTCTGTGGTCATTCGGCCAGCGTACTGACTTGCCGGAGCTGACCAACAACTGTGCCTTCGGCGGCGCCTGAAGAATTGCCGTTGCACTAACGATTCCAAGCTACTGCTCGCCGGCCCCGTAGGTGCGAAAGCATCGTCATGGCGCGGTGCGCCCGGACGGCACATAATACGGCAATTGCTTTGAGGCGGACGCCGCTACCATGTAGACGGTCGCTGGTTAGCACAGTCACGGCGTTTGGCGCGAGAGATGCGAAGACGAGCAACGCTTGCGCGAGCCAGCGCAATTGCCAAACAGGTTTACCTTCCGCCATGTTGCGGTAATGCGCAATGTGTCGATCCCATTTGGCGTAGAGCTCCTGGAGAGAGCCTCGGGCCGGATGGAAGACGATCATTTCAGGGGTATACCGAAATCGAAGTCCGGCGCGCAGCGCACGTTCGCCCCATTCCATATCCTCGGCTACATCAATGCCAGCGAAAGGGCCGACGCGATCGAAGTCGTGGCGAAACACCGCCATATTGCCAGTGCCGGAATAACCGTGGCGCTCGATATAGAGCTTGAAGCGATAAGCGAAGACGCTCTCATAAGCCGCAATGGCATCAAGCCTCGCATTCTCCGGCCGCCAAATACGAACGTCGCCCCCGAGGACAGTGCCAGCCGGCGACAAGCAAGACCATTTCATCACGTTGCTAAGCCAATCCTGATGGGCCCTGCAATCGGCATCGATGAAGGCGAGGATCTCGCCTTTGGCAGCGGCGACGCCTGCATTTCGCGCAGGGCCGGGACCTGGTTGCCGTTCGTGCTGCAGCCGTACGCCAGGATGACCGGCAACGACGTCCGCTGGCGGCGTTGCCGAGCCGTTATCTACCACGATGACCTCGAACGAGCGCCGGTTCAGGGTCTGTGCGTCCAGGCTGCGTAAACAGGCTTCCAGTGCGTCAGGCTGGTTGAGGTGGGGAATAACGACCGAGATCATCGGTTAAATCCTTCATTTAATTCCCGTTAGATCTGCTGTCTCACTCGTAGCTGGGGCGCCCTCGTTTTTCCGCATCGCATAGCAAATTCGGGCGATTTAAAACTTGCAATTAAATGGCGTCCGCGTATTATCTCAATAATAATCTTAAATGCCAACTTAAATATGGTCGATCTTTCTGGGAGATAGGTTCCAATGCGTGCAGCATTCCTGGGGTGCCCGATCGACCTGCTGACGATGGCGGAAACCGTCGAGCTGGCGCACAGAGCCATGCGCAGCCGCCAGCGGCTGCAACATGTGGCGCTGAACGTCGCCAAATTCGTCAATATGCAATCTGACCCCGTACTCGCGGCCGATGTTGCCAACAGCGATGTTGTCGGCATCGATGGCATGGGCATTCTTTGGGGCGCTCGAGCACTGGGGCTTCCAGCAACATCGCGGGTGGCGGGCGTAGATCTCCTTGCCGAGTTGCTCGCGGTATGTGCCCAGGAAGGCTTTAAGCCCTATTTCTTGGGAGCCACTTCCGCCGTTCTGGATCGGGCTTTGCAAGTCGCACGCGAGAGGCATCCCTCACTTGTCTTTGCGGGCTGGCACGACGGCTACTTCAAACGCGAGCAGGAGAATGACGTCGTCCGGGACATCCAGTCCAGCGCGGCCGATTGTCTTTTCATCGGCATGCCGACGCCCAGGAAGGAGCGTTTCCTCGCCGCCCATCGCGATGATCTCGGCGTGCCCTTTATCATGGGGGTGGGTGGTGCATTCGATGTCCTGGCAGGTACCGTTCGGCGCGCGCCCGTACGGCTTCAGAAGCTGGGCCTCGAGTGGGTATATCGCATCTATCAGGAGCCCGGGCGGATGTGGTGGCGATACGCCAAGACAAACGCGCTGTTTGCGGGCGTCCTGGCACAAGCTCTCATCAGGCAGGGGCTTCGACACCCCCTTGGTGCGCCCGGAGCCCTTCCGCCGGGTCCGAGCCGGATCGGAGGGTGAGGCGTGCGCAAGCATTTCTTCATTCTTCTGGGAACCCGGCCTGAAGCAATCAAGCTCTTTCCGGTCATCAACCGGCTGAAGGCTGAGCGGCGCAAGGACATCTCAGTAACGATCTGTGCGACTGCACAGCATCGAGAGCTGCTTGATCAAGTCCTCAAGTTGGCCAAAGTGGTCCCGGATTTCGATCTGAACGTCATGACGACAAATCAGACGCTGGATCACTTGACTTCTCGGTTGCTCGGACAAATCGGCGACCTTCTCGAAAAGGTGAAGCCCACCAGGGTCATTGTTCAGGGCGACACGGCAACTGCCATGACTGGTGCATTGGCATCCTACTATCACCGTATACCGGTCTCACACGTCGAGGCCGGACTGCGCAGCGGCGACATCTTCGCACCGTGGCCCGAGGAGGTGAACCGCAAGATCGTCGGCTCGATCGCCGATCAACATTTTGCCCCAACAGAGCGCGCGGCCCGAGCCTTGCGTTCCGAGAACGTCTCCGGTGACCGCATTCACGTTACCGGAAACACGGTGGTGGACGCTCTCATCCTCGCGAAAGCCATGGTCGAATCCGATCCAGGACTCTCGTGCCGCTGGGACGGCATAAAAAAGCGCCACGGCAATCGCCGCATCATCCTGGTGACCTGCCATCGCAGGGAAAACTTCGGCGGCGGCGTCGTC
This sequence comes from Bradyrhizobium sp. CIR48, assembly GCF_014198315.1. Taxonomy (NCBI): domain Bacteria; kingdom Pseudomonadati; phylum Pseudomonadota; class Alphaproteobacteria; order Hyphomicrobiales; family Nitrobacteraceae; genus Bradyrhizobium; species Bradyrhizobium sp. CIR48. Next base: position 388,749 of record NZ_JACIHG010000006.1, read on the forward strand.
AACATCGTGAACGCGTTGGAGACCATTCTGCAACGGGAGGACGTTGCCGTGGTTCTCCCGGTACATCCGAATCCGAATGTCCGGGACCTGTTTGCGTCTCGATTCTCGGATCATCCGCGGGTCGTTCTCATTTCCCCTCAGGAATATACGGATTTCGTGAGCCTGCTCTCGTTATCATATTTGGTCTTGACGGATTCGGGAGGTGTCCAGGAGGAGGCCCCCACTTTCGGCAAGCCAGTCCTGGTGATGCGAGAAACGACCGAGCGTCCCGAAGGAGTGGAAGCGGGAACCGCGCGCCTCGTCGGGGCGAACTACGAGCGAATCGTTGCGGAGACATTTCGTCTGCTCGACGATGACGAGACGTATGCTGCCATGGCTCGTTCGCATAACCCGTTTGGTGACGGGCACGCAAGCGACCGTATCGTGAAGGTTCTTCTCGATGCCTGAATTCCAAAAGATCAATGTCGTTGGACTTGGTTATATCGGGCTGCCGACCGCGGCGCTGATTGCGAGCCGAGGGATGCAGGTGCTCGGTATCGATACCAACGAACGTATCGTCGATACGGTGGCATCGGGCAAGATTCACATCGCCGAGCCCGATCTCGATGGACTTGTCTCCAAAGTCGTGTCGAGCGGTGCGCTCACAACGTCCAGCAAGCCGCAGCCAGCCGACGTTTTTATCATCGCAGTACCGACGCCGATCGACCGCGAAAGCCGTCCAGACCTGTCAAGTGTGAATGCCGCAGTCGACAATATCGTGGATATCCTTGCTCCAGGCAATCTCGTGATCCTCGAATCGACATCGCCGATCGGAACCACCGAGGCCATGGCGAAGCGGATTATTGAACGCAGGCCGGACCTGCATATAGGTGTCAACGGCAAGGAGGACGGAGCGATCTACGTAGCCTACTGTCCAGAGCGCGTGCTGCCGGGACGGATCCTGACCGAGCTTATCAACAACGACCGGTGCATTGGAGGAATTACGCCGACGTGCACGCGGCGTGCTCAGCGCTTCTACAAGATGTTCGTTCGCGGCGCTTGCGTCGGTACTACGGCGCGGGCAGCCGAGCTGGTCAAGCTGACGGAAAACGCCTTCCGAGATACCAACATAGCATTTGCGAACGAACTGTCGTTGATCTGCGAGAGGTTCGACATCAATGTCTGGGAGGTGATCGACATCGCCAACCGCCATCCTCGCGTAAACGTTTTGCGGCCGGGACCGGGAGTGGGTGGGCACTGTATTGCGGTCGATCCCTGGTTCATCATCGACTCGGCGCCGGATCTAGCGCGCGTGATGCGAACAAGCCGGGAAGTCAACAACGCCAAAACGCAGAAGATCATCGAGCGTACTGACGCGCTGATCGACGATCATCCTTATGCAAACATCGCCTGTTGTGGATTGACCTTCAAGGCCAATGTCGACGACTTGCGCGAGAGTCCGGCCATGGAGATAGCCACGCATCTAGCGGCAAAGTACGGAGAACGGATCAAGGTCGTCGAGCCGAACCTGCGCCGTCTACCGCCTCAGTTGGCCGACTACCATGTCGCATTGGTCAATATAGAGGAAGCTCTACGCAGTTGCGAAATCGCGATTCTACTCGTCGATCACGATGAGTTCAAAATGGTGCCGTTGTCAGAGCGACGGCATCTCGATGTCATCGATACGCGCGGCATATGGCAGGATATGCCAGCGCGGACGTAAGAGGCATAAGGCCGTAACCCCCGAATGGATCGAGGTTAGCATGCGAGATAGCCAGCTTGGAATCGGGGTCGTGGGATACGGCTATTGGGGTCCCAATCTCGTTCGAAATTTCTCAGCCAATCCTGCCGCCCGCGTTGTCAGCGTGAGCGACCTCGATCCGGGCAGGCTTGGGCTTATAGCGCAGCTTTACCCCGCGGTAGCAACGACCACGCACTATGACGATCTGCTGAAGGACGCCTCGATTGATGCAATTGCTATCGCTACCCCGGTGCACACGCACTACGAACTGGCGATTGCGGCGTTGCGGGCTGGCAAGCACGTGTTGGTCGAGAAGCCCCTTGCGCCGAGCTCAGAGCAGGTGATGCGCCTGATCGACGAGGCGGATCGGCGCGGATTGACACTGATGGTCGATCACACCTTTCTCTACACGCCGGCGGTTCAGAAGATTCGTGAGCTCGTGCTGAAGAGAGAGCTGGGAGACGTATACTACTACGATAGCACACGCGCGAGCCTCGGGCTGTTTCAGAAAGACGTAAATGTGATCTGGGACTTGGCGGTGCACGACATCTCGATCATCCATCATATCCTCGATGAGGAGCCGGTCGCGGTTTCGGCGACGGGGTCGTGCCATGTTGTCGGTTCGCCCGAAAACATGGCTCACATCACATTGTTCTTCGCCAACGCGTGTGTGGCCCACGTGAGCGTTAACTGGCTCTCGCCTGTCAAGGTACGCCAGACGTTCATTGGCGGCAGCAAAAAGATGATCGTCTATGACGATCTCGAGCCGACCGAAAAGATCAAGGTCTATGACAAGGGAATTACTCTCGATAGGCCCCCCGAGAGTGCACATCAATTTCGAATCGGATATCGCGCCGGCGACATGTGGGCTCCGCATATCTCGCCTAGGGAGGCGCTGCAGACCGAGGTTGAGCATTTCATCGACTGCGCGCGCAACGGCGGGCAGCCGATTTCCAGCGGCATGTCTGGGCTGCGAGTAATCGAGGTGCTTGAAGCGGCTTCGCGATCGATCACGGAACAGGGCAAGCCAGTCGCGATTCGGCAATTGCCGAGCGTGAAAGCGGAGCGGGCTCGGGCCACGGCTTAGTTGGCGGTTGGTCGTGGTTGTTCGCCAGCTAAGCCCGGCGTCGGGAGCCGCGATGAATTCAGTACAGCGTTCAGTCTTGTTCTCTGCGGTGGACCGCTATGCGGGTCTTGTGCTGTTTTTCGTCTCCACCGCGGTACTTTCGCGCCTGCTGACGCCGAGCGAGTTTGGGGTTTATGCGGTTGTCAATGCGCTTACCGCCGTGATCGCGGCCGCTTTTCAGGAATTTGGAGGGGCAAATTACCTGATTCAGAAGCGTGAGCTGTCGCGCGGGACTATTAGAACGGCGTTCACCATCACCTGGGGGATCTCACTGGCAATTGCGCTGATTCTTTTAGTCACGGCTGACGTTGTATCGCGGCTCTTTGCGCAAGACAGTCTAAGGCGGGGTATTGAGGTTTCTGCGCTGAATCTTCTCGTTATACCGGTCTCCGGAACGTTGATCGCCTTGTTCCGCCGTGACATGCAGTTCGGCACCCTTGCGATCTGCAATTTTGCGAGCAACGTGGCGGTTGCGCTGGTTTCGATCGGACTGGCAGTACTGAACTTCAGCTACATGGCTCCAATCTGGGGTGGTGTGGCTGGGAGCATCGTTCTCGCGGGCATGCTGCTGAGCTGGCATCGCGATTTCAGCGTGTTACGCCCTTCGCTGTCCGAGTACCGAGACGTCATCGAATTCGGTCTCTATTCCAGCGGCGTCAGCGTCATCAATGTCTTCTACAACCTCGCGCCTCAGCTCTTTCTGGCGAAGATCCTCGATCTCACGGCTGTGGGTCTCTATAGCAGGGCAATCAACCTGACCCAGGTATTCGACAGGCTTGTCACGCAAGTCGTGAACCCGATTATCATGCCGGCCATTGTGACCAAACGTGCAGCTGGGGCAGATCTAAAAGGCGTGTATCTGGATGCGGTCCAACTGCTTTCCGCCGTGCAGTGGCCATTTCTCACGTCCGTGGCGATTATGGCAAAGCCGATCGTCCTGATCTGGCTTGGTGGAGCCTGGCTCGAAGTCGTGCCATTGGTGCGCATTCTTTGCATTGCAAATCTGGCGCTGTTCGCTGCGTGTCTGACCTATCCTGTGTTCCTGGCAGTTGGACGCGTGCGCGACGCGCTTGTCTCGTCCTTCATCTCGTTGCCACCCTCACTGCTTGCCCTCCTATCTGCGTCCTTTTTTGGCGTGGAAGTAGTTGCAGCATGCGCGTTGCTGACATTGCCATTCCAGGCAGCGGTGGCGATTTACTACCTCAGTCCGCATCTGGCGCTGCGGCCAAGCGAGTTTGGCCGGGCCCTGCTGAAGAGCGGTGCCGTCACGATGGGGACCGCTTCGGGCGTAGCCGTCTGTGCGGTGTTGATCGAGGCAGGAGCTCTTAATTTCGTCGCAGGCCTGATAACAGCATTGGTGGTCGCCACGTTCTGCTGGTGGTGCGCACTGATCCTGACGGGGCATCCTCTGCTGGGGCACCTTCGTCATGCTGCAGCGGGTCTTGCCGAGATGGCGCCCAGGCTGCTGCCCTCACGCCCGGTCCTGTAAAGGCTGGCGTGATTGGAGAGAGAGAGAGAGAGAGAGAGAGAGAGAGAGAGAGAGAGAGAGAGAGAGAGAGAGAGAGAGAGAGCGAGAGAGAGAGAGAGCTGACATGCCAATAAAGGACACCGCGCTTGGCCGCGACGTGCGCATCGTGCATCCGGATCTGGTCAACCTGTATGGTTGCGTCGTCGGTGACGAGAGCAGGATCGGTACCTTCGTCGAGATCCAGGCGGGGGCAGAGATAGGTGCGCGTTGCAAGATATCGTCGCACAGCTTCATTTGCGAGGGCGTTACGATCGAGGATGAGGTGTTCGTCGGTCATGGAGTGATGTTCACGAACGACAAATATCCTAAGGCAACAACCGCGGACGGTCGTCTTCAGCAAGCTTCGGATTGGACGCTGCAGCGCACGCGGGTCGGTCGGGGGGCTTCGATCGGCTCGAATGCCACCATCCTGTGCGGTGTGACGATCGGAGAGGGCGCCTCCGTAGGTGCCGGTGCGGTGGTCACTAAGGATGTTCCGCCCGGCGCTATCGTCGCGGGAGTGCCCGCTCGGGTCCTGTCCGCAGCTGAAAATACGCTCCTGAGCGATCGTCGCTCGTAAGAACTGCTCCATAAACCATTTTTAAGCGCGATATATATGCGTCGCAATTTAATGCTTGATTTAATATGATTATGAGAGTTAATATTTTATTATAATGTTTGGTCCAACCAAGGTCTTGAATCTTGATACCCTTCCTGGATCTGAAAGCCCAATATAGCCAGATCAAGCCGGAAATCGACGCCGCGGTTGCGAGAGTCATCGGGAGCGGGCACTTTGTGCTCGGGCCGGAGGTGACCGCCTTCGAGGGGCGCTTTGCGGGTTATTGCCGGACTGCCCATTGCCGCGCGGTGAACACCGGCACTTCGGCGCTTCACCTTGCCTTGCTTACGGCGGGTGTCGGACCCGGTGACGAGGTCATCACCGTATCCATGACGTTCGTCGCGACCACCGCGGCCATTATCTACAGCGGTGCCAAGCCGGTGTTTGTCGACGTTGACCCTGTAACGTGGACGATGGATCCCGGCTTGATTGAAGCTGCGATAACACCACGAACCAAGGCGATCCTTCCGGTTCACCTCCACGGGTTGATGGCCGACATGGATCCGATCATGGCCATCGCGCGTCGTCACGGCCTGGTCGTCATCGAGGACGCCGCGCAGGCGCATGGCGCCGAATACCGGGGACGTCGAGCAGGTTCGATTGGCGATCTGGGATGCTTCAGCTTTTACCCTGGCAAGAATTTGGGGGCGTTCGGCGAGGGCGGAGCCGTCGTAACTCATAGGCCTGAATTCGCGCACCGCGTGTCACTGCTGCGAGATTGGGGGCAGGAGGCGAAGTACGACCACGCCATCCCCGGATATAATTATCGTATGGACGAGATTCAGAGTGCGATATTGAACGTCAAGCTGGACTACATTGAGAGCTGGACGGAAGCGCGCCGGTCGGCGGCTGAGCAATACAATGCACTGCTGTCTGAGCTCCCATTCGCGCGTCCCCAGCCGCCAGGGCACGCCCGTCACGTGTATCACGTCTATGCGGTCAGGTTGGAGGAGCGCGATCACGCACTGTCGCTGTTGCGCGATGCCGGAATAGGCGCCGGGATTCACTATCCCGTTCCGGTGCATCTGCAAAGAGCCTACGCAGAACTCGGCTACCGTCCCGGTGATCTCCCCGTCACCGAGATGCTGGCGAACGACTTCCTCTCTCTTCCCATTTATCCGGAGCTGCTGCCGGAACAGGCAGCCGAGGTTGTCGCAACATTGAGGAGCGCAGCGATGTTGCGGCCCAGTGAAGCGGCCGGCGCCCGAGCGGAGCATCCACAAAGCGTCATGACATGGTCCCACAACAGGAGAGCGTCTTGATTGATCTCAAGGGAAAGCGCGTTCTGGTCACCGGCGGCGCAGGCTTCATCGGGTCCCACATCGTTGATCTGCTCTGCGACGAGGGCTGCATTGAAATTGTTGCTCTCGACAACATGGTCAGAGGCCGGCCGGAAAATCTCCGGCGCGCGCTCGGGCGCGGACCGGTGAGACTGGTTCACGGCGACATACGCGATCGCAAGCTGATGGAAGCATTGGTCAAGGCGGCCGATATCGTCTTCCACCAGGCCGCACTTCGCATCACTCATTGTGCGGCCGAACCACGCCTCGCCAAGGAGGTTATGGTGGACGCCACCTACGACCTGCTGGAGCTGTGCATCAAGCACGATATTGAGAAGATCATCGCGGCGTCTTCGGCATCGGTATATGGCATGGCCGAGGAATTTCCGACAACAGAGCGGCAGAATCCGTACAACAACCGAACTCTCTATGGAGCCGCCAAGGCGTTTAACGAAGGCCTTCTGCGGGCCTTCAACGATGTATGCGGCCTCGACTATGTGGCATTCCGGTATTTCAACGTCTACGGCAGCCGGATGGACATCCACGGACGGTACACCGAGGTCTTGATCCGCTGGATGGAGCGGCTGGAGGCCGGATTGCCTCCCGTCATCTTTGGTGACGGCCATCAGACCATGGATTTCGTTCACGTCCGCGACATCGCGCGCGCCAACATCCTCGCGGCCAGGTCAAAGATCACCGATGAGGTCTTTAACGTCGGAAGCGGCACCGAAACCAGCCTGACGGAGCTGGCTACGGCGCTTGCGTCCGTGATGGGACGCCGTGGCCTGACGCCTGAATTCGCGCCGGAGCGTTCGGTCAATCCGGTGCCGCGCCGACTGGCATCGACGGGCAAGGCAGAGCGTTTGTTGGGTTTCCGCACCACGGTTTCGCTTGAGCAGGGGCTCGCAGATCTCGTGAAATGGTGGCGATCGGAACGCGATCTCGCTTCGGACCGCCGGCGGCAGGCCGCGGCATCATGATCCCGATCGCGACGCCGTTGCTTGCGGACGAAGAGGCTGATGCTGCGCGCGTGGCCGTGCTGTCAGGCTGGGTGTCGCAAGGTCCGCAGGTGGCCGCGTTCGAGCGCGAGTTCGCTGCACTTGTCGGCGCTCCACACGCCTGCGCTGTCGCGAATTGCACGGCCGCCCTGCAGCTCGCTTTGGCGGCGTTGGACATCGGCACCGGCGACGAGGTGATCACGGTCAGCCATTCCTTCATCGCGACCGCCAACGTCATCCGCAGCCAGGGCGCCACTCCGGTTTTCATCGATATTGATCCGGAGACATACAACTTGGATTGCGACCGGCTGGCTGACGCCATCACCGAGCGCACGCGTGCGATCATCGCGGTTCATCAGATGGGTATGCCCTGTGATATGGCCGCGCTCATGGCGGTGGCGGGGCGCCACGGGATCACGGTAATCGAGGATGCAGCCTGTGCCGCCGGATCGCAGATCCGGGTGAACGGGCAATGGGAAGCGATCGGCAGGCCGCATGGACACATTGCCTGCTTTTCCTTTCATCCGCGGAAGGTGATCACGACAGGTGAGGGTGGAATGCTCACCACCGCGGACGCCGAGCTTGATCGCAAGTTCAGGCTGCTGCGCCAGCATGGTATGAGCGTTCCGGATATCGTGCGTCACGGATCACAGCGTGTCATCTTCGAGGAGTACGTCCTCGTCGGCTACAATTATCGAATGACGGATATGCAGGCTGCGATCGGTCGCAAACAGCTCGAGCGGCTGGCAGAACTGGTGACGCGGCGCCGCGCGGTGGCCGCCAAATATGCCGAGCTACTCGGCAATTTGGAAGGGTTGCGACTGCCTACGGAACCGATTTGGGCGAGATCGAACTGGCAGAGCTATTGCGTGCGTCTCCCCGATCGCCTCGACCAACGCACCGTCATGCAAAACCTCCTCGACAAGGGAATCGCGAGCCGCCGCGGGATCATGTGCTCGCACCGTGAGCCGCCTTACGCCGAGTCGAAGCAACGGCACGATCTTCGTCAATCCGAACTTGCGCAGGACAGGTCGATCCTGCTGCCCCTTTACGCTCAGATGACGGACGTGGACCTGTTGAGTGTTGTTGAGGCGCTGAAGGCCGAGATAGCCCAATGATGAGTGCGGCGTATCTATGAGAATCCTGGTCGCAATAGCCAGCTACGGCCATGCAAATGACCTGTACCTGGATCGGGTGATCAATGAATACCGATCCATGCAGTTCGATGTCGACGTGGTAGTTCTCTCAAATATCGAAAAGGCCGTTCCGCCCGCTGTCGAGTGTCTAGTTGGGCTCCCAACCAAAGACCCCTGGTCTCTTCCGTTTTTGCATAAGAAGCTGTTTCTGGACCGGCTCAATCTGTACGATCTGTTCATCTACTCGGAAGATGACATTCTAATAACCGAAGAGAATATCAGTGCCTTTCTGGACGTTGGCTCTGCCCTGAAGGAAGACGAGATCGTCGGATTCTTGCGGGTTGAATATGGTCCGGATGGGGAGCGCAACTTTCCGGAGGTGCATGGTCATTTCCGCTGGGATTGTGAATCGGTCAGAGTAAGGGGGGGCTATACTCTCGCCCATTTCACGAACGAACACTCAGCCTGCTACATACTAACCCGGCAACAGCTGACGAAAGCGATTGCTTCAGGCGGCTTCCTGGTCGCACCGCACGAGGGAGAATACGATCTTCTTTGCAGCGCTGCCACCGACCCGTATACCCAATGCGGTTTCAGGAAACTTATTCCCATATCGCACATAGAGCAATTCTGGGTGCATCATTTGCCGAACAAGTATATCGGCCATTTTGGTGTCGACCAACGCGAACTAGGCTCTCAAATATCGGCGTTGTTGCTGATCGCCTCTCAGGAGAAAAGACGTCGTCCCCTGCTGAATACCGAGACCAGCTTGTGGCACAAGATGTATTCGAAGGATTGCTATGAACCGATCAGAAGCGAGGTCTTGAGCCTGATCCCCAAGAGCGCCGAACGCATCCTGTCGATCGGGTCAGCGTCCGGCGCTAATGAACTCTGGCTGCTCGAGACCGGGAAACAGGTGGTAGCGGTACCACTTGATGATGTCATAAGCAACAAATCAGCCGCGCGAGGGCTCCAGGTGGTGTCGGGAGATCTCGATACCGCTCGTGCAAAGATTTCCTCAATGAGATTTGACTGCATCTTGTTTCTCAACGTTTTGCAGTTCGTACATCGTCCGGAGCATTTACTGAGACTGTTTGTCGATGCTCTCTTGCCCGGAGGAGTAGTCCTCATTACGGCACCGAACAGGCCATATGTCCGTTATCGGTGGCAGCGCAAAGGCGGACCGCGCCATAGTCGGCTTAGCTTCGAAACGACGAGAATTCACAACACATCGAGCTCAGTAATTCGACGTTGGTGTGTCGAATCGGGGCTCTCGATGGAGAGGACATCGAAAGTCGATTCACCTCGAGCCAACGGATCCAAACAAAATCGTTTGTCCGCCCTTTTTGCCTCGGAGGTCGTCGCGCTGGCAAAGAGAGTGCCTGATCCGAATGAACGCAGGGGTTCGAAGAGAGGCGTAGGAAACGCGAGCGGGCCGCTATGACAGAAAGAAAAGACGCTCGCGCCTGTAACTCGGATCGTACCGAATATTACAGGCATTCACGCGAGGAAATTAGGTCGCTCTTGCCAAATGGAGCATCGAGGATCTTGGAGGTAGGGCCGGGCGGCGGCTACACGCTGCGTTGGCTGAGATCAATCTACCCAAACGTCAAGACTGTGGGGGTCGAGGTCAACGGCGAGCTGAAGGAAGAGTTGGAGGAAAACGCGGATACAGTCGTCATCGGCAATATCGATGATTGTGCTTCCGACCTCGGCCAGTTCGACCTCGTCTTACTGCTTGATGTCCTGGAGCACCTGCCGGATCCCGGGAGGACGCTTCGATCGATCAGCGGGCTTCTAACGGAAGGCGGCCGCATTATCGTTTCGGTGCCGAACGTTGCGCATTTGAGTGTAGCGTTGCCGCTGCTCTTCCGGCGAAAATTTACATATCGGGATTCCGGGATTCTTGACCGGACGCATTTAAGGTTCTTTGTCGAAGGAACGGCCGTCGAACTTCTGAATGATGCTGATTTGATTGTCACAGATGGTTTGGTTGCCGGCATCGAAGGACCAAAATCGAGGCTGATCGACTGTCTCTCGCTCGGGGTCCTTCGTCACCACCTCGTCAAGCAATATATCATGGCCGGACAACGACGCGGCGATGCTCCGGCACAATCGAAAATCGATTGGAGGCGGGCGGGCAGCGTGCGCGTAACGGAGGGACGCCGGTGAGCTCGACAGATGTAGTCATCCCTTGTTATCGATATGGGCATTTTCTAAGGGATTGTGTCCAAACCGTCCTGACCCAATCCGGTGTGACGTTGCGCGTGCTGATTATCGACGACGCGTCGCCGGACGACACGGCCGAAGTTGCGCAGGAGTTGGCTCGCGCGGACTCACGGGTCACCGTTCTCAAACACGCATCTAATCGGGGTCACATCGCAACGTTCAACGAAGGGATCGCCTGGGCGGCGGCCGACTACCTGGTGTTGCTTTCTGCGGATGACTATCTGTTGCCTGGTTCCCTTGCGAGGTCAGCCCGCATGATGGATGATCACCCTTCTGTCGGTCTCGTGTTCGGTCGAGCGATTGTACAAGAGGATGATCGAAGGGAAGTCGTAGCTGCTCCCGCAGGTTTGGGGCAGGGAACACGGATATTATCTGGAACTGAGTTCATCCATCTCAGCCGGGCCAAGAACATCGTGATTGCGCCTACTGTAATGGTTCGGACGAGCTTACAAAAAAAGCTGGGCGGATATTCAGCGCAACTGACGCACAGTGGGGACATGGGCATGTGGTTGCGATTTGCCGCGCACGCCGAGGTCGGATTCATTGACCGGGCTCAGGCTGTTTATCGACGGCATACGGCCAATATGTCAACGACGTACTCGCCGGAGCAGGATCTCGCGCAACGAAAGGAGGCATTTGAAGTCTTCCTTAGCAGTTGCGCTCCGGTGCTTGCAAACGTCGACGATCTTCGGACCTGGTTCGTCAACGAACTGGCGCTGGACGCGGTCAGAAGTGCGAGCCGTGCCTTCAACGAAGGAGCAATGGGACTTTCCGATCGGCTTTGTGAGGCTGCATTGAAAATCGACCCAAAGGTCGAAGGAACGCCGCCTTGGTTGGCTCTGGCTTGCAAACGGCGTTTGGGCCGTCGTGCGTGGCAGCTTCTACAGCCGGCCGCCGATCGAGTACGACAGATGCTCGCGCGATAGTTGGTAAAGCCTGCCTGGCCCTTGTGCTGCGCGGACGCGCCCCGGGGCGCAGTTTTCTCCCATTTGACGGAATCTTGTGAGCATGGTCGCGCCCCAATTCAGGCACGCTTATCGTCGCGCGTGAACTAGGGAAATGTCAGCGGCCATCAACGGCATCGGCTCGTCGGCGGGCATTCGGTATTCGGTCATAGATGCCTCGCGAAGAGACGCGCGAAGCCCTAGACAAAGAGCCCAGAATATCCAAAGAAAGTGCCAGTAATGAACTGTCAGGCCGGTGAGCATCGTCAGTACAAGCGCTGTCGTAAATCCCCAATGTGGCGGGTCGTTAGTGACCTTGCTGGCGTTTCGCCTGGCCGGCAGAATAGCTGCAATATTGGTGAGGGCCACTAGCACAATCATGGGAATGCCGAAGCGTATCGCCAGCTGCAGCCAGACGCAATCGACGGTGTAGTCCAATATTTCGTTGTTCAATGGGTTAAAAGCGAATCCGGTCCATGGCTCCTGGCCAATTTTCAGTAGGGCCAGATCCCAGATCATCAACCTGAAGTATCCTGACACTGGATCGAGTGTCAGATGGGTGATGATCCAGCCGATCGGATGATTGGCAATGATGAAGATAGCCAGTATGCCTCCCGCAACGGCAAGCCAGAACACGCTCCAACGAGATGAATAATTCTTCATAAGGCATTCGTATGCAAAGGCCACTATGGCAATGATGAACGACAGCAAAGGTGCAGAGGACATTGATAGTATGCATCCGAGAAGGCACACGCCCACCCACCATGTTCGCTTTGCAAAGGTCTGTTCGTAAGACATCAACATTGCGCCGGATAGAGTGCAAAACGTGCCGAACAGGATGGGGTGGTCAAATGTCGATGCGGTCCTCAGCAAGTCCGCGCGAAAATCAGCCTGCAGCAGGGGGGCGCTCTGGAAAATGCCGGCCAGAGTCGTGTGCACCACGAGTCTTCCGGTGACGCTGTCTGCGAGTGCCAGGAACACGACGATGATCACGAATGTCTTCAGCACCCGAATGAAAGTGGAAACGGCGGCTCCGAAGAGCAGCCCTCGAGCCACAAAGTACCCTCCGACGTACTCCAGGCACACTGCCGACGCGGATGATAGGCTGCCGTCTCCTCCGACATAAGCCGCCGCCCCGATCATCCAGATGCCGGTTATGGCCGCGAGATAGTCACTTGCTATAAGGTGGCGATCAGCCTTAGTAAGTCGGACGAGGGCTGGTATGAGCAGTATCAGGATGGCAATCCTGCCGACCGTGAGTTTGGCGCCAGACACGTCGACGGCGACGAGTCCTCCTGGAAACAGGATTGCTAGGAGGACAACGTAGCACGCGAAGGCGCCTACATTTCGGGGCTCCGGCCGCAGTTGTTCGCAACTCGCAAGTGTCGAATGGGATAGCGGTGACTTCATTGCTCTCGCGTCCAATGTTCTGGATAAGCTGCAATCAGGATACAACGGCTCGTTCGAGAACTTGCGCGTATCGCTGAATACACGCTTCTGTGTCGAAGCGGACCTTCGCCTCACTTGAGAGGGTCGCGCGAGAAGTCGCCCAATACTCTCGATTTGCGATGATAGAATTCATCGCTGAGACAAGGGCGGCTCTGTTGCGCTGAGGCCGAAATCTCTCACGCGCAACACTATCCCATGTTACGGCCTCGGGATTTTCTAGGGGGTTGGGCACGAGGCAGCCATGTCTGCCGTCCAGACCAATTTGTTCGCGGGCTCCCCCGACATCGCTCATCACAACGGGTAGGCCTGCACAAAGAGCCTCCATTGGGGCGAGGGGCCATCCCTCAAAGAAGGAGTTGAGAACGAAGCAATCGGCCGCTGAGAGCAATGGGGACGGGTTGGAAATATTGTCGCGAAGATGGATTCTATGGCGCTCGGGGATCTTCTTGTGAAGGAGTTGCAGCTGCTTCATATAGACGGGATCATCCGCCCTACCCGCCAGGACAAGATGTGCGTGCGGGAACAATTTTGCGACCTCTGCAAAGGCGACCAGCAGGCCGTATGCGTTCTTCTGCATGACGTGACGGGCCAACGATACGAACAGAAACTCATCTTGAAGACCCAGCCACTTCCTTGCCGCGGTCCGGTCAGTCATCTGCCGGTGGGTAGAATTGAAACCGTTGGGTATCGTGTAAATCGCATCGGCGCTGAATGCCGGGTTGCCGCGCAAATATTGCCGTCGTACCAGGTCGCTTACGGCGATCAGAAAACGAATATTGCGACTTCTCGGCCCCTCTGCTCGCCAATCGGTTCCAATTGGGGTCGGAGCGGCGTGCAGCGTTTCTACTACCGGTATTCCCAGCTCGTGAGCCGCCTGGACCAGCCAGTCTGGAGGTGCATGAGCGCTGATGACGTCCGGCCGTTGTTCCCTGAGCCAGCCAAGGCATTCAGATGGGTATCCATGGATGACCTCAATCCCTTCTTCTTGCAGCGCACGCATGAGACGCCCGCCGGATACAGCCGGGTCTGTTACCATGACCGTGGATCTGATGCCTCTGTCGGGCAGCCGCCGAGCAAGAAATGCCACGAACTCATCGATTCCGCCGGCGTCCAAGACGCTCGTCGAAATCAAGCATGATAGTCGTCGATGAAGTCGGTCTGGCCTTTCAAGACGTGAGGGGAGGCACGCGGCGGCCTGGTTCAAGTCAATTGCGGGACGGGCACCGCTCTCGCGGACGATCAGCGGCGAATTCCAACCTTCGAGAGGTGCAGGACCACCCTGAAGACGCGAGAGCATCGCAAGTCCCATTTGCCTTAGGATGCGCGGGATGAGCCAGGAGCGGCGCTGTGCCCAGAGGGCGGTCGTGACCACCGGGGAAAAGCGGGATACCGAAAATTGGCTCACAATTGGCTCCTCGGCCGGGAAAATCCTGAGTCATCATTTAAAATGGTGCTTGTCGATTTATAGCATATATTCAATATTTAATAAAACGGACTTTTGGGTGTGCCGCTGATTAATGAATAAGCGCGAGCAACAAAACCTATCGTTACAGAGGTCGCGGGCTGCTGCGGCTTGCGTGGGCATTCGACATGCGAACGCTCCTCGGCGGATGCGGAGATGGCTTGCCCAGAACCTGGCTCTGTCACAAACGGCCGGGGCCTATTGAACGTTCAGTTCAGGCACCTTTAGCGATAACCGTGTCGTCTATCGAAGGAAATTTCGGGCCGGCCCGTTCTGCCGTTCATTCCATGCCACAAGCCCGTGATCGTAAGCATGGCAGCCGCTGGAGCACCAAGCAGAAGGTATCTCAGCGCGTACAGCATCCAAATCGCGGAGTGAAAGACCCAGCGCCACCCGGCTCGACGCCGGGAATAGAGGATACCGTTCCGGGCGGACAGGTAGACCGACAAATGGGACTGATCTCTTGGGTCTACGGCCGATCCGATGGTCGTGCCTCCCACATGGCGTATCAGCGCCCCTTCAGCAACTCCGATACGGTGGTTGGCTCGTCGCCGGCCCCAGTCAAGGTCTTCCATATAGAGGAAGTAATCGTCCATCATTAATCCTACATCAGCGATGAAGTCTCTTGTCACGAGCACACAAGCGCCGCTAATCGCATCGATCTTTTCAACCATTTCCGGTGTGAGGCGACGTCCCGCAGGCGAGTTTCGGCCAAGAGCTGTCACACGTCCCGTGAGAGCGGACCATCGAAGCCCATAATTGGCGACCTTGTTCGGGGAATCGTCGAACACCAGAACGCCGCCAACCATGCCGTATCCTTCGGCGGCTTTGGCCACCAACTGTGATAGGCACGTCTCAACAACCTCGGTATCCGGATTGAGAACGAGCACGGCGTGCCACCCGGGTTGACCGAGCAATCTCTCGAGCCAGGCATTAACTCCGCCGCCGTAGCCGAGATTATCAATTGCGAGCGCTATCCTGACCAAATTGGAGCGGGATCGAAATCGACATTTCGCCACGCGGGCCAGTCGCCCTCCCGGTCGATCCAGCTCATTCGAGCAATCTTTCATTTGCTGCAATGTGCCGTGTTCGTGTGCAATGACCTCCATCAAGGAGGCATAAGCTTCCCGGCCGGCATTCTCGCAGATGAAAACATCAAAATTCTCGAGGTCGGACTGGGCAAGTGACTTCAAGCAACGATCCACATCGTCGGGGTTTCCGTACGATACGATGAGGACCGCTAGCTTTGTGGCTTCTTCTGGCCCGGTATTTGACATCGCTCCCTCGCTCGGGTGATGGACGGCCATCGCAAGCCTTGCCGCACCCGTCATGGGTCGAAATGGCGGCCTCGCCCCGCTGGCCATGTTAAATATCGTGATAAATTAAATGTGCGCGGTAATCAATATAATATTGAATTGATTAAATAGACGGCCTATGATCCCTTGGCTGTAAGGAATGGCGATTGATCGAAGTGTCACAAGTCATTGAACATAGCGGGTACGAGAAGGCTGCGTCGAGTCGTTTCCGGCTGGCGCGGTTTTCGATCTTTCTCGATCTGGTGAACTCGATCCCGAGGACCGATCGTCCGTTGCGTATTCTCGATATTGGCGGAGTCGAAGCCTATTGGTCGGACAAGAGGCGCCTAATAGCCCGACCGACTGAAATAACCCTACTCAATCTGGACGGCGGCGGGCCGCCGAAGGCGGGCTTCATATTTTGCCAGGGCGACGCCTGCCATATGCCGGAATTCGCGGACAATAGCTTTGATGTGATCCATTCGAATTCGGTCATTGAGCACGTCGGTCAATGGTCGAGCATGATGGCAATGGCGAATGAGATCCGGCGCATCGCTCCCAATTATTTCGTGCAAACTCCCTACTATTGGTTTCCGATCGAGCCGCACGCGAGAACGCCCTTTCTGCATTGGCTTCCCGAGTCGCTAAAGTTCCGGCTTGTGATGGCTCGGAAGTGTGGCCCTTACTGGTCCAAAGCGGCGACCGTCGACGAGGCGATGAAGACGATACAAAGCTCGTCCCTGCTGGACAAGCGTATGTTCGCTGCATTGTTTCCCGACGCGTCGATCATCTCAGAGAAGATCCTCGGCGTAACTAAATCCCTTATGGCTGCACGAAAGCGCTCTTGATATGTGAGGGAGCGTAAATGGACGGTCAGCTCAGAGAGGTCGATTTATCGCCGAGAGAGGAGAGCGGTTGCGGTGTTGACCAACAGAGGACGTCTTCCTGACGGAGCCGAATAACCGACGGTTGGCGCAAGAGAACTTGAGCCGCACCGCGGTTCAATGTTGCGTATGCAAGGCCCCCCGAACGAATTGTTGATCGGGCTTCTCGTCTTTTGTTCATGGCGAGCGAGCGAGTCGCATCAGTGGTAGCAGGCGCGTCCGAGGTCGTTTAGAATGAAATCCTTGCTCGTTTGGGTCGCCGCGCTAATGATGGTCGCGTCTTCCGATGAAGATGACGTCCGCATTGCGCAAGAGAGCAGCGGCAAGGTCGAATGCACGGCCAACCGTTGCGATGTCAGCGAGCAAAGGGTTTCATCTGCAGCACCTCAGCATCCGGAAGTGCTAAGGCGGTATGCCGTGCGGCCGGGTTGGAGTGTCGCCGGCGTCGATTACGCAGTCGGAGCGGCATCAACATCACTCAAGGATCCGGCGACCATCTCGATGGCGGGTGTTTCGATAGATGCATCGAGCCGCACCATAGCGATTAGCGGAAGCAATATCACGCTTGATGGGTATGATTTTTCGCTTCACGGCGGATATCAGGTGACCATCGCAGGAGCGAATGCGACGATCTCGAACAGCAATTTTGCGATTGGCGCCAATCAGGGATCATATTTGATCTACGGGAGCTCGGCGGCGTCCAATCTGACCATCACGCATAACACCTTTGACGGCAGCGCCATCGGTAACGCCACATCGTTCATTGGTTTCGCGGGTTCGGGCCAGGTCACGATGGAGTACAGTTGGTTCAAGAGGTTTCCGCAGCACGTCGTCGAATTCACGCAGGCAAACGGCAGCCCAAGCTTCTCCGTCGTCTACAAATATAATCTGATCGAGCAAGGGGCGATTAAAGACGGCGCCCATCTGAACTTCCTGCAGTTCGGCGGTGGTACCGCGAGCTCGGTGGATGTCGAGTTCAACACCACCTATCAGACGCCGCAGGCCTCGGGAGGCGAGGGCTTCCAGTTCTACAGCAATACTCAGGGCGGGGTGATCCAGGGTGCCGTCATGGCATACAACACGATGATTGCGACCGGTGGATCCGCCGGTTCAGCGATGTCGTATATGGTTCATGCCAATTCCTATAACGACGGCAGTTCGGCCCTCAGTGGCAGCGTGCACGACAACTTCTTTGATCTGCAGGCGGCGTGGGGGGCATTCTACTCCGCTCCGAGCGGCTGGTCGTTTTCCAACAATATGGATATGCGCACCGGCCAGGTGGTCAATTCGAATAATGCGAGGTCATCCGCAAAATTAAACCGAGCATCGCCACCACGGCCAACGTCGCGCTGATGGTTCGTTTGCGCATCTTCAACAAGACTGCCGAATCCGGCCCGCTTCAAATGCGCGGCCTGGGACGCAACGCATCCCGAGACGCGAACTCACGGCACGCGCGCGTCTAGCTCTTTTTGGCCGCCCCTAGATCCGCGGCCGAGCCGGTGCAATGGATCAGTGCTCAGTAGTGCAGCTCACTCCTGATCTAGGTTTCTTCTTCATCGGCTGCGACATTGTGCGCCAGATGCGAGCTGGTTCGACTGCCATCATTTTCGCTTGGCATGACTAAATCAGATCTTTCGCGCGCAGCTTTCGCAAATTTCGATCCGTTGCGAATTCGCGAGCTTTGTCTTGTAGTTGAACGCGAATGATCAGGTGCTTCATCTGGCGTAAATAATCGAATAAATACGTACTCCAGTATATTGTTATTTTTCGGTGGATAAGTTTGAACGCGCAGTCACTACTTTAGATCCCTGAATTACCTTTGCTGAGTCGTGTTGTTGTCCAAAAAAAGCCTTTGGTGATGAGCCATACGGAGGCCGCCTTGCATCCGAGCTTGGCTCTACATGATCTGAAATCGCTGCGGACTCAAATGGGGGTTATTTGATCGCGCAGTGCGTGGCAGACCAGATTAAACTCGAATAGGGGACTCTCCTTAATGGCAACTTCGCAACTTCCGAACCTGCTTGACGGCTATGCTGTGCGGCCGACCTGGAATGTCGCCGGCGTCGATTATGCAGTTGGGACGACGTCAACATCGCTCAAGGATCCAGCGACGATCTCGATGGCGGGTGTTTCGGTAGATTCGTCGAGCCGCACGATCACAATCAGCGGAAGCAACATCACGCTCGATGGGTATGATTTTTCGCTTCACGGCGGCTATCAGGTGACGGTCGCTGGATCGAATGCGACGATCTCAAACAGCAATTTTGCGATTGGCACCAACCCGGGATCATATTTGGTTTACGGGACCTCCGCAGCGTCCAATCTCACCCTCACACATAATACCTTTGATGGCAGCGCCATCGGCAACGCGACATCGTTCATCGGCTTCGCTGGTTCGGGCCAGGTCACGATGGAGTACAACTGGTTCAAGGAATTTCCGCAGCACATCGTCGAATTCACGCAGGCAAACGGCAGCCCAAGCTTCTCCGTCGTCTACAAATATAATCTGATCGAGCAAGGGGCGATTGAAGACGGCGCCCATCTGAACTTCCTGCAGTTCGGCGGTGGTACCGCGAGCTCGGTGGATGTCGAGTTCAACACCACCTATCAGACGCCGCAAGCCTCGGGAGGCGAGGGCTTCCAGTTCTACAGCAATACTCAGGGCGGGGTGATCCAGGATGCCGTCATGGCATACAACACGATGATTGCGGCCGGTGGATCCGCCGGTTCAGCGATGTCGTATATGGTTCATGCCAATTCCTATAACGACGACAGTTCTGCCCTCAGTGGCAGCGTGCACGACAACTTCTTTGATCTGCAGGCGGCGTGGGGGGCATTCTACTCCGCTCCGAGCGGCTGGTCCTTCTCCAACAATATGGATATGCGCACCGGTCAGGTGGTCAATTCGAATAATACCGAGTCGGCGCCAACATCTTCTCCAGTGGTGGTGCCGGCAGGAGCTGATGGCTCGTCAGGCAGCACATCGTCTGGTTCCGATTCGACCGGTTCTACTCTGCCTGTCGCTCCTGTCATCGCGTCCTTCTCGGCCGACAGCGGTGTCGCCGGCGACCGCATCACGAGCGACAATACGCTCGAGCTCAAGGGTACCGCGGGAGCAAACAGCACCGTCAAGATTTATGATGGCTCGACCCAGATCGGTACAACGACCGCCGATTCTGCAGGCGCCTGGGATTACATCACAAAGGTCCTGACTGACGCCAAGCACACGCTCACCGCAACGTCGACCAACTCGTCGGGTCAGACCAGCGCGGCGTCGTCTGCGTTGGCAGTCACCGTCGACACTCAAGCGCCGGCTGCGCCGACGATTGTCAGCCAAACGGTGAACAGCGCCAATCAGGCTGTGATGTCCGGCAAGGCCGAAGCGAGCAGCGTCGTAAAGGTGTTCGACGGCACGACCCAGATCGGGACCGCGACCGCCGACAGCAATGGCCTGTGGGGCTATACCTCCGGCGTCCTTGCGGCCGGCTCGCACAGCCTGACCGCGAAGGCAACGGATGCGGCAGGGAATACCAGCGCGGCGTCCACCGCGGTCACGGCCAGCACCGGTAGCTCGACGCTCCCAGCCACACCGACGTCGCCGACGCCAACTGCCGGTACGGTAATCGAGTCGGCTGGTGCGACACGTCTCGTTGAGAATGCTGACAAGTACTACCTCAACAGCAGCAGCGGGACGGGCCCCTCGCTGAAGTATGGCGGTGTGGATGTTGTCGACGGGTCAATTGGCACCTGGGCTCCCATTGCCGCCGAGAAGACGGCAACGGGCTATCAGGTTGTCTGGAAGGAGGCGAGCACCGGTCAGTACACGGCGTGGAATACCGACAACAACGGCAACTACGTCTCCCATGTCAGCACCCTGACCGGATCCACGTCGGGCGGCTCGGTATCGGGTACGAACTCTGGCCTTAAGTCGCTCGAGACGAGCTTCCAGCAGGATCTCAACGGTGACGGGCAGGTCGGTGCTTCCAGTGCAACCGCACCGACATCGCCAACGCCAACTGCGGGTACGGTAATCGAGTCGGCTGGTGCGACACGGCTCGTTGAGAATGCTGACAAGTACTACCTCAACACCAGCACCGGGACGGGTCCCTCGCTGAAGTATGGCGGTGTGGATTTTGTCGACGGGTCGGATGGTACCTGGGCTCCCATCGCCGCGGAGAAAACGGCGACGGGCTATCAGGTTGCCTGGAAGGAGGCGAGCACCGGTCAATACACGGCGTGGAACACCGACAACGACGGCAACTACGTTTCCCATGTCAGCACCCTGACCGGCTCCACGTCGGGCGGCTCGGTGTCGGGTACGGACTCTGGCCTTAAGTCGCTTGAGACGAGCTTCCAGCAGGATCTCAACGGTGACGGACAGATCGGTGCTTCCAGTGCAGCCGCACCGACGTCATCAACGCCGACCGCTGGTACGGTAATCGAGTCGGCTGGTGCGACACGTCTCGTCGAGAGTGGCGACAAATACTACCTCAACACCAGCACCGAGACCGGTCCCTCGCTGAAGTATGGCGGTGTGGATTTTGTCGACGGGTCGGACGGTACCTGGGCTCCCATCGCCGCGGAGAAGACGGCGACGGGCTATCAGGTTGCCTGGAAGGAGGCGAGCACCGGTCAATACACGGCGTGGAACACCGACAATGACGGCAACTACGTCTCCCATGTCAGCACCCTGACCGGCTCCACCTCGGGCGGCTCGGTGTCGGGTACGGACTCTGGCCTCAAGTCGCTTGAGACAAGCTTCCATCAGGATCTCAACGGTGATGGACAGGTCGGTACTTCGAGCCTGGCTACGTCGTCCACGAGCACCACGCAGACCATTGCTACTTCGAGCTCAACGACCAGCAACACACAGACGAGCACTTCAGGCAATGACGTGTTCGTTGGCACCAGCAAGGCCGACACTTTCTCGTTTGCCGCGAATTTCGGCAACGATGTCATCAAGGGCTTCGTTGCCAGCGGACCTGCTCACGACACGATCGAGTTCAGTAAGAGCGTGTTCGACAGTTTTGCCAGTGTTCTCTCCCACGCGACCCAATCAGGCGGCGACGTCGTCATCGCGACGGGGGACGACACGCTCACGCTGAAGAACATGAAGGTCGGTTCGTTGACCAGCCAGGACTTCCACTTCGCGTAAGGTGTGGGCATCCACACCGAGTAGTACTCAACAACTGCCTTGGGGATCTCTTGGGGGATCTTCCGTCAAAGGCATGGTTCAAGGGCGACTACCATGATTGACTTTGGACGGCGGGGGGTATTCCCCCCGCCCGCGAATCTCATTCGGATTCCACTTCTTCACATATCAGAGCTCTGGGCGTCCGGACGACAGTGGGCGGATGACGCCGAACTGCGGCCCACGCGACTGATCGGCTTGGCGAGGCGGCCGGTCGAGGCCCTGCGGCAACGGATGTTCGCTGGTCGGTCCGGACCGGCGGAGCACTATGAGGAACCGCAGTCGGAGATGTCGGCTTTCCTGCGGTCTTGCCGCCGGATTTTCTGGGCTCTCGCGGCCTTCAGCGGAATGAGCAATCTCCTCATGCTCACCGGCTCGTTTTTCATGCTGCAAGTCTACGACCGCGTGCTGCCCGGACGCAGCATACCGACGCTGGTCGCCTTGATGGTTCTGGCCACGGTCCTCTACGTGTTTCAGGGTGGGCTCGACTTCGTCAGAAGCAGGATCAGCGCGCGGGTCGGGCGGTATTTGGATGAAAGGCTCGGCGTTCGCATATTCGACGCGCTTGTTCGTCTGCCTTTGAAGACCAGGGCCGATGGCGACGGCCTGCAGCCGGTGCGGGATCTGGATCAGGTCCGCAGCTTTCTGTCGAGCGGCGGGCCGACTGCGCTCTTCGATCTACCCTGGATGCCGATCTATCTCGGCGTTTGCTTCCTCTTTCACTTCTGGATTGGCGTCACTGCGCTGGCCGGCGCGTTGGTGTTGATCGGCATTACCATGCTCACGGAAACCCGGACGCGTGGGCCGGCAAAGGCGTCCTCGCGTCTCGCAGTCTCGCGAGCGGCACTGGCGCTCGAGGGACGGCGAAATGCCGAGGTTCTGCAGGCCATGGGCATGCGGCAGCAGGCGGCGTTGCGTTGGCGGGATGTCAACGCGAAGTACCTCGCGGCCCATGAGCGGGCCAGCGACGTCGCTAACGGGCTCGGAGGCGTCTCCAAGCTCTTTCGAGCGATCTTGCAATCGCTGGTTCTCGCCGTCGGCGCAGTCCTCGTCATCAACCAGGAATCGACGGCCGGGATCATCATTGCCGGATCAATCCTCACGGCGCGGGCGTTGGCGCCTGTCGAAATGGCCATTGCGAACTGGAAAGGGTTCGTTGCTGCCCGGCAATCCGGGGGGCGGCTCGATGCTTTGCTGAAACTTCTGCCCGGCGAGGAGGAGCGGCTGGCATTGCCTCCTCCTGTTGAAACTCTCACCGTCGAGCATCTCTATATCGGGGCTCCGAACTCGGAGCAGCCCACCGTCAATGACGTGTCGTTCCAGTTGCGGCGCGGGCAGGCGGTTGGAATCATTGGTCCGAGCGGATCCGGCAAATCGACGCTGGCACGTGCGCTGGTTGGGGTATGGCCGGGCATTCGAGGCCGGATACGGCTGGACAACGCCGCACTCGATCACTGGTCTTCTGACGCCCTCGGCAAGCACATCGGGTACCTGCCTCAGGACGTGGAGTTGTTCGACGGCAGCATCGCGATGAATATTGCGCGTTTCGATCCGCAGGCGACCGCCGCCGCTGTTCTGGAGGCCGCGCATGCCGCGGGCGCGCACGATCTCATCCTTTCGTTTCCGGATGGCTACGGCACGAAGATCGGCGAGGGAGGATTAGCACTGTCGGCGGGGCAGCGGCAGCGCATTGGGCTCGCTCGCGCCTTCTACGGCAAGCCGTTCCTGGTGGTGCTCGATGAGCCCTCGTCCAATCTCGACGCCGAGGGCGAGGAGGCGCTGACCGAGGCGATCCTGAACGTGCGCCGTCGCGGCGGGATCGTCGTCGTGGTCGCCCATCGTCCGAAGGCGCTTGAAGGCGTCGATCATGTCTTGTGCCTCGGGGAAGGCAGGGTTCAGTCCTTCGGCAAGAGGGAGGAGGTCCTCAAGAAGGTCTTGCGAAATCCCGTGCCGCTCAAGGTGGTCGCGGAAGCTCAAGGAGGCAACCGATGAACGGCCAGGTGGTGGCGCCGGCATTGCAATCCATCCAGCGTTATATGATCGTCGGTATGATCCTGTTCGGTCTGGTGACATTTGGGATCGGCGGTTGGGCGACAACGAGCCAATTGTCGGGCGCGGTGATCGCCCAGGGCGTGGTCGTGGTGGATTCGAGCGTCAAGAAGGTTCAGCACTCCACGGGTGGGATCGTGGGTGAGTTGCGCGTGCGCCAGGGCGATCGGGTCAATGCAGGCGACGTTTTGATCCGCCTCGACGAGACTCAGACGCTCGCCAATGCGACGATCGTCACGAACAGCATCGATGAGCTGCTCGCGCGCCAGTCTCGTCTCGAGGCCGAGCGCGATGGTGCCGAGCAGGTCGTTTTTCCCAAGGTGTTGCTCGACCGAGCCAAGGAGAGCAACTCCGAGGCGAGCCGTGCAATCGCTGCGGAGCGGAAGCTGTTCGACCTCCGCCGTCAGGCAAGGAGCGGCCAAAAAGCGCAGTTGCAGGAGAGAAGCGCGCAGCTGGAGAACGAGATCAAGGGCTATACGGGGCAGACCGAGGCCAAGCAGAAGGAAGTCGAGTTCATCCGCCAGGAGCTCGAGGGCGTGCGCAGCCTCTGGCAGAAGAATCTGGTGCCGATCACGCGGCTCAATTCCCTCGAGCGCGACTCCGCACGCATCGAAGGCGAGCGCAGCCAGTTGGCCGGCATGATTGCGCAATCGAAAGGCAAGATCTCCGAAATCGGCCTCCAGAGCATTCAGATCGACCAGGACCTGCGGACGGAAGTCGGCAAGGACCTCATCGAAACGCGCTCAAAACTCTCCGAACTGGGCGAGCGCAAGACTGCGGCGGTCGATCAACTGCATCGGATCGATATCAGGGCGCCACAATCCGGCCGCGTCCACGAGCTCAGCGTCCACACGGTCGGCGGCATCATCTCACCCGGCGAGCAAATCATGCTGATCGTGCCTGACGCGGATTCGCTTGCCGTCGAGGTCAAGATCGCACCGAAGGACATCGACCAGGTCTATGTGGGGCAGACAGCGACGATGCGCTTCGCAGCGTTCAACCAGAAGACCACGCCCGAGATCGACGGCGAAGTGAGCATGGTCTCGGCAGACATCACGCAGGATCAGCGTGCCGGCACGAGTTACTACACCGGTCGCATCCTGTTGAAGCCGGAGGAGCTGGCGAAGCTCGGTTCGGCCAAGCTGCTGCCAGGAATGCCGGTCGAGGTCTTCATCAAGACGGCTGGTCGGACCGCGCTGTCCTATCTGCTCAAGCCGCTGCACGATCAAGCGGAGCGTGCATTCAAGGAGCGCTGAGCTGGTGCAAGATGGAAGCAGCGCTCGATTGCATGTGTTCGGGACCGGCGCCATTCCCCTGGGCGTCGCGACCAGCGCTGGAAAGCACGGGCGGGCGGTCGCAAGCGCCGGAAGCGGGGGTGCCGGTCCAACGAGCGGGCGTCTCAATCCGGACCGGCGTCTGCAGCCTGATTTGAAATATCCGGCGCAGCATCCAAGAAATCGGGTGGAGCGAACGTGACGAGACCGCCCAACTCCCGGTGAAACGCAGTAAATCGTGGGCCTTCGATTGAGCGACCGCGCCGGACGCTTGTTTTCTCCAGGAGGGGCGATGGGGTGCTCGAAACGATCGTCCGCTCAATACGTCCATTCGCTTGGTATGCAGGCTCATTGCGGCCACGAAACCGAGTATTGCAGCCTCAGCTCCGAGAATGACGAGTAGCTCGACCGGCATTGAGATAGGTCCTGCCCGAGAAAGCCTGTTCGACGGTCTAGCTCCGGCGAATATTTAAATCAGCATGAAAATATATCGATGGCAAATGATTGTTCGCGCGCTCGGCGGGACCAGCATCCGCCGCGCAGTAGCGGCTTTCCCCGAGGGCGATTGAGGTTCTCTCTCTCTCTCTCTCTCTCTCTCTCTCTCTCTCTCTCTCTCTCTCTCGGCGCCATCCCTTCTATTGATTCTCACCCGTGTAGGACGCTCTGCGGCCCTCACTGTTATGTCTTTTGCGCTCAGTCGGATATTTAAATATTATTGCTATTTAAATTAAATATATTACAATAAGTCATTAAATACCCTTTTGGTGGTCAGGCGGCGCGCCGGCCAGCGTACGGAGGGGCGGTGATTCAGCGAACCTCGGGCCCGGTCATCGCCGGCGCCATAGCTCTCGTGATCGGGGGCGTTCAGTGGGCGCGTGCAGCATTGCTGGTCATGCCAAAGCCTCCCCGTGCGGACCTTGCACACATCGAGCTGGGGCGTCCCGCTCTTCCGCCCCTCACTTACACGGTGTTTTGCCTGCGCTATGAGGCCGAGTGTCGTCCGCGACGCTTCTTCCGCGGCGGGCCGATCCGGTTGACGAAGGAACGGTGGGCGGAACTGGATGCAGTCAATCGCGCAGTGAACCGGGCCATTGTTCCGCAACCTAACGAACTCGGCCTTGCACATGAGGAGTGGCTCATTAATCCGGCTCGCGGCGATTGCAACGACTACGCAGTGAGCAAGCGTCATGAACTGCTGCAACGTGGCTGGCCCGCGCGGGTTCTGCTATTGAGCGAAGTGGTGCGAGGTTCTGGAGACCATCACCTTGTGCTCGTGGTGCGTGCCAGGACTGGCGATTTGGTCCTCGATAATTTAACGCCCGAGATAAAGCCTTGGTCGCGGGCACAGTACGGTTGGATCCGGATGCAGACGCCGCGCGACAACCGAATGTGGGCGACGACTGGCCGCTCAGGAGCATGATTTCTGCGGTGGCGACAGGCGAGAGCAGGCTCGCCCGCCGTCAGGACGCCGCAAGGCCCAGCGTGTTCCCGGCGGCGGCCGTCGAGTCCAGCCAACGTCGGATCGTACCGTCATATATATCGGCACCGTAGAGCCAGCCGTCGGGCCCTTTCTGCAGGTCCACGATGCCTTGTACGTTGTCCACCAACTGAACGCTTGCGATCTGCCGGTTCGCATCCAACGTCGCAGCGAAGATTGTTCCGTTATAGACGTCGTCGAAGAACATCGTATTCTGATTATAGAAATCTCCAGCGGTGATTACATGGGCGTTGTCGGGTGCGCCG
This sequence comes from Bradyrhizobium sp. CIR48, assembly GCF_014198315.1. Classification (NCBI taxonomy): domain Bacteria; kingdom Pseudomonadati; phylum Pseudomonadota; class Alphaproteobacteria; order Hyphomicrobiales; family Nitrobacteraceae; genus Bradyrhizobium; species Bradyrhizobium sp. CIR48. Next base: position 415,655 of record NZ_JACIHG010000006.1, read on the forward strand.
TGGCTAAGAGACAGGATCGGGAAGGCGGCAGGCGGGTCTGACAGATTGTTGCGGTTGCCGTTATTATAGAAAGTGATCGCCTGGGACAGGTTTTGGTAGCTGGCGGTTTTGTCCGGACCTTCAAAGTATGGCCATCCAAAATTAGAGCCGGCAGGGCCCGTATCGATCTCTTCCCAGTTGTTCCAGCCCACGTCTCCGAGCACAGGCAGATTCGTAACGGGATCGAAGCTGAAGCGGTACGCGTTGCGGACGCCGTAGTAGAACACTTTCGACTGATTGCTGTTTGGGTCGCCAGCCTGATAGTACGGATTGCCGGGCGCTCCCTCACCCGTAATAGGATCGATCCGCAAGAGCTTGCCCGAGAGATTGTGGATGTCCTGGACCCGCACTGCGCGGGGATCGACGAAGTTGTACGACGTGCCATCCCCGACCGTGAGGTAGAGATAGCCGTCGGGACCGAAATGAACGGCACCGATCGAATGGGAATCGCTGTCGGTCGCAAGATAGTCCCGGATGTTCTGGTTCTGGATGCCGGCCCTATCGGGATCGTTGTCCTGCGCTCCTGTCTCGATCTGGCTCGCAGGAGCCGTGATGGTGGTGCCGTTGACGATGCCCGAAGGAACGATGCTGGGATCACCGCCGCTGTTTGCGTCGGGACGGCTGGTATAGGCCCAGATGCTGTTCTTGCCGACCAGCACCACTTCGCTGGACGGATCGGCAATCATCGTGGTGGGGTCGACTGTCACCCTCACCAGACGGCTAGGTCTGTTGCCACCCCCATCGGCCGCTGCGAGCCCGCTCTGAGTCGTCGTCTCGGGCGGATCGTAAGTGTACAGCAGATAGACATAGTGGTTGCTTGCGAAATTCGGGTTCACCGCGATTCCCAGCAGCCCGCGATCGCCGAAATCATTCACCTCGCTCGAAAGGTCGATGAGCGGAGTCGATCGCAATGTGCCGTTGTCCACCACGCGCACCACGCCGTCCTTCTGCGCAACCAGCATGTAGCGGCCGTCGGGCGTCCAGTCCATCGCCGCAGGCTGGTTCAGACCCGACACCGCGGTCTCGCCCACCAGGTTGCCGAGAGCGGGGTTGTCATTATCCAGGATCTTCACGGTCGTCGTCGCCTGGGAGCCGAGTGTGGCGCCGGTTGGGTTGCTCAAGGTGACGGTGAAGGTCTCGTCGTTCTCCGGTGTCGTATCATTGATGATCGGCACGGAGATGGTCTGGCTCACCTGTCCGGCGGCAAAGGTGACCGTACCGGTCGTGGTCGTGTAGTCGGCCCCCGCGATTGCGCTGCCGCTGCTCGTCGTGAAGCCGACCGTGGCTGCTTGACTGGCGTTCCCGCTGCGCAGCAGCGTGACCGTCGCCGTTGGGCTAGTCTCGGCAACGCTCAACACGACGTCTGCCATTGCGATCGAGGCGGGTGAGTCGTCGTCGATGATGCTGACGAGGACGGTGCGTGGAGCTCCGAGGGATCCGGAGCCCGGATTTTGAAGTCCGATTGCGAACGTCTCATTGCCCTCGGTGAGTTGATCGTTGACGATCTGGATAGTGAAGCTCTTGGTGCTCTCTCCCGGTCCGAAGACGACCTGGCCGGTGTTCGTCCGACCATTGAAGGTGGGCTGGATGAAATCCGATCCAGCAGTCGCGGTACCGCCGGTGCCGATCTCATTCGTCGTGTACTCTACGGTGTTTTGAGACGAGAGGTCGCCGGAGCGCACGACGGTGATGGTGGCCGTGCCGGACGCTTCGCCGACATAGATCGTAGAAGTGTTGAGTAGTGCGATGACGTTGGAGGGAGCGAACACGACGTCGCGAAAATAGTTTGAATTCTGATAGACGGCGGTGGGGAAGACGCCCGCGCTGTAGTTGAAGACACCTGCGCCGACCGGAGCGTTCAGGCCGCCATGGCTAATGCCGGAGGCGAAGCCCTGGGTTGTGGAGACGTAGTAACTGTTGATGTTGACCGAGACCACATAGGTCGTGCCGGCCGCGATGGTGAGCGGCGTGGCGAGCGCCTGCTGCTGCCAGCCCGATGCGCCTTCGTTGGTGAACGTGACCGTCGCCAGCTCCTGGCCCGTTGCCGACCAGATGTGGCCGACATGGGTGCCGGTCTCGTTCGAGGCCTTGTAGTACCGGATCGCCTGAATCACGCCGGAATTATCGGCGGTGAAGCGCATCCCCAGCTCATAGTCCGCCCCTGTCCCGTCGGTGGCATTGGTGTTGGATGGCGTCTGGGTGGTGAACAGGGTGGTGGTGGCACTCGCAGCTGTAACCGTCGTCGTGGCCGCGCTGATTGCGTTCTCGCCGGTACCGAGCAGATCGGTGTAGGTGGCATTCACCCGGATCCGCTTGCCGACCAGGCTGCTGTCGAGGGTGAGGCTCGAGGTCGTGGCGGACAGATTCGTCCAGGTGGTGCCGTCGGGGCTACTCTGCCAGCGATAGGTGATGCTCGCCGGGACGCCGTCGGGATCCGTGACGCTGGCCGTCAGGGTCTGGTTCTGGGTCGCCGTGCCGCTGATCGTGACGACGCCGACGTCGTTGACGTTGGCCACCTTCGTGGCGGTCCCGGCGCTCACCGGGGTCTCGCTGCTGCCCAGCAGGTCCGTGTAGAGGGCGGTGACACGTATGAAGCTGCCGACCTGGGCCTGCCCGAGCGTCAGCGTGCTCGCCGTCGCGCCGGCGATGTTGCTCCACGCGGTGCCGTTCGTGCTTTGCTGCCACTGATAGGTGACGGTGCCCGGCACTCCATCCGCATCACTCACCGTCGCGGTCAAAATCTGATTCTGCGTCGGGGTCCCGCTGACGCTCACCGTACCGGGGTGATTGTTGGGCGTCGACGAGCCCGCCGCGAACGCGACGTCGCGGAAATAGTTTGTATTCTGATAGGTGGCGGTCGGGAAGACGCCCGCGCTGTAGTCGAAGACGCCGGCGCCGGCCGGAGCGTTCAGGCCACCATTGCTGATGCCCGAGGCGAAGCCCTGCACGGTGGAGACGTAATAGCTGTTGATATTGACCGAGACCACATAGGTCGTGCCGGCCGCGATGGTGAGCGGCGTGGCGAGCGCCTGCTGCTGCCAGCCCGATGCGCCTTCGTTGGTGAACGTGACCGTCGCCAGCTCCTGGCCCGTTGCCGACCAGATGTGGCCGACATGGGTGCCGGTCTCGTTCGAGGCCTTGTAGTACCGGATCGCCTGAATCACGCCGGAATTATCGGCGGTGAAGCGCATCCCCAGCTCATAGTCCGCCCCTGTCCCGTCGGTGGCATTGGTGTTGGATGGCGTCTGGGTGGTGAACAGGGTGGTGGTGGCACTCGCAGCGGTAACCGTCGCCGTGGCGGTGCTGGTTGCGTTCTCGCCGGCGCCGAGCAGGTCGGTGTAGGTGGCATTCACCCGGATCCGCTTGCCGACCAGGCTGCTGTCGAGGGTGAGGCTCGAGGTCGTGGCGGACAGATTCGTCCAGGTGGTGCCGTCGGGGCTACTCTGCCAGCGATAGGTGATGCTCGCCGGGACGCCGTCGGGGTCCGTGACGCTGGCCGTCAGGGTCTGGTTCTGGGTCGCCGTGCCGCTGATCGTAACGATGCCGACGTCGTTGACGTTGGCCACCTTCGTGGCGGTCGCGGCGCTCACCGGGGTCTCGCTGCTGCCCAGCAGGTCCGTGTAGAAGGCGGTGACACGTATGAAGCTGCCGACCTGGGCCTGCCCGAGCGTCAGCGTGCTCGCCGTCGCGCCGGCGATGTTGCTCCACGCGGTGCCGTTCGTGCTTTTCTGCCACTGATAGGTGACGGTGCCCGGCACTCCATCCGCATCGCTCACCGTCGCGGTCAAAATCTGATTCTGCGTCGGGGTCCCGCTGACGCTCACCGTACCGGGGTGATTGTTGGGTTTCTTCGAGCCCGCAGCGAACGCGACGTCGCGGAAGTAGTTTGTATTCTGATAGGTGGCGGTCGGGAAAACGCCCGCGCTGTAGTCGAAGACGCCGGCGCCGGCCGGAGCGTTCAGGCCACCATTGCTGATGCCCGAGGCGAAGCTCTGCGGGGTGGAGACGTAATAGCTGTTGATATTGACCGAGACCACGTAGGTCGTGTCGGCCGCGATGGTGAGCGGCATGGCGAGCGCCTGCTGCTGCCAGCCCGATGCGCCTTCGTTGGTGAACGTGACCGTCGCCAGCTCCTGACCCGTTGCCGACCAGATGTGGCCGATATGGGTGCCGGTCTCGTTCGAGGCCTTGTAGTACCGGATCGCCTGGATCACGCCGGACGTGCCGCTGGTGAAGCGCATCCCCAGCTCATAGTCGGCCCCTGTCCCGTCGGTGGCATTGGTGATGGACGGCGTCTGGGTGGTGAACAGAGTGGTGGTGGCCACTTTCTGTACTCCGGGCTAGTCAGCACAATGGTCTATGATTTGAAATTGCCGGCCGACTTATGAGTCGCCGGAGTAATCTGCCGTAGCGTTCGAATTTAAAACATTAAATATCACAAAATAAATTAAATCAAAACTGTTTTCGTTGTCGGAAAAGCGACCCTCGTCAATTTCTCTTGAAGTTGAAAGAAGCAGGCGCGTGACCAACCCGTGCACCAGTTGCGCCCGCCATTCCGGGGGGAACAATCGCTGCAAATTCGGATGCAGGGGGCTGCGCGCTTACCCCCGGCCTCGAACGCTCGCGACTCCAGTTCTTATGGCTCCATCCGTTTCGCGATCAGGTCGGCGAATTCACCCAGGTTCCGGGCCGCCTCGACTTCGCCAACGCGGAATCGCACGCGAAATTTCTGCTCGACAGCGATGACCAGCGAGATCTGCATGAGCGAGTCCCATTCTTCGACGTCGGCTGCCGAAAGTTCGGGCTTGGCCGCGACCTTCTCAAGGAAGATTCCGTCGAATACCTCCTGCAACTTCGTCAGTACTTCAGCTTGCTTCATAAGCCCTCCGGGTTATGCGGATCTTTGTCGAACACCCCTGATACTTCTCCACCTTGAGCTCGAACTCCTTTCGGGCGGCGGAGTCTTCCGTACGCACGAAGCCAAACTCCTCGTAGATGCCGGCAACCATTCCGTTCTTGGCCGTCGGAAGATAAATGCCGCGCACCGTTGCGCAGCCGGCGGCCTCTGCAAGCCGAAAAATCTCATTCATGATCTCGTTCTCGACCTGGCGCTTGAGCACGCGGCAGCTCATCAGCCAGGTATCCAGAACGAGGACTCCGCCCTCGATCTTCGCAATGACCACAGAGATGAGCCCGGAATCACCGAAGCGATCCTCGAGCCGCATCGTGAAGCACCGGTAGTCCGGTCTTCCCAGGAGCCCCTGGATCTCGGTTTCGGATCGACGGACCGTCGTCAGGTTGAACTGGTTGCTGCGCGCGATCAGCTGGGCAATGCGAGGCAGGTCCAGCGGGTCGAATTCCTTGATCGTACCTCGCATCTCCAGCGAGGCGAGGTAGGCTGGCATGTCGGTTACGCTCGCCGCGAGCTCCGTACGTCGCCGTTCCTGCCTATACTGCGCCGTCCGTTCGAGATCCTCCTCGGTGACGTTCCGCGGCTCGAAATGACGCCCGGCCTGGAGGCGACGGATGAATTCGGCGGGATCCGCCCCGAGGAGCACGCCCTCGACCTGAGGCTGAAACTGACGCACGATCTCGATCTCGGCCGGATTGTCATCGGCGAAGACGAAGCTGTCCAGGCCGACGCGGAGTTCATCCGCGATCCGCTGCAGGTTGTCGGACTTCGGGTTCCAATTGGCTTGGAAGGCTGCAAAGTGCTCCAGCCGGAGAACCATCTCGGGATGCTTCTCGAATACCTCGCGGGCGCGCGCATCGTCGTTCTTGCTGCATACCGCAAGTAGGACGCCGCGCTCGGAAAGGGCAAGGAGGTGGTTCTGGAAAGCCTTGAATGCTTCGCCGCGGGGAGACGTGTCACCAAGTTCAATTCCCTCGACGCCGTCCTCCGCAATCACACCGCCCCATAGCGTGTTATCGAGATCGACCGCCAGAACCTTCTTGGGGCCTTGCTTGCGGGAGGCGATCAGGTGGCTTAGCTCTTGTGCGATGTCCACCAGGAAATCGGGTGAGCCGAGCTGCTTCGATTCGTACCACGCTCGCGAATCTTCCGCGGCCATGGTCCCTCGGCGTGCCGAGAGGAATTCGACGTCGCAGATTTGCACTCCGGCCGGGGCCCGGAGCCCGAGCTCAAGATTCACCGCCTTGCGGAAACTCCAATCGGCACCGAGCGTGCGTGAACGAAAAGAGCCGAGATCGAGGTCGCCGGGCAGCGCAAGATTGGCGAGAATCACCGCCGCGCCCGAGCGTTTGATGAAAGTCTGCGCGAGGTTGAGGAGATGCTCCGCGGCGCCGACAGCAGCTTCGCGCTGATGCTCCACAGCATCGAGCAGCGAGCCGGAAAACCGGTAGTGGCTCGCGTTCGGCAGAATGAAGGCGAGATCCGGCTTGAAGGCGTACAGTCGGCTCGAGGCGTCGAGGATTTCCGAGACGAAATTATCGTACTCCCCGAGAAAGCGTTCGCATTCGACTCCACGAGTGACCAAGAGATGCGCAACCAGTTCGTGCAACGGATACAGGTTGTAGCCGCCGATCAAGGCGAGGCGGAGTTTCGGCTGGACACTTTCGTTCGCAGGTAGCTTGGCCTTTTTTCGAAGCGTCGACAGAAAAAACAGTTCTGAAAAGCTCGTCGCTTGCCGCGAGCGGGCGGCGAGGTGTCCCCAGAACGCCGCATCGCCGGATAGCGCCAAGGACTTGAGTTCGGCATCATCTACGTGCCGGTCGGGCAAGACGGGTACAGTAGCGAGAATGGCAAGCCTCCACCAAGGAAAGCATCATTTGATTTGCGCTCACAATAAATAATGCTATCCCTTGGGTCAATTAAATATATTTAAATGTTAAAGTGGAGGTTGAATAAATACATGGCCGGCCACATTGAGTTAGAGCCGTCGGGCTCGTGTACGCTTTCCGCCAAGGCTGAGAACCTCAAACGGCTCCCCGAGGGAAATAACCTGGTCCTCCGAGAGATCCAGCTGGAGGATTCCGCGCAAATCGTTGCTTGGCGGAACGATCCCGTTCTGGGCAAGTTCCTGACCCGAGAAAGGCTAACTTTGGCTCAGCAGGAAGCGTTTTTCCGAGGCTACCAGGCTAGGGCGGACGACTACTATTTCATTGCCGAATTCAAGCGCTCGAAGAAACCGGCTGGCAGCATCGCCCTCGCAAACCTGGATTTCGCGACAAAACGCGGCGATGTGGCACGGTTGATCGTCGATCCGGGTGCGCGCCTTTTTCTAGCCGAGATCTTCGATCTGCTTTTCTCGTTCGCGTTCGTGCAGCTAGGGCTCTCGGTCGTGTTTGCCAGCGTGCAAAGCAAGAACGTTGCCTCGAAGAACTTCCATATTCGCCTTGGTTTCCAAATCGAAAAGATTGCCCCGAAGGCTTGGTGGAACGGCGACGACGTCATTACATTTCGAATGACACGCGAAGATTATCCCCGGTTGAAACAGGCCTGGTCGGCGCTGCTCCTCGATGCGCGGGAAGATTGATCGTCCCCAAGTCAGGGAGAGCAGCGCATTGCGCTTCTGGAGGCGACCGATCTCACGATGAAGTTTGGGTGTTGTCTGGCGCAGGAGCCCTTCATGGCCACTCGTGGATCACGGACCCTGCGCGGCCCCCGACGGGATTCCCATCGTTGACTGTTGCGCCTGCGGTTGCATTCGACATCCGTCGCATGGTGTTTCTCGCCTAGGCTATGCTCCTGCTCGTCGATCTCTATCGGCGAGGATCGGGCGTGAATTGGCGAAAGCTCGATCGGGGCTGAACGACGATTTGCGCGACTCCGTCAGATGAAACTGGTCTACTGCGCCGCACCCACTCAGCAGCGCGGAGGCCGCCTGCCTGCAGTCTCACGATCGGTTCAGGGCCAATCTCCGACAGGAGGATGCCCATGTGCCCCGATGCCGGAGGCGCTGTTGGCCAAACGCCCAATCCATTTGCTGACAATACGGTCCGATCCATATCGCCCCAAAACTGCACGACAATGGCACCAGCGGGCACGCAAGCAGCGAGGTGCGTCGCTTCCGGCGAACCGATGCGTGGCTCAGCCGCTGGTCGCAGCGCGACGATGACAGCATCCCACTCGTCGCGATACATGGCCTGGGCGTTGTCGAAGGTGTCCACGCTCGCTCCAGAGTTCGCCAGACCAGCGCGGAGCGAGCCAACAAAATCATTGTCGCACAGCACAGCAATGCGATTCTTGTAAACGGATAAGCCGCAATCGTGGAGTTGCTTCACGCACAGCGGACCGAGAAACGAGAAGACATCGACTGACGGGTGGCGTTCGTTCACGCCGACGATGGGAATTCCGCGCCGCAAGCATGCTTCCATGTCGAGGTCCTCGGGGCGAAATTCCCAGGTCTCAAACATCAAGGCGATGACGGCGTCCCTCGGTAATTTATCAATGAGCGCGGCGGTAAGGGGCCGAAGATGGCCGCTGTTCGTTACAATATCGGTTTGCTGGAGGATATCCGGGGTGATCTGCTCCAAGACGTCGATGCGATCGGCCACGCCGACCGAATCTGCAAGCTCTAGCGTCTGTTGCCTGGCATCGGCTGCTGTGCCGTGCCGTGTAGCTTTCGTGAAGGCATAGACGTGCCTGGCTCCGGCCATGGCCGCAAGGACGGCTGTCACGGCGTAGGCCCCGGTCGCGGCCTCCGTGAGAACTGTTAGTTCAGAGAGGTCCAAGAGTGTTCCCGCAAGGGCTCGGCTCATCAGGCCACCGAGACGCGGCAATGAGAATCCTGGTCGCAAGGCCGTATCGAAGCCGGATCGCAATTGCCTGAACGCTGCTCCGGCCTCGGTTGCTGTCATGAACTGCCTTTCGCTTTGCCACCTTGGGAACAACGCGCGTAAATATATGGTCGAGTTACGCTGAGCCCCTGCGCGCCGAACGGACTTTATGAGTGAAGTTGATTGCAAGTTAAATAATATATTTATTATAATAATAAATCTATTTATTGATGTCAATAATGTGCAGCGGTGCCCTCAAGGACGCGACTGCAGCGCCTCAATCAGAACCTTGCCATGGTACAACGTGGTAGAGAACTCGGTAATTTGAAATTGTTGAATTAACAAATTTAATTTGCCGTAGATCCAATTTCGGTCTAATTTTGCTGACCGACGATTGCAGGATAATGCTGATGACCCACCTCGACCCCGCCAGTGAAGATCGTCGCGAGTTCTTGAAGAGCTGTGGAAAATTTGCAGCCGTCACACCTCCGACTATGACGCTGTTGCTGTCCACCTCGCTGACCTCCACCGCCATCGCCAGTTCCGGCGGTCGAATTGTGCAGGGCAACAATGGCTACGGCAACAACGGTGGCGATGGCAGTCCCAATGGGAAACCGGATGGCAACCGCTAAAGGCAAAGGAAGCCTCACCGCTCCGAGCGCACGTCCGAGAATCGGAGGCTCAGCCGGTCCGGCGGCGCCTTTGGGCCGACGAGCGGTCGATTAGGAGATCATTTAGCTTCTTACCGGCTCGAAGCTGCGCTTTCAGCCAGCGGGGCTGTTTGCCGCGACCGGACCAGGTCTCGGCCGGGTCCTTTGGGTTCTGGTATTTCGGCAACACCGGGGGGTAGGGGCGGCGCGGACGTTCCCCGTTCGGGGACGAAACGGCGGTCCCCTCAATTTTGCGCAGCCGCTCTTCAAGCTTGGCCTTTTCCGCGGTCATCCTCCGACTGAGAACGGTCGTGACCTCATCGTAAAGCCGCCACAGCTCGGCCGTGGTCGAGTTGGCCCAGTCACTCTTCTCCATGGAAGCCGTCCCCAGCTACTTCCCAACCGAATCAAGAGCGGGCATTATCAGGTCATAGCAGGGTTGGGCAAGCGCGATCCGGCCGCGCGGCCGCGCTCGTGTGCAGCGCAGTACCTGGTGCTAGCGGTTGAGACCGTGTCTCCGACCGGGCGGTCGCTTCCTAAACGCCCTCCGTCCGTGGGCTCGTCGTTTGGGCGCGAGCAATCGCTCCTCTGCTTTCAATACGCGACTACGTAAGTTCTGCAATTCGGTGAATTGAACGATGAGGGCCTTATGTGTTTGACGCAAAACTGCCGAAGAATACATGTGAACACCTACTCATTGCCAACGACGTCCGTGCTAATCATTGAAGTTGCTGAATTATCGAAATACGGCTTCAAACGCATTGCTGGACTTCCAGCGGTACTACACGTGCCACGATCAACCGCGGCCTTGTTCTGTTACCAGCCGTTGCTTTGATGAATAGTAATACTTTTCTCGCCTCCCTTCCCGGAGCGAGGGCGTTCACGAACGGCCTCGCTTCAATGAAACTTCGTCGAATGTTAGATTTGAATCGTGAATGTCCCTATATATCGTTCGTAATATTCGGCTCTAACTAAGTTAGTTGGATGTTGACCATAATAGCGACTCGCCCCTTAGTACGCCGATGGACATTCCTGGCGATTATTTTCAGATTGAAACCATCAGAAATTGTAGTCGGAATGTCATTATCCTCGTAGAATTCGCGGTTTCGAATTTTGGATCGAGCACCGCATTCTTACGGTGCTGCACGCATTCTCTGGGCGAGTTACGATAGTGTGGCCATCGAGCGTTGCCGTCAGGTGCTGTCTCCGATCTAAGACCTGCGACATTATTGACGGAGCTGGCTGGCTATAACCCGCGCGTCTCAAAAGGAGAGTGGGATTAAACGGCCGCAAGGGGGGTTGTTAGCAACAGGCAAGGGAAGCATGCGCCGCATCAGAATTGTTATCGCTGATCGACACCCGATCGTCTTGCAAGGAATTAGGAGCGTTCTTGCGGCGCAGCGTGATTTTGCGGTCGTTGCTTCCTGCGGCGATGGCGCAAGCTGTATCGAGGCAATTCGATTTCTTGCACCGGACGTGGCGCTTGTCGATGCTGCACTGCCCGACTTCAGTCGACAGCAGATCCTCGCTCGTCCAAACGCCGTCGGCGCACGCGCTCCGGTAATCTTCTTCACCGGTATCACGGGCGACAGTGAGTTAAAAAGGCTGACCTTGGACGGCGCCTGCATCGTCCTCTCGAAGGATTCGGACGTGGAGATGCTGGTCGCAACCCTGCGGAAAGCTGCCCAGGGCCAAGCTGCGGCCTCGCCGAGCACTGGGCACATCAGCGAGGACGACCTCGCCGGTGTGAAGCCCCTGACGCAACTAACGGACCGGGAGCGGCAGATCATGCGGCTCGTATCGGAGGGGCTATCGAACAAGGAGATTGGGCGTCGGTTGAATCTTGCCGACGGTACGATCAAGGTCCACCTTCATCATATCTTCCAGAAGCTGGAAATCAGCAATCGTACGGTTCTCGCAGCATTGGCGATCTCGCGAAGGGAGCTGCATGCAGCGCCAGATGAGCCGGATTCCCCTAATCTGTTGCGTCAGGATCCCGCCAGCGCGAATTGACGGGTACGTCTGGCGCGCGTTCGGGAGTTTGCGCGAGGGGCGGCCTATCGCGGTGCCAGATGCTCAATCATGTTGAGGCAGGCCCCTTCGGCCTCGGACAACGTTCGAAAGGGCGAGCCGCCAATCTTGATTGCGGCTTGGTTGATGTGGAGCGGACGCCAACTCGCCAGGTAGCCGAAGCGTCCGTGAAAGCCCGGACCTCCCGGGCTTTCGAAACTGATCACGAACGAGAAGCCGTGGCTGCTCGCACTCCAGATCTCCATGTCCCGGACGGACCGATAGAATTGCAGTGGCATCGCAGTGATCCATTGTAACCGGGCCCCGCCCGGTGGTTAATTAATTTAACTAAATTAAATTCCGGGAAGCAACTCAAATCGGTGCGTCGGGCGAGTGTGCTCGGAAAATCGGGGGAAGCGCGGCAAATTGCCGAGTTTCGGTCCCGAGCATGCGCACGTTCAGCAACCTCTCGCCAGGTAAAGAAAATTCTTGGTTGAAAATCTATTTAATATATAATAATCTAAATATCGTTTTAAATCGAGGAGGCGCATCGTGACCCGTGACGGCAACGAGGATGACGACCGGCGGGAGTTTTTGAAGACCTGCGGAAGATTTGCAGCCGTGACGCCCCCTGCCATGACGCTGCTTCTGTCCACCTCCCTGACCTCAAAAGCCATTGCCCGTTCGGGCGGCCTGCACGGGCCGAGGCAAAGCGACAGCGGCCAGTCGTTCTTCGACAATGATCGGTCGTCCGCGGCCGCCCCGGAGGGCTCCAGCGGCGGATCATCAGGGGGTGGGGGAGCACCTGGTGGTAGCTCTGCTGGATCTTCTCGTGCCGGAGGGACATCCGGCGGCGGATCCGGCGGTAGCGGCGGGGCCGGTGCTGGCGGAGGCAATGCAAAAGGGCCCTTCGCAACCGGCGGCGGCTCTGGAATTCCAAGTGCAGATGGTGGGGTCGATTGCGCAGAAGAAGACGAGGAAAAGCGCAAGGCCGATTGCCCCGGAGCTAGTACTCAAATTTCCAGCGCAACCCAATCCAGCCGGTAAGATCTTCTCATCCCATGAAGGAGCTCGATGGGCTGCCGTGCGGCCAAGCCGGGCCGGGGCCTTGTGCTCCGACAGGTCAAACGCGAGGCCGAAAGCATATCTGGCCAGCCGAGCGGCCTCCCGGGAGACTCGGTCAGGAGGCGTGTCATGAATACCCGCATTCGAGCGCAGAATCCTGCGGCCCTTCTTCGAGAGCGTCTCGAAGCGCTTGTCGCCCAGCTCGCAGAACTCGAGAAGCTCAGAGACCGGGTAGGTCGAGAAGAAAATCGTCAGCGCAAGCTGCGCAAGGCGGACAGTCCCCCATGTCGAGCTCGGACCGCGGGCAGTCGTTCCAGCTTCGCACAGGCGAAGCTCATGCCCGTGCTGCTTGGTTTCAATAAATCGCGGTGTTGTAGCGAGCGTCCCAAAGCAAATGGATGACCGAAGCGGTGCGTGCGGATGGCTCGGGAAAGCGAACCGGCCTACGAGCCTGTCCCGGCTATTCGGCTACCGGGTGAGCGGGGGTGCCGCGCTGGAGCCCCAGGGATGAGCCCGACCGCGCCGTGCGAGACTATCCGATCGATTCTGCGGCTCATGACCTTGTAGCACTCGCATGCCACGGCTTCGAGCCGCGGCCGATCAATCTCGAGCTGGCCGCGCCGACTGGATTTCAGCGCTCTTGACGCGCGCATTGTGCACACGACATGCGTGACGGTGGTGCGGCGAACGCCGAGCAACTCCGACAATGTTTCTTGCGTCAGCGGGAGCAGGTCACCTTCATTCGCACGATCGTGGATGTGGAGAAGCCAGCGCGCTAAGCGCGCTTCGACGGAATGCAGCGCATTGCAGGCCGCCACGTGCTGGAGTTGCGTCAACAACGACATCGTGAAGACCTGCACCATGGATGCGATTGCGGGGCTGCGATGCTGGGCTGCCAGGAATTGCGCAGGCGAGATCTGCAGCGCGGCCCCGGATAGGCGGACGACCGCGGTCGCGGGCGCGGCGGATGCGCCAAATGCTGACGTCAAACCCACAGCGCCCTCATGCCCGATTATCGCCGTGGCAACTGTCTGCCCGTTCGGCAGCTCCGTGATCGCGGCGATCGCGCCGCTGAGGGGGAAGAGAAGATGTTCGATCCGATCGCCCGATCGGATGAGCACGGAATTGCGTTCGATCACGACTTTCCGCAGATGAGGCGCTAGCAAAGCAAAATCCGCTGGCGGCAACGCTGCTAACAAACGATTACCAATTCTAGTCGCATGGTCCATCATGGGATTGGCTCCCGACGGATACTCGGCACTAGAACTCATGCCGATGTGAGCTGCTCTGCGGAGTGCAGCTCAACAGCAAGCCAACCGACCACCGCAGATATGGTTCCCATGATCGATGGCGCGCGGGGGCGGCCCGACAATCGCATGCCGCGACGTAGGCATATGGCCCACTGATATCCGCGTTGAAGACGCTGAAGGCGTATCGTCCTTCGACATGCCATCGCTAAGGAGTGGCACGCAACGGGCTCGCAACGACGCGTTCGTACGGGAAAGCCGGCTTTGCACTGCAAGGCTAACACGTGACCCAACGCGGGCTTGGATCGCGCCGCGGGTCTAGTGGCAGGGACTGCAGTCCAGCTCCTTGATCCTCCCGGTAACGTCAAACGAGAAGAGCGCACTCATGACACCACTCTTGGTGACGTACGAGATAATGGTCCCGTCGTGCGAAGGATTGAGATCGTTCAATGTACCCGCCGGATATTCTCGGAGGCGATCAATCCAATAGGCACGAAGTGCCTCGTGGCCGGTAACGGTCTTGACGCCCCCGCAGCCGCAGCGAACCACGGCACCTTCAGCATACATTTCCAAGATCGCCTCGATGTCGCCCGCGCGGTAAGCGTCAAGCCAGTCAATCGCAATGGCCATTGGGTCAAATGATATATTTCTCACCTAAATACCATAAAAGCTTGCGATTTTGGGTCATTTTTAAGCCGTTGGGCCCTCTTTCCCTACTCTATTACCCTCTTTCCCTATTCTATTAATTGTATTTTAATAATCCCGCTTGGCCCCGGCCATATGCCGAAGTACATAGATGGCCGGGCCGAGGCAGAGTTCCAATGTTAGACGTGTCTGTGAAGCAGAGACGGATCCGGCTTCTGATCGTAGATCGACAACCGATCGTTCTACAGGGACTGAAGTCGGTATTCGGGGCACAGCAGGACTTCGACGTTGTCGCATCATGCAGCGATGGGACAAGGTGCCTCGAAGCAATTCGGAATTTGACACCCGACGTCACGCTTGTTGCTGACAACCTGCCAGATCTGACGGTACCCGAGATCCTCGCGATTGCGAAAGCTGAGAATCTCTCCACGCGCTTGGTGTTGTTTACCGAATCCGAAGCAGATCACGATCTGGCCGCAGCTATTGCTGCTGGCGCCTCCAGCGCAATCTCGAAGCATGCTTCCTCGGCCACTATGCTGCGATTACTGCGGCTGATGACAGAGCGCAGCGTGTCGCCCGAGCAATCCGATCTCTTTCCAGCCGGCGAGGGAACTGACGGCGGCGGCAAAATTGAAACGATGCTGGAGCTGTTGACGCACCGGGAACGTCAAATTGTACAGCTAGTCTCAGAAGGAATGTCGAATAAGGAGATCGCGCGCCAGCTAAACGTTTCCCCAGGGACAGTCAAAGTACACCTGTACAACATATTTCAGAAGCTTGAAATTTCCAACAGAACTGTGCTCGCTACCCTCGCGTTGTTGCAGCGCCCGTCCGGTTTCGGCCTGCCTGCGCTGGCGTTTCTGGCGTTCGCAATTGCGGACGAACTCAAGGCGTCGGAAGCGAACGATGTGGATCCGGATGACGATAGCGCCGGTCGCGCTGGAGAGCATGCCGAATATGAGCCCTGGAAAAGAGCTATTCTCCGACACCTCGTGCTCTGGGACTCCGGCGAGTCGCCCACCGAGAGGGACCTCTTCGCCAAGGCGAGCCTGGTCACGAACCCGATGGCGGCAACGGAAGGGCTGCGCCCGGCTGAGCAATCCGTAGGCTCCAAACCATGGAAAGACTGCGGCCCAGTTGGATCGAGCACGCCCAATCTTCCTACGCCATTACTGCGGGGAGCCAGCGACACACAGATCGTTGGTGACCCGACTGCGGAACATCAATTCCCGCGGCTTGCGTCAACGCCGACGTTGACTCACGGAGGGTATGGCACCTTCGCCACTCTGACCGGTGCGTTGATCTACGCACTGAACGACCCCCATCTTGCCGTGCAATCGCATGACCCGGGCAAGGCGCCGATCGACAGCTTCGTGGTGGTCACCGGCGAGAATGCGAACACAAAACTGGCCGCAATAACCGATGCTGATACCAATGATGTAGACGGCTCGCCTCCGGCTTTCCCTTTGCACGATTTGCGCCTGCCTGCCGCGCTTGTGACCACCGGCGACGAACGCGTCGCTGGAGAAGGCACTTCGAGCCAAATGAGCCATGGTGCTGCGGATGACAACCTGCAGGAACCTCTTGGCTCACTGGGCTCTGGTCGCGATGCCGGTATTGGCGGAGATGGCCGCGATCAACTGATGGGCGGCAACGTTGGCGAAAACGTTGTTTTTCGCTCCCCGATCGATTCCCATTCGACCTCTTCCCACTCCGGCTTCGATTTCGCATCTGGATCGAGCAGGATCAATCTTGCCGCTTTCGGAGCGCTTGCCTGGCTCCATATGACAGCAGCAAGCAAGTCTATACCGCCGCATACCCTCGCTTGGATCTACAATCCCGCAACCAACGAAACGATCGTCTACGTGAATCCGACCGATCGGACTCTTGATGTCGGGGACCGGGGCCTGCTGGAAATCCATCTGCAGGGGATCGTCTCCATTGCAGAGGCGGATTTCGCCGGCCAGCCGGAAGGCACGTTTGTCGCGATCACCTTGGAGCAGCTCGAAGAAGCGCTGACATCGGCGACCGCAACCGAAGCTGTTCTGGATGCGGACAGTACCCACATAATTATCGGGACGAGCGAGAGCACATTCGGAGCCGCTGCAGTCTGGAACACTCTTGCCGATGACGGCCTGAGGTTCGAATTCGGGCAGGCTCGGACCGGCTTAGGGGGAGCGACCAGGTTCAGAACCTTCACTAGCGATTCGGTGAATACAACGGATGAGAACGATGATGGGTCCGCCCCGTCGGCTCATGTATCACCGATCGTGCTTGCTCATAGCGCGACGGTGACGGCAGTTGAAAATCTCACATCGAAGAATGAGCCGATCAACGGGGGCTCTAGCACCGAAGCGGGCGGTAGTTCACAGCACGCTTCGGAGCCAGGGTCTGCAAAGGCGGCAGCGGAGTTGTCTGAAGCTGGCATCATACGGGGAAATGGCGTCGGCAATGACAACGAACATCATCCCCCCGCTTCGGACGCTTCGCGAGGGTCAGCGAAGACGGCAGAAGCCGATGGTGTGGAGCACGGCAATTCGGGGCAGTCAGCCTCTGCAAAGCCACCGGAAGCAGCCGACCCTGGTGAGCCAGGCCTTGCTAGCCCGGGCCGCGGCAATTCCCAGCACGCTTCGAAGCCACCGGAGTTGACTGAAGCTGGCTTCGTACGGGGAAATGGCGTCGGCAATGACAACGAGCATCATCCCCCCGCTTCGGACGCTTCGCGAGGGTCAGCGAAGACGGCAGAAGCAGATGGTGTGGAGCACGGCAATTCGGGGCACTCAACCTTTGCAAACGCGCCGGAAGCAGCCGACCCTGGTGAGCCAGGCCTTGGTAGCCCGGGCCGCGGTAACTCCCAGCACGCTTCGAAGCCACCGGAGTTGACTGAAGCTGGCTTCATACGGGGAAATGGCGTCGGCAATGACAACGAGCATCATCCCCCCGCTTCGGACGCTTCGCGAGGGGCAGCGAAGACGGCAGAAGCAGATGGCGTGGAGCACGGCAATTCGGGGCACTCAAGCTCTGCAAAACCACCGGAAGCAGCCGACCCTGGTGAGCCAGGCCTTGGTAGCCCGGGCCGCGGTAACTCCCAGCACGCTTCGAAGCCACCGGAGTTGACTGAAGCTGGC
>NZ_JACIHG010000006.1:433274-433710 GCF_014198315.1 Bradyrhizobium sp. CIR48
GGCTTCATACGGGGAAATGGCGTCGGCAATGACAACGAGCACTATCCCCCCGCTTCGGACGCTTCGCGAGGGTCAGCGAAGACGGCAGAAGCAGATGGTGTGGAACACGGCAATTCGGGGCACTCAACCTCTGCAAACGCGCCGGAAGCAGCCGACCCTGGTGAGCCAGGCCTTGGTAGCCCGGGCCGCGGTAACTCCCAGCACGCTTCGGAGCCAGCGGAGCTGACTGAAGCTGGCTTCATACGGGGAAATGGCGTCGGCAATGACAACGAGCATCATCCCCCCGCTTCGGACACTTCGCGAGGGTCAGCGAAGACGGCAGAAGCAGATGGTGTGGAGCACGGCAATTCGGGGCACTCAACCTCTGCAAACGCGCCGGAAGCAGCCGACCCTGGTGAGCCAGGCCTTGGTAGCCCGGGCCGCGGTAACTCCCAGT
>NZ_JACIHG010000006.1:433807-533485 GCF_014198315.1 Bradyrhizobium sp. CIR48
AGTACGCTTCGGAGCCAGCGGAGCTGACTGAAGCTGGCTTCATACGGGGAAATGGCGTCGGCAATGACAACGAGCATCATCCCCCCGCTTCGGACGCTTCGCGAGGGTCAGCGAAGACGGCAGAAGCAGATGGTGTGGAGCACGGCAATTCGGGGCACTCAGCCTCTGCAAACGCGCCGGAAGCAGCCGACCCCGGTGAGCCAGGCCCCGGTAGCCAGGGCCGCGGTAACTCACAGCACAATTCGGAGCCAGGGTCTGCAAAGGCGGCAGTCACGGAGTTAGCCGAAGCTGGTTCTATGCCAGGGCACAATTTCGGCAACGACAACGAGCGTCATTTCTCGGCTTCGGAAGCTTCGCCAGGTTCAGCGAAGACGGCTGAAGCAGATGGCGTGGAACGCGGCAATTCAAGGCACTCAAATTTTTCAGACGCACCTGGAGCAGCCGAGATGATCGAACCAAGCGTCGCAAATGGCAGTAACGCCGGAAACTGGCCGCAGGCTGCGCAACCTGCTGCAACCGCGTTGGAGCCCGTACAGCCGGCTAAAGTTGCCTCCGAGATTGGCGGCGCGGAATTGGCGTTTCGCTTCGATAGCTATGCGACTCTTCCCACATTCGGCGCGGTAGTCGAGCTTGGTAGCCCCCTCGGTCCGCACGTTTCGCCCGGTCAGGAAGAGGACCTCCACGTCATCGGCAAATCGATTCCTAATGCAATGGACGAACACGCGGTCGCCCCCGTTCATAACGCTCCGCATCACGCCGCGCCTCATGACTTCCTGATTTGAAGCGCTCCATCGTTATTGATCGATGCAATCTTCGTGATTCACGCAACCGACCTTCTTTGAAAGCTCAGACCAGTGCTCGAGAGCGGGCGCCGCGCCGATTGCGTCCTTCCGGCTCGGAACGTGATCAGTGACATATCCTTGTCAAGAAACGTTCGTATATTGAGAACTTCTTGTGGCATCCAGGCAAGGGTTCGGGACGATCGTCATTCGCCTCTCGCGGTGCTGATGGCTTGCCGGAGCAATTGATCGGTGTCACGTCGCGTGCCGTATCTGGCTGTCTGTTTGATGTTTGCGGCCGTTGCAGCCGAAGCGGAGCCAAACGGTGCAGCAATCGGGTCGCCGCGCGCGAGCTCGGAAATGTCCGCGCCTATGTCGTTCGACATTCCGGCCCAGCAGCTTGCCTCCGCACTCGAGCGATACGGCGATGCGACCGGTCGCGAAGTCCTCTACAGTCCGGCGCTTGCGCAGGGCCGCACCTCAGGAGCCGTCAAGGGCAGCTTTGAACCGGAGACGGCGCTACAGCTGCTGCTTGCGGGCACCGGCCTTGCCGCCCGCTTCCTGAAAGACGGCTCGTTCGTTCTAGCCCCGGCGCCCGAAGCCGCCGGACCGCCGGAAGGCAGTGCTGTTGCTCTCGCGCGCCAATACTATGGTGTCGTTCAGGCGCGGCTGCGCGATGCTCTGTGCCGGACCAACGGGGCGCGGCCGGGAAGCTATCGCGTCGCGGCCCTGGTCTGGATCGCGCCGTCAGGGGCCGTAGCCAGGTTCGAACGACTTGGATCGGCCGGCACGGCCGAGTTGGACCGCGGCATCGACAGCGCGCTTCGACAGTTCAGTGTGGATGCCCCGGTGCCCCCCGGCTTTGCACAGCCGGTGTTGATCGTGGTCCTGCCGCAGGCCTCGGGCGTCACAATGAGTTGTGGTGCGACGGTGTTGCCGCAGGCGGCCGGAGGCGTGCGGTGACCGAAGCCTCCGTGGCGATGCTGCGCCGGCTGCTGCTCGACCGATATGACGATCTCAAGCGCAGCTTGACCCGCCGCCTGGGCTCGTCCGAGATGGCGGGTGACGTCCTGCACGACACTTGGCTGCGCCTTGCCCGCACGGATACGACGATTGGCACCTTGCACAATCCGGTCAGCTATCTGCTGCGCATACTCTTCAACGTCGCACATGACCATCGTCGCGCTGAAAAGCGCCGTTTGACGAAGATCGACATCGAGCATCTGCTCGAGGTCGCCGACGAGACGCCTGGTCCCGCCGAAGTCGCGGAGGCACGGTCGGATCTGGATGCGATGGCCGCCATACTCGCTGAGCTGCCGCCGCGCCGTCGCACCATCCTGCTCGCGGCCAGGGTGGACAACATGGCGCGGCAGGAGATCGCGGATCGGCTTGGCGTATCCTTGCGCCTTGTCTCAAAGGAGCTGCAACTCGCCCATGAGTATTGTCTGGCGCGGCAAAGGCAAATGGGTGACGCGGATTGCGCACCGGACCCGCGAAATTCGTCATTGAACCGAGACCTGTCGCCGCCGCGCGGTGATCGCGACCATGACCAGGCTGAATGACGCCATGATTCAGGGACAGACGCAAAGGCTCGACCTGCTGCAACGCGAGGCGATCGCGTGGGTCCAGCGCATCGATTCCGGCCATGCGACGTCTGCTGATGCCGAGACCTTGCAACGATGGTGTGCCGCGAGCCCGGAGCATGCGGCTGCCTTCGCTGCGGCGAGCGGTGTATGGCGCGACATCCGCCGGGCCGGCGCGAGCATTCCGCGCAACCAAATCGAGGCGTTGCCGGTCCACCAGACGCCACGTCCGGTGCTCGATCGCCGGCTCCTTCTCGGTGGCGGGCTGGCTGCCGCCGCAGCCGCCTATGTCGCTGTTACCAACCCGCCGCTGGGCCTGTGGCCGTCCCTCCGTGAACTGAATGCCGACTACAGAACGGCCGTTGGCGAGCAGCGGCAAGTCCGGCCGGCGGAGAACGTCGCGGTCCGGTTGAATACGCAGACCAGCATTGCGGTCCACCCCGCTGGCGGGGAGGGCGATCGCCTGGAACTGCTTGCAGGGCAGGCGCTCTTCGAGTCGGTCGAGAGCGTACGTCCGCTCGTCGTGTTGGCGGCGGATGGGCGTTCGATCGGCCGCCATGCACGCTTTGACGTGCGTTGCATGAGCGGTCCGGCCGGCACGGTGGTGAGCGTCGCCTGCTTCGACGGACAGGTGCGCATCGAGCGCAACGGCAGTTCTGCCGTCATCGGCCCGGCGCAGAGCTTGCGTTACGACGCCAGCGGGCTCGGTCGGGTTGCCGCGATTGACGCAGAGGCGGAATCCGCCTGGCAGCGCGGAATCGTCCTGTTCCGAGCTGCCCCGCTCGCGGATGTGGTGGACGAGGTCAATCGTTATCGCGCCGGCCGAATTCTCCTTGTCAATTCAGGCCTCGCGCAGAGGCCGGTCAGTGGCCGTTTCCGCATCGATCAGATGGATGAAATCCTCGTGCGCCTCGAACAGGCCTTCGATGTCAAGGCCCGAAAGCTGCCGGGCGGCCTGGTTCTGTTGGGCTGACGCCCCGCTGACAAGAAACTTTCACACAGAAACCGTGCGCGTTCGCCTACAGGCTTCCGTCTTAGAGCTAGATCGTCATCGCTCGGAATGACGAGGTCACGACCCTTCATCGGGTTTAGCCGTGCTGCCAGAAGGAATGCCGTCTTGTCCCACCGCACCGTCCGTTTTCGCTCGTCCCGGTCCGTCAGACACGCGATGTTTCTCAGCGGTGCCAGTGTGGCTGCATTGCTGGCGGGGTCGGCTGCGGCCGATGCGCGCAACCTCGGCAGCGGCAGCGCGAGCCCGGTGGCAAACGTCGCCGTGACGACCAACACGGCGGGGCAGGCGGCATCGATCGCATCAGCGCAGGCGATGAGCCGGATCAACGCGTCGCTCCGTGCGATGCGCGACGTGCAGGCGGCGGCGAGAGCCGGCGCGTTGATCGGTCCGAATAATCTCGGCCTGAACAAAAATCATCCCGGAAATCTGCTTCCGAATGTGCCGAATGGTTTGGCTCCCGGAGGTCTCAATCCGACCAGCAATCCCACCGCGGTGATCGACGGCCAACCGGCCTGGACCGGCGCCGCTCAGCCGACCCAATCGACAGGCTCGAATGGGCGGATCCAGGTCGAGGTCATGCAGAACCAGCAGAAGGCGATCCTGACCTGGAACAAGTTCAATGTCGGACGCGAGACCGACTTGTACTTCAACCAGTCCGCCGGAGGCGGTGGCGCCGCCAACTGGATCGCGCTCAACCGTGTCCTCGACCCGAGCCTCGTTCCCAGCCAGATTCTCGGCACCATCAGGAGCGAGGGGCAGGTTTATATCATCAACAAGAACGGGATCATCTTCGGTGGCTCCAGCCAGGTGGATGTCGGCACCCTCGTGGCCACATCTCTCGCCTTGTCGAACGCGCAGTTCCTGGCTGGGATCAACACCTCCATAGTGCTCACCAACGACATACACCTGCCGACCTTCGGCGAATACAATCCGCGGCTGGCCAATTCGCAAAAGCCGGCCACCGATCCGAGCCAGCCTGCGCGCTTCACGCCGGATGGCGTGCCGGGTGACGTCACCATCCAGGCTGGAGCTCAAATCAGCGCGAAGACCGGCGGCAAGGCAATGCTGTTCGCGCCGATCGTTTCCAATGCCGGCCAAATCAGCGTCCCCGACGGCCAGATCATCATGGCTGCCGGCGAACAGGTCTATCTGAGAACCAATCCGAACGACGTACGCGGCGTGGACGTCGCCGTGACGGCCCCGATGCCCTGGCTGTTCAACTACAACCATTTGATGGGTGCGATCGCCGGCTGGGATCTCTTCACGGAGAAACCCTGGGGCGAAAGCGTTCGCGACATCCTGCTGCCCGAGATGTACGCACGCGCGGCGTCGGTCGGCTACAAGGTCGTGAACACCGGCGTCGTGCAATCCGATCGCGGCAACATCACCGTGATGGGGCGCGAGATCTTCCAGGGCGGCGTGATGCTGGCGGCAACCGCGCTCAACAACCGCGAAGGATCGATCCGACTGGATGCCTACAGCAACGGCATGATGGCCTCGAGCGGCAGCCTCGACGCCCAGCTCGTGTATTGGAAGACGGGTGACCTGCATCTTTCGCCGGGCAGCGTCACCGCCGTTCTGCCTGATGCCACCGACACGAGTGAGATCGAGGAGACGGCGAAGGCCACGCGCTACAAGCCGGGGCGCGTCGAATTACGCGGTAACCTGATCGATATCGGGGCGCAGGCGAACATTCTGGTTCCCGCCGGCACCATCAGCATCGTGGCCAGCACCGTGCCCGCGCCCACCGAGGAGCCCATCAACGGCGAGACGCCGGTCCGCGACGGTAGCCGGATCTATATCGGCGAGGATGCCTATGTCAGCGCCGCCGGCGTGCAGGACGTCCTGATCCCGATGTCGCGGAGATTTGTGCAGGCCGAATTGCGCATCAACGAGCTGCGTGATTCACCGCTGCTGCGGAATTCGTGGCTGCGGGGCCAGAAGATCACGGTCGATCGCAGCGCCAGCGGCGTCTTCGCCGATGGCGCTATGGCCGGCGTGAACTGGGGAGGGGCCGCGGGCGAATGGATCGGGACGCCGCTGGGCGACGTCTCGGCCTGGATCGGCAACAGCAAGACGAATCTCGCCGAGCTGTCGACCATTGGCGGCAACATCACGCTCAAATCGGCCGGCTCGATCATCACCCGTCAGGGTTCGTTGCTCGATGTCTCGGGCGGGTCGTTTCGCTATCAGGACGGAATGGTCAACTCGACGAAGCTGCTCGGCGCCGATGGAAAAATCTACGACATCGCCTCGGCGACGCCGGACAGGATCTATGTCGGTTTCGCCGGCGGGTTCAATCGCACGCACAACAATTGGGGTAAATCGGAGTCCTGGAGCACGCCGTGGTCGACGAGCCACTTCGAACGTGGCTTCACCGAGGGACGCGACGCCGGCGCCATCCAGTTCTATGCCACCGAAGGTGTTGCGCTGGAGGGCGGCTACTGGGGCGGCGTGATCGTCGGCGAGCGTCAAGCCGTAAGCGGCAAGACCGCCAAGGCCGGCTCGCTGACGTTCGGCGGCGACGGCGACGAAGATCGGCTCTGGCTGCTCGGCAAGCTCGTGATCTCCAAGGATCCCACACAGCTGCCGACGAATTTCACGGCCACGTCGCAGCTTCCGTCCACCTGGTATTCGGGCGCTCCCGGCAACCAGGATTCGTTCCGGTTGCGAACGACCTATCTCGACTCGGATGCGCTTGCAGATGCCGGACTGGGGAAGATCGAGCTCTACGTCTCCAATAACGTCACGATCGAGAAGGGCACGACGCTCGAGCTGACGCCGGGCAGCACGTTTTCGATCAAGGCCAATTCCACCGTTGCATATAGCCAGGATTTCAAGATCGACGGGGTGATTCACGCACCCGGCGGCAACGTCAACCTCTTGGGCGCGGAGAACGTATCATTCGGAGCCGGTGCGGCCATCGACGTCAGCGGCCAATGGGTCAACCAGGTGAAAGGCGGCGCTGCCTCCGCGCTGCCGCCGGTCGTCAATGGCGGCAGCATCACGCTCGATCAGGCCCACTATCAGCCGGGCGTCGTGCTCGATGTATCCGGCGGTGGCTGGTACAGGCTGCGCGGCGGCAAGCCGCAAGTGAAATTCGGCGATGCCGGCAAGATTACGCTGAACACGACCGAAGTGGCGGAATTGGCGAACGCCGATATGCGGGCCTATGCGGCTGGCTCCGGCGGCAGTCTGGCCATGAATCTGACTACGGAGTCGCTGCAGATCGGAGGCGGTACGCCGACGTCCCCCAACACCGTTCGCCTGTCGGAAACCCTGTTCTCGGAGCGCGGTTTCCGTTCGCTCCAGATCTCCACGGGCGGCGATATCACGATCGCCGAAGGAGCAAGCGTCACGCAGCTCCCATACAACGTTGATCTCAGGGGCGTCGACGTCTCGGGCTTCAGCACGGGCACGTCGATCAGCGAGATGGGCCCGCTCGCCGTGTTGTCGCCGTCGCAGCGCCTGGCGCTCAAGCCGACGTCGCTCTCGCTCAGCGGCAGGTCCGTGACGGTCGGCGCGGGAGCGACGGTGCGGACGGACACCGGCGGCACGATCGCGCTGTCCCTGCTCGGTTCTTCGACCGGTACACTGTCTGTTGCCGGCAGGGTGGAGGCCCTGGCTGGCACGATCAATCTTGCTGCAAGCACGGGATCGATCGTTGTGGCAAATACTGGCGCGATCGTCGCGCGCGGTACGGCAGTCGGCGAAATCGACGTCAAGGGACACCGCAGCGGCGTCGTACGCAATGGCGGCTCGGTTGCGTTTGAGGCGGCCACGGTCGCACTCGAAGCCGGCTCGCTGGTCGACGTCGCGGGTGTCAGTGGCGAATTCGACATCGAGTCGAATGACCACCAGTTCGCGCCAGTCACCCTCGCCAGCAATGGCGGTTCGATCAGTGTCAAAGCCCAGCAGGGCTTGGTGCAGGGAGCCTGGCGCGGCCAGAGCGGGGGCAGTGGCGCACGTGGCGGCAAGGTGACGTTGGCGTCTGCGCTGTCGACCGTAATCCTGTCCGAAACGGCGGCTTCCCAGTCCGGTCTGGTCGTGCGCAGCTCGAGCCTGCAGGGGGCCGGCTTCGCCGATCTCGTTCTCCCGTCGACGACACGGCTGGATGGTGTCGACCTCGCCTTCAGCGGCTCGATTTCGATCACGGGATCCCTGATCAACGGCAACGGCGCCAGCTCGCGGTTCTTTGCGCCTTACATCTCGCTGTTCAGCCTGGCGCCGAGCAATCCGGTGCGCGCAGGCACGCTGACGCTGGCCGGGTCCGTGATCGACATCGTGCAGGCAAACATCCGCGGCTTCGAACGAACGGTGCTCGAGGCGAGTGACATCCGGCTGACGCACAGTAATGTCAGCCAGTCCGCGTTCCTGGACGTCGACGGCACGCTGATCGTAAAGGCCGGTCAGATCTATCCCACCTCGCAGATCAACGCGACGATCAGGGCCAGCGACAAACTCATCGTGCAGCAGAACGGAACTCCCGGTCTGGCACTGTCGGCCGGCGGGACTCTGACGCTCGAAGCGCCGACGATCGAGCAGAACGGCACCCTGCGCGCGCCGTTCGGCCAGATCACGCTCAAGGCCAGCCAGCGCCTCACCCTCGGCGCCGGCAGCGTCACCTCGGTGACCGGCGACGGCCTCGTGCTGCCTTACGGTGCTCTCAGCAACAACGAAAATTGGACGGTGACGACCGGGCCGTTGCCGACAACCATTGCCAGCTTGCCGGAAAAGCGCGTGACGCTCGAGGCGCCGACGGTCGAGCTCGCTCCCGGATCGGTGGTGAACATCAAGGGGGGCGGCGACTTGATGGCATGGGAGCACGTGCCGGGACCGGGCGGCTCGCACGACATGCTGGCGCTTCCGGGCCTGTTTGCGGTCATGCCGGCTTTCGGGGGTGCGACTACACCCAGCTCGGCCTCGATCCGCAGCGGAGATCGCATCTGGCTCGACGCTGGCAGCGGATTGCCGGCAGGCTGGTACACGCTGCTGCCCGCCTCCTACGCGATGCTTCCGGGCGCTTATGCGATCCAGGCAGTCGCCGGTTCGACAGGCCGGGCGACGACGTCCGCGGTAATGGCCGACGGCACGGCGGTCGTGTCCGGCTATCGCGCCAATGCGCTCGACGGCAGCCGCGACCAGCAGTCGTC
Organism: Bradyrhizobium sp. CIR48; assembly: GCF_014198315.1. Lineage (NCBI taxonomy): Bacteria > Pseudomonadati > Pseudomonadota > Alphaproteobacteria > Hyphomicrobiales > Nitrobacteraceae > Bradyrhizobium > Bradyrhizobium sp. CIR48. The sequence goes on from NZ_JACIHG010000006.1 coordinate 442,335, forward strand.
CGCGTGGCGCGTGATGTCGGGCTCTGTGCTAAGGCAATACAGCGAGTACAATGAAGCCTTCGCCAACACCTTCTTCGCCTCCGATGCGTTCAAGCTGACGCAGTATCGGCTCACGGGTCAGCAGATCGTCACGCCGCGTCTGCCGGTCGACGGCGGCTCGGTTGTGTTCAAGGCGACGCAGGACCTGATCTTGAAGGGCGAGTTGCATTCTCAGGCCGCGGCGGGTGCCCGCGGCGGCCTGGTCGATATCGCCGCCAACAAGATCGCAATCCTGGGTGCCGACCAGAGCGCCGGCACTTTGCGGGCCGATGGTTATCTGGTCATCGATGCCGCTGCTCTGTCCGGCTTCGGCGCCGGCAGCCTGCTGGTCGGTGGTTTCCGCAGCGGCGACGTCGGCGGTCTGCGTGTTGATGTGCAGGCTCACGACATTGTCGTGCGCAACGGTGCAAATTCGGCGTTGACGGGACCGGAGATCATCCTGGCCGCAAGCGACACGATCGATGTCTCCGCAGGCAGCGTCATCGTCGCGCGCGGCGAGGCGCCGACCGGCGCCGGCGATCTCGTGATGGCCCCGCAGGCGTCCGATCGCGACTGGGGTGCTTTGATCCGCCTGTCCAACGGCGACGCGGTGCGGGTCCGCCGCAAGAACGTCGATACGACTGTTGGCGGCCGGGTGACGATCGGTGCTGGTGCCACCCTCGACGGCGGCAAGAGTCTTCTGATCGACGCGACGGGGAACGCGCTCGTCACCCAGGCGAGCCTGACGGGCGCAGCGCTGTCCCTGGCTTCGGGCCGGATTGGCTTCGGCGGCGGCAGCGGGCTGGTGCTCGATGCCGCGGCACTGGCCGCGCTCAACAACACCCAGCACCTGACCTTGCGCAGCTATTCAACCATCGATTTCCACAGCGCGGTGGACCTGTCGGGCCTCAAGGCCGTGACGCTCGATGCCGCAGGGCTGGTGGGCCGCGGCAACAGCGAGATCGCGGTGAACGGCAATCGGGTTGTGCTGGAAAATACGGCGAGCACGTTCAGCGAGCCGGTTGGCGCCGGTCATGGCAGTTTGAAGCTCACGGCAACCGAGCTGACCCTGGGTGAGGGCGCCAAGGCACTGCGTGGTTTCGACACCATCGTGCTGACGGGAACGACACGCATTACCGGCGAAGGCAAGGGCTCGCTCGATGTCGCCGGCGCGGCGGTGACTCTGTCAGCGCCGGTCATGACCGGCCGGGGCGGCAGCCAGCAGTCGGTCACCACGACCGGAATCCTCACGGTTGCCGCTCACGGGACGGCTAGCCCTGCGCGCGACCAGGACAGCCTCGGCTCCCGCTGGACGCTCACCGGCCGCGCCGTCGATTTCGCCGGACGCATTGACGCGCTTGGCGGAACGGTCAAGCTGAACGCCACCAATGGCAACGTCAATCTCGCGGCGGGTTCGCGGATCGACGTCGGGGGCTTCGAGAAGAAGTTCTTCGACGTGTCCGAATATGCCGATGCCGGAACCATCTCGCTGGGGGCCCGCGGCGGCTCGGTGCTGCTCGCGTCCGGCGCGACCCTCGATCTCGGCTCGGCCCGCGACTCCGAAGGACGTCCCATCGGTGGCGGTGCGGGCACGCTCGCGATCGAACAGGACAGCAGCCAGGTCACGCTGGAAGGCACGATCAATGCCAGGGCCGCGGCGGGCAAACGCGGCGGCTCCTTCTCGCTCGACATCGCCGCGTTGTCGGATTTCGGCGGGCTCAACCAGCGCCTGAATGGCGCCGGCTTCACCAAATCGCGCAGCTTCCGGATTCGTTCCGGCGACGTCACGCTCGACGGTGCGACCACGGCCGAGGAATTCGCGCTGGCTGCCGATCAGGGTACGGTGACCGTCGCAGGCTCGATCGACGCGCGTGCGACCTATGGCGGCTCGATCTCGATCTATGGCGGCCAGGGTCTCACCGTGACGAATGCGGCGCTGCTGCGGGCGGGTGCGACCGACACGGTGAATGGGCTCGGCTCCGGCCGGGTCACACTCGGAATCTCGAACGGCGTGCTGCGGGTATTGGGCGGCGTGATCGACGTGGCGGGCGGCGAAGGCGGCAAGGTCACCCTGCGTGCGCCCGTCATCGAGCAGCCAGGGGCCGACAAGGTGAATGTCAGCTTTGCCGGCACGATCAACGGCGCGCGCGAGATCGTGCTGGAGGGCTACAAACGCTTCGACCTTGCGACGCTTGCATCCGATCCGCGCTTCGTCGGCGTCACCGTCAATAGCGGCGGCCAGGCCGAACTCGATCTCACGAAGGCCGCGGCGGGCAAGCTCAACGTGCTGGCAGATTACGGCGCCGGCACGCTGGTCGAATTCGTGCGCGACTTCGACGTCAGTGCCGGCAATGCGGATCTTGGCTCACTGACGAGCCAGTCGAACTTCCACGCGCGCGCGGGCATGGAGCTCAATTTTTCCGGCGACATCGTGCTCAAGAGTAACTGGAATCTCGGCGCAGGCGTGGTCAATCAGGCCTCGGCGCTCGTGGCTGGCGTGATGGCGATCGAGCCGGTACTGGGCAAGGCCTATGTGGTTGCCGGCAAGGAAAGCGCTTTGCTCCGTGACCATACGACCATGGTTTATCGCACCGGCGGCAGCATTCTCGGAGAGCCGGGCGTCCTGACTATGCGCGCCGGGGGCAATATCGATCTGAAGGGCAGCGTGACGGACGGCTTCTTCCAGTTCGCCAACCCGCTGGATTCGACATACGTCGCCGCCAAAGGCACCATTTCGACGAACCTGAGCATGGTGTTCAACGTCGGCCGCACCAGTACCACGTCCAATCTCTCGCCCTACGACAGCGCGAGCACAACCAACCCTTCAGTCTATGCCGGTATCACCTTTGCGACGGTCGGCACGAGGAAAACCGAAACCGTGACGGCGCCGCCCACGCTGGTCGGTGTTCCCTATAGCGCAGAGGCCAACTCGCCGGGCGCAAGTGCGCCGAATGCGCTCGCTTATTCGGTCCTGTTCCCCTCCATCACCGAGCCGGACGGCTCGAGGGTGGCGGTGCCGTCCTGGAGCTTGGGGCTCGTCGCGGGCGCCACGCCGATGGGCGAAAGCGCCGACCCGACGCGCCTCGCCAGCGGCGCGACGGGCAAGATCACGCTCAGCGAGCAGGCGGGTTACACCTATGTCAGCGGCCTGAATTCCGTCGCCGCGACCGCTCTTGTCGACTCGGTTGCCAGCTTTGGCGCGGGCAGTGCGCCTGGTTCGACGACCATGAATCCCGCCGATTGGCCTGCGAGCCTGGAGTCCACCTCTGGCACCCGTCTCAACAGCAATTCCAGCGCGCAGATTTCTTTCGGTCTGCCGACGGATCCAGCCTACGGCTACGTGCTCGACCTCTGGAATAACTATGCCGCCGCGAAGGGCCTGAACACCAATCCGGCGCAACCGCAGGCCGACTTCAGATGGACCAGCACGGCCGCCAGCGGCGGTAGCCGCCTCAACGTCATCACGAGGTACTCGACCTTCAAGGACTTCTACCTGACGAAGATCGTCCCCAATCTTGCGACCATCACTTCGCTCTATGCGACGACCAAGCCCGGGCCGACCACGACCACCGTCAATCCGATCACCATGGTTCGCACCGGCACCGGCGACGTCAGCATCGCGGCGCGTGGTGATCTGCAGCTCAAGGGCGGCGCCTCGATCTATACCGCTGGCCGGCGCGATCTCGCCACGTTCAACGATTTCACCACCGCGCCGGCGAACGCGACCTACGGAGTGGGCGGCGGCCATCTCGCCGTTGCGGTCGGCGGCAATATCGACGTGGCCCTGCCGGCAGACCGCTCGCAGATGCAGCACTATTCGGAGTGGCTAAACCGGCAGGGAGCGACGGATAACGCCTACGTCTTCGGTCCCTGGGCTCATTCCGCCTACGGCCAGATGCCGGCTCAACAAAGCTCCTGGTGGATTGACTACGCTAACTTCCTGCGCGGGGTCGGCGCGCTCGGCGGCGGCAATGTCGAGGTCCGCGCCGATGGCGATCTCAACAATCTGACGGTCGCGCTGCCGACCAATGGCCGTGTGCGGGGCGGGCGCTCCACGACGGAGGCAAAGTTCCTGGAACTGCGCAACGGCGGCGCGATGACCGTTGAGGCGGGCGGCGCCGTTCGCGCCGGCTATTACTACATCGGGCGCGGAGCCGGAACGATTACCGCTGGTGAATTTGCGGTCGGGCGCGATGTCAAGGCGCTGGTAGGGACGCAAATCGTCACCTATCCGATCGCCCCGATCCTGTCGCTCGGTGACGCAACCCTGGACGTGCGAACCGCAGGCGACCTGCGGCTGCAAACGGTCCTCGATCCGCTTCTGGTCGGCAAGGGGATGTCCCACGAACTGACGTTCATGAGCAGTCAAAGCGAGCGCACCGCGCTCAACCTGACATCGACGGGCGGAGACGTGATCCTGGTCGGGCAGGCGACATATCTGTCCAAGGACATAACGACGCCGGCCTTGCAGGTGCTTGCGAATGTGAACTCGTTGGCCGCAAATATCTATCCGTCGAAAACGCGCGTCACGGCGCTGAACGGCTCCGTGCTGAACAGCACGCTGTACACGATGCCGAGCAGAAATCCGGAGCTGCGGCTTCTCGCCGCAAACGACGTCCTCGTCGGCGAGATCGTCATGTCCCGCGCTGCGCTCGAGATGATTCCGTCACCGTTCGAGCCTGTGGGAGGCACCGTTTCCTCTCCGGTCAACCTCGGCGGTTCCTCGCCGGACACCCTGAGCGGGCTCCACAACGTCTTGGTCAATCCCTTCTCCGCGCCGGCCAGCAATATCGCCGGCCACACGCTGCATCTGTACAACCTTCGCAATCCCGACCATCTGCCGAACGAGGCAGACTACGAGCCGAGCCGTGTCTATGCCTTGAACGGATCGATCGTCGGCACGCTAATAACCCAGAGCGGCTCAATCCTCACGGCCGGTGTCATGGCCAACGAGCAGACCTGGTTCCGTGCCGGCACGGATATCCGCAACATCAACTACTCACTGCGCAACGTTCATCCCACCGACGTGTCGTTACTCGAGGCCGGCAACGACATCATCGGCGGCCCGGTGCGAGGCTCGATCTTTGTCCAGGGACCGGGCGCAATGCAGGTGAGCGCGGGCCGTGACGTATACGCGCCGGAATTGGCGATCTTCAGCACAGGCAATCAGGAATATGATTCCAACAACCGGCCAAAGGATTTCACGCAGATCCTCGGCCTGCCTCAGCAGAGCGCGGCGATCACCGTGATGGCGGGCCTCAAGGGCAAGCAACCATCCTATGATGCGTTCCTGGCGGTCTATCTCGATCCGGCAAACATCGGGAAGATGCCCGATTATCTCAAGACCACGTTGGCGGACGGCACGGTGGTACCGCTCTATCTCACCGACGCATTCGAGCAACGTTCCTCCGGGCCGCACAGGACCCGCACCGGCATCGTCTCCTTCGTGGAGGACGTGACCGGCGAGAAGCTGTCTCCGCTTGATGCCTGGACCAAATTCCAGACCCTGCCGATGCTGGTGCGCGAACGCTTCGTTCGGCAGGTCTACATGCAGGAGCTACGGGCCGCAGGCGATGACCAGAACACACCCGACACGAGCGGTAAGCCACGCAATGGCGGTTATAATCGCGGTTATGCCGCGATCGAGACGCTGTTCCCGGGCAGCGACTGGGCGGGCGACGTCAGGACCGGAAATGCCAAGTTCCGCACCATGTCGGGCGGCAGCATCGAGGTCTTGACCCCCGGTGGCGGCCTGCAAGTTGCTGCGCTCGGCAAGCCGGCGCCGGTGGAGTTCGGCCTCGTCACACTGGGACCGGGCGACATCAACCTCTTTGCGCGCGACAGCGTCACCGTGAACCGCTCGCGTATCCTGACCTTTGCCGGCGGCAACGAGATCATCTGGTCGACGCAGGGCGACATCGACGCCGGCCGCGGCGCCAAGACCGCGCGCGTGCCCTCGGCGCCGGAGATCCTGACCGATATCGATGCCGTCACGCGCGTGATCGAGAAGGCCGATATTTCCGGAAGCGGCATCGGAACGATCATCGGCTTCACCGGGGTGACGGAAGGTGACGTCAACCTGATCGCTCCCCAGGGTACCGTGAATGCCGGCGACGCCGGCATCCGCGTCAGCGGCGACATCCTCATTGCGGCGCGCTTCGTCGTCAACGTGGACAACATCCAGGTGTCGGGCCAGAGCAAAGGAGTGCCGAAGGCGGAGGTCAAAACTGCGCCGCTCGCGATCGATACCAAGGACAAGGCTGCAAATGACGCCGTGAAGGACGTGACCAAGCAGGGATCTTCGGATCGGCCGTCGGTGATCATCGTCGAAGTTCTCGGGTACGGTGGTGGCGGCGGCGGTCAGTCTCCTCAGCCTGATGCCGGCGACGATGAGAGGCGGCGGGCGCCCGACAAGCAGAGCTACGATCCGAACGGCATGTTCCGCGTGCTCGGCAATGGCGAGTTCACGGCCGAGCAGTTGAAGAACCTGACGGAGGACGAGCGAGCCGTGCTGTTGCAGCGGCTGGGGCGCAAGGCGTCGCTCTAAGGCAGGGCCCGGGCAGGCATCCGGGTCCGACGTCCGGTCGTGCCGGTTCGTATCGATCGGCCGGGTGGGGCCCCACCCGGCCGATTGCACCGGTTAGATCACTGTCATGCAAACGATATAGATGAGGCATCGCCCGCGCTTCAAGTCCAGACAGCCGAAGTGCGGTTTCTGGTCGACAAGAGCAGCACGATGAAAGCAGTTACATTGCATGGCGTCGCGGCGTCGGATGCCGACGGTCCTCGAGGCGGTCGCCGCGCCGCGTTCCGCTTGCTGGTGCTATTGCCCGCCTGGCTGATGACGGTCATCCTCGGCGCCAATGCCGCGGAAGAAGACCGGGTGGCGCGTGCGGAAAGGCCGATCGCATTCCGCATTCCGGCACAGTCCCTGGCTGGTGCGCTGCAAGCCTATGGACAGATCACCGGCATTCAAGTGCTCTATGAAAGCAACTCCGCGGTCGGCCGAACGTCGGTCGCGGTTGAAGGAACGTATGCCGCCGATGAAGCGCTGAACCTGCTGCTCGCGGGCACGGAGCTGAAGGTGCGCTACATTCGTCCCGACGCCATCACGCTTGCTCTTCCCAGCGCAGAAGGTGTCGGCTATGCACCTCCGGCGGCTCCGCTCGCAACATCGGACCTGTTCCTGGGAAGATTGCGCGTGCGTCAGACCGGCGATGCCGACGACGCCGCCAGATTGCAGGATTATAGCCAAAGAGTGCAGATGGACATTCAGAATGCACTTCGAAAGAATGCAAGGACGCGCGATGGCAATTATCGCGCGGTGCTGGATATCTGGATCGATCCCGCGCGCACGATCGAACGCACCGAGTTATTCCGCTCGACCGGGGACCATGAACGGGATCTTGCGGTGTCGGCGGCGCTTCGGGGCTTGACGATCAGCAAGCCGGCGCCAGCGAATACGCCACAGCCGGTCCGCGTCGTCATCATGGTGAAGTCCCTGCAATGAGCGACAGCGATGTCCGCCCCGGAAACGAGAAGGGACGAGCGGCGGTCTTTGGATCCTATCGAGACGACGACCTGGATGCCGCCTCGCCATCGGGAGAGTTCTATCGCCTGCTGGGTATTCCCGCCCTGGCGGCCGTTCTTTTCGTTGGTGGCGTTTACTGGATCAGGATGCAAGTGCCAGCCGGCTCTCCGGGACAACAGTCGGCTGCGATCGTGCAGGTTCAGCTGCTTCCGCGGCCCGATGCCGTTCCGATAGCAGTCGCTTCGGATTCTCAACCGGAAACGGCAAATGTCGCCAGCCGCGCCGATACGCCATTGAAGGATCCAAATCCGACGCCATCCGACGATCCCGTTCCGGTCCCGAAAGCGAGAAGCTTCACGCCCGGAGACGCTCCGCCCTCAAATGTCATGTCGGCGCCGTCCGCCGTGAGCGGACCTGCCAGCAGTGCCGCCATCAAATTTCAGCAGTCGCTGCTTCGGCACGTTTCGCGCTATCAGCGCTATCCCAACGCGGCGCGCGCGATGCACCTTGAAGGAACGGTCGTCACGCAGTTCGCCATGGCCAGGGATGGTACGCTACTCGGCGTCTGGGTTCGGACGAGCTCGGGTCAATTGCTGCTCGACAAGGCGGCGATCGAGACCGTCCGGCGAGCCCAGCCGCTGCCGCCGATCCCGCCCGAGCTGCCGGATCGGCTCAATATTCATCTGGAGCTCGAGTTTTGACCCGTCATGAAGTCCGTGCTTGGGCGATGGACAGGCATTCGTGCAGTGGCGGGCCGGACGCGATCTCGTCGCTCGCGCCTTGTGTCATAAATGTGTAGCCCCGCAACGCTACGACCTTCCGAACCTTTTGCAGTAGTTGCGTAGGCAATGTTTGCGCCGGAAATACCAGAGTATGTTGGGCACGTGAAACGTGGCTGATAGCAATCGAATACGGCTGCGGGGGCAGTTGGTCGAGAACTATGAAGGCCTGATCCGGAAGCTTACGCGCCGGTTGGGATCGGCCGATTTCGCCCACGAAGCCTTGCACGAAACGTTTCTGCGTCTCGACCGAGTCACGGATGCCGAGCCCGTACGCAGTCCTGCCGATTACATCTTTCGTACCGCCATCAACATCGCGAAGGATCGCCAGAAAGCGCAGAACTATCGTGTCAGCGCGTCGGAGATAGATGCGCTTCTCGATATATGTGATGACGAACCCGATCCGGCCAGAGTGGTCGAGGCGCGTTCGGAAATCGAGGCTTTCAAGCGCGCGCTTGCCGAGTTGCCGCCACGGCCCCGCGAGGTTCTTCGGAGCATTTCGATCGAGGGGCAACCAGCGCACCAGGTCGCCGCGCGTCTCAATGTCAGCATCCGGACCGTCGAGAGCGATCTGAAGCGGGCGCTTGGCCATTGTGCCGACAGCCTCGAACATACATTGCGACGCCGTCTCGGCGGCCCGCGTCCGCGATCCTGAGCGCGTCGATATTGCAACCCAGCGCATCGGAGGGCTTTTTTCGCCTGGCGCAGGCAGAAGGTTTGATCGATAGGCTATCCTTGCACGGTTTTTCTTCGGGATAGCCGGGCGCCATTCGTCTATCGAATAGATGCACCGGCCGGCGTCTCAGGCCGCGAGCTAAACAGAGGACTTCCGGGGGGAATGACGCAGGTGACGGCAGTGACAGCGATTGCAAGGTGGGCTAAGCCGGCAGTCGCGGCCGCTCGCTTCCCCGAACGAGGATGTGTCTTGCCGTTGATTGCCGGGGCGTTGCGGCCGCTGTCCCGGTCCGGAAGGCGCTGTTCGAAATTGAGGGGAATCGATAACATATCGCCTCTGACCGTCTTTGGCCCGGTGTGGGTACCGGTCTGGCGAGTGCGATAGATGGGCTAGGGATCTTGACCGCGACCAACGAAACAACTGAGCCGGATGCGCTTCTGCACGAAGCCCTGGACTTCGTCGTTCGCCTCAAGACGGGTGAACCGACCAGGGCAGACGTCGAGGCGCTGCAAGCGTGGCGTCAGCAAAGCGGCGCGCACGAAGCCGCCTTCAGGAACGCGGCTCGGGTCTTTCGTCATGCGGGCGTCGCTGCGCAGGAGTTGGCGGATCGGCCGGTGACAGGAGACGTCGCACGGCTGACACGAAGACCGGTGTCCCGGCCCATTGGACGGCGCGCCTTTCTGGGAGGTGCGGGCGCCGCGGCAGCGGCCGCGGTGGGGTACGCAATCGTTCGTCCGCCGCTTGGCCTTTGGCCGTCGCTCGGAGAACTCTCCGCCGATTACCGGACCGGAAAGGGCGAGTTGCGCAAAATCGCGGTCGCGCCGAACGTGTCTCTGGAGCTGAATACGCAGACCAGCATCGCGCTGCGTTCGGCGTCAAACGAAACCCGGATTGAACTGATATCGGGCGAAGCCTCTGTAGCGGCGACGTCCGCCGCCACCCCCTTTGTGCTGCTGGCGGCGAATGGTCAGATCTCCGCGGTGGAAGCGGATTTCAACGCGCGTTGCCTCGATGGCGCCGTGTCGGTGACCTGCCTGAGCGGCAGCGTTGATGTTGCGCAAGGCGAGAGAACGGTGCGACTTGGCAGGGCACAGCAGGTGTCCTACTCGCCGGGCGGCATCGAAGCCTCGGTGCAGGTCGACCCGGGGCAGGTGACAGCCTGGCAATCGGGGCTCCTGATCTTCCGCGATCGGCCGCTTGCGGACGTCGTGGAAGAGGTCAATCGTTATCGTTCCGGCAAGATCATCATCACCAATGCGGATCTCAAAAGCCGCGTGGTCAACGGCACGTTTCAGATCGACAAGCTCGGGGATTTCGTGCCCCAGGTTCAGCAGCTGTTCGGAGCCCAGGCGCGGTCGCTGCCGGGCGGAGTTGTGCTGCTCGGTTGAGCCTCATCCGGCCGGGTTCGAATATGCGCAGACTCGTTGCCGCGCCCATTCTCGTTACTGCGCGCGAATCGATGCCGGCACATCACGCCAGATGCTGCTCCTAAAATAATCGCTAACGTTTCCCGATCTCGCAAAAAAGTTTTGCGGGTTGGGCGCGGCCCAATCGTCTTTAGAGCGAGGGGACGTGATCACGGTGTCCGGCCGTGACCTCGTTTAGCTGGTTCGGGAGTCGGGCGGGGCATCTGTGAAAAGTGGAATTGATTGCGAGCACCGCCGGCATGCGTCGGCGGGCACGGCGTTGCTTTGTCTGACGGCGGGCATGTTGGCCGGCGGCCTCGTTGCCGCGCTTCCGGCCCATGCGGCCAAGGTCTCCGCAGCCGGAGCGCCGAAGACTAACAACCCGTCCGCTCCCCCGGCAAGTGAAGCTGCTGCCGCGCAAAAGCCGGCCGCCGCCGTGCAGCGGTTCGACATCGACGATTTCGCGATCCAGGGCGCCGAGACGCTCCCGCAGATCGACATCGAAGAGGCGGTGTATCCATATCTCGGGCCGAACAAGAGTGCCGACGACGTCGAAAAGGCGCGGGCGGCACTCGAGAAGGCATACCACGACAGGGGTTATCAGACCGTCAGCGTCTCCGTTCCGCAGCAGAATGCGCAGGCCAGGATGATCACCCTCAAGGTGACGGAGCTGAAGGTCGGCCGTCTGCGGGTCAAGAACGCGCGCTATTTCCGGCTCGACAAGATCGCCGAGGGGGCGGGCTCTCTCAAGGAGGGGACGGTCCCGAACTTCAACGAAGTTACCAAGGATATCGTCGCGCTCAACCAGTGGCCCGATCGACGCGTAACTCCCGCCCTGCGCGCCGGTGTGACGCCGGGCACGGTCGACGTCGACCTGAATGTCGAGGACAAGGTCCCGATACATGCCAACGTCGAAGTGAATAACCGCAAGTCCCCCAATACGACGGCGCTGCGTGTCAGCAGCACGGTGCACTACGACAATCTCTGGCAGCTCGGCCACTCCGTCAATTTCAGCTATCAGGTCGCGCCGGAACGTCCGGGCGACGCGGAAGTGTTTTCCGGCTCCTATCTGGCGCGGGTGCAGAACGTCGATTGGCTGAGCGTCCTGTTCTACGGCGTGAAATCGAGCAGCGATGTCGCGACCGTGGGCGGCACGAACGTGATCGGGCCCGGAGAGATCATCGGCAGTCGCGCGGTGATGACGCTGCCGACGCGGGAAAACCTGTTCCATACGCTTTCGGCCGGGGTCGACTACAAGCATTTCGATCAGACCGTGAAGCTCGGCGGTGTCGGCTTCTCGTCTCCGGTCACCTATTATCCGTTTGTCGCAAGTTATGGCGCGACATTCCAGGACGAGGGGTTCACGACCCAGTTCAATGCCGCCGTCACCTACAACCTGCGGCCGCTGGGCGATGGCGTGGTGCCGTTCGACAACAAGCGCTACGCGGCTTCCCCCAGTTTCACCCATTTCAACGTCGATGTCGCGCATACCCAGGAATTGCCGGAAGGCTTCCAGCTCTACGGCAAGGTGCAGGGACAGGTCGCGGACGGACCGCTGGTCTCGAGCGAGCAGTTCAGCGTCGGCGGCCTCGACACCGTGCGCGGCTATCTCGAGTCGGAGACGCTCGGCGACAACGGCGTTGTCGGCAATCTCGAGCTGCGCAGCCCCAATGTGGGCGAGATGCTGCAAAGCCGGATGAAGGACGAGACCGGGCAGGGCAAGGCGCGCTTCACGATCTTCAACGAATGGCGGGCGTTCGCATTTGCGGACGCCGGCATGGCGACCATGCTGAACGCACTTCCCGACCAGCAATCGCAGTTCAATCTGTGGAGCTACGGCGTCGGCAGCCGATTCAAGATGTTCGACTACCTGAACGGCACGCTGGTTTATTCGGTGCCGATGGTCAGTCAGACCTACTCGAGCGCGAGGAGTCCGCGCGTCAATTTCCGAATCTGGGGTGAATTCTGATGACTGCGGGATGGGATCATATGGCTGGCGTGTGCCGATCGGCGCTTCGGCGAGCTCTGACAGGACTGGTGCCGGCGTTGGTTGCGGCCGCAATGTTGTGTCCGTCGCCTGCCAGGGCGTGGTGGAACGACGAGTGGCAGCTCCGCAAGAAGATCACGATCGACGCCAGCGCATCGGGTGCCGGCATTACCGATCCGATCGGGACTGCGCCCGTCCTGGTTCGGCTGCATGTCGGAAATTTCCGCTTTGCATCCGCCAAGGATGACGGCAGCGACCTGCGCTTCGTGGCCGGCGACGACAAGACACCGCTGAAGCACCACATCGAGAAGTACGACTCGCTGCTCGGCGAGGCGCTGCTCTGGGTGGCCGTGCCCAACCTTCAGCCCGGCGCCAAGACCGACATCTGGCTCTATTCGGGCAACAAGAAGGCGGTCGCGACCAGCGATCCGAAGGGGACTTACGATCCGGATACGCTACTGGTCTATCACTTCAACGAACGGGGCACGCCGGCGCTGGACGCGTCGGTCTGGGCCAACAATGCGCAAAGCGTCGGCCAGCCCGCAGACGGCTCGCTGATCGGCACCGGCTTGCGCCTCGACGGTCGCGGCGTGCTGACTCTGCCGGCTGCATCGTCGCTCGCCTTGAGCGACAACGCTGCATTCACATGGTCTGCCTGGATCAAGCCAGGAGCGATGCAGCCCAACGCAGCCCTGTATAGCCGCCGCGACGGCGCCAACGGTCTCGTTATCGGGCTGGATAATGGCGTGCCGTTCGTGGAGGTCACGAACGCGGGGTCCGCGCAACGCAGCGGCGCCGCTGCGCCGCTGGCGCCGAATGGCTGGCATCATGTCGCCGTCGTCGCGAACGGCGGCCAGGTCGTGCTCTATCTTGATGGTGCACCCTATGCGTCGCTCGCGGCAACGCTGCCGGCGCTTAGCACGAATGCCACGGTCGGGGGCGATGCAGCGCCTGCATCACCCGTGGCCAGTGCCGCGGCGGCACAGCCATCGTCTGCAGCGGACGGTGCGGCAGCTCCGGATGCGTCAGCCCCGGCACCGGAGGCCGCAACTGTTGTCGCCGCGGCCATGGCCGGCTTCGTCGGCGACATCGACGAACTGCAGTTCGCAAAGGTTGCGCGGTCGCCGGGCTTCATCAAGTTCGTCGCCACCGGGCAGGGACCGAACCAGGCCAAGCTCGTGAGTTTCAGCGTCGACGAGGAGACCGCGAGCTGGCTGTCGGGTTACTTCGCAGTGATCCTGAAATCGGTGACGCTCGACGGCTGGATCGTGATCGGCATCCTGTTGATCCTCGCGGTCGTCAGCTGGGTCGTGATGTACGACAGGGCTTCCTACCTGAACAAGCAAGCCAAGGCCAACGCGCGCTTCATGAAGAGCTTCCGCGAGCTCGCGGCCGATCTCACCATGCTCGATCGCGGCGACGCCGACGAGATCTGGACCCTGGGTGGCCGGATCGACGAAGTCGATGCCAAGATGATGCAGGCGTCGTCGCTCTATCGCATCTACCATATCGGGGCATCGGAGATCCGCCATCGCTTCGCCGGAAAGGGCGAGCGTATCCCGGTGCTCTCGGCCGCGTCGATTGCCGCCATCCGCGCCGCGCTGGACGGCGGCTCGGTGAAGGAGACGCAACGGCTCAACCGGCTCATGGTGGTGCTGACCATCGCGATCTCGGGCGGACCGTTCCTCGGCCTGCTCGGCACCGTCGTTGGCGTCATGATCACCTTCGCCGCCATCGCAGCCAGCGGAGACGTCAACGTCAATGCGATCGCCCCGGGCATCGCCGCCGCGTTGGTCGCGACGGTCGCCGGCTTGGGCGTCGCGATCCCGGCGCTGTTCGGCTACAACTACCTGATCTCCCGCATCAAGGATCTGACCACCGACATCCAGGTCTTCGTCGACGAGTTCGTGACGAAAATGGCGGAGTTCTACTCCGCCGACCAGATCGAACGCAGCATCGCCGCGGAGTAACGACGATGCAGGTCCAGAACGACTCCAAGCCGTATGACGACATCAACATCACGCCGATGCTGGATCTCGCCTACGTTCTGCTGGTGATTTTCATCATCATGACGACGGCGACTGTGCAGGGCCAGAAGGTCAATCTGCCGAAAGCGTCAGCTGCGCCGAGCCTCGCTACCCAGACCACCAAGGCGATCACGGTCGCCAACGACGGCAAGATCTTCCTCGATACGATCCCGGTGACGCTGCCGGAGCTCGAGCAGCGCCTGGTGCAGCAGAAGGCGTTGACGCCGGAATTCCCCGTGGTGCTACGCGGCGATGCGCAAGCCCAATATCAGAGCGTGATGGACGTGCTCGACCTGCTTGGCCGTGTCGGCCTGACGCAGGTCGGGCTCGCGACCAAGCCGCTTGTGAAGTGACGGAACGAATGGGCACCTCCATGGTTATGCGCGCCGATCCGCGAAGGGGAGCCAGGGCCTTGTGGGCATGGCTTCGCGGGATATCGTCCGGTGCGGACCGGGCCGCCGTCGAGGTGCCATCGATCCTCGTAAGCGCGCATTCGCTCGAGCCGCGGGCATCGACTGCTGGAATGCGAGAGGTCGAGCAAGCCGGCGTCGGACGAAACGCGCCGGATATCGGCACGGTGCTTCATTTCCCGATCCGCGGTGAAGCCCTGCTGGTCAAGCTTGCGGACCTGCTGCGCAAGCAAGTCGCGAGCCGCGCGCCCGAGCGCGATCCGTTGCTTCTGGCGATGTCGCGCTGCCCAGGCTCGCGCCTGTCGATCGATCGCGTTGCCTATGTCGACTTCCTGCCCGATCAGGCCACCTATCACGTCGTCATCGAGGCGGCTCCCGATGCCACGATCACGCTGGATACGACCGACTTCGATACGGTCGTGAAGTTCGTCGTGCAGTACGTCACCGGCAGGAATTCCGAACCGGTAGCGCTCGAGGCGGTGTCATGACGACACCGAATGAGCAGGGCGGTCCGCGGCCGCCAACCTTGCCGCGAGCGAAATCATGGCTGCGTTACGGTGCTGCCCTGGCCATCATTGGCGTCCTTGGCGTCATGATATTCCTGCTCGTCGGCCACGACGACATGCCGCCGCCGCGCCAGGTGCGCGAGCTGACCGTCGTCACGATCACGCCGCCGCCGCCTCCGCCGCCACCTCCACCGCCGCCCGAGCAGAAGATGGTCGAGCAGCCGAAGATGGCGGAGCCGGAATTCAAGGAAGACAAGCCGGTCGAGAAGCCTAAGGACGAGCCGATCAAGGACGCCAAAAACGAAGAGCCGCCGGGGCCGCTGGCGCTCGATGCCAAGGCCGTCGGGCCCGGCGACCTGTTCAATCTCGGCAGCAAGGTGGGCGGCAGCCCCTATGGCGGCGGAGGAGGCGGCGGCAGTCGTTGGGGCTGGTATGCCTCCATCGTGCAGTCGCAGATCGAGGCGGCGCTCCGCGCCAACGGCAAGACGCGCAACGCGACGATGCAGGTGCAAATCCGGCTGTGGGCCGATGCGACCGGCCGCGTCAGTCGCATTCAGCTGGTCTCGTCGACCGGCGACGCCGAGCTCGACGCCGCTATCCGCAACGACGTGCTTGGCAGTCTCGTGTTGCGGGAGCCGCCACCCAGGGACATGCCGATGCCGATGGTGACGCGCGTCACGGCACGCCGGCCAAGCTGATCCGCCGCAACCAATTCGTTCGAGTCGAGTGACTAGCAGAGGACTGGGGACTTATGTTCAAGAAGAAACGCGACGTACGCCGCCTGACGTCGTCGACCGCCATATCGCTGTGTGCGCTTGCCGTCGCGGCGCCCGCTTTTGGCCAGGCCGCACCGGATCAGAGCCCGATGGCGGCGAAGAAGTCCGAAGCCAAGCGTCCCGCCGTGTCCGACGCAAAGCCGCTGTCGTCGAACACGACGATCAACCTGGTCAACTTGCTGGTGAAGCAAGGCGTGATCAAGGAGGAGCAGGCCCAGGCGCTGATCAAGCAGGCCGACGACGAAGCCTATGTGTCGCGCCAGGCCACAAAGGACGCCGCCGCCAAGGCCGATGAAGCGGCAAAGGCCGCGACCGCAGCAACTGCGGCTGCCTCGCCGCCCGGCACCCGGCACGTCACGTACGTGCCGGAGGTGGTCAAACGGCAGCTGCGCGAGGAGATCAAGAAGGAAGTGATGGCCAAGGCGCAAAAGGAAAACTGGGCTTCGCCCGGCGCCTATCCGGAGTGGGCGCAGCGGATCCGATTCACGGGCGATATACGCTCGCGCTATCAAGGCAGCTTCTTTCCGGAAGGCAACGATCAGCTTCACGCTTATAATTTCAACGCGATCAACACGGGCTCCCCGTACGATCTCAATAGCAACAGCTTCGCGCCGACCTACAACGCCACGCAGGACCGGCACCAGGCCCGGCTTCGCGCCCGCCTGGGCATGGAGGCCGACATCTTCAATGGGTTTACCGCGGGCATACGCATCGCGACGGGAGAGAACAGTTCGCCCGTCTCCACCAATCAGTCGCTTGGCGCGAACGGCGGCAACTTCTCGAAATACGCGCTGTGGCTCGATCGGGGCTATCTCAAGCATCAATCCTGGGATGGAAACCTGTCGGTGTCCGTCGGCCGCTTCGACAATCCGTTCTGGTCGCCGACCGATCTCGTCTGGCACAAGGATCTCGGCTTCGACGGCCTCGCCGTGCAAGGAAAGTATGAGATCGCCAAGGACGTCACGCCGTTCGCGGTAGCCGGTGCGTTCCCGATCTACAATACCGACTTCAACCTCGGTACCAATTTCGATGCGAACACCGGCGGGGTCACGAAGTTCGCCAGCCACGACAAATGGCTGTTCGGCGGCCAGGCGGGCGTGGCGGCGCGCCTCAGCTCCGAAACGTCGATGCGCGTCGCCGCCGCCTATTACGATTTCTCCAATGTCCAGGGACGCTTCTCCAGCCCCTGTCTGGTGCAGTCATCGTCGGATCTGTGCGACAGCGATGTGACACGACCGTCGTTCGCCCAGAAGGGCAACACCTATACGACGCTGCGCAATATCGTCTCCGACCCGGCGGTGGCCGTGCCGCCGCTCTTTCAATATTTTGGTCTGGTCGGGCAGTATCGGCCTGTCGTCGGCAGCGTGCAGTTCGATCTCGGCCATTTCCACCCGGTGCATATCGTGCTCGACGGCGAGTACGTCTGGAACAGCGCGTTCGACCGCAATCTGATGAATCGATATGCCGTCAACAACCGCGGGCCCGATGTCGCGGCCGGTGTGCCAGGTGCCTTCAACGGCGGAAATCAGGGATGGCTCGGCCGCGTCACCGTCGGCCATAGGCAGATCAAGCATCTCTGGGATTGGAACGTGCATGCGGGTTACAAATATCTGCAATCCGACGCCACCATCGACGCGTTCGTCGATTCCGATTTCGGGCTCGGCGGCACCAATCTCAAGGGCTACTTCGTCGGTGGCAATGTCGGACTCAGCGATGACGTGTGGGCCAGCGTCCGCTGGCTGAGCGCGAACAACATCGCGGGCGTGCCTTACGCCGTCGATGTCCTGCAAGTCGATCTGAACGCGAGGTTCTGATCATGCTTTCCCGGATTCCCGGTCTCGTGGCGGCCGCAATCGCGACCGCGATGTTCTGTGGCGAGGTTCATGCCGAAAGCGAGACCGACCGCTTGCGCGAGGCGCTGCGCAGCGCCATCGCACAGGCGCGGCAGATGGAGGACCAGCGCACGGCGCTGCAGGCGAAGATCGCGGACGCTGACCGCGAGAAGGCGGCCCTGAAGGCGCAGATCGATGCGGCCAAGGCGGAAGCGAAGCAGCTTCAGAGGCAGCATCGCGAAGCAGTCGATGAATTCAATCAGCGTCTGGAGGAGCGCAACCAGACGCTGGAGAAGTGGAAGGTCGCTTACGAGGAGGCCGCCACCGTCGCCCGCACCAAGGACGCAGAGCGTGCCAAGTTCGAAGGCGAGGCGGCGGCCTTCAAGGCCAGCACCAAGAGCTGCCAGGCCAAGAACGTGCAACTCGTCAATGTCGGCCGCGACATTCTCAATCGATATCGCAGCCTGACACTGGGCGACGCCGCAGTCGCAAGCGAGCCGCTGACGGGTCTAGGCCGCGTCGGCGCGCAGAATTTCGTCCAGGAAAGTGTCGACAAGCTGCTTGACCAGAAGGCAACACCATGAACCGTCCCAACGTCATCCGATCGTCGAGATCGACCCTTGTTGTCGGAGCTGCCGTGGCGATCTTGAGCCTGTCGGTGGAGACGGCATTTGCCCAGACCGCGCCGGCGCCTCAACGTCCGGCTCAACCCGCGGTGAAGCCGAAGCCGGCGGCTCCCGCCGCGACAGCGCCGACGCCGGCGCCCCCCGCACCGTCGACCCAGGGGCTTGCTTCCGCCAAGACGACCGGCGGCGACGATGTCATCGCCCGGGTCGGCGATGCCAATATTTCGGCGGAGGAGCTCCGCGCTTATGTCGGCGCGCTGGGAGCGCGCGAGCAAGCGGCGCTCGCGAAGGACCCGGCGCTGCTGAGCCAGGCGGTTCGCATGCTGCTCGCCAACCGGCTGGTCTTGCAGGAGGTGATCACCAAGAAGTGGGATCAGCAGCCCAAAGTCGCGGCGCAGCTCGATCGCGTGCGCGAGAACGCCGTGGTCGAGATCTATCTGCAATCGGTGTCGACGCCTCCAGAGAATTTCCCGAGCGAGGACGAGGTCCAAAAGGTCTACGACGCCAACCGCGGCGCCTTGCTGGTGCCTCGTCAGTTCCACCTCGCGCAGATTTTCGTCGCAGCGACCGAGGGCGACAAAGCGGCTGACGACAAAGCGAAGAAGGCGATCGAGGCAATCCAGGCGAAGCTGAAGGCGCCAGGCGCCGATTTCGGCGCGATTGCACAGGCGGAGAGCGATTCAAAAGGCGGCGGCGATCTCGGCTGGGTGGCCGACAACCAGATCCGGCCGGAGATCAAGGCACAGGTGCAGGGACTGGCCAGGAATACGATCTCGGAGCCCGTCCGGCTCGACGATGGCTGGCACATCATCAAGCTGATCGACACGAAGGCGGCGTACACCCGGACCTTGCCCGAAGTGCGCGATCAGCTGGTGCAGCAGATGCGCAGCGAGCGGGCCACCGCGCTGCGGCGGGCCTATCTCGCTGAATTGCTCAAGCAGAACCCGCCCATTCTCAACGAGCTTGCCCTTTCGGGTTTGCTCGACAATTCCCGGAAATGAGTCGCAGTGGAGTTAGCAATGTCCAATACAATTATCGTCAAGCTCACGCTCAATGATCTGCGTTCAGCACTGCAACAGGTCGGCTACCGCGTGGAGGAACTCACCGATCCCGTGGTCAATCTGACCTATCTCCGCTCGGCAACTGGCGGTCTGACCTTCGACATTCGTCCGGGGAATTGGCTCGCGGACGCGGAGAGTTTCGTCGATGCAGCCCTTACTGCGGTGCTCCAGGTTCAGGGCGAGCTTCCGCTCGATCTGGTCAATCGCTGGAACGCGACGCGCCGGTTTGCGCGTCTTCAACTCAGCCAGCAGTTCCTCGTGCTTTCCCTGGATGTCTCGGTCGCGGGCGGCGTGACCGCGGACCATCTGCGCGCGCAGATCGACATCTGGGATCGCCTGGTCCAGGAGCTGATCGTTTATTTGCGCGATGAACTTCGCGAGCTGTCGGCCAGGAAGGGAACGACGGCGCCGGTCGAACAGGCAGCCGGATACGAGAACGCCGACGTCGGCGGCCCGGCGGCCGCTCTTCAGTAGCGCGTTGCGATGTCCCCGAGGCGTTCGGAAAGAGTTCGCTCGCAAGTCCAGCGAGACATGTTGACGATGGCCGACCGTGAATCCCGCGCAACGTGGTGGAATAGAATCGCGGGTTCGCTGGCTGCGGCGGCCGGTTTGCTTGTCGCCGCAGCTGGCGTCGACGCATCGCCCGTTGCCGCGGACAGGAGCGACTACCGTGCGGCCGATGCAGCTCCGCCGGCTTGGCAGGCCTTCGCAGGGCAATTGAAGGAGAAGATCGAGCAGCGACTGGCGTCCGACGACGTAAGGGCACGACATTTCCAGGAGTACCTGGACCGCCGCGTCACCGGCGGCGATGCGCCGCCTGTGACATTCGTTCTGCGAGCTTGGGTATCGTCGGACGGTCGGCTGCATCGCGTCGAGTTTGACGGACTCGATGACCCCAAGGCTTCCGTCGAGCTTCGGGCCTTGCTGACCGGAGGAGATGTTGGTGTGCCACCGCCCGAGATGCTGCAACCGCTGCACTTGCGGTTCTCGCCGCGGGCGACGGATCGATTGCAGGAGAAATAGAGAATGTCGGCCCGCAACGGGAGCGCTGGCTTGGCGCGGTCAATGATGTCGTTGCCGTCGACTGCTTTGGTCCCGGGATTGCTTCTGCTCGCCCAATTGTTGCCGGCAGGCGCTCGCGCCGAGACGACCTCGGCACCGAAAACGGTCGACGCTCGTCACGCTGCGGTCGAAGTGCTGCCACCGCGAGCCCCCGATGCGGGTTCGCGTTATCGCGCCCTGATTGAAAAGGAGGCCGCGCAGGCCGGTCTCGCGCCCGAGATCGCCGAGGCGGTGATGGCTGTGGAGAGCGGATATGATCCTCGGGCCGTCGGCGGGGTCGGCGAAGTCGGCTTGATGCAAATCCTGCCCTCGACGGCACGCATGCTCGGTTTCTCCGGCACGCTGGCCGATCTGGCCGTGCCCGAGATCAACATCCATTACGGTGTCGTCTATCTTGCGAAGGCTTGGCGCCTCGCCGGCGGCGACCTCTGTACCGCCGCGATGAAATATCGCGCCGGCCATGGCGAAACGCGCTTCTCATTCCTTTCGGTGAACTACTGCATGGCGGTGCGTTCCAAGCTCACCGCTCGCGGCTTTCGCGTGACCGGCAGTGTTCCGGTGCCGACGTTTGGCGAGCCGGCTCCATCGGGCCGCGGCTGCGGGCGGAAATGTCTGGGCCTGTCGCGAACGGGCACGGTGAATATTGTTGCGCTCAACACCCAGCTCAGCGCGCTCGTTGCGCAGGTGCGGGCAGGGCGATAGGGGCCGTGCGCACGAACGGATTGTCCGGGTGAGCCAGTTCGCGCCCACTCTTTGGAAGAGGAGATCGCGATGCGGCTGGTAGCGCCTTCGTTCGTTCTGACAGCCTGTCTCCTGTCACAAGCCGTGGCCGAAGAGCAGGTCAACATTCTTCCGCCGATCGTAATCGGAAGCAGCGCACCCAGGATCGCCCCTGATGGCCGCATGTCGGCCCCGCCCAATGGCAGCCGCGCGCCGGCCTTGCCCGACAGATGCGTAGAGGTGGAAATCGGTTCCAGCCGATCGATGGACTGTCTCAACCTGAAGCTCGGGAGGGAGGTCGATCGAGTCAATCCGAGCATCAATCTGCCGCCCATCGATGCCAGATCGCCTGACCCCAAGCTCGGGGTCGTCAACATCCCCGGTGTTCAGCAGCAATATGGCCGGAACTTCGGAGTTTCCGTCACTCCCTACCGGCCGCCGCCGCCGGTGTTCTCCTCGCCGATCGGGCATCGATGAAGGGATCCAAGGCCTGTTAGCGGCATCGTGCTCCGAGAGCGTCTCAGCTCTCGCGACGGTTTGCTGACGAAGCAATCAGATTCCCACGGCGGAGCTGCTTTGGATGCTTCGCGAAGCTGTCACCGGGGCCCGGCGCAGTCATGAAATCTGCTATTCCCGGGGTGGACTTGAACGACTATAGGGTCCGCATGTTATCTCACCGCTTTTCCGTGGCCCCCATGATGCGATCCACCATTGACGTGGATCAATCGCGACGCTTGCCGGCGGCGCCCAGCTACGCATGGCCGAGCAGCTGACCTGATGCAGCTGTGGCGACGCAGTCGTTTCGGAACTCGGTGATCGAAGACCAGGACCAGCCAGTTGCAATGCGGTGGGCGCTATGTTGCTTCAGTTTCTCGTCGGCACGCTTGTTAGCCTGGTCGGTATCGGGCTGCACGCACTGGTGACCGTCGTCGCGGTCGGTATAGCCCGCAGCGCAGGTTTGCGTCACACGACGCGGCCGGGATCGCACTTGATGGGCGTGATGATGGCCACCGCCGTGGTGCTGATGGTCGCGCACACACTCGAAGTCCTCGTGTGGGCTGCGACTTACGGCATTGTCGGCGCGGCAAGTGTCGAAAACGGACTGCTCTATTTTGCCTTCGTCAATTATACAACTCTCGGCTACGGTGATGTCACGCCCGTTCGCGAGTGGCGGCTCATTGGCCCACTGACAGCTATGAACGGGGTGCTGCTGTTTGGATGGTCGGCGGCCGTGCTGTTCGAGGTCCTGCGCAAGACGCTCGACCATCTCGAAGCCGTCAAGGCATCTGGACCGGTTCGGGGGTAATCCGAGCGCCGCAACGGAGCGGCGTGGATGATGTGACGGGATCGGGACTCATCGCCGATTTCCTGTTCGGCTTGGGCGATCTGTTCGTGATCATCAACCCGTACGGGCTCGCTTTCATGGCGCGGCTGTTCGGCGAGGAAGCACCGGTGACGAAACTGTCAGCATTCCTGCTGCTTTGCATGGGCGTTCAAATCATCGTCACCAGGCGTTTTGGAGGTCGCGCGATCTCTATCGACGACGCGTCACGTGCCGTCCAGTAGACGCTGATCCGGGTGCAAGTCGAACCAAGATCAAGGCTGCAGATCGAGACCGGCGAGCTGGTTCCGGTCGAGCAACACGATCTGCCGTTGGGTGTTGCCGATGAAGCCGAGGATGCCGAGCTCGTGCAGGCGCGACAGAGCGCGTGAGACGGTCTCCAGCGTCAGGCCGAGATAGTCGGCAATATCGCGTCGCGACATCGGGAGCGCGATGACGCCCGCCGCCGTCAGCCGCTTGTCCATTTCGAGCAGGAACGCCGCGACCCGCTCCAGCGAGGTCTTGCGGCCGAGCAACAGCATGTGGTCTTCCGCATGCTGGAGGTTGTTCGTGGTCATGCTGAGCAGGTTTCTGGCTACCATGGCATCGCTTTCGGCCACCGTTTCAAGACTTTGCCGCTTGATCAGACGCACCGTGGTGTCGACGACCGCTTCCGTCGTGAATCGATGCTCCCCACCGTTCTCGAGCCCAAAGATGTCGCCGATGAGGTGGAATGCGCCGATCTGCCGGCGACCATCGGACAACAGCTTGTAGCTTCGCACCGCGCCCGCCTTGACCTGATAGACATATTCGGCGGGCTCTTTCTCACCGTAAATCTCGGTGCCTTTTCTGTACGAAAATTCGCTTAAACTGACGAGCGCATTTGAATCGCTGGTCATGCCGAGGTCACGGAGGGAATTGGGACGCAGTGCGGAATCGGTTGTGATGCGAACAAACATAGGCCAAGTCCTCAGCTCATCGCCGAATTTGGTCCGTTCGACGAGTATTTTCGCTGCTGGGAATGCGCCGCGCTGTCCCGCTCCCGCCGGGTTGATTTACGCCCAAGGCAGTATTTCAATCCATTGTCCCTAGGTTCATTGTACCAAGGGACAGCTTCTGGCGCTTGGTGCGCAGAATGAGAAAGCGCTGCCGCTGCGGGGATTTGGCTCATTGCAAGCAGATATTTCGGTTCTCAAACTGTTGAAGCTGACTTTGTCGAGCGAGAGGACGTCAATGGGTCCTCGCTGGAACTGGGCGAGAGGTTGAAGGTGCCGGGTCTCGTTCACGTGGTTGATGACGACGAGTCCTTTCGGACTGCGATCGCACGGCGTCTGAAGCTCGCGGGCTATGAGGTCGCGACCTATGCGTCGGCGCTGGAGTTGGAGGAGTCTGCGCTGGATCCCGAGCAGGCCGGATGCATTCTGCTCGACGTGCGCATACCAGGATTGAGCGGCCCCGATTTGCAGGCGCGATTGATCGCGTCCGGCTCGACGCTGCCGATCATCTTCCTGACGGGGCATGCAGACACGCCGACTACCGTGCGGGCGATCAAGGCAGGTGCGGAAGACTTCCTGACCAAGCCGATATCTTCCGAGCAGTTGATCGATGCGATCGAGCGCGCTCTGGCGGGTCAGCGGACGGCGCGCGCCCAGCGCAGCAAGCTGGAGACGTTTCGGACTCATCTGGCCACGCTGACGCAACGCGAGGGACAAGTGTTCAATCTCATCGTGCGCGGCCGGATCAACAAGCAGATTGCGCATGAACTCGGGACGACCGAACGCACCGTGAAAGCTCACCGCCATCAGGTGATGGAGAAGATGCAGGTTCATTCGCTTGCGGAACTCGTTTCGATCGCGGAACGGCTCGGAATGCTCGGTACGAACGAGCATTAGCTGCTTCGTCACCGCAAGCTCGGTTCCCACGGTGTGATTGCCCCAAAGGACAATATCGAGGCGTGTTGACAGTGCACGGCGAGGCGTGCGCAATGATGCACAGGCGCCGGGTCGGCAACGCAAAGCAAGCGTGTGCAGTATCCCACCGCCGTCACAGCCCTCGCAGTTCGTTCATCTCCCGAAAGGCAGATCGCCTTGCCGCTATGCCCGTCCGTTTTTGTCGTCGATGACGATCAGTCCATGCGGACCAGCCTGAGCAGGTTGCTGCGTGGGCACGGTTTCGACGCCACGCTGTTCGACTCCGCTAGGGCCTTGCTCCAGCACGGCAAATTCTACACCGCGATCTGCATCGTCCTCGACATCGATCTTGGTGGAAAATCCGGCATCGACGTCCGGCGAAGACTGGCTGAGCAGGGCGTCACCGCGCCGGTTATCTACATCACCGGCAACGACAGCCCCGCGAACCGCGCTGCGGCGCTTGGGTCCGGCTGCATCGCCTATCTGATCAAGCCCTTTACGGGCAAGTCACTGATCGAGTCCGTCGAACGCGCCGGCACCTCGTAAGATCGACTCCGGCCGTTATTCGTCGATCTGCTGCTCGAGCGTCCTGGCTGGCGTTCCCTTGTGGACTGAGGCGAATTGCGCCAGCGGAATCGAAGTCGTCAGGGCCAGGAGGTTCGAATCGACGAGTTCGAGCGTCAGGGTCTTGCCGGATTCCATTTCCCTGATGATCTTCGGCGCCGCCACATCGGCAGCGATGCACAGATTGGTGAGACACCAGGTATAGGGCAGGCGGAAGGGCGCGCCCTGGTCGACGCTCAACTTCGGTGAGTGTTGCAGGTACATGCCGACAGGCACGAACAGTTGCAGCCGGGCCGTGGCGGCGTCTTCGCGTTCGATCAGATCGACGCGCACGGCCGTCTGTCCGCTCGCGAATTGGCCGGTGATCGAGGTCCGGCACAGCGTGGGCGCGCCGCCGGCCTTGAAGCAGAGCTTCTGCCAACCGCCGTAGCTGATGTCCTTTGCTTCACGCTGACCACGTGTGGCGACTTCGGCCGCCGGCTTCTCGCCCTGGGCGCCCTTCGGTGCGGCATGGCCGGGCGCTGCCGTGGCGCCGGCGATGGTGATAAGCAGAAGAATGGCAAGGCAGTCGCGGGCATCGGGCATGATTTCACCTACGGATCCGGCATCTATTTCAGCGCGTCGAGAAACGTCGTTACCAGTGGCGACCACAGCGGGATGGCATCCCTCGAGCCGATGAAGAAATGGCCCTCATTGCCGAACGGCGGCATCAGGTGATACTCGGCCCGGCCGCCGGCGGCGGTGAAAGCCGTATGCATGCGCTTCGACAGTTCGGGGCCGAAGAAAGTGTCGTTCTCGATATAGATCCACAGCATCGGCACACGCGATGTGCGGCCGAAATCCGCGGTGGCCTCAACCAGCCTGTCGGGGCCGCAGTTGTTGTTCGGCTTGCCGCCGACGCGTCCACCACGACCCGCAGCGAAGGTGATGATGGCTTTCACCTGCGGCGGGTTCATGCTCGACAAGGCGATCGAGGCCCAGCCACCGGCGGACTGCCCGATCACGATCACGTCCTTGGGGATGATGCGCTTCTCGGCGGCCAGATAGTCGATGATATCGAGGTCGACCTTGGCGACCGCGAGCCCGGCGTCGCGGAAATTGGGATTGCTGCACTTGCCGATCTTGGAGAAGAACGGTCCGTAGACCGCGCGCTCAGGAATGTCGATGGCGGCTGCGCCATAGCCGGAGCCGACCGGCGCCACCACGAGGTAGCCGCGCCTTGCGAACCATTGGGCGGCGTCGCGGAATTCGACCAACGGAAAGAAGCTGCGGTCGGTCGGGTTGAGCGAGACGCCGTGATTCATGATCACGAGCGGGAAGGGACCGTCGCCGACGGGACGCACCAGATAGGCGAACATCGGAAGCGGTAGTGGCAGCGCCCAGATCTCTTCCTGGATGCGGACGTCATCCGCCGCGCGCGCGGCCGCGGCGAAAGCGGCCCAAGCGAACAATATGGCCGCAAAACATCCCAGCACCGATCTGGCCGGTCGCCGCATCATGGGTCTCCGTCATCCGCTGTAGGTTGCCGCTACGATGATCGGCCCGAGCACGGTGAGCACCACGTTTCCGACCGCATAGGGCACGGCGACGCCGAGGACCGGGGTCTGGCTCTCGGCCACCTCGCACGCGCCGGTCACCGCGGCATCGACGGTCATGGCGCCGGCCAGTGCGCCGCAGGTCACGACCGGGTTCATGCGCAGCACATAGAAGGCAAACAGCGTCGCGACGATCAGCGGCACGAGCGTGATGACGAGACCCATGCCGACCAGAAGCAGCCCGTGGGCCTGGATCGCGGCCCAGGCTGCGGCGCCGTTGCCGAGCCCGATCGCCGCGATGAAGCCGCCGAGTCCGAGATCGCTCAGGGTCTGTTGCGCCGCCGGCGGCAATGCGCCCATGGTCGGCTTGCGTGACCGCAGCCAGCCGCAGACGAGGCCCGCGATCAGCGCGCCGCCGCCACCGCCAAGCGTGAGCGCGACGCCGCCGATCCTGAAGCTGACGAGCCCCGCGAGCAGGCCGGCCGCAATGCCGGCGGCGAGAAAGGCGATGTCGGCGCGATCACCCGACCGCAGGATCTGGCCGATGGCCTTTGCCGCACGTTCGATATTGCGCGTGCTGCCGACCAGCGTCATGACGTCGCCGACATAGATCCGTGTGTCCGCGCTCAAGGGAACCTCGCGGCCCATGCGGGTGAGGGCGCGTAGAAAAACGCCCCGGGCGTCAGTGCCGACGCGCGCCGCGATCTCCTGGATCGAGCGGCCATGGAGATGGCGATTGTCCACGAGCACCTCCAGCACGTTGCCCGGGACGGCCTTCAAGATTTCGTCGGCGTCGATCTCGGTGCCGATGATCGGCTTGGCGGCGACGATGACCGCAGTCCGGCCGGCGATGACGATGTCGTCACCGGCCTCGAGCATGGTCTCCAAATGTGGCTCGATGTCCGCGCCTTGGCGGACGATGCGCTCGACGACCGTGCGGCTGCCGATTTCCTCCTCGATCGACTTGACGGTGCGCCCGGCGCCCGCGGTCACGCGATAGGCGCGGGCCTGGAACTTGCGATAAGAGAGATTTTCGGTTTTGGGCGGTTCGCCGCCGGCAAGCTCTGCCTCGAGCTTCTTCGCCTCAGCCTTCAGGTCGATCCGCATCAATTTCGGCGCGACGAAGGGGACGAACAGCAGCGTCAGGATATAACCGAGCACGTAGGTCACGGCGTAGCCCGCCGCGATGTTCGCCTCCTGCTGGCTCAGCACATCCTTGGGCAGGCCGAGCTGGGCCAATGCGCCTGAGGCGGTCCCGATGACCGACGATTGCGTCAAGGCTCCGGCCGCGATCCCGGAGGCGGTGCCGGGATCGAGCCGGAAGCCGTGAGCAAACAACAGGACGACGACCAGTCCGGTGCCGCCCAGCACCAGCGCCATGGCGACCTGCGCGAGCGTGCGGACGCTCAAGGAGGCGAAGAACTCGGGCCCGGACCGGTAGCCGATGGTGAACACGAACAGGCTGAACAGGATGACGCGGAGCAGCGGCGGGAACGCAAAACTGCCGAGCTGTCCGAGCAGCACGGAAACGATCAGGATGCAGGCTGTGGTCCCGACGGCAAAGCCGCGGATCCGGACTCGGCCGAGGATCGTGCCGATGGCGACGGCCAGCAGCAGAAAGATTTCGGGAGCGGTGGAGATGATCCACCTGACGGTATCCATGTCGCATTTCCCCCGGCGCTTTGCCGAGATCTCAGTCGGGAAATCGCGGGCATTGCTTGATCCAGATCAAGCCCTGCGAGCGGCAAGGCACCGCCTATCGGATGATGCGGAATTCGCGACAGCCGGCATCATCAACATGAGCGCTCTCGACCTCGCGGCCGGCGCCATCCGCCGCGACGAAACCGTGGAGATCGTCCTGCTGCTCGCCTTCGTCGGCGGCTATATCGACGCCTATACCTGGATCGTCCACGGCGTCATGGCGAATGCCCAGACGGCTAACCTTATCTTCCTCTGGGTTTATGCGACGGCCGGCGACTGGACGAAGGCGTTTCACTTCGTGCCGCCGCTTCTCGCCTTTGCCGCCGGTATCGTGATTGCCGCATGGCTGCGCCGCGCTGCGGGCGAGCGGGCCAGCGCAATCAGCACCCTGCTCGAGATATTGCTGCTGATCGCGATCAGCATCCTGCACAACAGGCTACCGGATCTGGCTGGAACGCTCGGCATCTCGTTCGTCGCCGCGATGCAGACCGCGATCTTCACCAGGGTCGAGGGCGTTGTTTGCAGCACGGTGATGATCACGGGCAACATGCGCCAGGCGATCGAGGCTGTCTTTTTGGCCGCCGCCGGAGGCGCGCCGCTGGGGACGCTGCGTCGGTCGGGCATCTTCTTCGCCTTGTGCGCCGTGTTCGGCTTGGGCGCCGCGCTGGGCGCCTTCGCCACCAAGGCTATTCCGGACCTCGCGCTCGGCCTTCCCGTGGTCGCGCTGTTGGTCGTCTTGCTGCGCTGCGAAGCGTCGCATCAGAGGGCGGTCCAATGAGTGCGCCGTCCGAACCTCGATGGATACGGTTCTTCCCGCCGGCCGGCTGGCTTGGCGCCTACCGGCGAGAGTGGTTTTCCTCCGACGCCGTCGCCGGCGTCACCCTGGCTGCTTACGCCATCCCGGTTTCGCTCGCCTATGCCGCGCTGGCCGGCCTGCCGCCTCAGATCGGCGTTTACGGCTATATGCTCGGCGGCCTCGGCTACGCGCTGTTGGGGGCGTCGCGGCAACTTGCGATCGGGCCGACTTCGGCGATCTCCCTGATGATCGCGGGCACGGTCGGCGCGCTGGCCGGAGGCGATGCGATCCGCTATGCGCAGATCGCGAGCCTTGCGGCCTTTGCAGTGGCGGTGCTGTGCTTCATCGCGTGGTTGTTCAAGCTGAGCGTGCTGGTCCGCCTCGTCAGCGACAGCATCCTGGTCGGCTTCAAGGCCGGTGCCGGGCTCACGATCATCATGAGCCAGCTGCCGAGCCTGCTCGGCGTTGCCGGCGGCGGCCACAATTTCTTCGATCGGGCCATCAAGCTGGTCGGGCAGCTCGGGACCGTCAACCTGCTCGTGCTCGCGGTTGGCGCTGTCGCGCTCTTGCTGCTCCTGTTTGGCGAGCGGCTCCTTCCGGGAAAGCCGGTCGGCATCACCATCGTCGCGCTCGCGATCGGGACGGCGACGCTGCTCGGCCTGCCGGCGCTCGGCGTGCCCGTCACCGGGAAGATACCGGAAGGTTTGCCGGCCCTGGGCATTCCGACGCTCGGCCTGCTGGACTTCGACGATCTCTTCCCGCTCGCCGCAGGGTGTATCCTGCTGGCCTATATCGAGGGCGTTTCGGCCGCCCGCAGCTTCGCCGCCAAGCACGGCTATCCCCTCGATGTCCGGCAGGAGTTCCTGGGGCTGGGCGCCGCGAACCTCGTCGTCGCCTTCGGCCATGGCTATCCGGTTGCCGGCGGGCTGTCGCAATCGGCCGTCAATGACAGCGCCGGCGCACGGACGCCGCTCGCTTTGGTGATCTGCTCGGTGACGCTCGGGCTGTGCCTTCTGTTCTTCACGGGACTCTTGACCAACCTGCCCAAGGCCGTGCTTGCAGCCATCGTCTTTGCCGCCGTCTACAAGCTCGTCGACGTTCGCGCGCTGGTGCGGATGTGGCAGGTCAGCCGGATCGACTTCTACGCCGCAACAATTGCGCTGGTCTCCGTGCTATTGCTCGGAATCCTGCAAGGCGTGCTGCTGGCGTCGATCGCTTCGATCCTTTTGCTGCTGGCCCGGGCCTCGCGGCCAAACGTCGCGTTCCTCGGCCGCTTGCCCGGCAGCGGCCGTTATTCGGACAGTTCAAGGCACGCGGACGTCGAGCCCTTGATCGGCGTCATCGCGTTCCGGCCCGAAGCCTCGCTGCTCTACATCAACGCCGAGACGATCCTCGAAACCGTCCTGATCGCGCTTCGGCGCTCGCCCGAGATCCGGCTGGTGGTCTGCGACCTCTCGGCCTCGCCCTATATCGACCTCGCCGGCGCGGGCATGCTGCACGACCTCTACGACGAGCTCGCCGCGCGAAAGGTCATTTTCTCTATCGTCGGCGCGCACGCGCAGCTCCGCGACCTCTTGCGGGCGGAAGGGCTGGCGGAGAGGACGAATAGCAGCCAGTGGCTGCGATCGCTCGACAGCGTTCTCGGCGACGAGCAGGCCGTGACGGCGCAGCGGACGGCCTGAGCGGGCGTGTTGCAATGCGAATGACCGCTGCGGCCGACGGTCTCGCCAGAATGCGTCCGACCGTTGACTTGGATCAATGGAGCCAGCGGCGCCGAACTCACGATCACGCTCAGCTTCGCCCCAACTGGCATCAAATGACCATCGAGTGACCATCAAGGCACCGCCGAGGATCGGGAGAGACACATGTCCAAGGACACCAAGCCGGCGCAAAAGCGGATCGATCAGTTCTTTTCCGGGCCCGGCGCGCGGGCTGATGACTGGCGCGACCTCGTGGAGGCCGCGAAGGCGTGGGCTCGCGTCGGCAATCGGGCGGTCTACGATGCGGCACTGGCCGAGCTCTCGGTGACGGAGGAGTTCTACGGCTATCCCGGGCTGCAGCTGATGGCGGCACTGCGGGAAGCGGCCTCCGCAGGCGATGGGGCAACGACGCTCGCCCTTGCGACGCGGATTACCCAAGCCCTGACGACACGATCCTTCCGCCAGCATGCCGGCGACTGGAGCGCGAAGGATGATGGTAATGGCGACGCGCCCGAGCTGGTGCCACCGACGTTCGGTGCGCATACGGCACGCCGGCCCTATTTCGAAACCCTGATCGTGACTGGCGTATCATCAAGTCAGTGGCCGGCGCTCGCCGCCGAATGGCGCAAGTTGCGGCGCCCAGTCGATGGCTTCATCTATGAGCCTGTCATCGTCGGCAGCCTGGAAGATGCATTCTGCGCGACCATGCTCAATCCCAATATCGCGGCCGTCATCATCAACGAAGGCTTCGGGCTGCGCTCGCGCCACAATGCACCCGTGCTGCGCTCGATCACGGCTTCGGCCGGCCTCAACGACGAGTCCGACGCCTCTGCGCTCCGGCTCGCCCAGATCATCAAGCGCGTCCGTCCCGAGCTCGACCTCTACATGATCTCGAACCGCGACGTCGAGGAGTTGGCTGGAAACCCTGAAGCCAACGTCGTTCGCCGCATCTTCTACTCCGTCGAGGAGCTTCTCGAGCTGCATCTGTCCATCCTCGAAGGCATTCAGGATCGCTACGACACCCCGTTCTTCGACAATCTGAAGAAATATGCGCAGCGTCCGATCGGCACGTTCCATGCTTTGCCGATCGCCCGTGGAAAGTCGATCTTCAAGTCCGACTGGATTCGCGACATGGGCGAATTCTACGGGCCGAACCTGTTCCTGGCCGAGAGCAGCGCCACCACGGGCGGCCTCGACAGCATGCTGGAGCCGACCGGCAACATCAAGAAGGCGCAGGAGAAAGCGGCGAGGGCGCTCGGCGCTGACCGCGTCTTCTTCGTCACCAACGGCACGTCGACATCGAACAAGATGGCGGTGCAGGCGCTGCTCGCGCCGGGCGACATCGCGATCGTCGATCGCAACTGCCACAAGTCGCACCACTATGGAATGGTTCTGGCGGGTGCGCAGCCGCTTTATGTCGAAGCCTTCCCGATGACGGAATACTCGATGTACGGCGCGGTACCGCTGAAGACGATCAAGCAGGCGCTGCTCGGCGCCAGGGCCGACGGCCGGCTCGACCGCGTCAAGATGATCGACCTCACCAACTGCACCTTCGACGGCCACATCTACAACACCCGCCGGGTGATGGAGGAATGTCTCGCTATCAAGCCGGACCTGATCTTCCTCTGGGACGAGGCCTGGTTCGGCTTCGCGCGTTTCTCGCCGTTCCTGCGCCGCCGCACCGCCATGGGGGCGGCCAACGAGATCGAGGCGTGGATGCACGACCCGAAGTCGGTCGCGGCCTATGAGAAGCAGCAGGCCGAGCTCGGCAAGAACCCGTCGGACGAGATGCTGCTCAAGACCCGGCTGATTCCCGATCCCAGGCAGATCCGCCTGCGCGTCTACCAGACCAACTCGACCCACAAGTCGATGTCGGCGATCCGGCAAGGCTCCATGCTCTCGGTCAAGGACGTCGAATTCCACACGGTCGAGCAGCAGTTCAAGGAGGCCGTGTTCACCCACGCTTCCACCAGCCCGAACCAGCAACTCATCGCCAGCCTCGATATATCCAGGCGGCAGATGGAGCTGGAAGGTTACGGCCTCGTGGCCAATGCGATGGAGATCGCGCTTGCCATTCGCCAGGCGGTCAACAACAACCCGCTGATCTCGAAGTATTTCCGCATCCTCGGCGCCGACGCCATGGTGCCTGCCCAATATCGCCAGAGCGGCTTTACCGATTATCTCGCCGCGGGCGTGAATTGGGTCAACACCCTCAAGAGCCTGGACGAGGACGAGTTCTGCCTCGATCCGACCCGTATGACATTGGTGTGCGGCATGGCCGGTTATGACGGCACCCAGTTCAAGGGTATCCTCGCCAATGAGTACAACATCCAGGTCAACAAGACCTCGCGCAACTCGGTCCTGGTCCAGTCCAACATCAACAACACCCGCAGCGACGTCGCGCATCTCATCCGCGTCCTCGCCGAGATCGCGGGCGAGGTCGATCGCGGGCTGGCGCAGGGCGGCGTCAATGCGAAGAAGACGTTCGAGGCACGGGTCAAGAGCCTGATGACCGACGTACCTGATCTGCCCAACTTCTCGCATTTCCACCCGAGCTTCCGCGGCGATGCCGGCAGCAAGACCAATGAAGGCGACATTCGCAGCGGCTTTTACGCGGCCTACGACGTGGCGGGTTGCGAGCACATCCGCCTCAACGATCCCGAGATCGATCGCCGGCTCAAGTCGGGACCAGAGCTCGTCTCGGCCAATTTCGTGATCCCGTATCCGCCGGGCTTCCCGATCATGGTGCCCGGTCAGGTCATCACGCAGGAGACCATCGACTTCATGCGCAAGCTCGATGTGAAGGAGATCCACGGCTACGACGCCAAGGAAGGGCTGAAGCTCGTGCGCTCCGAAGCCTTGGCGAAGATCGGCAAGCCCAGGCCCGCCGCGACGCCGAAGTTGAAAGCGGCATCTTAGAGGGGATCGAACATGCAGGGCTTTTTCACGTTCCTGCAGCAGAATCCGTACCTGCTGCTGTTCTTCGTCGTCGGCCTCGCCGTCTATATCGGCCGGGCCAGCATCAAGGGGTATGGCCTCGGCATGGTTGCCGGCGCCATCGTGGTCGGCGCCGGCGTCTCGGTGTGGTCGTCGACCTACGGCGTGAAGCTCGAGCTGAACAATTTCGCCAAGAGCCTGTTCTACTATCTCTTCATGTATGGCGTCGGGTTGCGTGTCGGGCCGTCCTTCATCAACAGCCTGAAGGGCGACGGCCTGAAGTTCTGCATCCTGGCGGTGATATCGAGCGTGATCGGACTGGCGCTGGTGGTGATCGGCGCCAAGATGT
Source organism: Bradyrhizobium sp. CIR48 (assembly GCF_014198315.1). Classification (NCBI taxonomy): domain Bacteria; kingdom Pseudomonadati; phylum Pseudomonadota; class Alphaproteobacteria; order Hyphomicrobiales; family Nitrobacteraceae; genus Bradyrhizobium; species Bradyrhizobium sp. CIR48. The sequence continues at coordinate 476,565 of NZ_JACIHG010000006.1, forward strand.
TCTCTCTCCCGCCGGGCGCAGCCGGCGGCATGTTGGCGGGATCGCAGACCATGTCGGCGGCGATCGGCTCGGCCGAGCAGGCCGTCACGTCGGGCGTCGTCAAGCTGCCCGAGGGAATGAAGCCTGAGGATGCCTCAGGCATGATCGCGCTGTCCTACGGTATCACCTACATCTGGGGCACCGTCGGCATCATCCTGATCTGCAAATACCTGCCGCGCTGGTGGGGCGTCGACGCCAGGGCCGCCGCGAAGCAGTACGAGCGGGAATTCGGCGTCAAGGATCTCGAAGGCGGCGGCCTGACCGGCTATCGTCAGTTCGGTCTGCGGGCCTACCGGCTGGAGAACCCGGCGACGGTCGGTATGAGCATCGCGAAGTTCCGCGCGATAAATCCGGAATACCGGATCGTCAATGTCGGGCGGAACGGCGAGCCGCAAGGCGCGGATGCCGACCTCGTGCTGCAGAAGGGCGACATCGTCGCCCTCGGCGGCTCGACCGAGCATCTCACCGAGAAGATGGGCCTGATCGGTCCGGAGGTCTCGGATGCCAAGACGCTCGGCATTCCCATGGACCAGGCGGACATCCTCATCACCAACAAGGAGATGGTGGGGCGCACCTTCGAGTCCTTCCGCGACACCGCGATCGCCGGCCAGCTGCAGGTCACCAAGGTCGAGCGCGGCGGTGTGCAGATTCCGGCCGGTCTCAAGACCAAGCTGGAGCGGATGGACATCGTTTCCGTGGTCGGCTTGAAGTCTGCCGTCAACGAGCTCGGCGAGATGTGGGGTCGGATCGCGAGGTCCAACACCTCGACCGATCTGCTGACGCTGGCTGTCGGCATGATCATCGGCTTCCTGATCGGCAAGATCGAATTCCCGGCATTCGGCGCCAAGGTCGGCCTCGGCAACGCCGGCGGTCTGCTGCTGTCGGGCGTGATCGTATCGTCGATCGTGTCGCGTCTGCGATTCTTCGGCAATACGCCGAACGCGGCGCGCAACGTGCTGGAGGATCTCGGCCTCGTGGTCTTCGTCGCCATCGTTGGCGTCAATGCCGGCGCGGGACTGCTGTCGCAGCTCACGGGTGCAGTCGCCTTGAAGATATTCCTGGTCGGCTTCATTGCCTGCACGATCCCGCCGTTCATCGTCTGGGCGATCGGTTTCCACGTCTTCAAGATCAACCCGGCCGTGCTGATGGGCGGCGTTGCCGGCGCGCGGTCGCACTCCGGCCCCGCCCGCGAGGCTGCGGTCGAGATCCAGAGCTCCGTGCCCTGGATCGGATTCCCGGTCGGTTATGCCGTCTCGGGCATCCTGCTCACCGTGTTCGGCTACTTCGCAATGATCCTTGCGCAATGATCAAGAGGGGGAAGAAAGTCATGAAGAAACTTGCCGTTGGCGTCGCCCTGGTTGCCTCGATTGCGGCCCTGACCGGTCTCAGCACGCCGTCGCGTGCCGAGACCGGCGAGGTCGCCGTCGTCTTCACCAAGGGCGGCTTCATCGTCGGTGTCGGGGGCGGTGAGGGCGTTCTGGTCCTCAGGGGCAAGAAATATCCATTCACCGTCTCCGGCATGAGCGTCGGCCTCACCGTCGGGGCTTCGACCACGAAGTTCGTCGGTCGGGCGCTCAATCTGAAGGGGCCTGCATCCATCGAAGGCTCCTATGCGGTGGGAGGAGCGGGCGGAGCCGTGGCCGCAGGCGCCGGCGCCGTTCAGCTGCAGAACGCCAATGGCGTGATCCTTCAGCTCAGCGGTCCGAGGGTTGGCGCGGAAGTGTCGGCTGCCGTCGGCGGTGTCACGATCCGCCTGAAGTGATCCGGAGGGCAATCAGGGCAATCGGGCTGCCTCACCGGCAGCCCTTTTCGCGTCTCAATACCGCTCGGCGACGAAGTTCATCCCCTTCAGGCCGGCCTGGTCGTTGTAGCGGCCCTTCTCGGAGCGCTTCGGCAGCTTGATTTTGTCCTTCTTGATGCGCTTGTAGGGAATCGCGCCGAGGAGATGTGCGATGCAATTCAGCCGCGCCTTGCGCTTGTCATCGGAGCGGATGATGTACCACGGCGCTTCCTTCGTACTGGTCTGCTTGAGCATCAAATCGCGAGCTCGCGAATAGTCGTACCAGCGCCGGTAGGACTCCAGGTCCATCGGGCTCAGCTTCCATTGCCGCACGGGATCATCGATCCGGGCGTGGAAGCGACGCTCCTGCTCGTCCATTCCGACCTCGAGCCAGATCTTGATCAGGATGATACCGCCGTCGATGACGTATCTCTCCATCTGCGGGCAGAGGGAGAGGAAGCGCTGGTGCTCGGCGGGCGTAGCAAAGCCCATGACATATTCGACGCCGGCGCGGTTGTACCAGCTCCGGTCGAAGATCACGATCTCGCCGCCCGCCGGAAACTGCTCCATGTAGCGCTGGAAGAAGAGCTGTGTCTTTTCGCGGTCCGACGGCGCCGGCAGCGCCACGACGCGGAACACGCGCGGGCTGACCTTCTCGGTGATCGCCTTGATCGTGCCGCCTTTGCCGGCAGCGTCACGGCCTTCGAACACGATGATCACCCGGAGCTTGTTCGCCCGCACGTAGTCCTGGAGGTGACAGAGCTCGACCTGGAGCTTTTCCAGCTCCTTCTCATAGTCCTTCCGCTTCATTCGCTCCGCGGGCGCATCCTTGGCCATGCCGGTCCTCTCGCTGCTGAGCTTGTCAATCGCCCCAGAACTAATCGTCCCAGGAGATGGTCACGCCGATATCGCCGGGCACGCCGCCCGGGAATTCGATGATCTGGTAGGCGATGCGATAGCCGCGCGGCTTCAGATAATCGGTCCAGAGCTGGAAGATCTCCTTGGGGATGCCGGTCAGAGTGGTCTCCCAACCCTTTTCCATCTGGTTGATGGCGCGCCCCCTGTCGGTGCAAAGCGAGTTGGGGAAGCGATAGACCAGCACCTCCGTCAGGCCGTTTCGCACCGCACGCTGGATGATGGTCGAGGCGAGTTTGATCTTCTCCTCCTCGCTCTTGCCGGAGGGTTTGCTGAGCCGCTCGATCAGCGCGCGCTTCTCGGCTTCGACCGCGGCGGCGAGGCGGACATACTCCTCGGCTTTCTCGGCCTCCTTGAGGGCGGCTTCCTTCCGAATCTGGGCGGCGTTGGGGATGAGATCGTCGAGGCCGGGCATGGCTTGCGGCTCCTGATGGTTATCCAATCAGCATCCAGGAAAGGCTAGGTCGGGCGGAGGGTGTTCCCTTGATTCAAATCAAGCAAACCGCAGCCTGCCGAACACAATATCGCACATGCGCATTTGATCGGGAGAGACGCTTTGAGCGACCAGCTTCATCCGATGGCTCCGCACCATTTGCCGTTTTATCTGGCGCCGGGGAGCGGGACCGATACGCTGATGGTTGTGATGGGGCTGTTCCTGATCGGCACCGTGCTCTGGGTCGGTACGCTCTATTGGAAGCTGCACAGCCTGCCCGAGCGGATGGCGCACAAATCACAAAAATTGCAGTTCGAGCTCGTCGCGGTGCTCGGCCTGATCTCGTTGTTCACGCACATGCATATTTTCTGGGTCGCCGGCCTCCTGCTCGCGTTGATCGATCTTCCCGATTTCGGCACCCCGCTGCGTAGCATCGCCGGGTCGGTCGAGAAGATTGCAGAGGCAGCGCCTGCCGCCGGTGGCGAAGAGATCCGGACGGAGGCCGCGACGCCTCCCGCACAGAAGCCGGAAGCCGCAAAGAAGGAGCACAGCCATGTTTGAGCTGATGTTCTGCTCGCTGCTGACGATTCTGCCGGACTATCTCTATCGCCGCTACGCCCAGGGCAAGCGTTTCGGCAAGGAGATCACCTTCTTCTCGGTCTGGTACGAGCTGCGCTGGGGCATCACCGGCTGCCTGATGCTGACGGTGTCGCTGATCACCATGATCTTCTACTTCCATCCTTCGACGTCATCGGCGACGCTCTATTTTCGCACCGTGCCGATCCTGCCCGAAGGCTCCGGCCGCGTTGCCGAGGTCAAGGTTGGCTTCAGCGAGCCGGTGAAGAAGGGCGACGTGCTGTTCACGCTCGACGCCTCGAAGCAGCAGGCCGCGCTCGAAACCGCCAGGCGGAAGGTTGCGGAGGTCGATGCCGCCATGCAGACGGCGCAGGCTGACGTGGTCAAGGCCGAGGCGCAGATCGGGGAGGCGAAGGCGAACTATCAGCAGGCCAAGGACGAGCTCGAGGTCAAGACCGAGCTCCAGCGCCGCAATCCCGGCATCGTTCCGCAGCGTGATATCGACAAGCTCCAGGTTTTGGTCGATCAACGTCAGTCCGGGATCGATGCCGCGACCGCCGCGAAGCAATCCGTATCAATGCAGGTCTCCATCCTGCTGCCGGCGCAGAAGGCCAGCGCGGAGGCCGCGCTCGACCAGGCCCAGGTGGATATCGACAAGACCTTGGTCCGCGCCGGTGTCGATGGGCGCGTCGAGCAATTCCTGATCCGTCCCGGCGACGTCGTCAATCAACTCATGCGGCCCGCAGGCGTTCTCATTCCGGAGGGGGCCGGCCGCAAGATGCTGCAGGCCGGGTTCGGCCAGATCGAGGCACAGGTGATGAAAGAGGGCATGGTGGCGGAAGCGACCTGCATCTCCAGGCCATGGGTGATCATCCCCATGGTGATCACGACAGTCCAGGACTACATCGCGGCCGGACAATTCCGATCCGGGGAGCAATTGGTCGATCCGCAGAACGCCGTCCGCCCCGGCACCATCCTGGTGTTCCTGGAGCCGCTTTACAAAGGTGGCCTCGAAGGCGTGACGCCGGGCAGCAGCTGCGTCGTCAATGCCTATACCAGCAACCACGAGGAGATCTCGGCCAAGGGGACTTCGACCAGCCGGAAGATCGCCTTGCACGTGGTCGACGGTGTCGGCCTGGTGCACGCGCTGCTGCTGCGCATCCAGGCGCTGCTGCTGCCGATCCAGACGCTGGTGCTGAGCGGGCATTGAGCTGTGAAGCCGCCCCCGGGGCCTGTCGCAGCGGTGCAATTCCCGCTAGAATTTCCGCGACAGCAGTTGCTGGAGCTGCAAGGATGGAGCATGAGCGGGCGCACGTCCATCTCCAAGGTCAGGCCAGGGGCCGTGACGGCGCTATACTGTCTCGCGCTGCTTTTCGCCGTGTGCCTGTCCGCCGGGCGAGTTGGTGCAGTCGAGCGGAGTCTCCGCGGCGAGCTGAAGCGCGTCCTGGTATTGCATTCATTCGGCCGTGATTTTCGGCCGTGGAGCGAGTATGCGCGCGACATCAAGGCCAAGCTCGAACGGCAATCGCCCTGGCCACTCGATATACAGGAGCACGCGCTGCTCACCGCGCGCTTCAACAATCCCGGTCCTGAGGCACCTTTCGTCGACTATCTGCAATCGCTGTACCAGGGAGCGATGCCCGACATCGTATTGAGCATCGGCGCGCCTGCGGCCCGGTTTGCGCAGAAATACCGCGGAAGATTATTCCCTGATGTGCCATTGATTCTCTCCGCGGTCGAGCATCGGCTGATCAATCGCGCCGATCTCAGCGACAACGACGTCGTCGTGGCGATCCGCAACGATTTCATGGCCGCGTTCCGCAACGTTCTCCAGATTTTGCCTGACACAAAGTCGATTGTGGTCGTGATCGGTGCCTCGCCGCTCGAGAAGTTCTGGGTGGAGGAGGTCAAGCGGGAACTGCAACCCTTGGGCGAGGAGGTCGAGCTGGTCTGGTACTCGGACTTGTCATTCGACGAAATCCTGAAGCGCGTTTCAAAGCTGCCGCCGCACACCGCGCTGTTCTGGGGGCTGATGTCGGTCGATGCGGCTGGGGTCGTCCACGAGAGCGACATCGCCTTGCGCAGCCTGTACGCGGCCGCGAATGCCCCGATCTTCTCCTACCAGGAGCCGTTCTTCGGTGACGGCACTGTCGGGGGACCGATGCATATGATCGCGGAAACGAGTTCCAGGACCGTCAGTGCGGCGATTGGCATTCTCGGCGGCGCGAAACCAGCGAGCATCAGTTACGAGCCGATCGGATTCGCCGCGCCGAGATATGATTGGCGCCAATTGCAGCATTGGGGCATCAGCGAGAGCCGTTTGCCTCCCGGCAGCGAAATCATGTTTCGCGAACAGAGCATCTGGGAGCGCTATCGTTGGCAGATGCTGCTGATCGCGTCCGTCATTCTGGTGCAGGCCGGCCTGATCAGCGGGATGCTGCATGAGCGCCGTCGGCGCCAGATCGCCGAAGTCGAGTCACGCCAGCGTCTGGCCGAGCTCGCTCACGCCAACCGCTATTCGGCCGTTGGCGAGTTGACCACGTCGATCGCCCATGAACTGAACCAGCCGCTCGGCTCCATCCTGACCAACGCCGAGACTGCGGAGCTGATGCTGAAGGCCGCTTCGCCCGACATCGACGAGATCCGGCAGATCCTCGCCGACATCCGGCGTGACGATCAGCGGGCCAGCGAAGTCATCCGCAGGCTACGCAGTATTCTGAAAAAGACGCCGTTCGAGGTCAAGGACATCGAGCTCAACGATATGGTCCGCGAAGCGATCGGCCTTGTGCGGGCCGTCGCCGATGGACGCCGGATCACATTGATCTACACGCCTGTCCTGGCCGACCTGCATGTCCGAGGCGATCCGATCCAGCTTCAGCAGGTCGTTCTCAACCTGATCATCAATGCGATGGATGCGATCTTCGACGCAGATCCCGGAAAACGCCAGGTCAGCGTCTCGACCCTGCGCGTCGGCAACGAAGCGGAGATCCGGGTCTCCGATACTGGTCCCGGGATTGCCGCTTCCGACCTTGCGAACGTGTTCAATCCGTTCTTCACGACCAAGCCCCAGGGTATGGGCATGGGGCTCGCGATCGCCAAAACCATCATCGAGGCCCATCACGGCACGATCTCTGCCGAAAACCAGGCCGCGGGCGGCGCGCTCTTCACGATCCGTCTTCCGATCCTTCACTGATCGCCGGTGTCTTGATTTTGATCAAGCTCACGGGATCGGCGAAGCCGTTTCCTTCTCGCAATTGCGCGATGACCGGGATGGGTGCGCATGTGGGGAGTGTCGGTGGCCATGAGACGCCGTGAGTTCATGTCGCTGGTTGGTGCCGCGGCGGCGTTCCCGGTCTTGGGGCGGGCCCAGGACAGAGCGCCGTTCGTCGGCGTGCTGACCGGCAATGTCGCCGGCGATCCCGGCGCGCAGATGCGTGTCGATGCCTTTCAGCAGGGGCTCACCGATCGTGGCTGGATCGCCAACCAGAACTATCGCCTGGAGGTGCGCTGGCCGGGTCCCAGTCCGGCACGCCAGCAATTGGAGGCGCTCGAGCTCATTGCCGCCGGGCCGGACGTACTGCTTTCGACCAGCACGGGCACGACCCGGACGCTGCGCGATGCCACGCAGCGAATTCCGATCGTCTTCGTCGGGCTCTCCGATCCCGTCGGGACCGGCCTCGTCGCCAATCTGGCGCGGCCGACCGGCAATCTCACCGGCTTCTCGCTCTACGAGCACTCGATGAGCGGGAAATGGCTCGGTCTGCTGAAGGATATGGTGCCGGGGATGAGCCACGCGGCGCTGCTGTTCAATCCGGAATCGTCGCCCTATGCGCCGTTCTATCTTCAGGCGGCGCACCAGATGGAAAACCGACTCGGTCTCAAGGTTACCGGTGCCAGTGTCCGGAGTGGAGCCGAGATCGCGGCGGCCATCGAGACCGCGACACGCGACGGCGGCGGCCTCGTCGTGCTGCCTGATGGAGGCTTCTTCGGGGCCCAGAGCGCGATGACGATCGCGCTGCTGACGCAGCGCCGCGTGCCCGCGATCTTCGCGGTCCGCTTCTACGCGGTGAACGGTGGGCTGATGTCGTATGGCGCCGATCTCACCCAGCAATTTCGCGACGGCGCCGGCTATGTCGATCGCATCCTGCGCGGCGCCGAGATTCGGTCGCTTCCGGTGCAGTTCGCCACCAGGTTCGAGCTCGTCATCAACATGAAGACGGCCCATGCCCTCGGCCTGACGGTGCCGAGCCGGCTTCTGATGGACGCCGAACTGATCGAATGACGCATGGCTCTCGCGCTGCAGCAGCCACGAGGGCCTCGTTTCGTTGATCTCGATCAACAAACGTCTGCGTCCCGGCCCGATCGTCCCACCCTGGAAGTGCAAGGGAGGATGCAATGTTTCGCTGCGGCAAGACCCTGATGGCGCTTGCGGTCGTCATGGCGACATCGTTCGCCGCAACGGCGCAAACCAACACGACGCCTGCGGCCCCGTCTCCGCAAGCGCAGCCGGCTCCTCCGCCTGCGCCGACGGCCGAGCTTCTGAAGCCGGAGCAGCTCGAGGCCTTGGTGGCGCCGATCGCACTGTATCCAGACGAGCTCCTTGCCAATGTGCTTGCCGCCTCAACCTATCCGTTGGAGGTGGTGCAGGCCGACCGCTGGCTGAAGGAGCGCAAGACCCTGAAGGGCGATGCGCTGAAGACGGAGGTCGAGAAGCAGGCCTGGGACGACAGCATCAAGGCGCTGGCCAGCACCGCCGATGTCCTGACCATGATGAGCGATCAGCTCGACTGGACCAAGAAGCTCGGCGATGCCTTTCTCGCCCAGCAGCCTGACGTGATGGATGCGATCCAGCGCTTGCGCAACAAGGCCTATGACAACAAGAAGCTGGTCACGACCAAGCAGCAGAAGGTCAGTGTCCAGTCGCAGGAAGGCAAGCAGGTCGTTGTGATCCAGCAGGCCAATCCCGCGGAGATGTACGTGCCGTATTACGATCCGGCGACGGTCTATGGCAGCTGGCCCTATGCGGAGTATCCGCCGTATTATTGGGGCTACCCGTCCTATATCGGCGCCGGCGTGGTTGCGGCGGGCCTCGCTTTCGGCACGGCTTGGGCGATCGGGCGCTGGGGCAATTACTGGGGCGGCGGCTGCAATTGGGGCAACCGCAATGTCTACGTCAATCATCGCACCACCAACATCGGTAACGGCTGGCAGCATAATCCGGCGCATCGCGGTGGCGTGCGCTACAACAATAGCAACGTTCAGCAGCGTTTCGGCAACAACAACCTGAAGGCCGGCGTGTCGGACCGGATGGATTTCCGCGGCCGTGACGGCAACCAGGTGCTGCGTCCCAACCAAGGTGCTGGAGACCGGGCCGGCGATCGCGCCGGTGACCGTGCTGGTGATCGTGGTGGTCCCGGTGATCGCGCAGGCGATCGTGCGGGTGATCGTGCGGGCAACCGCGGCGATCGGCCCGGCGGGGGCGATCGCGCTGGAGCCGCGGATCGTGCCAAGGGCGGTGGTGACCGCGCCAAGGCTGCAAACAAGGGCGGCGGAGATCGCGCCAAGGCCGCCAACCGCGCCGGCGGCGGTGCGGCAGCCAACCGTGGTGGCGGCAATCGCGGCGGTGCCATGAACGTCTCCTCCGGCCGCTCGGCCGCGGCGGCGTCCGCGCGCGGACGATCCAGCATGGCAAGCATGCCGCGCGGTGGCGGCGGCGGACCGAGCATGGCCGGCCGCGGCGGCGGTGGCGGAATGGCAATGCGGGGCGGTGGCGGCGGTGGATTCCGCGGAGGCGGCGGTGGCGGCTTCCGTGGTGGCGGCGGCGGTGGCCGACGCTCCGACATCGCGTTGAAGCATGACATCGTCCTGCTCGGCCATCTCTCGAACGGCCTCGGCTATTATCGCTTCAGCTACATCGGCAACGACAAGGCCTATGTCGGCGTCATGGCGCAGGAGGTCGAGCAGGTGATGCCTGCCGCCGTGACCCGCGGCAGCGATGGATATCTGCGGGTTCGCTACGAAAAACTCGGACTGACATTCCGCAGCTATGGCGACTGGCTCGCCGGCGGCGCGAAGATCCCTGGGGAGGTGACGCCATGACCGGCTCGAAATCACTCCGTCGCGCGATGTTGCCGGGACTCGTGGCGCTGGCGCTGCTTGGCTCAGCATCGCAGGCGCAGCAATCCTTCAAGACGCCGGAAGATGCAGCGGCAGCGCTTGCAGCCGCGGTCAAGAACGGACCAGACGATATCCTGAAAGTGCTGGGCCGCGCCGCAGACGACATCGTCTCGTCCGGCGACGAGATCGCCGACAACGACATCCGCCAGCGCTTCACGTCGATGTATGACGCCAAGCACGGCATCAAGGCGGAGGGCAACAAGACGGCGACCCTGATGCTGGGGCCGGACGATTTCCCGTTCCCGATTCCGCTGGTCAATACCAAGGCCGGCTGGGAGTTCGACACCGACGAGGGACGCATCGAGGTGCTGCGCCGTCGCATCGGCCGTAACGAGCTCGACGCGATCCAGACCGCGCTCGCCTTTGTCGACGCGCAGAACGAATACGCCGACAAGGACCGCGGTGAGGGCGCCGGCATCTATGCGCAGCGCATCGTCTCATCGCCCGGCAAGAAGGACGGCTTGTTCTGGCGCGACGACAGCGACCCGAGCCCGCTTGGCGCGCTGGCGGCCGAGGCCTCGAAGGAGGGCTATCGCGCGGGCGACGTCGGACCTGCGCCCTATCACGGCTACTATTTCCGCATCCTCAAGGGGCAGGGCCGCGATGCGCCCGGCGGCGCGCTCGACTATGTGGTCAAGGGCAAGATGATTGGTGGTTTCGCCCTGATCGCGTGGCCCGCGGAGTACGGCAATTCGGGCATCATGACCTTCCTGGTCAATCACGCCGGCACCGTCTACCAGAAGGATCTCGGCAAGCGCACGGCGTTTGTCGCCGAGCGCACCACGCTGTTCGATCCCGATGAGACTTGGAAGAAGGTCGATGCCGCAAAACCCTGAATGGCGCATGTCCATGCGCCGGCGCAGGCTCGGCCTGATAGCGCTCCTCCTGTTGGCACTCGGACTGACCATGCCGGCGACGCCAGCCTTGGCGCAGGCGTCCGGTCACGTCAGAGCCAAGATCGTCAAGGCCGGCCTTCTGGTCGGCGGCGGCGCCGGAAATGGCGTGCTGACCTATCGTGGCAAGTCCTATCCGTTCAGGATCAGCGGCCTGAGTTTCGGCATCACGGTCGGCGCGACAGTCGGCCGGCTCGATGGCTGGGCCTCCGGGATCCGCGAGGTCGGCGACTTTGCCGGCACCTACAGTTCGGTCGGCGGTGGCTTTGCTCTGGTCGGCGGCGTCAGCGGCGCCCACCTCCGCAACGAAAAGGGCGTGACGATCGTGCTGCAAGGCCCCAAGGCGGGACTCGAGCTGGCGGCCAATATCAGTCAGATCACGATCTCTCTGCGATAGGACGACAATCGAGGAAACCGGTCCTGCTGCAGCAACATCGTGGTAGCGGCAGCTCACAATCTGTTGAGACGTGGGACCATGTTCTCTGATGCTTGATCGTCCTTGGTCTCCCTCGATGACCAGTGACCGGACGCACGTTGTGGCGCCAGTTGGCAGCTCTACTGCGCAGGTGGCGCCTGTGCTTAGATATGAATCGCATGCCCTAGCGACTTCAGCGCAGCTTCGTGAAAGGCTTCGCTTTGGGTTGGATGCGCATGGATGGTCATGGCGATATCCTCCAGCCGCGCGCCCATCTCCAGCGCAAGTGTGAAGGCTGCCGAAAGCTCGGCGATGCCGGCGCCGACGCCCTGGATACCCAACAGGAGGTGGTTGTCGGCTCGCACGACCGTCCGGATGAAGCCGTCTTCCCGATCCAGCGTCAATGCGCGGCCGTTGGCCTTGAACGGGAAGAGGTCCGTCTTGACGTCGAATCCCCTGCTGCTCGCCTCGTTGGGTGACAGGCCGACCGTGACGAGCTCGGGGTCAGTGAAGCAGATCGCCGGGATCGAAACCCGGTCCCAGGCGCGACGGCGGCCGGCAACGATCTCGGCTACCATCTCGCCTTGCGCCATGGCGCGATGCGCCAGCATCGGCTCTCCCGTGACGTCTCCGATCGCGCAGATGCCGTGCATCGAGGTGCGACATCGGTCGTCAATTCGAATGAATGGTCCGTCCATATCGAGATCGAGCTGCTCGAGGCCAAAGCCACTCGTCACGGGTCTGCGGCCGACCGTAACAAGAATCTTGTCGGCTGCGAGCGAAGCCTGCTCGCCATTGGCGGTCTCGATCGCCAGCGCCGTGCCATTGGCTTCGAGTGCTTTCACCCTTGCGTCGGTCAGAACCGTGACCCCGAGCGCGGTCAAGCGTCTTGCGACGGGCTCACTCAAATCGCGATCATATTGCGGGAGTATGCGTGGCGCGGCCTCGACGACCGTGACAGCCGTGCCGATTTTCGCGAATGCAGTACCGAGCTCGAGACCGATGTACCCGCCGCCGACCACGACAAGCTTCTTCGGGATTTCGGTGAGCGCTAATGCCTCGGTCGAAGAGATCACCCGGCCGCCGAAGGGGAGAAACGGCAGGGCGACCGGCTCGGAGCCTGTCGCAATCACCACCGTTTCGGCATGGATCACCTGCCGGCCGGATTGCGTTTCGACCTCGACGGTCTTGCCGTCGCGGAAGCGAGCGTAGCCGGCCACGAGCCTGACACCGGCCCTTCTCAAGAGACCGGCCACACCGCCGTTCAGACGTCGGATGATATTGTCCTTCCAGGCGATGGTCTTGGCGAAGTCGAGAGACGGCTTCGCCGTGGTGATGCCCAGTGCGCTCTCGCCCGCCGCGGCGCGCGCAATGGTTTCATACTCACCGGCCGCATGGATCAAGGCCTTGGAAGGAATGCAGCCGACATTGAGGCAGGTTCCACCCGCCTTCTCGGCCTCGACGATGATCGTATCGATGCCGAGCTGGCCGGCACGGATCGCGCAGGTGTAGCCGCCGGGGCCCGCGCCGATGACAAGGAGCTTGCACGTGATCTCGGTCATCATCCTACCCGTCAATGAAGATCATGGCGGGTGTCTCCAACTGTGTCTTGATCCGCTGCACGAACTGGGCTGCATCGAACCCATCGATGACCCGGTGGTCGAAGCTGGACGACAGGTTCATCATCTGACGCGGCACGAAGGCGGCGCCATCCCAATGCGGACGGATCGCGATACGGTTGACGCCGATGATCGCGACCTCCGGATGATTGATGATGGGCGTCGTCGCGAGCCCGCCCAGCGCGCCGAGCGATGTGATGGTGATGGTCGAGCCGGTGAGCTCGTCGCGGGTGGCGCTGCCGTTCCGAGCCGCTTCCGCGAGCCGTGCCACCTCGGCGGCGCAACTCCAGAGGTCGCGCGCTTCCGCATGCCGGACGACGGGGACCACGAGGCCGGCCGGCGTTTGCGTGGCGATCCCGATATGAACGCCTGCGTGCTGGTGAACGATCCCGGCCTCGTCGTCGAAATGGGCATTGAGATGCTGTTGCTCGGCGATCGCGCGCACCATGGCGCGCATCAGGAACGGCAACATTGTCAGTTTGGGTCTACCCGGCTGCTTCTGGCTGTTGAGCTTCGCGCGCAAATCCTCGAGCGCGGTGACATCGACCTCTTCGACATAAGTGATGTGCGGAATGCGCGAGCTCGCAACGGACATCTTCTCGGCGATCTTGCGTCGCAAGCCGACGATCTTGATGTCGGTGACCGCGGTTTGCGTTGGATACGGCGTCGCCGTCGTTCCGGTGCGGCCGCGCGCGAGATGGGCGTCGAGATCATCATGGGTGATCCGCCCGGCGGGACCCGTGCCGCGGATCTGACGCAAGTCGACGCCTGCCTCCCGCGCGCGGAGCCGAACCGCGGGGGCGGCGAGAGGCCGATCGCCTGCGTGGTGGGGTGGCGCCGCAGAGGGCTGCGACTTCAGCATGTTGGGCGGCTCGCGCGCCATGCGCGGGGCGCTTGCGGCAACGTCAGGCTTTTTGGCCAAAGTGCTTGCCGTGGACGAGGCCGACTTCACTGCCTCCGCCGCTGGCGCGCTTTTGCCGTCTACCTCCAGCCGAACAAAGTCCGAGCCGATGGCGAGAACGTCGCCCACACTGCCGGCGAGCCAGATGACCCGTCCGTCCGTCGGCGAGGGAATTTCCACCGTCGCCTTGTCGGTCATGACGGCACCGAGCACGGCGTCTTCGCGCACGATATCGCCGACCTTCACGTGCCATTCCACCAGCTCTGCTTCCGCAATGCCTTCGCCGACGTCGGGCAGCCTGACCACGCGCTCGGCCATCTCAAGCCTCCAGCGTTTCGATCAATGCGCGGCCGACACGCGCAGGGCCCGGAAAGTAGTCCCATTCCTGCGCATGCGGGTAGGGCGTGTCCCATCCGGCGACACGCACGATCGGGGCTTCCAGATGATAGAAGCATCGTGTCTGGACCAATGCGCAGAGCTCAGCACCGAAGCCAGAGGTCAGCGTCGCCTCGTGCACGATGACGCAGCGTCCGGTCTTCTTGACCGAGGCTTCGATGGTGTCGAGATCGAGAGGCAGCAGCGAGCGAAGATCGATGATCTCGGCATCTATGCCGGATTCGGTCGCGGCGGTCTCGGCGACGTGCACCATCGTCCCGTAGGCGAGGATGGTGACGGCCTCACCCGGCCTGCGGATCGCGGCGCTGCCGAGCGGAATTGCAAAATGTCCGTCGTCGACTTCGCCGAGATCATGCTTCGACCACGGCGTTACCGGCCGGTCGTGATGACCGTCGAATGGACCATTATAGAGCCGCTTCGGTTCGAGGAAGATCACGGGATCGGGATCCTCGATCGCAGAGATCAGCAAGCCCTTGGCGTCCCGTGGGTTCGACGGCACGACCGTCTTGATACCGCAGACATGCGTGAACAGAGCTTCCGGGCTCTGGCTGTGTGTCTGGCCGCCAAAAATGCCGCCGCCGGTCGGCATGCGCACCACGAGCGGGCAGGTGAATTGACCGTTGGAGCGATAGCGCAACCGCGCGGCCTCGGAGACGATCTGGTCGTAAGCCGGATACATGTAGTCGGCGAACTGTATTTCGACACAGGGTTTCAGGCCGTAAGCCGCCATGCCCACTGCGATGCCGACGATACCGAGCTCGCTGATCGGGGTATCGAAGCAACGGCTCGTTCCGTATTTCGCTTGCAGGCCCTGGCTGGCGCGAAACACGCCCCCGAAATAGCCGACGTCCTCGCCGAACACGACGACGTCGTCATCGCGCGACATCATCACATCCATGGCGTCGCGAATCGCTTCGATCATGGTTTTGCGCGGCATCGCTCAGACTCCCGCTTCCTGGCGTTGCCGTCGCAGGTGCGGCGGCATCTCCGAGAACACGCCTTCGAACATGTCACGCGCCGAGGCATGCTGAGGTGAATGCAGCGTGCCGTAGCCCTCGGCCTCCTTCTGCGCCGCGATCACTGTGTCCATGATCTCCGCTTCGGCCTGCTTGTGCCGCTCCTCCGACCAGGCGCCGCGCACGATCAAATGGTTCTTCAGCCTGATCACGGGATCTCCGAGTGGCCACGCTTCGGACTCCGTCTTCGGCCGATAGCCCGCGGGATCGTCCGAGGTGGAGTGCGCGCCGACGCGATAGGTCACGTGCTCGATCAGGGTCGGGCCAAGATTGCGGCGTGCACGCTCGCATGCCCATTTCGCGACGGCGTGGACGGCGAGGTAGTCGTTGCCGTCGACGCGTAGAGCCGGAATGCCGAAACCGAGGCCGCGCGCCGCGAACGTGCCGGAGCCACCTCGCGCGATGCCCTGGAAGGTCGAGATGGCCCATTGATTGTTGACGATGTTGAGTACGACCGGCGCGCGATAGGTCGAAGCGAACACGAGGGCCGCGTGGAAGTCGGATTCGGCCGTTGCGCCATCGCCGATCCAGGCGACCGCGATCTTCGTGTCGTTCTTGATCGCCGAGGCCATCGCCCAGCCGACCGCCTGAATGTATTGGGTGGCAAGATTTCCCGAGATCGTGAAGAAGCCGTGCTCCCTTGAGGAATACATCACGGGCAGCTGGCGCCCCTTCAGGGGATCGTGTGTGTTGGAATAGATCTGGCAGGCCATCTCGACCAGGGAGTAGCCGCCGGCGATCAAAAGCCCGGCCTGGCGATAGGTCGGAAAATTCATGTCCCCCGGATTGAGCGCCTTGCGGAAGGCGCAGCTCACGGCCTCTTCGCCCATGTGCTGCATATAGAACGAGGTCTTGCCCTGACGCTGCGCCATCTGCATGCGCGCATCGAACGCACGCAGCGTCATCATGTGACGCAGGCCCTCGAGCAGTTCGTTGTCGGAGAGCGCACCTGCCCAGGGACCGACGGCCTCGCCGTCGCGATTGAGCACGCGGATAACCGAGAAGGCGAGATCACGAATCGTCTCGGCATCCACGTCGACGTCGGGACGATTGACATGGCCTGCGCGCGGAATGCGGATGTTGGAGAAATCGGGCGTGCCACCCGGGCGAACCGCGGGCTCCGGCACGTGCAGCCTCAGTGGCGGATGCTCGGCGGATGGAGCCGCCCCGTCTTGCGGGATCATGTCACGGATGAGGTTGGGGTCGGGCATTGGCTTTCACCTCTCACCTCGATTGCATCGACGCAGAATAACGCACCAACGCGCCGAACGAGCCGGTCGATGACGTCGCGGTCATTGATGTCTATGGAAGCCGAGATGCGGCAGGCATCCGCATCCGCCCGCGCACTGAGAGCAGCAAGCGGCAGCCCTGCGACACGGGTCTGGTCGAGCAGGCGGCCGAGTGCGGCGTGCATATTGCTGGTCTGCAGTTCGAGAACAAACACCGCATGCGTCTCATTTTGGTAAGCACATCGTACTGGCAAAAGCCAGGATTGTCGTTCTTTTGATCTGGGTGTAGTCTAAAAATGCGGTAAGAATTTTCCAAATATGAGTAGCAAAGCGAGAATAGGATTCTTGGTATGGCATCGGTCGGACGTGCCAGAGGGCCTGTCAAAGCTCCGCGCAAGGATGCACTTCGGCTCGACGAGATCGATCGCAAGATCCTGCGTGCCTTGCAGCAGGATGCGCGCCTGACGACGGCGCAACTCGCCGACAGAATCGGGCTCTCCACCACGCCATGCTGGAACAGGCTGAAGCGTTTGGAGACGCAGGGCTATATCGATGGCTACGTCGCGCTGCTCAATCAGGACAAGCTTGGCCTGCCCGAAACGGTCATCATAGAGCTGACGCTCGACCGCCACGACGAGGAGATGCTCGAGCGCTTTGGCCAATTGCTTACGAATTTGCCGGAGGTGATCGAGGCCTATCTCACCACCGGCGATTACGATTACATCGTGAAGGTCGCGGTCGAAAGCACCGCCGGCTATGAACGCTTCCTGCGCGAAAAGCTCTATCGCATTCCTGGCATCCGCCACAGCCGGTCGTCGTTTGCGCTGCGCTGCCTGAAGAAGCTGACCTCGGTCCAGGTCTAGTAAAGGATCAGGGCACTCCGTCGCGCCTTATCGCTTCTGACGCCCATACCCCAAGTTGGGGCATGGGCCGCCTCGCATTTGCCGGGGCAACGCTGGAAAGGCTTACCGCCCCGGCTCGGCGAACTCGTGCTTGCTCTCGTGCCCGCCGACGAAGACCAGGATGCCGGCGATCAAGGGCAGGATCGCGAGCACGAGCAGCCCTGTCGAGGTTTGCCCTGTCGCTTCCTTGACCCAGCCGATCAGATAAGGACCGCCAAAGCCGGCGAGATTGCCGATCGAGTTGATCAGCGCGATCGCGCCGGCCGCCGCCGTTCCCGAAAGCCAGGCTGTCGGCAGGGTCCAGAACACTCCAAAGCAGCAGAATACGCCGACAGCAGCCACCGTCAGCGCCACCATCGTCATGGTGGGATCGGTGAGATAGGAGGAAACGGCGAGCGCAATTGCGGTCAGGATCAGCGGCGCGCCGACATGCATCACGCGCTCACGGGTGGCATCCGAATGCCGCGCCCACAGGATCATCGCGATGGTGCCGAACAGATACGGGATCGCGGTGACGAAGCCGGTCTGGGCGTTGGTCAACCCGAACGCCCTGACGATCTGCGGCAGCCAGAACTGCATGCCGTAGAGCGCGCCGACGAAGCCGAAATAGATCGCGCTCAGCGCGATCACCTTTGGCGAGGACAGCGCTTCGCCGAGCGACAGGTGCTTGACCGCCTTCTTGGCCGCAACCTCAGAATCGAGCTTGGCCTTGAGCCAGGCCCTCTGTTCGGCCGAGAGCCAATCCGCCTTCTCCGGCCGGTCGGTGAGATAGAACCAGGTGACGATGCCGAGCAGCACCGATGGAAGGCCCTCGATGATGAAGAGCCAATGCCAGCCCTTCAATCCCATGAGGCCGTCGAGCCCGAGCAGCAGGCCTGAGATCGGCGCGCCGATCACGGTGGACACGGGGACTGCGATGGCAAAAGCCGCGATGAAGCGGCCGCGGTACTCGGCCGGGTACCAATAGGTGAGATAGAGGATGATGCCCGGGAAGAAACCGGCCTCGGCGACCCCGAGCAGAAAGCGCAGAACGTAGAAGCTGGTCTCGCCGCTGACCGTCGCCATCAGCGCCGAGATGATGCCCCAGGTCACCATGATACGGGCGATCCAGCGGCTGGCGCCGAATTTTTCCAGGGCGAGGTTGCTCGGCACCTCGAAGATGAAATAGCCGATGAAGAAGATGCCGGCGCCACAAGCGAACACCAGCGGCGAGAATTTCAGATCCGCATTCATGGTCAGCGCGGCAAAGCCGAGATTGACGCGGTCGAGATAGGAGAAGAAGTAGGCCAGCACCAGGAACGGGATCAGACGCCAGGAGATGGCGCGAATGGTCGAAGTCTCTATCTCCGACTTGGCGGCGCCGGCGGCACCGGCATAGGTGGTGGTCTGACTCATCGTAGTTTCCCCGTCTGTCCGCCAAGTCGACTTGGCTTCGTTATGATTGCTACGTGTGGATCTAATTCTCGGCAGAGTGCTGAAGCAATGCCGGCGTAGCGCAGTAATTCTGAACGGGGTGTCAGTTTTTCTCACGGGCCGATGTCCGGATGACACTGCGGCCCTCGTTGGATCGTCGACGCCCGTCGGCATGACGGAAGTAATCCCGTGGGTTTTTCCGGCCCCAGGGGTAACGCCGGCAGATCAGAAAAACCAAACGGGGGGTCAGAAAAAGCGCCTTGCATGGCACCGGGAGACGCCGCTCATCTTGCGCCACCAAAAAGGAAGCCTGTCGCAGGCGAGGAAACGATGGTTGCAAGCGGCCCATCCAGCGCAAGAGCACGGCTCGCACCGGTCTTCAGATCCGGTAACGCGCCATGGGGCGGTGCCCGCAACGTTGCGCCGAACAATGAGCCGTGCGGAGCATCTGCGGATGCGGGCTCGGCTGTTGTCGCCGTGATCCGCGCTCTTATCTGCCGGAAGTTCTCGCGCTCTCGGATCGGATCGTGGTCGCCAAGCGCGGGAAGACCGCCGTGGAGATCCAGGCGACCGAGCAGCAGATCATGCACGCCGCCGTTCACCAGAGGCCTGCATGTGCGATGAATGAGATGACCATGCTGAGAGTCGGAATTATCGGCGTCGGCCTGATGGGCCATGGAATCGCGAAGAACGTCCTCGTGCGGGGCGGCTTTCCTCTGGCCTTTCTCGACCATCCGGGCAATCAGCCGATGGACGATCTCATCGGGCTCGGGGCGTCGGCCTGCAAGTCTCCTCGCGACGTCGCGGACGCTTCGGATGTCATCATCCTCTGCGTGACGGGTTCCCCCCAGGTCGAAGCGATCCTCACCGGCACGACGGGCGTTCTATCTCGCCTCCGCAAAGGGACCATCATTGTCGACTGTTCGACGGCGCTGCCGGAATCGACGGTGCGAATGGCTGCCGCCGTCCAGGCCGCGGGTGGACACTTCCTCGATGCGCCCATGACGCGCACCGCCAGGCACGCGGAAGAGGGAACGCTGAACCTTCTGGTTGGCGGCGAGGAAGCCGATCTTCGCAGCGTCCGCGCAGTTCTTGCCTCTTTCACAGAGGGTGTGGAGCATGTCGGCTCGGTGGGTTTTGGCCATCGGCTCAAGCTGCTCCATAATTACGTGTCGATCGGATTCATGGCGCTGCTCGGCGAAGCTGCCGCACACGCTGCCGATGCGGGCATCGATCCGGCAATCTTCGTCGATGTTCTCGCCAAGGGCGGAGGGGCCGGCGTTGCGCTTCAGCGCATGGCCCCGGCAATTGCGACGGCCGACGCCGGCGCGGTCCCGTTCTTTATCGATAATGCGCTAAAGGATATCTCCTACTACCAGACGATGGCGAGCAATTCCGGAGCATCCAAAGCGATCGCAGACGGTGTCGGCACTGCCATCGCGGCCGTGGTCGAGAGCGGCCATGGTCAAGCCTACATTTCCGACCTGGCTCGGCTCCTTCGGAAGACGAAACCAGCGGCCTAGAGAGAATGAGTGTTGAGACAGGGAAGACTGACCCAATGACAAAGACTGATATCCGATTTCCCGTAGACGGTCGAACTCGCAAGATGTTCGTCGATGGCGCGTGGGTCGAGGCCCGCTCGGGGCAGGTCTTCGAGACGCGCAACCCTGCGACCGGTGAGGTGATCGGTCGTGTCCCGCGTGGAGATGCCGGCGACATCGACATCGCCGTCGCCGCTGCCCGTCGCGCCTTCGTGGGACCATGGAGCCGCTTCAAGCCGTTCGAGCGACAGGCTCTGCTTCTGCGTATTGCCGATCTGTTCGAGAAGCATTGGGAGGAGATCAGCCGGTCCGACACGGCCGACATGGGCATGCCGATCGTCAGGACGCGGGCGAACAAGCTTCGCGTGCTCGGCATGCTCAGGTACTACGCCGGCATGGCGACCGCGATTCATGGGCAGACGATCGACAATTCGCTTCCGGGCGACATCGTCTCGTTCACACGGAAGGAGCCCGTCGGCGTCGTCGGCGCGATCATTCCCTGGAACGCCCCAACGGCTGCGTCGGTCTGGAAGATCGGGCCTGCGCTCGCGACCGGATGCACCATCGTGCTCAAGCCTTCCGAAGAGGCACCGCTGACGCCGCTCTTGATCGCAGATCTGATGAATGAGGCAGGTGTACCTCCCGGCGTCGTCAACGTCGTAACCGGGACCGGCTCGGAGGCCGGTGCGCCTCTGGCCGAACATCCCGGTGTCGACAAGATTGTCTTCACCGGATCCACGGCCACCGGCCAGGCGATCATTCGTGCGTCGGCCGGCAACCTCAAGCGGGTCTCGCTCGAGCTTGGCGGAAAGTCGCCGGTCATTGTCTGCGCCGATGCCGACCTCGACAAGGCCGTGCCGATCGCCGCGATGGCCGCCTTTGCCAATTCGGGCCAGATCTGCATTGCGGGCTCCCGGCTGTTCGTCGAGCGGAAGATCCATGATGAGTTGGTCGAGCGGCTGGGGAAATTTGCCTCGGCCCTGAAAATCGGTGATGGAGCTGATCCCACGACGGAGATCGGACCTCTCGTTTCCGAGCGGCAGCTCGACAAGGTCGAAGGCTTCCTGAACAGCGGACGCGACGAAGGCGCCAAGGTCGTGACCGGAGGCCGGAGACTGAGAGAGGGGAGTTTCGCGAAGGGTAACTTCGTCGAGCCGACTGTCTTCGCCGGCGTCTCGGACAACATGCAGATTGCCCGCGACGAGATCTTTGGTCCCGTCATCTCCGCCCTGCCGTTCGATACGCTGGATGAGGCCGTGGACCGAGCCAATGCGACGCCGTACGGGCTTGCGGCGGGTGTCTTCACGCGCGACGTCAGCAAGGCGCACGTCCTCTCGCGGAGCCTGCGTGCAGGATCGGTTTGGGTGAACACCTATCACGCCATCGATCCCGCGTTGCCGTTCGGCGGCTACAAGATGAGCGGCTATGGCCGTGAGGGCGGTACCGAGCAGCTTGATGAATACCTGAACACGAAGGGGGTCTGGATCAAGCTGGACTGAGCCGGACATTCGTCCAGCTCGCGGCCGGTCGTGGCAATTGCTGTGCCGAACGAATCATCCGACGAGCAGCGGCAGAATATGCGACGCCGTGCATATCCTGCCGCGAGGGAAGCGACGCTATCACCACGCGATCAGATTTATCGAGCGAGTATCATGAAGGACACTTACAAGATTGCCGTCGTGCATGGCGACGGAATTGGACCCGAGGTTGGTCGTGCGGCGGTTGCGGTGCTGCAAGCCGGGGTCCAGACCGGTACGCTCCAGTTCGTGGAATACCCGGCGGGCGCCACTCACTTTCTCGAAACGGGAGACTCCTTTCCGGTGGCCTCGTTCGAGGGCTGTCGCGCGGCGGACGCCATTCTCCACGGGGCGGCCGGCATTCCCGGTGTGGTTCACCGGGACGGCACCGAAGCCGGGCTGGATTTCACGTTGACGCTCCGCTTCAAGTTGGATCTGTTTGCCAACGTGCGGCCCATCAAGCTCTACAAGGGGGTACCGTCTCCGCTCGGGCGTCCAGGGTCGATCGACTATGTCATCGTCAGGGAGAACAGCGAGGGACTGTACGCTGCGCGCGGTGCGGGTGCGCTGCTGCGAGAGGAAGTTGCGGTCGATACGCTGGTCCAGACCCGAAAGGGTATCGAGCGAATCGTCCGGTTCGCTTTCGAGCTTGCCAGGACGCGAAACGGTTCGCCGAAGGACGGACGGCGCCGCGTAACGTGCTGCGACAAGGCCAACGTGTTGCGCACCTATGCGTTCTTCCGCGCCGTCTTCGACGAAGTCGCCAAGGACTATCCCGACATCGAATCCGAGCACGTCCTCGTCGATGCGATGACGGTTCATCTCGTCAACAAGCCGTCGCACTTCGACGTGATCGTCACCGAGAACATGTTCGGCGACATCATTTCGGATCTCGGTGCGGCGACTGTCGGCGGCATGGGCATGGCGCCATCGGAAGAGGTTGGGGACGGGATCGGTTTCTTTCAGGCCTCGCATGGCTCGGCGCCGGACATCGCCGGGAAGGGACTTGCCAATCCCTATGGGACCATCCTGGCGTCGATTCTGATGCTGAGGCGTCTGGATCAGCGCTATCGGGACAGCCGGCTGCGGCTTGGGGCCGACAGGATCGAAGCTGCCGTACGCGCCGGGTTGGAAGACGCTACGCTGAGGACGCGCGACATCGGCGGCAATGCGACGACCAATCAAGTTGTCGATACACTTCTGAAGTTGCTCTGAGTGCGGTCAGCGAAGCTGAGCCAGACTCGAACGGATCAATGATATCAGTTGCTCGGTGTTCGGACGCCGAGCTGGGCCGCGCGTGGTGATCAAGCCGATCCGGCGAAGCTTGACGTAATCGGAGATCGGGACTACCCGAAATTGCTGAACGCCGGCCTGAACCAGCGCGACCCGCGGTACGATTGCGATGCCGAGGCCGGACGCTGCGAGGGCGAGTGCCGTCGTGGCGGCCTGGACTTCGAATTGCACGTCGAGGCGGACGCCAAGCGTCTCCAGCGTCTCGTCGATCAATCCTCGAACCGCGGTCGTTTTCGACAACAGGATGACCGGCTTTTCGACCAGATCGGCGAAGCTGGTGCTCGATTGGCCCTCGTCGAACACTGCTGGTACGCAGGCAACAAGGGGATCCTCAAGGATTGGCTCGAACTCATAGTCTCCCATGTCGGGGACCTCCGGACCAATGCCGAACTCGACATCCTGCCGCTTCAGCAACTCGAGCATGGGCCCGGTGGAGATCTCCATGAGCTGCACCTGGCTTCGCGGATGACGGACCTTGAACGTTGCAAGGATGTTAGGAAGCCATCCGGACGCCAGCGTCGGAACGCAGGCCATTCGAATGTGACGGCTGCGAGACTGAGCTGATTCCGTCAGCTGATCGAGCCCAGACTGGACTTCCTGAAGCGCGCGCTTTGCCTGTTCAAACAGGATTCGACCCTCGGCGGTGAGCAGCACCTTTTGCGGCGTTCTGCGAAACAGAAGAACGCCGATCTGCTCCTCCAGGTCGCGGACCTGCATGCTCACCGCAGAAGGAGACCGGTTGGACTCTTCTGCAGCCTTGCGGAAGCTTTCGTGCTCGGCGGCGAGGAGGAAGGTGTGGAGCAGCTTGAGATTGATGTTCGGCAAGTCCTAATACCTCGATGGGTTCTTGCGCGATTCTGGAATGTGGAGCGAACCCAGCGCCGATCGACATGTATATCTGTCGGAATAGGCTGCCGTCTTCATGAAAACAAGACGCCGTCGCGCTGCAGCATGGTTCCAGATTCATCGAGGCAGATGCGAAGGACCGCGTTTGATCGGCTTGAATTGCTTTGGCTGTAGCTAGCTCAAATGGGCTCATGATGGATTGGAGCGAGAGGCCAGGTTTTTCAATTGGTTAGATGGCGCCGTGTGCGCCACGTGTGCACCGGGAGATCAAAGAAAATCTGTCCTCGACAAACGTGGCTATGTCTTTAGTGCCCTGAACATCGTCGACAAACCGAGCCTGCAGCATCAGCGCCGCCTGAACGCCAAAACGTGCGCCCAAAAGGGCATTGCCGCGCCGGCTTACCCGCCGAGAACACCAGCCGCATGCAATGATTGCCGACGATGGCGGTGTGCCGACCTTTCCGTGTGCATGCAACCAAGGGCCAAGGCGAACCATAGTTGGCCAGCGTCCAAACGCCCCGATGCTTGACGCCATGGCCTGCAAATATTCACGAGCCTAGAGTGCCTTGTAGGATCAGAGGCAGTAGGCCGCCGGCACGGAGGATCTCGCACTCAAGGCCTGTTTCGATTGCGGCGGTCGTCTGGAAGCTGTCGAGCTCGGTTTCGCCGCGATGGAGGCGTACAGTCACACTCCCGCGGGGGTGGATGGCATCGAGCGGAGCATCGATCTCGATCGTGTGGCTTGGGAGTAGGTTCCGGCCTTCTCGCGCGAAAGCTCACCGAGGCGGTCCACGACAATCTGAAAAATCTCGGGGGCGCGGGACACCGCTGCGACCAGGGTCTTCTCGCCGGCATCATTTCGTGGCGTCGCGACGCCGTAGACGAAAACGTCGGAGAGGAGGCCCGATTTGATCAGAGCCGCTTCCACCAGCGCCGTGTTAATGAAGTCGCCGTCGCACCGAACGCCTCCGCCGATCCGTTCTTGCGTCGACCATTGCGTTGTCCATGCCCGCGATGGCGCATCCTTTCCCCCTCATCATTCACCATCATCGGCGTCTATTGCAGCGGCAATAACGTTTTCGACGTCTACGTCATCGCGAAGCTCAATGCGGCCTTCGTAGCCGCCATGAATGACAGCTCGATCAAATCGATTCTCGATGCGCAGGCAATCAGGCTCACATTGATGGCGAGCGGGCCCGACGTCCCGAACAGGAGGGTATAACCATCGGCCGCGCGCCAACAGCCTTTCTGCGTTGCAGCGCGGACGTCACTGTTCATCCATGATGAAACAACCGCGCAGCAAAGTCCACCCGCGGCTCGGACAATGGCTGTTGGCGCCGCGACATAAATCTACTGGCACAAAAAATGCTGAGGCTCGAATGACCCGACGGCGCACCGAAGTTCGCCGGGGGCACGGAGGAGAAAATGAGAGCCCAAGTATTGAGAGCCTACGACGAGAAACTGTCCAACGACCTTTGGGTCGGGGAAGAGAAGGTGCCTGATCCGAAGCTGACAAAATCAACGGACGTCATCGTCCGCATCGGTGGTGCGGGCGTATGCCGAACCGACCTTCACATCGTCGAAGGCGTGTGGAAGCCGCACATGGATCCGAGCGGTGACAAGCTGCTTCCCCTCATTATGGGGCACGAAAATGCAGGCTGGATCGAAGAGGTTGGCAAGGAAGTCGAGGGACTAAAGAAGGGCGATCCTGTCATCGTCCATCCGAAGATCAGCGGCGGGACGTGTCTCGCCTGTCGCCGAGGATTCGACATGCACGGTCCTGGAACGTTCCCAGGCCTCGATTGCAATGGCGGCTACGCAGAGTTCCTTTGCACCTCAGAACGCAACATCGTCCCGCTGCCACGGACTTTGGCGCCAAAGGATGTCGCGCCATACGCTGATGCAGGCCTCACCGCCTATCGCGCTGTCAAGAAGGCCACGCGTCACCTTTTGCCAGGCGAATCTTGCGTTGTTATCGGTGCGGGAGGGTTGGGCCACATCGGAATCCAGTGCCTCAAAGCGATGTGTGCGGCCGACATTATTGTCGTCGACAAGTCCGAAGCATCGCTGAAACTGGCCGAAAAATCGGGCACCGATCATCTCGTGAAAGCTGACGGCAACGAAGTGGAAGCCGTTCTGGGCCTGACCGGTGGAAACGGTGCGGAAGCAGTGATCGACTTCGTCGGCGAGAAGGGCACGACGTCGAAGGGCTTGGCAATGACCCGTCCGATGGGCAGCTACTACGTCGTCGGTTACGGCGAGGACATTCGGGTGCCGACAGTCGACATGGTGATAACCGAGAAAAACATTATCGGAAATCTGGTCGGCACATGGGCCGAACTAACCGAGCTGATGGCTCTTGCGGACCGAGGTCTGGTTGAGCTTGCCACGGCCGAGTATCGCCTTGCGGACGCCAATAAGGCCTTGCACGATCTCAATGCCGGCAAAATTCATGGACGGGCCGTGTTAATCCCTTGAAGGATAGCTGCATCATCCATCGCGAGCATGCATTTCCTCGCGATGGATCGAGCGAGCGGCCATCGTCATGCTCACGCGCTGCTGCAGCAGTCCAATCAGATCGGGCTCACGCAAGCTCATATCGCAGTGCAAACACCGCAAAAATGGACAGTGGTCTGATCTCCGGAGTCTCATTGTGCGCCATCGTCTCAATTTGCATCGTTGTCAATCTCATATCGATATGATCGCTTAGGATCGCCGTATGAGGTTCGTCCTCGTCAATGGCAGAACACCGTGGCTGAAGACGTTCTGCATGTCTTGCTCAGAGCCCATTCACGCTCACTATCTGAGAGAAGTGAGCACCGGGCTCCCTTTCTGCGATCATGATTGCTACGCCCAGTATACGGAACGCTGGATCGAGAAGGTCCGGCGATCAAACCAGGCGGCCGGTTTCGAGGGCTATCGCTAGTCCAAGTGGGCGGGCAACGAGCCGGTCTCGGCAATGCGCGGCCTTCAACGCGAAAGAGTCTGTCGCATCGAGGAGCTGTGTTCAATTCCCAAAGCGCCCAACGTATTGCCAGGGGAAATTCTGGCGCTGCTGCAGCGCAAACATTGCGCCGCGAAGTGCCGGTCTCCGCGTTGCTCCGATTCTCATTTTGCAACTCTTGTCGCAGTTTGCATTTCCGCGGGTCGCCAACCGGGAGCCGCGACGTCTCCGTCAGTGCTGATCCTCACTTCCGGCAGTCAGAAATCGATTTGGCGGGGCAGGAGAGCGCTGGCACGCCCATTGCAAAGCTGTTTGGCACAACAACGCTGACTGCTCCGTCCGGGGCGAGCCGCGAAAAGAACGAGGGAAGGGGATGTCAAGCTGAGGGCGAACCTCGCGCGGGCTGACTCAATTGCGATCGGAAGACGGCTGGGTCCGAAGATCGCTCCTGATCATCCCTGAGGCGTTCCACAGTCATCCTGAGACCCTTGCCGATATCAAACGTCCGGCCGTGCAAACGGTCGCGAGGTGGCCCGTAACGCACGGGTAAGCACTGCTCGGTCCGCGAAGGTCCAGGCAGGCGGAATATCGATGTGGTTTCTGACCCGATCAGGAGGAAAGACGAAATGTCTGGAACGCTAACACTCAACAAGATCACCGCCCAGCGCGGCATTTCTGTCGGTGAGGCTGCAAAGAAGATTGCAGATCTCGGATGGAATCCGTCCTACGTCCAGGAAGCGATGACCTTCCCCACCGACTACAAGATCACGAAGGCGCCGAAGGATCCGATGAAGCAGGTCCTTCGCTCCTATTTCCCGATGCAGGAGGAAAAGGACAACCGCGTCTACGGCGCCCTCGATGCCGCGCTTCGCGGCGACATGTTCCGCAACGTCGAGCCACGTTGGGTCGAGTGGATGAAGCTGTTCCTGGCGATCATCCCGTTCCCGGAAATCTCCGCCGCGCGGTCCATGGCCATGGTCGGACGCCTTGCACCCGGCGAAGATCTCCGTACTGGCTTCACCATGCAGATGGTCGACGAATTCCGTCACTCGACCATCCAGATGAACCTGAAGAAATGGTACATGGAGAATTACATCGACCCGGCCGGTTTCGATATAACGGAGGAGGCGTTCGGCAAGTGCTACGCCACCACGATCGGTCGCCAGTTCGGTGAAGGCTTCATCACCGGTGACGCCATCACGTCGGCGAACGTCTACCTGACCGTCGTCGCCGAGACGGCGTTCACCAACACGCTGTTCGTCGCCATGCCGTCGGAGGCGGCGCGTAACGGCGACTATGCGCTGCCAACCGTGTTCCTTTCGGTTCAGTCGGACGAGAGCCGCCATATCGGCAACGGCCACTCGATGTTGATGTCGATGCTGAAGGAGCCGGAGAACCACCTGCTGCTCGAACGCGACATGCGGTATGCCTTCTGGCAGAACCATGCCATCGTCGACGCGGCGATCGGGACGTTCATCGAATACGGCACCACGAACCGCGACAAGAACAAGGAGTCGTACGCGGAGATGTGGCACCGCTGGATCTTCGAGGACTATTACCGGACCTATATGCTGCCCCTCGAGAAGTACGGCATCAAGATCCATCATGACGACGTGCAGACCGCCTGGAAGCGGCTGACCGAGAAGCACTACGTCCACAAGGTCGCGCAATTCTTTGCGGTCGGCTGGTCGGCGAACTTCTGGCGCATCGAGGCCCAGACCGACAAGGACTTCGAGTGGTTCGAGCACAAATATCCGGGCTGGTACGCGCAGTTCGGCGAGTTCTGGAAATGGTACGAGAAGCTGTCGCATCGCGGCCAGACCAACATCCT
This sequence comes from Bradyrhizobium sp. CIR48, assembly GCF_014198315.1. Lineage (NCBI taxonomy): Bacteria > Pseudomonadati > Pseudomonadota > Alphaproteobacteria > Hyphomicrobiales > Nitrobacteraceae > Bradyrhizobium > Bradyrhizobium sp. CIR48. The sequence continues at coordinate 505,241 of NZ_JACIHG010000006.1, forward strand.
GTTCAACAGCGACGTCGGCTACGTCTATCCGCATCGTTGCTGGTCGTGCCTCGTTCCGTGCCTGATCCGTGAGGACATCGTCACCGACGAGATCGACGGCAGGCTGCACACTTTCGCCCATGAGCTCGACCGCTGGACGGCCGTCGAAGCCTTCGCCGGCGAGTACCAGGGTCGTCCGACCCCGGCGATGGGGCGGTTCAGCGGCCGTCGCGAGTGGGAGAGCGTCTACCACAACGTGGATATCGCCGACGCCATCAAGGATCTCGGCTTCGTGCGCACGGATGGCAAGACGCTGGTCGCCCAGCCGCATCTGCGGTTCGACCAGAAGGAAATGTGGACGCTCGACGATGTCCGCGGCCACATCCTCAAGAGCCCGCTGCAGACGCTGCGGGAGATGAGCCCGGTCGACCGCGAGACTCATCTTGCCGACTACCGCAAGGGATTCACGATCAATCCCTGCAACTAAGTGAGACGGAAGGGGCCGGCTGCGGCCGGCTCCTTCCAGATCGCTCCCCGGAAGAAATGAAAGCGTTCGTTTGAGGAGGCCCCTATGGGCGCGCCCGCTAATGTCGTTCGCCTGCAACCGGTAGGCATAGAGTTCGAGGTCGAGGAGAACGAAACGGTTCTCGACGCTGCGTTTCGTCAAGGGATCGCGCTGCCGCATGGTTGCAAGGAGGGGCAGTGCTCGGCGTGCAAGTGCGTTCTTACTGGTGGGGACGTGGAGCTGAAGAAATACTCGACGTTTGCCCTGAACGAGATGGAGCGTGGCCAGGACTACATTTTGCTCTGTCGGACCTTGGCGTACTCGGATCTGGAGGTGGAGCTCCTCAACTATGACGAGGAAGTGCTGTCGAAATCGATTCCCGTCAAGGATTTCACGGGCACCGTTACGAACGTCTCTGCGCTGACCCATGACATCCGCCGCCTCGAAATCACACTGGAGCAACCTCTGAAGTTCTGGGCGGGTCAATATGTCGACATCACGCTCCCGGGACCAGAGACGATTACGCGCTCGTTTTCCATGGCAAATTCGCCGGGCGAAAGCCAAAAACTCGCGTTCATCATCAAGAAGTATCCCAACGGGCGCTTCTCCTCACGACTCGACGGAGATCTCGCCGTCGGAACCGAAGTCGGAATCAAAGGACCCTACGGGACATGCTTCCGACGAGAAAACAAAACGGGAGCCATGATCCTGGTCGGCGGTGGATCCGGAATGTCGCCGCTGTGGTCCATCCTGCATGATCACATCAGCTCCGGGGAAGTTCGTCCGGTGCGCTTCTTCTACGGAGCCAGGACGCAGGGCGACCTTTTCTATCTCGATCGCTTCGCCGAGCTCGCAGCCAACCATCCGGAGTTCACCTTCGTCCCCGTTCTTTCCCATGCAGCGGACGATACGGCCTGGAGTGGAGCGAAGGGCTTCGTGCACGAAGCGGTCGGATCGCACCTTCGTAGCGCCGGATATGGCGAAGACGTCGACGTTTACGCTTGCGGACCATCGCCGATGATCGAGGCGTTGACGCCGGTACTGCAGATGAACGACGTCGAGTCAGACCGAACCTTCTTCGACAAGTTTACGCCAGCCAACAACTAGGGCGGCTTTGACCGCCGAGCGAACCATCTTAAGGCCCGACAACAGGAGGAGGAAGACGACCATGACTGCCGTTCAAACTGAATCAGCCAAATCCGGTGCAGCAGGCTCTGCGGTGTTCCCGGACTCGGATAGCCGAAAATATCGGTATTTCGAGCCGCGCAGCAAGCGAGCCACGCACTACGAGGACGTGACGGTCGACGTCCAACCCGACCCGGAACGCTACCTGTTGCAGGACTGGATCATCGCCTTTCCGAACGGGAAGGGTGCCTACACCAAGGACAACACGGCGGCGCTCAGCTCGAACTGGCACGCCTTCCGCGCCCCCGACCAGGAGTGGGAGCGCACTCACTACCAGCGGCAGTCCAGGATCGAGGCGATGGTCCAGGCGGTGATCGCCAACGGCCGCAAGTCCGGCGCACCGAAGAGCTTCGACAAGGCCTGGATCAAGATCCTGCAAAACCATCTGGGCGCCTGGAAGCATGCCGAGTTCGGTCTCGGCACGTCGCTGATGCAGGCTCAGCGCTACGGCTACACCCAGATGATCAACAACGCGACGCTGACCAACTCGTCGTACAAGCTCCGCCTTTCCCAGGACATCACGCTCTATCTGGCCGAAATCGGAATGGACATTCCGGGCTTCGACGACGCGGCAGGCAAGCGCGCCTGGCTCGAAGACAAGGGCTGGCAAGGTACCCGGGAAGCGATCGAATCGATCATGGGTTCGCCCGACTATCTCGAGCAGTACTTCGCCACGAACATCGTGTTCGAGCCACTCGTCGGCGAATTGTTCCGCAGCGGTTTCCTGATGCAGGTGGCCTCGTCGAACGGCGATTTCATCACGCCGCCGGTGATTTCGTCTGCGGAGGCGGATTACGAGCGCAATCTCGCCAACACGATCGATCTGATGCACCTCCTGGTGACCGACAATCAGCATGCCGCCCACAACAAGAAGCTGTTCCAGGGCTGGGTGAACAAGCATGTGGCGCTGGCAAACAAGGCGGCGGCCGGCCTTCAGCCGATCTGGTCGCAACCGCACTCGAAGCCGGTGCAATACGCCGATGCCCGTGCGCAGTCGGTCGAACGCATCAAGAAGATTCTCGGCGAGCTCGGCCTCACCCTTCCCAAGGAGTAAATTGCAATGTCCGTCGTCTCCAGGTCTGCGACCAACCAGAATATCTTCCAGAAGATGGGAGATTTTCGTTTCGAGCAAACGATTTCCCATCAGTGCGGCGTCACCATGAACGACAGCGTCGAGGCGCGAGCCATTGCCGAGTTCATGGGAAAGAAGCCGAACGTCACCGTGACCTACCAGCCCGCGCTGATCCGCATCGACGGCGAGGGCAAGCTGATCTTCAAGATGGACGAGATCAGCGAAATCCTAGGGAAGGAAATGACGGCCGAGATCTTCGAGGTGAATACCTCGACCCACTACGGCCGGATGGTGCGCATCGACGACAACACGGTGACGCTGTTCGGCAACATGGACGAGGTCTTCGAATACATCGAGTGAGCTCCATTCTCCCTGACTGGGTGGGGCCGCTTCGTGGCCCCACCTCTTCTCGAACCGTTCCAGCGCGACGACTGCGCATCGATTGATCGAATAGAGCTAACCAAGGATTCCTGGAGATCACCATGTTTATCACTCCCAGCGGCGAGGAAGTTTTCGTTATCGACGGCCACACCCATTTCTGGGACGGTAGTCCGGCAAACCAGCTCAACATCCACGGCAAGCAGTTCATCGACTGCTTCTACGCTTATCACACCTCGCTCAGTCCGAAGGACAAGCTCTGGCCGAAGGAGCAGTTCGAGAAATACAGTGCCGATCAGATGTACCACGATCTGTTCGTCGATGGTCCGGACGACATGGCCGTCGTTCAGTCGACCTACCTGACCGAGTTCTACAAGAACGGGTTCAACACCATCGATCGCAATGCCGAGATGGCGAAGAGGTACAAGGACCGCTTCATCGTCAACGGCGCCTTCGACCCGCGGGATGGCGAGAAGGCTCTCGAGTACATCCACTACATGAAGGAGACGTTCGGCATCAAGGGCGTCAAGCTCTATACGGCCGAGTGGAAGGGCGACTCGCGCGGGTGGAAGCTTACGGATCCCAACGCCTATCGCTGCTTCGAGCTTTGCCAGAAGCTGGGGATCACCAACATCCACGTCCACAAGGGGCCGACGATCATTCCGTTGGACAAGGATGCCTTCGATGTTCACGACGTCGACCATGCCGCGACCGATTTCCAGGGGCTGAATTTCATCATCGAGCATTGCGGCCTGCCGCGACTCGACGATTTCTGCTGGATCGCCGTGCAGGAGACCAACGTCTATGGCGGCCTGGCGGTGGCCCTGCCGTTCATCCACGGACGTCCGCGCTACTTCGCCGAGGTGATCAGCGAATTGCTGTTCTGGGTCGGTGAGGACAAGATTCTCTTCGGCAGCGACTACGCGATCTGGACGCCTCGCTGGCTGGTCGAGAAGTTCTGGAACTTCGAGCTGCCGGAAGACCTGAAGCAGGAGCACGGCGTCGACCTCACTCCCCAGGCGAAGCGGAAGATTCTGGGCCTCAATGCGGCGCGCCTCTATGGCGTCGACGTCGAGGCACAGAAGGCGAAGCTTGCGCAGCAGGTTCATGCGACTGCGGCGGAGTAGACATCATGAGCGCGCTCCAACATCAGCATGATCGTAAGACCGGCGAGGTGTGGGAGCGCCTTGCGATGGTGACGGATCCGGAGCTGGACGAGTCGGTTACCGAGCTCGGATTTGTCGAGCAAGTCTCCGTCGATCATGACGACGGCGTCGAGATCGTCTTTCGTCTGCCGACCTATTGGTGTTCGGCGAACTTCGCCTTCCTGATGGCCGATGACATGCGCCGGGCGGTATCCTCGCTGCCGTGGGTTCGCGAGGCCCGTCCGCGGCTTCGGGATCACATGGTCGCCGAGGAGATCAACAAGGGTGTCCGCGAGGGCATGTCGTTTGGTGATGCACTCAAGGACTTCGCGGCCGGCGGGTCGCTTGACGAGCTGCGGGAGAAATTTCGCCGCAAGGCATTCGAGCGGCGCCAGGAGACCATGATACTGGCATTGCGAGGGCTGGGTTATGAGGATCCGGCGATCTGCCGGATGGATCTGAGCACCTTTGACGCGATCAACTTCGACTCGGAGGAAATTGCCCGCCAGAAGCCGCGTTATCGAGAGCTTCTGGTCGAGCGGAACCTCGCCAATCTCGCCGGCGATCGCGCCTTTGTCACCTACGATGGATGCACCATCAAGCGACACGAAATGGTCTCGTATCTGCAGCGGTTGCGAGGCGTGCGTATCAACATGGAGTTCAACAGCTCCTTGTGCAGAGGGCTTCTTGCGGTCCGCTATCGCGAGGTCGATGGGGATCGGTCGAGCCGGACGCCCGGGCCATGCGGCGGCTGCGGCAGTGGTTGTGCCGCACAGTCAGTCGGGCCGGCGGTCACAAAGACACATTCTGCCGCGCTTGTGTGAGGCTGGGCCGCTACACGAAACGCCTGCGAGCGCCAATAGACGGAGCGGACAGCAAGCCCGCCCGAGCTGATAACCAAGAGACGACCACGTGGGAGTGAAGCGCAATGCCAAAAGTTCTGCTGCATGACATCGAAGCTCGCCGTGCTCTCGCGCGCGGGGTCCAGAAGCTCGCCGCCGCGGTCGAATCGACGCTCGGTCCGAAGGGCATGAACGCTATGGTGGATAGGCCGATCGGCACGCCCATCGTATCGCGAGACGGCGTGACCATCGCCTCCGAGATCGAACTGCCGGACCGGTTCGAGAACATGGGGGCACAGGTGGTGCGGGAGGTCTCGATGCAGACCAACGAAGTCGCCGGCGACGGTACGACGACGGCGATGGTGCTCGCGAACGGCCTCATTCAAGGCGGCGTTGTAGCCCTGGAGCGAGGCGCCAAGGCCGTCGATCTCTGCAAGGGGATCGACCGGGCCGTCGAGGTCGTGGTCGAGACCCTGAAGGGTGCGGCGGTCGCCGTAACGGATCGCAAGACCCTGCAGGCGGTGGCGACGATCGCATCGACCGACGCTCACCTGGGCGGCCTGATCGCCGAGGCGGTCGAGCGCGTTGGCAAGGACGGCATCATCAGTTCCGAATACGGGCTGACGACGAGCACGACGCTCGAGGTCGTCGAAGGCATGTCGTTCGACCGCGGTTACATTTCCCACCATATGGTGACGGACGTCGAGAAGATGGAAGTGGTGCTGGACCAGCCCTACATTCTCCTGACCGACCTGAAGATCAGGACGCCGAGCGAACTGTCACCGGTCCGCGCGATGGTGGCCGCGACCGGACGCCCGCTCGTCATCGTCGCTGAAGAGATCGCGCCGGAGGTCGTCGTCACGCTGCTGGGTGATGGCAACCGCGGCAAGGTGCTGGTGGTCAATCCACCGGACTACGGCCACTGGCGCAAGGCGATGATGGACGACCTCGCCATCATCACCGGCGGGCGGGTCATTGCCCGCGAGCTCGGCGGCAGGCTGGAAGAGATCGGTATCGGCGATCTCGGCACCGCGCGGCAGGTGCGGGCAAGTGCGCGTGAAACGGTCATCATACGCGGCGGTGGCGACGACGCGGCGATTGCGGCGCGGCGCCAGCAGGTGGCCAAGCAGCACGATCTGGCACCGCCCAACATCGAGCAGGACAAGCTCAAGGAGCGCCTCGCCAAATTGTCGGGCGGAACCGCGGTTATCTTTGCGGGGGGCGTCACGCCGGTCGAGCAGAAGCGCACGATCCAGCTGATCGACGATGCGCTGAGCGCGGCGCGGGCCGCGGCCGAGGAGGGCATCGTGCCCGGTGGCGGCACGGCATTGGCGCAGTGCGCGCCGGTGGTGGCGCGCACGCTCGGCAACATCAATGGCGATCTGGGTGAAGGCATCAGGCTGGTACGTGAAACCTTGTCGCGTCCTGCCGCCTTCATCGCGCGAAATGCGGGGCATGACGCGCAGAAGGTCGTGGCCGAGCTGCAAAGCTCGCGGACGGGTGTCGGATTCGACGCCGCAAACGGCGTTTTCATCGACATGGTTTCGGCCGGCATCGTCGACCCCGTCAGGGTGACGTATACCGCGCTTCGAAACGCAGCCTCCGTCGCCACGCTGGTCCTGACCACCAACACGCTGGTTGCGGACGTGCCGCAATACACTGATCCGACGCAGGGACCGGCGCTCGGCGGCGGAGCAGAGAAGCTTGGCCGCGCATGAGGCGTGTGCACGCACCTCGTGTTCCGCCGCACCGCTTCAGGCGCGAGCGGTCGGGATATCCTAGGTGACAACGATCCGGAACGCGGTACAATCTTGGAAGCTCCGGCATGAGCCGAAGGAGGCGTGTAACAAGCCTCCACGGACATCCGACTAGCCGAGCAGGAGGAAGCGGGACATGGCCTACATCATCTCCAAACGCGACGGTCCGCACCGCGAAGAGGTGGCGGCGAAGGACTTCCTTCAGAAGAACCGCACCACCATCAACTCGCTCGCCAATCATCTGACGCTCGGGCGTTGGCGGGAGTTGCGCAATCCGAAGCCTCCTTCACAGCCCGAGCCATCCGGCAAGCTCTGGTCTACGTCTCCGGCGCGGCCAAAGGAGCTCGAGCCCTATGTGCGGATCAGCTTTAATGGTCGCGTCGTGATCGCCGATCTCGCTTCGGGCCGGCAGCTCCATTTTGTCGGCGAGCTGCGCGGCAGCGGCCGATCGCGCCGCTTCGCGCTGGCGACGCGCGAGAACGGGATCTTCGATCCGCTGGACGACGAGTTGTACAAGGTCCTGGTCGACCTGGAAGGCGTGAGCGTCCCCGATGAGACGTCGGAGGCGCAGCTGGAGCAGGTCATCTCAAATCGTCTCGGCTTGGACGCGATCGCCAGAAGCATCGAATAGTCTCCACGACCTGGACCTTGCGGGATATCGATCTCGATCGGGTCCGACTCATGTCGTTTCTGCCGATCAAGCGGCTGTTTGCCCATTCAGATTTGGTGCCCCAATGCTGACGGAAACGTTCATGGCTAAGCCGCCGTTTTCCCTGGAAGGCTACAAAGTTCCGGACGCGACTGATGCGGAGCAGGGGCGGCCCTACGATGAACGAGAGACCAACAGAGCGTGGGAAAACTTCCTGACGTTCGGGGACGCGAAGCGCGAGAACGCGCTGGTGCGAGGCGTCATCGAGGAGTCGTGGCAGCGCAGCATCCAATCGGGCGTCGATGCCCGTTGCAAGGGTAGCGGTCTCATCGCCTCGCCGGACGATCTCTATGAGCTCCGTCTGAAGAACGACGACCTGCTCGGCTCCAGCGCTCAGACCTTTCGCCGGGTGGCGGATGTCCTCGGCGATGCGGCCACGATGTTGGTCATCACCGACAGGAACGGCGTCGTGCTCGATGTCGGGGGCGACCAGCGGACGATCGATGCGGGACACGATATTCGCCTCGAAGTCGGCGCCGACTGGGGTGAGACGGTGACCGGCACCAACGGCATTGGCACGGCGCTCGTCACGGGCAAGCCGGTCCATGTCCACGCGGCGGAGCACTTCTCCGAAGGCATCAAGGCCTGGACCTGCGTCGGCAGTCCCATTCGCAGCCCGATCGACGGCAGCATCATCGGCATCATCGATTTTTCCGGACCCCAGGCGATCTTTCACCGACACAACGTCGCATTGGCGGTGATCGCGGCCAACCATATCGAGCTTGCCCTTTCGGAAAAGATCCGGCTCGAGAGAATACTGCTCCTCGAGGCGAGCATCTCTCGAATGCCGGGGATGGGCAGTGCCGACGGCGTGGTAATCCTGGATCGCTTTGGTCGGGTCGTCCATCACAACGACATGGCGTCGGCTCGCTGGCGGCGGCTCGCGCAGTCTCGTGAGTTGAGCATTGGGTCACAGATTCTTCCAAGTCGCGAAGGCCTGTTGGGAAAAGACCTGGCCGAGGGGTTGCCCGAGGAGCTGCGCGAGCAGCGGATCGAGCCATTAATCGTCGACGGGGTCGTGAAGGGCGCAATGCTCGTGCTTGCTTCGAAGCCGCGGACAAATCCTGCTGCAGCCGAGATGTCGCCGACAACCCGCGCCGCCCTGATGTCGGCAAAGGAAGCAATCGTCGGATGTAGCGAGGCATTGCTTGAGGTGGTGCAGAAAATCGAGCGGGCGGCGCTTGGCCGGACAGCAATCCTGCTCGAGGGCGAGACGGGCGTCGGCAAGGAACTCTTCGCCCGCTTGGTTCATGCCGCCAGCCAGAAGACCGGCAAGGAGCCTTTCGTTGCCTTCAATTGCGGTGCGGTTTCGAAAGAGTTGCTCGGCGGCGAATTGTTCGGGCATGCGCCGGGCGCTTATACCGGCGCTACGCGCGAGGGAAGGCCCGGGCGGTTCGAATTTGCCAATGGCGGCGTGCTCAGCTTGGACGAGATCGGCGAGATGCCGATGGACCTGCAACCTTACCTGCTCCGTGTGCTGGAAGAGCGCGCGGTGTACAGACTAGGTGACAGCAAGGCGCGCCCGGTGGACGTCAGGCTGGTGGCGTCGACCAATCGGAACCTGAAGCAGGAAGTGGCCGAGGGACGTTTCCGGAAAGATCTGTACTTCCGGATTGGCGTCGTCAAGTTCACCATTCCGCCGCTCCGCGACCGGCTGGGCGATGTCGAGATCCTGATCGATCACTTCAACAGGCAATTCGCTACGATCTACAGCACCCAGCCGCTGCGCTTCGAGGCGGCCACGATGGAGTTGCTGCGCCGCTATTCCTGGCCGGGAAACGTTCGCGAGCTGCGCAATCTGATTGAGAACCTGGTGCTGATGACGATAACCGGCATCGTCACGCCCAGGGACCTGCCAGAGGATTTCGTGGAGGTCACGCCGGCTCAACCTCCCTCGATGTCGGTGCAGTCGGAGAACAGCGCGACGGGATCGGAGGGCGACGAGATCGCGCGCTTTGACGAGATGGAGCGGCGTGCCATCGAGAGGGCCGTCGCAAACGCCGGCGGCAATATTGCGGCTGCCGCGGAAAAGCTGGGGCTCTCGCGCGCTACGCTGTACCGCAAATTGCACCAATACCGTTCCCGGACCTAGCGATCGGAGAGCCTTTCATGGCGGCTGTCTGGGATGAGCAAAAGGGCGGGAAAGGTCCGGCCCCCGCGGCGACGCTGGCCTCGCAGATCCTTGCGCGCGCCGACCGCGACGTCACTTTCGTGGTGCACCTGGTTGGCGAAAGCCAGAGTTTGCTGGTGCGGCATTTCATCTTGTTCATCGAGACCGAGCTCGCAAAGCGCGGCATGAGCTACGGCGTACATCCGCTGCTGCGGCCGTTCGTCGAAACGCATGCACGCGAGCTGTCGGATTTCGTATTGCAGGGGATCGGTTTGCGGCATCAGTTCGGTCTTCAGGCCATCGAGACGATGAGGGGCGATCCGGCGCGGTTGCTGAGGGTCGACCTGTGGGACTCGCTCCAATCTTACGTCAACGACGCGCAGCAACACTTCGTATCCGATGCCCGGGGTCTCCAGCGGATCCTTGATCAAATCGAGCCGAGCGCATGAGTGTCGATCCGGAGGTTCTTGTCGAGATGCTGAAGGAGCGGTTGCTCGTCGTTCAGCAGATGTCGGCCGCTCAATCGTGGAACCTTCTGAACCGTCAGCTTGCCGGTGGAGCAGAATTCGAGATTCAGAGGATTGAGCAGGAAATCGCGGCGACGGGCGATTCGCATGCATTCGGCCACGTTATCGAGGAAGCGCACGAGCGCTTGAAGGAAGCAAGGGCCGGAATGGCAACATGCGGCGCCCAATGCGCCGCGCTGGAACGACGCCTTGAAGAACTCGACAGGTGTATTGCGACCGGCAGGTGAGACGACCGATGGACACGATGGAAGCTGAGACCGCTACGCTCTATGACTTGCTTGGTCGGCATTGGACCATGGGGGCGCCGGTTACGAACGCGGCGTTCGACGCTGCGGGACAAGCAGTGGCGTTCGCGCTTGCCGATGGCTCTCTGGCCATCGCTCCGCTGGCCGACAGCGAACCGCCGAAGGATCGCTATCGTATGGCCTTGGACGGCGGCCGATCGACGATCTCACCGCGGCGGAATCCGGTCCCGCCGTTGACGAAAGTCGTCATCAGCGATGCTTCGCTTCATCTCGCCTCGATCGAGCCGGAGGGCTTCATCGCAAGCGATGGCAGTCAGTTGCTGCACGTGTCGGCATCCGGCGTCACGCGACAGGCCGCAAAACTAGCGGCCCCGATCGATCTGGTAGCCCCGGTGCATGCCGGCGGTATTCTGGCGGCTTCCGATGGGTCGGTCATATACTGCGATTCCAACGGCGACGTCGGATGGCTTCAGGAGCGTGCGGGAGGGCGTTCATCCGCGATCGCCGTCTCGCCAGACGGTCGGAGCTTCGCGATAGGAGCTGACGGTTGTCTGCTTGTGCGTGCCTTCGGACCCCGACCTGAGCCCACCGCTCCAATGGCTTTCGGCTTCATCTCCAGCTTGGCATGGAGTCCCGATGGAAGCTGGCTGGCAATGTCCGTCGCAGAAGGAGGTATCGTATTGCTGCGCCTTTCCGATGCGCGCGCCGTTCGGATTCCGAGCTATCCTGCAAGCGTCCGGTCTCTTTCGTGGAATGCAGACTCCCGCGTTCTTGTGACGAGCGGAGCCTACCGCATGATCGCATGGGACGTTTCCAGTCTCGACGACGGTGGCGAACAGCCGAAGAGCGTTGGCACCGGCCGCGGTGGCTTCGTCCTTGTCGAGGCAGTGGACGTGCATCCGGGACGTCCGTTGGTTGCGGCAGGATACAGCGACGGCAGGGTCGTCGTTGCCAGGATCGGCGAACCCGACGAACTGGTCGTCAAACCGCCGGGCCGGAGCCCGGTCCAAACCGTCCGCTGGTCCGACGACGGCCAGCATCTTGCCATCGGGACACACGGCGGCGAGGCGGCGATCGTGACGTTCCCGCCGCAGATCTTCAAGTAACGGCGAGCTGGGCGACGAGCCTTGCCGCGAGCTCCAGGAGCAAGTTCATGACAGCCACCGAAGCGCGAAGCGAAGCCACAAGCAAGGATCACTTCTTCAAGGAACTGGCGGAGCTCTCCGAGCGCATGATTGCCGCGCACGGAAAGGAGTTTTCGATGGGGGCCTTGGTGTTGGCGGCGAGGTTCATCGCCGAAAACAAGCCCTTCGAGAGTAGCGCAACAACGCAGTGACAGGTCATCTAACTGCACGCGAAATCTAATCGAAGGGTCAAGGGGCAGCATGTTGAAGGGGCTTATTCGGGACAACGAACTCGTCCACAAGGCCGAGTGGCTCGAGACGCTGTCACTGCATTGTGGCATCGGATTGTGGGATGCGATCCTATATGAGGGGGATGCGATGCACGCCAAGGCGCGGTGGACCTGGTCGAGCGAATTCCGGCGCTTGTGCGGGTACAAGACGGAAGCCGAATTTCCCAACGTCGTGCAATCTTGGTCTGATCGCCTCCACCCGGATGACGCTGCAGCGACATTCGCCGCGTTCGGTTCGACTTGCCAGACCGGCGTCGGCTACGATGTGAAGTACCGCTTGAAGGTTAGAGACGGAACCTATCGTTGGTTCCGAGCAACAGGTGGAGTTGTGTTGGACGAGAAAGGCCGGCCGCGGCGCGCCTGCGGATCGTTGGTCGATATCGATGAGCTCATGAAGGCGGAGGAAGAGAAGAGCGGGATGGTCCGTCGATTGGCAGTCGACTTTGAAAGCGCGATCGGAGAAATCGTTGATACCGTTTCTTCAGCTTCGAATGAACTCGAGAGCTCTGCGAGCAGTCTAAGCACCACGGCCGAACGCTCGCAAAAATCAACCACTGTCGCCGCTGCGGCCTCCGAGGCGGCGTCTAGCAACGTCCAGTCGGTTGCTTCTGCGGCCGAACAGCTATCTTCATCCGTCAGGGAAATCAGCCGACAGGTGCAGCAGGCCGCCAAGATCGCCAACGAGGCAGTTAGCCAAGCGCAGAAAACCAACGAGCGTGTCAGTGAATTGTCCAAGGCGGCCGCGCGAATCGGGGACGTGGTCGAGCTTATCAATGCGATCGCGGGTCAGACCAACCTGTTGGCACTGAACGCTACGATTGAGGCGGCGCGCGCCGGGGACGCCGGTCGGGGGTTCGCGGTTGTCGCCTCTGAGGTAAAGGCCCTGGCGGAGCAGACAGCCAAAGCGACGGGAGAAATTGGTCAGCAAATCGGTGCAATCCAGACTGCGACGCAGGAATCGGTGAGCACAATTGGCGAGATCACTGGTACGATAAGGAAGCTGTCGGAGATTTCGTCGACCATCGCGGCAGCCGTAGAGGAGCAAGGTGCGGCGACGCAGGAGATTGCGCGCAACGTTCAACAGGCCGCAAGCGGCACCCAACGCGTCTCCACCAACATCATAGATGTGCAGCGCGAGGCCTCCGAGACTGGTTCGGCGTCCTCGCTGGTCTTGTCGGCTGCTCGGTCGTTGTCGAGCGAGAGCAATCGTCTCAAAGACGAAGTGAGTCGGTTTCTCAAGACGATACGTGCCGCATGACAAGGGTGTTGGCGAGAAAATGAATCAGAACCTCGCCGAATTCGGTTCTGACTGCCACATGCCGCCAGGGGAAACTCTCTAACGGTTGCGTCGTTTACGCGCGCGATTCGTAACGGCCATTCTGACAGGAAGATGCGATGATCTGAACTGGCCAAGAAAGCCAAATGTCAGAACGGCCGTTCAAGACATTGCAGTATTTCGAGACTGCCAAGCAGAGTGCGCAGCGATCGGGCCCTCTGTTGCTTCTAATTCGATTGCGAGCGGTGACTGGGAATTCCTCTCGGGCGCATTGTCGCAGTTGCGACTGCTTGGCGATCACTTGCGCCCGGCGGCTATACTATTCTCGCGGAAATAGTATAACGGGAGTGGACGGGAAGAGGACTTGATAAGAGATTGAAATTGCAGAGCTATCGCTTTTCCGTGGCGCCCATGATGGATTGGAGTGAGAGTTCAAGTTTATCAATCGGTTAGAAGGCTGCGTGTGCACGACATGTGCACCGAGAGATCAACAAATATCTTGTGACGGCCAATGCGGTGAGGCGAGGGCCGCATCTCGAATGCCGGTGACCAACGCCCGCGAAATTAATTGCTTCTGCATTGCGGCGTCGCTCCCTAGGGTCGGTATGTGCTTGACGAATTCCAGCGTCTGCACGAGCGCGATCACCCGGAAGGAGGCGGCTAGGATCATGAGCAACGCGATCACTGCCACCGGAGAAAAGCCACTGACTCCAGCTATGCTGCGCGATTTGTCCGTGCGGTCCGATTGGCAAGGCCTGATCCGTGCGGCCAGCCACTACGGTATCATTGTCGTTGTCGGCGCGTTGATCTGGCTGGCCTCGTCGCGATACGGAATAGTCTGGGCGTTGCCGCTGGTCGTCGTCCAAGGCTACTTTGTCGCATTCCTGTTCATGGTGGTACACGAGACCGCCCACAAGACGGCGTTTCGTAGCCGCGCACTTAATCTCGCCTTCGGTCATCTCTCCTCGTTCGCAGTCGGCTTGCCTTACGAATACTACTGCCTGTTCCACTGGGATCATCACCGCTATACGCAGGATCCAAACAGGGATCCGGAACTGCTGTCGGTTCCGACCCCGACCTCGGACGCGCAACTGGTGATCGTCTACAGCGGCTTGCGGCAGGTTGCCTTCCGGGTGCGGCTGATGCTTCGCCACGCGTTGACCGGAAACGCCACGTCGCCCTGGATTCCGGAAAGCAAGCGCCACATCGTCGTGACGGAAGCTCGCTTCCATCTGGCAGGCTACGTCGCGCTGCTGCTGGCATCGGTCGCGCTGCACACCTTGATCCTGTTGTGGGTCTGGGTCATTCCCGTGATCGTCGGTCAATTGTTTCTGCGTCCGTATCTTCTTGCCGAACACACCGGTTGCGATCGCACGCGCAGCGCCTTCCAGAATACCCGCACCACCTATACCGCCATGTTCGTGCGCTGGTTTGCATGGAACATGCCCTATCATGTCGAGCATCATGCTTATCCTTCGATTCCGTTCCATGCGCTACCGAAACTGAACCGGATCGTCGCCGATCAGATCGTCTACCGGGGCCCAGGCTACATCGCAGTGACGCGGCAGACGTGGGCCTGGTTTCGCCGCGCACGCAACGGCATCGAAAGTCCCATCGGTTCTGATTGAACCGGGATCGCGGCTTCATGAAAAGGCAGCAGGGTGCCGTTGCCGCAGCCGGCGGCGCCGAAATGCCGCCCGCACTGCGAACACGGGTCCCACCAGGCGCCTTCTCCGCATCTCGGGAGGCGGCTCCGGGCCCGAACAGATCAGCCTCAGCCACGATGCGCCCAAGGTGTGGGCAGCGTGATGAATTTATTGTCCTGGCACAGTCGGGAGTTGGCCTACTTGCGGGAAAATTGGACAGCGTCGAGCCTTGTCGATTAATTGCTTCACGGTCTCCCGTCTTCAGACGACCCTGTCGTCACGGTCGATCACTCCGATCGCCGGCATCACAGAGGTTTGGCATGCGATCAACAACCGCTCTTCGCTTTGCCGCGTTTGTCCTATCTGCGTCCTTCCTGTTTGCGACGCCCGAGTGCGCGACAGCCGAAGAATTGCTGAAGGCGCGGCTCGCCCAGAATCTCGGGCCGATCTCGGGACTGGCGATCGTCGCGAATGCGAAAGGCATTTTTGCGAAGCAGGGGCTCGACATCTCGGTCTCCAATTTCACCAGCGGGAAGCAGTGCCTCGATACGGTGCTTGGGGGAGGGGCGGATATCGCGACAACCGCCGAGGCGCCGGTCACGGCGGCCGCGATGGCGCAACAGCCCATCGCCTTCGTGGCGGGGATGGAATATTCGGATCTTAAGACCATGACCGCGGCTTCTGCCGGCATCAAGACGAAGGCTGATTTGCGTGGAAAGCGAATTGCCTTTACGGCTGGAACCGGCAGCGAAGTTTACACGTCGGTTCTGTTGAAAGCGGCGGGCCTGACGTCGAAGGACGTGACACTCGTCAACCTGCGACCTCAGGAAATGCTTCCCGCCATGGCGGCCGGGAGCATCGATGCGTTCGATACCTGGGAGCCGCACGTCGCGAATGCGAAGAAGGCTCTTGGCGAAGGCGCGACCCCACTTGAGACCAAAGGTATCTACTCGGAGACCTTCAACATTGTCGTTACGCAATCTTACCTCGCGGCCAATCCGGCGATCGTCACTAAGTTCCTGGCGTCCCTCATCGAAGCCGAGGGCTGGCTCAAGGCGCATCCGGATGAAGCGATCGACGTCATCGCCGCAGCGACCGGGATGAAACGCGACGAGTTGGCTGCGATCTGGCCGGACTATGTTTACCGTGTGCGCCTCGACGACAAGCTTCTCGCGACTCTGAAAACCCATGCCACCTGGCGGCTCGAGACCGGCAATCATCCCCCTGGAGCGACTATGCCCGATTTCTCGAAAGTCTTGGTGACGGCGCCGCTCAAGGCGGTCGATCCAGCCCGCGTCACACTGGAGGCGCGCCCGTGAGCGTCGGCAGACGTAGCAGTGCGAGCGCGACTGCACGGCTGAGCGTACTGGTCGCCGTCCTCTCGGTGCCTATCTTCACAGGCGTGTGGGAGCTGGTTGCTCGCTCCGGCATTGTGAACACCGTGCTGTTTCCGCCGCCATCGACCGTCGCTGTCGCCATTCTCGAATGGATTCGCAGCGGACAATTCTTCGCCGACCTGATGGCGAGCCTCTCGCGCGTGGCCGCGGGATTTGCGATCGGGGCCGCGGGCGGGATCGTGCTCGGCGTCCTGACTGGCCGGTTCCAGCTGGTGTCCAGCCTGCTTTCACCCTTGTTCCACATCCTTCGCCCAATTCCTCCCATAGCTTTCGTGCCGATCGTCATCCTTTGGTTTGGCCTCTCGGAGACAGGCAAGCTTTTCCTGGTCGTTTGGGGCGTGTTCTTCACGGTATGGCTCGCGACCCACATAGGGGTGCAGAAAGTCGACCACGGCCTTATCCGTGCCGCCCAGATGCTCGGCACGCCGCAGCCGCAGATGCTGTGGGAGATCGTCCTTCTTGGCGCGCTGCCCTATATCACGGTCGGTCTTCGGACCGCGGTGAGCATCTCCTTCTACACACTGGTCGCCGCCGAGTTGGCGGGAGCGTTCGCCGGTATCGTTTATCGTATCGAAATTGCGCAACAGAATATGCAAACGGGTCAGGTCATGGGCGGGTTGGCGGCACTCGGCCTGCTCTCCTTCATCGCTGACCGTTCCTTTGCGACTCTTGCCGAACGTGCCGTGTGGTGGCGATGACCCCGAGCTTGCTTCGTCCGGACCAGCCGCTCAGGCTCGTGGATACGTACCCGCCATCCGCCCCGGCCCGTCAGGCGATCATCCGGGTCGAGGATTTGAGCATCGTCTTCGATGCGCCGAGCGGACAGGTCATCGCGGTCGACCGCGTATCCCTGGCGGTAGCCCAGGGAGAGTTCGTCTCGATCGTCGGTCCATCCGGCTGCGGCAAGTCCACGCTCCTGAATGCAATGGCCGGCCTCGAGCGGCCGTTCGAAGGCCAGGTGCTGATCGCCGGCGAAGCAATGCGCAAGCCACGGCCCGAGATTGGGATGGTCTTCCAGCAGCCACATCTGTTTCCGTGGAAATCGGTGCGCCGGAACATCGCGCATGGGCCCCGCGCCCTCGGCAAGCCGAAAGCGGAGGCGCTGCGGATTGCCGACGACCTCATCGAGATGATCGGACTGACCAGATTTGCGTCGGCATATCCGCACACGCTATCGGGAGGCATGCAGCAGCGGGTTGCGATTGCCCGTGCCCTCGCCAACCAGCCGCGCGTACTGTTGATGGACGAGCCGTTCGGAGCGCTGGATGCCCAGACCCGGGCGGTCATGCAGGACAATCTGCTCGAGCTCCGCGAGCGGATCAACGCAACCATCGTCTTCGTCACACACGACATCGATGAAGCGATCCTTCTCTCTGACCGTGTTCTGATCATGAGCGCGGGACCCGGCCGCATCCTCAAGGATCTTCAGGTAAGCCTGCCGCGACCGCGCTCCAGCGCCATCGTTGCGGAGGCTGCCTATCTCGCCCTCAAGCGGGATTGCCTTGACCTGATCCGCTCGGAAGGCCGCCGGGCTTTCGAGCAAATGGAAATCAGGATGTAAGCGCCTGACGACAGATCTGGCATGGCTCTTGAATGGTTTTCCCTTTCCAGCGACAAGGGAGCGAGCAGATGTCAGTAGCAAGTCTTAGGAATACGACAGGCATCATGCTGGCGGGATCGGATGCTCTGGTCGGGTCGCTGCCCGGCTTGTTGGATCCGTTGTGTGAGACTGACCGGCGTCGTGTCCTCGCCATCGGCCGTGAGGAGGTCCTGCCAGCAGACAAGCACGTCTGGCGTCAGGGCGATCTGCAGAACGGCATTTATCTGATCGAAGAAGGTCGCATTCGCAGCTACTACGCGGCTCCTTCCGGACGCGAGGTGACGCTGGCCTACTGGTTCGCCGGCAATTTCGTCGGCGGCCCGGATCTGTTCGGTACTGGTGCCCACGTATGGTCTTCGGTTGCAGTGGAACGGAGTCGGGTGACGTTCTTACCCGGCCCAGCCTTGCGCGCGCTGGCGCATCAATCAGCAAGTATCGCGGTCGCGCTGTTGGATGCGCTCGCCTTCAAGGCACGGTGCTACTCGGCCATGGCGCAAATGCTGGGGACCCGCTCGGTGACCGAGCGGTTGCATCGCCTGCTGGTTTTTCTCTCGAATATCTACGGCTCGCAGCAAGGCCGTGAGATCGTGATCGGGATCCGGTTCACACATGGTGATCTCGCCAATCTGATCGGCTCAACTCGCCAATGGGTGACAGTGCAGCTTTCCCGTATGCAGGCAAGGGGCGTCATCCGTTATTACCGGGGCCTGATTGTGATCCTCAATATGCGCGCTCTCGATCTCGAAGTCGTCTAAAGCATGATCCGGAAAAGTGTGCAGCGGTTTTCCGAAAAGATCATGCTTAAACAACAACCTAAGGCGCGATGACGATTCATCCTAATCGCATCGCGCGTTAGGACGCGGCCTTCGGATATACTTTTAGATCGAACAGCGCAGCCTTCCCATCGGGCAGCCATCGCTCGGCAAGGTCGAGAAGAGCATGGTCACGCCACGCAGGCGCTAGCAAAGTGATGCCCATCGGCATGCCGTTGCCGAGCGTTGCGTTGGGAACTGCCACCGCGCACAAGTCCACGAGATTGGCAAAATAGGAGTAGTAACCGAGGCGGCTGTTGAGCGTGACGGGATCTTCCATCATCTCCGAGATCGTGAAGGGGCGTGGCGCGGTAGGTACCACCAGGACATCGATCTCCTCGAAAATCGATTGGATCTGGCGTCGCAGCTTCAAAAGTCGATGTAGCGCGGCGAACGCATCTATTGCGGAAAACCGGGCCGCTGCGCCCAGCACGTTGCGGATGACGTCAAGCAGGTCTCCATGATCGACGTCCAGGAGCTTGCTGATCGCCGCATGACGTTCGGCAATCCAAGGCCCTGAAAAGAGCATTTCACCGGCTTCGGCGAAAGGCGCGAAGTCAATTTGCATGGCTTGGCCTCCCAGTCCCGAAAGTCTCGCGCAGGCCTGCCCGTACAGTTCATTGCATTCCGGCATGCCGAATGAATTCAGATGACCGACAGAGACCTGGCCGAATCGGAATTTGCGAGGTGATGGGGAGGACGAGGCAATCCGTTGGCGGCTAAAAGGATCGGTATCGTCGAATCCTTCGATCAACTCGAGCAGAAGTCGACCTTCGGCAATGGAATTGCAGAAGATCGAGGGACAGTCGAGCGTCGGACAGTTCGGCACGAGCCCCCGGGATGAGACGAGGCCGACGGTGGGCTTGATCCCGATGATCCCATTAAAGCCTGCGGGAATCCGGCCCGAGCCGCCGGTATCTGTGCCGAGAGCGAAGGCAACATGGCCGGATGCTACGGCCGCAGCCGAACCGGAACTCGAGCCGCCGGAGATATACAGATCGTTGGCCGCGCTGGAACAGGCGCCATAGGGGGAGCGGGTGCCGGACAGTCCGGTTGCGAACTGATCCAGGTTGGTCTTACCGAGACAGATCGCACCTGCGGCCGTCAAACTCTCGACGCATCTGGCCGATCGCGCAGCCACATACTCGAATGACGGACAGGCTGCTGTTGTTGGCATGTCCTCAACGTCAATATTGTCCTTGACGCCGAATGGCACGCCAAAAAGCGGCAGGACTTCACCCTTCTCCGCTCGCTGTACAAGGGCATCAGCCTCGGCCAGCGCTTCTTCTATGGGCCGCACATAGATCCAGCAGTTGCGGTGCCGGTCCCGTTCGATGCGCTCATAGACGGTTGTGATGATGGAGGATAGCTCGGCAGGCGAACGTAGAGGCCGACTCTGCGCGGATAAGATAGCTTGCGGCACGGAATAAAACTCCTGAGGGGCATGACCCATAAATATGAAGCCGCTGCCCAGCAGTGAAAGCAACTAAGCGCCTCTGCCGCACCGGCGGCACTCGAACCTGCAACCACACAGTTATGAGCGGCGGGGTATGGATCAGATTCGTTGATTTTCCTGCGCTTTTCATGGAATTCGACCACGTTCGCTGCACTTCCCTTGCGCATTCGCCAACGCACCAATTGCGTCAGGTCGAAAAGAAGCCCTATCGGATAGAATCGAAATCCGATTTCGTCACCATTCGACACTGCTCTTTCGTTTGCCGTTCCCCGATCATGGCGTCCGCGTGCAACATACGCGCTCAGCCCTGCTTGCGACCCTGATTACGGCCGGATTCATAACTTCACTCTCCGGACGCCGCCCTGCTGCGAGTGCTCGCCGCCTGGGGAAGTCGGACTCGTCCTATCGTGGAGAAGCACGGGCAGGCGATGATCAGGAAGAGTCTGCGGGATGGACCGGCACGGTGAAGTGAAAAGTCGCTCCGCGGGGCCGGTTAGGCGTCACCCACGAGCGCCCGGCATGAGCTTCGATAATCGAACGGCAGATGGACAATCCTACCCCGAGCCCGCTCGGCTTCGTCGTGTAAAAGGGGGTGAAGACGTGCTCGAGATTTTCCACTGCCAACCCCGGTCCCGAGTCCTGCACCTCGACAAGAACACGATCTGGGCCGGCCTCACCGGTGGTGATAAGCACCCTTCTCGCGTCGTCCGCCATGGTGCCCATTGCCTGGACTGCATTGACAATCAAATTAAGGACCACTTGCTGCAATTGGACACGATCGCCCTCCACAAGCGGTAAGCTGTCTGCAAGTTCCGTTTGTACCGAGACGCCGTTCTTCATCGCTTCGCTGCGGGTAAGCTCAATCACGTCCCGGATCGCTTCGTTAATATCCAAATTATCCTTCCGGGGCGGTGCTTTCTTGATGAGATCGCGAATTCGCTGGATGATGTCGCTGGCGAGCGCAGTATCGTTAATGACCCAGTCTAGTGATTGCCTGACCCTCTCGAGATCGGGTGGGTCTCTATCAAGGAACCGCGCGGCCGCACCAGCATTCATGGATGCCGCGGCGACCGGCTGGCTTACTTCGTGGGCGATCGAGGCCGTGAGTTCGCCCATGGTGGCGAGGCGGTTGGCATGCGCCAATTCCGTCTGCATCTCGCGCAGGGCCTCCGTGGCGAGCTTCTGTTCGGTGATGTGGCGTCCCACGCCGCGATAGCCGATGAATTGGCCGGACTTGTCGAAAACCGGCATCCCGGAGACGGAGACGTAGCGCTTGCGGCCGTCGGCCGTAGGGCGCGCGAGCTCGAAGTCACGGAACGGCAGGTGGGCATCGAGCGTCTCCCGATGCATGCGCCAAGCCTCCTCGTCGGGCTCCAAGTAGGGCACTTCCCAGCGCGTTTTACCAAGTTCAGAGCTCGATGTGGGGGCGTCAGCAACGGTTTCGGCGAACTCCTGGCGGATGAAGCGATGGTCCGCATCTGATTCCCAGTACACGTCGAAAGAGAACTGCACGAGAGTACGAAAACGCTCTTCGCTCTCCCGCAGAGCCTCTTCGGACCGCTTTCGCTCCGTCAGGTCGACGACAAAGGAGACACCTTGGTCCCGTTGGTCGTCGAACGCAGCCATTCCGATCAAGACCGGCACGCGGCTTCCGTCCTTACGGAAATACTCCTTCTCGAACGGCTGTACTCTCCCCATCTTCTTGAGTTCCGGGATCCACCATCGTTCGTGCCGGTCGAGCCATTCCGGCGGTGTCAGGGCAGTCCAGAGCAGGCGACCAGAGGCGAGATCCTCACGGTCATAGCCCACGATGCGCAGAAACGCGTCATTGGCCTCCAGAATGGGACCTTCAAGCTCCCAGATGATGATCCCAATGATGTTGGCGTCGACAAGGCGGCGGATCTTCGCTTCGCGTTCTCTGACATCGCGGTACAGAGCCGCATTTTCCAGCGCGATTGCCGCTTGTGAGGCGAGAAGTTTTAGAACAGCAAGTCTCGCGGGTGCGAAAACGTGGGGCGTCAGTGTATTCTCAAGGTAGAGCACCCCGATAAGCTTCCCATGGTGGATGAGAGGCAGGCAAAGAATGGAACGAGGCTTGCGCTGACTAAGGTAGGGGTCCGTAGCAAAAGGAGGTTGGCAGGCGGCATCCTCGAGAACAGCGCACTCTCTGGTCCGCATTACGTAATAGAGAACAGATTCCGGAACCAGAGCCTCGGTCACCGCTGCATCGCACAGTTCGACGGTCACTCTCTCGCCGGTTGTCGTGGCTTCCGCCTCGATGCGCGGCTCGTTGTTCTCGTGCGACAGGATCAACAGACCCCGTTCAGCGCCTGCTTGTTCAATGGCCGTGTGCATCAGCGTCTCGATGAGCTTTTCCAAGACCATCTCGCCTGATACCGCTTCAGACACCTTGATCACCGTAGTGAGGTCGAGATGCTCGACCGGCGCCCCGATGGTACTCATCGGGCCGGGCTCTGATCTCACCTCCTTGAGGTGCGGATGGATGTCCTCAAGTTGCCGCACCTTGCCGTCCGCCCCCCAACGAACATAGCAATCGCGCGCATTTTGCAGATAGATGCGAGCAAACTCTTCGAAGCCACGCGTGCCGTAAAAGCGGGCGGCCATTTCGTAAGCGAGTCCCTCGTGGTGGACGAAGCCGTTGCCGCGGGCGGAGCGGATGGCTTGTTCATAGAGACGCTCCGCGTCGAGCTCTCTGCCTTGGAGGCGGGCGATTTCTGCGCCGGCGAGGACAGCGCGACTCGCAAAACTCTCAGGGCAATTTTGCGCCCACAATTCGAGCTGCTGCTGGTGGACCGTCAGCGCTTCAAAGTGCCTTTGCTGTTCTTCGGGGGCGGCCAAATCCCAGCATGCAGCGTGGGCCAATGCTGCATAGAACTCGTATTCCGCCGTTTCGAATAGCTGAGGTGGTGACCACGGTAGGCTCCGAGCCCTGGCTGCGGCGGCAGCGGCCGACACATAGTCGCCGGCAAAGAAGCACGCTTGCAGCTTGCGTATCCAGTACCAGCTCTCAGGTAATGCGAGCGCCCGATCACCAGCCAAATGCCGCTCGAACCGAAGCTCGTCGGACTGGTTGTCGTGAAGAGCGCCGAACCGCCGCGTCAGGCCACGCAGCATCCGGATGAGCCCGAGTTGCGGCTTTATGATGTCGCCGATCAGCGCAAATTTTGCCTTCTCGGTCAATCGCAATCCGTGCTCGGCTTCGCGTTGTGCGTCTGCAAGCGGATCGCCCGCAGCAAGGAAATTTGTATTCAGGCTGGCGCAGCTGAAGGCAGCGAACGTGATATCGCCACTGTTGCTCGCCGCCTCAAATGCGCGTCGAAACGCGTCTCGCGCGTGCCGGAGGGGCTTTGTCCATGAAAGGACAAGGTTGCCATAGTTCAGGTAGGTCCTCGCTTGAACAAGCGAAAATCCGCGCCGCTCGACCAGCTCAGTGCCGATACGGCTCAATCGAAGCCCCGCCTCATAGTCGTCGAAGCGCGCGCCGGCAATGGCGCCGAACATGACGTAGGGAACGCAGGAAGCATCGCTGTTCCCCCACTCCAGGCTGAAATCCACCGCTTTGATGACCACCAGCGAGCGAAGGTTCGTATCGGTGAAGAATGCAGGCGGCATGAGGGCCGTCAAAAGATCCAACATGGCCAGTGCCAGCGGGTCGGTCATCAGCGGCAGATCCAACACCTCCTCGATGGCTTGGTCTCCGAGGCGAGATCGGACGCGCTCGTATTCCTGTCGGACGCGATCATTGCTCGGGTGGGCCAGCCATCGAATCCCGAGTTGCTCCAAACAGCTAAGACCGGCGCCCACAGCGCGGTCCGGCTTGCTTAGCGCCGTATACAAATCCACCAGCCGGCGTGCGACGACTGCAAGGTCGGTTGCACTCGAGATTCGCGTCGTCAGTTCCTGTAGGCGCTGTTCCGCCTCAACGACAGCGCCGGTCACGAACTCGCATTCGGCGCGATGCAACTCGAGCGAAAAAGCAAGCCGCTGGAAGCTCTCCCAACGGTCGTGCGGTAACAATGCCGCACCAGTTACGGCGTAATTGAGCGATGCCGCGTAGGCCGCCGACGCCCGCGCGCGCAGGCTGGCCGTCAGATTGAGCTCCGCAAGCTGTACACGTTCATCTCGCGAGGTAATCAAGGCCGCGCCGCGGTTGAGCTGATTGACGATTGCGAAGATCGCCTTCTCGCGCTTCTCCCCGAATGTCTGCGCCAGCAATTGCCGCCCGATTCGCAGATGGAGCGCCGCGCGTTGATACTCCGGGATCAGCGAATAGCAGGCTTCCTGTACGCGGTCGTGGACAAACCTGAAGGCGTCAGCCTGTTGCTCGATCAATTCCTGGCGGACCGCCTCCCAGAGCGCCGCATGAACCTGCTGCTCGGAGAGCCCGAGGACGACCGAGAGTGTCGTGGTTTCGGCGAAATTTCCGAGACAGGCCAACTCTCGCAGCGTGTTCTGTGTGTCAGCCGGCAGCTGTGCCAGCTTTGCGATCATCAAATCCACGACGTTGTCGGCGTGCCCCTTAGCGTGAATGCGATCCAGATCCCAGCACCAGCACCTCGCATCATGATCAAAGCGGACGAGGCCTTCTGCCGCAAGTACGTGGAGGAACTGATTCACGAAGAATGGATTGCCGGCCGTTTTGTCGTGGATCAAATGCGCGAGCGGCGCCGCATGCAGCAAATCGCAGCCTAGAGCATCAGAAATCAGGTGCGAAGTGTGTTCGCCGGCAAGCGGCGCGAGGATGATCTGTTGTAGGTTTGCGCCAGCGTTCTGTATGGCTTCAAGCCGACGCCGTAACGGATGGGCGGCGGTGACCTCGTTGTCCCGAAAGGACCCGATCAGCATCAGGTATTGCAGATCGGTCCGGGTCAACAGATCCTCAATGAGATCCAACGTAGCGGCGTCGACCCATTGAAGATCGTCGAGGAAAAGTACCAACGGATGCTCGGAACGTGCGAATACCCCTATGAAGCGCCGCAGTACGTGATGAAAGCGGTTTTGTGCCTGCGGTGGCGGGAGATCAGGAACGGGAGGCTGCTCTCCTATGATCAGCCGCAATTCAGGAATCAGGTTGGCAACAAGCTGGCCATTTGCGCCCAGCGCATTTTGAAAGGCTTGGCGCCAGTTCGCGAGTTCGACGTCATTCTTGCTTAGAAGAGACCTCGCGAGGCTCCGAAATGCCTCGACCAGCATCGAATACGGAATATCGCGTTTGTACTGATCGAACTTGCCCGATGCGAACAGTCCGTGCGACGGAACAAGCCGATGATGGAGCTCATTGACCACCGAGGACTTGCCCACGCCGGAATAGCCGCAAACCAGCACCAATTCCGGAGCGCCGCTCTTGAGCATGCGGTCGAACGCGCCCAGCAAGATTTCAATCTCGCGGTCTCTTCCATAGAGCTTTTCGGGGATCAGCAGTCGGTCGGGCGTGTCATATTGCCCGAGTGCAAAGTTTTCGATCCGACGTCCGGTTTCCCATTCATGCAGGCAGCGGCGTAGATCATGCTCAAGGCCCGGCGCGCTCTGATAACGTTCCTCGGCGGACTTGGCGAGCAGCTTGAGTACTACGGCCGAAATTGCAGTCGGTACAGTGCCCAGGCGCTCGTTGGGCGGTACGGGCTTTCGCGCGATATGGCAATGTACCCACTCCATCGAATGTGCCGCGGTGAACGGCAGCGAGCCAGTCAGCATTTGATAGAGCGTCACACCAAGCGAGTAGAGGTCGCTACGGAAATCGATCGAGCGGTTCATCCAGCCGGTCTGTTCGGGTGCCATGTAAGGCAGCGTGCCCACGATGAACTCGGGCGGCCCGGGCGTGCGTCGCTCGCGGACCAGGCGCGAAGCGATACCGAAGCCGGTGAACCGGATCCGTTCGTCGTCGCAGTTTACCAGTATATGCGCCGGTTTAACGTCCTTGTGAACGAGGCCGCGCTGATGCACCTTGTTCAAGGCGCTCGCGATCTCGATTGCTAGTCGCAAAAAGGGCTCGGTGTCCATGGGCGCACCAAGCAACTGCTCGAGCGGCTGGCCGCCAGGATACTCAAGCAGCAGAACAGGGAGACCACCGTCGTACTCCAGCCCGAGCGGCCGCATTGCCCACGCGCCATCCAGCTGGTCCTTCAGTTCGAACTCGTGAGCGAGCCGATCGAGGATGCCGGACGAAGCGTGCTTCGCCTTGGGAAGTACCGCCAATACAGCTCTGCAGGTGGTATCGGAATCCCGACACAAAGCCCGGCAAAAGATGCGGGCATCGTCCTCCCATAGCACTTGGAACCTGTTGTCCATGCGCGTCGAACCGAAAACGATGGGGTTCAACCGGAGCCCTCAAGTGACCCAATGCTGGGTGAGGAGGTGCTTTCCTAGGCTCTGAATCTGCCACAAACGCGCAGGTGTGCCCAGCCTAAGCTGGAGCTGCCAAAGCACCGCGAAGAAGCGGCGCGGATCGTCCGCAGACGTTTCTCGCAATCACTGGTTTATGCCCGCTCAGCGCTATCGGAAAGAGGTCTGGATCGCGCGGGGGCACGTCAGCCGCTGACATCACATCGCTTGTTGCATCTTCAATGCAACGTCGTGCCGAACTTCGCTTCGGTTTGACCGCGCAATGTTGCCAGACCGAAAATAGGCTCCAGTCAGTTGAGGTCGCCAGATGGATCTCACGGTGTCCGTCTGCGTAGGGGACTTAATGTCCATCTCGGGCGGCCAACCTCGCAAGGAGGTGTATCTGAACAACGGCCTGCCCACGACGAGCGCAACCGATCACAACGACTACGACGAGCGCTCGGCGTTTCTGATCAAGGTGGAAGCAGGGCGCTTCAGATTGACGAAGTAGCCTGGCAATCAGTCGATCGCATCCGGCGTCATCGGGTCGGCTCTGCTCCTTCCGCTTGTGCTCCTCCATCAACATGGCGACGACCGACGGCTGCGCGCGAGTTCGCGCGTATATACTGAGAGGTCAGAACGGGTAGAAACGTGTGCAATTTCGTCTAGTTTGGAGTGCACATTTTCGTGCTTCATCCCATTGAGCGATTAGGATAAATTATTGGAATCGCAGGACTATCGCTTTTCTGTTGCACCCAAGGGCCTCGGTTGTCGCAGCTCATTCCGAGGATTGAAGCGAGTGGTAACAGACAGCCCCAATCACCGGAATCCTTCCGCGCAATCGTGACCTGCTGTCCGTAACCGCCGTGCGTGCGCGAGACCGTACTTTCGAGAGCCGGTGTTGTGAGGCGCCGTTTCGTGGAGAGTGCGGACCCGGTTAGGGGGGCGCTGTATGCTGCACATCAAAAAAGTATCAGTTGCACATTGAAATCGTGGTGGCGGGCCCGGATACCGGTCGCTACGATCCCTAACGAGAGGAAGCGCTGAGCAAATTCAGCCGATAAGGGAACAGGGGCGGATCATCAAAAACCGCACCGGCCCGAAGGGAGCGGATATGGAACCGGACCTGGAAGTTGTCCAGATACGGCGCGGCGAATCGTTCAAGGCGTGGTCGCACGGCTACCCATTCCGCACGGTCCGTTGGCATTTCCACCCTGAATACGAGCTGCACCAGGTCGTGGCGACCAGCGGTCGGTATTTCGTCGGCGACTTCATTGGCGAGTTCGAGCCGGGCAATCTCGTTCTTACCGGCCCCAACCTGCCGCACAATTGGGTGAGCGATCTGCCGCCGGGGAGCACCATCCCGCTGCGCGGACGTATCCTCCAGTTCAGCGAAGAATTCATCGGCGACCTCACGAAGGTCATGCCCGAGCTCTCGGGCCTTGCTGCGCTGCTGGAATTCTCGCGGCGCGGCGCGCTCTTCACCCGCAGCACCAGCGACAAGATCGCTCCACTGATGGAGGAGATCGCGTCGGCGAACGGTGTGCGCCGGATCGAGCTGTTCCTGATGATCCTGGGAACGCTCTCCCGCGCCCGAAGCGCGCGTCCGCTCTCCAGCCCGAACTATTTGCCTGACCCCTCGGGATACATGTCCGCGGGGATGAACAAGGCGCTCGCCTTCATCCGGCAGAACCTGACGCAGCCTTTCGGTGAAGCTGAGCTAGCGGCGATCGCAGGCCAGTCGCAAAGCGCATTTTCGCGTTCCTTCCGCCGGCACACCGGCATGTCGCTGGTGCAATACGTCAAGCGGCTGCGCATCAATCTCGCCTGCCAGATCTTGATGAGCGA
>NZ_JACIHG010000007.1:0-478106 GCF_014198315.1 Bradyrhizobium sp. CIR48
GCCAGCGGCCTGTCGCGGGGTGCAAACCGCGGCAGGCCATTCCTCATGGAACAGGTCAAAGATAAACGATCGCGCTATTACAAGGGTGGGCAAAGGCGCTTAAGCGCCGTGCCCACCATCTCTCCATGATCGCGCACGGAAGGTGGGCATGCTTCCGCCTTCGCTCTTCGAGCTACGGCGGACAAGTCGCTTTGCCTACCCTACGATATCTCCGTTGCAGCTGCGCCGGGCGAACGCGCTATTCCCGTGATCACCTGAGGGGCGATCAGGCGCCCTCGCTGCAATAGCGTCTCCACATCGCGCGATAGGCCTCGTCGACCGCTCGCCCGTATGAGACGGGGTTGCTGGCGGCTGCGGCCCGGATCTTGTCGGGCAGCTCGCGGCGCAACCTGTCGAGCTCGCCAATTTGCGAACCTCGGCTCGTTGCGATTTCGATATACGCCTCATGGCTGTCGGTGACCCAGTCCGGCAAGCCAAGTGCGGTGAGGATGGAGCCGGCAGCACGGCTGGGCAGGCTGTTGCCGAGCTTCGCCACCACCGGCACGCCCATCTGCAAGGCTTCCCATGTGCTGACGCCGCCATTCTGCGGGAACGGGTCGAGGCAGATATCGACGCGATTGAACGATGCCAGATGTTCACTTCGCAAGGTGGCGCCGAGCAGATCGACACGCTCGGCCGGCAATCCGCAAGCCTCGAACCGGGCCAGCAAATTTTCGCGGACCAGCTGGTCGTCCAGCGCAACATCCTTGATCAGCAGTCGCGAGCCCGGCACCCGCTCGAGAATCCTGGACCAGACCTGCGCTGCCTCGTCCGAAATCTTGCTGATGCGGTTGAAGACGCCGAAGGTGACGAAACCGTTCGAGATCGCCGGCGTTGGTGCCCGCGGAATCTCGGTCGGCAGCGACGCCAGCGTCACGAAGCACGGCAGGTCGACGACGGTCTCGGCAAACAGATGCCGAACCTCGTGAGGAATCGCGACCGGATCCGACATCAGATAATCGATCGTCGGCAGCCCGGTGCCGGTGCCGTGGCCCCAGCCATGCACCTGGATCGGTGCCGGCTTGCGCGCGAACACGCCGAGGCGGTTGCCTCTGGTATGGCCGGACAGATCGATCAGGATGTCGATGCCGTCGGCGCGGATCTCGGCGGCGAGGCGATCTTCGGTCCATTGCGAGGCGTCGCGCCAGCGATCGGCGATCCCCTGAAATTCGCCGGTCGTCGCATCCACTTTCGACGAGCAGGCGTAGCACACGACCTCGAACTGTGCCCGGTCATGGTGTTGGAGCACCGGCTTGAAAATCAACGCAGCCGAATGCGCGTTGAAATCCGATGAGACATAGCCGAGCACCAGACGGCGGTCCGGATCGCGGCTGTTGTCATGCGGTCTCGCCGCGCCTGAAGCGATTTTCGCGCCGACACGCTCCCACCATACCTGACGCGCCTGCTGATGCCGTTCAACGGTGGCGTCCCCCGCAAAATCGAGCGTGAATATCTTGTTGGAGATCGCGCTCTGCAGGTCGGGCTGGATGTCGAGGGCTCTGTCGAAACTGGCGAGGGCCTCATTGACCCGGCCAAGTCCGGCGAGGCAAAGACCCAGCACCAGGTGAGCTTGAATGGAGTCGGGATCGATCGCGAGCGCCTGCTGGCAGTCGTGGGATGCGTGGGCAATTTGCTGGATCTGGAGCAGGACACTGGCCCGCGCGAGCCACCCATTCGCGTCGTCGGGTGCCAGCGCAATCGCCTGATTGCCGTCTGCCAGCGCTTCGTCAAATCGCTGAAGTTCCCGTAAAGCCGTGGCACGGTTCGCCAGCGCCGCGGCATAGTCGGGCTTGATCGACAGCGCGCGGTTCAAGCTTGCGACGGCCTCGTCGTAATTGCGCTGACGGCACAGCGCCCAACCCCGGCCGTTGTGGGCTTCAGCAAGGCTTGGGTTGAGTGCGATCGCCTTGTCGTAGCTATGGAGCGCCTCCTCGTGAAGATCGAGGGCTACGTTCGCGTTACCGAGATTGGAGAGGGTTGCGGCGTGGTTGGGCCGCAAGGCGAGGGACTTTCGATAGCTCGCGCAGGCGTCGTCGTGACGCCGCAGCCCGTTGAACGCGACGCCCAGCCTCATATGTGCATCGGCAGATTGCGGATCCACGGCGACCGCTCGGCTCAGCAGGATTTCGGCTTGCTGAAAGTTCTTGGCATCAGACTCCAAAGCGCCGAGCATGTGCAGCGCCATGAATTGGTTGGGCGCGAGCTGCAGGAGTTGCCGATAGGCAGCCTGGGCCTCGGCGAGAAGCCCCATCTTGTGGAGCTGGAGCGCATGCCCGAGCAACGGCAGCACTTCGGCTTTTTGCCGTTTCTGCAGCCGGGCATTTTGAAATGCACGCTGACCTACGCTGTTGCCCATGGCTTCAATCCCCCAGAATCTCTCTTCGAGATTAATTCAGCGGGAGAACGAATACGAGACGACGGCCGTTCGCCACGACAGCTTGGGACAAGCTACGACCGATCGGGTCATCGAGCCGCCAGCCTCGCGCCCGGCAATTGCCGCCTCATCCAAGACTGGATAATCTGTGCTCGGGTTGTACCCGTCCGGCGGGCGCGGCTCAGATCAGGGAGGCAGACAATGGCCAAGCAAAAGGCATCAAGACCCGCAACGAAGACCGCAGTGAAGAAGCGGAGCGGCGCCAAAGCGGCGGCGCGATCCTCGGCACGCAAGGCGGTGAAGGCGAAGGCCCGTACCGCCGCGCCGAAGAAGCCCGCGCGGCCCAGGCAGCGCATCGCGATCAGCCATCACCGCGAGGAAGACTTCAAGGCCGATGGCCTGCGCGCTTACGCGAAATACCGCGACCTCGGCATCGCCGACGCAAGTCACGGCCTCGCGCAAGCGCACGTGATCCGGCTGCAAGGTCCTTGCGATCCGGCCGAGGTGTCGAAACTGCATTTTCACGACGTCGACTTCCAGATGGTCTACGTGCTCAAGGGCTGGGTGAAGACCTATATGGACGGGCAGGGCGAGACCTTGATGAAGGAAGGCAGCGCCTGGACCCAGCCGCCGAAGATCAAGCACATGATCCTGGATTATTCGGATGACGTCGAACTGCTGGAGGTGATCCTGCCGGCGGAATTCAAGACGGTGGAGTTGAAGGCGTAGGCCCCCTCTCTCCTTCGTCATTGCCATGACGGTTCGTAGCCCGGATGGAGCGAAGCATAATCCGGGGCCGCTGCCTGCGACGACGCAGACCTTCCCGGATTGCGCTGCGCTCCATCCGGGCTACAGGACCATCGCTACTCCAGCCCCACCACCGCCCATCAAACACGTCGTCAGCGTTCCCGTCACACGATCGCTAAAAAGCCCCCGATCTGCGAAACCGGGCACTTACCAGTCGGATGGTTTCAGCTGTCCCGTAGGGCGGGCGCTAACCAGTCGAAAATACCTCTCCCATCAACTCAAAGCTGTGAAAACGCGGGAGTGCTTTCATGGCGACCAACACTTTTGGCCGACGCGGCGTTGCGGCGCCGCCCTCAAGAGCGTCATTTCAACCCGTCGCCGCGCCGATCGTTCGGGAGATCGTGCGCGACCCCGCTCAGGCCTTGCCTAGTGAGGGGACGCTTTTTGGCGACAACAAGCTTTTGGCCGATATCCCTTTCCTCACCATTGGCCTGATTTTTGGTCTGCTTCTGATCTTCGCCCTGCAACGCAGTCTGGCCATCGACGTTGCGCGGGACGGTGACCTCGATGTCCGCTCGCTGATCGCTCAGGGCGCCTCCGGTTACGATCTCGTTGTCGGACGAGGAGAGTGGTGGAGGATTGGCCTTGCGCCGCTGCTGCATGGCAGCGGGTGGCACCTCATCAGCAACTGCGTCGGGTTGTTCATCGTCGGCGTCAGGCTGGAGTCTCTGATCGGCCGTGGCTGGTTTGCGCTGATCTTCGTCGCCAGTGCGGTGGCGGGTGAGGTCGGCTCTCTGCTGGGCAATGGCCCCGGCACGGTGGGCGTCGGCGCGTCCGGCGCCATTACCGGGCTCATTGCCGCACTGTTCGTCGCGAGCTTCGATCCCGAAGCGGACGCCGATCAAACCATATCGCGATTGAAGACGTCGCTCTTCTTCGGCGTGCCCGCACTGCTGCCGCTGGCCTTCGGCGCCTCGGGCAATGTCAACTATTATGCCCATGCAGGCGGTGCGGTGGCCGGCGCCGCGCTTGCGATCACGCCGTGGCTCGCCTTCTGGTCCTATGACAGCCTGCCGCGGAGCGCCGGCATGACGTTGCTTGCAGCATCCCTCGGATCTCTGATCTGCGCCGGCTTCGCCGCCGTGCATTATTCGTCCTACATGGCCGATGCCGTGCACTATATCCGCGCATCGGAAGTGCCGACGAAGTCTGACGAGATGGTCAGCCGGTCTTTCGACCTCGTCACCCGCTACCCGAAAGACGCGCGGGCTCACGTGTTCCGCGCGGTCTTCTTCCTGGAACAAGCCAACCTGAGGTCGGCGGAGACGGAGGCGCGAACCGCCATGTCGCTCGCAGCTTCGGATGTGGCGGGTGGGCCGGTGCGCTCCGGCGCACAGGGCCTGATGGCGGTGTTGCTATGGGCGCAGGGACGGGAAAGCGAGGCGAAAGCCATGGCGGCCGAGCCGTGCCGTGCCAAGCTGGCCGAGGTGCGCCGCATCTTGCAGAAGTCGAAATTGTGCAGTTGACCGGAATGACCGGTTCGTAGCCCGGATGAGAGCGTAGCGGCATCCGGGAAAGTCTCTCCGCGGCGAAGCTGATCCCGGATACTCGCTGCGCTCATCCGGCCTACGGCATCAAGCCAACACCCCCACGACCGCGCCCATCAAGCAAGTCGTCAGCGTCCCCGATACGATCGACTTCAATCCCAGCGCGTTGATCTCCTCGCGCCGCTCCGGCGCCATCACGCCGAGGCCGCCGATCATGATGCCGAGGCTGGCGAAATTGGCGAAGCCGCACATTGCGTACAGCATGATCAGGCGCGAGCGCGGGTCGAGCGCATCACCCGGAAGCTTCGAGAAGTCGACATAGGCGATCAATTCGTTGAGTACGGTCTTGGTGCCCATCAGGCTACCGGCCGTCACCGCCTGATCCCATGGCAATCCCATCAGCCAGCACACCGGCGCCATAACCAGCCCCAGCAGGCGCTGTAACGAGATCGCGGCGCCGCCAACGTTCGGCAGCAGGCCGAGCATAGCGTTGACGAGATAGACCAGCGCCACCAGCACAAGCAGCATGGCGACGATGTTGATCAGCAGCTCGATCCCCGCGCTGGTGCCTTTCACGATCGCATCCATCGTGCTGGAGACCTCCATCTCCGGATCTTCGAGCGTGCCGCCGGTACGCGTGTCGGAGGTTTCAGGCACCATGATCAGGCTGACGAGGATCGCTGCCGGCGCGCCCAGCACGGAGGCGATGACGAAATGCGCGGCCGCGTCAGGAATGTGGGGCGCCAGCAGCGTCGCATAGAGCACCAGCACCGTGCCGGCGATGCCCGCCATGCCGCCGGTCATCACCAGGAACAATTCGCTGCGGGTCATCTGCTTCAGATAGGGCCGCACGAACAGCGGCGCCTCGACCATGCCGAGAAAGATGTTCGCGGCGGTCGAAAGGCCCACCGCACCGCCGACACCGAGCGTCCGCTCCAGCAGCCAGGCCATGCCGCGCACGATCGGCGGTAGCACGCGCCAGTAGAATAGCAGCGTCGTCAGCACGCTCATCACCAGCACGATCGGCAGCGCCTGGAACGCCAGGATGAAATCGGCGCCAGGCACCTTGACGTCGAAGGGCAGGGCGCCGCCGCCGACATATCCGAACACGAAGGCGGAGCCGGCGCGCGAGGCGGCCGAGATCGCACCGACCGCGTCATTAATGGCGCCGAAGGCGTGCGCGACGACCGGCAGCTTCAGGAGCACGATCGCCGTGACGAAGGTGGCGACGAGGCCGATCGCCACCTGCCGCAGCGACACCGCGCGCCGATTCTCCGCCAACGCGAAGGCGATCAACAGCAATGCGAAAATGCCGAGTGCCGATTGCAAGCGCAGCATGATGTCCCCAAACCCCCAATGATTATGGCCGCGCCTGCGCTGCAAAGGCAATGCCGGGGGCCGCCAGAGGCGCCCCACTGTTGACAAGCGGGTCCGCCTCGGCCACGCGGGGGCCTTCGACAGTGAGGGGGCGAGCGGTCCGAGGGTGACCCAAAAGGCGATGCCAGAGCAGCCAATATCCGGACACCCGCCGGTCAGCGCCCGCGCGCTTCTCGCCCATCGCGCGTTCCTGTTCTTCCTGCTCTCGCGCAGCCTGTCGCGCTTTTCCAGCCAGATCGCGGCGGTCGCGATCGGCTGGCAGATCTACGATCTCACCGGCTCGGCCTTCGACCTCGGCATGGTCGGCCTCGTGCAGTTCCTGCCTACCGCGCTCCTGGTGTTCGTCGCTGGCCACGCCGCCGACCGCTATGAGCGCAAGCGCGTGGTCCAGCTCTGCCAGCTCGTTGAAGCGGCGACCGCGCTCTATCTCGCAATCATCACCTATCTCGGCGCGGCCGGCGAGGTCCAGATATTCATCGCGACCTTCGTGCTCGGCATTGCCGGCGCGTTCGAGAGCCCGACCACGGCGGCGCTGCTGCCGCTGATCGCGCCGCAGGGCTCGCTTCAGCGCGCCACTGCCGTCTCCAGCGGCGCGGCGCAGGTCGCGACCATCACCGGGCCGGCGCTCGGCGGCTTCGCCTATGCGGTTTCCCCGCATCTCGCCTACGCCGTGATGGTGCTGTTCTGGATTGTCGGCATGATCCTGACCGGCTTCATCCGGCCGCGTCCGCAGGCGATCGCGAAGGAGGGGATGGACTCGGACAACATCTTTGCCGGCGTTCGCTTCATTCGCAGCAATCCGGCGATCCTCGGCACCATTTCGCTCGACCTGTTCGCGGTGCTGTTCGGCGGCGTCACCGCACTGCTGCCGATCTATGCCCGCGACATCCTCCAGACCGGTCCGGTCGGGCTCGGCGTGCTTCGTGCCGCGCCGGCGGTCGGTGCGCTCCTGATGACCATGGTGCTGGCACGCCACGCCATCTCGAGGCACGTGGGCCTGCGCATGTTCCAGGCCGTGATCGTGTTCGGCCTCGCCACGATCGTGTTCGCGCTGTCCTCCTGGATGTGGCTGTCGGTGCTCGCGCTCGCCGTGCTCGGTGCCGCCGACACGATCAGCGTCGTGATCCGCTTCTCGCTGGTGCAGCTGTCCACGCCCGACGAGATGCGCGGCCGCGTCGGCGCGGTGAACTTCCTCTTCATCAACGCCTCGAACCAGCTCGGCCAGTTCGAAAGCGGTGTGGCCGCCGCGCTGCTCGGCGCCATGCCCGCCGCCGTGCTCGGCGGCGTCGCCACGGTTGCGGTGGCGCTGCTCTGGATGAAGCTGTTTCCCAGCCTGCGGCAGGTGGAGAGCTTGGAGTAGGCCTCCGCTCTCTCCACGTCATTGCGAGGAGCGAAGCGACGAAGCAATCCAGAATCTTGCCTCGGAAGCATTCTGGATTGCTTCGCTGCGCTCGCAATGACGATTGTTGAGATAGCTCGTGGACTTAACTCGCGTCACCCCCGCAGCCAAGCAGCAGCAGGCGCCTCTTGACGCCTACTGTGCATGGGGTTGTTTTCGCAATTTTAGCTTCAGCCCCGTCCGACGAACGGCATCTTGGTTGCCATGACCGTCATGGTCAGCACGTTGGCATCGAGCGGCAGGCCGGCCATGTAGGCCACGGCATCGCCGACCGCTTTCGCATCCATGCGCGGCTCGTGCTTGGTGGTGCCGTCCGGCTGCAGCACGCCGGGGCCGCTGACCATGCGATCGGTCATCGGGGTCGCGGCATTGCCGATGTCGACCTGGCCGACCGCGATGTCGTACATGCGGCCGTCGAGGTTGCTGGCCTTGGTCAAGCCGGTGATGGCGTGCTTGGTCGAGGTGTAGGCCGCCGAGAATGGGCGCGGCGCATGCGCCGAGATCGAGCCGTTGTTGATGATGCGGCCGCCGCGCGGGGTCTGGTCCTTCATGATGCGGAAGGCGTGCTGGGTGCACAGGAACGGGCCGGTAAGGTTGGTGTTCACCACCGCCTGCCATTGCTCGAGGCTGAGGTCCTCGAAGTTCACCGCGGGAGCGCCCATGCCGGCATTGTTGAACAGCACGTCGAGCCGGCCATAGGTCGCCTTCACCTTGTCGAACAGTGCGGCGATGGAATCCGGCTTGGTCATGTCGGCGGTGACGCACAGGCTTTTCCCGGCGGGACCGAGCTTCGCCGTCTCCTCGAGCATGTCGAGCCGGCGACCCACCAGCACCACGGTGAAGCCGGTGTTCATCAATGCCAGCGACGCGGCGCGCCCGACACCGGTGCCGGCGCCCGTCACCACTGCGATCTTGTTTGCTTCACTCATTGTTTCCTGCCTTTTCTCATGCTGTCAGGTTTTAGGTTCTTTTTCGTTCTTGTAGGGCGGCCGTGGAATGTTCTGGTGCGCCGCGCGCAGCGCCGCCGACCAACGCGAGCGCAGATCGTGGAAATAGGGCTCGCCGGCCTCGATGCGATGGTTGAGATCTGCATCGCAGGCATCGGCGCGCACCACCAGCACGTCGATCGGCAGGCCGACGCCGAGGTTCGAACGCATGGTCGAATCCATCGAGATCAGGCCGGTCTTCAGCGCCTCGTAGAGCTCGACGTCGTAATGCATGGCGCGGTCGAGCACGGGCTTGCCGTATTTGTGCTCACCGATCTGCAAGTACGGGGTATCGGTCGTGCACTCGATGAAATTGCCGGCGGTGTAGATCATGAACAGGCGCATCCGGGAGCCCTTGATCTGGCCGCCGAACAGGAAGGAGACGTCGAACGAGACGTCCTCGGATCTCAGCGCCGGGCCCTCGGTCGCATGCACCGCGCGGATCGCCCGGCCGATGCGCTGGGCGGCCTGGAACATGGTCGGCGCGTTCATCAGCGTCTCGACCTCGCCCGTGTTGGGGTCCTCCAGGCCTTCGGTCAGCGTGGAGAGCACGGACTGGCTGATGGCGAGGTTGCCGGCGCTGGCGATCGCCATGATGCGCTCGCCGGGCTTTGAGAAGATGTGCAGCTTGCGGAAGGTCGAGACGTTGTCGAGGCCGGCATTGGTGCGGGTGTCGGCGATCATCACCAAACCGTCCCGAACCAGGATTCCGCAACAATAGGTCATTTCCAGTCCCCGAACGCGTTTGCGCGGAATTACTAGCGAATTTCGGGAGCCGGTCCAACCCCCGATTCCCGGGGGAAGGTCGTCATTCCGGGGCGTGGCAGCCAGCTCTGCCGCTCAATCCGCGGCATCGACGAGAAACGCCTCGTCGACCGGCACGCCGAGCGCCGTGACCAGCCGGTTGGTCTCCGCGGCCATGCCGACGATGGCGAGCAGCTCGCCATATTCGGCCTCGGTCATGCCCTTGGCCCGCGCGGCGGCGGTGTGGGAGTGAATGCAGTAGCTGCAGCCATGCGCGATCGAAACCGCGACATAAAGCATTTCCTTGACCTTGGGATCGAGCGCGCCGGGAGCCATCACCTCCTTGATGCTCTCCCAGGTCCGCCGCAGCGTCTTCGGATCATGCGCCAGCGCACGCCAGAAATTGTTGACGAAGTCCGACTTTCGCACCTTCCGGATATCGTCGAAGACGGCGCGCGCTTCGGTGGAGAGTTCATCGTCCGAAAGCAGTTTTACGGTGGCCATGGGTACCTCGCGGGGGCAGCTTCGATCCCCGCGAGTGTAGCACGACCGATGCGCTCGAACGGCTGCGCCTAGCTCTGCCGTTGGGATTGCGATTGCGACGGACCGCCGCGGCCGGCCTGCTCGACCTTCACGGCCACGGCCAGCGTCTCGGCGCCGCCGCCATAGCGGGTGCCGCGCACCGGAGCTGCGCCGAGATAGTCGAGCCCGATCGCGACGCGGACATGGGCGTCGGTGGCGCAGATGCTGTTGGCGGGATCGAATCCGACCCAGCCGAGATCGGGCACAAACGCTTCCGCCCAGGCGTGACCGGCGTCCTGATGCACCGTGCCGTCCGCGCGCAGGAAGTGGCCGGAGACGAAGCGCGCCGGCACGCCGCCGGTGCGGGCGCAGGCGATGAAGATGTGCGCGTAGTCCTGGCAGACCCCGCGCTTGAGCGTGAACGCCTCCGCCGCCGAGGTGCCGCTGTTGGTCGGGTCCTCGTCGAAGGTCATGTGATCGGCGATCTCGGTCATCAGCGTATGCAGGAAGCCGAGCGTGTCGCTCTCGGCCTCGCTGCGCAACTGGCGCGCGACCGCCATCATCGCCGGATTGACCGAGGTGAGGTCGGTGGCACGTAAGAACATGCCGGCCGGAAAGCGCTCGTCGGTCCCGCGCAGCACGCCGCCGGTGTCGTGGGTCTCGATCAGGCCTTCGGCGGTGATCTTGATGTCGCCGACAGGCCCGCAGGACAGCACATGGGTGACGTTGCCGAAGGCGTCCTCGTGGGTGTCGAGCTTGGTGTCCGTCGAGACGTCGATCTGCCATTCCGCCACATATTGCCCGTCATGGCTGCCGGGCGTCATGCGCAGGATCTGGATTACGCTGGTGGCTGCCGGCTCGTAGCGATAGGTCGTGGTGTGCAGGATTCGCAGGCGCATGGTGGTTTTGATCCATTCCGGGCGATGCGTCAGCATCGAACTCTAGTGCGCAATTGCGCACTTGAGAATCTCGAGATTCCGGGTCTGGTCCTTCGGACCATCCCGGAATGACGGCGTTCATCAGATCAAATACTGCTTCGTGATGATTTCGCCCAGCCTGGAATTGTCGGTGATGAATTCCTGAATGAATTCATGCACGCCATGCTGGAAAATGTCGTTCATATTGCTGTGTTCCAGCCGGTTACGGATGCCGCGGGCGTGGCGCTGGGCCGGGCCCTGGCGGCCATAGGCGACGCCGATCTGGTCGAGGTTGCGCACGAGATTGCCGTAGCAACTGGCGAGCGAGCGCGGCAGCGTGTCGTTGAGGATGAGCAGATCCGCGATCAGCCACGGCTTCAGCGTCTCGCGATAGACCCAGTGATAGGCCGTCAGCGCCGAGACCGAGCGCAGGATCGAGCTCCACTGATAGAAATCGAGCGGGCCGCCGACATGCTCCTCCTCGGGCAGCAGCACGTGATACTTCACGTCGAGAATGCGCGCGGTGTTGTCGGCGCGCTCCAGATGCACGCCCATCCGCGAAAACCAGTAGGCATCGTTGCGCAGCATGGTCCGGTAGGCCGAACCGTCGAAACGCAGCGAGGTCTCCTGGACGAAGCGCAGGAATTTTGCGAGGTCCTCGCGCGTCGAGGTGCCCTTGCTCCACACCGCCTGAAGCTCGATCCAGGCCGAGTTGATGGTGTCCCACATCTCGCTGGTCAGCGCCGTGCGGACCGAGCGCGAGTTCAGCCGCGCCGCCTCGATGCAGTTCCTGATCGAGGATGGATTGTCCACGGAGAACGAGAGGTAGTTGACGACGTTGTGCTCGTTGGCTTCCTCGTAGGTCTGATAGAAGCTGGCGGCGACGCCGGCGGTGAGCAGCGCCGAGTCCCATTCATTGGTCTTGCCGATATAGGCGGCGGGAAGCGCGGTGACGCGCAGCGTCGCATCGATGGTGCGCGCGAGATATTCGGCCCGTTCGACGTAGCGGGCGAGCCAGTAGAGGTTTTCGGCGGTACGCGACAGCATCTGACTACTCGTCCAGGATCCAGGTGTCTTTGGTGCCGCCGCCCTGGCTCGAATTCACCACCAGGGAGCCTTCCTTCAGCGCGACGCGTGTCAGGCCGCCCGGCACGACAGTGGTGCTCTTGCTGCCGGTGAGCACGAAGGGCCGCAAATCGACATGGCGTGGGGCGAGGCCGGTTGCGGTGCAAGTCGGGCAGGTCGAGAGCGCGAGCGTCGGCTGGGCGATGAAGCCTTCGGGCTCGCGCTTGAGCTTCTCGCGGAACGCTTCGATCGTGGCCTTCGTCGCGGCGGGCCCGATCAGCATGCCGTAGCCGCCGGAGCCGTGCACTTCCTTGACGACGAGC
Source organism: Bradyrhizobium sp. CIR48 (assembly GCF_014198315.1). Lineage (NCBI taxonomy): Bacteria > Pseudomonadati > Pseudomonadota > Alphaproteobacteria > Hyphomicrobiales > Nitrobacteraceae > Bradyrhizobium > Bradyrhizobium sp. CIR48. The sequence continues at coordinate 12,041 of NZ_JACIHG010000007.1, forward strand.
TCGCTCAGATTGTCCAGCACATAGGCGAGGTCCTTCGGTTCGCGGCAGCGCCAAGTCGGGACGTTCTTCAGGATCGGCTCCTCGCCGAGATAAAATTTCACGATATCCGGCATGTAGGAGTAGATCGCCTTGTCGTCGGCAATCCCGGTGCCAACGGCGTTGGCGAGCGTGATGTTGCCGGCCGCATAGGCCGACATCAGCCCGGGCACGCCGAGCACGGAATCGGGACGGAAGGTGAGCGGATCGAGGAAGTCGTCGTCGACGCGGCGATAGATTACGTCGACCCGCTTCACGCCTTCGGTCGTCCGCATGAACACTTCGTTGTTCTTGACGATGAGATCGCGGCCCTCGACCAGCTCGATGCCGAGCTTGTCGGCGAGGAAGGAGTGCTCGTAATAGGCCGAGTTGTAGACGCCGGGGGTGAGCAGGGCGACGGTCGGCTCGCCCGAGGCGCTGAGCGGCGCGACGGAGCGGAGCGCCGAGAGCAGCTCGTCCGGATAGCGCTCGACCGGCGCCACCTTGTGGCGGGCGAACAGATCCGGAAACAACCGCATCATGATCTCGCGGTTTTCCAGCATGTAGGACACGCCGGAGGGCGTGCGCGCATTGTCCTCGAGCACGATGAAGTCGTTGGCATCGACCCGGACGATGTCGATGCCGGCGATGTGCACGTAGACGTCGTGCGGCACCTGCTGGCCGTTCATCTCGGGCCGGAACACCGGGTTCTGGAAGATCAGATCGTCGGGCACGATCTCGGCGCGCAGGATGTCGCGGCCGTGATAGATATCGCGCAGAAACATGTTGAGCGCGCGCACGCGCTGCTTCAGGCCCTTCTCCAGCAGTGCCCATTCCTTGCCCGACATGATCCGCGGGATCACGTCGAAGGGGATCAGGCGCTCGGTGGACTCGGCCTCGCCATAGACCGCGAAGGTGATGCCGATGCGGCGGAACAGGAGCTCGGCCTCCTGGCGGCGATATTCGAGCGCCTCGGGAGGCGTCTCCTTGAGCCAGCGCGCCAGCTCCTGATAGGCGGGGCGAAGGTCCCCGCCGGGAATATTCATTTCATCAAACGCGACTGCCATAGATGCCGACTGTTCTCCGCAAGGCGTTGCGCCAATGGACAGGTCGCCAGGCCCTGGTGAAGCCGCAACGTCCTGACCATGCGGCAAGAGTGCATGACTTTCATGTGGTAGCAAGGGCCGGGCCAGCGCGATAAGCATGGACTGGCAGCATTTGTCGGGGATGGCCGGCGGCTTGCCTGAAAAAATGGCTGAGGACTGCTTATTTCGACAGCAAAACCGCGTGACTTCAACGCGTTACCTCGGCAAAGTCGGCGCCACAGGTGAGGGACTTAAGTTATGAGCGAGATCGTCACGGCGGGCATTCTGGTCATTGGGGACGAAATCCTGTCGGGCCGGACCAAGGACAAGAATATCGGCTTCATCGCCGAATACCTGACCAATATCGGCATCGACCTGAAGGAGGTTCGGGTCGTGTCCGATGACGAGCCCGACATCATCGCGGCCTTGGATGCACTGCGGCATCGCTACACCTACGTCTTCACCACCGGCGGCATCGGGCCGACCCATGACGACATCACCGCCGACAGCGTCGCCAAGGCGTTCGGCGTCGGCATCGACCACCATCCGGAGGTGGTCGCCCGTTTCAAGGAGCGCTGGAGCGAGCAGGACCTCAACGAGGCCCGGTTGCGCATGGCCCGCATCCCCGACGGTGCCGAGCTGATCCAGAGCGCAACCATCCTTGCGCCCGGCTTCAAGATCGGCAATGTCATCGTGATGGCCGGCGTGCCCTCGATCATGCAGGCGATGATGGACATCGTCTCGCCCAAGCTGAAATCGGGCGTGCGCATGCTCTCCGAATCGGTCCGCGCCAATGCGCGGGAGGGCGACATCGGCAGCCCCTTACGCGCGATCGCCACCGCCCATCCCGACACCATCATCGGCAGCTACCCCTTCATGGACGAGGAGCAAAAGCCGAATACGAACCTCGTGGTGCGCTCGCGCGATGCGGACAAGCTCGCGGCAGCAATGGCCGCGGTGAAGGAAATGCTGGCAGGATTGAACATCAGTCGTTAGCAGAGAATTTGCCGGCAGGCGAAGCAGGAGACGACAATGGCTGGTGAAGCACCGGAACTGAGTGCGCAGGAGCGGGCGGGCAAGGCCTTCCCGGTCTCGTGGGACCAGTTCCACCGGGATTGCCGGGCGCTGACCTGGCGCCTCAACGAGGTCGGCCCGTTCCATGCGGTGATCGCGATCACCCGCGGCGGCCTAGTGCCGGCCGCGATCGTGGCGCGCGAGCTTGGCGTGCGCATCATCGATACCGTCTGCGTCGCCAGCTACGACCACGACAAGCAGGGCGACCTCCAGGTCCTCAAGGGTATTTCGGAACAGGCCATGAAGCTTGGTGGTGGCACCGGCAAGGGGCTGTTGATCGTCGACGATCTCGTCGACACCGGCAAGACCGGCAAGCTGGTGCGCGAGATGTTGCCCGACGCACATTTCGCCACCGTCTATGCCAAGCCGAAGGGGCGCCCGCTGGTCGACACCTTCATCACGGAAGTCTCGCAGGATACCTGGATCTTCTTCCCCTGGGACACCGCGCTGTCCTACCACCCGCCGCTGCGCGACGGCGCGGCGTGATCAAAGGCGAATGGCGAGTAGCGAATGGCGAATAGCAGCCCCTCCACTCGCAATTCGCCATTCGCTACTCGCCCTCTCCAAAACCGCGTCCTGCCGACCGGCGACATTATCGCCACCCCGCATCGCGGCTTGTTCACCGGCAATCGCGGCATCATCCATGATCCCGCAACGAAGACGCTGCTGAACAAGCGCTGGTCGTCGCCAGCGTGGATTATATGCTTGTGCGAGTTCCGCGGCTGGCGGCGGCCGGTGATGGCGCGGCGCAGCTGGACCGAGCTGTTCTTCCTCGACGAGGCCACCGCCTTTGCCGCAGGACATCGCCCCTGCTTCTTCTGCCGACGCGAGGACGCCAACCGGTTTCGCGCGGCGTGGGAGAGGGGCAATGGCACAACCAAGGTGAGCGCAAAGGCGATGGACGCCCAGCTGCACCTGGAGCGTCTCGATGGCGGCCGCAAGCGCCTGCACCCACTACCGATGTTGCCGGCAGAGTTGCCCGACGGCGCGATGGTGCAGCAGGGCGAGGAGAGCTTTCTGGTGATGAAGGGACGGCCGCTGTTATGGTCGCCAGCCGGCTATGCCCGCGCCGAGCACGAGCTGGAGAGCCCAATGCTGCTGACGCCCCCGTCTACACTGCGTGCACTGAGCGCCGGATATCAACCGGCGCTGCATCCGACCGCTCTGGACTAGCAGAGCGGCCTGCGGATCCCGGCCCTCACCCCAGCTTCTCGCGCGCCAGCGCGGCACCCGCGCCGAGCGCCATCAGCTTGGCTTCGGCGATCTCGCGCCGCATCGGCGCCATGCCGCAATTGGTGGTGGCGATGATGTTGCTCTTGGGAACGAATTTCGACACCGCGTCGATCACCTCCACGACATCCTCTGCGGTCTCCACCGTGTCGCTGGCAACGTCGATCACGCCGGCCTGCACGATCTTGTTCTTCAAGAGCGCGAGCAAATCGAGCGGCACTTTCGAATTGCGGCATTCGATCGCGACCTGCTGGATCGGGCTGGCGTCGATCGCCGGAAAGATCTGTTCATACTGCCGCCATTGGCTGCCTAACGTTTCCTTCCAGTCGGTGTTGGCCTTGATGCCGTAGCCGTAGCAGATGTGCACGGCAGTGGCGCAGGTGAGGCCCTGCGCAGCGCGCTCCAGCGCCTTGATGCCCCAATCGTTGACCTCGTCCATGTAGACGTTGAAGGCGGGTTCGTCGAACTGCACGAGATCGACACCGTCGGCCTGCAATGCCTTGGCCTCCTCATTCAAAAGCTCGGCGAAGGCAAACGCCATCTTGACGCGGTCGCCATAGTAGCGATCGGCAATGGTGTCGATGATGGTCATCGGGCCGGGCAGGGTGAACTTCAGCTTCCTCTTCGTGTGCGTGCGCGCCGCGCGCGCCTCGAAGGCATGGACGCGGCCCTTGAGCCGGAGCGGGGCGACCACTTGCGGCACCATCGCCTTGTAGCGGTCCTTGCGGATGCCCATCTCGACCTTGTGCGCGAAGTCGATGCCGTCGATCTTCTCCAGGAAGCCGTGCACGAAATGTTGCCGGGCCTGCTCGCCCTCGGTGAGGATGTCGATTCCGGCGTCCTCCTGGATCTTCAGCCAGATCAACGTCGCGTCGCGCTTGGCGCGGAGTAGCTCGTCGCCCTGCGACTTCCAGGGCGCCCAGAGCATATTGGGTTCGGCAAGCCATTCCGGCTTCGGCAAGGAGCCGGCAATCGTGGTTGGAAACAGCATGGCGGCCCTCCGGCGGGTTGTGTTGCGCCCCTTCCTGCCATGTCCTAACGTCAAGGTACAGAACAACAAAAGTCGTTATTTTAGCTGGCGGCATCGGCAGGGAAGGCCAAAGGATGCCGAGGGAAACGTCATGATCGATCTCCATTACGCGCCGACGCCGAATGGCTGGAAAATCTCGATCATGCTGGAAGAGCTCCGACTTCCCTATGTCGTGAAGCCCGTCGACATCCGCGCCGGCGAGCAGTTCAGCCCCGAGTTTCTGGCGATCTCCCCGAACAACCGCATCCCCGCGATCGTCGATCACGCACCCGCCGACGGCGGCGGGCCGTTCTCGGTGTTCGAGACCGGCGCAATTCTGATTTATCTCGCGGAGAAGACCGGCCGCTTCCTGGCCGCTGACTTGCGCGGCCGTTCCACCACAATTCAATGGGTGATGTGGCAGATGGCCGGCCTCGGGCCGATGCTGGGCCAGCACGGCCATTTTGCGCTCTATGCGGCGGAGAAGATCCCCTATGCGATCGAGCGCTATCGCGACGAGGCGGCCCGGCTCTACGGTGTGCTCGACCGGCAGCTGGAGAAGACCGGCGCCTATGTCGCCGGCGACTATTCCATTGCCGACATTGCCTGCTTCCCCTGGACCATGACCCACAAGGCGCAGGGCTTTACGCTCGACGACTATCCGAATGTCAAACGCTGGTATGCCGACGTCCGCGCCAGGCCGCAGGTGCAGGCGGGGCTTGCGATCGGAAAATTCGTGAAAGAGCCGTTCGACGAGGAATCACGCAAGATCATGTTCGGCCAGCGTGCGAAGGAAGTGTTGGGAAGGAAGTAGTGCCTGTCCCTCATGGTGAGGAGCGCCATAGGCGCGTCTCGAACCATGAAGGCCCGACTGTCACCCGTGGCCATCCTTCGAGACGGCCGCTACGCGGCCTCCTCAGGACGAGGTCCGTCACAAAGGAAACGCCATGATCGAATTCTTCTTCGACTGTTCCAGCCCCTGGACCTATCTCGCCTTCCACAACATCCAGCCGCTCGCCAGGGAACTCGGCGCCGAGATCGTCTGGCGACCGATCCTGGTCGGCGGCATCTTCAATACGGTCAATCCGAGCGTCTATGCGCAGCGCGAGACGCCGGTGCCGTTGAAGGCGCGCTATATGAAGAAGGACCTTCAGGACTGGTCGCGCTCGGCGGGCCTTGCGATCAAGATGCCGCCGACGGTGTTTCCGGTGAACAGCGTCAAGGCGATGCGCGGCTGCATCTGGCTGGGTAAGGACATGGTGCCGTTCGCGACCGCCGTGTTCGAGGCCTATTGGGGGGGCGACAAGGACATCTCGCAGGACGCGGTGCTCGCGGAGATTTGCAAACGGGTCGGCATCGACGAGCCAAAATTCTTCGCCGGCATCGCCGAGCAAGGGATCAAGGATCAGCTCAAGGCGAATACGGAAGAGGTCGTCGCCCGCGGCGGATTCGGCTCGCCGACGATCTTTGTCAACAAGACCGACATGTATTTCGGCAATGACCGCCTGCCGCTGATCCGCGAAGCGCTCAAGCGCAGCAAGGCGAGCGCGGCCTGATGGTGCGCGCCGTCGTCTGTCGCGCGCTCGGCGAGCCCGAAACCTTGCGGCTGGAAGAGTTTCCGCCGCGCGCCCTGAAGCCGGGCGAAGCGCGGGTCGCGATCCGTGCCGCCGGGCTGAATTTTCCTGATGTGCTGATGGCCGCCGGCCAATATCAGCTCAAGCCGGAGCTGCCGTTCACGCCCGGCATGGAAGCTGCCGGCGACGTGACCGAAGTGGGTGCGGAGGCGAAGGGCGTTGCCGTCGGCGACAAGGTTATCGTGAAGATGCGGCATGGCGCATTCACCGACGAGGCCATCGTCGCGCCGTCGCAGCTCACGCCGATGCCGTCGACATTCGACTACGCCGAGGCTGCGACCTATCTTGCCGGCCATGGCACGGCCTATCACGCGCTGATCGATCGCGGCCGGGTCGAGCCGGGAGAGGTGCTGCTGGTGCATGGCGCCGGTGGTGGCACGGGATTGGCCGCCGTCGAGATCGGCAAGATGTTGGGCGCGACCGTGATCGCGACGGCGTCCAGCGACGAGAAGCTCGCCATTGCGAAATCGCGCGGCGCCGATCATCTTATCCGCTATGACCGCGAGCCGTTTCGCGACGCCGTCAAGCGCATCACCGATGGTCGCGGCGCGGACATCGTGTTCGATCCCGTCGGCGGTCAGGTTTTCGAAGACTCGATGCGCTGTATCGCCTGGGGCGCGCGGCTCCTCGTAATCGGCTTCACCGGCGGCATCGGTTCGGCCAAGACCAACCTCCTGCTGATCAAGGGAGCCAGCGTGCTCGGCGTGCGTGCCGGCGAAGCGGTACGAAAGAATCCCGCACTTGGCGAGGTCCGCCTGAAAGCGCTCTTGCAATGGGCGGAGGAGGGCAAGCTGCGCCCCAACGTCTCACACCGCCTGCCACTGGAAGATTACGCGAAGGCCATGCGGCTCTTGATCGACCGCAAGGCGATCGGGCGTGTCGCGCTGATGATGGAGTGACGGTGCCGTAGGGTGGGCAAAGGCGCTGTTGCGCCGTGCCCACCATCTCTCTCGATGGCGAAAAGTGCGTGGGCACGCTTCCGCCGTCGCTCTTCGAGCTATGGCGGACAAGTCGCTTTGCCCACCCTACGAGAGCTACGAAGCTACTTGTATTCCCGCTCCGTCCACCACGGGAAATAGTCCGGCATGTCGCTGGACACCTTGTTCTGGAACTGCGCGGGGCGCTTTTCCAGGAACGACACCACGCCTTCCTTCACATCGTCGGAGCGGCCGCGGGCGTAGATGCCGCGGCTGTCGACCTTGTGGGCCTCCATCGGATCATCGGCGCCCATCATGCGCCACATCATCTGGCGGATCAGCGCAACCGATACCGGTGCGGTCTTCGCCGCGAACTCCTTGGCGAGCGCGCGGGCGGTCGGCAGGAGGTCATCAGGGGAGACGACCTTGCTGACGAGACGGCCGGCGAGGGCCTCCTGGGCCGGGAAGACGCGGCCCGAATAGCACCATTCCAGCGCCTGCGAGATGCCGACAATGCGTGGCAGGAACCAGCTCGACGCCGCCTCCGGCACGATGCCACGCTGGGAGAACACGAAGCCGAAGCGAGCGGCGTCGGAAGCAATGCGGATGTCCATCGCGAGCTGCATGGTGACGCCGATGCCGACCGCAGGGCCGTTCACGGCGGCGATGACGGGCTTCAGGCACTTGAAAATGCGCAAGGTCACCTGGCCGCCGCCGTCGCGCACCTGCGGATCGCTGTAGTCGACCTTGCCGTCGGCGCAGCGTTTGACGGGCCCGCGCCGGGCGTCGCGATCGAACGTGTCGGCGCCCGACGACAGATCGGCACCCGCGCAAAAGCCGCGGCCGGCGCCTGTCACGATGATGGCGCGGACGTTATCGTCCTTGTCGGCGGCGTCGAATGCGTCGATCAGCTCTGCCTGCATCTGCGCGTTGAAGGCGTTGAGCTTGTCGGGCCGGTTCAGGGTGATGGTGAGGATCTGCTCGGCGACCTCGTATTTGATCGTCTCATACGCCATGGCGGTTTCCTTCCTTTTGTTCTTTCGCTGCGCAGATGGCACAGGGCTTGAGTTTTCTTTACCCTCCCCTGGAGGGGGAGGGTCGATCGCGCGCAGCGCGAGCGGGGTGGGGTGATCTCTCCTCTCGGGCACTGCTGGACGCGGAGAGAACGTCACCCCACCCCGTCTCACATTTCGCTGCGCTCAACGTGAGCCGACCCTCCCCCTCCAGGGGAGGGTAAGCAAGAGGCTCCGCATGCTGCCTGTCCAAAGACTTCCGGGCTTGCGCTTAAAGGGCGCGCTTCCCGGAATGACGAGAACGTCTTACTTCGCCGGCGGCCTCGGCCAGGGCTTCTGCGGCCCGCGCAAACCTTCAAAAGCCTTGGCCATGCCGAGCACGCCGATATCGTCGAAGCGGCGGCCGACGATCTGTACGCCGATGGGAAAACCCTTGGCGTCGAAGCCGCCGTTGATGGAGATGGCGGGGTTCTCCGACATATTCCATGGCACGGTATAGGCGATGTGCTCGAACGGCTTCATCGGATCGTTGGTCGGCGAGGCCCAGTCCGCCGGATAGTTCACGTTCGGCGCGGTCGGCGAGATCACATAGTCGAGCTCGCAGAACAGCTTTGACGCCGCAGCCCGGATCGCCATGGTCTGGTTGAAGCCGCGGATGACATCGATGCCAGAGAGCTTGGCGCCGGACTCGCCCCATTTGAAGATATAGGGCAGCACCTTGGCCTGTTCGGCCGGCGTCAGCTTGGCCAGATCATCCCACATCCGCGCGCGCCAGAAGTTGTCGAGGCCGTCGAGCATCTCGCGCGTCAGGATGCCGTCGACCTCGGTCACGACGCTACCTGCGGATTCGAACGCTTTTGCCGCCTTCACCGCGACCTCGCGCACCGGTTTCTCCAGCGCCAGGCCGCAGCCGGGATCAAGCATCAGGCCGATGCGCAGCTTGCGCGGAGACTTCTCTGCTCCCTTCCAGTTCAGCGGCTCGGCGGGCAGGCTCATGCCGTCGCGCCGGTCAGGCTTTGCGATCACGCTCATCATCAGCGCGCAATCGTCGACCGTGCGGGTCATGGGGCCGGCGACGCGCCCGACATAGGTGGGGTCGATCGGCACGCGACCGAAGCTCGGCTTTAGGCCGACGAGGCCGCACCAGCCCGCAGGCAGGCGAACCGAGCCGCCGATATCGGTGCCGAGATGTAGCGGACCATAGCCGGCCGCGGCAGCCGCGCCTGCGCCCGCGCTGGAGCCGCCGGGGTTCTTCGAGAGGTCCCAGGGGTTACGCGCGAGTGCGTGGAAACTGGAGAGGCCGGATGACAGCATGCCGTAATCGGGCATCGTGGTCTTGGCGAAGATGACCGCGCCGGCCTCGCGCAGGCGTGCGGCGGGCGGGGCGTCCTTCTCGGCCGGCACCAGCTTGACGTTGGCCGCGCCCAGCGGCACCGGCACGCCCTTGGTCGCGATGTTGTCCTTCACCGTGACGGGCACGCCATCGAGCGCGCCGGATGGCTCACCGCCGGACCAGCGCGCGGTCGAGGCCTTCGCGGCCTCGCGCGCGCCGTCGGGATCGAATGCATAGAGCGCCTTCAGATGCGGCTCCCACGCAGCGACATGCGCGAGCAAATCCTCCAGCACCTCGCTCGGCGAGAATTGCTTGGCGCGATAGCCCGCGATCAGATCGACCGCGGACAGATCGTGCAGCGAGGTAACTGCTTCCTCAGGGCTCTTCTTATGCATTGCTAACCTACCGGCATACGGGTCTCGATGATCCGGGCGAACATGCTGGCGCCGATCGGCAGGATCTTGTCGTCGAGCACGAAGCCGGGATTGTGCACGGGCACGTTGCCGTCATGGCCGACCCAGAAATAGGCGCCGGGAATGGTCTCCAGCATGTCGGCAAAATCCTCGCTGCCCATCTTGGGCTGGGCGCGCGTGATCACGTTGGCGGGGTCGACGATGGTGCGCGCGACCTCTTCGACCACCTTGGACTGCTCGACCTGGTTGACCAGCACGCCGAAGGTGTCGCGGATGTCGACGTCGATCACGCAACTATAGGCGCTTGCGATGCCGGCGCAGATGGTGCGGATGCGTTCGCTGACCAGGGTGCGAACTTCCTTCGAGAAGGTGCGGATGGTGCCGCAAAGATGTGCGTCGCCGGGAATGACGTTGTAGGCGGAGCCCGCGTGGATCTGGGTGATCGACACCACCGCAGCCTGCAGCGGCTCGACGTTGCGGCTGACGATGGTCTGGATCGCCTGCGCCAGCGTGGTCGCGATGATCACCGCGTCCTTGGAGCGCTCGGGCATCGCGCCATGCGCGCCATAGCCGGTGATACGCAGGTCGAAGAAGTCGGCGCTGGCCATCGCCGGGCCGGGCAGGATCGCGATCTCGCCATGGTTGAGGTCGGGTGCGTTGTGCAGGCCGTACAGCTCGTCGCAGGGGAATTTTTCGAACAGGCCGTCCTTGATCATCGCGCGGGCGCCGCCGAGGCCTTCCTCGGCCGGCTGGAAGATCAGGTGCACGGTGCCGTCGAAGTTCTTGGTCTCGGCGAGATAGCGCGCGGTGCCGAGCAGCATGGTGGTGTGGCCGTCATGGCCGCAGCCGTGGAAGCGGCCGGGGATTTTCGAGCTCCACTTCAGATTGGTGTTCTCTTCCATCGGCAGCGCGTCCATGTCGGCGCGAAGGCCGATGCGCTTGTTGCCCGAACCTTTGCCCTTGATCACGCCGATCACGCCGGTGCCGCCGAGACCGCGATGCACCTCGATGCCCCAGCTCTTCAGCTTGTCGGCGACGATGCCGGAGGTGCGCACTTCCTCGAAGCCGATCTCGGGATGGGCGTGCAGGTCGCGGCGGATGGCGGTGAGCTCGTCGGCGTAACCGTCGATGCGATCGATCGTGGGCATGGGTTCTGTCCAGTTAGCGTGAGGGAGGCGAGAAAACGGGGCCGTTCGGCTTGATGCGAATGCCCGGCCGCAGGCGCGTCCAGGGCAGGGTGGCGGTGTCGGCCGGCATCGCGCCCGGTGCGGCGCAGATCATCAGCTTTTCCGCGATCGGCTCGAAATCGGCGCGGAAGTGCACCGAGCTCTTGTTGACCAGAATCTTCTGTTCGGTCGGCTCGATGCCGACATAGCGGTACATCGCCTGGTCGGCGAGCTGCGCCTTGTGCGAGGAGACGACGACGCGGACGTCGCCGATGCGCAGGCAAGCGGAGGGGCCCATCTCCATCTCGCGGCCGCCATAGTAAGGGCCGGGCGCGATGAAGCGGCCGTCGGAGAGCTTTTCGACCACGAAGGTCTCACGATAGGGCTCGTCGCCGGGGATGCCGGACTTGCCGCCGAGCGACAGCGTCACGATGGCACCGACGCCGGCATCATGCGCGGCCTTGGCCGAGACCGGATCGTAGATCGCGCCGGTCGCGGCGCTCGCTCTGTTGCGCACCAGCGCGCGCAGCATGCCAGTCGTATCGGAATCGCCGCCGGCGCCGGGATTGTCCTGGGTGTCGGCGATGATGATCGGCCTGCTCGCGCTCTTCGAAAGCTCCATCGCGTGGCGCACGCCATCATCGGGCGACCAGATCTTGCCGTCGAAATCGTCCTCGTGGCTTTCGATCAGCTTGACGATCGCATCGGCCGCACGGTCGGCATCGGCTTGCGTCCTGCCATAGGCGAACACGCTCGGCCCGCAATCGCGGAAGTCGGCGGCGGGAAAGCCGGGCGCGAAAGACAGCGTCGGAACTGCGTCACTCTCCAGCGCGGCGAGCTGTTCGTAGATGCCTTTAGTTGGCTGGTCGTTGGTGCATTGCCAGCTGATCGGGATCAGGAACGGCAATTGCCGGAACGACTTGGCAAAGCGCTGCTTTGTTTGCAGCAGCAGCGCGAGATGGCGCGCAGAGGCACGGCCGGTCTCGGCCATGTCGACATGCGGATAGGTGCGGTAGGCGATCAGCGCGTCGGCATGTTCCATCATCTCCGGCGTGACGTTGGCATGGAGGTCGAGGCTGGTGACCAGCGGAACGTCCTTGCCGATGACGCGGCGCACGCGCGCCAGAATCTCGCCTTCGCCATCGTCGAGATGCTCGGTCACCATGGCGCCGTGCAGGTCGAGATAGACGGCATCGAGCGGGCCGGCGGCCGCGATGCCGTCGACCATCACCTTCACGATGCGCTCGAAGGCGTCCTTGGTGACATGCGCCGACGGGCTCGCACCGCAGGCAATCGTCGGAACAAGTTCCCAGCCATTCGCTTCGGCGCTATCGACGAAGCCGGCGAGGCCGACATTGATGCGCCGCATCACCTTCAGCACGTCGGCGCCTTCTGTCATCGCAGGCCAGCCGCCGCCATGCTGGAAGTCGGCGAAGGTCGCCTTGGTGGGAGCGAAGGTATTGGTCTCGTGCAGGAAGCCGCCGACGGCGATGCGTGTCATTCAGTTCAGTCCAATCAATCAAGAGGGCGCGACGTTAGCCTTGGCCCTGCGGCGAGAGCAAGGTGGGAAGCACTCGCGCCGCGCATAGGATCAAGCTGTTTTGGGAATGCTGCGGGTGCGGTGGGTGTTGTGAGTGGCTCTGCCGACCACACTCGCGGTGTCGTCCCTGCGAACGCAGGGACCCATAACCCCAGGGAGGAGTTTGGCGAAGATCGGTCGTTCGGGATTAGCGCCACGCGCGGTCGCTGGATTCCGCGGTATGGGTCCCTGCTTTCGCAGGGACGACACCGGAGGATGTTGCTACAGGCTGGCCGCCACACCTTCCGCCACCGGCCGGAAGTTCGCAAAGTCCCAGTCGCGGCCGGGAGCGGCATCCAGCAGCGCCCTGGTGTAGGCCTCCTTCGGATGCGTCAGCACCTCAGCGGCCGGGCCTTGTTCGACGACACGGCCATGCTGCATCACCACGACCTCGTCGCAGATCTGCGCTGCGACACGCAGATCGTGGGTGATGAACAGGATCGCGATGCCGAGGCGCTTCTGGATCTCGTCGAAGAGTTCCAGCACCTGCGCCTGCACCGAGACGTCGAGCGCGGAGACGGCTTCGTCCGCGACCAGCACGTCCGGATCGAGCGCGAGCGCGCGGGCAATGGCGATACGCTGGCGCTGGCCGCCGGAGAACTGGTGCGGATAGCGCGATACTGCATCGGCGGGCAGGCCGACCAGCTCGAGCAGCTCGCGGGCGCGCTTCATCGCATCGGGATGGGCGACGCCGTAATTGATCGGGCCCTCCGCAATACTCTCGCCGACCGTGACACGCGGGTTGAGTGAGCGGTAGGGATCCTGGAACACGATCTGGATCTTCTGCCGGTGCGGCTGCAGCAGGCGGCGCGAGATGCCGGCAATCTCTCGGCCGGCGAGGCGCACGCCGCCGGAGGTCGGATCGATCAGGCGCACGATGCAGCGCGCCACGGTCGACTTGCCCGAGCCGCTTTCGCCGACGATGCCGAGCGTGCGCCCCTTGCGCAGCGTCAGCGTCACCTTGTCGGCGGCGACGACCTCGCGGCCTTTGCCGAAGAAGGCGCGCTCCTTGTAGACCTTGCTGAGGTCGTTAGCCTCGAGCACGACCGGCTCGCGGCTCTCCTCGCGCGGCGGCCGCGGCACCAGGCTCGGCACCGAGGAGAGCAGATTGCGGGTGTATTCCATGGTCGGATTGCGCAGCACGGCCTCGAGCGGGCCGGTCTCGACCAGCCGGCCCTGCCGCATCACGGCGACGCGGTCGGCGATCTCGGCGACCACGCCCATGTCGTGGGTGATGAACAGCACGGCCGTGCCGTGATCGCGCTGGAGCTCGCGGATCAGGGACAAGATCTGCTTCTGCGTGGTGACGTCGAGCGCGGTGGTCGGCTCGTCCGCGATCAAGAGCTTCGGCTCCAGCACCAGCGCCATCGCGATCATGATGCGCTGGCGCTGGCCGCCGGAGAGGCGGTGCGGGTAGGAGGCGAAGATGCGCTCGACCTGGGGCAGGTGGACCTGCTCCATCATGTCGAGGATGCGCTTCTTTCGCGCCTTGGCATCGAGATTGGTGTGCGCGCGCAGCACCTCGTCGATCTGGCGGCCGACCGGCACCACCGGATTGAGCGCGGTCATCGGCTCCTGGAAGATCATCGCCATCTGCGTGGCGCGGAGCTGGCGCAGGCGGCGGTCGGTCGCGGTGAGCAGCTCTTCGCCGACCAGCTTGATGCTGCCGGCGGTGGGAACCAGCGTGCCCTTCGGCAGCAGGCCCATCGTGGTCAGCGAGGTCACCGACTTGCCCGAGCCGCTTTCCCCGACGAGGCACAGCGTCTCGCGCTCGCGGACCTGGATCGAGATGCCGTCGATGATCTTTGGCCCGCCCGGCTTCTTGCCGACGGAGACGACGAGGTTGTTGATGTCGAGAACCGTGTTGGTCATCACTTGATCAGTCATCACTTGCCTTCCCGCTGCTTCATGCGCGGATCGAGTGCGTCGCGGGCGGCGTCGCCGATCAGATTGATGCTGAGGATGGCGATCGAGAGCAGCAGGCCCGGCCAGAAGATCAGCGACGGCTTGATCTGGAAGTACTGGCGGCCCTCGGCCATGATGTTGCCCCAGGTCGGCGTCTCCGGCGAGATGCCGGCGCCGAGGAAGGAGAGGATCGCCTCGGTGAGGATCGCGCTCGCGCAGATATAGGTGCCCTGGACGATCAGCGGCGCCACCGTGTTCGGCATCAGATGCCGCCACATGATCTTCGGCAAGGACGAGCCGACCGAGATCGCTGCCTCGACATAAGGCTCCTCGCGCGCCGACAGCACGACCGAGCGGACCAGCCGCGCCACGCGCGGAATCTCGGGGATGGTGATCGCGATCAGCACGGTCCAGAGGCTGGCGCCGGACAGCGACACGACGGCGATCGCGAGCAGGATGCTCGGCATCGCCATCAGGCCGTCCATGACCCGCATCAGCACGGCATCGACCAGCTTGAAGAAGCCGGAGACGAGGCCGATCGCAAGGCCGATGACGATCGACAGGATCGCAGAGCCGATGCCGATCAGCAGCGAGATGCGGCCGCCATAGACGACGCGCGACAACAGGTCACGACCATAGGCATCGGTGCCGAGCAGGAATTGCGCGGACGACGGCTTGAGCCGTTGCGACGGCGCGAGCTGGATCGGATCATGCGGCGCGATCAGCGGCGCCAGGATCGAGATCAGGATGATCAGCGCGAGCAGGACCGTCGCCGTGGCGATGATCGGCGTCGAGGTGAGGAAGCCGAAGCGCGGCCGCAGCGGCGACGTGATCGGAATGGAGGACTGGGGAAGGGTATCGACCGACATTCTATTCTTGTCCTTGCCTCAGTACCGGATCCGGGGATCGAGCAGGGTGTAGGCGACGTCGATGAGAAGATTGACGACGACATAGATCAGCGACGTCAGCAGGATCATCGCCTGGATCACCGGATAGTCGCGCGCCAGCACCGCATCCACGGTGAGGCGGCCGATGCCGGGGATGTTGAACACGCTCTCGGTGACGACGACGCCGGAGATCAGCAGCGCAAAGCCGGTGCCGATCACGGTGATGACGGGCACGGCGGCGTTGCGCAGCGCGTGGCGCATCATCACGGCGACCTCGTTGATGCCCTTGGCGCGCGCGGTGCGCACATAGTCCTCGCCGAGCACATCCAGCATCGCCGCGCGTGTCATGCGCGCGATCAGCGCGATGTAGATGAAGGAGAGCGCGCAGGTCGGCAGGATCATGCGCTCGAAGAACGGTCCGAAGCCGTTAAAGATGCTGCGGAAGCCCTGCACCGGCACCCACCGCAGTTCGATCGCGAAGACCTGGATCAGAATATAGCCGACCACGAACACCGGCACCGAGAAGCCGAGCACGGAAAGCCCCATCACGAAACGGTCGATCCAGGTGCCGTGCTTCCACGCGGCGATCACGCCGAGGGGAACCGCCACGATCACGGCGAGGATGATGGTGCACAGCGCGATCGAGATCGACGGCTCGACGCGCTGGCCGATCATCTTCATCACAGGCAGATTGGAGATCAGCGAGGTCCCGAGATCGCCGTGGAGCAGCTTGTTCACCCAGGTGACGAACTGCACGATCAAGGGCTCGTTGAGGCCGAGCGAGGTGCGGATGCGCTCGAGCCGTTCCGGCGTTGCATTGTCGCCGGCGAGGATCGCGGCGGGATCGCCGGGGGTGAGGCGGAGCAGGAGGAAGACGAACAGCGCGACGACGCCCATCACGGGCACGGCGGCGAAGATTCGGCGAAGGAGATATCCGAGCAAGTTGGATCCGTCAGATTAGAGTAAATCGGCGGCAGCGGTCGTAGTCTGTTCTGCCACCAGCCTAACATTTCAGCAATTCCCGTGCCATCAGGGCCACAGTTTTTGCAGTGCGGTCAGCTGTTTTGGCGACCCCTCTTCAAGGGGGCCAGCGGAGCGTGCCCGCCAGACGAAATATCGCGGCGCGCCGCCAGGCGCGCCCATCCAATCCGGTCACTCCAGCGTCGCAAGTAGCCCGGCCATCAGCCGGCCGCGCTCAACGAGACTCTCGACTTCGATATACTCCTCTAAGGTGTGGCCATTGGCTCCGCGCACGCCTAGGCCGTCGAGCGTCGGGATTCCCATCGCACCGGTGAAGTTGCCGTCGGAGCCGCCGCCGGAGCTCGCATGCGGCAGTTCGGCGCCAAGCGACTTGGCGATGCCGCGCGCCTTCTCATACAACGCCATCGTGCCGGCATCCGGCTCCCACACCGGACGCGTCACCCCGCGCGTCACCTTGAAGGAAACATCGTTGGCCATGCCCGACAGCGCCAGCATCCGCTCGACGCCGCGATCGAGATCGGCCTGCCGCTTGGCCATGGAGAGCGCTTCGCCGGTGGCGGTCGTGGCAACGCAATTGACCCATTGCCCGCCATGCACGACGCCGACCGAGAAGGTGCAGTCCTCCGTCGTCATCGCGTCGATGGCGAGAATCTGCCGCGCCATCTCGCGGATCGCCGAGCGTCCCGCCGACAGCGTCGCGCCGGCGTGGCTCGGCCGGCCCGTCGCCTCGAGATTGAAGCGTGCGATGGCGTAACGTCCGGTGGTGACGCCGTTGTCGGCGCGGCCGGGCTCGGGCACCAGGACATATTTGTTGCGGGCGGCTTCCGCCTCGATGATGTCGCGCGTCGAGGGCGTGCCCACTTCCTCGTCCGGCGTGAACAGCACGGTGATCGGCAGCGGTGTGGTGAACGATGCACGCGCCAGTTGCCGGATCGCTTCCAGCGAGAGGTAGTTGCCGCCCTTCATGTCATAGATGCCGGGGCCGTAGCACCGATTGCCCTCGCGCCGCCATTTCAACTTCTCGATGGTACCGACCGGGTGGACGGTATCCATATGGCCGGCGATCAGGATGCCCGGCTCGCCCTGTTTCGGATGCGGAAAGCGCGCGCGGATCACGCCGCCGAAACCTTGCCGGCCGGCGATGCGCTCGATCGTCGCACCCATGATCGCCATATCCCGCGCTGCGATATCGAGCATGCGATTCACCGCATCAGCGTCCCAGGTCGGGCTTTCGCATTCGACCCAGCCGCGCAGACCCTGGAGCATCGCCTCGGAATCGAAAGGAAGATTGGCTGGATTCATCTCAATGTCTCTCAAGCTTCGAAAGATGGAATGCGCATTGCATTGGTGCGGGGCAGGACGAGTGGAGAGTGTTGTAGAGCCAAACCGATCCTTGTGGAGCCCGTGCCCGCGCCGCCAGGGCTTGCAGCGAAACCGGATTGACGCGCTCGGCACTGTCTGCAAGTCTCGAAAGATAAAGGCATTGCATGAGGTTAGTTCGCCCAAGGAACGAGCCCCATGCTTAACCAATAACCTGCCTTTGAACAGTTTCACGTCAGGAGAAACTTTTTATGTTCCACTTCATGCGCCGGGGGCCTCGCGCGTTTGCCTCCAAACTTGCGCTGTCTGTCGTTGCGCTTTCGACGGCGCTTGCCTCGCCAGTGCTAGCAGCCGGCAAGACCATTACGGCGGTGATGCATTCGGATCTGCGCATCATCGATCCGATCTTCACCACGGCCTACATCACGCGTGACCATGGCTACATGGTCTACGACACGCTGGTGGCTCCCGATTCGAGCTTCAAGATTCAGCCGCAGATGGCGGACTGGAAGATCTCCGACGACAAGCTCACCTACACCTTCACGCTGCGCGACGGCCTCAAATGGCATGACGGTGCGCCGGTGACGGCGGAAGATTGCGTCGCCTCGCTGAAGCGCTGGGCCGCGGTCGACGGCATGGGCCAGAAGCTCCTGGACTTCACCGCGAGCATCGAGGCGACCGACGCCAAGACCATCACGCTGAAGCTGAAGGAGCCCTACGGCCTCGTGCTCGACTCCATCGGCAAGCCGTCCTCGCGCGTCGCCTTCATGATGCCGAAGCGCCTCGCCGAGACGCCGCCGGACAAGCAGATCCCCGAGCAGATCGGCTCGGGCCCCTTCAAGTTCGTGGCGTCGGAATTCCAGCCTGGCGTCAAGGCGGTCTACGTCAAGAACACCGATTACGTGCCGCGCAAGGAGCCGGCGAGCTGGACCTCCGGCGGCAAGGTGGCGAAGGTCGACCGCGTCGAATGGATCACCATGCCGGACTCGCAGACCGCCGTGAACGCGCTGCAGTCGGGCGACATCGACTTCATGGAAAACCTGCCCTACGACATGCTGCCGGTGCTGGAGGCGAACAAGGAGATCACGATCGAGGTCTCGAACAAGTTCGGCTTTCAGACGCTCGGCCGGATGAACTTCCTCTATCCGCCGTTCGACAACGTGAAGGTGCGACGTGCAGCTCTTCTGGCGATGAACCAGAAGGACGTTCTCGACGCGCTGGTCGGCAATGCCAAGTACCAGAAGATCTGCGGCGCGTTCTTCGTTTGCGATACGCCGTTCGCGACCGAGGTCGGCGCCGAGACCCTGGTGAAGGGCAATGGTATGGCGGAGGCCAAGAAGGCGCTCGCCGAATCCGGATATGACGGCACCCCGGTCGTCATCATGGCGCCCGGCGACGTCACCACGCTCAAGGCCCAGCCCATCGTCGCGGCCCAGCTGCTGCGCGAAGCCGGCTTCAAGGTCGATCTGCAAGCGACCGATTGGCAGACGGTGGTGAGCCGCCGTGCCAGTCAGAAGCCGCCGAAGGAGGGTGGCTGGAACATGTTCTTCACCAACTGGGTCGCGGCCGACGTCTCCAACCCGATCGCCAATCTCTCGATCGGCGGCCAGGGCAAGAAGGGCGGCTGGTTCGGCTGGGCGGAAAGCGCCAAGATCGAGCAGCTCAAGGACGCGTTCGTCCGCGCGCCGTCGATCGACGAGCAGAAGAAGATCGCCGCCGACATCCAGAAGGAAGCCTATGAGCAGGTGATCTACATCCCGCTGGGGCAATACCTGCTGCCGAGCGGCTGGCGTAAATCGCTGACCGGCGTGCTCGACGGCCCGGCGACGCCGCTGTTCTGGAACGTCGACAAGTCGGAGTAAGGGGAGGCGAATTCACGTAGCCTTCGTCGTCTTCACCATGCGGCGCCGCTGTCATCAGCGGCGCCGTTGTCTTTTGTGGTCTTGCGTCGGCGGAAAAGCGTTGCGGCTTTTAACCTTTCCAGTTTCCGGTCATTGCTATTTGTTTCAATCTTGAAATAGATGCGTCGTCCTTACGCGTCATTTTCCCTCCTCAACCTGATTCCCGTGCCGATCGATTTTGCATTCCAGGCGATGGCCGAACGGTCCGATCGCGCGCCGGCGCGTTGGCGGCGGCCTTTCCTGCATTGGCTCGATGGCGTCGAGGCGGGCTGGGCCGTTCCGCTCCTCATCGGCTGTTTCGTCGCGATCTGGACGCTCTATCTGGCGATCGCCTATGCCGGCGGCGGCCTGCACCCTGATACGCTCGAGGCCTGGATGCTGGGGCAGCATTTCGCCTGGGGCTATCACAAGCATCCTCCCTTGACCGGCTGGATCGCCGCCAGCTGGACCTCTGTCTTCCCGCTCAGCGATTGGTCGTTGCAATTGATGGCGATGACCAATGCCGGGCTTGCGCTGATCTTCGTCGACCGGATCGCGCGGCAATTCGTGACCGGGCACAAGCGCATCCTGGTGCTTTTGCTGCTGATGCTGACGCCGGTCTATCAATTCCATGCCCAGCGCTTCAATGCCAATTCGGTGCTGCTGGCGGTCTGGCCGCTGGCGACCTGGTGCTTCCTGCGCGCATTCGAGACGCGCGCCCCGCTGTGGGCGGTCGCAATGGGATGCACGACGGCGCTGGCGATGGTCGGCAAATATTATTCGGTCTTTCTCGTCACGAGCTTCGCGTTTGCCGCGCTGGCGCACCCGGCGCGGCGCGCTTATTTCACCTCCGCTTCGCCCTGGATCTCGGTCGTCGTCGGGCTCGCGGCGCTGTCACCTCACGTCTATTGGCTCGCGACAACGGGCGCGTCGACCTTCACCTACGCACTGGCGCACACAGGCGGCAACGCTGCGACCTCACTCGGCGAGGCGAGAAACTTTCTGCTGGGGCTGGCGGCCGCGATGAGCATGTCGGCCGTGTTCTGGGTGCTCGTTGCAGGAACGCGCTTGAAGCAGTTTCCGGCGGACTTCGCCGCAATGAGCCCGGGCCTGCGGCTTTTGTTCTACGTCGCGATGGGTACGATCGTGCTGCCGGTGGTGACGTCGCTCGCGATGGGCACCGATCTGCCGTCGCTATGGGCGTTGCAGGGACTGTTCCTGTTCACCGTTCTCGTGGTCTGCGGCACGAGCTACCCGATCGAGCGCTTCTACACGGTCAACCTCACCGTGATCTTGGCCGGCGTCGCGCTCGCGGCCGTCCTGATCGCCGCGCCGATCCATGCCGTCTATCGCAACGATCACGGGTATGAGGAGGGCCGGAATCTTTACGCCCAGGCGGCCAGTGAATTGACGCGCGAGTGGCGCGAGCAGACCGGTGTGCCGCTGGGCGCGGTGAGTGGTGATGGTTCGCTGGCCTTCGCCACCGCTTTCTACAGCCCGGACCATCCACGTCATGCGGCGCCCTTCGAGTACGACCAGACATTGGGCTTGCCGCGCAAGACGTCGCTCGACCGCGGCTGGGCCGCGCTGTGTTTCCGCGACCAGGAATCTTGCACCCGGTGGATGGCGTGGGCGTCCTCGCAGACCGGACACTTCGTCAGGCGCGAGTTCACCGTGCGGGCCACCCTGTGGGGGCGGCCCGGTCTCTCGCGGGAGGTGGTCGCTCTGATCGTGCGGCCCCGGGGAATGCGGATGATACCCAAGAGCGCTGCGGATGATTTCAGCGCCAGCAGGCGCGGTCCGGAATAGGCTCTGCGCTCAACAATGACTGTCGCGGACCTGCTCAAGACCCTCGCTCGCCAAAGGCGTCGTCAATGTGGCGTGCTCTTCGCTCGGCTCCGAATGTTCCGTCTTCCGCCGTTCGACGTCGCGGCGATCTTCCCGGTGTTCCGGTTCCATTGAATGTGACCTCTCGAATTGCTGCAGGACAACATCGAGCGGATCGGGAAGTTCCCTAAGTGATGGGACGATGATGCGGCTTGAACAGCCGGCCCTTTTCCACCACCAGCACGATCGCGAGCGCAGCGAGCGTCGACAGGAAGAAGCCGATCGAGAACGGCAGCAGCGTGCCGTCGAAACTCTGTCCGATCGCCATGCCGACCACGATTCCGATCAGCGTCGTGATCGACCCGTAGAGCGAGGAGGCGGTGCCGGCGATGTGGCCCTGCGGCTCCATCGCGAGCGCGGTGAAGTTGGCAACCATCATGCCGAACGAGAACATCATCAGAGCCGAGAGCACCATGAACAGGGTCAGCGGCAGGACGCCGAGAATTTCCGTCAGCAGCATCACGGCGGCGACGATTGTGTAGAGCGTCAGTGCGCCATGCGAGATCACGCGCATGCCGAGCCGCCCGACCAGCCTCGCATTGAGGAAGCCGGCGACGGCCGTGCCGGCTGCAATCGCTGCGAAGGCGAGTGGGAAGTAATGGCCGAGGTGATAGATGCCGGTGAAGACCTGCTGGGCGCAGAAGACAAAGGCGAACAGCGCGCCGATGACGCTGCCGGCGGCCGTGGCATAGCCGATGGTCTGGCGATTGGTCACGGTCTGCCGAAACGCCGAGAGCACGTCGGCGGGCGCCAGGGACCGGCGCCCGGATTCAGGAAGGGTTTCCGGCAGCCGCAGCACGCACCAGGCGAGCGCCAGCAGGCCGTAGAGCATCAGCACGACGAAGATGCCGCGCCACGCCGTCACCAGCAGCACCGCCTGTCCGAACGAGGGAGCGATCACGGGCACCGCGATGAACACCATCATGGCAAGCGACATCACGCTCGCCATGCGGCGGCCGACATAGCAGTCGCGCACGATCGAGGTCGCGATCACGCGTGTCGCCGAGGTGCCGAGCCCCTGCAGCGCGCGCGCCAGCAGCAGCGTCTCGAACGAGGGCGCCGCGACCGCCAGCACGCTCGCCACCGCATAGACCGCCATGCCGCCGAGCAGCACCGGCCGGCGGCCGAAGCGGTCCGACAAGGGACCCATCACGAACTGGCCGGCGCCGAAACCGATCAGGAAGGTCGACAGCACCAGCTGCAGATGGTTGGCGACGGGAATGTTGAAGGCTGTCCCGATATTGGGCAGCGCGGGCAGCATCATGTCCATCGCAAGCGGATTCAGCGCCATGATGGACGCGATCACGATGACGAATTCTGGAAATCCCATCGGGCGGTGTCCTGCGGACACCCAATCGTCGGCATTGACGTCAGACAAGAAGCTCACCTCTGAAATTGAGCGACTTTATCCATCGCCCATGCTGCGTTGCACAACCCATGTTTCGGGATGGCTGGCAGGCGGAGGAGGGGCGGACAAGAATTGGTGAGGGGAACCCCCGCGCGAGCCGACCGCGGGTCCTGCTATGGCCCGGAAACCTGTGATTCACCATCCCTCCCTAAAGATCGGCGCCGGGCGAGGCAGGTCGGGCCCGGCGGGATGAAACGGAAACGCCTCCTGTCCACTGTGGCGGCCGATGGATGAGGCGCCGCGCTGGCGCCGAAAGAAAACCAGGCCAAACAAGGTATCCGATTGTGTCTGATGTCACCGGTACAGCACGATGGTTGGAGCCTTCGGCCGACATGACTTCGAGGCGTAACCTCTGGCTTGCCTGCCTGATCGCACTGACCGCGCTTCTGGTGTTCGGCAATCTCGCCAGCGACGTCGGGCTCGATGTGAAATATGGCTGGGACACCCGCGTCAATTGCGCGGCGGTGGATGCCTATGTCGGCGGACTCGATCCCTATTTCGTCAAGAACCTGAAGGGCACCAAGCTCTCTTACCCCTATCTGCCGGTGACGCTGGACGCCTTTCGTCCTTTTTGCGCGGACGGCATTCTGGTCGCTCACTACAAAACCATCTTTCCCGTGCTGGCCGTGCTCTGCGGCCTCATCTTGCCAGGTTTTGGCCGAACGCGCCCGAGCGCTCGCGACGTCGGGCTCAGGGTGCTCTGCGCACTCGGCGCATTCGTCGGTTTCGAATGGGTGCAGGCGTCGGGCAATTTCGCGATCCTGAGCGGCGTGCTGACCGCGATCGCGCTGAGGCTCCTGCTTTCTCCGCCCGCATCCGGAGCGGCAGAGGACCGCAGCTTTCCATCGCGCCTCGCCGGCGCCGCGCTGCTCGGCCTCGTGATGTCGTTCAAGCTGGTGTTCTTTCCCGTGCTGGCCGCGCTGTACTTCCTGCCGCTGCCGCGCGGCCGCAAGCTGATGCTGATCGCGATGGCTGTGTTCAGCTTCGCCTTGCCGATCCTGATATCGTGGCTGGCGTACCCCGATCTGTTCGCGAGCTGGCAGCTTGCGGTGGCCGGAAAGATTCCGGACCAGCACCTCGTCGAGCTGTTCGAGAGCAATCCGTCCCTGCTGCTGCTGGCGCGGGATCTGATGGGCCATGTGGGCCTGATCGACAGCAAGCCGGCGATCTTCGCAGCCTATGCGTTCGCTGCGACCGCACTGGTGCTCGTGCCGTTCGTCCTGTCCGTCCTGCGCTTGATCGGGAGCCGGCCGGCGCACGAAGGAGATTCGCTTCTTGCGCGACTGGATCGCTGGCTGATGGATCACCCCCGTGCAGCCATGCGCATCACGGTGCTGGCCATGTTTGCGCTCTATCTCAGCTCGCCGCGCCTCAAGGAATATGCCTTCTTCGAGCTCGCGCTGTATGCCGCGATCCTGCTGGTCGATCTTCCGGCCAGGGCACTGGCCGCCGCGCTCACCGTCGGTCTCCTGATGCCCTCATTGATCTTCCTGACGGGGAGTTCCTCCGAGGACAATTCCATCCAGCTCTTCAGCGCGCTGATGTTCTTCTGGGTCCTGCTGCTCGACGTCCGTCATGCGGGCCGGGTGCCGGACGCGGTCCAGCTATAGCCGTGGCGGTGGTTGAGCCTGACATCGCCTTGGCGGCACGCTCGATGCTTTCGCGGTCGTGGTCCACGCCGCAATAATCGCTCAGCTCTCCGAGCACTCTGCTGTACGTGTTCCAACAAGCGCTCGATGCGGTGGCGATGCGTCGCCTGCTTTCGGTGAAGCGGCTGCTCGGACACGGAAGAGGGCGATCTTCAGATGCTGAAGCCGCGCAACAAAGCTATTGGGCAGATCGAGACGCCACCGGAGGCGCGTTCGATGATCGCTCAGCTGAAGCGGAGGGCAGACCGCCTTCACCAATGGCCCACGCGGGAGCATCAAATCTCGTGGTGCGGGCAGCCGGGGTCGAACCGGCACAGCGCTTGCGCACCGAGGGATTTTAAGTCCCTTGCGTCTACCAATTCCGCCATGCCCGCTTGATCCAACGAGATCAAACACTTAAGTCCATCCTAGCCGTCTGGAATTGGCGCGTTGCGAGCCCGGAGGGACGGTCCTTCCTTAAGCGAGCCGGGCGCACAAGGCAAAGCCTCAATCCGGACATCTGTTGTTGCTTTAGGCATTCTCAATCCACGGGGACTATTCATTCGGCATGGCTGCTTCGTTTTCCACTTCGCCGCGCGGCTTCGGCGCGCTCTTGGCGCTGCTTGCGGCCGGCGCCGCGTTGTCCGGCTGCGCCGGTATGAGCGAGACGGTCGCGCCGGCCTTTGCCGATCCCGCCAAATACGAATTGTACGACTGCAAGCAGCTGGAGGCCGAACGCAAGACGCTCGCCAAACGCACTGACGATTTGCGGGGGCTGATGGAAAAGGCCGAGACCGGGGCCGGTGGCGCGGTGGTGTCCGAACTCGCCTATCGCAACGACTATGTCGCCGTGCGCGGGTCGGCGCAAATGGCCGAGGACGCCTGGCGCCGCAACAAGTGCCGGGAAACGCCGCCGGAGGCGACCCCGCCTGCCACGCAATTGTCCCCCGCGGCGGCTGCCAAGCCCGCTTCGAAATCCGGGAAAGCGTCACGCTGAGGCGCCGCGCCAGCGGCGCTTCGCATCAGGGCCGCCAGCCGTAGATCCAGTCCTGCCGCGCCAGCATGCGGTCCGGGCCGAGCGCGCGGATCGCAAGATCGCGTGCGGCCGCAAGCGGCCCGCTGAGATGATAGATGCGGCCCTGCTGCCGCGCGGTTCGCTGCACTCGCCGCACCCGCGCCTGACGGGCACGGCCGTATTGCGTCAGCGCAGCACTGATGCCCGCTGTGCTCTCGGCGGCTTCAAAGCTCAGATGCCGGGCGAGCACCGCGGCATCCTCGATCGCCATCCCGGCGCCCTGGGCTGCAAAAGGCAGCATCGCATGCACGGCATCGCCGAGCAGTGCCACCGGACCCTTGCTCCAGGGGCAGCCATCGGGCACGCCGAACAGCGCCCATTTCCGCCAGCTGTCGACCGTGGCCAGCATCATCCGCGCCGAGGCCGGCCACCGCGGCGCGGCGAAGGCCTCCATCACTTCCAGCGGATCGCCGGGCGTGCTCCAGCCCGGCCTGTTCCAGGTGCCCGGAAGCACTGCGACCACGTTGAGCTGGCGGCCGCCCGCGATCGGATAGGCGACGAGATGGGCATTCGGCCCCATCCACAGCTGCACCCGGCGCGCGGTGTAGTCCTTCGGCAGTTGCGTGGCGTCCAGCGTGCCGCGCCAGGCGATCAGCCCGGAGAAGCGCGGCTGCACCTCGGGAAACAGATGCTGGCGGACCGTCGACCAGATGCCGTCGGCGCCGATCAGCGCGCTGGCGAGATCGCTGCGGCGGATCGTGCCGCTGCGGTGGACCACCGTCAGCCCCTTGGCGTGAGGCGCGACGTCTTCGAAGGTCGCGCCCAGCTTCAGGTCGATGTCGGGATGATCGGCAACAGCGCCGGCGAGCGCCGATTGCAGGTCGGCGCGGTGCACCACCCAATAGGGGGCGCCGGCCCGCAGCGACGCTGCTTCACCGAGCGGCATCCGCAGCAGCTCGCCGCCGGCCCGCGCGCTCATGATCGAGACCGCTTCCGGAGTGACGGCGCGCAGCTTGAGGCGCTCAGCGAGGCCGAGCTCGACCAGCACGCGGCTGGCATTGGGGGAGAGTTGCAGGCCGGCGCCGACTTCCTCGAGCCGCTCGGCCTTTTCCAGCACGACGATACGGAAGCCGCGGGCCGCGAGCGCCAGCGCGGCCGTCAGTCCACCGATGCCGGCACCGGCGATGACAATCGTGCGGGAGAGCGCCACCCTGACCGATGGAAGCGGTCAGGCCACCTTGTCCTTCAGGACGCATTCCGGCGGGCGGGCTTCGCCCGCCTTCAGGTCGGCCGCGAAACGGTACAGCGTCGAGCAGTAGGGGCAGATGATCTCGTTGTCGTTGCCGAGGTCGAGGAAGACGTGCGGATGGTCGAACGGAGGGTTGGCGCCCACGCACATGAACTCTTGCGAGCCGATCTCGATGACGGGGACACCGGCATCGTTGTGGAAGTGCGGGACGACATGGTCGGACATCGTAACTCATCCTGGAGTGGCAATGGCGGCAGACACAATCAAGAACTGACGCGGCATCTTTAAGGCGCCGCGGACCATACTGGCGGGTGTGGATGATTGCTAGTCCAGCGGAACCGAAAGGTCCACAATTGCCCCATGCTCATTTGCTCATGCAAATTCGACACAATCTTAAGGCCTGAGAGAAGCCCTTCTTTCGTCGGGGACGTTGTGTCGCAATTTTGGCATACTATGTCTGTGGACGAGCAAATTTGTGCCGAAAGACGAATCATCAGGCGCAAGGGATCCCAGGGACTTCCGGGCTTTTCCACATGAAGTGGCTGCGAATCACCACAGCTTTGACCGGCATCGCGGCGTGCGGCTTCTTGCTCGCGCAGGTAGCGCCGCACGCCCGTGAGGCCGGCGCGATCCTCGCCGCCCAGGATGATCCGGCCGTGCTCTCCGAGCTCAAGCTCGATCAAGTGCTGCGGCAGAACGATCGCCTGGTCCAGGACAACATCGAGGCCGCGCTCGCCGCCGGCGATGCCGATCTCGCCGACAGTTTTGTCGCGCTCGCGCGTGACCGCAACATCGCGCTGCCCGACGACCTCCTGAGCCGCGTCAATGACGCGGTCAAAGCCGAAAGCTCCACCTCGCATTTCGCCAAGCGTTTCGCCACCGGCCTCGTCACCGGAAATGCCGATGATGTCGCGAGCCTCTCGGGGACGGTGGCGGGCGATCTCTTCGTGATCGGCGACATCAGGGACGTGGTGCGCGAGGGCAAGCATCTGGCCATGGGTGAGGACACCGACCGGCTCGTGCTCGGGCTTGCGGCGGCCGGACTTGCGGTGACGGCGGCGACCTATGTGTCCGTCGGTGGCGCGGCGCCGGTGCGCGCCGGACTGACGCTGGTGAAGGACGCGCGCAAAGTCGGGCGGCTCGGCGAGGGACTCGCGGTCTGGGCTGGCCGTTCCGCGCGTGAGGTCGTCGACACGCCGGCGCTGCGGAATGCGGTGGTATCAGGTTCGGTGCTGCGGCCGCGCGAGACCGTCAGCGCGATCAAGGCCGCGTTCCGTGCCGAGAAGGCCGGTGCGCTGGTCCGGCTCGGCAAGGACGTCACGCGCGTCGCCGAGAAGACCGGCACGCGCGGGGCGATGGATACGCTGCGCATCGCCGAAGGCCCGAAGGATGTCGCACGCGCGGCGCGGCTTGCCGAAGCGCAAGGCAGCAAGACGCGCGCGATCATGAAGCTGCTCGGCCGGGGCGCGCTGCTGCTGATCGGCGGCGCGTTCAATCTGGCGCTCTGGCTGTTCAGTGCGGCACTGACGCTGTTCGGCCTTCTCTCCTCCATCAAGGCGACCACCGAGCGCCTCACCCAGGCCTGGTGCGATCGCAAACGGGCGCGGCGGCTGCGCCGTGCCCAGATCGCAGCCGAAGCTGCCCTGGCCAACGCGGCCGTCACGGCCTGAGGCGCGCGGCGCTTCAGGCTATTGTTTGAGCATGATGTTGCCGGAAAACCGCTGCACAGTTTTCCGGATCATGCTCTAAGATCAACCATTCCCCTCCAGACCCGCGGAACTGCAGATGCCGAGCTTTCACAACGGCGCCGTTGAAATTGCCTATCTCGATGAAGGCGAGGGCGATCCGATCATCCTGGTGCACGGCTTTGCCTCGAGCAAGAACGTGAACTGGGTCTATCCGACCTGGGTCTCGGAGCTGCGCAAGAACGGCCGCCGCGTGATTGCGCTCGACAATCGCGGCCATGGCGAAAGCGCAAAGCTCTACGAGCCCGCGCAATACTCGATCCCGACCATGGCCGGCGACGTGCTTGCGCTGATGGATCATCTCGCCATCCCGCAGGCCGACATCATGGGCTATTCGATGGGCGGTCGGATGGCGGCATGGCTGTCCCTCAACGAGCCGCAGCGCCTGCGCTCGGCGATCCTCGGCGGCATCGGCATCGGCGGCCTGATCGAGGGCACCGGTCCCGGCGAGAACGTCGCCAAGGCGCTGGAGGCGCCCTCGCTGGATGACGTCACCGATCCCGTCGGCCGCACCTTCCGTGCGTTCGCCGACCAGACTCGCTCCGATCACCGTGCGCTCGCCGCCTGCCTGCGCGGCACGCGCGATCTCATGACGAAGGACGAGGCCGCGCGCATCGACTTGCCGGTGCTGATTGCGGTCGGCTCGACCGACGACGTCGCAGGAAGTGCCAGCGCGCTCGGTGCCATCATCCCCGGCTCAGAAGTGCTCGACATTCCGAACCGCGACCACATGCGCGCGGTCGGCGACAAGGTCTACAAGACCGGCGTGCTCGATTTTCTGTCACGCCGCGGCTGAGGCAATGTTGGCTGAGGGGATGACGTTGTTGCCCAACTATCCTATGCGCAGAGATCTGGAGTCCGCCAAGGGCGCTGACGAGACGTCAGCTCGAAGCGGGTAGGAACGTCAGCAAAGGGCACTAACGGACATTTATCTCGAGCGTTAGTCCAACGAACTGTACGCGAGTGCTGCGCAAGATGGCCGCAAGGCCTGAAGATCATCAAGAGAGCCGCGAGATCTCCTCGCACGAACGCGAGCGACATTGCGCCGCTATTTACATTTGTTAATAATTGGTTTAAATTTTTACTTTCGTCGAGATTTAATACTCGACAGGAATCGAGATTGCGAGCCCACACGCACTTGAACAGAGTTGGCCCTGATTGATTGAGAGGGCTTCAGAGTAACGTTCATTGTTTGGGGAGGCGGCCATGTTTGTGCACGCTGCTTGCTTCAGGAAATATCCAATCAGCAGGGTGTGATCGCCGCTCGGGGCGGCGCACGCTTCCGACCGTTTTGCATGTTTTGCAAGTTCGTTCTCTCACTTGGCAGAGAGACGAAGCGGTCTTGCTTTGTCGTGTGATGCGTGCGTTGCCTCCCGGGTGGCGGGAAATTCTTCGATGAAAGAGAAAGAAGGAGCCTGTGATCGGCTTGCCGCCGATGATGCCGGCGTTGTCGAAACTCGCGATACGCCGAAGAGCTGACGCAGGAATTTCTGATGTGCAAGCCTACCATTATTCTCTTGTAGGAGGTTTCTCATGGCACTCTCAGTCACTCTTACCGGCACAACCGTTATTCTCGACGAAACCGCTGATCTGCAGAACGACGACACCAACACGACGCTCCCGAGCGCGTTTTCAAGTCGGCTGACGGCACTGGGCGCTCCGGCCACGGAGATCAACCACGCGGTCAGCAGCGGCGACGTTATCACCATCAGCGGCGTCACGGGCGCGATCGGCAACCTCGCCTTCACCGATTCGACTGGCGGCGCGCTCGACGGTGACACGAGCGGTCTCTTCACCAATGACGGCGAGGAGGTCTTCCTTTGGGCGGACCCCACGAACGACAACATCGTGGTCGGCAAGACGGCTGCGGGTGTCATCGTCTTCGCGGTCTATCTCGAGCAGACCGCGACCGGTGCCAAGATCTGGAGCGTTCAATACGAGGCGCTGCAGCATCTGGATGGCACCAACCCCGATGACTCCCTCGACCTCGGCAGCCATCTCAAGGTCGCGGTCAGCGAGCAGATCAATTTCGGCTTCGCCGGAGCGCCGTCCGGCAGCAATCTCTTCATGACCTTCGGTGATCCGAACTCCACCCAGATCGTGGTGATTGGCAAGAACCCGCTCAATCAATCCGAGGGCGGGAACATCACGACCAAGGACGTGCTCAATATCAGCCAGGCCGGCAGCACCACCTCGTTCGGCGTCAACGGCAACCAGATCAACGCTGGTGAGGGGGCGTACATCACCTATGTCACGGGCACGAACACGAACTTCCTGGTGCCGAACCTCGATCAGAACGAGGCCGACGTCGAAGCCAACATCGCCTTCCAGAACGTCTTCAACGCGACCGGCGGCTCCTTCACCGTCAACCAGACCAATCCGGGCATCGGCCCCGTCACCGTCAAGATTACGGCCTTCAGCACCGCCGCGGAGACGGGGGTGAATTTCGTCGACGGGCTCAGCAACGACACGCAGATCGCGATCACATCGGCCTCCTTCATCAACGTCGTCAAAAAATCAGGCAATACGCAATATACTCCGGCCGCTACCGTAAACGCCGACGGCACATTGACGGTCACCGGCCTGAGCAGCGGCGACACGGTGCAGTGGACAACGAGCGCAACCCATAACCGCGTCCTGATCGAAAACATCAGCAACGCGGATACCAATCCAGACAACGACAACAACACCTTCGATATCGGCGGCTTCAGCCTTGTCAGCTCCAACGCCGCGAGCGCCGTGGTCGGCACGGCCATCCACTTCGAGGATGACGGCCCGACGGCGGGGATCGTGCAGGGCGCGCCGACCGTGGCGCATGACGAGACCGCGGGCAATCAGGGCGATGCCGATGACACCATCGCGGCGGGCGTGGTGGCGCTGTTTGCGGGCGTAGCCAACGTCAGCAGCGACCTCAGCCCGACCGGTTACGCGCAGGATGCGACCGCTGTCGTGAGCGCGACCGGAAGCTCGTATGGCACCGACTCGTTCGGCGGGACGACGGCCTTCTCGCTGGCGGTATCCGCCGCAGGGGTGGATTCCGGCCTCGACACCACCAACGGCACCAGCATCTTCCTGTTCAAGGAAGGCAACCTGGTGGTCGGCCGCATCGGCGGTGAGACCGGCGCCGCGGCCTTCGCGGTGGCAATCAACAGCTCGACCGGCGTCGTGAGCGTGGCGCAATATGCCTCGCTGAAGCATCCGACCGGCGGCGCCAGCTACGATGAGGCGATCAACATCACCGACAGTGCGCTGCTGGCAGTGGTGACGGTGACCGACGGCGACGGCGACACGAAGACGAGTTCGACCGGCATCGGCGATGCCGTGCAGTTCCAGGACGACGGACCGACAGCGGGAATCGCGCAGGGCACGGCGACGGTAGCGCATGACGAGACTGCGGGGGTCGACGCGGATGCCGACGACACAACTGCGGCAGGTGTTGTCGCCTTGTTCGCTGGCGTCGCCAATAAAAGCACCGATCTCAGCCCCGGCTACGCACAGGATGCCACCCCCGTCGTGAGCGCGACCGGCAGCTCTGCGGGTGCCGATAACGAGGGCGCGACGACGGCGTTCTCGCTGGCGGTGTCCGCCGCAGGCGTGGATTCCGGCCTCGACACGACCGGCGGCGCCAGCATCTTCCTGTTCAAGGAAGGCAGCCTGGTGGTCGGCCGCATCGGCAGTTCCGCCGGAGCCGCGGCCTTCGCGGTGGCGATCGACGGCACGAGCGGTGTCGTCAGCGTGGCGCAATATGCCTCGCTGAAGCATCCGACCGGCGGTGCCAGCTACGATGAGGCGATCAACATCACCGAGAGCGCGCTGCTGGCGGTGGTGACGGTTACCGACGGTGACGGCGACACGGCGACGAGCTCGACCGGCATCGGCGATGCCGTGCAGTTCCAGGACGACGGGCCGACCATCGGGCCCATCGCCGATGGGCAGGTGGACTTTGCTGCCGGCGCCAGCGTAACCAAGACGCTCAACGCAGCGGGCGGAGTGGACGACCCGGCGACGTACAGTATCACCAGCTCGCCGGCGAGCCTGACGATCCTGGATGGCACGGTCTCGCAGACAACGCTGCTCCGGGCCCTCACGGACAGCAATACTGTCGCCACCTACTACAAGGACGTAGATGGCAGCACCACACACACCGCGGGCGACATCGATTTCTTCAAGCTGACCGTGTCCGGCGGCAACTACACTTTCGATGTCCTGCAGAATCCTCCGCCCGCGGAGGTCAGCTTCAGCTTTGCCGGAGCGCCCTCCGGCAGCAATCTCTTCATGACCTTCGGCGATCCTGCCTCGACCCAGATCGTGGTGGTTGGAGAGAATCCGCTGAACCAGTCCCAGGGCGGCAACATCACGACCAAGGACGTGCTCAACATCAGCCAGGCCGGCAGCACCACGTCGTTCGGTGTCAACGGCAACCAGCTCAATGACAGCGCCAATTATCCCACTGAAGGCGCGTACATCACCTACGTGACTGGCGCGAACACGAACTTCCTCGTGCCGAATCTGGACCAGAACGAGGCCGATGTCGAAGCCAACATCGACTTCCAGGCCCTGTTCAATGCGACGTCGGCGTCCTTTACCGTCAACCAGACGAACCCGGGCGTCGGACCCGTCACCGTCAAGATCACGGCCTTCAGCACCGCCTACGAGCCGGGGGCGGGGTTCGTCGACGGGCTCACCAACGACACGCACGTCAACATCACGTCGTTCTCGATCACCGACTTCGTCGTCAAAACAGGCAACTTGCAGTTTACACCGCAAGCGACGATCGACGGCGACGGCAATCTGATCATCACCGGGCTGAGCACCGGCGACAAGGTGCAGTGGACGACGAGCGGAACGACCCACGACCGCGTGCTGATCGAAAACATCAGCGCCCATGATGGCATCGATGGCAACGACAACAACACGTTCGACATCGGCGGGTTCAGCCTGATCCAGTCGCAGCCGGCGCCCGACGAGAAGCTCGACTTCACCGTGCAGATCGCTGATGCCGACGGGGATACGGCTTCCAGCAGTTTCTCGGTCGGGATTGACGGAAACCACAACGGCGTCATCACGATCTGAATCGCAAGCCGCCGGCTGCACGCCGCTTTGGCGCGCAGCCGGCACCTGTTCGGTCGCACGGGGCTGGAGTAGATTCGATGCCGGATAGTGTCACCGCCTGGTGCGGCCATCTCTCCCGGTCTGCTGCCGCCTGGTGTGGCCAGGTCCTCGGTTATCCAGAGGAGCTGGCGAGCTTCACCATCCGCGTCGGCCTGTTGGCCGTGGCGGCCTTCATTTTCATCAGGCTGGTCTGGAAGCGGCGGCGCGCGGCGGCAGCTGCGCGACCCGACGAGCCACCTCACGCGCATCAAATGTCCTCACCCCTTCAGGCCTGTCGCGGGGTGTTGGTCGGGCTCGGCCTGATCACCGCCATGTTGAACGTGCTGTACCTGACCGGTTCGTTCTTCATGCTCGAAGTCTATGACCGCGTGGTGCCGAGCCGCAGCGTGCCGACGCTGATCGGCCTCGCCGCGCTGGTCGGCGCGCTCTATTCGTTCCAGGCATTCCTCGACATTCTGCGCGGGCGCATCCTCGTCCGCATCGGCGAGTGGCTCGACCGCGCATTCTCGGCGCGCGCCTACGACGTCGTCGCGCGCTGGCCGCTGCGGGTGCGCGCCAGCGGCGACGGGTTGCAGCCGGTGCGCGATCTCGACCAGGTGCGCAGCTATCTCTCCGGGCTCGGCCCGACCGCGCTGTTCGACCTGCCCTGGATCCCGTTTTACCTCGCGATCTGCTTCATGTTTCATCCGCTGCTCGGGCTCACGGCATCGATCGGCTCGGTGATGCTCGTGTCCCTGACCCTTCTCACCGACCGCTTGACGCGTGCGCGCACGAAGGAAGTCACCGGCCAGATCGCGCAACGCAACGCTCTCGCCGAGGCGAGCCGCCGGAATGCCGAGGTATTGCAGGCCATGGGCATGCGCGGGCGGCTCGCCGCGCGCTGGGCGGACGTCAATGACAGCTACATGTTCACCCAGCGGCGCGCCGCCGACATCGCCGGCGGCTTCGGCTCCGCCTCCAAGGTGCTGCGCATGGTGCTGCAGTCGGCGGTGCTGGCCGT
The DNA here is from genome assembly GCF_014198315.1 of Bradyrhizobium sp. CIR48. Taxonomy (NCBI): domain Bacteria; kingdom Pseudomonadati; phylum Pseudomonadota; class Alphaproteobacteria; order Hyphomicrobiales; family Nitrobacteraceae; genus Bradyrhizobium; species Bradyrhizobium sp. CIR48. Next base: position 46,526 of record NZ_JACIHG010000007.1, read on the forward strand.
CGGCGGCTATCTCGTCATCATCCAGGAGGCGACCGCGGGAATCATCATTGCCGGCGCCATTCTCACCTCGCGCGCGCTCGCGCCGGTCGAGCTCGCCATCGCCCACTGGAAGAGCCTGATCGCGGCCCGGGAGAGCTGGAAACGTCTGCAGCAGCAATGGGCGCAACTCCCGGCCGAGGAGGAGAAGACGCCGTTGCCGCCGCCGTGCAAGACCCTCGCCGTCGAGGCTGTCTCCGTGGCGCCGCCGGGCGAGCAGACCGCCGTCGTGCTGGAAGCATCCTTCGCGTTGAACCCGGGGCAGGGGGTTGGCATCGTCGGCCCGAGCGCATCGGGCAAGTCGTCGCTGGTGCGTGCCATCGTCGGTGTGTGGGGGGCGGCGCGCGGCAAGGTGCGGCTCGACGGCGCCGCGCTCGACCAATGGGGCTCCGAGGCGCTCGGCCGCCACATCGGCTATCTGCCGCAGGACGTCGAGCTGTTCGCCGGCACGGTGGCGCAGAATATCAACCGCTTCGAACCCGTTCCCGATGCGGAGGCGATGATCGCCGCCGCGAACGCCGCCGGTGTGCACCAGATGGTGCTGCGCTTGCCGAAAGGCTACGACACGCCGATCGGCGAAGGCGGCGCGGCGCTCTCTGCCGGGCAGCGGCAGCGCATTGCGCTCGCCCGTGCCCTTTACCGCGAACCCTTCCTGGTGGTGCTCGACGAGCCCAACTCCAATCTCGACTCCGACGGCGACCAGGCCCTGACGCAGGCCATCCACGGCGTGCGTGCGCGGGGCGGCATTGTCATCGTCGTCGCGCATCGCACCAGTGCGCTCGCTGGCGTGGACCAATTGATCGTGATGGCCGAGGGGCGCGTGCAGGCGTTCGGGCCCAAGGACGCGCTGCTGGCCAAGATGATGCAGCCGCGGCCGGCAGTGCCGCTTAAGGTCGTAACCGAGGGAGCGAGCCTTTGAACCGCGAGCCGGTGAACCAGGTTCCGCACGCGATCCGCCAGCACCTGCGCGCCGGCCTGGTGGGCGTCATCATTCTTGCCGGGGGCGCCGGCGGCTGGGCCGCGACCACGGAACTGGCTGGCGCCGTCGTCGGCTCCGGCACGCTGGTGGTCGACAGCTACACCAAGAAGGTGCAGCATCCGACTGGCGGCGTGGTCGGTGAACTCAACGTTCGCGAGGGTGCGCGGGTGACGGCTGGCGACGTGATCGTGCGCCTCGACGAGACGGTGACGCGGGCCAATCTCCTGATCGTCGTCAAGAGTCTCGACGAACAGGCGGCGCGCCGGGCGCGGCTCGAGGCTGAGCGCGACGGCCAGGACCGGCTCGAATTTCCCGCCGACCTCATTGATCGTGCCGCCGATCCCGACGTCGATCGACTGATCGTGGGCGAGCGCAAGCTGTTCGAGTTGCGCCGCGCCGCCCGCACCGGCAAGAAGGCGCAGCTCAGCGAGCGCATCGGCCAGCTCCGGGAGCAGATCCGCGGGCTCGACGAGCAGATCCAGGCGAAAGACCGCGAAACCACCTTCATCGACCAGGAGCTTCTGGGCGTGCGCGACCTGTGGCGAAAGAATCTGGTACAGATCACGCGCCTGACAACGCTCGAGCGCGACGCGGTGCGCCTGCATGGCGAACGTGGCGCTCTGGTCGCGGCCATCGCCGAAGTCAGGGGCCGGATCACCGAGACCACGCTGCAAATCATGCAGATCGATCAGGATCTGCGCACCGAAGTCGGAAAGGATCTCGCCGAGATCCGCGCCAAGACCTCGGAGCTGGTCGAGAAACGCGTTGCCGCCGAGGACCAGCTCAAACGCATCGATATTCGCGCGCCGCAGGACGGCACCGTGCATCAGCTGGCGCTGCACACCATCGGCGGCGTCATCAGCCCCGGCGAGCAGATCATGCTTATCGTCCCCACGCACGACGCGCTCGTCGTGGAGGTGCGGATTCCCCCACATGAGATCGATCGTCTGTCGGTCGGCCAGCCGGTGCTGTTACGCTTTACGGCCTTCAACCAGCGCACCACACCCCAACTCAACGGCGAAGTGAGCCAGGTGTCCGCTGACGTGGCGGTCGACCAAAAGAGCACGACGAGCTTCTATGTAGCACGCATCGCAGTTCCCGAGGCGGAGATCGCCCGCCTGGGCGACCTGAAGCTGATCGCCGGCATGCCGGTCGAAGCCTTCATTCAGACCGACCAGCGCACGGTGATGTCGTACCTCGTCAAGCCGCTCTCCGATCAGTTGATGCGCGCCTGGCGCGAGCGCTAAGCTGCGACCTCCCCTAAAGTGAAGGCAATCTCTTGTTAAGGGCGGCTATCACCGGATTCAGTTGCGCGGGTTCTTTGCCGACGCGGATAGGCTGTTGAACGCCAAGTCAGTTCTGGCTGTTCCTTTTCGACGAAGCGATCGCTGCTCGACGAAACCAAGTGCGATGGCCGAAGATGCGGTCATCGTCTGCGGCTGCGGTTGCACGAAGACCATTAGAGGGCCCGTAGGTCATCGCGTATTGGGTCTATCGGATGCCAATATGCAAGCTGGTGCCTCTCCGAGGCTCACGGTCCTTCCGCGCGATCGCGAAATACCCCATCTATGGTTCCGGGACCCGCGATCCTCGCTCTCGCGCGGCCTGGGCGGTCAGGATTGCACTCGGATGAGCACCGCTATAAGTGCGGCAGCCAAGATCGCTAGCCATATCGACGAGACGATCATGGAGGCGAAGTGCCAATCTACGTCACGGCGCCTGGGCTGCATTGTGTCTCCTTCCGCAGGCCGCGCGTCGGCTCAGCGGCCTCTATCGCCCTTCCCGTTGGGGCTGCCATCGCGGCCGCCGTTGCGCCGGCCATTGTTGCCATGGTGCTGATGGTCATGGTGGACCGCCCCCCGCGCCAGACTGTGCAATCGCGTTGGACGTGAGGGACGTTGATAGCAAAAGGGTGATGGTCGGCGGCGTCACGGCGGCGAACTTTCCGCAGGTCCCGTCGGCCGTCGTCCTGGTCTGGCATGGTCATTTCTCTCGAAAGGTATTAAATAATATTAAATAAATTAAATCAATTAAATTTTGTTCCTACGAGCAGGCGGGAATTCCGGCGCCGGCGGCGGCCGGGGTGATGACCTTTCAGCATCCCGGAGGTCGCTAAGGGCGGTTCTGGGACGTCAGCAAAGGCCAAACTGCGGACATCGATGCCGTACCCTCGAAAACCAGGGCGGCGAAGCTCGCGTGCAAGTAGCGATCTAACGGGGCTCTGACGACGTGGCCGGCCTAGCCTCCTCGAAAAACGCCTTCAGTTCTGCTGCCATCACGGCCGGATCCACCACGTGGCCCTGACCGGTGAGCACCTTTCGCCGGGCCCGGGGGATCGCGTCCGCGAGCGCGTCGGCCGCACCTTCGAACGGGGGGATGCCGCCGCCCGTGGCAACCAGCACCGGCTGGTGAAGGCGCGCGAAACGTTCCAACGGGGCTTGGCGCGTCCCCAGCACGGCAGCGTCGTAGGCCAACGTATGCGCTATTCGCTCGAGACTCGGCCAGACCGGATGCGCGCGAGCGCCGGCGATCTCTTCAGCCGAACTTCCGGCGAGCTCCATGAACAGTGCTACGGCATCGCCGCGCCGCCCCGCCGACAGTCGTCTGTCGAGCTCGGCCACATAGGCCCGCTGCTGTTGCGGCGTCTCCGGCGCGAGGTCGTAGGGCACTTCATAGACTGCGACCGCATCGATGGACCGCAATGTGGCAGCCGTCTCGAGGGCCAGGGCGCCGCCGGTCGACACGCCGTAGAGCGCAGCACGGCCGCCCCCCGCCGCGTCGATGAGCGCGGCGATGTCCTCGATCTCGCGGGCAACTGAATATTCGCGCCCGTCACCACTCTCGCCGCGACCGCGCCGCGCATAATTTACCACGCGAAACCAACGGCTGAGTTCTGTTGCAAGTCGCGCGTTCTCGCTGCCGTCATCGAGCGAGCCGGTGGTAAGGATGACCGCCGGACCGCTGCCGTCGATGGAGTAGGCAATCTGGGTGCCGTCTGCGGACGTGACATAGGGCATGCTAGCTCTCCTTGGACGGGGTTTTGCGGACACGTTTCTCGGGCAAGGCGAAGCGCAGCCGAAGATAAAAGCGAGGTGATCCAGGCTGTCGAGCGCGGCGGGCATGCCGTCCATCGCCTTGGTTACGCAAGCGGACTAGATAAGCCCGGGCCATCTAGGAGTGGCGATGATCCGGCCTGGACGGATCAGTTTCGCCAAACCGCCGCGCCAGTGCCGTCAGCACCACGAATGTCGCGACCCACACCATCCGCGCGCCGTAGCGGTCGTGCGGGCCTGAGATGACGGCGCAGATGAAGGCGTTGCCGAGCAGCGCCAGCGTCACGGTCGCCGCCAGCAGCGTCAAATCGTCCAGCCGGCGGTTCGCGAGCGCATGGCCGAGCAGCGCGACCAGCGCCAGCATCGAGGCCAGCGCCACCGGCACGTGCAGCCGGTTGATGGCGGTGAAGTCGAGCTGCCAATTCTGCTGCCGCGCCGCGCGCATCGGCCCGGCCTGCGCGGGGACGTAGCGTTCGATGATGCCGCGGGTGTGCGGGATCCAGCCATTGGTGCCTTCGCCGGTCGCGACATGCAGCAATTGCTGGCCCATCGCCCGCAGCGCCGCGCCGGCCTGCCAGGCCGGATAATCCTTCAGCGACTGCACGACGATGTAACCCATCTCCTCGTTCATGCCTTCAAAGCGGCCGAGCGCGTTGAACATGCTCTTGCCCCACAGGAACTCATCTGCCGTCGCCGGCAGTTCGTTGCGATAGGGACACAGCTTGTAGCGCTCGCGGGGGCAATGGTCGTCGAGGTAGCGCGCGACGATGCCGTCCTGCATCATGCGGCCGAAGGCGACGCCATAACCGCCGGGCGTCCAGGCCAGCTTGCCGGACAGCGCATAATTCGCCGAGACCAGCATCACCCCGCCCGCAACGATGGTGAGGCTGGCCTGCGCCAATCCGGCCAGCGGAAGGCGCTCCTTGAGAAACGGCCGTACCATCCAGCCCGCGACGCAAAGACCGAGCAGCACGCCGAGCGTGGCGCTGTGGGTGGCGGCGGCAAAGGCGGTGAAGACGAACAGCGAGATTTTCTCGAGCACCGAGGTTCGGCTGGCGCCGACGACCAGCAGGAACAGCGACAGCACCGAGAGTCCTGCAAAGATGTCGGTGAGCAGCATGCTCGCAAGCCAGGGCAGCGCGGTCGACAGGATCAGGCCAAGGCTGATCGCGACGAAGCGGACAGTTTGCATCATCGAGAGCACGCGCAGGGTGAGCTGCAACAGCCACAGCGTTGCCAGCGACTGGACCGCGAGGTTGATCCAGAAGCCAAAACTCTCGCCAAAGTGCAGATAGAGGCCGAACACCGTGGAGCGGCTGGGGACGAGATAGCCCTCGTACCAGCGCGCCAGATAGCCGCCGGTATCCCATTGCAACAGCGGGTAGCCGTTCCAGAACGCCGGCACGATCATCAGGAGGGGCAGGGCGACCGCCGCCAGACGCAGCCAAAGCGTATCCGCGGCGCGTGCGCGCAATTGATCGGTGGTGATGCTCAAATCTGTTCCCCGTCCTCGCCCCGAACCATGCTCGCAATAAGGGTCGGGAGAGAATTCACCAATAGTTTTGACGCCGCCCGACTTGAATTTGGCAAAACTCTGACCACTTTGAGCCGACCTTGCTGCTTGGGGGCTTCGAAAGAAACTGTTGTGTTTCAATGTCTTGGCATGCTTTGGCAGGGCAAGGCGCTGTTCACTCTCAGGCAAGCCGGTCAGGACTTCGTCGCCTACACTATGCTATAAAGCCGGCAAAACGAGCCCACTCGAAAGAGCAAATCCCAAAGAGCAAATCCATGGCAGTGCATCAGGTCAATCCGGGAGGAAAGCTCGCATCGCTCGATCCGATCTGGGACCGGATCCGGGGCGAAGCGGAGGACATCGTCCGTCGCGAGCCCGAGCTTGCGACTTTCATCTATTCGACGGTGCTGCATCACAGCCGCCTGGAAGATTCGGTGATCCACCGTGTCGCCGACCGGCTCGATCACTCCGCGCTGTCCGGCGACCTCGTGCGCCAGACCTATGGCGAGGCGCTGCGCGACGATCCCGATCTCGGCAACGCCTTCCGCGCCGATCTCGTGGCCGTCTACGATCGCGATCCCGCGACCTCGCGCTTCATCGATCCCTTGCTCTACTTCAAGGGCTTTCACGCCATCCAGACCCATCGCCTGGCGCACTGGCTCTGGCTGAAGGGCCGCAAGGATTTTGCGTATTACCTGCAGAGCCGCGCCTCCGCGGTGTTCCAGACCGACATCAATCCCGCCGCGCGCATCGGCCGCGGCATCTTCCTCGACCACGCCACCGGCTTCGTCTGCGGTGAGACGGCGGTGATCGAGGACGACGTCTCGATCCTGCACGGCGTCACGCTCGGTGGCACCGGCAAGGAGAACGAGGACCGTCATCCGAAGATCCGCCATGGCGTGTTGATCGGCGCCGGCGCGAAGATCCTCGGCAACATCGAGATCGGCCATTGCGCGCGCATCGCCGCCGGCTCGGTCGTGGTCAAGCCCGTGCCGCACAACGTCACCGTCGCGGGCGTGCCTGCCAAGGTCGTCGGCGAGGCCGGGTGCGCCGAACCGTCGCGCACGATGGATCAGATGATCAACGCGATGGGGCTTTGAGACTTGGGGCTTAAGACTTGGCTTTGAAGGCGAAAAGGGCCGGATTTCCGGCCCTTTCGGTCCCCAAATTCTTTGGCAATTCATGCTGGCGGTTCGTCGCGTCTCGTCCTAAAACCCGCCGACCATTTTCGATCGGAGACTTGCCGTGGACGTCAAAGAAGTCAGAAAGTTAGATGCGTATTTGAAGCGCGTATTCGGCAATCCCAAGATCCGCGTCGTGCCGCGGCCGAAGAAGGACGATTCCGCCGAAGTCTATATCGGCGAGGAATTCATCGGCGTTCTCTTCGTCGACGACGAGGACGACGATCGCTCGTTCCAGTTCCAGATGGCGATCCTCGAGGACGATCTCGTCGATCAGGAGTAGATGCGAGCGTGGTCCGGAAAAGTGCGCCGCGATTTTCCGAAAAGATCATGCTTAAACAACAACCTAAAGCGCGATGACGATTCATCCTGATCGCATCGCGCTTTAGCGCGGTCCGGTGACGCGATCGATTCCGGGGTTACGCGCCCACCGCTGCGAGCATGTCGGGGATTGTGACGAATTTTTCCCGCGGCTTGCCGAGCAGGGCTCCCCTGGATTTCTCGGCAGTATCGATCACCATCCAGTCCGGATAGCTCACGACGTGGGTGACGCGGCCGACGACGCGTGCCAGCAGCGCATCCGGCGTGTCCGGGCGCGCTCGCCGATGCGCAAGATCCGCCAGCACGGCCTCTGCCGTGGCGATGCCGCAGCCGCGATTGGTGCCGATCGTGCCGTTCGGACCGCGTTTGCTCCATCCGCAGGCATAGAGGCCCTCGATCACGCAATGCCCGTTCGTGACACGTCCATTGGCGTTGGCATGAACGCCGCGATGTGTGTCGTAGGGCACGCCGGTGACGGGCGCCGTCCTGCGGCCGACGCTGCCGAACACGAGGCCGCCGGCGATGTCCTCGACGGCGCCGGACCGGTGCGTCACCGAGAGGGTCTCCACCCGGTCTCGTCCGTGGATCGCGAGGGGCGAGAAGCCAAATCGAAAGACACAGCGGCGCGGCCTGGTCGCGGTCTGCTGCGAAAATCCGCGCAGCAGCGACAGCTTCTCGACCAGCTCCGGATCTGCGGGATGCTGCGGTTCGAAGTCCTTCGGCGTGACATCGCGGTAATCGACAAGTGTGTCGCATGACCTCAATTCGAGGAAATCGCGCAATTCCTTGGCGCTGAATTTGGCCTGCACCGGTCCGCCGCGGCCGACGATGGAGATCTCGCGAATCCGGCTCGCCGCCAGCACCTCGAGCGCGTGGCGCGCGATGTCGGTCTGTCGCAGCTCGTCGGCGGTCTTGGCGAGAATGCGTGCGACGTCGAGTGCGACATTGCCGTGACCGATGATGATTGCCGCCTCATGGTCGAAATTGAAGCTGAGATCGGCGAAATCGGGGTGTCCGTTGTACCACGCGACGAAATCGCCGGCGCTGTGGCTCCCGGGTAGAGCCTCGCCCGGAATGCCCAGCGGCCGGCTCAGTTCGGCGCCCGTTGCCAACACGACGGCGTCATAGGCCTCACGCAGCTCGTCGACCGTGACATCGTCTCCGACCGTGACACCGCCGATGAAGCGAAAGCCGGGCATGGCGGCGATGCGGTCGAACGCTGCCGTCACCTGCTTGAGCTTCGGGTGGTCGGGCGCCACGCCGAACCGCACCAGCCCGTACGGCACCGGGAGCCGTTCGAACATGTCAACCGTCACGGATGTACCGGAACGCAAGAGGGCCTCGGCCGTGTAGAAGCCGCTCGGTCCGCTGCCGACGACGGCGATGCGCGTCCCGCCCGTCATCGGCCGAGCGCCAGGCGGCGTGCGTCGGCGCCCGGCAGAGGCACCAGGCGCGCGCTGATGACGGGAGTTTCGGCGGCGCGCTTGCGGTTGACGTCGATCCAGAATTTCTTGTCGGCTGCGAGGCGATAGTCGGGCTCGATCGCACCGACCGGGCAGGCCGGCGCGCAGCCGCCGCAGTCGATGCAGTTTTCCGGATCGATATAGGTCATGGACTCATCGAGGTGAAAACACTCGACGGGACACACCGTGACGCATTCGGTGTATCGGCACCCCCGGCAATTGTCGGTGACCACATAAGTCATCGTCACGCCCCGCTGACTTGGACGAGGATGTCGGAGAATGTCGGGGCCCGGCCGAGGTCGGCGAACGCCGGCGGCGTCAGCACGTGGACCGTCGCGCCCTTGCGATTCGACCGCTGCCAGTACCCGGACGGCGCCACCACGACTCCAGGCATGATGTCGGACGAAACGGTCGCAAAGGCTTCGAATGAGCCCCGATCGTTGAACACGCGAATGGGCGCGCCGGCGACGATCCCGCGCTGTGCGGCATCATCGGGATTGAGAAGCACCGCCTGTTCTTCGCCGGCCTGGGCGGTTTGCGCGGGAAGATTGCCGTAATTCGAGTTCAGGAAGGCGTGGCTCTTCGGCGAGATCAAGCTCAGCGGGTAGCGCGTCGCGAGCACCGGCGCCGTGCGCGGGTTCTCGTTCGGCGGGATGTAGTGGGGCAGGGGATCGACCGGAGTGGCATCCTGGTCGCCGTTGTAGCCCTGGCGGAACAGCGGCACCACGAAGTTGCCGCCGCCCGCGATCGTCGATTTGAACTCGCACTTGCCGGAGGCGGTCGGGAAATTGCCCTCGCGATGCGGCGCCCAGTCGGCGGGCGCCGGCATGTTGAGGCGCGCATAGCCCTTGGTCTTGACGCCGTCGAGCGTGATGCCTTCGAGAACCGGGCTGCTCCAGTCGAGCGAAGCTTCGATGATTTCGTCGTCGGTCCGGAAGAAAGCGGGGTCGGTGATGCCCATTGCGAGCGCCAGGCGGCGGAACAGCTCGGTGTTGGAGACGGCTTCGCCGAGCGGCGCGATCGCCTGGTTGTTGTAGGAGAGGTAAAGGTGCCCCCAGGAGAACATGATGTCCTTCTGCTCGAGCTGCGTGGTTGCGGGCAAAACGATGTCGGCATATCTGGCGGTGTCGGTCAGGAAGTGCTCGCTGACGACGGTGAATAGATCCTCGCGTTCGAGCCCTTTTTCGAGCTTGGCCTGTTCGCTCACCATCGCCATCGGGTTAGCGTTGTATACGAACAGCGCCTTGACCGGTGGGTCGAAGCCGAGCTCGCCGGTCAGCGCAGCTCCAAGCCGCCAGGAATTGAGCACGCGCATTGTCTCGGGCTGCAAATCGGGCCGCATCAACACGTCCCATCTGACCGGGAAGGCCCAGATTGGCAGCTGGAGCAGGCCGCCACCGACATGCTTCCAGGCGCCGATCAGCCCCGGAAGGCAGGCGATCGCACGCACGGTCTGGCCGCCGCCGGCATGCCGCTCGACCGCGACGCCGATGCGTACGACGGCGGGCGGTGTGGTCGCAAATTCTCTGGCCAGCTTGAGGATGTCGTCGACGGGAATGCCAGTTTCCTGCGAGGCAAATTCAGGGGTGTAGGTTGCGGCCCGCTCGGCCAGCTCCTCATAGCCAACGGTGTATTTGTTGACGTAGTCGCGATCGACAAGGTTCTCTTTGATGATGACGTGGATCATCGCCAGCGCGAGCGCGGCGTCAGTGCCGGGCCGGATCGGAATGTGCCAGTCGGCGAGGCGCGCGGTGCGGGTACGGACGGGATCGATCACGACGAGCTTGGCGCCGGCCTTCTTTGCCTGCTCGATGAACGGCCAGTGATGCGAGTTCGTGCTCAGCGTGTTGCAGGCCCACAGGATGATGTATTTCGAGTGCACGAAGCTTTCGGGGTCGACGCCGGGCGTGTGCCCGATCGTCATCATGTACGCTGTGCACGAGGCGGAGTCGCAGAACGTGCGCTCCAGCACTGTCGCACCCAGCTTGTTGAAGAGGGGATCTCCGACATTCAACCCGTTGATGATGCCCTGCGTGCCCAGATAGCTGTAGGGCAGGATCGCCTGCGCGCCGTGCTCGGCGATCACGGAGGTCCAGCGCGATGCGATGGTGTCGATGGCTTCGTCCCAGGAAATCCGCTGGAATTGCCGGGAGCCCTTCGGGCCGACCCGCTTCAGCGGATGGAGGATGCGCTTGTCGCTGTAGACGCGCTCCTCGTAATTGTTGACCTTGACGCAGAGCCGTCCGCGCGTGAACGGGTGATCGGGATTGCCGCGGACGGCGATGGCCTTGCCGTCCTCGACCGTGGTCAGGATGGAGCAGGTGTCCGGGCAGTCGTGGGGGCACGCGCCTATGACCGTGGACCTCGCCATGGATCTCTCCGCTTCCTGATTCAAGACGGTCCGAAGGATGCGGCGGCCGGACCCGCTTTGGCTTTTCAAAACGTGCGGTGTTGTTGTCCCGGACTGCTCTCGTCCGGTGGACGCCCTGGCGGTTCTCTGGCATGCTAATTGCTGGAACCGGCAATACCTCTCTACCTGTACATCGCGTGATCTGGCGGAGATTTCCGATGGGTATGCTTGGCAACTCTGTCGATAAATATGTTACCGGCAGAATGCTCCAGACGTCCAACGACCGGCGGTGGGGGCATCTCCTGGCGGAGCGATGGAGTCATGAGCCGGGCGATCTCCCTCCGCAATTGCCGCGTGATACCGAGATCGCGATATTGCTGCGCGGCAGTTCGGTCGTCGACCGCGAAGGCGCTGGCATGCGGCAGCGCACCTTCGGCAGGAGAGGCACCGTCTGGCTGTGCCCGGCCGGCATCCGCGAAGACTTCATCCGCGTCGAGAACCAGATGCAGGAATGCCTGCATCTCTTTCTTCCGGGCAAGCCGTTCGACGACACCATGCTTAGGGATCTCGACATCGATCCCTCGGGCATGTCCATCCGTTACGAGACGATCGATCGGGACATGTTCATCGAGCATGTCGCGGACCGCATTCTCGCGGAGCTCGCGCAGGAGACCTCCACAGGCCGCCTTTTGATCGAAAGCCTGGGGCGGGCCTTGTCCGCCCATCTGGTGCACAGCTACGCCGCCAGTTCAGTCCGGCTGAAGCAATCCTATGCCGTGCAGAAACCGCTCGATGCAAGGCGCCTGTCGCGCGTCACGGAATTCATCGACGCATCCGTCGAGCGCGAGTTCACCGTGAAGGATCTCGCATCGGTGGCCTGCATGAGCCCGGCGCATTTCTCCCGCAGCTTCAAGGCGGCGACCGGAACTGCACCGCACGAATATGTCAGCCGTCAGCGCCTCGATCTCGCCAAGCGGCTCCTATCGACCAGCGATCGCCCGCTGGTCGATATCGCCTTTGCCGCGGGATTTTCCTCGCAGGCCAATTTCAACCGCGCCTTCCGCAAGGCGGTCGGCACGACGCCGAGCCTTTATCGGGCGCGGAAGGGGATGATGTGGCCTTGAGATCCCCATGGGTTTTGCCCGATGGGTCAAGCTTTAATTCGGAAAGAACGAATATCTAAAAATACGAAGTGCGACCGTGACTTGGCTACTGTGCATGGGGTTGTTTTTCGAGATTTGGTTCGGTGAGGGGTTGAGCCCGGCCTGCAAGCCGATCTCGCGGCCGCGCTCACCCCTTCGGCCCGCGAAGCTGCGCCGTCAGCCTTTCCATCGCCTCCGCCGCATCGCGCCATTGCGACAGCCAACTGCGCGGGAAGCGGAAGGTGAGGTCGGCGCCGCCGACGCGGCGCTCGGACAGGCACATGCCGGGCGTTGACGCATCGCGAGTGCAGCGCGCGGTCAGCGCGGGGCTTGCAGCCGAATAGAAATCTTCGCTGCCGTAAGGGGTCTCAGCGCGGAACATCCGCATCGTCAGGCCGTCCGCGGGCGTCGCTGCGGCCTGGTCGAGATAGCGCGGATAGATCGTGGCTGTCCGCTGCTCGGGCGAGAGCGCATCGTGATGGGCCGTGATCGACAGGAAGATGCGGTCGATCGATTGCACCGCCGCCTCCACCGTGTCGGCGGTGACGTGTTTCGGCGCGCCTGGCGGCTCGAGCGAGGGATAGAGGAAGTCGAGATCGATGCGCTCCTGCGGCCCGGAGTGCCGCTGGATCTTCATGCGGATCGCCGTCACCGGCAGGTTGAACAGCGTGCCGCCGACGCTCACCGGCAGCTTGTCCGGGGCGTTCGCGCCGCGGGTGCCCCAGGTCGGCCACAACAGATAGGCGACGAGCGCGACCGCGCAGACCGCAGCAATGCCGCCGAGCACGATCGGGACGGCATGTGCCCAGGTGCGCGTGCGGGGGGACCTATGGGGAGCTGCCGAAAACACCGTCATGAGCTTGTACGAGGTCGAGCCGGAAGTCGGCCGGTGGCCGACGAATCAGCGGCGAATATGCCACGCGGCGGCGATTTCGCGCAGCGTTCCCGGCTGCGGGGGGCGGGGACGGCCCTGCGTGGACAGGACGGCGGCGTTAACCTTCCCTTAAGGATAATGTAGCGTTAACCCGCACCATTTGTCACAGGAATGCTCGGCGTTGCGTAAGGGCGGACCGTTCCGATGACACCTGAAGCTTTCAACACCTTCTTCTCGATCTGCATTGGCTTCGCGCTCGCGGGCGCGCTCGTGAACGGATACCAGGCGCTGGCGCAGCGGCCCGCCGGGTTCGGCCTGCTGCAGGACGGCGTGGCGCCGAAGACCTTCGCTGCGGTGCCGTTCCTGGTGTTCGCCGCGCCCTTCATCATCATGCGCAACACGCTGCGCGGCATGCGGGTGGAAAGCCGCCGCGCCGAGTTCGTGATGATGGCGACCCTCATCGCCGGGTTCTGGAGCATGATGAGCGGCACCTTCTTCCTGATGACGCTGCGCGCGGCCGGCGTTCTGGGCTGACGCCCGCGCATTGAGCCCTGCCGGCGCGGGCCTTTGCGTCGCGGCTGCCGTTTGGCTATGCCAGTGGTCAACGCGACAGGAGACCTCCATGGCGATCTACGAGCTCGACGGGCAGGCGCCCGACCTTCCCGCCGACGGCAATTATTTCATCGCCGAGACCGCCACCGTGATCGGCCGCGTGCGCCTGAAGCCGGGCGCAAGCGTCTGGTTTGGCGCGGTGTTGCGCGGCGACAATGAGTGGATCGAGATCGGCGAGGGCGCCAATGTGCAGGACGGCTCGACCTGCCACACCGATCTCGGCTTTCCGCTTCACATCGGTCGGAACTGCACGGTCGGCCACAACGTCATCCTGCACGGCTGCACCATCGAGGAGGACGCGCTGATCGGCATGGGCTCGATCGTGATGAACGGGGCGAAGATCGGCCGCAACAGCATCGTCGGCGCCGGTTCCGTCATCACCGAGGGCAAGGAGTTTGCCGAACGTTCCCTGATCATCGGCTCACCGGCGCGCGTGATCCGCACGCTCGACGACGCCCAAGTGCAGAAGATGGGGAGTGCGGCGAGGTTTTACGTGGCCAACGGTCCGCGCTTCAAGAAGGGCCTGAAGCGGATCGGTTGAGATCGCGCGGCCGGCCGGCCCGGCGGCACGGTTCCGTACCGTAAGAATACAGGCAGGTACTTTAATCCTCCGCTAGCGCGATCACGCTTATCGTCGAGCGTTTTCAACCAGGAGGAGCGTCGCCATGAATGCGACGGCGCTGGGATCCGGCTTCGGTGCCGGAACCAATCTATTGAAGAAGTTCGTAAGACTAGCGCGTGGCGCCGACACGCTGACAGTCGCCGAGAAGGTCTACAGCATCGCCGCCTTCCTTGCGATCGTCACCACCTTCCTCCTGGTGATGTCGGTCCAGTCCGTGCGCTTGCAGACGACGTATCGCCACATGCATGTCACCGCCGCCGAGGCGGCGATCGGCGTCGGGCGCATCAATGCGCTGATCTATGCCATCGTGATGGAATCACGCGGCATCTACATGTCGGCCGATCGTCGTGCGATGAAGCCGTTCGCGGACGGGCTGGTGCGGCGCAACCGCGAGCTCGCCGAGGCCGTGAAGAGCATGGAGAAGAACGTCGGCGACGACGACGCCGAGCTGTTCGCGAGCTTCCGCCAGCGCATCTTGCAATTCATCGACTTCCGTCAGGAGCTGGTGCGGCGCGGGATCGAGATCAGCCCGGCCGCGGGGCGCGAATGGGGCGACAATGACGCCAACCGCACCGTGCGCAGCAAGCTCAACAGCGATATCGAGGCGCTCGAGCGCATCTACCAGCAGCGCGCCCGCGAGGCGGACGAACTCGCCAATGAGAACCGCTATGCGGCTGCCTATCTGTTCGCACTCGGACTCGCCGCCTTGATGCTGGCAGCGCTCAACGTCGTCGTCATGCGCAGTTCGATCGTCGGCGCCCTGGCCGATATCACGCAGGCGACCGACCGGATCGCGCAAGGCGACGTCAAGAGCGAGGTGCCGCATCTCGACCGTCACGACGAGATCGGACGTCTTGCGCGCGCCGTGCAGAACTTCCGCGACGCCGTCGCGCGCATCTTCGAGCTCGAGGAGCTCGAGCTCGGCACCGCCCAGGCGCGCGACGCCGCGCGGACCGAGCGCGACCAATTCAACGACAAGTACCAGGCCAAGAAGTGGCAGCTCTCGGCGGCGATCAACAGCATGCCGCAGGGCCTGATCATGCTCGACGGCAAGGCGGTCGTGGTCGCGATGAACTCGAACTACCGGCAGATCTACAATCTGCCCGAGACGATCCAGGCCGGATCGACCCTCGAGGATATCCTCCAGCACCGGGTCAAGAGCGGGCTGTTCAGCGGCGACGTCGCGAAATATGTCGCAGCTGTTCTCGACCGGATCGCCAGGCGCGAACCGGCGGCCTACGAGATCGCCCTGAACGACGGCCGCATCATCAAGATCTACGAGCGTCCGATGGATGGCGGCGGCTGGGTGTCGGTGCAGGAGGACGTCACCGAACAGCGCCAGCGCGAGCGCATTCTCGAGCGGATGGAGCGCTTCCTCGCCACCATCATCGAGAACGTGGCCGAGGGCATCATCGCCAAGGATGCGCGCAATCTGCGCTACGTCTTCGTCAACAAGGCGGCCGAGAAGATGATCGGCATGTCGCGCGGCGAGATCATCGGCAAGACCGCGCGGGAATTGTTCTCCCCGGAGGCGGCCGAACTGATCGAGCGGCGCGACAAGCAGCTGCTCGCGCAGAAACAGCAGCTCGAGCCGATCATCGATACCATCGACAATCCCGCGCGCGGGCGCCGCGTCATCTCCGCACGGCGGGTTCAGATCGGTGGCGCCAGCGAAGAGTCCCACATGTTCGTGACCATGGTCGAGGACCGGACGGAGAATATGGTGGCGGCCGCCTAGCGATTATGCACGCCCTCACGGCAGCACCGCGTCAGCGTCCTTCGGATTCGCGCGCTTCGATTGCGCCTGCGACCTTCTCGTGGCCGGCGGCCCACAGCGCATGCTCGTCGCTGCCGCCGAGGTAAGGATTGGCTTCGGCCGGGATGTTGTCGCGCGCGGCGCGTTCGCCTTCTGCAAAAGGATCGCGATCGGTCATCGTGATTGGGCCTCCTCGCTTTCAAGCTGATGTGACGGCATTTGTTCCGGAACCGGCCTTCGCCGCGGCGGTTGACCGGTAAAGGAGAATTCTCATGGCCGCATCGTCTGCAACCGTCTCAATCAAGACCATGATGGTGATCTTCGCCCTTGTGGCGATGCCAGCCGTCGCATTCGCGCAGGCGGGCGGCGGTTCTGCCGGATCGACCGGAGGCGCTGCGGGATCGACTGGAGGCTCCGTCGGATCGAGCGGAGGCGTCGCCAACTCGCCGGCTCCACCGCCCGGCACCAACAGCCTGGGTACGGCTCAGTCATCCGGCCCGGGCTCCGGAGTTACGACCGGCAGCGGCACAGGCGGCAGCGCCGATGCCACCGTCAATGCCGAGAATCGGATGCTCGACAAGAAGCTCAAGAGCATCTGCCGCGGCTGCTGATCCTCGCGCGGAAGTGAGACAGCGTGGCTGTCCCGAATGCCCACGTGACGTTAGCTTGACCCTGCTTTGAAGCGTGGAGCGTGTCCACGCGGAGGATCGAGTGATGTTACGCAGGATGATGATGGCGGCGCTGGCCGTCGCGGCGGTCGGGCTGTCGGCGCCGCAGGTGGCCCACGCAGGCGGATTCGGACATGGCGGCGGGGGACATGGCGGCTGGGGGCACGGCGGGAGCGGCTGGGGCCATGGCGGCCATTGGCATGGCGGCGGCTTCTGGCCCGGAGTTGCGATCGGGGCAGGCATCGCCGGCGCCGGCTACTACGGTGGCTATTACGGCTACGGCTACCCCTATTACGGCGGTCCTGCTTATTATAGTACCGGCTACGGCGACTACAACGATGGTTATGGCGGCTGCTACGTCGCGCGCAAGCGAGTCATGACGCCAGCGGGCTGGCGTATCCGCCGCGTGGACGTCTGCGAATAGCGTCCCACAAAAAACAAGGCCGTTGACGCAGTATACCGTCAACGACCTTGCCAGCCCCGGACATTGAAATCGGCTCACGCCATCCGGTAGGGGCGAGCATCGCGCGGAATCATACGGCTGAATGTGATCCAGTTCACAAGTGGCGAAAATAAAAGTTCCACCGCGGGGCGGACACTCAGCCGCGCGAGCGCTTTCGCGCGCTGGCGTGGGCACGGTGCCGCGCCGGTTTCCTACGGGTAACCGAGGGCGTTTCAACTTCGGTCGCCCGTGCGCTGGCAAACGACTGCCGCAAGCCGTCGATGGACTCGTTCAGCGATGCGACTTGCTCGGACAGGCGCTTGGTGTCGGCCTGCTGCGCCGCCATCAGCCGCTTCATCGTCTGGAGCTGGTCCTGCACGACCTGCAGCTGGTCGATCGATTCCTGCTGCGTCGCCTCCAGCCCCTTGGTCTTCTCGACCAGCTGTTCGGAGGCCTGGGCCGTGCGGGCCTGGAGCTGCCGCGATGCCACCACCCGGTCGGCTTCAGGTGCGGCGCCGGTATAGGCCCGCCAGATCGCGATCGAGGTCACCCCCGCAATCAGGAGCAGGAGCGCAGCGGCGGTCAGCGCGATGGGCTGGGCGCCAAGGCGAAGCAGGGGGGTCGACGGTGTGTCCTGGGCGAGATCGATCATCGCTGACAAAACCCAAATTGAAACTTGGTGAGTGGCGAAGACCGGCAACCAGAGGTCGCCGGGGCGTCCCGAAAGTGTTACGTTTCCGCAAGGAATGGGACCAAAAAGAGGCTAAGGGCCAAAAAACCAGGAATCAGCGGGCCTTGCGGCCTCCAAGGCTCCGCCTTGGCGCGGGAATCAAGGTTGAAACGGCGCAAACGGCCCAGAATAGGTCTTGGCGCGCGGTGCCGCATAGGGTCCGAGCCGGGAGGTCTTCAGGCCCAGCCGCACCAGTGATTCCGCCAGCGTCACCGCTGCAGCGACACCGTCGATCACGGGCAGGCCGTGGGCAGTGGCGAGTTCAGCTGCGAGATCGGCCATGCCGGCACAGCCGAGCACGACGGCTTCCGCCCGGTCGTCGCGGATCGCGGTCGTGATCTCGGTGGAGATCTTTGCGAGCGCGTCCGTGTTGCGCTCCTCGAGCGCCAGCACCGGGACCTCGGCGGCGCGCACGCGGGCGCAGCGCTCAGCGAGGCCGTATTTCCGCAAATTATGTTCGATCGGCACGATGGAGACACCGAGCGTCGTCACCACGGCAAAGCGCGCAGCGATCAGGCTCGCCATGTGGAAGCCGGCCTCTCCAATGCCGATCACCGGCGCCCTCGCGACGGCGCGCGCGGCATCCAAGCCGGTGTCGTCGAAGCAGGCGATGATGTGGGCCTCCGCACCATCGCTGTCGGCCTCGCGGATGCAGCCGAGCATGCCGGGCACGGCGAAGGCTTCGTCGTAAAATCCCTCGATCGAGACGGGGCCCATCGTCGGCTGCCGCGCGTCGATCACCGTGCCGGGCAGGGCGACGCTGCGCGCTGCAGCGGCGATCTTCGCCGTCATGGACGCTGTGGTGTTGGGATTGACGACGTGCAGCCGCATCGGATCAGACGAGCCCTTTGCCGGCGTCCGAACCCTTCGCCGCCTGCCGCTTGTTGAGCATGTGGATGGTGCCGAGCGCAAGCGTGATCACCGTGAACGAGACGGCCGAAATCACGGTGCCGAGCGCGTAGATGTCGGGATTCGTCACCGTGGTGGTCAGGCCCTGCAGATCGAGCGGCAGCGTATTCACCGCCCCGATCGCCTGGCTGGACCGGGCGAGCTCGTCCCAGGACAGCGTGAAGCCGAACAGGCCGATGCCGATCACGGAAGGCAGGATGATCGGCAGCACGACATGGCGAAACGTCTGCCACGGCGTCGCCCCCAGATCGCGCGCGGCTTCCTCGAGGCGGGGATCGAAGCGGTTGAAGATCGCGAACATGATGAGAAGGCCGAACGGCAGCGTCCAGGTCAGGTGTGCGCCGAGACCCGATGTGAGCAGGCCCATCGAGGTCTCGAAATTCTCGTTCCAATGCGCCTTGATCAGATCGTCGATGATACGGAATTCCAGGGAGATGCCGAGCGAGGTGATGATCGAGGGCACGATCAGGCTGGCGATCGCCGAGTAGAACAGGATGCTTTGCGCCCTGAACTTCCTGCGAAAGGCCATGCCGGCGGCGACCGACAGCACGACGGTGACGATCATCACGATCACGCCGAGCAGCAGCGAGCGGCGGAAGGCCGCGCCGAGGTCGACGATGCCGGTGCCCTGGAACAGCTTTGCGATCCAGAAGGTCGACACGCCATTCATCGGGAAAGTAAGGCCGCCCTGCGGCCCCTGGAACGACAGCACGTAGATCGCGATCATCGGGCCGTAGAGGAACAGCACATAGGCCGCGAAGAAGATCGCGAGCACGTAGAAAGAGCGCGGGCGTCCTTCCTTCATGCTCTAGAGTTCCTTCTTGATGTCGACGATGCGCGACATCATGGTGATGATCAGGAAGGTGATCGCGAGCAGGATCACGGCGTTGGCCGCGGCGGCCGGGAATTGCAGCGCGTTGACCCGCGTCTCGATGATCTTGCCGGCAGCTGCGATCTGCTGGCCGCCCATCACGCCGATGGTAATGAAATCGCCCATCACGATGGTGATGACGAAGATCGAGCCGATCACGATGCCCGGCTTTGCCAGCGGGATGATGACGTTGACCAGCGTCTGGAAGCCGGTCGCGCCGGCGTCATAGGCGGCCTCGATCAGCGACTTGTCGATGCGGATCATCGAATTGAAGATCGGCACCACCATGAAGAAGGTGAAGAGGTGCACCAGCGCCAGCACCACCGAGAATTCGGAAAACAGCAGCCATTCCAGTGGGTGGTTGATCAGGCCCGTTTTGACCAGGCCGGAATTGACGAGGCCGTTGCGCCCGAGCAGCGGGATCCAGGCGATCATGCGGATCACGTTGGAGGTCCAGAACGGGATCGTGCAGAGCAGCGACAATCCCATCTGCCAGGTCTTGGACTTGACATGGAAGGCGAGGAAATAGGCGACCCAGAAGCCGATAAACAGCGTGATCGCCCAGACCAGGAAGCACAGCTTCAGCGTCTTCAGATAGGTCTTGCCGATCGTGCAGAGGTCGGGGAGCTGCGCGATGCAGCCTTCGAACGTGTCGGTGTAACCGCGGCCCGAGAAGGCCGGCAGCAACTGGTATTCGTTGTAGTCCCAGAACGAGACGATGACGACGAAGACGAGCGGAATGAGGAAGAAGGCCAGAAACACCAGCATCATCGGCCCGGCCTGAAGCCAGGAGATGAAGGAGGGCGACAGGCGCGTCGGCTTTGCCGCGCGCGCTGTGCCCGACCCCGGGATCAAGCCCGGGGACGCCTGTTGCAGGACCTCTTCCGACATGTCCATTACGCCGCGATGAACTCATTCCACTTGCGGACCATGTAGTCGTTCTCGTCCATCACCGCGTTCCAGCAGGCGACGCCGCCCATGCGGTCCTCATAGGAGCCGCCGTCACGCACGGCGCCGGCCTTTTCGAGCAGCGAGCCGTCGGGCGCCTTGATGTCCTTCTCGGCCGGCTTGCCTTCCATCCAATAGGCCCACTCGTAGGGCTCCATATGCGCCTTCGCGGTGGAGAGCACGGCGGAGTAGTAGCCCTGGCGATTGAGATAGGCGCCGGCATAGCCGGACAGGAACCAGTTCACGAACTCATAGGCCCATTCGAGCTTCGCGCCCGAGACGCCCTTGGAGACGCAGAAGCCCGAAGCCCAGGAGCGATAGCCTTCCTTCAGCGGCTGGAAGGTGCAGGCAATGCCCATCGAGCGGACCTTGGTGACTGCCGGCGACCACATCGACTGGATCACGGTTTCCCCTGATGCCATCAGGTTGACGCTCTCGTTGAAGTCTTTCCAGAACGCGCGGAACTGGCCGGCCTTTTTGGCCTCGGTCATCACCTTCATGGTGAGATCGATCTCTTCCTTGGTCATGTTGCCCTTGTCGGCATATTTGTACTTGCCGGTGGCTTCCACGACCATCGCGGCGTCCATGATGCCGATCGAGGGGATGTTGAGGATCGAGGCCTTGCCCTTGAACTCGGGGTTGAGCAGCTCGGACCAGGAGCTGATCGGCCGCTTGATCAGGTCGGGGCGGATGCCCAGCGTGTCGGCGTTGTAGACCGTCGGGATCAGCGTGACGAATTCAGTCGCCGAGGTCGCGAACTTCTTGGAGTCCTTGCCCTCGAGATACAGCACCTTCCAGGGCGCGGTGCCCTGGCCGCCGATCTTCTTGCCGCCGGGCGTCTCGCCCTTGGTGAAGACAGGCGTGATGTTGTCGAACTGTTTGATCTTCCTGGCGTCGAGCGCGAGGATGTTGCCCGACGGCACGATCTTCTTCAGCGAGAAATATTCGGTGT
Source organism: Bradyrhizobium sp. CIR48 (assembly GCF_014198315.1). Classification (NCBI taxonomy): domain Bacteria; kingdom Pseudomonadati; phylum Pseudomonadota; class Alphaproteobacteria; order Hyphomicrobiales; family Nitrobacteraceae; genus Bradyrhizobium; species Bradyrhizobium sp. CIR48. The sequence continues at coordinate 67,948 of NZ_JACIHG010000007.1, forward strand.
CCAGCACGTCGAAGGAGTTCGGCTGGGTCATCACGCGCTTGGTGACGTCGTCGGTGGTCGCGGTGATGTACTCGATCTTGATGCCGGTGTCCTTCAGGCACTGCTTGGAGATGTCGTCGCCCTCGTTCACGGCGGTGCCAAGATAGCGCAGCACCTTGGTCTCGGCCGACTTCACATAGGGAAAGCCGGTGATGGCGCCGGAGCCGGCGGCAAGGCCGGCCAGACTGGCGGTGCCCTTGAGCAGCGTGCGGCGGCTGACGCCCTTGGTCCTTGTGGTCTCGCTCATGTCAGTCACTCCTCTGTTGCGCATTCCAGTGATCGATCGGCGCTATTGCAGGCGTTGCGCCTTGGCGGGATCCCAGGTGGCCAGCACGCGATCGCCCGGACGGAACGGGTGGACGTCGAAAGTGGCTTCGGGAACGTGGGAGAACAGGGCGGTGCCGTCGTCGAGCGTGAGCGAGACGGCGATGTAGGAGCCCTGGTACTCGGTCTGTATCAGCCGCGCCGGCGCGCCGAAGGCGCCGTCGGTGAACGGCGCGATGCCGAGCTGATCGGCGCGCACGGCAATCAGCTTGCCGGCGTCGCTGAGCACGTTGTGGCCGCCGATGAAGCGCGCCACGAATTCGGTGCGGGGATGGTGGAAGATGTCGCGGGCCGTGCCCTGCTGCTCGATCCGGCCGTGGTTCATCACCACGATATGGTCGGCGAGCGCCATCGCCTCTTCCTGGCCGTGGGTGACCTGGATGAAGCTGATGCCGAGCTCGCGCTGCAGCCGTTTCAATTCACCGCGCATCTTCACCCGCAGGAAAGGATCGAGCGCCGAGAGCGGCTCGTCGAGCAGGAGGATCTGCGGCTCGGTGATCAGCGCGCGGGCGAGCGCAACGCGCTGCTGCTGGCCGCCGGAGAGCTGTGCCGGCAGACGGCCCGCATATTGGCTCATCGCCACCAGCTCGAGCAGTTCGCCGGCGCGCTTGTGGCGCGTCGGCTTGTCGACGCCGCGCATCTTCAGCGCAAAGGCGACATTGTCGATCACGCTGAGATGCGGAAACAGTGCGTAGGACTGGAACATCATCGCGGTGCCGCGCTCGGCCGGCGGTAGGTCGGTGACGTTCTGGCTGCCCAGGATGATGTCGCCCGCGCTGACCGCCTCGTGGCCCGCGATCATCCGCAGGGTCGAGGTCTTGCCGCAGCCGGACGGGCCGAGCAGGCAGCAATAGGTGCCGGCCGGGATCTTCAAATTGACGGTGTCGACCGCCAGCGTCGTGTCGTAGCGCTTGGTGACGGCGACCAGTTCGAGAGCGGCGGGAGTGGCCATGGCGTGTCCGAGGAGGGGCGGTGCTTCCGGGCTCTCTCCGCAAGGTCCGTGCCAACCGCCGCTTGGCCGGCCGAATTCCGAAACTGTGCAGTGGAGTCAGATCGTTAGATCGAATCCTGGGCCTCCGGGCTGCCCGCCGCTTGCACAGTCATTTGCACACAAAATGGGCGAAGATTGTATAAAGTTTCGCCTGTGATTGGATACAGGTCGTCGACTAACATTCGAAGCGAACGTCGTCGATCGCCCTCAAGCCCAACTCTCGAACCAATGGCCGCCAAGTCCCGCCCCAAATCCGACGCGCCAGATGCGAGCGATCGCGTCAGCCGCATCCGGGAGGGCGTGACCGCCGCGATCCTCGAGCATCGCCTGCTGCCGGGCACGAAGCTCGGCGAGGACGAGATCGGTGAGATCTACGGCGCGAGCCGCACGCTGGTCCGCACCGCGCTGCAGCAACTTGCGCATGAGGGCATCGTCAACATCGAGAAGAACCGCGGCGCGTTCGTCGCGCGTCCTACGCCCGCCGATGCCCGCGAGGTGTTCGAGGCGCGGCGCCTGATCGAGCCCACCATCGTCGATCACGCCATCGACGCGATGTCGCCGGCCTGGCTCGATCGTCTCCAGCAACATCTCACCGAGGAACGCGAGGCCGAGCTGCGCGGCGACGCGCGCGCCTCGGTTCGGCTTTCCGGTGAGTTTCACAAGCTCGTCGCCGAGATGAGCGGTCACAGCATCTATCTCGGCTTCCTCAAGGAGCTGATCGCGCGCTCCTCGCTCATCATCCTGCTGTACCGCCGCCACGACACGCCGGCCTGCGGCACCGATCATCACGCCGGCATCGTCGCCGCCATCCGCAACCGCGACAAGCAGGCGGCGCGCGCGCAGATGCTCTCGCATTTGACCGAGATCGAGGACGAGCTGTTCCTCAAGGACCCCGCCGCCGACGAGCTGCGGCTCGCGGACGTGCTGGGCGTCTGATCGGCACCGATCTTAGGCGCCAGGAATAGCGCCAGGAATCCGCGCCGGAGCCACGATCCCGCGTCAGTGGTTGAGTGCGCGCTCTGCGGCGAGCTGTCCGTCCGGGGTGATCTCGTAGTCGCCGCCTCGCTTTGTCATCCATCCTGACCTGACCATCTCCCGTGCCAGCTGCACCGAGCAGATCGGATGGTTACCTCCTGGGTAATACAGCCTGTCATTTCGGACCAGCAAGTGTCCGTACAGTTGGGCATGACGTAATGCCCTGCGCATCCCGGGTGATGGATCTTTCATGCCGGTTCAAGCGCGAGCGCGACGAAGGTTCCTAATCAACGCCGTGACTTTCGATGGCTTTGCGCTGCAGAGGGCGGGTAGGAACTCGCGTTCTGCCGCATCGTTTGTTGTTTTCGAAGGAGCAGCATCATGAACGTACGGGACGAGTACACGCGATCGCTCTGGATGGATGTTTCGGTCGCGGATGCCCCTGCGCTGTCGCGCACCGTGGGCGTAGACGTCGTTGTCATCGGCTCCGGAATAGCCGGGCTGTCGGTGGCTTATGAACTGGCCTGCCATGGACGTTCGGTCGCCGTGCTCGACCGCGGCGGCATCGGCAGCGGGATGACGGCGCGCACCACGGCGCATCTGGCGACGGCGCTCGACGATGGCTACGGCGAATTGGTCCGGGTCCGCGGCCCTGATTGTGCGCGGCACTATTATCAGAGCGTCGAAGCCGCAATCGACCGCGCCGAGGCCATTCAGCGCGACGAGCACATCGATTGCGATTTTCGGCGTGTCGACGGTTACTGGGTGCAGGCGCCCGAAACGCCCGCATCCGAGCTGGATGAGGAATTGGATTGCTGTCGCAAGCTCGGGATCCCCGTCGAAGATTGCGCCGAGCCGACCGTGTTCCATTCTGGAGGTGTGGTGCGTTCGTTGCGTTTTTCCCGCCAGGCGCGCCTGCACCCGACCAGATATCTTGCTGGCCTAGCCGGCGCCCTTCAGCGCCGCGGGGCGCAGCTCTATGGCGACACCTGCGTTGAAAGCATCCGGCAAGAGCGTGGCGACATGATCGTGACGACCGCCTCGGGCTACGAGGTCCACGCCGCCGACGTGGTCGTCGCGACGAACTCGCCGGTCAATGTGCAGGTGGCGATCCATACCAAGCAGGCGCCTTACCGCACTTATGCTCTCGCCGCCAAAATCCCGGCCGGCGCGCTGGAGGATGCGCTGTATTGGGACACGCTCGATCCCTATCACTATGTCAGGCTTCAACCGCTCTCCGCGGAGGAGGACCTCGTCATCATCGGCGGCGAAGATCACAAGTCCGGTGAAGCGGACGACGGCGCACAGCGCCTTGCCGCGCTCGAACGCTGGGCGCGCGAGCGATTGCCGGCGCTGCGCGAGGTCACTCATCGATGGTCAGGTCAGGTGCTGGAGCCGAGCGATTTCGTCGGCTTCATTGGCCGCAGCCCCGGCGAGGAGCACCTTTTCATCGTCAGCGGTGACTCCGGACAGGGCATCACCAACGGGCTGGTGGCGGGCATGCTGATTGCGGATCTCGTCATGACCGGCGCGAGCCCGTGGGAGGATGTCTACGCCCCGGCCCGCAAGATTCAAAAGAACATCGGCGAGTTCATCAGCGAGAACATCACGCCGCTGAAGAATTTCGCGGAGTATCTGACGGCGAGCGAGATCGCGGGCGTCGAACATTTGCGCCCCGGGGAGGGGCGCCTTGTCCGCAGCGGCCTGAAGAAGATCGCGGCGTGCCGGGACCGAAACGGACATTTGCATCTGCATTCGGCAAGCTGCACCCATCTCGGCTGCGTCGTGCACTGGAATGCGCTCGAGCAATGTTGGGATTGCCCGTGTCACGGTTCGCAATTCGCCCCTGATGGCACCGCGCTCAACGGCCCTGCCGTGTCTCCGCTCGGCGATATCGAGAAGCCAGCCAATCTTGAAGCCGCAGAGTGAGGCGAGCAACCTCGCCGACGTGCCGGGCGCGTGAGCGAGGCGCGTTCGGCAGCTGATCTCGCACGCGGCGATATCTCATTGATTCAAATTGGAGCCGACCGCGGCGACCTCCCGCCAATGCAGATGGCAGGACTGCATATTTGCCGCCGTGGTGGCCAGTTGACGGCGGCCGGACGTCGGCGTCAAATGGCACGTAGAAGTTGCGTGCCTGCCATCACCCCTCGCGTAGCCCTGCACCTCAGCGGAGGCCGGCCATGACGGGTTTGAGGATGCCGGCCAGAGTGTCCGGAATCGCCACGCTGCTTGCGGCCGTTGCAATGATCCTCGGCAGCGCGCCCTCGGCGCCGGCCCAGCAGGACTCCGCCGTCCTGTTTCGCAACGTCCGTATATTCGACGGCAAGAGCGCCGCGCTCTCAGCCGCGTCCAACGTCCTCGTCAGAACTCGCAAGATCGAGAAGATCTCGACCGCGGACATCGCGGCCGCCGGTCAGGTGATCGACGGCGGCGGCCGCGTGCTGATGCCGGGACTGATCGATGCGCATTGGCACGCGATGCTGGTGCGCCCGACGCCGATGGCTGCGCTTGCGGGCGATATCGGCTACAACAACCTGCTCGCCGCCAGCGAGGCGACGGCCACGCTGATGCGCGGCTTCACCACCGTGCGCGACATGGGCGGGCCGAGCTTCGGCCTCAAGCAGGCCATCGACGAGGACCTCGTCGCAGGTCCTCGCATCTATCCCTCCGGCGCCATAATCACCGTCACCAGCGGTCACGGCGACTTCCGCCAGCTCTCCGATCTGCCGCGAACGATCGGCGGCATGCTGAGCCGCATGGAGCGGATCGGCGGCAGCATGGTGGCCGACAGTCCCGACGAGGTGCGTGTGCGCGCGCGCGAGCAGCTCATGCAAGGGGCCTCGCAGGTCAAGCTCACCGCAGGCGGCGGCGTTGCATCGCCCTTTAGTCCGCTCGACGTCTCCACCTTCACCGAGCCCGAGCTGCGCGCGGCGGTCGAAGCCGCCGACAATTGGGGCACCTATGTTGCTACGCACGCCTATACGTCGGTCGCGATCCAGCGCTCGGTCGCGGCCGGCGTCAGATGCATCGAGCACGGTCATCTCATGGACGAGGCGAGCGCCAAGCTGATCGCTGAGAAGGGGATCTGGTTGAGCACGCAACCGTTCCTGGATATCTCCGCTGCAGCCGCGCTCGGACCCGCCGAGCAGGACAAGATGAGGCAGGTGGTCGCTGGAACCGACCGCGTCTATGCGCTCGCGAAGAAGTACGGCATCAAGACCGCGTTCGGCACCGACGTCCTGTTCTCGCAGGCGCTGGCGGATCGACAGGGCGCCATGCTGGCCGCGCTCGCGCGCTGGTACACATCGGCCGAAGCGTTGGCCATGGCGACGTCGGCCAATGCCGAATTGCTGAGCCTGTCCGGTCCGCGAAATCCCTATCCGGGCAAGCTCGGTGTGGTCGAGGAGGGCGCGTTCGCCGATCTCCTGCTGGTCGACGGCAATCCGCTCGACAACATCAAGCTCGTCGAAGATCCCGCGAGGAATTTTGTGGTGATCATGAAGGGCGGCAAGGTCTACAAGAACATCCTCGCACGCTGACGAGTGCGCGCGTGGATCACATCCTGCGCGCCTGCCAGGGCATGAGGTGGCGGGATTGGATCGCTGCTAGGGGCGATCCTCCGCAACCGGGCTGATGCGCCGCGAACCGGCCGCGATCTCCGGAACCGCGGCGGGCCGTCCAGGGCTTGTCATAATTCCGGGCCTGTCGTCGGAGGCATGGCTTCTCAGCGTCTCCAGAACCAGGAAGAATTTCTCGGCTAGCATGAGTCAAACTCGCTGATGCGTTCGTTTCGGTTTCGAGAACAGCGAATTTCGCTCGTCAAATCGGTCACTTGCTGCGCTCGGGGCCAATTTAGTTCGTCATGGCACGCCGAATTGTGACAAGCCTTGCCGGATTTCTGCGTCTGGCACGTCGTGTCGATGATCAGGCAGCGCGACTAACGTGACTATTCCTTGCCGGACTGACGGGCTATATGCTGTCGCTCTGTCATTAAACTGTCATGTCATCGTAAATGCTGAAATCAGACCCAACACCGGCTCGCAAAACCTCGAGTGCGCCGGACGGAAATCCTGTCCTGAAGGACAACAAGAGGACGCAAGTCGTCGCCGGCTTTCTCAGGCAGATTGAACCGGCCGAGCCCGGCGCGGAACCTGCGATCGTCGAGGGCGCTGTGAGTGATCAGACGCCATCGCAAGATGCCCCGCCTGCTCCGGAACCAACTCGGTCGAGCCTTGTCGCGCACCCCGGCGAGATCGAGCTCAAGCTGGTCGTCGATGCCGATCGCATGGCGCATTTCAACGCCGCGCCGGTCATCGCGGCGAATGCGCGCAACAAGGGCTCGCGAAAACACCTCAAATCCGTCTACTATGATACGCCCGATCGGATGCTTCGGCGCAACGGCCTGAGCCTGCGCGTTCGCCAGAGCGGCGCGCGCTTCGTGCAGACCGTGAAGACCGACACAGCGGATGATCCGCTGCGCCGCGGCGAGTGGGAGGCGAGCGTGGCCTCGCTTGCGCCCGATCTCGCTCTGGCGATGCCGTTCATTCCGGAGAAGCTTCGCAGCCATCTCGGAGCACAGCCGCTCGAAGCTATCTTCACCGCCGACGTCCATCGCCACGCGCGGATGATCGACCTGCCGTCCGGCACGGTCGAGATCGCCTTCGACCAGGGCGTGCTCACGGCGAGCGATCGATCGCTGCCGGTGAGCGAGATCGAGCTGGAGCTCAAGAGCGGCAGTGCGAGCACGATCTACGAGGTCGCGTTGCGGCTGGCGGAGCACGGCGCGGTGAAGCCGTCCATCCGCAGCAAGTCGGCGCGTGGCTTCGATCTTGCCGCGGGCGCGCCGCCCTCGGCACGACGCCCGCGAAAACTTCGCCTCGATCCTTCGGTGACGCTCGACGAAGCCTTCGCGACGATCCTGCGCTCGTGCTTCCTCCATCTGCTTCAGTCGCTGCCGGCGGCCGAGGACGGGCGCAATCCGGAGGGCGTGCATCAGCTGCGTGTCTCGCTGCGCCGGATTCGATCGGCGCTCGACCTGATGCGCTCGGTCGGCGCGCTCAGCAATCTCGACGCACTGCGCTCGGAGGCGCGCTGGCTGGCGCAGGACCTGTCCGCCGCACGCGACTGGGACGTGTTCCAGCGCGAGACCTTGCCGACGATCGCGAAGGCTTGCCCTTCAATCGCCGGCTTCGATGCGCTCGGCCGGGCTGCGGCCGAACGCCAGTCCGAGGCCTATCGCAAGGCCCATCACGCGCTCGACGATCGCCGCTGCGCCATGTTCCTGATCGGCCTCGGCAACTGGATCGAGACGCGTGGCTGGCGCAACGACGTCGCCGCCGAAGATCTCGGCCGGCTCGCCGAGCCCGCCGTCAACTTCGCGCAGCGCATTCTGTCGGAGCAGTACGCCAAGGTGCTCAAGCGCGGCCGCCGCTTCAAGTCGCTCACGATGGAGGAGCTGCACCGGGTGCGGCTCGCGACCAAACGGCTGCGCTATCTCAGCGAGTTTCTGCTGCCGCTGTTTGCCGATCGCAAGTCCGCGAGGAAGTTTGCCCGCAGGCTCGCCGGTTTGCAGGAGGAGCTCGGCGCCTTCAACGACATGGCGGTCACGGCTTCGCTGCTCGACGGGCTCGGTGCCGAGCCCGACAGCGCCATCGCCGCCGCCGCGATCGCCGGCTGGCAGGCGCGTGCATCGATCGGCGTCAAGCCCGCCTTGCAAGGCACCTGGCGCGATTTCACCGCCGCGCGCGTGCCTTGGTCCTCACAGGGCTGATCGCAGAACCCCAAAAAGTTGCGGCCAGCCATTGGGGGATGGCTGGCCGCGCGCGAACCGGTCTGGGACGGGGAGGGGTGGGGATGTGACCGGGTCGCGTAACTCCTTGTCTCGTTCTTAATCTCTGGCGCTGGCGGTGGAGACCGCCGGCTTGGTATCGCCCAGCGAGACCCAGACGTTGGGATCGCTCTGCGACTGGCGCTTGACGAAGCGGTAGCCGGTTTCCGTCCAGGCAACGACGTTCTCGTTCTGATTGTCGAGAACGAACTCGCCCTTGTCGGTCTTCACCGTCAGCACCGCGTGTCCTTCGCCCTTCTTGTCGCGCACGACGGTGATCAGCAGGGCCTGGCGCGGCCATCCGGCATCGATCAGCATCTTGCGCTTCAACAACACGTAGTCTTCGCAGTCGCCGTAACCGTCGGTCGGCAGCGACCATTTCTCGATCACGCCCCAGTGCTCCTGGTCGGTCAAAGGCTTGACGGTCTCGTTGACCCAGCGATTGACCTTGACGAGGTCGCGCCATGCGGCCTGCGACATCACGATGTCGCGCGGCTGTGCCGGCGTGCCCTGGCACTGAGCGGTATTGTCCGCGCAGAACTCGACCCAGCCGATCGGCGCACGCGTGGTGTCACCGAGGCTCGCGTAGAGCAGACGGCCTTCGCCGGCCTGCGCTGCCGCGCTGATCCCGAAGAGCATGGCAGCCAGCGCCAGCCCTTTCCCCTGTCCCTTGAAGTCAAACATTGCGGCCCCCGTTTCTTGTTGGGACCACATTTCGCACGGAGCTTTTGAGTTGCCGCTAAGTCAGTCAAGTCAAGTCGAGACGAATACAAGTAAAAGGCGCGGCGAATTCGATCTATACTTGAATCGAATTCTCATAAAATTTGAAACAACTGCAATTGATTCAAGTTTTATCGATTAACGCGGAAACGCTGGCGGAACCGCCATTTCAACGTGCAAACGGGCCGCGCGTTAACCGGCGCGAGGCCCATGATCACGCGCGAAAAAGGCGGCGTCCGCATTGCGGAAGCCGCCTTCGGGGCTGGAAATACAGGGGTTTTGGCGTCCTAGCGCTTTACCGCGCGGTAACGCTCTCTTCGAGTGTCTCGATCGGCTGCGCGTGGACGAACTCCAGCGCGAAGCCGTCTTCGAGGTTTCGGACCACGCGGCCCTGGACCCGGCCGAGCATGACGGTCGATTTCAGCGGCGGCCGGTTCTCCGCGGCGATGGCAGCACCGGACAAGGAAAGGTCGATGATGCGGCAGGTCATCTTGGTGCCGTCCTCGAGCGTCAGCACCGCGATCGGGTTGCGCGGCACGATACGGTCGTGGCGACGGTCCTCCGGCAGATTGAGGATGTCGCGGTTGGCGAGCCAGGTCAGCTGCGCGGCGAGCTTGTCGCGCTTTCGGGGCGTCGCCCCGATCGTCATGGCGAAGCCGTTGTCGATGATGCGGGTGATCTTGCCCTCGACACGGCCGATATGGTCGAGATAGGCGACGACGCGGTCGCCGACATTGCCGATGCCGGGGGCGAGCAGCGCGAGGCCGCCCGGCGACATGTTGATCACCTGGCAGGGGAATTCGCGGCGGTCCGGCAGCATGTAGCGGCCGAGCAGGTGCACCTTCACCCGCTGGAAACGCCGACGCTCTTCGGCGGCAGGAAGAAATTTTTTGTTCGCCAACGCCATTTTCAACACCCGACCCCCCGCCCGGGCGGAGTCCGGGACGACCCTAAGGTGCATAGGGTTAATGCCGCGTTAGGATTGGGTGCGGCGGAAACGGACAGACACGTTGCGTTCGAAAAGCCACACCCGGAGGGGTGCTCAAGCCGGCCTCGTCGCCCGCCGCTGCAGCAGGACCAGCAGCGCCAGCAGCACCGCGGCGGACAGCCCGAGCGACCAGTGAATGCCGATCGCCGCGCCTGCTAGCCCGACCGTGATGCCGCTGAACGCCCGCATCCCGAGCCCCGCCATATTATAAAGACCGACGACGCGGCCGCGAATGTCGTGCGGGGCATTCACCTGCACCAGGGCCTGCGCCATGGTGTTGAACGACAGCTCGAAGAAGCCGGCGCAGAACAGCAGCACGATCGCAACCGGATAGATCCGCACCGTGGCGAAGCCGAGCAGCGCCGCGCTCCAGAGCATCGCCAGCAGGATCGCGGTGCGCGGCGTGCCTTTCAATCGTCCCCAAGACTCCAGCGCGATAGCGGCGAGCACCGCGCCGGCCGCATCCGCCGCGAGCAGCACGCTGTAGGAGACGCCGGGATCGCCATGGCCGAGATCGCCGGCAAAGCCCGGCATCTGGGCGTGATAGGCGTTGCCGATCATGAAGGAGGTGAGGCCGGCGAGCCAGGTCATCGCCGTCAGGGTCGGCTGGGTGCCGATGGCGCGGATGGTCAGCACGATGTCGGCAAGGCCGCGCACGGCAAAGCGCCGCACCGCCACGCTGCTGTCGCGCGCCGGCGCCCAGAACAGCCAGAGCAGCATCGGCAGATAGAACAGCGTGTTGAAGATGATGCCGTGCGAGGTGCCCAGCGTCAGCATGATGATTCCGCCCACGGCAGGCCCGACCAGGATGCCGAGATAGCGCGCCATCGCGTTCAGCCGCACCGCGCTCGGCAGGTCGGCGGGGCCGACGAGGTCGTAGAGCAAGAGCTGGTTCGGCGTCTGCCAGAGCACGCCGGCGCAGCCATGGATCACCAGCAGCAGCATCGCGTGCCACATCTGGATCGTATCGGTGATGAAGAAGAAGCCCCATCCGCTCGATGCCACGATGAACAGCAGCATGCCGCACTGGATGATGCGGCGCGGATCGAACCGGTCGGCAAGCCCGCCGACCGCGACCGAGAACAGCAGGAACGGCAGCCAGTGCGACAGCACCGCAAAACCCGCCAGCGCCGGCGAATGGAATTTCTGGAACACCACCCAATAGCTGATCACATGCTCGATGTTGTCGGCCATCATCGCCAGCACGTAAGAGCCGAACTGGAGCCGGTACGGCACCGACTTCATCGCCGCGAACGAGCCGGACGCAGCCACGGGATTTTGGGGAAGGGGGTTCAAGGGGGCACCTGGGTGGGACTATCGGCGCCTTACACGGTCGAGGGTGAGGGCTCAAGACAATTGGGTGTGTGGGCATCTGCCATGCACTGCCACCACGAACTCCGCCGTCATCCTGAGGAGCTCACCTTGCGATGCGTCCGCATCGCAAGGTGAGCCTCGAAGGATGGACCGCAACCCGTAGCCCATCCTTCGAGGCTCCCCGTGCGACGCTACGCGCCGCACGTTTCGCACCTCAGGATGACGGTAGAGTGTGTGGCAGCTGCCGTAGCCCGGATTAGCGGAGCGATATCCGGGGCCGCTGATCCCGCATGTCGCTTCGCTCATGCGGGCTACGAATTCCTGCATCTTGGCACGCGCGTACATCTCACATAGCTTTGCCTCAGCCCGCACCCATCAATCATAACAGACGGGCATCGAGGAAACAGCCATGCAATCCATTCGCGTCTGCACCCATGCAGGGCCGGGCTCAGAGCCAGTCATCCGCACCGTGCCGTGGCCGAAGGTCGGCCGCAAGGCTGCGCTGATCAAGGTGGGCGCCTGCGGGGTCTGCGGCACCGATCTGCATATCCTCAAGGGACATTGGCCGAAGCCGCTGCCCTGGCCGTTCACGCTCGGCCACGAGCTCGGTGGAATCATCGTCGAGTGCGGCGAGGAGTTTACAGAGGACTTCATGAGCAAGCCGCTCAAGGTCGGATCAAAGGTGATGATCCCGCCGCTGATGCCCTGCGGCCATTGCTATTACTGCATCCATTATCCGCAAACCGCCAACAAATGCCTGACGCCGGTCTATTACGGCCGCTATCTCGGCTTCGACAAGGCGCCGCACATGTGGGGCGGCTGGGCCGAATATGTCTACGTCGATCTCGAGATGCTGCCGGGCACCAAGATCTACAAATTGCCCGACGACATGTCGCTGCGCTTAGGTGCGCTCTCGGAGCCGCTGACCTCCTGCATCCGCGCCTTCAACCGCGCCAGCCGCGCCGGTGGTTTTTCCTGGGGCGACACGGTGGTAATCCAGGGCTCGGGGCCGATCGGCATTCTCGCGGTCGCGGCCGCAAGGGAGATGGGGGCGGGGCGCGTCATCTGCGTCGGCGCGCCGGAGGAGCCGCGGCTCAAGCTGGCCCGCGAATTCGGCGCGGAGGCGACCGTCAACATCGAGGAGATCAGATCGCCGCAGGAGCGCATCGCGCGTGTGCGCGAAATCGTCGGCGGCTTCGGCGCTGATCTGGTGATGGATTGCTCGGGGCATCCCACCGCCGGCCCGGAAGGCATCGAGATGCTGCGTGACGGCGGCACCTATGTCGAGATGGGCCAGTTCACCGATGCCGGCTCGATCGAGACCTCCTGGCACCGCATCTGCACCAAGGATCTCAACGTGCTGGGCTCCTGGGGCTTCACCGGCAACGATCTGCCGCTCGGCGTCGACATGCTCTATCGCACCGCGGGCAAATATCCCTGGCTGAAGATGCAGACGATCTATCCATTCACGGAGGAAGGCGTCGCGCAGGCGGTGAAGGACGCCATGGCGATGAAGACGGTGAAGTCGACCATCGTGCCGTGGCCGGAGCTGGTGGACTAGACGATGCCATCGGTCCCGCACGATCTCGCGGCGTTCCTGGTCGAGGCCAAGCGGCGCACCTATGCCGGCCTCGACGACGACGCGACGGTGGCCGCGCCGTTGCTCGCCGGCTCCAAGCAGCTCGAGCATCGCGCGTCGTCTTACGCCTATCGCGATATCTATTTCGGCATGGGATTTTTCGTCGGGCAGGAGACGGTGTCGAAGGACGACCGCGTCATCTGGTCGATGAGCTACGGTGGTGGCGCCGGTGCGGAGATCAGGGATCGGGAGACTTTCCTCGCGATCTACAAATTCCTGCGTCACGCGCTGCTGGCTGTGAGCGTCGAGCAGCCATACCGCGGACCGCGCCGATTCGAACAAGCGGGGATGCTCTACCGCAACGAGGTCGAAGGCGCGCTCGATCGTTTCCACGGCGTCGAGACGATTGCGCGGCAAGATGGCATGCAGCTCTACGAGCTGCGCTATGGTGGCGGCTGCTGCGATAGCCCTGCGAGCCTGTAGCCCGGATGGAGCGAAGCCCAATCCCGGGACACCGGCCCCGCATTCCGCTTTGCTTCATGCGGGCTACGAGCCGCAATTTGGAATAAGGGCCACGATGACAAACGAACAGACACCCGAACCAACCCGGCGCTCTCCCTTCAACGCCATCCGCGCGATCGACTACACCGTTATCTTCGTGCGCGACATGGCGGCGATGCGCCGCTTCTATGAGGGTGTCCTCGCCTTTCCGCTGCTGCGCGAGCTGTCGCCGAACTGGATCGAGTACGGCTTGGGCGGCAACACGCTGGCGCTGGCGCGGCCGAGACGAACCGCCGCCGATGCGCCGACGCCGCCGGGCAGCGCCGCGCTGCAACTGGCGTTCAAGGTCTCCGCGGCCGAGGTCGATGCATGCGCCGACGAACTCGTTCAGCAGGGCGTCGCGCTGGTGTCGCCGCCGACCAACCAGTCGTTCGGGCATCGCACGCTGTTCTTCCGCGATCCCGACGGCAATCTCTTGGAGATCTATGCCGAGATCTAGGCTGTGTACTCATTAAGCAGCTGTGCTCCGCTCCGGGGTCTCGGCGTCAAAATGCGCGGTCGCAACCACAACCGGCCGCAGCGGTTCGGCTTTTTGCGCCACGGTATCCTTCCCGGCCAGCGCAGCGGCCATCAAGGCCAGCGAGGGGCGTCTCCCCCTGCTAATCGCTATCAGCTTGCGCGGGATTGCGCGCCGTGACGATCTACGTCGCGCCGTCGATCATCACCGACCGCTCGCCGGGGCAGTCCGCGAAGGCGGCACGAACCGCGGCCGAGGCGCGGGCGCGGATGTCGTCGGGCTGATCAACAAGCGCGCGCGACAGCGGGCCGACCTCGAACGTCATCTTCACCGCGTCGTCGATCGCCGTGATCGCGGCCTGGCCGAACACCTCCAGCCTACCGTCGAGCCGGGCCTGGTGGACGACCCAGCGCTCCCCGCTTTGGCCCTTCCAGTTGGTGATCTGATCGGCATTGTGCTGTGCCATGACATATCCTTGTTCTGGTTCGTTCTTAACGAAGCTATCCGATGCCAAAGTCCATCGTCTCCAGCGAGCCCGCCTCCACTAGTGATAAGGCGCCGTGCGCTGATGGCGGCATCACACGAGTGATCCGCGTTAGCTCACGATCGGGCCAGCCGCAGCTTCATCCAAACCAGCACGAGCTTGGATAGCGAGGCTTCGTTCTGCAGCCTGCGAGTCGAAATATTCCTCAATCGAATAAACCTTGCCCCATCGCAACTTGAAGACGTGGACGCCCCTGTTCACATACGAGCTTTGGCCGTCAAGTAGCCTCGCGTTGGCCCGCCACTTGACGAACACTGTGGTATTCCATGGCCAACCCGTCACCTCGACCTGCTCAATATCTATATGAAGCTTCGGGAAAACACGGCCCATGCGCTCGAACCACTGCTTCACCGATTGCTTTCCATGTCGCTCACCCCCCAACGCATGATTTCCGGCAACCCAGTGATACGCGTTTGGTGTTAGGCCCTTTGCAGCATCATCCCAACGCTGGTTGTTGACATGATCGAAGCTCCTGCGGATCTCTTTTTCGACAATTAGACTGTAGACCATTGATGCCACCTGTTGTTGGATAGCCGACGGCTCTACAAGACGGATGGATACTTTCCAGATACTGAAAGCTGCTCCGGGTAACGACGGCGATCCGTTGGGAAAGCTGGCCGACGGGCGGCCCCGCAGGCGGCAGCGGCGGAATAGTCAGAGCCAGCGGCGAACCTCGGCCTTGTAGCGGCGGTAGTCGTCGCCGAACTTCGCTTCGAGATAGCGCTCCTCGCGGGCGATCACCTGCGTCTGGATCGCGATCAGCACCAACGGGAGCAAGGCGAAGGCGATCGGCCCGTCGAAGCCGATCGCAAGACCGGCATAGATAAGCGCCATTCCGAGATACATGGGATTGCGGGTCCACCGATAAGGGCCGGTCGTTGCGATCAGGGTCGTTGGCTGCGACGGCGGAACGTTGGTGCCCAACCGCCGGAACAGCCCCGCCGCCGCAAGCATCATCGCCGCGCCGGCAACGAACAGCAGCGCGCCGGTCGCGACCAGCAACCGCCCGTCGATGCCGAAAGAGCGCTGGGTGACGAACCGCTCCGCCGCCAGCCCCAACAGCAGCGCTCCCAGATAGACGAAGGGCGGAGGGAAGCGCACACCCGCGCTGTCCGGTTCGACCGCCATGCTCATCTCCAATCTGCGCTCTCAAACCACCATCGACTGCTGGGCGAAGATACCCGCCATCGCGCCCTGCGATGATGCCTGGGTGACCGAGGGCAAGAAGACCGTGGTGAGGTCGCCGGCGGCGTAGATGCCAGGCGTGCTGGTTTGACGGCGTTCGTCGACCTTGAGGACGATGCCGGCGGGCGTAGCCACGGTGGCAAGGCCCAGTGCTTCATGCAGGCTTGCGGACGGCTTGTTGCGCGGATTGGCGAACAGGATGTCGACCGCGACATTGCGGCCGGTATCGAGATTGACGGTGGCGATATGGCCCTGGTGATGGGCGATCTCGACGATCCGGCCATCGACGAGAGGTATGTTGCGGCGCGCCAGATCGGCCTGGATATCGGGCGGAATGTCGTGACCATCGGCGAAGAGCGTCAACTTGTCAGTCCAATCGTGGAACAGCCTGACCTGATTGTGCGACTGCGGGCTGGACCAGACGAGGCCCCAATGCTGGCCGGCGACTTCAAAGCCATCGCAATAGGGGCATGGCACGATGGACGTGCCCCAGCTTTCGGCGTAGCCCGGAACATCAGGCATCTGGTCCACGATGCCATAGCTCAGGATCAGGCGGCGCGCCGCAAGGCTTTCACCATCGCCAGTAAGGACAGAGAAATTGTCGATGGCGCCGGAGACGCTGTCGGCCCGGGCACTGACAAGCTTGATCGCGGGATAACGCGCCAACTGCCGCCGCGCCTCCGCCAGGATGTCCAGCGGCGGCTTGTGATCGTGGCCGAGCAGTCCATGCGAGTGGCCGGCGAAGCGGTTGCGTGGCAGACCGGTATCGAGAACGGTGACCTTGCGGCGGCGCGGCCGAGCTGCAAGGCGCCGGCGAGACCGGCAAAGCTGCCGCCGATGATGATGACGTCATCCATGGTGATGGGCTCCGTGTTGTGGATGGAGGGAGACGAGTTGGGCTTGGCGGTGGCCCGAGCGCGGGCGAGGCCGATGGCGGAAAGCGCAGCCAACTTCAGCAGGGCTCGTCGTTGCATCGAAGGAGTCACCTTACCCCCTGGCTTGCACATTTCAGATACTTCATGGTATCGTAATTCAAGAATTAGGATACTTTCAAGTACTGGAATTGCCGTGACCGAAAACAGCCAGGGCCGGCGCGGCCGGCCCGCTAACGAGGCGCTTGGCCAAACCATCATCGACGCCGCGCGCGAGCTCTTTGTGGAGTTGGGTTTTCAAGCGACGACATTGGACAAGGTCGCCCAGCGAGCGAAGATATCCAAGCTCAGCATCTACAGGCACTTCGAGAACAAGGAGGCGCTGTTCGGCGCGGCCATGGCGGCCGGCTGCCATCAGTTGTTTGCACCACAGGCCCTTCTTGAAGGCGTCGACGGTTCGGTCGAAGATCAGCTCGTGGCGGTGGGATCATCACTGCTTCGCACGCTGTTGAGATCAGACGTCCGCAGCCTCGAAGCCATGGTCATGGCCAACAAGACGAGTCAAAACGCGTTAAGCAAGCTCCATTTCGAATCCGGCCCCGCCCATGTCATCGCCGAAATCGAGGCCCTGTTGCGTCAGTTGCACGCGAAGGCGGTTCTGAACGTGCCCGATCCTCTCCGGTCCGCCCGCTTGTTCGCCGCGCTTTTCAAAGGATCCGATCTCCTGATGATTGCACGCTTCGATCAGGCTAAAGCAGAGGACCACAACGAAATCGAATCCTATTGCCGGTCGGCCGTCGCCATGTTCATCGCCGCGCATCGTGACAACGACCAAGTGGGCGGAGATTTGCCTGCCTTAAGGTCAAAAAACAAAATTTGAATCGTGCGTGACTAGCAAAATTCATGCGGTGGTCGATAGCAATGGTCTGTCGGTACGGCTGGCGCTGAGCCCCGGTGAGGCGCACGACGTTCGACTAGCCGGAAAACTGCTGTCTCGTCTGAAATCCGGGGCAATGTTACTCGCCGACCGTGGCTATGACGCCGACTGGATCAGAGAACTTGCGATGAAGAAGGGCGCGCGTGGGCCAACATCCCGCCAAAGAGCAATCGCAGCGATCCGATCTGCTTCAGTCCGTATCTTGCTTTCGTTCAGCTCGCCTCGATCAGGCTATGGCTTCGCGTTAATGAGTCCACGTCCTAGTCCAGTCACGGTGTCCGTCGCCTGAAAAGTTCCACCGGAAATCGCCGAGTTATTCACGCCGAGGTGAAACTTAGGTCCAGGTTGCGGCTTTCAGTTGCCAGGAGAGCGATCGTGAAGCGAATCCTGAAACCGGTCACTTACGTGCTGGCTGCCATCTACTTCGTGGTGGATGCGGTCTTCATGGCCGTGGCGCGGCCAATAGCGCGTTGGATCGGGCGGCATTTCGAATTCAGGCGATTGCGCGCCTGGATCAGGGGCCTACCGCCTTATCCATCGCTCGCTTTATTCTCGGTGCCCGTCATCATTCTGGAGCCGGTCAAGCCCGTGGCGGCCTATCTCGCCGCGACCGGTCAGTTCGTCAGCAGCGTTGTGACTTTCATTGTCGGCGAGTTGCTCAAGCTGGTGTTGGTCGAGCGCCTCTTTCATCTCACGCGCGACAAGCTGATGCGAATTCCCGCCTTTGCCTGGGCTTACGGAAAATACGCCGCGGCAAAGGCGTGGCTGCAGGCGACCGAGGCCTGGCGGGCCATCCGAGCGCTGGCCCGCGCAATCAAGGACAATGCTGCACGCGCAAGAGCCAGGCTGGCCGGCCGCTTCAGCCGGCTGGCGGCCTCCAGGGATTAGGCCGCCGCGCTGCCCTCTACGCAAGCTTGCGCGCCGCGGCGGTCGCCTTGTCGCCGGTGTTCGGGGTGCCGGTCGGCTCGATCAGCATCAGGTGGACCTCCTCGCGCGCCACCGGGCGATGTTCGACGCCTTTGGGCACGACATAGAGCTCGCCCGGACCGAGCGTCACCGTGCGATCCCGCAATTCGATGTCCAGATTGCCCTTCAGGACCAGAAAGAAGTCGTCGGTGTCGTCATGCTTGTGCCAGGTAAACTCGCCCTTCACCTTCACCACCATCACGTCGCAATCGTTGAACGTCGTGATAGTGCGCGGGGACCAGAGGTCCTCAAAGGTCGCGAGCTTGTCGGCGAGCGATATGCTGTCAGGCATGTTTCCCCCATTGTTCTCTTGTGAGAAACGATTTGGTATCGGATGGCCGGTGCGGCAAGACCGTATCCATTGACCGATCGAGGTGGCGGTAAAAATCCTCCGCAACCTCTAAGCGCGGTTCTCTGCGCGAAGCCATGCATCATAGGCATGGTGATTTCCGGGCACTTGGCGTAAAGAGCGCCCAGATCAAATCAGCGTGCGGCCGGGCCGTTTGCCGCGCATGCAGCTCAGGCCCCTCGGCTCACAGTTTGCGCGCCTGAATTAACCAAGGTTCTCCATCCCGTGTCTTTTCCGGCCCTGACCCCGCCGCTCGCCCGCGCTTTGGCCGAGCGGAACTACGATTCGCCAACCCCCGTTCAGCTCGCCGTGCTCGCGGACGAAGCCGCCGGCCGCGACCTGCTGGTTTCGGCCCAGACTGGCTCCGGCAAGACCCTCGCTTATGGCCTCGCCATGGCCAAGGATCTGCTCGGCGATGCCGAGCGGTTCGAGCGGGCGGCGGCTCCGCTCGCCTTGATCGTGGCGCCGACCCGCGAGCTCGCGATGCAGGTTCAGCGTGAGCTTGCCTGGATCTACCAGCATGCGGAGACGCGCGTCGTCTCCTGCGTCGGCGGCATGGATCCGCGCCGCGAGCAGCGCGAGCTCGCCGCGGGTGCTCACATCGTCGTCGGTACGCCCGGCCGGTTGTGCGATCATCTGCGCCGCGGCCGTCTCGACATCTCGGAATTGAAAGCGGTCGTCCTCGACGAGGCCGACGAGATGCTCAATCTCGGCTTTCGCGAGGACATGGAGTTCATCCTCGAGACCACGCCGGAGACGCGCCGCACCCTGCTGTTCTCGGCGACCTTTCCGCGCGGCATCGTCGCGCTCGCCAAGCAATATCAGCAGCAGGCGTTCCGGATCGAAGTCGCCGGCGACGAAGGCGGTCATGCCGATATCGAGTACCGCGCCATCCGGATCGCGCCCGCCGATGCCGAGCATGCGGTCGTCAACGTGCTGCGCTTCTACGAGGCGCCGAGCGCGCTGGTGTTTTGCAGCACGCGCGATCACGTCAGGCATTTGCAGGCGGCGCTCCTGGAGCGCGGCTTCTCCGTCGTCGCCCTGTCGGGAGAATTGACGCAGAACGAGCGGACCCTGGCGCTGCAGTCGCTGCGCGACGGACGGGCCCGCGTCTGCGTCGCCACCGACGTTGCCGCCCGCGGCATTGACCTGCCGAGCCTCGACCTCGTCATTCACGCCGACCTGCCCAACGACGCCGAGGTGATGCAGCACCGCTCGGGCCGAACCGGGCGCGCCGGACGCAAGGGGACAAGCGTCTTGCTGGTGCCGCCCGCCCGCCGGCGTCGCGCGGAGCTGCTGCTCAATCTCGCAGGTGTCGACGCCGACTGGGGCACGGCGCCGCAGGCGGACGAAATCCGCAAGCTCGACCATGAGCGCATGAAGGACGTGTTGTTCACCGAGGAGACGACGGCGGACGATCTGGTGTTGGCGCAGGCGCTGCTGGCCGAGCGGTCGGCCGAGGATATCGCAGCCGCCCTGGCGCGGCTCTATCGCGCGCGGCTGCCGTCGCCCGAAGACATCCTCGATCCCGGCGAGCGCAGCGGCCGGCCGCGCGATGATCGTGGTCGCGATAAATTCCAGGATAGAGGCGACGGCGGCGACGATCGCGCCGGAAGACCTCGATCGAAATCGGGAAAAGTATCGTCGAAGCACGGCATGTCGGAGACGAGCGTCTGGTTCCGCGCCGCGATCGGACGACGCAAGAATGCGGAGGCGCGCTGGCTGCTGCCGATGATCTGCCGCCGCGGCGGCATCGACAAGCGCGACATCGGCGCCATCAAGATCATGGACACCACGACCGAGTTCGAGATCTCCGAGCGGGTCGCGGAATCCTTCGCGGCCAAGGTCAAGCGTCCGGACAAGGAGGACAGCATCCGCATCGAACGGCTGGGGGAGGGCTCGCAGCAGCAGGCGCCTGCGGAGGAGCGGTCACACACGCGCGAGAGCCGCGACAGCGATCATCGTGAACGTCGCGACGATCGTCCGCGCGACAAGAGTGAATTCAAGCCACGCGGCAAGCCTCAAGGCGAGCGCGGGCCGAAATTCGGCGATGCTCCGTCTTTCGGCAAGAAGAAGCACAAGAACAAGCCGGGTCACGCAGAGCCGTCGGTCACGGCGTGGCCCGCGAAGGGCGCGCCTGGAAAGAAGCCGAAGAAGAAAAAGCATCGCGGCTGAACCGGCGCCGTTCAGCGCAGACGACAATGATGCCGCCGGGTTGCACCGGCGGCATCATCTGAAAAGTCAGGTGTGAGTTCAGCGGCCGCCGCCACCACCACCACCGCCTCCGCCGCCACCACCTCCGCCGCCGCCGGCATCGCGCATCGACGAGCTGTAGCGCGGATCAGTCTGCTTCATGTAGGTCGGCGAGGTATCGTTGGCGAGGCGCGCGACGGGGCGGCGTGCGCGGCCCGGGGTCGTCGACTCCGCAACGATGCCACAGCTTTCGAAGAAGCCGAACTGGCAACCATCGATTCGGTGTGGCGCCGCGTTGGCGCTGGTCGCGGCGAACGCGCTCGCCGCAACACATGTAATCAAAGCAATCTTCGACAAAGTGAGCTTCATGGATCTTCTCCAGCCTCGGTTCGGCGAGACCGGAACGGCTCGCACATCCCTTCGACGGAGCTTGATCCGACACGGTTCGAGCGTGCGGCTTCACGCCCGCGTGAGCCGGCCGGGAGGGACATTACGCCGCGGTAAGGTCGCGCAGCATGTACGTCGCGCCTTCGCCATAGGAGGCCAGCTTTGCGCGCAGTGCCGCGTCCGCCGTGACGGGCCGAAAGCCGAGACGTTGCCACAGCGGCCGCGTGGCGTAGACCGAGACCAGTGCGAGCGTTGCGATGCCTGCCGCGCGCGCCAGCTGCTCGATCTCGGCAACATAGGAGCGCACGACACCGCCGCGAAAATCGGGCAGCACCGCGACGTCGTGCAGGTAGAGGCAATCCGCATCGTCAGGCAATCGTGCGAGCAGGCCGTCGAGCGGCGGGATCCGGTGTTTCTTCCAGGGATGCGAAAGTCCGTAGCCGGCGATCTCGTCGCCCGTGATCAGCACGCGGCATCCGTCGGGATAGAGCCGCATCTTCTCCGCGAGCACCTCGGGGCTCTCGGGGAGAGCAGGATGAATCCGCGCCGCGATCGCGCTGATCGCGGGCAGGTCGGATGCGTGCGCGGGACGCCAATGCGGCTTGCTCATGTCTTTCCGTCGTTCCGTCTCGGTTGATCCAGTTTATTCCGCCGCGTCGGCGCGCGCAGTGAAAAATATCTTTGCCGCCGTCTCAGGAATACGACGCGGCCTGCGGCGTCCTACCCATGCAAGCCAATTGCATGACAGGAGATATCATGACGTCCTCGATCCGCCTCGCGCTCTCGCTGGCACTCTCGCTCGCGATCGTTCCCGCCGCCTTCGCCACACCGCCGACCAAGACCGGCAAGACCGACAAGGGCAACGTGCTCACCGATGGCAAGGGCATGACGCTCTACACCTTCGACAAGGACGCGGACGGCAAGTCCGCCTGCAACGGTCCATGCGCGACGAACTGGCCGGTGCTGAAGGCCGAGGCCAGCGATGCAGCGGGCGACGGCTACACCATCATCACGCGCGACGACGGCTCGAAGCAGTGGGCCTACAAGGGCAAGCCTCTCTACACGTTCGCCAAGGACCAGAAGCCCGGCGACGTCACCGGCGACGGCTTCTTGAACGGCGCCTGGCACCTGGCGATGCCGTAACCGCGCATCGTGCGTCGGCTGTTGCTAGCGACAGCCGGCGCACTGACGTGCGGTCATCTCGGATATTCGAGCTGCATCGCGACGAAGTCGGCCGTGCGTGACCCGTAGCGCGCATCGATGGCATGCAGCGTCCGGTCCAGCGCTCGCGCCGGCGGCAAGTCGACGGTATCAGGCGGCATCAGCGATGCCGGCCAGTCGGCCGCGACCTTGTCCGGCAGGATGCGAAGACCGCCACGGCTCGTCTGCGGCTCTGCCGTGGCCGCAAAGGTGAGGGCGCGCGAGCGATAGGTGCGCGACCACGCATCAGCGACAAGCGCAAGCGACACCTCGTCGATGTCAGGCGTCAGCGCGATTCCGAGTTGCTCGCGGTTCCAGAATGCGAGCGTGTTGGCGATCGCCGTCAGTGCGAACGGGCGTGTGAACTGGAACGCCGCGCTGCGATGGCGCGCATTCCACTCCGCAAGATCGATGTCGCGGGCGACCGCCTCGGCCCTGGCGCGTCCGGCGATGGCCTCGACCAGGGTCAGGGCCATCGGCATGGACGCGGTGATGCCGGTCGTCGTCGCAACGCCGCGATCGACCACGATCCTGCGGTCCGCGACATAGCGGATTGCGGCATGCTTTTGCAGATCGCGCACCGAATACCAGTGCGTGGTGGCCTGCCGGCCGTCGAGGAGTCCCGTGTTGGCAACGACCTTGGCGCCGACGCAGACGCCGATGATGATCGCGCCCTTGCCGGCCTGGCTTCTGATCCATTGCAACGCCACGGCATCGTCTTCGCGGCTCATCGCGGGCACGATCACGTAATCGGCGCCGTCGGGATGCGCCGCGTCGAACTCGGCGATGGTCGCATGCGGCTGCACTTTCAGCGCGGGATAGAGCGTGACGGGTCCGGGCTGCGTCGCCAATGTGAGGACGTCGGCGACATCGGCGCGCGCGAGGATGCCGTACGGCATCAGATAGTCGGTCGTCTCGCTCATGTCGTTGATGCCGACGATGGCAATCAGCGGGCGTTTGCGCTTCGGCGGCTTCAGCGCCGCAAGCGTCGCTTCGGTCTCCTCCTTGGATATCGCAGGGGCGGCTCCCTGAGCCGGCGCGCCGGGCAGCAGGAACAGCCAGGTTCCGCCGATCGCCGCCAGCAGCGCCACGCAGCCGAGGCCGCTCAACGCCAGAACGCGCCATGTCATGATGATGTCACCCGAACCTCGTTGCTTCACGCGAGGCGGAAGCTATCCCTTGGCGACGACATCAGGAATGACGCAGATCCGGCAAAAACGGCCATCCGCATGCGCGTGATTTGTCGGGCGGCGGAGACTATCTCAGCCCCTCATACACCATCAGCCCGCGTGCGATCTGCAGTTTGCGGATCGCGCGCGGCAGCAGCTTCTCCGGCTGGTGCAGATAGCGCCAGGAGGTGAGGGTGAAGGTTGAGAGCGCGCCGCATTCGTCGTCGAACGGTGCGAGCACGCCTGTCACGCTCACCGGCGTGTGCGGGCGGGCGTTGAAGGGCAGCAGCAACAGCTCGAGATAGGCCTTGCTGCCGTCCTCGCGCGCGGCCGTGACGCCGGCGATCGCACCTAACGCCTCGTCGGCGACGATGGTTGTGATCTCCTCGATCTCGCTGCGGCTCGCGGCCGTGAACAGCGCTGCAAAGCTCTGGTCCTTGAGATCGCATCCCGCGAGAGCACAGACGCGTGTGCCGGCGACGCGGAAGGGAAAGCCGAGATTGGGCTCGCAGGAGAGGACAAAAATGTCGCCGAGCAGGCCGCGGACCGCGGCCGGATCGATGTCGGCCCTGTCGGGAGCCCGTGCGGCGCCGCGCTTCTTGTCCCAATACGCGAAGAACGCGCGGCTCGACGGATGTTTCATGTCTGAACGCTTATCCCGGGGTGCGACCTCGAAGGGACAAAGCTGTCCCGCTTCAGTGCACCCGCGATCCCTTGTGATGTTGTGCAGGAGGGGATTTGCAGCGTCCATGCCGGGAGGGCGTTTTCGCCCCCGTTAAGGCAGTCTTTGCGTCGTTAACGTTAAATTAACTATGGCCTTTGCGTCTCGCGCGGCGCTGCTATGGTGATCGCAGTCGCAAGCCTCGCCGCTTTCATCCAGGTTCTCGGCGGGGCCTGTACACAGGGCGTCAAACAGTTTGGTCACGGGCCGCGGGGAGGGGTGGGGATACACCTTCATTCCTCCGGCACCGGAAGGCCGACACGGACAGGCAGGGCTTCCCAGGGCCCTGCCTTTTCCTTTTGTGCACTTGCGCAAGGCCGGCAAAGGCGACTATCTCCAAACGGATCGTTCCGATCGCGCCTGAAAGCGAAGCTGCCTTGGATTCCCCGCACGATTCTCCGCCGCAGGATTCTCAGCCCGGCCTGCCGGCCGCCCATGAGGAGGCTCCGCGCGAGCCGGTCCTGACGCTGCCTGTGGCGCTGACCGCCTATATCGTCCTGCTGGCGGTGATCCATCTGCGGGTGCTGCTGCCGCCGGAGCTCGAGAACTGGACCATCGACGTCTTCGGCTTCATCCCCAAGCGCTACGATTCCTCGCTGCTGAACTTGCAGATCCCCGGCGGGGCCGGCGCCAAGGTCTGGACCTTCGTCACCTATTCGCTGCTGCACGCCAATCTGACCCATCTCGGCTTCAACGTGCTCTGGCTGTT
The DNA here is from genome assembly GCF_014198315.1 of Bradyrhizobium sp. CIR48. Taxonomy (NCBI): domain Bacteria; kingdom Pseudomonadati; phylum Pseudomonadota; class Alphaproteobacteria; order Hyphomicrobiales; family Nitrobacteraceae; genus Bradyrhizobium; species Bradyrhizobium sp. CIR48. The sequence continues at coordinate 92,958 of NZ_JACIHG010000007.1, forward strand.
GCCGTTCGGCAGCGCGCTGGCGCGGCGCTTCGGCGCGGTCAGGTTCTTCCTGTTTCTGGCGGTGACGGCGGCGGCCGGCGCGCTCGCCCATCTCGTCACCCATGAGCATGCGGTGGCGCCGATGATCGGCGCCTCGGCCTCGGTGTCGGGCGCGATGGCAGCCGCGATCCGCTTCGCGTTCGTGCGCGGCAGCTTCCTGTCGTTCAACCGGTCGGACGCCGATACCGCAGCAAAGGTTCCGGCGCTGCCGCTGTCGCGCGCGCTGCGCGACGGACGGGTGGTCGGCTTCCTCGCCGTGTGGTTCGGCGTCAACATCATCTTCGGCGTCGGTGCGATCGGCATCGATTCCGAAACCACGAGCGTGGCCTGGCAGGCGCATATCGGCGGCTTCTTCGCCGGCCTGCTGCTGTTCGCGCTGTTCGATCCCGTGCCGCGCGTGCGAAACGATGCTGCGGATGCGTCATCACAGGACGTTTCAGACCGTATTTGAAGCGGCGCTTGCGGTGCGGCCCGAATTCATACATCATTTGCGGGAAGAATGTTCCGAAGCTGCAAGCCGCTAGCGGCGATGCTTCGCAAAGCGCCTGAGCCTGCAACCGGCGCTAAAACTGTTAGCTGAAGACTCGAAGAACAAGTCCGGGCCGCCAAAGGCGGAACGGGTCCGATTCAGGGAGGCAACAATGACGGTACGTTCCATTCTCAACACCAAGGGCCACCAGATCGTGAGCGTCGAGCCCGACGCGAAGCTGGCTGCCGCGGTCAAGCTGCTCGGTGAGAAGAAGATCGGCGCGGTGCTGGTGATGAACCAGAGCCGGCTCGAGGGCATCCTGTCGGAGCGCGACATCGTCCGCGTGATCGGCGAGCGCGGCGCCGGCGCGCTGGAGGAGCCGGTCGCTCAGGTCATGACCCGCAAGGTCGTGACCTGCAAGGAGACCGACACGGTCGCCGAGCTCATGGAGATGATGACGTCGGGCAAGTTCCGCCATCTGCCGGTGATCGACAGCGGCAAAGTGGTCGGCCTGATCTCGATCGGCGACATCGTCAAGCGCCGGGTCCAGGAATACGAGTCCGAGCAGGAAGCCCTGCGCGACTACATCAAGACGGCCTGATCAGGTCTGCTCGCCGGCTTTCGGCGCGGTGCCTTCGGGCGCTGGCGCCAGCACATGGATTGCCTCCTGGATCGACTCCAGCGCGCGCTCCGCGGCGCGGGTGCCATGAGCGATCAGGTCCTCGGAGCGGTGGAAGTCGAACCAGCCGAACTGGCCGACCCGCGGCGTGATCAACAGATCCGGCGGATCGCCGGCAAGGCGCGCGCGGGTGATGCGATCCTGCATGATGTTGAAGGCATCCACCATCACCGAGGAGATGCCGGGCCGGCCATTACCGCCAAAGAACTCGCGCTTCATCGTCCTCTCGGGCGAGAACAGGCGCGGGAAGCGCCGCTTGGCCGTCGGCTCCGCCGCCTCCGGAGCGACCGGGGCGGGCAGTGCGCCGTGCGAATAGATCGTCGTGGAATGGGTGAAGATGTCGCTGGAAAGATTTGCGGCGATGACGATTTCGGCGCCGAGCGCGCGGGCGGCCGAGACCGGCACCGGGTTCACCAGCGCGCCGTCGACCAGCCAGCGGTCGCCGATCAGGACGGGCGAGAAGATGCCGGGCAGGGCGTAGGATGCGCGCATCGCATCCACGACGCGGCCGCGTGTCAGCCAGATTTCGTGGCCGGTGCGGACCTCGGTCGCGACGCTTGCGAACTTGATGGGCAGGTCCTCGATTAGGGTCTGTCCGACCGCGTTCACGAGGCGGGTCGCCAGCTTCTCGCCGCCGAGCAGGCCGGAGCCGTTGAGGCGGATGTCGAGATAGCCGAGGATGTTGCGCATCCCTTGCAGGCTGCGCCCCCACTCTTCGAACGTCTCGAGCCGGCCGGCCGCATGCAGGCCACCGACCACGGCGCCGATGGAGGTGCCGACCACGACGTCGGGCACGATGCCGTTGGCAATCAGGGTCCTGAGGATTCCGATATGGGCAAAGCCGCGCGCCGCGCCGCCACCGAGGGCGAGGCCGATGACCGGCCGGCGGGTGGGGCCAAGGCCAATCTTCTCGCCGTTCGAGCCGTTCGCGCCACGCCCCTTCAAGATGTCTAGCACCGAAACTCTCCTACGCCGGGGCCTGCACCGTCAGACTAGGCACCGCATTTGCGCTTCGCCATATCAGGCGCGAAGCATGGTTTATGCCGCTTTGGAAAGGGCACGGGGCAGGAGTATGGCGAGGGACGGTTGCCTCTGGTGTAATCACGCAGGCGTCAACCGGGTTCCATCGATCTGCAGGGGCCCGTATTTCCGGGGGTATCAGAGGCTTGAATTTGCCGCGTTTTCGGTGAAAAGCAGGGGGCATGACACGCGGGGGTGACGGCATCATCGGATGGCGGCGCAGCGGCAGGCTGCTGCCGGCGCTGATCCTTGCCGCGTGCCTCGTTACCTCAGGCCAAAACGCTGCGCAGGCGCAGCTTTTCTCCGATCGTCCGCCGCCGGTCCCACCGGCTTCGGTGCCCGAGCCCGGCGGCGCCGTCAGCCTGGCGCCGCCCTCCGGGCCGGGCGCCGGCCCGCCGAGCCTGCCGCCGACCCTGATGCAGCCGGCAACCCCGAGCATGCCGCCGCCCGCGGTCACGACCGTGCCGCCGGCCGCTCCGCTCAATGCGGCCGTGCCCGGACAGGGCGTGCTGTCGCTGACCGCGAAATACGGCAAGGATTCTCCGGCGATCACCAGCGGCCTAGTCTGGCGCGTGTTTGCCGACCGTCCCGACGAGAACGGCACCTTCAAGCTGATCCGCGAGGACCGCAGCGCCACGCCCAACATCGTGCTGCCGCCCGGCAATTACGTCGTGCACGTCGCCTTCGGCCTCGTCAGCGCGGTGCGCACCGTCAGCCTGAAGGCCGAGACCGACCGTGAGTCCTTCGTGCTGCCGGCCGGGGGCCTGCGGATCGAGGGCCGGGTCGGCACCAGCCGCATTCCCCAGAACCAGATCTCGTTCGCGATCTACAAGGGCAGCCAGTTCGAATCCGGCGAGCGCGCATCGCTGGTGCCGAACGTCGCCGCCGGCGACGTCGTGCTGCTGCCGGAGGGCACCTACTACATCATCTCCAACTATGGCGACGCCAATTCGGTGGTGCGCTCCGACATCCGCGTCCAGGCCAGCAAGCTCACCGACGTCACCATCACCCACCGTGCTGCCGTGATCACCCTCAAGCTGGTCAGCGACAGGGGTGGCGAGGCGCTTGCCAACACCGCCTGGTCGGTGCTGACCCCAGGCGGCGACGTCATCAAGGAATCGATCGGCGCCTTCCCGCGCGTCGTGCTCTCCGAAGGCGAATACCGCGCCATCGCCAAGAACGAGGGCAAGGTCTACGAGCGCGGATTCAACGTCGTCAACGGCGTCGACGGCGAGGTCGAAGTCGTCGCGCGCTAAGGTCCTGGCGGCGGTGCCGCCTGCGACCTGGCGCCCGGCACGGAAATTCTCATCGAGCGCACGAGCGTGCATCTCCTGTTACCGTCGCATCCGTCGTGGAGACTGGTGAGCAAATGCTCATCCCCATCAACCCCTGTGTTCTGCTTTGAATACTGCAAGCGCCGCCGGATTGCCTCCTGGGGCCAAGGCGAACACCGCTGGCGAAAGCTTATTCCCGCACCCCCGCCGTCTTCATCCCAGCGGTGCAAGAGACGAATTTCCGATCATCAATTTTATTCTCTTTCCACTCGGCTGGGTTATATGTCGGGCATCCGTTTAATGGGGGAGGCCGGAGCAGGGGCTTGGATGCCTTTGCGAGACCGGCAAGGAGCAGGGGACCAAGCTCGTCGGCATGTTCGAAGTGATCCTCACCAGGCGCAAGCGGTTTGGCTGGCGATGGCAGGTGTGCGACCAGTCCGGCAAGATCTTTGCCGATGGTTTCGAGCGCACCCGGCCGTCCGCCAAATATCATGGCGAGCGCGCGTTGTTCTTCCTGTTGTCGCAGGCCTACTTGCGCAACCGCTCCGCCGCGTCCAGCGAGGACTAGCGAGCACAGCTCCGGCGCGCACAGCTCCGTAGCCCGGATGGAGCGCAGCGTTATCCGGGGCCTTCGTGCTCTTTAGCGAGAATCCCGGATTGCGCTGCGCTCATCCGGGCCACAAGCTCCACCTCAGACATCGACGACCAGCTTGCCCTTGGCGGCGTGATCCTTGATCAACGCATAGGCCTCGTCGACGTTCTCCAGCGTAAAACGCCTGGCGTCGAGCAGCGGCACGAGCTTGCCGGCCTCGGCGAGGCGGGTGGCTTGCGCCATGATCTCTCCATGATGCGCGCGGCCTTCGCCTGTCAGCAGCGGCAGCAGCGTGAACACACCTGAATAGGTGGCCGCCCGGAATGACAGCGGCGCAAGCGCATGCGTGCCCCAGCCGAGCGCGCTCACCACATGGCCGAAGCGGCGCACTGCTTCGAAGGAAGCGTCGAGCACCTTGCCGCCTACGGTGTCGTAGACGATGTCGAAGCCGCGGCCGCCGGTATGCTGCGTCACGTAGGTTTCGACCGAGCTGTCGCGGTCGATGAATACGGCGCCGAAACCTTCGATGGTGGCGCGCTGCGACGGCGAGCCGGTTGCGAACACCTCCGCTTCGACGGCGCGCGCGATCTGGATCGCGACATGACCGACACCGCCCGCACCGCCATGAATCAATACCTTCTGACCCGCCTTCAACGCCGCCCGGTCGATCAGGCCTTCCCAGGCCGTGATGACGATCAGCGGCAGGGCGGCAGCTTCCCGCATGCTGAGATTAACAGGCTTCGGCGCGAGGAGATCGGCATCGACCGCGGCGAATTCGGCCAGCGATCCCTGTACGCCGCCGACACCACCGGTCATGCCGTAGACCTCGTCGCCCGGCTTGAACCGCCTCACCTCGCGCCCGGCCAGTTCGACCACGCCGGCGAGATCGATCCCTGGAATCGCCGGCAGCGGATGGCGCGCATGCGCCGCGGCGCCCGCCTGGATCTTGGTGTCGAGCGGATTGACCCCGCTCGCCCGCACCCGCACCAGCACGTCGTGCGGGCCGATCTCGGGCGTGGAGATGGTTGAGACGCGCAAGGGAGCGTTGTGGGTCTCCAGGACGCCGGCGCGCATCGTCGATTGTCTCGTCATGATCGTCTTGCTCCGTGATCGGCTCAATATGCCCATGAAATTTTGCATGAGAAGGAACAAGGCTGTACGCTCGTCATACATTTTTGTATGGCGGGAATCCTGATGGACTGGAGCGATTTGCGCATCTTCCTGGCAATTGCGCGCGAAGGCACGCTCGGCGCTGCCGCACGAAAAATCGGCCAGACCCAGCCGACGATGGGCCGGCGGCTTCGCGCGCTCGAGACATCGTTGGGCCAGACCCTGTTCCAGCGCACGGCGGATGGCCTGGTGCTGACCGACGAGGGTGCCGCCGTGCTCCGCCATGCCGAGCGGATCGAGGACGAGGCGCTCGCACTGGAGCGTCATGTATCCGGCGCGGAGACGCAGCTCGACGGCCTGTTGCGCCTGTCGTCGTCGGACTGGTTCGGGACGGTGATGCTGTCGCCGGTGATCGCCGCGTTCGGCAAGCGTCACCCCAAGGTGACGGTGGAACTCCTGACCGATGCGCGGCTCTACAGCCTGCCGCGGCGTGAAGCCGATCTCGTCTTCCGCATCAAGCCGTTCAGCGAGCCCGAGGTGATCTCCAGAAAGCTGCTGCACATTCCCTACGCGCTCTACGGCAAGAAGGGCAGCAAGCCGCCGCGCGCCGGCGACGGCGGCGCTGTCCGCGTCGTGACGATGAATGCCGAGTTCGCCGACATGCCGGACGCCGTCTGGCTGAAGCGCGCGCTGCCGAATGCAGCAATCGCCTCGCGCAGCAACAACAGGCAGGTGCAGGCCGAGCTTTGCGCGAGCGGTGACGGCTTTGCCGTGCTGCCGCGTCCGCTCGGCGACCGCGACCGCCGTCTGGTCGCGCTCGACATCGGAACGGCGCCGCCCGGCCGCGACACCTATGTCGGTTATCACCGCGATCTCAGGCGCCTCGCCCGTCTGCGCGCGCTGCTCGATATCGTGATCGAGAGGCTGGCGGGGTGAGGCTTCGTAGCCCGGATGGAGCGAGAGCGTAATCCGGGGCGCTCGTGCCTCGTAGCAAGGCTCCCCGGATTACGCTGCGCTCCATCCGGGCTACAAGATCTTGCGCTGCCCGGCGGGCAAAACACGCGAGCCCTGGGTCAACGCGCGGCGACAAAAATATTCCACTTTACCGAAATTCGGAAATCACGTATGTGTCGCGACAACCCGGCCCAAGGAAGAGGGGCGTATCGCGATCGTCACGAACGCGGGCCGGGCGGCGGTGGACGCAGGTGACATCGGCGCGAACAGCTTCGCAGGGCGGGTAACCGTGAGCGAAGACCTCGCGCACACGACCGGTGTGATCGGCGTACGGCAAAATCGTGTGGTCCTGGCGCCCGGGGTCTGTGCGCCAAGTCTTGTGGTGATGTGGCGGCCCAACCGGGCACGCGCATCAGCCATCCGCAAGGCGACGGGGGCAATAGTGCAACGCTCCCCGGGGAGAGCACGACATAAGCCGTAAAGCCACTGCGCAGGGAAGGCCGGGATGTCCTGGCTACACCTGTATCCCGCTGTGCAACTTCTTGTCACGCAGGTTTCGCACAGTGGACCGCGGGTGCCAGCGGGCTCCCGGCCTTCCCTGCGCCCTCTTTCAATTAGGAGGGTGAAGAGATGAAGCAAAGCTCGGGCGAGATGAGCCGCGAGGATGTGAAGGTGTGTCTCCACGTCGAGAGCGAATACGGAATGCTGCCGCGAGCTCTATCCATCACCGTCACCCTGAGGTGCGCGCGCTGCGGCGCGACAGCGACGCAGAGCAAGCCTCGAAGGGCGACGGCCCGGCTGCATCAGCTCGGCCGTTCATCCTTCGAGGCTCGGCATGCGATGCCTTCGCATCGCACGCCTCGCACCTCAGGATGACGGATTAAATATGGCCACTGCGGAAGGATTCTGGATTGCTTCGGCCTTCGCCAAGGCTTCGGCGGACAAGTCGCTGCGCTCGCAGTGACGATGTTGACGCAGTGGTGCGCCAAGCTCCGCTCTCGTGCCCCGGACGCTGCGCAGCGCCTCTTCGGCGGTGCGCTGCAGAGCCGGGGCCCATGTATCAGCACGTGCTGCGGCTTCCTGGGTCCCGGCTCTGCGCAGCAGCGTAAGAACGCTGCAGCGCGTCCGGGACACGAGAGCTTCGCATCACCGTCATAGTCTCTAACGCCCACTAACCAACACCTGACTTAAAACTGTCATAATCGCCGAATGGAACCCGCGCCTGCGGCCTTTTTACATGTCGTTAAGCGCAGCTGCATTGGATGCGCCGGGAAAGTGCGTTGGGGACTGCCATGAATGCCGCGAAGAAAGTGTCGGGAAAACCGGCCGCCGAAATGTTCGACGACATCCCGGTGCTTCAGCGCAAATGGCGTGCCGCGCTGAAGCCGGGCGATCGGCTGCCGCGCTATGAGGACGTGATGCTCGGCAGTCTCGGACGGCTCGCCGATCACATCGCGCTATTGAGGAACGATGGCACGCTCGAGCTGTCACGCAGCGGACGCTACGTGCAAAAATGGCTCGGCGAGGAGCGTTGGGATATCCCCGTCGCCGAATTGTCGCCGGATTGCGCCACCGCGCTGTCGGAAGCGGCGACGAGCGCGCTTGCCAACGGACGACCCTATCAAGCCAGCGCGCATTGCGTGCGCGACGGCATGGTCCGGACCTACGATGTGCTGGCGCTGCCGACGGCCTCGCGCTGGGGCGCCACGCTGGTCGGCGCCTACATCAACGAGCGCGGCACCCAGTACAATCTGCTGGATGCGATCTTCGCCTCGACCGACGATGCGGTGATCTCGCTGGCGACGCTGCGCGATGCCGGCGGCAAGCCATCCGATCTCCAGGTCGTGCACCACAACAACAGCGCAAGCGCGCTGCTGAATGTCGCGACCGGAAACCTGTTGTGGCGGCGGATCGGCGAGGGCAACACGCTGCTGGCCTCGCCCGAGATCATGGACTTTCTGCTCAAGGCCGTCGCGGGCGGCCGCGGCGAGCAGCTCGAGATCGAAAACGACGGACGCCACCTCCGCTTCAGCGCAACGGCCTTCGCCGACGTGGTATCGCTGACGATCTCCGATGTCACGGCGCTGAAGCGGCGCGACGCCTCGTTCCGCCTGCTGTTCGACAGCAACCCGATGCCGATGTGGGTGTTCGACGCGCAGACCAAGGAATTCCTTGGCGTCAACGACGCCGCGGTCCAGCATTACGGCTACAGCCGCGCCACCTTCCTGCGCATGAAGCTGCACGAGATCTGGCCGGAGGACGAGTGGGACAGCCACGCCGAGGCGCTGGAGCGCGTCGGCGAGGCCTACCACTCCTCGCGCAACTGGCGGCATTTGCGCGCCGACGGCAGCGAGATCGAGGTGCTCACCTTCGGCCGCCGCGTCGCCTTCGACGATCGCGACGGCTATCTGGTCGCGGTGGTCGACATCACCGAACGGCGCAAGGCCGAGGCGCGCATCGCGCACATGGCCCACCATGACGGGCTCACCGACCTGCCGAACCGCGAATATTTCCAGGAGCGGCTGAAGCAGGCGCTGGAGCAGGCGGCGGGAAGACGGGTCGGCGTGCTCTACATCGATCTCGACCTGTTCAAGAACATCAACGATTCCTTCGGTCATCCCGTCGGCGACCGCCTGCTCAAGGACGTCGCCGAGCGCCTGACCCTTGCCGTCCGCGGCGGCAATCTGGCGGCCCGGCTCGGCGGCGACGAATTCGCGGTGATCCTTGCCGCCGACGTCTCGCCGAACGAGGCCAGCGCCTGCGCTGGCCTGCTGATCGACATGCTGAAGGCGCCCTATGACCTCGACGGCCAGGAGATGGTGATTGGTGCCAGCATCGGCATCGCGCTGTCGCCGGGCGACGGCACGACGCCCGAAGAGCTGATGCGCAATGCCGACATGGCGCTGTACCGGGCGAAGTCCGACGGCGGCGGCGTGCACCATTTCTTCGAGCGCGAGATGGACCTGCAGGCGCAGAAGCGCCGCGATATGGAGCTCGATCTGCGCCGTGCGTTCGCCAATGGCGAGTTCGAGCTGCACTATCAGCCGCTGGTGTCGATCGCCTCCGACCGCATCTCCGGCTTCGAGTCGCTGCTGCGCTGGCGTCATCCGGACAAGGGCATGATCTCGCCGGCGGAGTTCATCCCGGTTGCCGAGGACATTGGCCTCATCACCCAGCTAGGGGAGTGGGTGCTGCGCGAAGCCTGCGCCGAGGCCGTCAAATGGCCTGCCGACGTCAAGGTCGCGGTCAATCTGTCGCCGGCGCAATTCCGCAGCCGCAACCTGGTGCAAATCGTGATCTCGGCGCTGGCGCAGTCCGGCCTGTCGCCGCGGCGGCTCGAGCTCGAAATCACCGAGTCGATCTTCCTGGCCGAGACCGACGCCAATCTCGCCATCCTGCACCAGCTCCGCGAGCTCGGCGTTAGCATCTCCATGGATGATTTCGGCACCGGCTATTCCAGCCTGAGCTATCTCAGGAGCTTCCCGTTCGACAAGATCAAGATCGACCGCTCGTTCGTCAAGGATCTGGCGCAGCGGCCCGATTGCAGCGCGATCGTGCGCGCGATCTCCGGGCTCGGCCGCAGCCTCAACATCACCACGACCGCGGAGGGCGTCGAGACCGAGGATCAGCTCGACTGGCTGCGCGCCGAGGGCTGCAACGAGGTGCAGGGCTTTCTGTTCAGTGCGGCGCGGCCTGCGGCCGAGATCGCAAAGCTGCTCGCCGATTTCGGTCAGCGCGCCTCACGGGCGGCGTAGTCCCTCGGGGTAGCAGTCGTAGACCAGCGCCTTGAAGGCGGGCGTGATGCGGCTGCGCTCGTTCTGGGTCTGCTGCATCATGAGGTAGACCATGTCGAGCTTGGGATCGACGCCGAAATAGGTGCCGCTCCCAGAGTCCCATTTCAGCTCGCCGAGCGAGCCCGGCGGCGGCGGTTTGGCGTTGCCGGGATCGGTCCGCACCGCAAGGCCGTAGCCATAGCCGAAGCCGTCACCCGGGAAATAGAAATAATCGCGTCCGACGCCGGAGCCGGGTCCGATGTGATCGGTCGTCATGGCCTTGAACGCGGCAGGGCTGAGATAGCGCTTGCCCTCGAATTCGCCGCCGTTGAGCAGCATCTGCGAGAAGCGCTGATAGTCGGTGATGGTCGAGAGCAGGCCGCCGCCGCCGGATTGCCATTCGGGATGATCGAGGCGGTCGCGCTCGGCGGCGAGCAGGATGAAATCGTTCGGCAGCGGCCGCGCCATCCGCGCGAGCTCATCCTCGGTCGCCAGCGTGAATTTGGTGCTGCTCATGCCGAGCGGGTCGAAGATGCGCTGTTTCAGGAACTGATACAGCGTCTGGCCCGAGATGATCTCGATGACGCTGCCGAGCACGTCGGTGGAATGGCCGTAGCGCCACAGCGTTCCCGGCTGCCGCGCCAGCGGCAGCTTGGCGATGCGGTCGGCGAATTCCCTGTTGTTGAATTGGCCTTCGAAGATGTTGGCGGCCTTGTAGGCCTGCTCGACCCATTTGCCGCCGATATAATCGTAGCTGATGCCCGAAGTGTGCCGCAGCAAATCCTCGATGTTGACGGGGCGGACCGGCGGCACGAGATCGAGCTCCAGCTTGCCGTTGGGCAGGGTGACCTCGAGACCGACCTTGGTGTCGGCAAACAGGGGAACGTATTTCGACACGGGGTCGGTGAGCGCCAGCTTGCCTTCGTCGATCAGCATCATCGCGCCAAGGCAGGTGATCGGCTTGGTCATCGAGTGGATCGCGAAGATCGTATCCGGCGTCATCGCAAGACTGGTCCTGACGTCGCGCAGGCCAAACGTCTTCAGATAGACCGGCTTGCCGTGCTGCTGCACCAGGATCACGGCGCCCGGCAGCCGGCCGCTTCCGACCTCTTCGTTGAAATACGCCGTGATGCGGTCGAGCCCGTCGGGCGAGGGGGCGGGGATGTCGGCGGCCCGGCTTCGCGCCATCGTGCCGGCCAGCAGCGCGGCCCCGACCAGAAATTCACGGCGTCTCATTCGGGCTTCCTCCCTTGCCGGGATCAAAGCCGCAAGACGCCAGAGGCGTCAACAAGCCTTCGATTAAAAACGCGTCACGATTTCCGAAAGGAACGGCCGCGGACGGTCTTCGCTCGGCTTGGTCGGCGTGCCCACGTGGATAAAGCCGGCGAGCTTTTCGTCCGGCTTGAGGCCGAGACCGTCGAGCACGTCGCGATCGAACGAGAACCAGCCGGTCAGCCAGCAGGCGCCGTAGCCGAGCGCGGTCGCGGCCGTGACGATGTTCATGGCGCTGGCGCCGGCCGACAATTCCTGCTCGAACGCCGGCACCTTCGGGTGCGGCCTGGTGAAGCTGACGATGCCGATCACCAGCGGCGCGTCGGTGAGGCGCTTGCGCTCAATCTCGACGTCGGCGGCGGGCGCGCCGGGATTTTTCCGGGCAAACACCTTCGCGATCACCTCGCCGGCGCGCTGGCGGGCATCGCCCTCGAAGATGATGAAGCGCCAGGGCGCCAGCTTGCCATGGTCGGGCACACGGGCGCCGATGGTGAGGATGGTCTCGAGCTCGGCCGCGGAGGGGCCAGGCCCGGTCATCTCGCGCGGCTTGACCGAGCGGCGGGTCTTCAGGAGTTCGATGGCGTCGGGCACTGGGAGATCCTCTTCAACTGGTCGTCGGGCGTGCCATGCGGAGATAAGCATGCACGCCCGCAACCGGAAGCGAGTTTAGATCGATTTCAGGGATCAGACCGCGCCCCGCACCCGCTTGACGTCCGGCGGGGTCGCCTCGTCGACCAGGGCGGCGATCGCCTCCTCGGTCGTCATCACCTTCTGGCCGTCGCTGCCGAGGCGGCGGACCGAGACCGAATGCGTCTCGGCCTCCTTCTTGCCGACCACGAGCAGGGCGGGGATCTTGGCGAGCGAGTGCTCGCGGACCTTGTAGTTGATCTTTTCGTTGCGCAGGTCGATCTCGACCCGAAGCCCGGCGCGGCGTGCCTGCTCCATCACCACCTTGGCGTACTCGTCGCCTTCCGAGGTGATGGTCGTGACCACCGCCTGCACCGGCGAGAGCCAGAGCGGGAAGTTGCCGGCATAGTGCTCGATCAGGATGCCGATATAGCGCTCCATCGAGCCGCAGATCGCCCGGTGCACCATGACAGGCGGCTTCTTGCCGCCGTCATGGTCGATGTAGAACGCGCCGAACCGCTCCGGCAGGTTGAAGTCGACCTGCGTGGTGCCGCATTGCCAGTCGCGGCCGATGGCGTCACGCAGCACATATTCGAACTTCGGCCCGTAGAAGGCGCCTTCGCCCGGGTTGATCTCGGTCTTGATGTGATTGTTCTGCGACTGGATCTCGCGCAAAACCGTCGCCATCACGCGTTCGGCGTGATCCCACATCTCGTCGGTGCCGACGCGCTTGTCCGGCCGCGTCGACAGCTTCACCGTGAGATCGCCGGTGAAGCCGAAATCGGCATAGGTGGACAGGATGAGCTCGTTGATCTTCAGGCACTCTTCGGCGAGCTGGTCCTCGGTGCAGAAGATGTGCGCATCGTCCTGGGTGAAGCCGCGCACGCGCATCAGGCCGTGCATGGCGCCGGAGGGCTCATAGCGATGCACCACGCCGAACTCGGCGAGGCGCAAGGGCAGGTCGCGGTAGCTCTTCAGGCCGTGCTTGAAGATCTGCACGTGACCCGGGCAGTTCATCGGCTTGAGCGCAAACCAGCGCTTGTCCTCGGCCTCGTCGCCGGCCGACTGCGCCGCGAACATGTTCTCGCGGTACCAGCCCCAATGACCCGAGGTCTCCCACAGCACCTTGTCGAGGATCTGCGGTGCGTTGACCTCGCTGTAGTCGCCGGTCAGGCGCCGACGCATATAGGCGATCAGCTGCTGGAAGATGGTCCAGCCCTTGGGATGCCAGAACACGACGCCCGGACCTTCCTCCTGGAAATGGAAGAGGTCGAGCTCGCGCCCGAGCTTGCGATGGTCGCGCTTCTCGGCTTCCTCGATCTGCTTGAGATAAGCGTCGAGATCCTCCTGCTTGGCGAAGGCGGTGCCGTAGATGCGGGTCAGCATCGGGTTGTTGCTGTCGCCGCGCCAGTAGGCGCCGGCCACCTTCATCAGCTTGAAGGCGTTGCCGACCTTGCCGGTCGAGGTCATGTGCGGGCCGCGGCACAGATCGAACCAGTCGCCCTGATAGTAGATCTTGATCGGCTCGGTGCCGGGAATGGCGTCGACCAGCTCGACCTTGAACGCCTCGCCCTTGTCGCGGAACACCTGCTTGGTCTTCTCGCGGTCCCAGACTTCCTTGGTGAAGGGTTTGTCGCGCGCGATGATCTCGCGCATCTTCTTCTCGATCGCGCCAAAGTCTTCCGGCGTGAACGGCTCGTTGCGGAAGAAGTCGTAATAGAAGCCGTTCTCGATCACGGGACCGATGGTGACCTGCGTGCCCGGCCACAGCGTTTGCACGGCCTCAGCCAGCACGTGGGCGCAATCGTGGCGGATCAATTCGAGCGCGCGCGGATCGTCGCGGCTGATCAGCTCGAGCTTGGCGTCGGCCTCGATGGGATCGTTGAGGTCGGCGACGACGCCGTCGAGCGCCATCGCGACCGTGCGCTTGGCCAGCGACGGCGAGATGCCCTTGGCGATATCGAGGCCGGTGATGCTTTGGTCGTATTGACGCTGGGCGCCGTCCGGAAAGGTGAGGGTAACTTTGGCGGCGGGGGTCACGGGCTTCAGATTGCTGAGGGAATATTGGAAGCCGGATTCGGACTTCGGCTGGTCCTTGGACTGGTCAGTCATTGCTTTTCTCCTGAGGCTCACTCCTGCGAACGAGCGCAGGTAAGCGGGAACGAGCGATATATCAGGCGATTCGGCCTGCGCAATCCGGCAATTCCAAGAAAATCGGCGCATAAAACGGACGTGCGCACGAACTATTTCGCACCGGCCCTTTAACTGGCCCGGCGGCTGCTCTACATGCACTTGCATGGAAAATGCACGCGCCCCGCGTTTCGCGCCAACCGCCTTGATGCTCGGCAATCTCGTCACCGGCTGCTCGGTGCTGGCCCCGGCGGGCATGCTGCCGGAGTTGGCGACGGGGCTCGACGTCAGCATTCATGCGGCCGGGCTCCTCATCACCTTCGGCGCGATCACGCTGTGCATCGGCTCGCCGCTGACGGCCTGGCTGACAAGCCGCATCGAACGGCGGACGCTGCTCGCGACGACGCTGGCGGTGCTCGCCTTCGGCAATCTCGCCTCGGCGCTTGCACCCGATTACACCAGCCTCCTCGCCATCCGTCTCGTGATGCTCGCGGTCGGTGCGCTCTACACGCCGCAGGCCGCCGGCACGGCGGCGTTGATCGTGCCGGTGGAGCGGCGGGGCAGCACCATCGCCTATATCTTCCTCGGCTGGTCGCTGGCTGCCGCCGTCGGCCTTCCGCTGATCACCTTCATCGCCAGCCGCTATGGCTGGCGCGCGGCCTATGGTGAGATCGGCGTGCTCGGCTGCATCAGTTTCCTCTTGTTGCTGCTGCGTCTGCCGGCGGGCCTGAAAGGCGCGCCGGTGGACCTGAAGACCTGGCGCGAGGTCGGCCGCAACAGCACAATTCTGCTGCTGCTGGCGATCACCATGCTGCAAATGTCGGGGCAGTTCGTAGTGTTCACCTTCATGGGCCCGTTGCTCAAGAAGCTCACCGGTGCCGGTCCCGATGCGGTCGGCATGGTGTTCGCGCTTTACGGCGTCTGCGGCTTCCTCGGCGTCGTCATCGCCACCCGCATCGTCGACACCTCGGGCCCCTATCGGACCTCGCTGCTGTTCACCTGCCTGCTGCTTGCGGGCATCACGGGCTGGGCGCTCGGCGCGGGCACGCTAGCCTTCATGACGGTCGGAGTCGCGATCTGGGGCCTCGGCTTTGCCTCGACCAATTCGATGCAGCAGGTGCGGCTGGTCGCGGCCGCGCCGCGGCTGGCATCGGCGACTGTCGCGCTCAATACGTCCGTCCTCTATATCGGCCAGGCGGTTGGCTCCGCCGTCGGCGGGTTGCTGTTCGCCCGCGAACTCCTGCATGCGCTCGGCTTCGTCGCGGTCGGTTTCGTCGTGCTGGCGCTGATCCTGGTGGTCCTGACCCGGCGCCGGCCTGCGGCCGCAACGGCCTGAATCCCGCGGCTTCGTGTACGCAATGTGCTTGGCAAACCGCGCGCGGGAGCGCTAGAACGCCGGTCATGGGGACCAAAGAGAGTTGACTGAAATGAGGATGATTCTGGCGGTTGCCGCGGTGCTCTATTCAGCCTCCGCGTTTGCGCAAGCCGACAAGCCACCGATGGTGGGGGACAAGCCCTTGGTGCAGGTCAAGCCCAAGGGGACGAAGGAGGCAGCGGCCAAGCCGGCCGCAGCGGCGAAGGGCAAGCCGCAATCGATCGCGGCCCGGCTCCAGGCCTGCCTCGAGCTCGACGACGGCACCAAGGACCGCCTCAATTGCTACGACGCGGTGATCGCGCCGGCGCCGAAGCCGAAGCCGGCGAAGGCCAAGGGCTACGCCGATTGCCGCTTCTTCAAGGAAGAGGACGAGCGGCTGGCTTGCTTCAACGGCTTCGCCGAGAGCATTCCGAAGCTGCCCAAGAGCTAGTACTGACAAGAGCTCATCGTAGACGAGCTGAAGCTCAGTCGCTGATCCGGCTCAGCACGGCCCGGAAGGCAACGCCCGGCGCCTGCAGCGCGTTGCCCTCGAATTCGGCGTTGTCGCCGTCCTCCCGGCCGGCGAGCGCCAGCGTGATCCGGTCGGTGCCGAACAGAGCCTTGAAGGAGGGGTCGTCGTTGTAGCGCTGGGTCGAGATCTTGACCTTGATGCTGTCGCCTTCGCCCTGATAGGTGCCGATGAAGGCGAACGCGGAATTGCCCCCGCGCATCTTGCCATCCATCACATAGACGACGCCGCAGCCCGTTCCATGAACGGTATGGAAGTCGACCTTGTACAATCCCTGACGCACTGCCTGTCCCCACCGAATTCCAATCGCAAACTGGCCGGCAAACTATGAGCCTTGCGGGCGGAAGCAATCCGGTGGCACCCGGGGATGTCGGCCATCAACATTACATTTTGATCAGAGCCTGAGGGAATTGCAGGCAATGCAGCCGGACACCGGCTGGACCAACATCCAAACCTATCGGCTCGATGCGCCGGAACTGGTGGCGGCCACGCGGGTCAGCGCCAGCGCCGGCGTCGCCGACATCTTCACCAGCACATCCTTGAGTGGATCCCGCGTCCAGGCGCGGGTGACGTAGTCGCGATGGGTGATGCCGTCGCCGGTCTCGACGAACACCACGCTGCCGGGACGCAAGGGGCCGTCCATGTCCTCTGCGACGCTGATGCCCTTCTGCCGGAGCATGCTCATCAGCTCGCGATCGCGCCGCGCGGTGTGGCGGGTGTAGGCGCTGACGAAGAAGCCGGAACGGTGGTTCTCGATCCAGGACGCGAACTTGTCCATCTCGCCATAGACGGCGTCGAGCAGCACGACGCCGCGGACGCGGTCGCTGATGCCGCCGACCTCGAGGCTCCAGGCCGTCGGCAGGAAGCCGCCGCTGTAGCCGACGATCACGATCGGCATGTTGGCGAAGGCGCGGGCGCTGTTGGGATCGCCGGTGACGCGGGCAAGGTGGTCGGCCGATTCCGCCATGAAGCGCTTGAAGCCGCCAGGTTGCCAGAACTTGCCGGCGCTGGAATCGGCGGCATCGACGGCCATCTGCGGGGCGAGCAGCACGGCATTGGCGCCGGAATCGGTGATCTGCTTCGGCACTAGCTGGCGATCACGCACGTCGCGTTCGAGCGTTGCGCCATTGCCGTGGAAGAACACCACGATCACGCCGGGCTTGCGGACGTCGAAATGCTCGGGCACGTGCATCAGCACGCGGCTGTCATTGTAGGTCTCGTCCTGCCAGAACACGCGACCGGAATAGCTGCGATGGCCGCGGCGGTCGCCCTTGGCGACGTCGAGGAACGGCGCGTCGGAGGCGGGGTTGTTGCCGAAATAGGGGAAGGCCGACGACTTCATGCTGACGAGCGTCGTCAGGTCGTCGCGGGGCGAACGCTTGTAGGGGACCTGCGGCTCGAGCGAAGCGACCTTGTAGGGGGCCTGCTCCGGGGGCGGTTGCTGCACGGCCCGCTTCGGCGAGAAGTCCGACATCTGCCGCTGCAGAAAACTCTCGCTCGCCGAGGGGAAGCGCTCCCCGAATTGCGGGGCGGGGAAGCGATCCTCGAACGTGTCGCCGCTCGCGACTTGCTGATTTGTCTTCGCGACGACCTGAACATTGGCCTGCGAATTCGCCGCGAGGGCCGCCGGATTGGGCGCCTTGCCGCATTGAACCAGTGTCAGCGAAAGCGGCACCAAGGTTGAGATCAGGCCGACCCGGAGCGCATGACCGCGCGCACCGGACGACGGCCGGTCGGCACGCATGTCAGCTCTCAATTTCGGAACGGCCCCGACCATCCACCCATGACCCCAAAGTCACGTCCATCGGCGTATTAAGAGACAATTGAGCCGACCGGCGTTTAGGTGACGTTAAGCGTCCGGAGAACTTCCCCACATCCGGAACGCTCAAAAGGACCATGCAATCGTGTCCTGATTGTGGGGGAGGGGGACGGGCTTTCCCGGGGCTGGCGCAGCTTTGGCGCTTGGGAGCAGAATAAGCGGTGCTCAAATACCCACTTCCGTCGCCTCATTTAGCCCTTGTTAACCCTGCTTGAATTGACTGGGCCAACCTGCACGATGCGCCCATGAGGCACGACGCCTGAGGTTAAGGACCCCGATGACGGCATCAAATGCGGGAACCGCGCCCTGGACTGGCCGGCTGACCGGAAGCGGGACCGGGGTCTCAGTTCTGGTCGCAACCGCCATCGTCGTGGCCGACATGATCGGGGTCGGCGTCTTCACCAGCCTCGGCTTCCAGGTCAAGGACATCCCGTCCGGCTTCTCGATCCTGCTGCTGTGGACCGTCGGCGGCGTCGTCGCGCTGTGCGGGGTGTTCGCCTATAGCGAGCTCGGGGCGATGTTTCCACGCTCGAGCGGCGAGTACAATTTCCTCGGTCGCGCCTATCATCCCGCCTTCGGCTTTCTCGCCGGCTGGGTGTCGGCGACGGTCGGCTTCGCAGCGCCGGTCGCGCTCGCCGCGATGGCGTTCGGCGAATACGCCAAATCGGTCGTGCCCGATCTGCCGCCGATCCCGCTCGCCATCGCCGTGGTGTGGCTGGTTTCGCTCGTGCAACTGACCGGCGTCAGGCACTCCTCGACCTTTCAGCTGATCGCGACCATCATCAAGGTCGCGCTGATCGTCGCCTTCCTGGTCGCCGGCTTCGTCATCGCTGCCCCGCAACCAATCACGTTCGCGCCGCAGCCGGGCGATCTCGCCCACATCGTCAGCGCGCCGTTTGCGATCGGGCTGGTCTTCGTGATGTATTCGTTCTCGGGCTGGAACGCCGCGACCTACATCATCGGCGAGATGAACATGCCGCAGCGGAATCTGCCGCGCGCGCTGCTGGCGGGCACGCTGATCGTGCTCGTGCTGTACGTCGCGCTGAATGCAGTGTTTCTCCATTCGACGCCGGTCGGTGCGCTTGCCGGTCAGCTCGATGTCGCCAGCGTCGCCGGTAGCGCCATCTTCGGCAGCCTCGGCGGTCGGATCGTCGGCGCGATGATCTGCGTTGGCCTGATCTCCTCGATCAGCGCGATGATGTGGATCGGCCCGCGCGTGATGATGACGATGGGGGAGGACATCCCCGCCTTGCGCGTGTTCTCGAAGCGATCGGCGAGCGGCGCACCGGCCTATGCGATCCTGTTTCAGCTCGCCGTCGCCAATCTGCTGCTGTTCACGCGCAGCTTCGAGGCGGTGCTCGACTTCATCCAGTTCGCACTGTTGTTCTGCTCGTTCTTCACGGTCGCCGGCGTCATCAAGCTGCGCATCACCGATCCCGATTTGCCGAGGCCCTATCGCGCCTGGGGATACCCGTTCACGCCCCTGGTTTTCCTGCTCGTGACTGCGTTCATGATGTACTACCTGTTGACCGAGCGGCCGCTGCAGTCGCTCGCGGGGATGCTCGTCATGCTCTCGGGCCTAGTGATTTATGCTGTTTTCCGCAGGCGGCCGGTCGCCGCTGGCAATTCACACGATCGCGCATAGACATGTTTCGTCCCCTCAGAATTGCGGCCACAGCTCTTGCCCTGCTGGCCGCGGCCGTCTCGTCCGCCCGCGCCGCCGACGCCACCTTCGATGACACCGCGCGCTTCCTCGCGGGCATGCAGCCCTCGGCGGACTCGCCACTGGTGGCGCTCACGAAGGACCCAGGCTGGCAGCGCCACGCAAAATTCTTCGACGGCGCCTTCGCCCAGCTCGAACAGCGCCAGCTCTCCAAGATCCGCGATTGGGCCGACGTCAATCTCGCCGCGCCCCGGCCGACCATGTTCTACATGTTCAGCGGTCCCGATTTTCTCTACGCCAACGCCTTCTATTCCAAGGCCAGCACCTACGTGCTCGGCGCGCTGGAGCCGGTCGGCGCCGTGCCCGATTTGACCCGGCTGCCGCGCGGTTCGATCGGCGCCGCGCTCTACAATGTCGAGCGCTCGCTCGGCTCGATCCTGAGCTTTTCCTTCTTCATCACCAAGCAGATGAAGGTCGACCTGCATACCAACCAGGTCAACGGCACCTTGCCGATCCTTTATGTTTTCCTGGCGCGCTCCGGCAAGACCATCCGCAACGTCGAGATGATCGCGCTCGACGACAAGGGGGGCTTGCGTGTCGGCGACGACAATCCGGGGCGTAACGCGACGCGGGGCGTTCGCATCACCTTCGCCGGCAGCGACGGGGAAACGCGCACGCTGTATTATTTCTCGACCGATCTTTCCAATTCCGGCGCGCGCAACACCGGATTCTTGAAATTCTGCGAGACGCTCGGGCCCGGCAACAGCCTGCTCAAGAGCGCGTCCTATCTCATGCACTCCGGAAACTTCACCGTCGTTCGCGACTGGTTGCTTGCCAACAGCGCCACCATCATCCAGGACGATTCCGGCATTCCGCTTGCGAACTACGGCGCGCGGCAATGGCGTTTCTTCCCGTTCGGCCGCTATCTCGGGCCGATCGACGAATTCCCCGGCCGCTACCAGGAGCGCTACGCCGAGTTGTTCACCCGGGCCCAGCCGATCGATTTCGGCGTCGGCTACCGCTGGCGGATGCACGAATCCAATTTGCTGCTGGCGGTGAGGGTGCCGGGCACCGAAACGGCGCCGGGCGGGGAGGCCACCTCGTCGGCCGATCCGACGCCGAAACCGCCGCGTCCAAAACGGCTGCGGCCGCCCGAGCCGATCCCGCCGCCGCCCGGGCGCTTTTACTGGTTCCGATAATCACCAGTGCACGCTCTGGCTCGGCACGATGAACGCAGTCGTGCTCGGCGCGGTGGCTAAACTCGTCGCCAGATACCAGCCGGAGCCAAGCACGAGCGCCAGCAAGGCGACGATCGCGAGCAGGTCCAAGGATCTGGGGTCGTGGTGCCGCCTGGAGCCGGGGGTGGGCCCAGGCCTGAAGTGAGAAAGCCCGAAGTGAAAAGGCCTAAAGTGAAGATGAGGGCTGATTTTCCAGCGCATTGTTGTTTCCTCCCGGGGGAGCATCAAAACAACGCGGGAAGAACCCTTACGGTTCCCCTCAGGCCACCGATGCTCAGAGCATCGCCGTACTCTCAGGATGCATTGACGCCGCGCCAACGGCCGTAGCGCCAGGGCAGATACCAGTGTGCGCCTGGCGGTGCGGTGAGCGGTACATTGTCGATGCCCGACGTGCCGAACGGATTGCAGCGGAGCAGGCGCGCGAGCGTCATCCAGCCGCCGGCCCAGAGACCGAAGCGTTCGATCGCCTCGTCGCCATAGACGGAGCAGGTCGGCAGATGCCGGCAATTGTAACCAACCAGGGGCGACAGCGTGTGCCGGTAGAGCCAGATCAGCGCACGGCCGAATCTGCGCGGGAGCCGGAGCACATCTTCGACCGGACTGGAACAATGCTCGCAGGCTGAATGCTTCATGGGCGCTTTGCTGCAATGTTGATCGAGGTGTTGCACAGTTCCGGCGCAGGGAACTGTAAGCTGTTGTTTGCGCGCCATATTTTGCGTGCTTTTTGGGAGCAGTGCAGCAAGTAGCTGTGGACGATCTGTATTCCCACGGATACCATTTTTGTGACGTCCATGTGTAGAAACATACGCCTGTATGATGGACTCAGAGGGCGCTACCAAGGATTGTTGGGGACCTTAGGGGCTTGGGGAAGGAACCAGATTGAGACTTCTGAACTCCCTTAATCTTCGCGGCTGGTTGCTGGTGGGAACCGCCGTCTGTGGAGTCGTGCTGGCTGGCGCCGTCGCGACACTCGGGTCATCGGCTCGCGCGGGTGTTGCTCTCGAAGAGCGCAAGCTGCCGATGAAGTTCAACTGGATTGCCTGCGAGCCGAACTGCCGCGGCTGGGTCAGCGCGGTCGGCATCATCACCGCTGACACACCGAAGGATTTCGAGGAGTTTTCCCGCGGACGCCAGCTCGGCGGCGCCACCGTGGTGCTCGATTCCAGCGGCGGTTCCGTCAACGACGCGATCACCCTCGGCCGACGTTTCCGCAATCTCGGACTCCTGACCACGGTCGGCGTAAGTCTCCGCGGCGGGCAGTCTGGCCGCCCGGCGGTTGCGCCAGAGGCCTATTGCGAATCCATGTGCGTGTTCCTGCTGCTGGCCGGCAAGAAGCGTTACGTGCCGGAAGCTGCCCACGTCCGCGTCCATCAGATCTGGATGGGCGACCGCGCCGACGATGCGAAGGCGGCGAGCTACAGCGCGCAGGACCTGATGATCGTCGAACGCGACATCGGCCGGCTCGCCAAATACACCTTCGACATGGGCGGAGCCGGCGATCTGCTGTCGCTCGCGCTCAGCGTGCCGCCCTGGGAAGACCTGCATGAGCTGGACGCCGGCGAGCTCAAGCTCACCAATCTCGTGACGACCGATCTCGTCGCCGACGTGCTGCCGCATGTGGACATCTCCGCGCCGGCAATGGCCGAGCTTGCGCCGAAGACGCAGGCGAGGTTCGGCGCGGAACCGGAGCAGTCGCAAGCTGCCAAGTCGACCAAGACGGCGGAAGCCCTGGTGCCGACCGGTGGCGTGGCCGCGCCGGCTCCGGCGACGCAGAAGTAAGCTTTGAAATCTTGATCATGATTCCGGGTTCGTCGCTTGGCGACGCCCCGGAATGACCTGGGGAAGTTCAGCCCTGCGCCGCAGCCGGCTGCTTGGCCTTGGCTTCGATCTGGCCAATGGCGTCGACCACCGCATCGAAGGTCAGGAGCGTCGAGGCGTGCCGCGCCTTGTAGTCGCGGACCGGCTCGAGGAACTTGATCTCCTCCCATTTGCCTTCAGGAGGCGCACCGTTCTCCTTCAGCATCTTGCGAACAGTTTCGCGTAACTCACGGAGTTCGCTCGCAGTCGAGCCGACGATGCGACTTGCCATGATGGATGAGGAGGCTTGTCCGAGCGCGCAGGCCTTCACGTCATGGGCGAAGTCGGTGACCCTGTCGCCCTCCATCTTGAGATCGACCTTCACGGTCGAGCCGCACAGCTTGGAGTGGGCGGTGGCGGAGGCATCGGGGTCGGGCAGCCGTCCGAGGCGCGGAATATTCCCGGCCAATTCGATGATCCGCTTGTTGTAGATGTCGTTCAGCATGTGATGGGGTCCAGCACTTCCGCATCGGATCGGCCTTGGCGGGCGCCGTCCACGGTCCTATATAGGGTCGGAACTGGCGGAAAAACAGTCCAGCGGCGGTGGCGACAGGCCATGCGGCCGACGGGAGAGAGTGAGGACCTTTTTCGCCGGGTTCAACTGTTCTCTTCAGGCGTCCGGCGGCATGCCGCCCCGTCTGCCGGTGACACTCCGGCCGAAAGGCCGTCGAACGGAGTAGACATGGACGCGACCATCAAATCCATCCGCCCCAACAAGCCCTCCGACCGGCAGCCCGAGAGCCGCCCGGCCGAGCTTGACCCTGCCGAATTCCTCGCGGCCGCCGTCCGCGCCGATCAGCCGCGCCCGGCGCGTGCCGAGGCCGAACAGGCGGTGAAGACGTTGCTCGCCTATATCGGCGAGAACACCGAGCGCGAGGGCCTGCTCGACACGCCGCGCCGCGTGGTCGAGGCTTTCGACGAGCTCTATCAGGGCTATCACCAATGCCCGGCCGAAGTGCTCGACCGCACCTTTGGCGAGACCGCGGGCTATGACGATTTCGTCCTGGTGCGCGACATCGAGTTCACCTCGCAGTGCGAGCATCACATGATGCCGTTCTACGGCAGGGCGCACATCGCCTATACGCCGGTGGAACGTGTTGTCGGCCTGTCCAAGCTCGCCCGCCTCACCGACATCTTCGCCCGCAGGCTCCAGACCCAGGAGCATCTGACGGCGCAGATCGCGGCTGCAATCGACGAGGTCCTCAAGCCGCGCGGCGTCGCGGTGCTGATCGAGGCCGAACATACCTGCATGTCGGTGCGCGGCGTCGCCAAGCATGGCGCCTCCACCTTCACCAGCCGCTTCACCGGCATGTTCCGCGACAACCCGGCGGAGCAAGCCCGTTTCCTGTCCCTGGTGCGAGGCCTGCAGCGCTGACCTCGCAAAGCTCTGTTGTTTGAGCATGATCTTTTCGGAAAACCGCTTCACACTTTTCCGGATCATGCTCTAGCGAGGTCGCTGTGTCCGCCCACTCCCATGAGATCGAGGAAGGCCTGTCCTTCCTGCCCCGGTTCGACGCGAGCGGCCTCGTGACCTGCGTCGCGACCGACGTCGCCTCCGGTGACGTGCTCATGGTCGCGCACATGAACGAGGAGGCGCTGCGCAAGACGATCGCGACCGGCGAGGCCTGGTACTTCAGCCGCTCGCGCAATGCCTTGTGGCGAAAAGGTGAGACCTCGGGTCAGACCCAGCGCGTGATCGAGATGCGCACCGATTGCGACCAGGACGCAGTCTGGATCCGTGTCGAGCAGATCGGCGCTGCCTGCCACACCGGGCGAAGGTCGTGCTTTTATCGCAAGGTCGAGGCCGAAGGCGGCGGGGCGAAGCTGGTCTTCGCCGATGCAGAGCGGCTGTTCGATCCGGACGCGGTCTACAAGAAATGACTTTCGTCATTCCGGGGCGGCTCAAAGAGCCGAACCCGGAATCTCGAGATTCTCAGGTGCGCAACTGCGCGCCATAGTTCGCGCTACGCGCGCCCCGGAATGACTCGGAGAGCGGTCGCCCCCGAATTAACCCCGCATTAACCATACCTGTCCCACGGTGAGACGACGGGCGCCGAATTGCCGGCGCTGCTCAACGCCGCGCGGGGCGGGCACATCATCATGTCGGTCGACAATTCCAGTGCCACGCAGACGGCGGTTCTCGATCCGTCGCGGGCGCGCGTCGCCGGTGCGATCAAGCAGGCCTCGAATGTTTCAGGCGTCAGCTTCCAGTACATGCTGACCACCGCCAAGATGGAATCGGATTTCGATCCGACGGCGGGAGCCACCACGTCGTCCGCGCACGGGCTCTACCAGTTCATCGACCAGACCTGGCTCGGCACGGTGAAGGAGGCGGGCCCCCAGCTCGGCTATGGCAATTATGCCAACGCGATCTCCAGGACGACGTCGGGCGGCTACGCCGTCGACGATCCCGCGATGAAGCGGTCGATCATGAAGCTGCGCGACGATCCCGAGGCCGCCTCGAGCATGGCGGCGGCGCTGACGCAGTCGAACAGTTTCAAGCTGACGGGCCTGCTCGGGCGCAGGCCGAGCGACAGCGAACTCTACATGGCGCATTTCATGGGCGTCGGCGGCGCCGCAAAACTGATCGCCAATGCCGAGGACAATCCGCAAGCGGTCGGCGCGCGGCTGTTTCCCAATGCGGCATCCGCCAACCGCTCGATCTTCTACGCCAGGGACGGCCGCGCCCGCAGCGTCTCCGAAGTCTATTCGGTGCTGGACGCACGCTACGCCAGCGCGGCCAATTCGAGGACGACCCGCAGCGCGATGGCGATGTACGGCGGCACGCCGTCGACCACGGAGGTTGCGAGCGCGAGCGGCGTGCAGCCCACCGCGCCTGTTGTCGACAACGCCGCCTATCTCCAGACCTTCCCGAACACACGTGCGGTGACGCCCGTCAGTGCGACATCGCCGACGACGGTCGCGGACAATGCCCCGACCACGCCGGTGTTTCGTTCGATCTATCAGCCCGGCGATGCCACGCAGCCGGTCTCGACCACAGTGCAGAAATTGTGGGGCAACAACGCCTCGCTCACGTCGGTCGCACCAGCGACCTCAGTTGCATCCGCGACGCCGGATGTGCGTCCGCCGCAGCCGCTCGATCTGTTCAGCGATCGCAGCGGCACGTTCTCGAGCTGACCCCGCTCTCGTGTCCCGGACGCGCTGCAGCGCCTCTGTTCCCTTAACAAAACGTCAATAAAACCAGCCAGTTATGGTGAACGCTTTGTTAAGCGTCGTGGTTTATTTTGTGTTGCAGGTGACGAGCCGTCACCATTTTCGTTTGTTGTGTAAGCCGGAAGCAGCATGATTGTTCGGCAGTTCATCAATTGGATCAGGACGGCGCCCGCCGGCGAGCGGGCCGAGGCAACACGGGCGTTGGCCCGGGCCTGGCTGATATCAGATCTTTCGGCCGACGACCGCCTCGCCGCCGAAGGCGCGCTTCTGATGCAGCTCGACGATCCCTCGCCGCTGGTGCGGCAGGCGATGGCCGAGGCTTTTGCGCGCAGCACGGATGCGCCGGCCTCGATCGTGCGGGCGCTGTCGGCGGACCAGCCGACCGTCGCGCTACCCGTGCTCGAACATTCCCCGCTGCTGATCGATGCCGATCTCGTCGACATCGTCGCGACCGGCAATGACGAGGTGCAATGCGCGGTCGCACGCCGCATCGCGCTGCCGGTCTCGGTCTGCGCCGCCATCGCCGAAGTCGGCTGCGCGGCGGCCGCGCTGGAGCTGATCGAAAATCCCAACGCCGAGCTTGCACCATTCTCCTGGGACCGCATCGTCGAGCGCCACGGCCATCTCGCCGCGATCCGCGAGGCGATGCTGGTGCTGGACGATCTGCCGTCCGCAACGCGTGCCGCGCTGGTGGCGAAGCTCTCCGAGACGCTGGCGCAATTCGTCGTGGCGCGGAACTGGCTCAGCGCCGACCGCGCCGAACGCATCGCGCTCGAGGCGCGCGACCGCTCCACCATGAACATCGCATCGCGCTCGCGCGGCGAGGACATGCAGGGTCTGGTGCGGCACCTGCGCATCACCGGCCAGCTCACGGCGGGCCTCATCCTGCGGGCGCTGTTGTCGAGCAATCTCGACCTGTTCGACGCGGCGCTGGCCGAGCTCGCCGACCTGCCGCTGGCGCGCGTCACCGCGCTGCTGCACGACCGCGGCGGCAACAGCCTGCACGCGCTGCTGCGCCGCGCCGGGCTTCCCGAGGCGACGTTCGCGGCGTTCCAGGTCGCGCTCGATGCCTGCCACGAGCAGGGCTTCGTCGACAGCGACGACGGCGCGGTGCGGCTGCGTCGGCGCATGGTCGAGCGCGTGCTCACCCATTGCGAGACCGACCGCGGCGTCACCGAGCCGCTGATGGTCCTGCTGCGCCGCTTCGCCACGGAGTCCGCGCGGGAGGAGGCAAGGCTGTTCTGCGACGAGCTGGTCGCGGATGATACGATCGATCCGCTGTATGGCGATCTGATTGCCGCGTAGCGAGCTGCCGTAGGGTGGGCAAAGGCGCACAGCGCCATGCCAACGACCTATCAGTATGATTCGAGATGAATCGTGGGCACGCTTCGCTTTGCCCACTCTACGATGCTGCCCGTGTGGATGGAGCAGCCTCCCACGAGATGAAAAAGACGGGCCTTTACTCCGCCGGCGCGATGCTCGGCGCCAGGATCACCTCGAGATGCTCGGGGCGGTCGCGGTTGACCTGGGTAAGATAATCGTCGGCGACCTTGCGCAGGCGGCGGCTGAGCTCGGCGGAGACGCTGATGCTGTCGAGCCTGGTGTTCTCGTGCACGATGGCGAGGATGGCGTTGATGTGGTGCGTGAACAATTCGGCCGGCACCTTTTCCAGATCAGGCGCGTGCTCGATGACGCGGCACAGGCTCTCGGCGATTCCGGCTGCGGCCGGATAGCCGAAGGTCGCGGCGTCGCCCTTGATGTCGTGCGCGGCGCGGAACAGCTCGTCGCGGCGCTCCTTGGTGAAGCCGTCATTGCGGATGGCGACATAGGCGGCCGACAGACGGTTGACCTCGGTCGTCATCCAATCCTTGAACTCGCCGGACAGGCCCGCGAGCGCCTGCTCGGCGCGACCGATCGGATCGTCCATGTCCTTGTCTTCGACCCGGCGCAGGACTTTCCGCAGCGGGTTGGGCTGCGTGATGATCTGATGCGTGGCGAAGGCCGTGACCTCGATGTCCTTTGCGCTGTTCTTCGCCATGATGCCTGCCTCGTCTGAAGACGTTGCGCTAGATGGATGAGCGGGCCTTGTCGAGCAGCGAGGGCTGCTGGAGCACCTCGTGCTTTTCGCCGACGCGGCGCTCGGGGCCCATATAGGCGGAATTGGTGTTGCGGCGCCGGTCCGGCCCGAAATAGGTCTTGGTCTTGATGAAGGGGCGGGGATTGGCGACCACGTTGAGGATGCGCTGATAGAGCCCCTTGGCCGAGATCGGCTTGGCCAGGAATTCGGTGACGCCGGCATCGCGCGCCACGGTGACGCGGCGCTTCTCGGAATGGCCGGTCAGCATGATGATCGGCGCGTAGGGGTTGCCCTTGGATTCCGGCTGCCGGATCATCTGCGCCAGCTCGAGCCCGTCGAAGATCGGCATTGCCCAGTCGGTGATGACGATGTCAGGCACGTAATGGCTGTACATTTCCAGCGCGGTGGCGCCGTCCTCGGCCTCATAGACCTCGCGCGCGCCGAAGGAATGCAGCAGCGTCCGCAGGATGCGGCGCATGTGCGGATTGTCGTCGCAGACGAGGAAGCGCAGCTTGTTGAAGTCGATACGGAACATGACGCCCGGGCCAAAGCGGTCAACCTTCGTTAACCATATCGTGGCGAGGGTTAACGAAGGGTTGCGACCGGGCTCCCGCAGCGTGCGGGGGCAGGGGCTCAGTAGCCGAACTGCTCGCGCAAAATGCGTTCTTCCAGGCTGTGGCCGGGGTCGAACAGCATGCGCATCGAGATGCTCTTGTCGGACAGGACCTCGACCCGCCGGACCCTGCGGACCTCCTCATGGTCGGCGACGGCCGCGACCGGACGCTTGTCGTCCTCCAGCACCTCGATCACGACATAGGCGGTGTTGGGCAGCAGCGCCCCGCGCCAGCGGCGCGGGCGGAAGGCGCTGATCGGGGTCAGTGCCAGAAGGGCGGCGTTGATCGGCAGGATCGGTCCCTGCGCCGACAGATTGTAGGCCGTCGAACCGGCCGGCGTTGCCACGATGATGCCGTCGGCGATCAGCTCGGGCATGCGCTCGCGCTCGTCGATCAGGATCCGCAGGCGCGCCGCCTGCGAGGTCTGCCGGAACAGGTAGACCTCGTTGATGGCGTGGTGCAAATGGACGCGGTCATTGACGTCGGTTGCACGCATCAGGAGCGGATTGATCTCGGATTCATGCGCCGTCTCGAGCCGCGTGCGCAGATCGTGCGTCGCGTATTCGTTCATCAGGAAGCCGACGGTGCCGCGATGCATGCCGTAGATCGGCTTTCCCGTGCGCATGTTCTGGTGCAGCGTCTGGAGCATCAGCCCGTCGCCCCCGAGCGCGACCACGACGTCGGCCTCCCTGGGGTCGCAATTGCCATAGTCCCTGGTGAGCTGGCTGAAGGCGGTCTGCGCCTCGCTGCTCGGGCTGGCGACGAAGGCGATGCGTTCGTATCGCTGGGGCTTGGTCATGGCTTGTCGGGCAGGCCGCTGGCTGGAGGAAGTTCCGCCGGGCTCGTCTATACGAGGTGGCCCTGCATTGTCGAGGATGACCGGGTCTCAAGGCAAACGGGCGATTGTCGATCCGGAGAACAAAACGGGTTGATTTGAGCCGTCCCGGGCGCCTTACTTGCCCATCGGGCCGGTGATCCCGCAAAGCGTCGCAATTCCGCGCTAGCTTTGATGCGCACCGGCTGTGACAGCCGGGCAGGGAGAACGATCATGTTCACGATCTTGCCGACGCTGCGACGAACCGGGCTCGCGCTGGCCGTGTCCGCGGCCGCGCTCGCGAGCGTCGCGCGCGCGGATGATCCGCCGCAGCCGCGCTCCGAGGCGGCATCGCCAGCGGCACAGAAGGGTGGGCGCGCCACCAATCCGCAAAGCGCGACGCAGGCCTCGCCGTCCGCGGCCGAGCCGCACCGTCTCCCCGCGGATTCGACCACGAAGCAGACGCTGGATCTGCCCGGCCGCACCCTCAATTTCGCCGCGACCGCCGGCTCCATCCGCGTGTTCGACGGCAAGGGCGAGCCGCTGGCCGACATCGCCTATACCTCCTACCAGCTCGACGGCGCCGACCGCGCCACGCGCCCGGTCACGTTCCTGTCCAATGGCGGGCCCGGCGCCTCCTCGGCGTGGCTCCAGTTCGGCGCGGCCGGTCCATGGCGGCTGCCGCTCGACGGCGAAGCGCTGTCGCCCTCGGCCTCGCCCGAGGTGAAGCCGAACGCGGAGACCTGGCTCGACTTCACCGATCTCGTCTTCATCGATCCCGTCAGCACGGGCTACAGCCGCTTCATCGCGAGCGGCGAGGACGCACGAAAATCGTTCTACTCCGTCGACGGCGACGTCAACGCGATCGCGCTGGTGATCCGCCGCTGGCTCGAGAAGCACGACCGCCTGACCTCGCCGAAATACGTCGCGGGCGAGAGCTATGGCGGCATTCGCGGGCCGAAGGTCGTGCGCCAGTTGCAGCTCCAGCACGGCGTCGGCGTCAAGGGCCTGATCCTGGTGTCGCCGCTCTTGGATTTCCGCGAGTTCACCGGCACCAGCCTCCTGCAATATGTCGCGACGCTGCCGAGCTATGTGGCGGTGGCGCGCGAGGCAAAAGGGCCGGTCAAGCGCGCCGATCTCGCCGACGTCGAGGCTTACGCGCGCGGCGAATTCCTGGCTGACCTCGTCAAGGGCGAGGCCGACAAGGAGGCCACCAATCGTCTTGCCGACAAGGTCGCCGCGCTTACCGGCATCGACCAGGCGGTGAGCCGCCGGCTCGCCGGCCGTTTCGACGTCGGTGAATTCCGTCGCGAATTCGACCGCAAGAACGGCAAGGTGACGGGACGTTACGACGCCTCCGTGCGCGGCTTCGATCCCTATCCGGATTCGAGCAGCTCGCGGTTCGGCGACCCCTCAGGCGACGCGCTCCAGGCGCCGCTGACGAGCGCCGCGGTCGATGTCCTCACGCGCAAGCTCAACTGGCGGCCCGACGGCTCCTATGAAGTCCTGAACGGCAGTGTGGAAGGTCACTGGGATTTCGGCCGTGGCATCAACCCGCCGCAATCGGTATCCGAGCTGCGCCAGATCCTCGCCACCGACGCGAAACTGAACGTGCTGGTCGCGCACGGCCTGTTCGACCTTGCCACGCCCTATTTCGGAACGAAGCGGGTCCTCGATCAGATGCCGGCCTTCGCGACGCAGCGCGTGAAGTTCGCCGTCTATCCCGGCGGTCACATGTTCTATTCGCAAGGCGGCTCGCGGCAGGCGTTTCGCAGCGAGGTCGAGGCGCTGATCAGGGAATAGGCCGGCGTTTGCGCGGCGGATAGCGGCGCGCGATCTCCTTCGCCACGACGCTCGCAGGCTTGACGTTGGCGCCGGCGATCCAGACCTCGCTGATCCTGCCACGCTTGTCGCGGATCCGGCGCACCGGCTCGCCATGACTGGAATAGCCCGCAGCCCAGGCGAGTTTGCCGGTGTCGCGGCCGGTGACCTCGATCTCGGCGGCATCCATGAACGGATTGTTGAATTGCGGATTGGCGACGAGCACGCGGTTGCCTATCGGCACGAGGTCGCTCGCGCCCCAGATCGTCCACCAGCGGCCGGTCCAGTCGCGCAGGCGACGGTCGGCCGTGCCGCGCGTCTTGAACACGCGCAAGATCTGCATCGCGCCGTCCATCCAGAACGGCGCCGCGCCGTCGATGGAGTTGCTGAGGATGCTGATCGTGAGCTCGCAAGCGGGGATGGCGCAGGTTCGGGAGATGTAGCCCTGAAAGCCGCCGCCATGGCCGAACCAGTCCCAGCCGTCGGTCTTGCCGGCGTTGACGCCGAGGCCGTAATAGCCCTCGAAGCTCTGCGGGATACGCCAATGGTGTCGCGTCATCTCGCGGCGGCTCGCGACCGAGAGCACGCTCTTCTTCGCATTGGGCGCAAGCTGCGCGAAGAAGCGTGCGGTGTCGCCGGCAGTCGCAACGAAGCCGGCGGCGGACGCCATCGCCTGGGCGGGATTGTCGCCGGGGATCACGCATCGCTCGCCGAATGGCAGCTTTCGTGTGTGGCCGCGCGCGAACGACGCGCCTTTGGGCAGCGGCGCGTCCGGCTCAGTTGCGCGCAGGCCCGCAGGCTCGACGATCTCGCGCTTGATCCAGGCTGAGTAGGGCTGCTTGGTCACCGCCTCGATGACGAGGCCGAGCAGGCCAAAGCCGTGATTGGAATATTTGAAGCGGGTGCCGGGCTCGATCGCGGTCGGCAGCTTCAATTCCGCAAGCAACTCTTTCGCGTTGAGATAGGAACGGCGGTCGATGAACTGGCCGGAATCGGCGCCGTCGCGCGTCAGACCCGCGCTGTGCGAGAGCACCTGTGCAATCGTGGTCTCGGCGACGCGCGGATGCAGCCCGCCGACATATTGGCCGACCGTGTCGTCGAGCCGGAGCTTGCGCTGCTCGCGCAGCTTCATGATGCCGGCCGAGGTGAAGGTCTTGGAATGGGAGGCGATGCGGAAGCGGTGGCGCGGGGTGAGCTTCTCGCCGGTGTCGAGATTGGCAAGGCCGAACGCATGCTCGGCGACGATCTCGCCGCGATGGGCGAATGCGACGATGACGCCTGGCTGCTGGATCGTCGTCAGTTGGAATTCGATCCAGGAGCCGATGTAGTCGATCGCGGATCGCAGCCACGGGTCCATTGCACACCAATTTAGTGGGAAAATCGATGCGAGAGGCTAGCCGAGAAAGCCGAACGGGCACAACCGAAAGGTTGTGCCCGTTCGCTGCGTTCGAAGATGCGATTGTCTTAGTAGACGAGCGTCGCGCCGGTTGGCTTGTCGAGCGCCGTGGCGAGCGAGCGATACTCGGAGCTGTCGGTGCCGGCGAGCGAGGCGATCTTGTTCAGATGATACTGCGCCTGTTCGCGATTGCCCTGCTCGAGCTGCCAGAGGCCGTAATACTGCCAGGTGCGGACGTGGTTCGGATCGTCCTTCAGCGCCAGCTCGTAATAGACCTTCGACGACTGGTAGTCGCCGAGCTTGCGATAGGAGTAGCCGATCAGGTTGGCGACGTCGGCGACGTCGTCGCGCTTGAGCGACTTCAACCGATCGATCGCGCCGGTGTAGTCGTGGTTGTCGTAGATCGCGGTATAGGCGGTGCGATAGGCGGCGAGGAATTTGGGATCGCTGACCGAAGAGCTCTTCTTCTTGCCCTTCTTGGACGAGGAGTCCGACTTCGGCGGCGGCGAGGGCTCGTCACTGCCGGCGGCATAGGCGCTGGACAGCACCGGCGCGGTCGCCAGCGACATGGCGACCAATCCCGGCACGACAAGCATTGAGAGTTTGCGCATCTAAATTCTCCCGTATGGAACGTGGCGATCCTACACGATTGCCCGAAGACCGGAACACCCGTCTGGCGAAAACATTCCCGCTCCGCACGATCTATTCGACAGGGCGCGGATGACAAACTTGTCATCCAGATGAACGGAAGCCTGCAGGGGACTTCAGACAGGGTTCAGCGCGCCGCCCCTAGGCTCCCACCCACGATCGAAGGGTAGGCGAGAGGGCGCCGCCTGAAGATCCTTCCAAGAGGAGACCACCATGCTGAAGACCATTTCCGCAGCCTTGCTCGCAGCTTCCGTGATCGCAGCCCCGGCCTTCGCTGCCGAGGCCGGCAAGACCACTACGGCCCCGGTGATCAAGGCGGACCAGAGCCAGACCAAGGCCTCGACCACCGCCGCGAAACCGGACACCGGCATCAAGGCCGATGCCAAGGCGGTCGATGCCAAGACCGACGCGAAGGCCGGCGACGTCAAGCCCGCCGACGTCAAGGCGGACGCCAAGGTGGATAGCAAGTCGAAGGCGCTGAATGCCAACGCAGCGGTCACGTCCGACGAGCACAAGACCGTGCGCACCCATCGCCACCACCACAAGCATCTGTCGGCGAAGAAATCGCTGAAGGCGCAGCCGGACCTGACCAAGCCGGCAACCACCGACAAGCGCAGCTAACGACTGATCCTCTCGCGGCGGCATCCCAAGCATTGCCCCGCCGCCGCGTCAGGACGTCAGGCCCGGCCCGTCGTCTCGGCGCCTTGCGCGAAAGCGAAAGACGCCGGCGGCGGGACGGTGCGTGCGTCGCAAAGCCCCGGGGACGCGAATTCCCTTTGCGCGACCTTGCGGCTAGAACGTCCCCTTAGTCTGTTCGAGCGGGAGCGGGATCTGTGGGGCGATTGGCGAAACGTGCGGCGAGCCTGGCATCGGTCCTGTTGTTGCCGCTGGCGCTCGCGGCATGTTTCGGCAGCGACGGTGATCGTCCAACCATCATCGGTGGGACCCAGGCCGGAGGGCCGCAGCCGTTTCCGGACAATTTCCGCGGCGACATCCCGGCCCTGATGCGCACCTATCTGAACAACCCGGTCGGCGTGCGTGAGGCCAGCATGGCCGAGCCGGTCCAGCGCGAGGTCGGCGGCCGGCAGTTCTATGTGAGCTGCCTGCACTTCACCCCGCGCGAGACCGATGGCAGCTACAAGGCCATGCGGGAACGCGCTGTGATCTTCGTCAACGGACGCGCGGACCGCGTCGTCGACCGCACGAGCGAGCTCTGCGCCGGCGCGGTTTACGTACCCTTTCCGGAACTCGAAAAGATGACGCGGTAGCGCAAAGCCCGTCTTCATCGCCGGGTGCTAGAACGATACTGCCGGAGCCGCGGGATCACATTTCGGCGAGCTTTGAACGGGGCGGTTTGACCTCGCGACAAATTGTTACGGCAGGTGCTGCGCAGACGACAAGAATAGTCGGTGCAGGACGACGGGACGGAACAAAATCGCGTTGTTGCCCCTCCGTCACAGTCACGAGCGATCAACGTTCCGGCATCGCCGCGAAGCAACCCAATTCACGCCACGTTGTTTCCTGAGTGTCGTAAATGAAAGAACGGGGATGATCATGAAATCGATTTTGCTGGGTGCAGCTGCTCTGCTTGCGCTGGCCGCGCCGGCGGCAGCCGCGGACATGCAGCCGCGCACCTACGCCAAGGCCCCGGCCTATACGCCGCCGCAGCTGATTTATAACTGGACCGGTTTTTACATCGGCGGCCATGTCGGCGGCGCGTTTGCCGGTGACAGCAGCTTCCAGTCCAGCGACGCCCGCTTCCTCGGCGGCGTGCAGGGCGGCTTCGACTACCAGTTCGCGCCCAACTGGGTGGTGGGTATCGAGGCCCAGTATTCCTGGCTGCCGACCAACAACAACGGTGTCACGTTCCCGGCGGGCACGCAGGTGACCTCCAACACCGACCAGCTCGGGTCGGTGACCGGCCGCGTCGGCTACACCTGGGGTCCGGCGCTGCTCTACGCCAAGGGCGGTTACGCCTGGCGCAATGGCGGCCTGGGCGTCAATGTCGCAGGCGTGCCGCAGGGCTTCACCACCACCGGCAACAGCAAGGACGGCTACACCGTCGGCGCCGGCCTCGAATACATGTTCGCGCCGAGCTGGTCGGCCAAGGCCGAGTACCAGTACTACAATTTCGGCAGCACCACCTTCACCTCCGGCCCGGCCGACATCGTCGGCGTTCGCGGCCGGGAAGACGAGCATACCGTCAAGGTCGGTGTGAACTACCGCTTCGGCTGGGGCGGTCCGGCAGCCTCGCGCTACTGACCCTCCACCGCGACCACGCTCTGGAAAGGCCGGCTCTGCCGGCCTTTCGTTTGTCAGCCTCTTGCCTGTCGGCCCCATGTTTGCTTTGCATGAACCATCTGGCGCGTCATTTGCAGGAAAACATTCCGGCGGGCGCCTTCTCACGCGCGTCATGGGACTTGGGTAAAGCAAAAATAATTTTTGCCGCTTACGGAACTCG
Organism: Bradyrhizobium sp. CIR48; assembly: GCF_014198315.1. Lineage (NCBI taxonomy): Bacteria > Pseudomonadati > Pseudomonadota > Alphaproteobacteria > Hyphomicrobiales > Nitrobacteraceae > Bradyrhizobium > Bradyrhizobium sp. CIR48. Next base: position 128,362 of record NZ_JACIHG010000007.1, read on the forward strand.
CGCTCCGGAAAGCGTTATATGAGAATTACCGGGCTGGTGGGACGACGGACATGCGTATCTTGGTGTCGGCGGTGGTGCTCTCGTGCTTTATCTGCCTGCCGTGCTCTGCACAGACAATCCTCAAATCCGAGCCTTTGATGCTGGCACCTTACGAGGTGGCTTTCGTCAAGGACGCGTCCTGCCCGTCGGGCAAGGTGCTCAAGGTCACCGGCGCGATCCGCGGGCTGCATCGCCGCAAGGCCTGCGTGGCGCTGGCCGGTGAGCAGGCCTCGCTGGCAACCGCAACGCCCTGATCGCTTGGCGGCCTCCGCCGCCAGATCTCACGGATTCAGCTCGAGCTCCATTTTCGACTGGCGGTCGGCCTCGGCCTTGTTTCGAGCGGGGTCCTCACCCTGCGCGACCCGGCAGGGCTTGATCTCGTAGTCGTTGTCGAGCACCCGGCGCGGCCCAGGACGGTCCTCGTCGGCGCTGACGTCGACGACCAGGCCGCTCCGATACGCGAGCTTCCAGACGTCGGATTCACTCGGATAGGCCTTGCTGATCTGGGCGTCGTTGCAGAACAAGGCGTAGGGCATTCTTCCCGCTCCCGGAAAGCGCATTAACGACCTCATGGGCCGGCGGTTCCGGGGGGCAGGCGATCACGGGGCCGTGATCGGGCTGCCGGGGCCTCTGAGTCCTTAACGAGTCCTGAATCGGGAAAAAAAGAATCCTTGGGACTCGTTTGGCGGAATCAGCGGATGTTTTCCGCCATGACGAGCGACCTGAAGACCTCCTGCGGGCACATGCTCCTGCCGCTGACGCTGGCGTTATTCGGCGCCTGCGCGGCCAATCTTTGGCTGGTGTGGTCCTGGCTATAGGCCCCTCTGACGGGAGGGGGGCCTTATTTTCTGGCCGGTGGGGCCGGGGAGTCGTGGATGGCGGCGCGCAATCTGGTCAGGGTTTTGGCACAATATTCCTCGCGCTCGCGCTCGAACCGCTCCTGATGCTTGCGGAAATTGGCGATGCGGGCCTGCATCTCGGTGCGGAAATCACCGATCGCCCGCGGTGGCGGCAGAGGCGTGGGTGGGGGCGGTACCGGAGCTTGCGGCAGTTCGATCTCGACTGCGGCGGCCTTCACGGCAACGATTTCGACCGCGACGGTCGTGGCAACCGAGGTCCCGTCCGGCTGAAGGACGTCATCCTTTCTTCCAGTTACCGATTGGACGAAGGCCAGTGTCTGCGCGATCAGCGCGTCGCGTTCCGCGATCCATTTCATGATCCACCTCAGCCGGCCCCATTCCAGCAAAGCGGCTGCGCCGAATCAAGGCGGTAAACAGGGGATTGCATATTTTTCCCGGTCACCCGACATTAGTCGGATGGATTCCGGAAAAGAACGGTCGGACGAAGTGGAGGGCCTGAGGCTCATCCGCGCGTTCTTGTCGCTACCGCCCGACAAGCGGGCGGAGGTGATCGCGTTCGTCGAGGAATTGGCGCGTGCGCATGGCCGGCCCGAGGAGGGCACGCAGGCGTCGCCGAGGTGAGCGCTATCGCTGGCGCGGATTGATGTTGGGCTCGAACGGTGCGCCAACCACCCGGACCGGTGTCTGAACCGGTGTCCGGGTGACGTCGATCACGGCTGTCTCCGCGACCCGCTTTTCGGGGGCCGGCGAAAGCATCGGCTCCAACAACGTCAATGTCCCGGCCACGGCGACACAGCACAACGCCACCGTCGCCAGCAGAAACATATTTCGGTTTTCTTCCCTGATCCGCATAGGTCGACAACGGCTGACGCGGAGGCTCGGTTCCGGGCTGGCGATGCCGATCGCGCGACCGAAAACGGGCCGAAGCTTACGCCAGGCTTACGCTGGAGCGCAGAAGGGTTATTTTTGCGTAAGAATACCCGGGCGAATTGAGGTTAAATCTTAACATCCGCCGGTTCCAATGCACGGTGCTGGGATTATCGCCGGCAGCACCATCATTGGACGGCACAAATGAGCTTTTTGAACAATCTGAAGATCGTCTGGAAGGTCGCGTTGATCGTGACCGTGATGGGGTGTGCGATGATCGCCGTCGCGGCCTTTGGCGTGCGCGAACTTTCCGCGACCGTCGACGGTTTCGGCGAGCTCTCCGCCGCGCAATCCTCCTCTCTCAACCTCACCCGCGCCCAGCGCCGCGCCGAGACCTACCACGCGGCGCTCTATGCGGTGTTCACCGAGGCAACCGAGGCGGGCAATGCCAAACGCCTCAAGACCGCGACCCAGAACCGCGACGAAATCCGTCAATTCCTCGATGCGGCCGAGCAGGACGACCCATCGCGCGCCGGCGAGCTGAAGAGCATCGGCGACCAGTTGAAAGCCGCTTTCATCGGCTGCGATCCGGTGCTCCAGGCCGGCTCACAGGCCAGCAGCACGGAAGAGAACGTCAGGGCAGCCGAACGCGCGCACAAGGAGTGCGATCCCCTGATCGATGCGGCCCTGCTGCGCATCGCCAAGTTCACGACCGAAACCGGTCAGGCTGTGGCCAAGCGAAAGGACGCCATCAACCGCGACGCTCACGCCGCGACCTGGACCGTGATCGGCGTCAGCGCCGGCGGCCTGATCTTGGGCATTGCGATCGCGCTGTTCATCGGCCTCAAGGCGATGTCGCAGCCGATCGCCCGGCTCAAGCTCGCCATGGAGGGACTTGCCCGCAACGATCTCAAGACCGAGGTGCCCGAGAAGGACCGGCGCGACGAGATCGGCGACATGGCCAAGACGGTCGAAGTGTTCAAGACCAATGCACTGGAAGTCGAGCGCCTCAAGGCTGCACAGCTCGAAGCCGAGAAGCAGGCTGCCGAGCAACGCCGCCGCGACATGGTCAACCTCGCCGACGGCTTTGAACGTGCAGTCGGCGAAATCATCGACACGGTCGGATCCGCCTCCACCGAGCTCGAAGCCTCGTCCTCGACGCTGGCGACCACCGCGCAGCGCGCGCAGGAGCTGACCTCGGTCGTCGCAGTCGCGTCCGGCGAAGCCACCGGCAACGTACAGTCGGTCGCGACCGCCACGGAGGAGCTGTCCTCCTCGGTCAACGAGATCAGCCGGCAGGTGCAGGAATCCGCGCGAATGGCGGGCGAAGCCGTCGCCCAGGCCCGCACCACGACGGAGCGGGTCAGCGAGCTCTCGGTTGCCGCGACGCGGATCGGCGACGTCGTCGAGCTCATCAACACCATTGCCGGCCAGACCAACCTTTTGGCACTGAACGCCACGATCGAAGCGGCGCGGGCGGGCGAGGCCGGCCGCGGTTTCGCGGTCGTCGCTTCTGAGGTGAAGACGCTGGCCGAGCAGACCGCGAAGGCGACCGGCGAGATCAGCCAGCAGATCTCCGGCATTCAGACCGCGACCCAGGAATCCGTCAACGCGATCCGCGATATCTCGATGACCATCGAGCGGCTGTCGGAGGTGTCTTCGACCATTGCCGCGGCCGTCGAGGAGCAGGGTGCCGCGACCCAGGAGATCTCGCGTAACGTCCAGCAGGCCGCTCACGGCACCCAGCAGGTCTCCACGAACATCACCGACGTGCAGCGCGGCGCGGCCGAGACCGGCTCGGCCTCCTCGCAGGTGCTCTCGACCGCCAAGATGCTGGCGACCGACAGCAACCGGCTCAAGGACGAGGTCGGGAAATTCCTGCGGACGGTGCGTACGGCCTGAGTGTGCGCGGCGGCTTTCATGCCGCGCCCTCGATCACGCCAGCAGGAAACCGAGCACGAACACGAGCAGCATGGCCGTCATGACGACGGCCGTCACCGCGCCGGCGACGATCTTGGCCTTCTCTGTCGGGGTGGTCGAGCGCATCGGACGCGAGTATAGCGTGTTTGCACCGGAGTCTCGACCTTGAGTCCGATCCCATGATCTCCAATCGTCCTCCCGTGCTCGCCCACGAACGCTTCGTCGCCGACCGCGACAACTTCTCAGGGCTAGATCTCGCCGCGCGGTTCGAGCGGATCGAGAGGACGAACCTTTGGGGCGCGGCCAGTTCGGTGTCCGGCCTCGGCTCGGAGGACCCCGCGACTGCCGCGATCCGGGACGCGTTGCCGCCGCTGCTGCAGCGGCTCGGCGCGCGCTCGCTGCTCGATGCGCCCTGCGGCGATGCCGGCTGGATCGGCCGCCTCAATCTCGATCTCGATTACATCGGCATCGACATCGTGCGGTCGCTGATCGAGACCAACAACGCGCGTGCGGCGCGCGGCGAATTGTCCGGCCGATTCCTGGTGGCCGATATCACGTGCGATGCATTGCCGCGCGCCGATCTGATCCTGTGCCGGGACTGCCTGGTGCATCTGTGTTTTCAGAACATCGCCCGCGTGATCGCCCGCTTTCGCGAGAGCGGCGCGCAATTCCTGCTCGCCACGACGTTTCCGGAGTGGGAGGAAAACCGCGATTGCGAGGATGGCGACTGGCGCGCCCTCAATATGACGACGGCGCCGTTCGACTGGCCGGCGCCGCGCGAATTGATCGACGAGCGCTGTGAGGAGGGCGATGGCGGCTGGCGCGACAAGAGCCTCGGGCTCTGGCGGCTGGATGAGTTGCCGGGTCGCGTCCGCACGGCCACGGATGTGTGACAGCTGCGGGCGGAACGTCCATTGCATCAGTGATCGCCCCGGCGATAGACTTTGGGTTGTGTAGCGATCTCGTATTGCGGTGACCTGCCGGAGCCCACCATGAGAGCACGTGCTGTCCTGGCCGCGTTGTTGATCTGGTGCAGCGCGCCGGCGCTGGCCCAGCAGGAGGGGGCCGCGCTCTATGCCGCGCATTGCGCGCAATGCCACGACGGCGATGTGCAGACCCGCGTGCCGGGCCGCGGCGCCCTACAGGCGATGTCGTTCGACCATGTGCTGGCGGCGTTGACCTCCGGCAGCATGGCGGCGATGGCAAAGGATCGCAGCGACGCGGAACGCCGCGCGATAGCGTCCTTCGTCACCGGCAAGATCGCGACCGGCGGCGTTGCGGCCGACGCGGAAGGTCGTTGTACGCAGCAGGCCAGCGGTTTTCCGCAAGCCCTTGACGGTCCGCGCTGGAACGGATGGGGCGTCGACACCAACAACAGCCGATTCCAGCCCGCCGACATGGCGGGGCTGACGGCGGAACAGGTACCGCGCCTGCGGTTGAAATGGGCCTATGCATTCCCCGGCGCCTCGGTGTCGTTTGCGCCGCCGACCATCGTGGGCGGAATGCTGTTCATCGGCGGCACCGATCGCAAGGTGCACGCGCTCGACGCGCGCAGCGGCTGCACGCTGTGGACGCTGGCGATCGATGCGGCGGTGCGCGCCGCGATCAGCTTTGCGCCGCTTCCTGGCTCCGACCAGTTCGCGATCTTCTTCGGCGATTTGCGCGCCAACGCCTATGCCGTGAACGCGCTGACCGGCGCGCTGATCTGGAAAACGAAGGTCGAGGAGCATGCCGCCGCGCGCATCACCGGCGCGCCGACGCTGCATTCCGGCGTGCTCTACGTGCCGGTGTCCTCGATCGAGGAAGCGGCGGGCTCGCAGGCCAGCTACGAATGCTGCACCTTCCGCGGCAGCGTGGTGGCGCTGGACGCGGTGACCGGCAAGCTGGTCTGGCAGGCCTATACGATTCCGGAAGTGCCGCATCCGACCGGCAAGAGTGCGAGGGGCACGCAGCTGTTCGGTCCGTCCGGCGCCGCGATCTGGTCGGCACCGACGATCGATGCGAAGCGGGGCGCCGTCTATGTCGCAACCAGCAATTCGTACTCGAACCCGCCGGCGGTAACCGCCGATGCGATCCTCGCTTTCGAGCTTGCGACCGGGAAGCTGCTCTGGAAGCAGCAGGCGACGCCGAAGGATGCCTTTGTCGTGGCGTGCTTCACCGCGGACAAGTCCAATTGTCCCGAGGATCACGGACCCGATCACGATTTCGGCCAGTCGCCGATCCTCGTGACCTTGCGCGACGGCAGACGCGTGCTCGTCATCGCGCAGAAATCCGGCGTCGTGCACGCGCTCGATCCCGACGAGGGCGGCAAGATCCTGTGGCAGACCCGGATCGGGAAGGGCGGAGCGCTCGGCGGCAGCGAATGGGGCTCGGCCGCGGACGGTGAGCGCATCTATGTCGCCAACTCCGACGTGCGCTTCATGCGTGACGGCACGCGGCAACTCGATTCCACGCAAGGCGGCGGCCTGTTCGGACTTGACCTCGCCAGCGGCAAGATCGCGATGGAAGTGCCGCCGGTCGCCTGCGGCGACCGCCCCAAATGCAGCCCCGCGCTCTCGGCGGCAGTGAGTCTGATCCCGGGCGTGGTGTTCTCCGGCGGCGTCAGCGGCTTCCTGCGCGCCTATGCCACCGACGGCAAGCTGCTCTGGGAGTTCGACACCGCGCAGGATTTCAAGGCCGTGAACGGCGTCCCCGCCCATGGCGGCGCGATCGACGGCCCCGGGCCGGTCATCGCCGGCGGCATGCTTTACACCAATTCCGGCTACGGCCAATGGAGCGGCGTCACCGGCAACGTGCTGCTGGCGTTCGAGGTGGGGACGGAGTGAGAATCTCGCCGCCATGTCCCCGACGCGCTGCAACGCCTTCAGCGTTGCGGCGCTGAGCCGGGACCCAGAAAGCGGTACGGAGGAATGCGGCGCGATGGGCCCCCGCTCTGCAGCGCATCGCCGAAGAGGCGCTGCACTGCGTCCGGGGCACAGGTCGGGGCTGCTTCGTCAACCTCGTCATCGGCGCCTCCCTTTCAACTTGCATCCCGACCAACGAGGAGAGAATTCGATGATCGATGCCAGATGCAGCTGCGGTTCTCTCGCGCTGTCGCTTCCGGAACCATCGCGCCTCGTCGTTGCCTGTCATTGCCTAGACTGCCAGCGGCGAACCGGAGCGCCGTTCGGCGTCGGCGCCTTCTATCCGGTGGAGACCGTCACGATTACAGGGACGCCAAAGCCCTACGTCCGGACAGCCGCAAGCGGCGGCAAGGTCCGCAGCTATTTTTGTCCCGAGTGCGGCTCGACGGTCTATTGGCAAGCCGAGAATTTGCCCGCGATGATCGGCGTCGCCGTCGGCGCGATCGCAAATCCCGATTTTCCACCGCCGATCAGATCGGTGTTCGAGCAGTCGAAACACGGCTGGGTGGAGATGTCAGGCGCCGAGCACTTCCAGCAAGGCAGCGCGCCGAAGCGTTCGCGCTGAGATCTGTATGCCAGATGCTGGTGCCGGCTGAGGGGATTGAACCCCCGACCTTCGGTTTACAAAACCGCTGCTCTACCGCTGAGCTAAGCCGGCGACGCCTGGAGGCGGGCAGGGCCGGCATGGGCCGGGGTGTCCACCCGTTGCGCGCCGCAATACCAGACTTGATCGGAAAGCGCCACAACCGGAAACGTCGTGGCCGCAGACATGAATCAGGCGGCCCCAAGGCCGCCTGATCTCTCGCATCGATTTAGACCGCCTTATTGGCAGATGTGCCGGCGGCCGTCTGCGCCCTTGAACCAGGTGCCGGGCGTACAGACGAAGCCGTTACGCTGGGCGTAGGTGCGGGTGTCCCAGCCACGATTGTCCCAGCCGCGGTTGTCCCACGAATTGTCGTAGGCGTAGGAATTGTCCCAGGCGCGGAACGGCGCGCTGGCAATCGCGCCCGCGGTGCCGATCGCAGCGCCGGCTACGCCGGCCGCAACGTCGGTCGGCCAGAAGCCGGTGCGGCTCCTGTTCCAGTCGTTATTCCAGTCGCCATTGGCCTGACGGTAGGAATTGGTTTGACGATACGACACGCGGCGATGGCGCGATCCGCGATCGGTGTAGGGATTGCCGGGGCCGAGATTCTGGCAATTGGCGTTGGGGAATTGCGCCGAGCAGCGTCCGGGTTCGTTGACGACCGCCTGCGCCATGGCCGAGCCTGCCAGCATGGTCGCCGCAATCGCCGTCGCTCCAAGAAGTTTGATGTTCATGGTTGTTGGCTCCCATTTTGTTGACGGGGGCTAAACGCTTGCGGCGCCGGACGTTCCGATGAAACCGGTGGATTTTCTCGCAAGCGGCGGTCAAACCGATGTGAGCAGCCGCGGTTCCGCTTGGCGAAGCCACATGCCGTTAATGCTTCGCTAGTCCGCCTTGCAGCATTTGAGTGGCGCGCAATCCTTACACATTAGGCTTACCGGAATTTGGTGAGCGGGCCTTAACCCTCTCTGCGCCGCGATCGGATAGGTTGCCGCCGCATAACCGGGGTCCCCCTCATGCGCGTTGTGGCGCTCGCTGCCTTTCTGATCGGACTGCCCGCGACGGCGTTTGCCGACAGCGGCTTCGATATCGTTGTCCCCGGCCGGCCCGGCGTGCCGATCATCATCAACAACATCGACGCGTCCTATGCCGTGGTCGAGGGTGTCTGGGGCCTGGGCAAGAACCAGCAGGTGCAGCCCACGATCTATGGCGGGCGCTATATCGCCGAGCGGCAGCCTGCCGACGTTGGCCATTATTATCCGACGCTGGGCCTGCGGCCCGGCTACGGCCGGCTCGAGGTCGAGCCGCCCGCGAACCGAAAATTGCCGAAGCCTGCCGAGAGCTACCACCAGAGCTGGGGTGCGCAATCGGCGCCGCTGCCGCCGCAGATGGACGTGCCCGTCGATCCGCCGCCGGTGATCCTCGCGCCTGAAATCAACGATCGTCCGCGGCCACCGCGACCGCGGCCGCATGTCCAAGTCCCCGGCAAGCCGCCGGGTTAAGAAACGTCAAAATTCAACAAACGAAAATCAACAGGAGAGAGTAATGCGTCAAATGATTTCGGGACTGGTTGCGGCGGCTGCCGTGATGTTCGCCGCCACCGGGCCCGCTGCGGCCTGCGGCTTCACCAGCTGCGCGCCGGTTGCGCCGGTCTATACCGGCTGCAACACCGGCTGCGGCGGCTATGGTTATGGATACGGCTATGGCTACGGCGCCTATGAGCGTCTCGCCGAGCCGACCACACAGTACTACTACGTCAACCAGGGCCCGACCTACACCGGTCCGGGCGCGTTCGCGCCGTATCCGACCTACCGTGAAGACGCGGTCGTCGCGCCCGCCAATTATGGCTACGGCTATCGCGCCGCCGTGGCTCCCTATCACCGCCCGTACTACCGTCCGTATCGCTACGGCTACGGCCCGCGCTACGGCTATCTGCCGCGCACGCACTATGGCTACGGTCCGCGCTACGGCTACGCCCACCGCCACGCGCCGATGCCGTACTACGGCGGTCACCGCGTGCTGCGCCGCTATTACTGATCTCTGATCGGTTGAGCTAACGAGACGCCCGTTCGCGCGATGCGGACGGGCGTTTTGTTTTTTTTGCGACGTGCGCGTGGTCGCGATTGGAATCGATCGGGGCTGTCAGCCCGCCTGCGCCTGCCGGCTACGGCGTGGCAGCCTTCGCTCGCTTCGCTCGCTTCGCTGAATGATGTTCTGGATTGGCTTGCCGAGCCGTAGCTCGCGAAGCGAGCGAAGGCTGGTGGGGGAGGCAGGACTCGAACCTGCGAAGCCATGAGGCGGCTGATTTACAGTCAGCTCCCTTTGCCACTCGGGACACTCCCCCGCTCGACGGCAGCACAATCGGGCCGGACCTTGCCGGCGACCGAAGACGGCCATGGAACGTGAAGGCCGCGACAGCCCGGATGGGGGCGCGACCGGGCGCGGTTATGGGCGATCCGGTGGGGCAAAGTCAACCGAGGCGAACAGCTAAAATCGCCTCCCAAGCCACCCAAATTGCCATATTCCGGGACCCGTGACACAAGCGAGCCCATGAAGGACAAAAAATTCACCTCCAGGGGTCCCCGCGGCGGGGCTAAGCCCTTCAACAGGCCCGGGAAATCGGGCGGCCGGCCGGCCTGGCGCGACCGCGATTCGCACCCCGACGGGCCGGTCATCCTCTATGGCTGGCACACCGTCACCATGGCGCTGGCCAACCCGGAGCGGCGGATCCGCAAGCTGACGCTGACCGAGAACGCTGCGAAGCGACTTGCGGACGAGAACATCGAGACCCGCGTCACGCCCGAGATCGTCCGGCCCCAGGAGATCGACCGTCTGCTCTCGCCCGATGCCGTACATCAGGGCCTGCTTGCGGAAGCCGATCCTCTGCCTTCACCTGATATCGAGAGCTTGAAGCAAGAAGGCATGGTGCTGGTGCTCGACCAGATCACCGACCCGCACAATGTCGGCGCGATCCTGCGCTCCGCCGCAGCGTTCGCGGTGAAGGCGATCGTCACCACTGCCCGCCACAGCCCGGAAGCCACCGGCGTGCTCGCCAAGGCCGCCTCCGGCGCGCTGGAACTGGTGCCTGTTGTGACCGTGCAGAACCTCGCTCGCGCCCTGACGACCCTGAACGAAATCGGCTTCCAGACCGTCGGGCTGGACAGCGAAGGCAGCGCGGATCTCAGCGACGTCGCGCTGCGCGAGCCGCTCGCGCTGGTGCTCGGCGCCGAAGGCAAGGGTCTGCGGCAATTGACCCGCGAGACCTGCAGCGTCGTGGCGCGGCTCGATATGCCCGGTGAGATCAAGAGCCTCAATGTCTCCAACGCCGCCGTGCTCTCGCTCTATGTCGGCGCGAGCCGGCTCGGGTTGATGAAGTAGGCGGCTGCGTCAAGCCGCTACCCCATCATCTCCCGCACCATCGGCACCACCTTCCGCCCATAAAGCTCGATGCTCTTCATCAGCTTCTCGTGCGGCAAGGGTCCCGCCGAATACTTCAACTGAAACCGCGAAACACCAAGTGTCTTCGCCGTCCTGGCGATCTTGCGCGCGACCGTCTCCGGCGATCCCGCATAGAGCGAGCCGTGCTCGACCTCGTTGACGAACTCGTCGCGGCCCATCGGGGGCCAGCCGCGTTCCTTGCCGATGCGGTCGCGCATGACCTTGTAGTCGGGCCATAGCTCTTCGCGCGCCTCTTCATCCGTCTCGGCGACATAGCCGGGCGAATGCACACCGATCGGCTGCGCGGGGCGGCCGAATTCCTTGGCGGCGCGGTGATGGAGATCGACGAAGGGCGTAAAGCGCGCGGGATCGCCGCCGATGATCGCGAGCATCAGGGGCAGGTCATAATGCGCAGCGCGCACCACCGATTGCGGACTGCCGCCGACGCCGATCCAGGTCTTAAGCCGGCCGTTCTCGACCGGGGGATAGACCAGCTGATCCCTCAGCGGCGGACGCAGCTTGCCTTCCCAGGTCACCGGCTTCTGCGACAGCAGTGCGGCGAACAGGTCGAGCTTCTCCTCGAACAGCTCTTCGTACTTGCGCAGATCGAAGCCGAACAGCGGAAAGGATTCGGTGAACGAGCCGCGGCCGAGGATCACCTCGGCGCGCCCGTTCGAGAGCGCATCCAGCGTCGCAAAGCGCTGGAACACGCGGATGGGATCGTCCGAAGACAGCACCGTCACGGCCGAGCCGAGATGGATGCGCTTGGTGCGCGATGCGATCGCGGCGAGCACGGTCTCCGGCGAGGAGATCGCAAAATCGGCGCGATGGTGCTCGCCGAGGCCAATGAAGTCGAGGCCAAGCTCGTCGGCCAGCACCGCTTCGTCGACGACATTGCGGATCACCTGCGCGTGCGGAAGCATCGCGCCTGCGGCGTCCCTGGTGACGTCGCCAAAAGTATCCAGTCCGAATTGAAGCGATGCGGTCATCGGTGAGGTCTCTGCGGACGCAGCTTGCGCTTGTCGCTGTGGGAGGGGATCGTTTGCGGTGGAGCTAGGCCCCGGCGGCCGGTGCAACAATGCTGCTTCGAGAAACCCACCGTTTCCTTTTTGGATGGTGTCAGGCCTGTGCCCGAGTATTCAGTCGGACTTGGCGAACATCTCGACCAGGGTCTCGCGCAGCCAGCGCTGCGCCGGCACGGTGTCGTTGCGCTGGTGCCAGAACAGGCTGACGATGCGCGGCGGCGCCTTGAGCGGCAGCGGCATGGCGTGCAGGAACGGCGCGTGCCGGGATTGCGAGCGCAGATCGCTCGGCAGCACGGCGATCAGGTCGGACTGGCGCACCACCTCGTAAGCGGCGCTGTAGTGGTTGACGGTCGCGACCAGATTGCGCGACAGACCGCGAGAGGCGAGGAAGAGATCGTAGGACGGCAGGGTCTTGCCGGCGAGGCTCACATCGACATGGCCTGCGCCGAGGAAGCTGCGCGTGCTCAGCCGCTTCTGGGCGGCGAGCGGATGGCCGCGCCGCATGAAGCAGGCATAGTCGACCGTCCACAACGAGCGCGAGCGGATGGCGGCCGGCTGCTGCGCTTCGTTGACATAGACGCTGAGCACGCAATCGACGCGATTGTCTTCGAGCTGATCGGCGATCTCCAGGATGGTGTTGGGAACGGTGTGCACGCGCGCCTTGGGCGCGACCTTGCCGAAATGGCCGAGGAGGTTCGGCATCACCAGCGAGGCGACGTAATCCGACATCGACAGGCTGAACTCGGTCTGCGCGCGGCGCGGATCGAACACCTGCTCGTCGAGCGCGCCGCGGACGCTTTCGAGCGCCTCGCCGATCGGCTCCCACAACACCACGGCGCGCTGGGTCGGACGGATGCCGGTGCCGGATCTGACGAACAGGGGATCGCCGAGCGCGTCGCGCAGCCGTGCCAGTGCGTTGCTGACCGCGGGCTGCGTCATCAGCAGCGCGTTTGCAGCGCGCGTGACGCTGCCCTCGGTCATCAGGGCTTCGAAGACTTTCAGCAGGTTGAGGTCGAGCGATCGAAACGACAGAACATTCACCGTGGTGATGTATGGGATCACGATTATAAATTATGACGATAATATCTCTTTGTCTATGGTTCCCCCAGGGACTTGCGGATGCCGGGCCGCCGGACAGAGGGGACTTACATGTCGATGATCTCGGCGCGCATCGAGCGCCTGCCATTCGCACGCTTCCACACGCATCTGTTGTTGATGGGCGGGCTCGGCTACATGTTCGACGCGATGGACGCGGCCGTGCTGGCGTTCATCCTGCCGGTGCTGCGCACCGCCTGGAATCTGACGAGCGTGCAGATCGGCGTGCTCGGTAGCAGCACCTATATCGGCTTCCTGTTCGGCGCGTTGCTGGCGGGCACGCTTGGCGACCTGATCGGTCGCCGTGCGGTGATGATGTCGGCGCTGGCGCTCTATTGTGCCGCATCGATCGTCAGCGCCGCCGTGGACAGCTGGCCGTCCTTCTTCGCCGCCCGCGTCGTCGCCGGCATGGGCACCGGCGCCGAGAGCGCGATCATCGCGCCTTACCTCGCCGAGTTCGTGGCGCGGCGCTTCCGCGGCAGCTTCACCGGCGCGCTGGCCGGGTTCTTCTCGTTCGGCTTCGTCGCAGCGGCCTTGCTCGGCTATTTCATCGTGCCCGCCTCTGAGAACGGCTGGCGCATCGTGCTGGTCATCACCGCCGTGCCGGTCGTCATGCTGTTGTGGTGGCGCAGGGCGTTGCCGGAATCGCCGCGCTGGCTGGAAAGCCGGGGCAGGGCGAAGGAAGCCGAAGCGGTGCTGGACAAGATCGAAGCCGGCTTCGCGCGCCAGGGGCATGTGCTGCCACAGCCGGTCGTCGATTCAGTCAGCCCGCCCGTCGCCGGGGGCACGTTGCTTGCCAATTTCGCGGCGCTGCTCGACGGCCGGCAGGCGCGCATCACCGTCATGACCTGGATCATGTGGCTTGCGATCACCTTCAGCTATTATTCCTTCTTCGTCTGGATCCCCGGCCTTCTGGTCCAGAACGGCATGAGCATCACCAAGAGCTTCGCCTATTCGATCGCGATCTATTGCGGGCAGATCCCCGGCTATTTCAGCGCCGCCTGGTTCAACGAGCGCATCGGCCGGCAGGCGACCATTGCGTCCTACATGGTGCTCGGCGGCATCAGCGCGCTCGGGCTCGCCTTCGCGCAGAGCGACCAGCACATCATGGTCGCGGGGATCCTGCTGTCGTTCTTCATGAACGGCACCTATGCCGGCGTCTATGCCTATACCGCAGAGGTGTTCCCGACGCCGGTGCGAACCACCGGCGCCGGCCTTGCCTCGGCGATCGGCCGCATCGGCGCGATCGTCTCGCCGATCCTGGTCGGCTACCTCTATCCCAATTTCGGCTTTGCCGGCGTGTTCGGGATCACCACCAGTGTTCTGCTGATCGGAGCGCTCACCGTCGTGGTGATGGGCGTGCCGACGCGCGGCCGTTCGCTGGAAGATATTGCCGCGGGCGAGGTCGCATGAGGGAGACGACAGGCCGGGCCGATCCGCTGCTCAACGCCGTGGCGGCGGCGCAGGGCAGGGCGGATCAGCCGGAGGCGCTGTTCTCGGCACTGGACGATGCCTTGAAATCGGCGATCGGGCACAAGCTGTTCACGATCCTGACCTATGACGACGACACGTCCGAAGCGGCGCGGATCTATTCCAATCTCCCCGGGCCTTACCCGACGGGCGGCCGCAAGCGCCTCGCGCCGGGACCCTGGACCGAAGCCGTGCTCGACCGCGGCGAGGCCTATATCGGCTATACGCGGGATGATCTGCGCACCGTCTTCTCAGATCACGAGCTGATCGCTTCACTCGGCTGCGAGAGCGTGCTCAACATGCCCGTGCGCTGGCGCGGACGCACGCTCGGCTCGCTCAACCTGCTGCATGAAGCGGGCTGGTACGGTGCAGACGATGTCGCCGCGTGTCTCCCGTTCGCCCAGCTCGCATTGCCCGCGCTGCTCACACAGTCCTGACCGGACAGGAAACGACCATGACTCGCACCCTCTTCAAGAATGCCGCTCTGCTCGATCCGCTTCAGCCGGATTTGCTGGAAGGCCATCACGTGCTGGTCGAGGACAATGTGATCAAGGAGGTCTCGGACCGGCCGCTATCCATCTCAGCCGACCGGACCATCGATCTAAACGGCAAGACCCTGATGCCCGGCCTGATCGACCTGCATGTCCATGCGATCGCGGTGGAGCTCAACCTGGCGCAGCAGGTGCACATGCCGAATGTGCTGGTGACGCTGCGCTCGACGCTGCTGCTGCGCGGCATGTTGCGCCGCGGCTTCACCACGGTCCGCGACGCCGGCGGCGCCGGCCATGCGCTGAAGCAGGCGATCGACACCGGCCTGACCGATGGCCCGCGGCTGTTCGTCTCCGGCCGCGCATTGAGCCAGACCGGCGGGCATGGCGACATGCGGGCGCGCTCGGATTATCTCGCCAGCGACGCGCCATGTCCGTGTTGCGTGCGCGTCGGCGCGCTCGCGCGCGTCGCCGACGGCGTCGACGGCGTGCGCAAGGCGGCGCGCGAGGAGCTGCAGATGGGCGCCGACCAGATCAAGATCATGGCGTCCGGCGGCGTCGCGTCGCCGACCGACCCGGTCGGCGCCTTCGGCTACTCCGAGGACGAGATCCGCGCCATCGTCGAGGAGGCGCGCGGGCGCCAGACCTATGTGCTCGCCCATACCTACACCGCCGCTGCGATCGAGCGCGCGGTTCGCTGCGGCGTGCGCACCATCGAGCACGGCAATCTGGTCGATGCCAAGACCGCGCGCCTGATGGCCGAGAAGGGCGCCTATGTGGTGCCGACGCTCGTCACCTATGAGGCGCTGGCCAATGAGGGCGCGCAATACGGCCTGCCGCCCGAGAGCGTCGCCAAGATCGCCGACGTCCGCGACGCGGGTCTCCGTTCGCTCGCGATCTATCGCGACGCCGGCGTGAAGATGGGGTTCGGCAGCGATTTGCTCGGTCCGTCGCAGCGCCTGCAGAGCGATGAATTCCGCATCCGCGCCGAGATCCTTGGTCCGCGCGCGGTGATCGCCAGCGCGACATTGATCGGCGCCGAGGTGCTGGGCATGGAGGGCAAGCTCGGCCGTATCGCGCCCGAGGCGATCGCGGACCTGCTGGTGGTCGACGGCAATCCGCTCAGCGACGTCGCTTGCCTGCTCGGTCAGGGCGAGCATATTCCGCTGGTGATGAAGGCCGGCAAGGTCCAGTTCGACCGACTGAACGCGTAGTTGCCGCCACGTCACGGGCATCTTCGCCCGTTTGCGCGTCCTATGTCGAGATGCGCACGACCATCTTGCCGAGCGCCCCGCGCGTCTGCATGGTCCTGAACGCTTCCCGGAAGTCGTCCAGGGCAAAGACGCGACCGACCACAGGCTTCAGCTGGCCGTCGGCAAGCCAGCCCGTCAACTGCGACATCAGGCGCTTCTGCACCTCGGGCTCGCGCACGGGAATCTGCGCGAGATCGACACCGAGCAGGGCGCCACCCTTCAGCAGTGGCAGATTGAACGGCAATGCCGGGATCGCGCCGGCGGCAAAACCGACCACGAGATGACGGCCACGCCAGGCGATGGAGCGAAAGGCCTGCACCGAGACGTCGCCTCCGACCGGGTCGAAGATCACGTCGGCACCGTGTCCGCCAGTCAGTTCCTTCAGCGTGTCGCGCCAGCCGGTCTGCGTGTAGTCGATCACAGCGTCGGCGCCATGTTGTTGGGCGAAGGCGCGCTTGTCCGGTGTCGATGCTGCCGCGATCACACTGGCGCCAAGCAGCTTGCCGATCTGGACTGCCGCGATTCCTGTGCCGCCAGCTGCGCCCAGCACCAGCAGCTGTTCGCCTGCGCAGAGCGAGGCGCGTGCGCTTAGCGCATAGAGCGCGGTCAGATAATTGGCGCGAAACGAGGCGGCGACTTCGGCCGCGACGCCGTCGGGCAGGGGATGGAGCGCTTCGGGCCTGACGACGATCTCTTCGGCCAGCGCGCCCGAGCGCGTCATCCCCATCACGCGCATGCCGGGTTGATAGCCGCCGGGGGCGCCGGGCGCGTCCATCACCACCCCCGCGAACTCCGTGCCGGGAACGAAGGGCAGGGGATCCCTGGTCTGATAGCGTCCCTCGATCTTCAAGCCGTCGACGAAGCCGATCCCGGCAGCTTCCACGCGGATGCGCAATTGTCCCGGCTCCATGGACGGGGGCGGAACGTCCTTCAGCTCGATCTGATCGATGGACGCGTAGTGCTCGACGACGACGGCTTTCATGTCGGACCTCTGTGGTTCCAGTTATCCTGACAGGTCCGGATGGCGGTCTCTTGTGTCTACCGCCACATCCCCCGCATCTTCGCCCCGATGTCGATCTTCGGTCCCTGGGCCGCTGTACGTGCTGCACCCGCTGCGGCCTTCGGCCAGGCGGTGCGCTCGAACAGGTAGACCAGGGATTCCGGGATGAAGCGGGTGCGCGAGGCGTAGACGTGGCGGTCGCCCTTGGCGGCCTGGCCGTGGACGAAGAAGCGCTGGGGCACGACGAGGTGCAGATCGTCCTTGGCGCGCGTCATCGCGACATAGAGCAGGCGTCGCTCCTCTTCGAGTTCGGCGCTGGTGCCGGCGCCGAGATCGGACGGCATGCAGCCGTCGACGACGTTGAGCACGAACACCGACTTCCACTCCTGGCCCTTGGCGGAATGGATGGTGGACAGGATCAGATAATCCTCATCGCGCAGCGGCGGCCCGGATTTGTCGCTGGTCGCATCGGGCGGATCGAGCGTGAGCTCGGTCAAAAATTTCTCGCGCGAGGCATAACCGCTCGCGATCTGCTCAAGCTGCATCAGATCGGCGCGGCGCGTCTCGGAATCCTCGTGGAGGCGATCGAGATGCGGCTCGTACCAGAGCCGTACGCGTTCGAGATCGACCGGCCATTCCGAATAGCGCAGGTTCTCGACGGTGCGGACGAAGTCGGTCCAGTCCGCGCCCGTGCGCGCGGGTACCGGGAGCTGGCCCAGCGTGTGAAGCGGATCGGTGCTCTCCGCCATCTGGTCGAGCACGCGCTGTGCGGTCGCGGGGCCGACGCCCGGCAACAGATGCAAAATGCGGAAACCGGCGACACGGTCGCGCGGGTTCTCGGCAAAGCGCAGCAGCGCCAGCACGTCCTTGACGTGCGCGGCGTCGAGGAATTTCAGCCCGCCGAACTTGACGAACGGAATGTTGCGGCGGGTCAGCTCGATCTCGAGCGGGCCGGAATGCGAGGAGGTCCGGAACAGCACCGCCTGGTGCTTGAGCAGCGCGCCTTGCTCGCGGTTCGCCAGCACCTGTTCGACGATGTAGCGCGCCTGGTCGGCCTCGTCGTGCACGGTGACGAGCTGCGGCTTGTGCGAGGCGGTGCGGTCGGTCCACAAATTCTTGGTGAAGCGCTCGCGCGCAAGTCCAATCACGCCATTGGCCGCCGCCAGCACGGTCTGTGTCGAGCGGTAGTTGCGGTCGAGCGTGATCATCTCGGCGCGGGGCGAGAAGCTCTGCGGAAAGTCCAGGATGTTGCGCACGGTGGCGGCGCGGAACGAATAGATCGACTGGGCGTCGTCGCCGACCACGGTGAGCCCGCGTCCGTCGGGCTTGAGCGCCAGGAGGATTGAGGATTGCAGGCGGTTGGTGTCCTGGTATTCGTCGACCAGAACGTGATCGAAGCGGCCGCCGATTTCCTCGGCGATCAACCCATCGCTCATCATCTGCGACCAGTACAGCAGCAGATCGTCGTAATCGAGCACGTGCTGGGCCTGCTTGGCCTCGACATAGGCCGCGAACAGCCCCTTCAGCTCGGCGGCCCAGCCCGCACACCAGGGATAATGTTGGCCGAGCACCTTCTCGATCTCCATCTCGGCGTTGACGCAGCGCGAGTAGATCGACAGGCACGTGCCCTTGGCTGGAAAGCGGCTCTCGGTCTTCGACAGGCCGCGCTCGTGCCGGACCAGGTTCATCAGGTCGGCGGAATCCTCGCGGTCGTGGATGGTGAAGGCGGGATCGACGCCGATCCGTTCGGCATATTCGCGCAGCAGCCGCGCGCCGATGCCATGGAAGGTGCCGGCCCAGGTCAGCGCATCGCGCATGATTGCGGCGTTGTTCTCGCCCAGCACCTTGCGGGCGATGCGCTCGACCCGGCCGGCCATCTCGGCCGCGGCGCGGCGGGAGAACGTCATCAGCAGGATGCGGCGCGGATCGGCGCCGGCGACGATCAGATGCGCGACGCGGTGGGCCAGCGTGTTGGTCTTGCCGGAGCCGGCGCCGGCAATGACGAGCAGGGGAGCGCCCACGGTCGCGCCATCGGCCACGCCATGCTCGACGGCGCGGCGCTGCTCCGCATTGAGCGTGTCCAGATATGTCGCCACGAATCGCCCCGGTGAAAGGGCGAGAGTCGGCGATCCCGTCGCGAATCGCAATGCGGCTGGACGGGACCGGGTTTAGGATTTAGGGGGAAAGACGACCCAAGGTTCCCTCCCGAAAAGCGCCCCCGGCATGACCGAGCTCAAATCCGACCAGTTCGAGATGCGGCGGCTGGAATCGCTCAGCAACACCATTTTCGGTGTCGCCATGACGCTTTTGGCCTACGACCTGCCCAAGGCCGCGGTGTTCACCAGCGCACCCGGCTGGAGCGATCTTGCCCATGTCTATTCCGGCAAGCTCGCCGGCTTCGCGCTCAGCTTCATCATCGCCGGGGTGTTCTGGATCAGCCATCACCGGCGGCTGGCGCGCCAGCCAGTCGGCAGCCGCGGCGCGGTGATCCTCAACCTGTTCTTCCTGCTCTCGATCGTGCTGCTGCCTGTCACCAACGGCCTCTATACCAATTACAGCATGAGCAGTGCGGTTGCGGTGCTCTACGGGCTGCACCTGACCGCGATCGCCGGTCTCAATGCCTGGCTGTGGTGGACCATCCTTGGCAGCTGGCGCTACGAGATCATGGCCTCGCTGTTTCCGCTTCTGGTGTTCATTCCGGGCACGATCGTGGCGGCATTCGCCCCCCACGTCGCGCCTTTCGTCTGGTTCATCGCCTTCGGCGGGCTCCTGATCCAGCGCTTCTACGGTGCGCGGACCGGGCCGGGCGCACGAGGCCGCGCCTCACCCGGACGTCGCGCCGAACCCATCGGCCGGCACGTAAAGCTTGACCGGGCGGATTTCGTAGACCGCAGTCGGATTGACCGCTCGCAGCTTCCGCGCCGCCGCGATCGCCTCCTCCTCGGTGGCGCATTCCATCAGGTGGAAGCCCAGAAGCTGCTCCTTGGTCTCGGCAAACGGGCCGTCCAGCACCATGCCTGCGCCGGCGCCACGTAAGGTGCGGGCCTTTCGGGTCTCATCCAGACGGGCGGCCGGCCCGAACTGCCCGCTGGCCCGCAAGGGGGCCTGAACTTCGATGACCTTGGCCACGACCGCGGCGTCCTGCTCGGGCGTCCAGGACAGGACCTCGTCTTCCACGTGGTAGGCCAGGATGGCGTAC
Source organism: Bradyrhizobium sp. CIR48 (assembly GCF_014198315.1). NCBI lineage: Bacteria > Pseudomonadati > Pseudomonadota > Alphaproteobacteria > Hyphomicrobiales > Nitrobacteraceae > Bradyrhizobium > Bradyrhizobium sp. CIR48. The sequence goes on from NZ_JACIHG010000007.1 coordinate 148,502, forward strand.
AGCATCGTCACCTCGTTGTTTTTCTGCACCGATCCCAAAGGACGTAGCACCGCGGGCGATGCCGACAATCCCCAAACAAGAATTCAAGCACAAAATATTGCGTAGCCATGCCGCGACGAAACCGTCCTGAAACCCGATTGCGGCGTTGCCGTGTGAACGCCGCCGGAAGTGGTCGCGACTGATGACCACAACAACAAGATTTCTGCTGGAGGCGGCAATGTCGGGTCACATCAAGATCATCTGCGACGCACGTCGGGCCGGACAATCTCAGACGGCCGATCTGCACGACCAAAGCGGCCATCACCGCTATTACGGCAGCTCGGCCGAGAATGGCGGCGAGCGCATCGTCGAAAGCCGGCGCGGCAAGCGTCCGCGCTCGCTCGGCGTTTGCGGCTTCTGAAGCCTCGCGCCCGATGTCCCATATGGACGTCCTGCAAATATCGATCGCGGCGATGCCGTTCCTGCTCGCGCTGACGAGCCGGACGGGCAAGGTCATCGTGCCGTGCCTGCTGACGAGCATCTTCACGGTGCTGCTCGGCGGGGAGCCTCACCGCGCAGTCGTGGCCTGGTGCGTCGGCATGCTGATTGCCGCCGTCGCCTTGCGCGAGCGGCTTCGCGCGGGCTGAGCTGGCGGCCCGTTACGGGCCGTTCAAGACCTGTTTGACCAGGGCCTCGCGCAGCGCCGCCAGTTCGCCGCTCGCCTCCATCTGAGCGATCACCTTGCCGACCTCGGGCACCAGGTCGCGATGGCGTTCGTGCAGGTAATGGTAGATGTGGATGCGCTGGAGCGGCGGCGAGAGCGGGTGGATCCTGGCCTGCAGATTGAGTTTCCGCACCGCCGCGAGCCCGCTGAAGAGATCGGTGACCATCACGTCGAAACGATCGGCATCGAGCATCCTGACCATGTTGTCGAGGCCAGTGGTCGCCGTGACGCGGGCCATGCCGCGCGTGCCGGCCTCCGAGGAGCCGACGCCGCGGACGATGCCGATGCGGTAGTCCCTGATCGAATCCCAGCCGGCGACGTCGAACCGGAGTTTGGTCGCAAACACTGCAGGCTCGATATAGTTGATCGCCGGCGTGACCTGGACCAGCGTCGGGTAGTCGCGCGAGAGCGTTCCGATGCGCTGGATCTCGCCGTCGACCGCGCCGGCACTCGACAGTGCGAGCGCACGCTTGCCGGGGACGTCCTCGAACTCCAGCTTGATGTTCAGCCTGGCGTAGACGGCCCGCAGCATCTCGCCGCCGACATATTGATCGGGGATGTCGGCGATGCGCGCCAGCCGGATGACCTCCTGCGCCTGCGATGGACCGCCTGCAAGCAGTGACAGGCAGGCGACGATAATCCGCCACATGACGCGCCTCCTCGTTGCCCGATGCTATCGCTGGATTTCCGATGTCCGCCCGATCTACCGGAGATGGCGCCTGCGCGTGGCCATATCGACACTGCCCGCCCGAGGTGCAGGCGACTTCCGGACTTTCACCGATGTCATTCTACCACGCGAAGTGGTAGTTTGCGCGACAATCCTGCTGCCGGACGCAAGATGGACCCCGCCGACCTCAAGCCGCCCAGGGGTTGACAGGAAATCGGCCGACGGGATCGCCGCGCGCATCGCGGGACGGGGAAGTCTCGACGATCGAAATGCTCGAGGCTGCGACCGCTCGGCCGCAGCGTGCCGCCATTTCCGGGGATGTGGTGCATGGTCAAGGCTGGTGACGAGGACTCCAAGCGCGGCCGCGCCGTTGCACCGGCGGCTGCGAAGCAGGATTTGATCGGCACCGCGCTCGCGCCTTCGATGTTCGCCGCGCTGCTGTCCCGGCTCTTCAACTGGTCGCGCAGCGGCGTCGGGCCGCGCCTGCTCGCAGCCGTGCTGCTGTTCTCTTCGGTCGTGACGCTGACATTGACGGCGCTCCAGCTCTATCTCGATTATGATCGCGAGGTCGGCCTCATCGAGACCAGGCTCGAGGAGATCGGCCGCAGCACCACCGGCAGTCTCGGCGAGAGCCTGTGGAATCTCGACCAGAACCAGCTCAAGCTCCAGCTCGACGGTATCCTGCGGCTGCCCGACATCCGCGCCGCCGAGGTGCGCGAGATTGCCGATCGTCCCAATCCGATCCGTCTCGCAGTCGGCGAGCCGAGCACCCGCTCAGTCGTGACGCGCGACTATCCGCTGAACACCATCGTGCAGGGGACCGCACGCGAGATCGGCGTGCTCCATGTCGAGGCGACGCTGACCGATGTCTATCAACATCTGCTGAACCGCGCGCTGGTCATCCTGGCAAGCCAGGCGGCCAAGACGTTCCTCGTCTCGCTGTTCATCATCTATATGTTCCATCTGCTGGTGACGCGGCATCTGGTCGCCATCGCCGAGTTCGTCAGCAAATACAGCCTGGCGTGGCCGCCGCCGCCTTTGCGCCTGGAGCGCCGGCCGCCCTACGATGCCGACGAACTGGACAAGGTGATCGACGCCTTCAACGCCATGTGCGCGAACCTCCAGCGGGCCTATGGCGAGCTGCGCGAGGCCAATGCAAATCTCGAGCGCGACCTGACCATCCGCCAGCGCGCCGAAGAGGACGCGCGTGCGAGCGAGCAGCGTTTCCGCGACTATGCCGAGACCGCGTCCGACTGGTTCTGGGAGACCGGACCAGACCATCGGTTCACTTACATTTCCGACCGGGCCGGTGCCTTCAGCATGGACAGCAAGGCGCTGATCGGCAAGCGCCGCGCCGATGCCGCGTTCGGCCGCGACGCCGAGCCCGAGAAATGGCGCGCGCACATGGCGATGCTGGACCGCCACGAGCCGTTCCGGAAGTTCGAATATCGCGGCCGCGACACCGCCGGGCGGATGCATCATTTCAGCGTCAACGGCCAGCCGATCTTCGCCGCCGACGGACGCTTCATGGGCTATCGCGGCTCCGCGACCGATCTCACCAAGCAGCACGAAACCGAGGAGCGCTTACGTCAATCCCAGAAGATGGACGCGATCGGCCAGCTCACCGGCGGCGTCGCGCACGATTTCAACAACGTGCTCACGGTCATCACCGGCACCATCGAGATCATCCAGGAAGGGCTTGCGGACAAGCCCGAATTCGCCGCGATTGCGCAGCTGATCGACGATGCGGCCGCGCGCGGCGCGGAGATCACCTCGCAGCTGCTGACCTTCGCGCGCCGCCAGCCGCTGGAGCCGCGCGAGATCGACGTCAACGCCCTCGTGCTCGAGTCTACGAAGTTGCTGAGGCCGATCCTCGGCGCCCATATCGAGATCGTGACCCGGCTCGCCGATGACGCCTGGTCCGCGATGGCCGATCCCTCGCAGCTCTCGTCGGCGATCGTTAACCTCGCCGTCAACGCGCGCGACGCGATGCCGGGCGGGGGCAAGCTCACGATCGAGACCGCGAACCGCGAGCTCGACGACACCGGCGTTGCCGGTGATGGCGATGCCGTTCGCGGCGCCTTCGTGATGGTCGCGGTCGGCGACACCGGCCACGGCATCCCCGCTGACATCCGCGAGCGCGTGTTCGAGCCGTTCTTCACCACCAAGGGCGTCGGTCGTGGCACCGGCCTCGGGCTCAGCATGGTCTACGGCTTTGCCAAGCAGACCGGCGGCACGGTCGCCGTCGAGAGCGAGGAGGGGCGCGGCACCGTGATGCGGCTGTTCCTGCCGCGATCGAAGGGCGAGGCGCCGGCCAGGACCGCACCGGTCCAGGCGCTCGACACGGCACGCGGACACGAAACGATCCTCGTGGTCGAGGACGATCCCCTGGTGCAGGGCTATGTCATCGCCCGGCTCGGCAGCCTCGGCTATCGCACGCTGGTGGCCGGCGACGGCGCGTCCGCACTGGCGCTGGTCGACCAGGGCGCCAAATTCGATCTGCTGTTCACGGACATCATCATGCCCGGCGGCATGAACGGGCGGGAATTGGCCGACGCGGTCCGGCTCCGGCGGCCGGGGGCAAGGGTGCTCTATACCTCCGGCTACACCGACAACGCCATGGTCCACGAAGGACATCTCGATTCCGGCGTGGCGCTGCTCAAGAAGCCCTACCGGAAGTCGGAGCTGTCGCAGAAGATTCGCGAGGTGCTTGCGGGCGAGCCGCCGGCCTGAGCGGCGGCGCTCCCGGACAAAAAAGGCGCGGCGGGGAAGCCCCCGTCGCGCCCGATTTCTTGCTCGCTGGTCCAGGGCTGAGAGCGCCCCGATGCCAAGCCCTATTCAAAGCTTAGCGGGCGATCCCAGCGAGGTGACAGCGCTTGGTAAAAGACACTGGATCACCTCCTTTCGTTGGTTTCGGAAGGTTTCAATATAGGGGGCATTGCCGCCGCTGTTAAGAGGCGGCGGGTCCGCAGGAACCGGGCGCGATTCGCAAAGGCTCAGGACGGCCGGAAAGCGACCTCCTGAACAGTTGAGACCGCCGCCCGGCCGTGTTAGGGAGCCCGTAACGCGGGTGTAGCTCAATGGTAGAGCAGCAGCCTTCCAAGCTGAATACGAGGGTTCGATTCCCTTCACCCGCTCCAACATTTTCAACGGCTTAGCGTGTCGAAGGCTTTTCATCGCGACACCTCGCGCTTCGCCAATGTGCGCGTCTTACTTCGCCTCGTCGTCGTCTTGCAGATGGTCCGCAACCGCTTGCGTCGACGACCATCGCAGGCATGATCGATGACGTGGACCTGGCTCAGGCTCTTCGCTGGTTGAGGTATCGAAGAGCGAGCCTGATGAAATTGTGCACCACCATCGACGTCTCGTCCTCCCTGAACACCAGAAACACATCGGCCGTGGGCGGTGAGGGCCTGATCGGGCGGAACACGATGTCGGTCGTCGTGAACCGCGCAATCGACTGCGGCACGAGTGCCACGCCGAAACCTGCGGCGATCAGGCTTGGGATCGACTGGGCGTCGACGACTTGCTGGGATACCTTCGGGAGAAAGCCGGCGTCGACACAGCACTTCTGAACGTACCGCGCGAAATCGGAGCTGTTCGGATCCAGGACGACGTGATCCTCGGAGGCCAGGTCACCGAGGGCGATGCGCTTGCGTTGCACCAGCCGATGGCTGCGGGGCACTGCGAGAACGACCTCTTCGCGCCATGCCAGCTTGCTGGTCAAATCGCGTTCGGCGGGGACACCGCGAATAAGACAGATGTTGGTGGTCCGGCTGAGGAGCGCCGCGATCTGGAGGGCCGGCGCCTGCTCATGCACCGTCATCTTCACCAGTGGCGCAACCTTCCGGTAGGCCGCGAGAAGCTCTGCGAGGCGACCGCGCAGGATGGAGCCGGTCGCTCCGACATCCAGCGTTCCAATCAGGCCAGCGCCTATCGACCGAACCTCGTCTTCGGCGACTTTGACCTGTTGCAGGATCGCGCGCCCCCGCACCAGCATGGATTCACCGGCCTGCGTCAGCTCAACCCTGCGGCTGGTCCTGTAGAGGAGCTGGGTCCCGAGCTCGGCCTCGAGCGCCTGGATATGTTGGCTGAGCGGCGGCTGCGAGAGGTTCAGCCGCCGGGCGGCGAGGGTGAAGCTGCGCTCTTCGGCAACCGCGATGAAGTACCTGAGCTGGCGCAGATCCATAGCGAAACCCTATCAATCGTGTCGTTCTATATATTGGACTTGGTCGCGGGGCTGGTCAACGAATGACCGATGGAGACTTCTCGCGCAATGCGGCGACCGAACGGCTCCATCCGCGGCGACTTCTCGTCACCGCCAACGACAAGAATGGCGAAGGCTCAGGCCGACCAAGCCAGACCAAAGGAAGCCCAGCGAGCGAGGAAAGCCATGCCCAGGATTTTCAAGTCACTCTTCTTCCAAGTGGTCGTCGCCCTGGCGGCGGGCATTGCTCTCGGCATGGCCTATCCGGACACCGCGTTGCAGATGAAGCCCCTGGGTGACGGCTTCATTAAGCTCATCAAGATGCTGGTGCCCGTCATCGTGTTCTGCGTCGTGGTGCAGGGAATATCGGCGGCCGGCGACCTCTCGAAGGTTGGAAGGGTCGGCATTCGCTCGCTTCTCTATTTCGAGATCGTCACCACCATCGCCTTGGTGTTCGGCATTGCGCTCGCTTACTATTTCCAGCCCGGCGCAGGAATGAACATCGACCCAAGGGCTCTGGACGCCAAGGCGCTCAGCGGGTTCAGCCAGACCGCGGCCCAGGTCGCCGGTGGGGGCGTCTCCGAATTCCTCATGAAGCTCATCCCGTCGACGATCGTCGGAGCCTTCAGCTCTGGCGACGTCTTGCAGGTCCTGATCGTCTCGATCATGTTCGGTTGCGCCATGTCGTTGTGCGGCGAGCGCGCCAAGCCGGTCATCGAATTCGTCGAGCGGGTGAACGAGATCATCTTCAAGATGATGAATTTCGTCGTCCGACTCGCCCCGCTCGGAGTCTTCGGTGCGATCGCGTTCACCGTCGGCAAGTACGGCATCGGCTCGCTCAAGCAGCTTGGGGGCCTCGTTGCCCTGTTCTATCTGGCGGTGTTCTTCTTCGTGGTCGTCGTGCTCGGAGCGATCATGCGGCTCTCGGGATTCAGCCTGTTCAAGCTGCTCGTCTATTTGCGTGAAGAGCTAATGATCGTTCTTGGCACGGCCGCAGGCGACAGCGTGCTCCCGCAGACCATGCGCAAGCTCGAACAGCTCGGGATCAAGCGGTCGACGGTCGGTCTGGTCATCCCGACAGGGTACTCGTTCAATCTGGATGCCTTTTCGATCTACCTAACCTTGGCGGCGGTCTTCATTGCACAAGCGACGAACACGCCGCTCGCCACGGGCGATCTCCTGGCGATCCTCGGCGTCGCGCTGCTCACCTCCAAGGGGGCTCATGGCGTCCCGGGATCGGCCATTGTCGTCCTCGCGGCGACGCTGGCTGCCATTCCGGCCATCCCGGCGATTGGGCTGGTGCTCATCTTGTCGGTGGACTGGTTCATCGGCATCGCCCGCGCGCTCGGCAATTATGTCGGCAACTGCGTTGCCACGGTCGTCGTCGCCTCGTGGGAGGGCGACCTCGATCGCGCGAAGGCGCAGCGCATCCTCGATGGCGAGATCGTTCCTTCCAGCGAGCCCCTGCAGATTGATCCGGCCGGCGCGGCCGCTCCCGTCGCAGGCCTGCAGACAAGTTGAACGCAGAGGCGTTTGGTTGAGATGACGACACTCCCGATTGAGCCCTTGACGCGGCCGGCATTCGCTCCGTTTGGCGAAGTCGTCGAAACGGAAGGGTTGACGCCCCTGTCGATCAATCAGGGATATGCGGCGCGCTACAACGGACTCGCCAATATCGATGTCGGCGCGGAAGGCGGACACATCAACATCAGCTGGTTTGTCGCCTCCGCGCGGCCCGCGCCGATCGCCATCCGCCTGATGGAGCGCCATCCGCTTGGAAGCCAGCTGTTCATGCCCTTGAGCGGAGGAAACTGGCTGGTCGTCGTTTGCACGGATCCGCGCACGCCATCGAGCTATCGGGCGTTTGCGGCCAATGGCAAGCAAGGCGTGAATTATGCCCGAAACTGCTGGCACCACCCGCTTCTGGTTCTCGAGGACGCAAGCTCGTTCCTCGTCGTCGATCGAAAGGGTGGTGGTGACAATCTCGAAGAATATCGGCTGGACGAGAACATGCAACTCGATCTCGGCAGCGCCGCAAGCTGACCCCGATAACGTCCACGAGGCTTGGTGATGTCATCGCAAACCTATCACGTCCCGCAGGGCGGCCTTCCGCCCCAGACGGATATTCTGAGTGGCCGGGCGGTCTTTACGAACGCCTACGCCGTTATCCCCAACGGCGTGCAGCGCGATATCGTCGTCAGCCACCTGCCGCATTGGGACGACACGCGCCTCTGGGTGCTGGCGCGACCGCTCTCCGGATTCGCCGAGACGTTTTCGCATTATCTCATGGACATGGCCCCGGGTGGAGGAAGTGAAATTCCCGAGCCGGACAAGGACGCCGAAGGCGCGTTGTTCGTTGTGGGTGGCAGATTGGTCGTCAAATTGGCGGACAGGGAACACGAGCTCAGGCCCGGCGGCTTCGCCTATCTGCCACCTGGCTGCACCTGGAGCGTTCGTAACCGCGGCCAGAGCCCGGCGCAGCTTCACTGGATCCGGAAGCTGTATCAGCGCGTGCCGGGTTTGGCCCAGCCCGAGGTGATCGTGACCAATGCAGACTCCTTGGAACCAGTATCGATGCCGGGCACTGAGGGGAGGTGGGCCACCACGCGCTTCATCGATCCGGCCGATATGCGACACGACATGCACATCAATATCGTCACGTTCGAACCGGGTGCGAAGATCCCCTTTGCAGAGACGCACGTCATGGAGCACGGATTATATGTGCTCGAGGGCAACGCCGTTTACCGTCTCAATCGCGACTGGGTCGAGGTCGAGGCCGGGGACTATATGTGGCTGCGCGCCTTCTGCCCGCAAGCGTGCTACGCAGGAGGTCCGGGTCGGTTTCGCTATCTCCTTTACAAGGACGTCAACCGGCACATGAATTTGCGGCAGGGACCTCCGCTGATCTGAGCCCGAGCGACGTTGATTCCCGGGCAAGTCGACTTCTTCGGGCAAGTCGGCCTCGGGCATGCCCCGACGATTCGGGCTGGGCCGCAGACAGTTGGTGCGGCAGGCCGACTGGCGGATCCGTCCGTGCCATCGAGCGGTTGCAGGAACCATCGCACGACGCACGAGTTGGCCGGTCGGGCAGGACCGAAAATCACACGAGGCCGACCGTGCAAGACGACATGCGCGTGCGAACCACCGCGCAGATCGCGGGTCATCCGATTCATCCGATGCTGGTGCCGATCCCGATCGCGTGCTTCGTCGGGGCGCTCTTGACCGACATCGCCTATGTCGCCAGCGCCGAGATCATGTGGGCGAATTTTTCCGCCTGGCTTCTGCTCGCTGGCGTCGTCTTCGGCGTGCTGGCGGCGATCGCGGGTCTGACCGATTTCCTCGGCAACCGCCTGGTGCGGGCGCAGATGCCGGCATGGCCGCATCTGATCGGAAATGCCGTGGCGCTGATCCTGGCCATCGTCAACGCGCTGATCCATACGCGCGATGCCTGGACCTCGGTGTGGCCGACCGGGCTCGTCCTGTCCGTGATCACGGTGCTGATCCTGCCCGTCACCGGCTGGCTCGGCTGGGCCATGGTCTATCGCCACGGCGTAGGAGTTGCACGATGATATCGAAGCTTGCCCGCGCGCTGTTCTGTTCCTCGCTGCTGCTCTTGTCTGCTTGCGACGACGGCAGCGGCGATCCGAAGGCGCAGATCGGGGCCAATCCTAAGCTTCCCGACATCCAGCAATATCTGCTGCCGCCGGTCCACATCGCGCGCATCGTCGGCTGGAAGAAGGACGAGACGCCGGCTGTGGCTGAGGGCCTGCAGGTCAAGGCCTTCGCGACCGGCCTGCAGCATCCGCGGTTCATCTATGTGCTGCCCAATGGTGATGTGCTGGTGGCTGAATCCAAGGCGCCGAAGGGCGCCGGGATCAAGCGGCCCAAGGAGATCGTCATGGGCTATATCGAGTTCTGGGCAACCTCGGGCGGCAACGACACCGGGCCGGGCAACCGCATCACGCTGCTGCGCGACAGCAATGGCGACGGCGTGCCGGATACCCAAAGCGTCTTCCTCGACCATCTCAATTCGCCCTTCGGCATCGCGCTGGTCGGCAACGACCTCTATGTCGCCAACGCCGATGCGATCGTCAAATATCCCTACACGGAAGGCGACACCAAGATCACCGCGCCGGGCACGGTGCTGACGCCGCTGCCGGGTGGGCCGATCAACCATCACTGGACCAAGAGCCTGGTCGCGAGCGCCGACGGCTCGAAACTCTATGCCGGCGTCGGCTCCAACAGCAACATCACCGAGAACGGCATGGAGGCCGAGCACAACCGCGCGGCGATCCTCGAGATCGATCGTGCCAGCGGCCGGTGGCGCGTGTTCGCAAGCGGCCTGCGCAATCCCAACGGGCTCAGCTTCGAGCCGCAGACCGGCGCGTTGTGGACGGTGGTGAACGAGCGCGACGAACTCGGTCCCGATCTCGTCCCTGACTACATGACCTCGGTGAAGGACGGCGGCTTTTACGGCTGGCCCTATAGCTATTACGGCCAGCACGTCGATCCCCGCGTCAAGCCGCAGCGACCGGATCTCGTCGCCAAGGCGATCGTGCCGGATTATGCCCTGAGCTCGCATGTCGCCCCGCTCGGGCTCGTCTTCAACACCGGCTCCGGCCTGCCGGCCGCCTATCGTGGCGGCGCCTTCGTCGGCGAGCATGGCAGCTGGAACAGGCAGGTGCTCAACGGCTACAAGGTCGTGTTCGTGCCGTTCACGGACGGCAAGCCGAGCGGACCGGCGCAGGACGTCGTGACGGGCTTTTTGAACAGCGACAACCAGGCGCGTGGCCGTCCCGTCGGCGTCGCCATCGACAAATCAGGCGCGTTGCTGATCGCAGACGACAGCGGCAACACGTTGTGGCGCGTCACAGCTGCGCATCCGCAGTTGACGCAACGATAGGCCCGCCGGCGCGTTATCGGACAGACGGTGAAAGCCAAATTCTGAAACTCAAAGCCAGGAGTTGGACAATGGGCCTTGCTCAATATGCCATCGTGCCGGTGAGGGACGAATGGGGCGTGCTGCACGACGGCGATGTCAAGAACACATACGCCACCAAGGAAGCTGCATTCGAATCGGCGGTCGCCGCCGCATCCCTCGCGCTGCGTGAGGGACATGAAGTCCAGGTCAGCGTGCCTGGCCGCGAAGCCGGAGGCAACGCGCTCGGCGTCCAGGACAACGCTTGAGAAGGAAGACGCGATGACCAAGCCGCGTGAGCCGAACGGCGTCGAGCCATCCCGTTCCGAGGACGACATCCAGCGGGAGCAGCTGGGTCCCCGCGGCGTGCCCGGTGCGCCTGATCCGGCCAAGATGACCCCGCAGCGCGACAAGAAGACGCCGAAGCACGTCGATCCCGGCCACACCGCGTGAGGCGGCGCGGCGGCCTAACATGATCAGACGATCAATCGTCCGCGCCGCGCGGCGATCCCGATCGCAACCTCGGCACCCGCGTTGAAGTCGAGACGGTCGGCTTCAATGCCGTCGCTGAAGATGACGCCGTTTTCCGCCATCAGCGAGCGGATGCGCAACTGGTCCGCCGAGGCGAGCCGGCCGCAGACGAGATGGGTCTGCGAATGGCGGCTGGGGAAGGGTTCGCGCACCGCGAAGCGCAGCTCCGGCGCGTCCCAGGGCAGGGCCTCGTAACCGGTCAGCGGGGGAGGCTGCCCAACAAGACTGCCGGCAATGGCCAGCGAGCCCGTGACGATGCTTTTGAACCAGGCGGTCGATCCGAGGCCGGTCGAGACGATCAGTCCGCTTGAAGATTGCCGTTCCGTCGCCCCGCCGGCGGCAATCTCGTAGATCGCGGAGACATGCGTCCGTGCGCCGATGAACAAATCATTGACGGCGTAGAGCACCTGGCCGTCGTTGAGCCGTGCTTCCGCCATCGTCACGGCCTGGCTGTCGCGCTTCTCAGTGGCGACCTCCGGCAGGAGCTTGGCGAGGTCGCGCGGCGCGAAGGGCAGGAGGATGCCGTCGTGGCGCGCGGGATCCGGATTGAGCCCGATCAGCGGATGGTCATCGAGATATTTCATCGTGTTGGCGACGACGCCGTCCTGGCCGAGCGCGACGACGATGTCATCAGGCCCGAAGAGGAAGTTCGGCAGGAAGCCGCGGTCGATGACCTGATAGCGCCCCCATTGCTCCAGCACTTGCAGCGTCGTGTGACGCTGGGCACGATAGACCTCGTGCTCGCGCTCATAGTCGGAGAAGTCGGCGCCGAGATGTTCGACATAGAAGCGCGCCTGCGCCGCCGTCAGGTGGCGCGCGATCAGGTCCTCCAACCTGGTCTTGCGCGTCACCAGCACCACCTTTCGGTCATTGGCGGCGGGCATTGGCGGCCTCCTTCGGCTTCTCCATCAATTGGCTGAGCAGGTCCGGCGAGACGTTGAGCTGGCCGATCTTCTCGGCCTTCTCGGCAATGCCGGAGAAGGCTTGTGCGATCAGCTGACCCGGCTGCATGCCGGCAGCGGCAAGCGCCTGGATCACGCGGGTGTCGACGCCTTCGAAGATCTTCATCAGCGCGCCGACGCGATAGGCCTCGGCGTCGGCCAGCGTCCTGGTGTTCTCGGCATTGAGGCCGACGAAATCCTTGCGCTTGCCTTCCAGCACGATGTCCGCGGCCATGCCGGCCTCGCGCAGCTCATTGCGCTTTGCCGCAACGCTCGCCTCGGCGTCCATCTGGGTCTCGCGAATTGACCGCTTCTTCTGCTCGACCGCGATCTCGGTGTCGAGTTCGCTCTCGCGAATGGCGCGTTCCTGCTCGACGGCGAAGTTGCGCCGGGCGAAGATCGCTTCGTCCGCGTTCTTCAGGATCGCTTCGCGCGCTTGCGCCTCCAGCGCCTTCGCGGTGTCCGGCGTCGGCTTGATGCCGCGGATCGACACGCCGAGGATTTCGAGGCCGAGAGCTGCGATGTCGGCGCGCGCCCTCAAGCCGCCCGCGATGATGTCGGCGATGCGGTCGGACGCCTGCAACGCGTCCCTCAGCGTCAGTTCCTTCACCGCTTGCTGGGCGAGGACCTCGACCGTGCCGAGGATGCGTTCCGGCAGCTTTTCCGGATCGTCGCTCGCATAGGTCTTGCCGTCAGCCTTCAGGGTGAAGTCGAGCATCGAGGCCGCCTTCTTCGGGTCGCTGACGCGATAAGTCACCTGGCCCTGCACGGTCAGCGTCTGAAAGTCGCGCGCGGTCTGCTCGAAGATGAACGAGGCGTCGCGGCTGCCGATGGGCACCGCGACCAGCATGGTCACCGGCGCGTAATACAGCGCGGAAAGACCAGCACCCTCGGCGACGATCGCGCCGGCGCGATACTTCATCAGATAGGTGGTGGGCTGGGCCTTGATGAACCTGACGCCGAACATGTGTTTCTCCAACGGCTGCAATAAGTGTGTCTGAGCAACTAAGTAAGTTGGACTGTACAACTAACTATGCTACTGTCAAGACCGAACAGGAGAGATTGGCGATGGCAGGTGAGGGGCGGAGCAAGGACCTTGGCAAGGGCCTTGGAAAGTCTGGAGAATTGGACTTTCCGCGCCCCCTGACCACGGTCGATGTCGTGATCTTTACGATCCTCGACGACAGCCTTCAGGTGCTGCTGATGCAGCGCCCGGCCGGCGAGGGCGAGCCGTTTCCGCTCAGCTTGGCGCTGCCGGGCGGCTTCGTGGACGTCACGAAGGACCGCGACCTCGCGGCTTGCGCGGCCCGCAAGCTGAAGGAGAAGACCGGGGTCACCAGCCCTTATCTGGAGCAACTCGGAAGCTGGGGAAGCGCGACGCGCGATCCGCGCGGCTGGTCGGCGACGCACGCCTATTTCGCGCTGATCCCGGCGGACGCAAGCGTGCTGGCGAACGATGCGCACTGGTTTCCAATTCGAGAGGGCAGGCTCAAGGACAAGCTCGCCTTCGATCACGGCGACATCCTCGCAACCGCGATCCAGCGCCTGCGCAACAAGGTGGAATACACCTCGCTGCCGGCCTATCTGATGCCGCCGGAATTCACGCTGCCGGATTTGCAGCGCGTCTACGAGATCGTGCTCGACCGCCCGCTCGAGAAAAGCGCCTTCCGCACCCGGATCCTGGCGGCCGATATGATTGAGCCGGTCGCGAAGATGCGGCGCGGCCCGAACCGCCCGGCGCAACTCTACCGCCTGAAGAAGGGCAGCGAGCCCGTGTATTTCGTGCGGACGTTCAATCCGCCGGAATGAACTCCGCGGCGGCATGCCGAGCCGTCGGTCAGCGTGCAGGATGGGTCGGCTCGGCCCTTTAGCCCAGATAACATCATGTTAGGTTTATCGCATAACTGGGTAATTGTGTTAGCCCGGCGAAAGCCTACTGTCTCTTCACTCAAGACACCGACCGGCAGTGCCAAGCACTCGCGGAGCTCCGCAGAGCGCCCGGGGATTGCTGTCCAATTGTCCAGCGAAGCCCGCCAACGGGACGCATCAAACGAACAGATCGGGAGGAGCTTTTGTGATGGGTACCACGCGCGCGATCCACGACATGAGTCAGTCCAGAAAGGCTGCTGCCAGCGGCTGGATCGGGTCGGCTCTCGAATATTATGACTTCTTCATCTACGCGACCGCTGCGTCGCTGATCTTCCCGCAAATCTTCTTCCCGTCGGACAATCCCACGGTCGCGATCGTCGCATCGCTGGCGACCTATGGCGTTGGATATGTGGCCCGGCCGGTCGGCGCCTTCGTGCTCGGACATTGGGGCGATACCCATGGCCGCAAGACGGTTCTCATCCTCTGCATGTTCCTGATGGGCATCTCGACCATGGCCGTGGGACTCCTGCCGACCTATCAGCAGGTCGGCATCCTGGCGCCGATCCTGCTCGTCATGCTGCGCCTCGTGCAGGGATTTGCCGTTGCCGGTGAAATCTCCGGCGCAAGCTCGATGATTCTGGAGCATGCGCCGTTCGGTCGACGCGGCTTCTATGCAAGCTTCGCCCTTCAGGGCGTGCAGGCTGGACAGATTCTCGCAGCTGCGGTCTTCCTGCCGCTGGCGGCCTATATGCCGACCGACGCCTTCAACAGCTGGGGCTGGCGGATTCCCTTCCTGCTCAGCTTCTTCGTCATCGTCGCGGGCTACATCATTCGCCGCGAAGTCGACGAGACCCCCGCCTTTGCGCGAGAGGGCGAGCGGGGAGAAACGCCGCGGGCGCCCATCGTTCAGGCCATCAAGCTGAACTGGCCCGACATGCTCAGGGTCATCTGCATGGCGCTGATGAATGTCATTCCGGTTGTCGCGACCATCTTCGGTGCGGCCTACGCGGTGCAGCCGGCCTACGGCATCGGCTTTGCCAAGGACGTTTATCTGTGGATCCCGGTCCTCGGAAACATGCTGGCCGTGTTCGTCATTCCCTTCGTCGGCAATCTCTCCGACAAGGTCGGGCGCAAGCCTCCGATCGTCGTGGGCGCGCTGCTCTCCGGCTTGCTCTCCTTTGGCTATCTCTATGCCATCAGCATCAGGAACGTGCCGCTGGCGATCCTGCTGTCGCTCCTGATGTGGGGCGTCGTCTATCAGGGCTATAACGCGATCTTCCCGAGCTTTTACCCGGAGCTGTTTCCGACCCGCACACGGGTGTCGGCGATGGCGATCTCGCAGAACATCGGAACGACCATCACCGCCTTGCTTCCAGCCCTGTTCGCCATCGTAGCGCCTCCCGGCTCGGCCAACATTCCCTTGACGGTGGGCGCGATCGCCTTCGGCATCACGGTGATCGCGGCGCTGGCGGCCGTCTCGGCCCGGGAGACCTATCGGATCAGCATCGATGATCTCGGCAATCCCAAGGCCGTTCCGATCGCCCGAGCCGACTACGAGCGGCAGCGTGCGGAAGCCGCGAATGGTGTGGCCGCAGTTCAGACCTGACGCGAACGCAAGGAAGCCTTGCCGCCGCGACAATTGATGTTTGCGGCGGCAGGGCTCCGCGCGCTATGTCAGGGCCTGATCGAACTTGGTGCGCGTGAGCGCGATCATCATGAGGTTGCAGGATGAACCCCGTCGTCGTTGCTGTCGCTATCACCGGCTCCGTTCCGCGCAAGAAGGACAATCCTGCGGTGCCGATTTTGCCGTCCGAACAGATCGAGTCGACGCAGGAGGCCTTCGAGGCCGGCGCCACGCTTGCCCACATCCACGTTCGCAATGATGACGAGACGCCGTCGTCCGATCCCGAACGTTTTGCGAAGGTAGCGGAGGGGATCAGGAAGCATTGTCCCGGCATGATCGTCCAGTTCTCGACCGGCGGGCGGGGCCGCGATCCCTCGGCGCGTGGATCGTCGCTCTATCTGAAGCCGGACATGGCCTCGCTGTCCACGGGGTCGGTGAACTTCCCGACGATTGTTTATGAGAACAGCGCCGCCCTGGTCGAGACCCTCGCCACCGGCATGCAGACGAATGGCATCCGGCCGGAGATCGAGATCTTCGATCTGTCTCATATCCACGGTGCCCGCCGCCTGATCGAGGCGGGGCTGATCGACCCGCGTCCGCACGTACAGTTCGTCATGGGCGTCAAGAACGCGATGCCGGCGGACGAGCATGTCCTCGACATCCTGCTGGCAGAGCTCAGGCGGCTGATCCCGCACGCGACATGGACCGCGGCCGGGATCGGACGTCACCAGGCCGAGGTCATGGGCTGGGCGCTGGCGCGGGGCGCCGACGCGGTTCGGACCGGGCTCGAGGACAATATCAGGATCGACAAGACACGCCTGGCCGCCAGCAATGCGGAGCTCGTGACCATCGCCTGCGAGGCTGTCACGCGCCACGGTCGCCGCGTTGCGACCGCCGCCGAGGCGCGATCCTTGCTCGGGATCGCGCGGTAGAGGCTGCTGCCTCCTCCTGACATGCTCCCGGCTGCCTTCTGCCATTCGGCGGCCGGCGTTCCCGCGCACTGAGTCTCCGGCTAAGAGAGGTGTCACAGGCGTGATCAGCGCCTGCCGGGCAGGCGAACGGTTGGAATGCGGTTCTTGAAATCTGACAGCAGGCTGATCGGGGTCCTGCTGGTGCTCGCCATCACGCAGCTGGTCGGATGGGGCACGATCGGGCTTCCTGCCATCGTCGGGCGCGATCTCGCCGCCGATCTCGGCATGAGCCTGCCGGCGGTGTTCGCCGGGACATCCGTTCTCTATGTCTCGATGGGGCTGTGCGCGCCGTGGCTCGCCAGATCGTTTGCGCGGCATGGCGCGCGGACGGTCATGATGGTCGGCACGGTCGTCACCGCGCCGGGCTTCGTGCTGCTGTCTCTCGCTCACGAGCCGGTGCTTTATTTCGCCGCCTGGATCGTCCTCGGCATCGCCGGCAGCGCCACGCTGTCGACCGGCGCCTATATCATGCTGAACGAGGTCGCGGGGCGGCAGGCCAAGAACGCGATCGGAGCCTTGATGCTGGTGACGGGACTGTCCAGCAGCATCTTCTGGCCGACGACGTCGTTTCTCAGCGGGCACCTCGGCTGGCGGGGGACGTGCCTGGTTTACGCGGCCATGCTGATCCTCGTGTCACTTCCGCTCTATGCATTCGTGGCGCCGCGCCGGAGACTTGCGAAGGACGATGGCGGCACGCCGGCCAAGTCTGCCGATGTGCCCGCGATTCCAAGGAGCACTTTCGGCCTCGTCGTCGCCGCGATCACGCTCAACGCCTTCGTCAATTTCGGCATCAGCGCCATCATGATCGAGCTGTTGCGGGCGGAGGGGCTCACGCCCGCGCAGGCCCTCGCGTTTGGCTCGATGCTGGGCGTGATCCAGGTCAGCGCCCGCGGGCTGGATTTGCTTGGCGGCGGGCGATGGGACGGGATCACGACAGGGCTCGTCGCGGGCACGGCGCTGCCCGTCGCCATGCTGCTGCTGATGCTGAGCGAAGGCGCGACCTGGGCGGTCGCGGTCTTCATCCTGCTCTATGGCGCCGGCAGCGGCGCGATGGCGGTGGCGCGGGCGACCATCCCGCTGGTGTTCTACGACCAGGCCGAGTTCGCCAAGGCGATGTCGATGATCGCGCTGCCGCTCAATCTGGCGTCCGCGATCTCGCCGCCGCTCCTTGTCGGCCTGCTCACCCAATTCGGCAGCCGCGGCGCGCTCGGTCTCACCTTCGTCTGCTCCTGCGCGACGGTATTGATCCTGATCCTGCTCGGCCGCCGGCGGCCGCGCGTGGCGGCGGCAGCCGTGACCTGAGCCGACGAGGCAATATTCGCGGCGCGGAAAGCTGCCGACAGGAATTGGCGTGCTGCCGGAGCTGCGGATAGCCGTATGCCGCCAGTGCAGGGCTCAAGGCGCCAAAATAGTGTATCGGCTGGGGAGCGCGGCCGCTCAGAGCCGCCGCGCCAAAATTCAGTTCCCCGGAGGAAATCGACATGTCGGCCCTGCCGCTTTCAGGCATCAAGATCCTTGACCTTACGCGCGTGCTTGCAGGGCCTTTGTCGGCCCAGATGCTGGGCGATCTCGGCGCCGAGGTGATCAAGATCGAGCGGCCGGGCACCGGCGACGACGCGCGCGCCTTCGGCCCGCCCTATCTCAGCGATCCCGAGGGCAAGGCCAACAACAACAATTCCTTCTATCTCTGCGCCAACCGCAACAAGAAGTCGGTCACCGTCAACATCGCCAAGCCCGAGGGCCAGGCGATCATCCGCGAGCTTGCCAAGGACGTCGACGTCTTCATGGAGAACTACAAGGTCGGCGATCTCAAGCGCTACGGCCTCGACTATGAGACCATCAAGGCGATCAACCCCGGCATCATCTATTGCTCGGTGACCGGCTTCGGCCAGACCGGACCCTACGCGCCGCGCGCCGGCTATGACGCCATCTTGCAGGCGATGGGCGGCCTGATGAGCGTCACCGGCCACATGGATGGCGAGCCGGGCGAGGGCCCGATGAAGGTCGGTCCCTCCATTGTCGACTACATGACCGGCATGAACACCTCGATCGGGATTCTCTCGGCGCTCTACCATCGCGACGCCAATGATGGGCAGGGTCAGCACATCGATGTCTGCCTGTTCGACACCGTCATTGCGTCGTTGTCGCACTGGCTGCAGATCTACCTCGTCAACGGCAAGACGCCGCCGCGCCGCGGCACCTGGGGCAATGGCGGCATGCCGGCCGGCGTGTTCCGCTGCACCGATGGCGAGCTGATGCTGGTGGTCGGCAATGACGGCCAGTTCCGGAAGACCTGCGCCGTGCTCGGCGAACCCGAGCTTGCGAGCGATCCGCGCTTCGTCAAGAACAACGACCGCGTCACGCACGGCAAGGAGATCATGGCGATCTTCGCCGGCCTGTTCCTGAAGCAGCCGGTGGCCTACTGGCTGGAAAAGCTGGAGGAGGCCGGCGTGCCCTCGGGTCCGATCAACAATTTCGAGCAGGTGTTTTCCGATCCGCACGTCCAGTCGCGCGGCATGCGGGTGAAGACCGAGCACAAGTTCGAACCGGAACTCTCGCTGATCCGAAACGCGCTGACTCTTTCGGGCACCCCCCTCACCGAATATCGCGCCCCGCCGCTGCTTGGTGAGCACACGCAGGAGGTCCTCGGCGGCAAGCTCGGCTACGATGCGGGCAAAATCGAGACGCTGAAGCAGCAGGGGATCATCTAACTCAGCAGAAGCAGCGTGCGCTCTTACCCTCTTCCCTCGTGGGAGAGGGTGGTTCGCAGCAAAGCGGCGGCCGCAGAGGACGCGCGCGCGATGCTCGGGCTTGCCTGAGGCTTGCGCGCCATCCCCAGATAGTTCCGGTCCGTAGTCTCACAGGCTTCCGTTCCGCGCCAGACTCTGTTTCGATCTCTCCACTAACGTCGGGAGGGAAATGGATGTCCTACACGATCGGGTTCCAGGCCAAGGACCAGAAGGCAATTCTGGCGACCGAGGCGGCCACCGCCAATCAGGCCGTCGCCATCGTTGCCGCACTGCGGCAGAGTGCCGAGGAGATCAAGTTCATCCGCTCGCCGCAGGAAGGCGAGATGGGCATCGAGATGCTGCTGCTGCTCGCCAAGGAAGAAGCCGAGGAGATGCCGCAGCGGGCCTGAACCCGCGGCGACAACCACACTTCGATTAGAAGCGAAGCATGCCGGCTGCAGGATGATGTAGTCAGGCGTCGGTCTCGCTTGAACCGAAGGTGGCTGCATGAAACGCGAAGCGCTCCGCGTCGAACCGATCTCGACCTTTCTCGACCGCCGCAACGCACCGGTCTCGCCGGTGACGCGCGCCGGCAACATGATCTTCGTCGCGGGCCTGCCGCCGTTCGACCCGGCGACGGGCGAGATCGCGCAAATGCCGATCGAGCGGCAGAGCGAGATCGTCATGGAGCAGATGAAGCTGTGCCTCCAGGCGGCCGGTGCCTCGCTCGACAACGTCATGAAGTGCAATGTCTACTGTACCTCGACGAAACATTTCGCCGCGTTCAACGCCATCTATGCACGCTATTTCCCTGAAGATCCGCCGGCGCGGATCTTCGTCTGCACGCCGGAATGGTTCGGCCCCTTCGACGTCGAGATCGACTGCATCGCGATGATGTGAGGGACTACCGCGCCGCGACCCGCGCCGGTGCCTTCGTCTCCGCCCGTCCCGCCGTCAGCGCCATCGTGGCCACGCTGACCACGCGCGCGACCACGTCCTCGACGTCGTCGAGGTCGCATTTGCCTTCCGACAGTTTTGTCAGCCGCTCGCTCTCGCGGATGGTGTGGTGTGCCATCGCGAGCGCGAAGTTGAGGCCCCAGTAGATATCGACGTCGCTGCGGTCGGGCAGGGCGCGGCGCATCGCGCCTGCGAACTTGCGCAAATGGTCGATCTCGCGGTTCTTGATGCGGCGGATCGGCGGCACGGATTCGATCGAGGCGCGGATCATGAAGCGCGCCGCGGTCGAGCGCTGGTTCTCAGGCCCGAGGCAGCCGCGCAGCGTCGGCCCGACCAGCGCGTGCAAGATCACCTCGATCGGTGCACGGCCGCCGCCTTGCTCTTCCGCCGCCTTCAGTTCGCGCAGGCGCTCGCGGTTGGTGGCGATCGAGCGGGTGACGAATAATTCCGCGATCAGCTCGTCCTTCGAGCCGAAATGATAGTTCACCGCGGCGAGGTTGACGCCCGCCTCCGCGACGATGTCGCGCAGCGTCACGTCGCCGAAGCCGCGATCGGCGTAGAGCCGTTCGGCGGCGGCGAGAATGGCAGATCTCGTATGATCGCTGGCCATGACCTTTATCCCGTCATTCCGGGGCTCGCGAAGCGAGAACCCGGAATCTCGCCCCACATTTCGAGATTCCGGGTTCAGCCCTGCGGGCCGCCCCGGAATGACGTCGTGAGCGAGGGAGTTGCAATTCAAACAGTTGTATGAAACTATCGTTTGAAGGCCGGAGATGTCAATCGCAATCGGGACTCGTTCGCAACTCGCGAAGCCGGTTCCGAAGCGCCCGCAAGCTGTGCGCTTGCGGGCCGGACGGTCCGGCGCAAAACAGGCTCGCGAGGCAAACAGCTTCGCAGAAGAGAGACGAGGAGCGTCCCATGGATTTCGATCTGTCCCCCAAGCAGAAGGAATGGCTCGACCGCGTGCGGTCCTTCATGGCCAAGCACGTGCGCCCGGCGGTGCCGATCTATGACCAGCAGGATCATGCCGGCGAGCGCTGGAAGGTGATCCCGATCCTGGAGGACCTCAAGAAGAAGGCGAAGGCCGAAGGCCTCTGGAACATGTTCATGCCGCCGTCCGAGCATGAGGATGATGAATTCCGCGGCGCGGGACTGACCAATCTGGAATACGCGCTGCTGTCGGAAGAGATGGGCCGCATCACCTGGGCCTCGGAAGTATTCAACTGTTCCGCGCCCGACACCGGCAACATGGAGGTGTTCATCCGCTACGGCTCCAAGGAGCAGAAGCGCAAATGGCTGCGTCCGCTGATGGACGGCGAGATCCGCTCCGCCTTCCTGATGACGGAGCCGGCGGTGGCCTCCTCGGACGCGACCAACATCGAAACCCGCATCGAGAAGGATGGCGATCATTACGTCATCAATGGCCGCAAATGGTGGTCGTCCGGCGTCGGCGATCCCCGCTGCAAGATCGCGATCCTGATGGGCAAGACCGATTTCAAGGCGGCCAAGCATCAGCAGCAGTCGCAGATCCTGGTTCCGCTCGACACGCCCGGCATCAAGGTCGAGAAGATGTTGCCGGTGTTCGGCTTCGACGACGCGCCGCACGGCCATGCCCAGGTGTTGCTGGAGAACGTCAGGGTGCCGAAAGAGAACATCCTGCTCGGCGAAGGCCGTGGCTTCGAGATCGCGCAGGGCCGGCTCGGCCCGGGCCGCATCCATCACTGCATGCGCACCATCGGCAAGGCCGAAGAGGCGCTGGAGAAGATGGTGAAGCGCCTGTCCTCGCGCAGCGCCTTCGGCAAGAAGATCGTCGAGCACTCTGTGTGGGAGCAGCGCATCGGCGATGCCCGCACCAATATCGAGATGACGCGCCTGCTCTGCCTCAAGGCTGCCGACATGATGGACAAGGTCGGCAACAAGACCGCGCAGGCCGAGATCGCCATGATCAAGGTCGCAGCGCCCAACATGGCGCTGAAGATCATCGACGAGGCGATCCAGGCTTTCGGCGGCGCCGGTGTCTCGGATGAGGCGGGCCTCGCCAAGGACTACGCCCACATCCGCACGCTCCGTCTCGCCGACGGTCCGGACGAGGTGCACAATCGCGCCATTGCCAGACTTGAGGTTCGGAAGTATGCAAACTCTCCCGGTCACTAAGAGGGAGAGCCGGGAGGCGCTCCCGATCTGAAGAACCGGCAGGGCATGATGCGGTGACCGCTTGACGCAAGTGCGTCAGCGGTTACCGATTAGGATCATGCTCGACCTGAAATGGTCAGGACTGAAGAGGGAGCGTCATCGTGGCTGACGGCGTCAGGAAAGACGAAGAGTTCTCGGGCACCAAGCCGGTCGAGGAGCGTCATCGCTTCGACGAGATGCGGCTCGAAGCCTGGATGCGCGACAACGTCGAAGGCTATCAGGGGCCGCTGGTCGTGCTCCAGTTCAAGGGCGGCCAGTCCAATCCGACCTACCGGCTGAACACGCCGAACCGTTCCTACGTGATGCGCCGCAAGCCGTTCGGCAAATTGCTGCCCTCGGCGCACGCGGTCGATCGCGAATATCGCGTGATCGCGGCGCTCGGCAAGCAGGGTTTCCCGGTCGCGCACGCCTATGCGCTGTGCCAGGACGACAGCGTCATCGGCGCGGCCTTCTACATCATGTCGATGGAGGAGGGCCGGGTGTTCTGGGATCCGACACTGCCGAGCCAGGATGGCGATGCGCGGCGCAAGATCTTCACCAGCAAGATCGAGACGCTGGCGAAGCTCCACATGTACGATCCCACGGCGATCGGGCTCGGCGAGTTCGGCAAGCCCGGCAATTATTTCGCGCGCCAGATCGACCGCTGGACCAAGCAGTATCGCGCGTCCGAGACGCAGCACATTCCCGAGTTCGAGAAGGTCGCCGAATGGCTGCCCAAGACGGTGCCGGAGCAGGCCCGCGTCTCGATCGTCCATGGCGACTATCGTCTCGACAACATGATTTTCCACGCGACGGAACCGCGCGTGCAGGCCGTGCTGGACTGGGAGCTGTCGACGCTCGGCGATCCCATGGCCGACTTCACCTACCTGTTGATGCAGTGGATCATGCCGGGCCTGCAGGGCGCGGACCTCAAGGCGCTCAACATCCCGAGCGTGGAAGAAGCTGCGCAGATCTATTGCAACGTCACCAAGATGACGGTGCCTGATCTCAACTGGTACTTCGCCTACAATCTGTTCCGTCTCGCCGGCATCACTCAAGGCATCGCCGGCCGCGTCCGCGACGGCACCGCCGCCAACGCCAAGGCGCTGGAGTCAGCCAAGCGCACCGTGCCGCTGTCGCAGGCCTCATGGGAATACGCGCAGAAGGCCGGCGCGGTGTAGGAACGACGAAGGCGCGGTCGGTGTGGCCGCGCTTTTTTCTTGCGCCACTCTCGCCACACACTCCGTCATTGCGAGCGTAGCGAAGCAATCCAGACCATTTCCGCGGGGACAGCCTGGATTGCTTCGTCTCAAGGGCTCCTCGCAATGACGAGGAGGCGGGATACGAGACCCCTGACAGCTCTCGTAGGGTGGGCAAAAGCGCGCAGCGCTGTGCCCACGATCTCCCCGTGACGCAGCCTAATGGTGGGCACGCTTCGCTTTGCGCACCCTACGGCACCTACGACGCCGCCTTCGCACAATGCGCGATCAGTCTCTCCACGAACCCCGCACACTTCTCCAGCTCCGCCATCTCCACGAATTCATCCGGCGTATGCGCCTGCGCGATCGAGCCCGGGCCGATCACCACGGATGGGATGTCGGCCATGCTGGCGAACAGGCTGGCCTCGGTGCCGAAGGCGACCTTGGCGTGGTCGTTGCGCCCTGCAAGGCTCTTGGCGAGCGTGACGATGGCGGCGTCGGCGGCAGTGTCGAGGGCGGGGTAGTCGAGGATCTCCTCGAAATCGATGCCGCACTCCGGATGCCGCTTCTTCATCGCGGGCTCGAGCTCGGCCCTGGCCCAGGCGACGATCGCATCCGTCACCTCCCTGGACTCGGTGATGCCGATTCCGCGGCATTCGAAATCCACCGTGCAGGTATCAGGCACGATGTTCAGCGCCGCGCCGCCATGCACGATGCTGGTGAGCAGCGTCGAATGCGGAACGTCGTAGAGGCTGTCGCTGGCTCGCACGGCTGCGAGCGCCACGGCGCGGCGGCGGATCTCAACGATCAGCTCGGCGGCATATTCGATCGCGTTGACGCCGTCGGGCGCGATCGAGGAGTGGCGGGCGAGGCCGTGGAAGGTTGCGCGCACGCCGTGCTTGCCCTTGTGGCCGATGATGACCTTCATCTCGGTCGGCTCGCCGATGAAGGCGCCGAGCGGTATGATCCGTTTCTTCGCGACCTCGCCGAGCATCGGCCGCACGCCGACGCAGCCGATCTCCTCGTCGTAGGAGATCGCCAGATGAATTGGCGTTGCGAGCTTGGCCTCCAGCATCTCCGGCACCATGGCGAGGCACACCGCGACAAAACCCTTCATGTCAGTGGTGCCGCGGCCGTAGAGCTTGCCGTCGCGCTCGACCAACCTGAACGGATCGTGGCTCCAGTCCTGCCCCACCACCGGCACGACGTCGGTATGGCCCGACAGCACCAGGCCCGGGCGGTCCTCGGGGCCGATCGTGACCCACAGCGAGGCCTTCTGCCCTGTTACGTCGGTGATGCGCTCGCCCTTGACGCCGAACGCGGCGAGGTAGCTCTCGATATGGGCAATCAGGGGCAGGTTGGTGCGGTCGCTGACGGTGTCGAAGCCGACGAGGTCGGCGAGGAGTTTGCGGATACGGTCGGGTCTTGAGCTTGGCATTGTCTCGTTCTGTCAGGGAGTATGGAGGCTGCAGTGCTTGCAGGAACCATACCAACGCGGTGGCTGATTGCGCAAATCAACACAAACCCGTAGCCGGATGGAGCGAAGCGTAATCCGGGGCCTTCGTGCTTCGTGACAGGACTCCCCGGATTACGCTGCGCTTCATCCGGGCTACAAGGGCCACAATCCCTTGGGTTGCCCGTCGGGCAACACACGCCAGCAATGGGTCAACGCAGGGCGACGAAAATATTCCACTTTACCGAAATTCGGAAATCGCGTATGTGTCGCGGCAACCCGGCCCAAGGAAGAGGGGCGTATCGCGATCGTCACGAACGCGGGCCGGGCGGCGGTGGACCCAGGTGACATCGGCGCGAACAGCAATCGCAGGGCGGGGAACCGTGAGCGATGGCGTCGCGCACACGACCGGTGTGATTCTAGCGTACGGCAAAATCGTGTGGTCCTGACGCCCGGGGTCTGTGCGTCAAGTCTTGTGGTGATGGGTGTCGTCCAACCGGACGCATCCGCCAGCCATCCGCAAGGCGACGGGGGCAATAGTGCAACGCTCCCCGGGGAGAGCACGACATAAGCCGTAAAACCACTGCGCAGGGAAGGCCGGGATGTCCTGGCTACACCTGTATGCCGCTGTGCAGCTTCTTGTTACGCAGATTTCGCACAGTGGACCTCGGGTGCCAGCGGGCTCCCGGTCTTCCCTGCGCCCTCTTTCAATTATGAGGGTGAAGAGATGAAGCAAAGCTCGGGCGAGATGAGCCGCGAGGATGCGAGGGTGTGTCTGCGGTTTGAGCTACGTGCCACGATCTCGATCTCGTAGGGTGGACCCACGCCCTGTGGCTCATGGAAGGAGATCGTGGGCACGGCGCTATGCGCCTTTGCCCACCCTACGGCACGGCGGCTGGATCTGCATTGGAGCATCGCAATGACGATGTGGAGAGAGCTGCCAAACTCGCCTCTCGTGCCCTGGACGCTGCGCAGCAGCGTAAGAACGCTGCAGCGCGTCCGGGACACGCGAGAGTTAAACCGGCTTGCCCGTATACGGCATCGACGCCGTCAGGCCGCCGTCGACCGGGAACGCCTGGCCGTTCACATACGACGCTTCGTCGCTGGCCAAGAACAACCCCATAGCTGCGAGCTCGTGCGGTTGGCCGGGGCGCTTGAGCGGATTGAGCTGGCCGATCTTGTCCTGGGTGCCGCGCTCCTTGGCGCGGTCGAAGATCGGTTTTGTCATGCCTGTTTCGATCAGGCCCGGGCACACCGCGTTGATGCGCACGCCGGTGCCGGTGAGCGAATACGCCGTGGTCTGCACCAGGCTGATCACGCCGGCCTTGCTTGCGGCATAGGGATGCCCGCTGGCACCGGCCTTGAGGCCTGCGACGGACGCCGTCAGCACGATCGCGCCGGACTGCTGCTTCACCATGTGCGGCATCGCGTGCTTCACGGCGAGGAACGGGCCGATCAGATTGACGCGCAAGACCTCCTGCCAATGCTCTACGGTTTGCTCGCCGAGCGGGACGAGCCCGCCGCTGACGCCGGCATTGGCCCAGATCACGTCGAGTCGCCCGTGGGTCTTCACCGCCTTGTCGATCACGGCGATGACGTCCGTCTCGGAGCCCGCGTCCGCGATCATGGCTTCCGCGACGCCGCCGGCCTTCTTCACCTCGTCGACGGTCTCCTTCACCGCCTCGGTGCGATCGACCGCGATCAGCTTGGCGCCTTCCCGGGTGAACAGCAGCGCGGCGGCGCGACCGATGCCGCTGCCGGCGCCGGTGATGATGACGGATTTGCCTTGCAGACGGCCCATGCGTTTCTCTCCTGTGGTGCCTCACGCGACGCTTGCCGCGCGACGGAATTTCAAACAAGATTTCAAACGGTAAAAGTGTCTTGAGACACGTTCACACCTGACGTACAGCGACATCAAACGGGATGGAAGGGTTTCGATGGCAGGCGCAGACAAGCCCAATGTGGTCATGACACGGTGGTGGTGGGTCCGTCACGCGCCGGTGCGCAATGACGGCGGCAACATCTACGGACAAAGCGACATCGCCTGCGACACCAGCGATACCTATGTGTTCAACGCTGTTGCCAAGGTGCTGCCACGCACGGCGGTCTGGTATTCGAGCAATCTGATGCGCACGCACCAGACCGCGGAAGCGATCTGGGCGGCCGGCTTCCCAAGACCTGAATCGATGAAATGGGAAGCGGACCTCGCCGAGCAAAATCTCGGCCGCTGGCAGGGCATGAACCGCGCCCAGTTCGTCGCCAGCCGACCCGTCGGCACGAGCTGGTTTGCCGACATCAACGAGCCCGCGCCCGGCGGCGAGAGCTTCATGGATCTCTACAACCGCACGCGCCGCACCATCGAGCGGATCAACGCTGAGGCGGGAGGCCAGGACATCATCGCGGTCGCGCATGGCGGCACCATCAAGGCGGCGCTGGGGCTCGCGCTCGACGGCCAGCCGGAGCGGGGATTGTCGTTCGACATCGACAATTGCTCGGTGACGCGGCTGGATTATTTCGCCACTCCCGAGCGCAAGGTCTGGCGGCTACCGATGGTGAACCAGCAGCCGTGGATCGCGGATGCTGAGCACGCGGCGATGCATCAGCCGGCGGGGCCGGAAGTCAAGAAGCTGGCCTGACTGAGCTGTCATTCCGGGGCGATGCGCAGCATCGAGCCCGGAATCTGGAGATGAAGACAAAGATCAATCTGGGAGAGAAACATGACCTTGTTCGACATGAAGGGGAAAGTCGCCGTCATCACCGGATCGACGCGCGGCATTGGGCTTGCGATTGCCGAGCGCATGGCCGAGCACGGCGCCAAGGTCGTGATCTCATCGCGCAAAGCCGATGTCTGCGAGCAGGTGGCCAAGGGCATCAACGACAAGTTCGGCAGGGGCACCGCGGTCGCAGTTGCTGCCAACATCTCCTCGAAGGAGAATCTGCAAAACCTCGTCGATGAGAGCAACCGCGCTTTCGGCAAGATCGACGTGCTGGTCTGCAACGCCGCCTCGAACCCGTATTACGGTCCGCTCGCCGGCATCTCCGACGATCAGTTCAGGAAGATCCTGGACAACAACATCGTCGCCAACAACTGGCTGATCTCGATGGTGGTGCCGCAGATGATCGAGCGCAAGGACGGCTCCATCATCATCGTCTCCTCGATCGGCGGATTGAAAGGCTCGACCATCCTCGGCGCCTACGCCATCTCCAAGGCCGCCGACATGCAGCTCGCGCGCAACCTCGCCTGCGAATACGGCAAGGACAACATCCGCGTGAACTGCATCGCGCCCGGCCTGATCAAGACCGATTTTGCCAAGGCGCTGTGGGACAATCCGGAGAACCTGAAGGCCTCGACCGCGCGCTCGCCGCTGCTGCGCATCGGCATCCCCGACGAGATCGCCGGCGCCGCGGTGTTCCTGGGGTCCAAGGCCGGCGACTTCATGACCGGCCAGACCATGGTAATCGACGGCGGCGCGACGATTAGCTGAGAAGCGTTGTAGGCCACGGTGTGGCCGCGAGTGACGGTGCGCTCCCTCTCCCGCTTGCGGGGGAGGGGTGGGGGAGGGGGTGTCTCCACAATCGAGGACCCCCAAGAGGAGAGAGCCCCCACCCGGCACTTGGTGCCGACCTCCCCCGCAAGCGGGAGAGGTTGCACCGAGCTTGGCGCTTGATCATTCAACTCAAGCGACGCTGTCTCACTCCACCGCCGCGTAAACCAGATCCCGCACCAGCGTTCGCGTGTAGTCGCGCTGTCCCGGCCCCTGGCTCATGAACACCGCGAACAGATCCTCCTTCGGATCGATCCAGAAGAACGTCCCCGCGATGCCGCTCCAGAAATACTGGCCGACGCTGCCGGGGAACGGCGCGATGCCGGCCTCGCGGCGCACGGCGAAGCCGAGGCCGAAACCGTGGCCGGGCGAGAGCAGGGTTCCGTTGGTCTGAACCTGCGGCCCGAGATGATCGGACGCCATCAGTTCCAGCGTCTTGCGGCCGATGATCCTGGTGCCGTCGAGCGTGCCGCCGTTGCGCAGCATCAGGCAGAAGCGCGCGTAGTCCATCGTGGTCGAGACCAGGCCGCCGCCGCCGGACTCCATCACCGGTGCTTCGTGCATGTTGAACAGCGCGACCTTGTCGCCGGTCCAGGGATCGGCCGCGAACGGCTCGGCAAGCCTGCCCGCATTGGCCTCCGAGGTCGAGAAGCCGGTCTCGGCCATCTGCAGCGGGGCGAGCACGCGTTCGGTGAGGAACGTGCCGAGCGACTTGCCGCTGACGACCTCGATGATGCGGCCGAGGATGTCGGTGGAGCGGCTGTAGTTGAATTCCGCGCCGGGCTGGCAGACCAGCGGGAAGCTCGCCACCAGGGTGGCGTGCTCGGCGTTGGTGATCTTGCGGCTGCGGACGCGGGACTCCTGGTAAAGCTTGTGCACGGGGCCGTCGCCCTGGTGCTCGTAGGTGAGGCCCGAGGTGTGGCGGAGCAGGTCCTGCACGGTCATCGGCCGCGCCGGCGGCACCAGCTCCAGCTTGCCGTCCTTGACGATGCCGACCTGCTGGCTGGCAAATTCCGGGATGAACTTTGCGACGGCGTCGCTGAGCAGCAGGTGGCCGTCCTCGACCAGCGCCATGATGGCGACCGAGACGATCGGCTTGGTCATCGAGAATATCCGGAAGATCGAATCCCGCGTCATCGGCGCCGCGGCCGCCGGGCTCTGCCGGCCGAGCCCCTCGAACCAGCCAACCTGGCCGCCCCTCGCCACCAGCACGGCGACCCCGGGAACGGTTCCCTTGTCGATCTCGCGCTTGAAGGCGTCCGACATGGCCTGCAGGCGCAACCGCGACAGCCCGAGCGTCTCCGGCCTTGCCTCGGGCAAAGGCGGGGTGGAGGCTGCGATCGTGGCCTGTGAGGCGGCTGGAGCGGTCGCTGTGGCGGTCATGGGCACTCCCAGTTTGTTTTTGATTATCGGCAACGGACTGTGGCCCAGAAACCCCGGTACAAACAAGCGAAGCGGGCGCGGTTCACCCTTGCAAACCGGCCGTCGCCTGTGCTTGAAAGCGACCCTGATCCTGGGGCGACCCGAGGTCTGTAGGAGTGTAGCTCAATTGGTAGAGCACCGGTCTCCAAAACCGGGGGTCGCAGGTTCGAGCCCTGCCACTCCTGCCAGTCAAATCAATCACTTAAGTCAGGTGCTGGCAGGATAGGGACAAGGCGTCCCGCGGGCGAATCGCCACGCGCGAGCCCATCTCACCAGGCCTGAGCCCATCCGCTTGATGTCCGGGGTTGGCAGGCCAGGCGGCGCCTAGCGCGCCGGGGCCCGCTCCGCGTCGTCAGGAATCTGGCTGAGATCGACGTCCCGGATGGGAACGCGGCGCAGCAGCGAGACGATGGTGCCGCCGAGCTCGAAATAGGTACGCAGGCGCAGCGCACGGGACGAGCCCTTCAGCTCTGCGTTCAGGCTCACGGGCACCTGGACGTAGGTGAGGCCGAGCTGGAGCAGCGAGATCAACGCGCAGATCTGATAGCCGTAGCCGTCGGCCTTGACCGCGATCTGGCGCAGCCATTTCACGGGGTAGACGATCATGCTGTGATAGTCGGACAGCCAGAAGCCGAACAGGCAGTTCAGGATGAACCGAAGCGAATGCGACTGCAGCGAGCGGTTGACGGAGCGGTCCGACTGGTTGTCGCGATAGGTGATGACGAGGTCGGCGGCGCCCGCCGCCTTGAACATCCGGGCAACACCCTCGTTCTGAAAGGCGTGATCGCCGGGAATGAGGGTGATGGCATCGAACTTCGCGCGCGACAGGGCGTATTCGAAGCCGGCACCGACGCCTCGCGGCTCGGCGTTATGTTGCACGATGATGCGGCGCTCGCCGGCAGCGAACTCGTCCATGATCGCGCCGGTGGCGTCGGTGCTGCCGTCGTCGATCAGGAAGATCTCGAAATCGTCGAGCAGCTCGCGGGCGAGCGGCAGCACGCCGTCAATGGTGTCGGCGATCTTGTCCTGCTCGTTCAGTGCAGGGATGACGATCGTAAGCCGTTTTGCCGCCCTGGAAGGTGTCATCTCATGCCGCCCGTTGCCGGCCACTCTTTACTGGTGGAACCCTGGCGCAACTCTAGGTCATCTGAACCAGGCGAACAATAAGGGGCCCGCAGATATGCCCTGCACAATCGGCACGAAACCGGCGATGTGTGTGATCTCGGCAACTATTCGGAAAAATCATAGAGGCTGGTATCGTCGATACCGAAGGCGCGGCGCAGCTGTCCGACGCGGCCTGCCATAGTCCGGCCCGCCGCCGTCGCTGCAAAATGTGAATCCACCGGTTCGACCAGGCCGCCGTCGACCAAGTTCCCAATTCGTCCCTGGAACAGATCTGGAACCTGCCGTTCGACGATCTCCGAAAGCGGAGCCCTCCGCCCGGGCCGGCCGACGAGGCTGAGCAGAATGTCCAGGGAAACCGATTTGTACACTGCGCCAAAAGCGAAGACGTAACCCATCACGCAAAAACCGAAAATCGACGCGGCGTCCCAATACTGAAATTGCGGGACGACGAGGATTCCAAGCATCACGCCGAGACCATGGGTGAAGATCGCGGCGATCGCGAGCAGGGTCACGGCGCCAAGCGACCATCCGCGGGCGCGGGCCATGAGCTGCAAGGCAGGCGCCAACAAGGCGAAGGTCACTGCGGCGAGAAATCCGACAACGAAGGACATCGTGGCCGCTCACCCAAGGCCCGTCGACAGACGAACGAGTTTGACGAGACGCGCGACCGCCACCCCCTTGGCCGTCGGAGCCAGCCTGCCGTCGGCCGTGATCACCATCCCCGCGCCGACCAAGAGCTTCAGGCGGTTGTGCGTGAAGGTGCCGAGATCTCCGCCCTGCATGTAGGCTACGGCCCATTGCTGCAGGGTGAGGGGACGCCCGGCTTTAACGAGTGCCGTGAGCAGCGTCAGCGTAAAGCCCCAGGCCAGCAGGCTGAACAGGATGTAGAAAAACATCATCGCGGTCGCGAGCAGGAACAGGCCGCCAAGCACGTCGTCATAACGGCGCTGACCGGGAAGCGCGAGACAGGCGATCGCGTAAAGGGCCAAGACGGTGATGCAGCCTAGCCGGAAGCGGCGGCCGGATCCGCCGGTGGCGGCGATGCGCGCGTAGCACAGCAACAGCAGCGGCAGCGCGACACTGAGACCAATCGCAGCGGCTTGCGCCGGGCCCGGGAGCATGTTCATTGCGGAAAATCGTCCCGGACGCCTCTCAGGCCCAGCCAGAGCGAAAGTCTATAAAAGGTCGCATTTTTCCGGTCAAGGGAGCCCATCATCCCGCCTTGCGGACGTCACGTGGGCGTGCGAATCCTGCCGGCGATGCCGTTCCTCCGTCCGAGATGTCCCCATTGCTGCGTGCGATAGTCGTCCTCCTCGTCGTGCTATTGGCTGCGCATGCGCCGATGCTCCTCAACGACGGCCTCTTCATGGACGACTGGCTGGTGCTCAAGCCGCGTCCCGACTATTTCATCAACATCGATTTCCTGCTGAACGGCGCCGGTCATCCGATCTTTTACAGCTACGACACGTTCGCGAACTGGACGGGCGCCCCCGTTGTCGTGATGGTCTCGCTGGCGATTGCTGGAATTGTCTTCGGCGCAATATCGCTCGCCCTGACCGCAACGCGTCTCGGTCTGCTCGACCGCGCTGAGGCAGTCGGTTTCGCGCTGATCGTCTGGACATATCCCGGCTATCAGCTGTGGGCGGGCAAGGCGAACGCGGTCTACGTCTTCAGCTTCGGATTGCTGTTCATCGGCGCATGGCTGTTGACGCTGGCTTTGAGCGCCCGCGGCCTGCGGCGCGTGCTGCTTCGCGTGGCCTGTGCGCTCGTGTTCCTGCTGGGCTTCGCGCTCAACTCGACGATTGTGCTCTATGCCTTCGTGCTGCTTGGTCTGTTCGTTGCGATATGGCGAGGCGGGAAGCCGACGGACGGCTTGGTTCGCCGCACATGGCTCGCATCCTGGCGCTGCGCCCTGGGTTATCCGGAATTGATCCTGCTTCCTCTGATCTACTGGGGCACGCTCAATATCTGGTTCAAGCGGATCGGCGTGTACGCGCAGCACTATGATGCCCATTTCCCGACGCTCGGCGAGTTGGTGAAGGGATGGTTGGCATTCTTCATCACCGGCTACAGGGACGTCCTGGCCCACGCATTGCGCGCGGCGATCGCCGTCCCGGGGCTGTTCATTTTGGCGGCGGTGCTCGTCGGCATCGTCTTGCTGCTGCTGCGCGCCGACACGAAGCCGACCACGTCCAGACTCGCGATCGCCTTGCCGCTCGTGCTCGCTTTGGTCTTGTTCCTCGCATTGTCGTCGCCCTATCTGATCGCCGGCCTGCGGCCGTCGTCCACGCATTTCTACGAGAGCCGACATCTGCTGATGTTCGGTGTGCCTGCGGCGCTGGGGTTTCTCGCATTCAAGCGGCTGGCCGAACGTTGGACCAGTCCCAGCACCGCCTTTGCAGCCATATTTGGATCGGGCCTGATCATGTCGATCGGCATGCTGTGGAGCGACTACGTCTTCATGCAGGCGAGAACGCTGAAGCAGGAGGCCCTGACGCGCAACCTTGCCGGCCGCGCCCAGCCCGCGGCCACGGTCTATGCGCTCGATGACGGCTTTTTCGACTACCCCTCACGGCATGTGCCGTTCGGCCTCGCCGAGGTCACCGGCATGCTGCGCCTTGCCTGGGGCAATCAGCCGTTCTTCGGATTTGCACTGCGGGCCGAGCGGCCCGACATCCTGCGGGGAATGGACGAGGCGCGGACGGCTCCGGGAAGCGCATTCCATCATTTCGATCCGACGGGGCCGCAGGCGACGATTTCGTTCCAGCCGGGCCCGGTGGCCGCACCGAACCAGACCTTGGTGCGGAAGTACTATGCGTGCCGGTTCCTGGCGCGCTGCGATGTTGGGGAGTTCCTGGCTCAACTTGCGCAGGTGACGATCAAGCTCGGGCCCATCGCGGGTGTCCTGCCGCTCGAGGGCGCAAGCAAGGATGCCGCGCCTAACCGCTAGCCCGCTGTTTCCAAACCGTCTCCGCAAGCGCGATGTCGGTCACTGAATCCGCGCCGGAGGCCAAGGGGACGCCTCGCGCGGCGACGTCGGAAACGAAGGCGTCCGCCTGGCGCCGAAATGCCCAGCTCTTTTCGCCCGTCAGCCGAGTGCTCTGACCATCGTGATCGATAGTGACCTCCGCCTCTTGCTCGGCGAAAGGTGGCGGCAATTCCAGGGTCACCGCGCCGCGCTCGAAATCGATCGTCAGCCCCTCGCGCCAGCTGCCCTCGGAGCCGTTCACGAGATCCAGCGTGCAGGCGATGCCGTCGAAGTCGAGCGTGATGCGCGCGGCTCCCGAAATCTCGATCGCGCTTTCGGCGACCGTCGGCGACGATCCGAGCAGGTAACGCGCCAGATTGATGATATGGCTGAAGACGTTCAGAAAATTATCGTAGCCGGGACGCATCGCGCGCGGCATCCAGTCGGGACCATCCTGCCAGAGTTCGATCCCGTCCGGTCGCGCTTCGCCGGTCATCACGAAATTGTCGTGCGACCGGCCCGTGTCGCCGCCGAAGCACCAGCCTTTTGCCCGGACGATGCGTCCGAGCGACCGGTCTTCGCGCAAGCGCGTCAGCACCTGCAGCGCCCTTGCCACACCGGCATCGTGACGTTTCATGTAGCCGACGCTGTAGACGAGTTTTTGCCGCCGCGCGGCTTCGACCAGCGAAATGGCCTGGGCCGTCGTGTAGGCCATCGGCTTTTCCGACAGCACGTGCCGCCCGCTGTTCAACGCGTCCAGGACGATCGGGCCGGTGGCACGACGCTTCGTCACGACGACGACGGCGGACACCGCACTGTCCGCAAGTAGCTCCCGGTGCGTGCCGTAAACCTGGGGGATGCCGAACTTCTGCGCCGCGGCGGCAGCGAGGTCCGGCCGGAGATCGGCGATCGCGACGACGCGGCAGGCGGGATTGGCAGCGAAATTGGCGAGGTGGCACATCTGGCCGACCATGCCCGTTCCGATGATGCCAATGCCTGGCTTCACTGGCTAAGATCCTTTAGCGCTTCCGGATCACGAGGAAATGCGCCGGCTGTCCCCACGTGTTGATGAAGGCCGGATCCGCCTGGGTGAGGGCGGTGACTGCGGACGCGTCCCGTCGCCCGATCGCGCCAAAGATGCGATGGAAGCTGTCGAGCGTCGCGATGATGGCTTCGATGTCAGCGGCATCGTCGGCGAGAACGTCTGTGGTCCGGATTGTCTCGCGCAGCGACGCAAGGCCCGCGATCACGCGCGGCAGGCTCTCGCCAAAGGGATCGTCGATCATACCATCGACGTCGAGCACGAGCGCCTCGATCGATGCCGAGATCGCCTGCACGGCATCGGCCTTGCCGACCAGATAGAGCTTTCGTCCGCCGAGGAAGCTCAGGCGGCTGCGGTCGAGATGGCGCGTCGCGCGGTGCAGCTTCTCATCGCCGGACAGGACTTTCTTGTGCCAGTAGATGTCGAGGCTGTCGCGGTAGGCCGGCCATGCCGAATGAACGTCGAACCCCTGTTGATGCGCCGCCGCGCACAAGGTGGCCGCGTCGAGAAAGTAGCGATGCCGGACGAACGGATTTTCCAGCACGTCCATCAGCCAGGATTCGAAGCTGCGGGTGTGCGGAATGCTGTCCCACTTCTCCTCGAAAAGCAGCTTCGCGGTTTCGAGCGGGGCGCGACCGGTCAATGCCTTGCCGGCCGCATGGATCGCCTTGAGCGCGAGCTCGAAGAAGCCGCCATAGCGCTCGTAATAGGATACGACGGCGTAACCGTCCGGATTGAGCAGCCGATGGAAGATGCCGAGCCATTTTTCGCTCGGCTGCACCGTGTAGATGAAGCCCTCGGCATCGATGATGTCGAAGCGGCGATCGCTGCTGAAGCCCTCGACGTCGGCGAGTGCGAGCTCGCGGAGACGTTGGGTCAGACCGAAATGTGCAAAGTAGGCCTGGATCTTCGGGTGTGCATGCCGGTTCGGCTCGGCGAGCGTCATGTTCGCGCCCCAACCGGCAAACACCAGCGCGTTCTCGCCGGAATCGGGACCGAATTCGAGCACATCGGCATCGCGGAACAGCCGCGGCGGCAGCACCAGCTTGTCCGAGAACAGCTCGCGCCGCTGGCTGGCATAGGCCTCGAGCTCGGTGGACGATTTGAAATTCCCGAACGTCGGCAGAACATCCTGACGTTCGTAATAGTTGAAGAGCTTGTCCTCAGCCATGCCGCGACCCTGCGGCCGCCTCGAGACGATCGAGCTCGCTCCAGATGTCGTTCGGCGCGAAG
Source organism: Bradyrhizobium sp. CIR48 (assembly GCF_014198315.1). Lineage (NCBI taxonomy): Bacteria > Pseudomonadati > Pseudomonadota > Alphaproteobacteria > Hyphomicrobiales > Nitrobacteraceae > Bradyrhizobium > Bradyrhizobium sp. CIR48. The sequence goes on from NZ_JACIHG010000007.1 coordinate 184,778, forward strand.
ATCGAAACGATCTGCAGCGGACGCTTCACGCTCTCGCGCAGCCGGCTGCTGACCTTGGCCTCGTTCTCCTCGTTCACGGCCAGGAGACAGACGAGCGGACCCGACTTGCCGGCGAGATCCTCGGGCGAGCGGATCGGAATGCCGGTGCCGGGCAGGAACAGCCCCTGGCGCTCCTTCTGGTCGTCGATCGAGAGGTCGACGAGATCCGCCAGCTCGTGGGCGTTGGTGAAGGTGCAGGCGCGGCAGCCGGCGCCGTAGATGGCAATCTCGGCGCCGTTGGCGCGGGCCTTCGCGAGAATCGGGCGGAGACGCGCGCCATACTCTCTTGCGCGCTGACCGAATTTCTCGCCGACGCCGGACGGCGCGGGCGGCGGCGTCACGGTGCCCTTGGCACGGCGGGCCGCGATCGCGAGGCTGCCGCCGCTGAAATTGTATTTCTTGACGGACACCGCCTCGAAGCCGTGGCGCGCCAGCAGCGTGAGCAGGGTCGGTTCGGTGAAATAGCTGACATGCTCCTCCCAGAGAACGGAGAGGTCGCCCACTGCCGAGCCGGGTGCGAAATCCGGCACGTCGATGAACAGCAGCCCGTCGTCGCTGAGCGCGATCTTGACGCAGTCGAAGAAGTTCTCGAAATCGACGATGTGCTCCAGCACCTGGCGAGATATGACGAGATCGAACTTGCCGGACTGAGCGACAGCATCGTGGGCCATCTCCGGGCTGAGCATGTCGGCATAGACCTTGATGCCGCGCTCGCGGGCGATCTTGCCCGACACCGGATTGGGTTCGACGCCGACCATGACCTTGGTGCCGCGCTCGCGCAGCTTGTCCATGAACAGGCCGTCGTTGCATCCGATCTCGAACACGGACTGGTGCTTGGAGAATTTCGCGATGGTGTCGAGCTCGTCCGCCTGATGCGGCTCCGGCTTCCAGCTGCTGAAATTGTAGTTGAACTGGCGGTACAGAATGTCGGGATCGATCGGTTTGACGATCTGGGGCAGGCCGCAATCGCCGCAAGCCAGCACCTCGAACGGATATCGTTCATCCTGCTCGTTTCGGCTGTGCCGAAGCCGATGCGCAATCGGCATCAGTCCGAGGTCGATGACCGGACGCAGGTTGGTCGAATGGCAAAGGCGGCAATGGTCGGTCACGGCTTTAACTCTTTGCGGGAAAACACGGGAACATCGGCGCCCCAGGCGATACGCGGCAGTTGAAGCCTATATAGCGCCGCAGGCCGTGCCACAATTCTTAAGTTGCGCCGGGCGGGCTATTCACAAGCCTGGCGACACCCTCGAGCTGGTACCCCGTGGCCTTCGTTTACGGGCCTTCCTCTTGCCGAGATGGACGGAACCGGTGCGAAGCACAACCTAGTGGCAGGTCATGAGCTGACCGAGGACCGTGACGTCCGCTCGTTGGCCGTTGGGAGACAGACGGTGCTTCACCACCTCGAACGGCTCGATCCCGTAGGCCTGCCGGTAGATGTCTTTCGATCTCGTCCGGAGCGCAGAAATGCCGGCCTCGGCCTCGGGACTCAAGGTTTGACCGCCATCCCTCCACGTCAGCATCCAGTAGTTCGGGGTCTCGCTATGAAGGGCGAACCGCTTCTCCAGCTCGGCGCTCTGAAAGAGGTCGGAGAAACCGTTGAGCCAGAAATCGCAATTCTGCTTCTGAACATAGAACAGCTTGACCCCGAGCGATCGAAGAGTGGCTTCGGCTGTATCGGCGGTCCCAAGTGCGATCTTGCTGAAGTTGCGCGCGACATCGCTCTGATAGGTGTGGATGACCTTGCCTCGCGTGAGCAGCGGCGAGAAATAGCAGGGCACCATTGCGCGGTAGCCGTTCAGCGCGAGAATCCGATCGGAGCCCGTCGATTGCTGCAGTTCGTCACAGCGCTGCCAGTTCAGGCTGACACGCGGCATCTCGATGAGAGAGCGCCCGCGGGCCGCAAAGGCGATGGCTCCGTCGTCCCTGAAGCTCTGCCAGGGATACGAGGTCGTCATCCAGGCGCAGGCGGCGAGCAGCGCCAAAACGGCGACATTGGGTGCAAAGCGCCCGACGAACACGGTCGGGGCCAGCCACCGCACGATGACGAGCCCCCAGAAGGCGATCGCGGCGGCTGCGAGCGGGAAGAGCGCATTGACGTGAATGGATAGCCTGATCAGGCTCGGAATGTTCAGCGTCATGTCCAGCAGCCGCACGCTGGCGACGTAGGCGATCACGATGAAAAGTCCCGCAACACTGGGCAGTGTCCGCTTTTTCATGAAGTCGGAGCGATCCGGAAACAACTTCGAATCGAGGAAAGAGATCGCACAAGTCGTCGCCGCGATGAGTGTTGCAACCAGGAGAACGGACTTGGCTTGCCTGATGAAGGCGACCACTCCCGCCTTGCTGAGGAAGTCGCTGACCTCCAGCGACTGCGCCAGCACGAAGAAATCAAGAATTTCCAGGCTGCCGAACTGCGAGAAACGCTCGACTGATGCGATTTTTCGAAAGAGCGCGTACGGATTGGTTGCTGGGATTCCGAGATAAAAATAATTGATGGAGAAGGCCAGGATGCACCCGCCAACCGCTCCCAATCCGAGCAACAGGCTGGTGACGAGGCCAGATCGGTCTCGCTGAAGGACCTTGGTGAATACGCCCAGCGACGAAATCAAGAACACGAACGCTGCATAGAGCGGATAGGAGGCGGCGACGGCAAGGCCGCAAATGCCGGCGGCAAGCCGGTCGCGAGCTTGGGACGATCGAATGACGACCAGCAGGAAATAGACGAAGAATGCCGCCGTCTGAAGATGGTACTTGCCGAACTCCATGATGTAGAGGCCAGCCTTGACGCTCGGCATCGTGCGGGGCCACGCAAGCCCGAGGATCGCCAAACCGAGGGCTATTGGAATCGCGGCGTCTTCCCAGCGGCGTCCGAGAGCTTGCAACGGCAGAATGAGGCGGGCGAGCTCGAAAATGACCGCGCCGATCCCGACGAAGTAGAGAAACGAAACGATCTGGGCGACATGGGGCGGCAGGAACGTCGCCAACAACAGATGCAGCCCGTTGCCGTGGCCGATCTCGAAGTCGGAGAAGATGGGATTGTCGGCGGCAAGCCAGATGCTGTGATTTCTCGCAACCTCCGCAAGATACGGGGCGTAGAGCTGCTGAACGTCGGTCGAAATCACGTCCGGTATGACGGCGCGATCGAGGAACACCGTCGCCAGGAGCCAAAGGCCCATCAGCGACGTTGCGGCCAGCGGCAGGGTCACCGCGAGTTTCCGCGGCTTTCCGAAGCTGCGGCTGTCCCACAGCAGCAGCACGGCCGCAAATCCGACAACGATCTGCGGGTACAGGATCGAAAGAGCGCCGAGGCCAACTCCCGTCAAGATGAGCGCGGCCGCGCCGACGAAGAACTCATCGACGCGCTGGGTGGGCTCGTGCTTGATCAGCGAGAATGCCAGGCGTCCGGTCGCCATGATGAGCCAGCCGAGATACGCCGTCAGGACGATCCAGGCGAGGACGTAAAATCGAGTCGTCCAGCCGCCGTCGAACAGCAGGGTACGGTAGGTGCCGGTTCGGTTCACGAACCAGATGGAAAGTGCCGCCGGCACGAAGATGAGGATGCGGGGCCACCACGTTTCGATGATGGCGCGCAAACGCACCTCGCCAACCGTCATCGTTTGATCTTGTACAGGGTTGCTCATGCTACCGGCGCTGCGTCAGTTCGTTCGGCGATGGCCCGCGCCTGGTCGGGGCTGAAGCTGGTGCGCTCGGGCGCGATCAGCCATACCAGCCCGCCGAACAGGCCGACGATCAGGCCGCCAAGCCCCAGCAAAACCGATATTGCGAGCGCCTTGTCGGATGCGATTCCAGCAAGACCAAGCGCAGCGACCATCGCACCTTCGCGCACACCCCAGCCTCCGATCGAGATGGGGACCGCGGAAGACAGGATGACGAGCGGGACCAGCACGAAGGCGTCAAGTGCGGAGAGGGGCGCCTCCAGTCCGATCGCGAGGACATAGCAGGTCGCAACGGTGATCAGGTGGACGACAATGGCTGATACGATCAACATTGCCCGCCCTCCGGCCGCCAGCAACGGAGCCCTGACCAGCATCGCGAATTGCACGATCCTGGCCGGCACGGCCGCGATCAAGCGTGGCGGCCACCGGTCCAGCGTCGCCATGGCGATTGCGCCGAGGCATGCAGCCGCCAAAACGGTCACGATCGCGAAAAGGAGTGAGTTGTCGTGGACACGAGGCAGCAGGAACGGGATTCCCGCCAGGACGATGAGACCGAGCGCCAGCAGAGCCAGGAAACGATCGGCCACGATGCTGCCGATCGTCTGCGACCATTGCACGCCATTCCGCCGCAGCATCCAGATCCGGACCGCGTCGCCGCCTGCGGGCAGCACCTGATTGAAGAAGGTGCTGATGATGAGAATGCGCCAGCCGGCCAGCCATCCCAGGGGGACGCTCATGGCGCGGAGGATCAGGATCCAGCGGTGGCAGAGAACGAAGGTCTGGGCGAACAGCAGCAACACCGCAAGCGCGAGCATGTTCAAGTTGACCGCGAGAAGATCGGCTTTCAGTGACGACAAGTCCTGGCTGCGCAAGAGCAATACCAGGATCCCGATCGACACCGCGAACTTGACCAGGGTAACCAGTGCTTTTGCAGGCGGCTTCATCGTCTGGTTTCGTCCTCGATCATTCACGGCGGGATCGTCGAGCAGCGAGTGTGGTCGAAATTTATTGTCTCGCCAGATGCTCCGCGGCGAGCGCGCCAATCCGTGTGACGTAGCGTTGGACCTCGGCAGCGTCGCCGCCATCGGGGGCCCAGTCAGGAAATGCCGTGCGTGAGGGATCAAACGGGCCGGCGGTGGTTTCGTGAAACACCAGCCATTCCGAGGTGATCAGAATCGAGTGGAAGACCTTTTCGGGCATCCGATAATAGCAGCGCTTGCCCTGGCCGTAGGGCGCCATCTCGAGTACGTCGCGAATGCGGCCGTCATCCTCGAAGATCACGACCTGCGCAGTGCCCTCGATCACGTGAAACGATTCAGGTTTGCCAAAATGCTTATGCGGCCGGACATAGGCCTCGCGATGATGCACGATCAGCATCTCGTGCAGGCTGGACGCGGGATCGGGGTGCGTGCACAGCCGGCTGCGCAGACGCGGGTTGCCGGCGGCGATGCGTTTCAGCTCCGTGATCGTGGCGTCATCCACCGTGACGATGGCGTCGTCCGAGTAATACACTTCCGGATTCTGCGCGCGTAGCGACGTCGACCGGCGCAGGCCGGCTTCATTCGAAGAAGATGAACCCATGGTCGCCCCGATAGCCGCATTTGTCGTAGATCCACGCCCAGGTTTCCGGGCCGTGGAAGCTCAGGCAGGTGAGCTGCCAGTAGAGGAGGTTCGCCTTCTCGCGCTCGTTGCGGAATGATTCCACCATCAGATATTTCGAGGCGCCGCGCCCGACCCGCTCGATCTCACGCACTGAACGGAACACGTCTTCGAGCGGCAGGTTGTGCAGCACGCCGAGCGACACCACGAGATCGAAGCTGTGATCGGGGTAGGGGAGCTCGACGGCGCTGCCGACCTTCAGCAGCGGCCGCACCTCCTCCTTGGCATTGGCGATGCCGTAGTCGGAGATGTCGATGCCGGCGATCGTGAGGTCGGGGACGAGCTGGGTGAACTCGTAGAGCAAATAGCCCTTGCCGCAGCCGACGTCGAGCACGCTCATGCCGGGCTTGATGCCGTAGCGATCGATCAGGGTCTGGGCGAGCGGGCGCCAGCGTCCGTCATAACGATAGCCGCCATAGCCGTAGCGCCGGTCGCCGTCCCAGTAGTCGCGTCCCCATTGCCGCGCGACGGTGGCGGATTCCGCCTTGTCATGCTCAACCACGCGCTGAACGTAGTTCCGCCTGGTCGATGCGTGCATCGGTTGGAGCAGGTTGATCTCACTCATGGGGCCCAACCGGTCCGCGGCATCGTCACAGGATCGTGGCGTATTTATTGACCAGCAGAATGTCCTCGACGGCCTGGATGTCTTTCTGCGACGACAGCGTGATCTCCTCGACGGCGGCGTGGAGATCACAGCCCTCGCGCAGCACGCGGTCGTAGATCTCCCGTCGCCGTGCCTCGTCGGGCGGCAGCATGAAGATGCTGTAGAGGATCAGGCCGTTCAGGCGGGGCAACTCGTCCAGGATGTCCTCGAGCACCATGTAACTGCCGGGCATGATGTGCTCGACGGCGCTCAGCAGAAATTGCAGGTTCTTCCGCCGCGCGTAGTCGCGGATCACGATGTTCTGGACGTGCTGCGGGGTGCGGCTGCCGTTCAGCGGCCGCGCGCCGATGTAGCCGCGATGGCCGGCTCGCTCAGCCATGGAAGCCTCCCGGCAGCTTGTATTGCATGCCGACCCGCGTCGCCGGGCGCAGCAGGATCGGCTCGAAGAACTCGCCGAAGCGCTTGTCGGCGTAGGGCGACATGATGCTCTTGAACCGGCAGTTCATGCTCCAGCGCGTGCCGGGCTCTTCGTTGACGCGATTGCCGTGCATCAGGGTCTGGTTGAACAGCATCACGTGACCGTAGGGAATCTCGATGAAGGTCGCGTGCGGCTTGATCGTCTTGTACAGCTCCTCGGCGCTGCGCAGGCTTGCCATCCGGTCCTGCATGTCGCCGTTGAGCGACGGCGGCAGCAGATACATCGCCTTGGTGTGGTGGACGTCCACAAGCGGCACCCACACCACGACCTCGAACGGCGAGTCGCCCGACCAGACATCGGAATGGGTGGCGAGTAGCGAGGAATCGTCGCCGGGCATCTGGATGCTGAGATTGACGCGGCGCTGCATGCACAGCTCGTTGCCGACGATGGTCTCGATCGTCGAGCGCGCCAGGCGGAAATAGGTCGGCCGGAACCACGGCTCGGCGTTGAGGCCGTTGAAGACGTGCAGCCGCAGGCCGTTGAGATCGTCCACGCTCACCCGTGTGTGGATGCTGTCCAGCATCGCATAGGGATCATTGCTGTGCGGCAGCTTCAGATAGTCCGCCGCCAGCTCGGCGGCGCGCCGCTGGATGCGGTCGAGGCCAGCGCGATCATCGGCCGGCGTTGTGACGAAGCCGTTGTCGATGAAGCGCTGCGCCAGCGCCTGCTCATCGGCCTGCAGGAAGTCGGTATCCGTCATGCAAAATACTCCCGGGCGGTCGCGCAGATATAGCTGATATCGGCGGCCGACAGGAACTGGTTGATGGGAAGCGTGAGGATCTGATCCGCCTGCCGCTCGGTCACCGGGAACGCGCCGCGGCCTTGCCCCAGATGCGCCGCGGCAGGCTGCAAATGGATCGGGACCGGATAGTGGATCGCGGTCTCGATGCCCTTGTCGGCCAGATATTTCTGGAAGTCATTGCGGCGGTCGGTCTGCACCACGAATGTGTGGAAGGTGTTGAACTCGATGTTGCGGCAGGGCGGAATGAACAGAGGGAGTCCGGCAAGCTCGGCGCGGTATTGCGCGGCGTTGCGCCGCCGGCGTTCGATCACGGAGGGCAGGTGACGCAGGCGAATGCGCAGCACCTCGGCCTGCAGCGTGTCGAGCCGCGATACGATGCCCCACTCCTGGACGTCGCTGCGGTTGATGAGCCCGTGATTGCGAAGGCGGCGGATGCGTGCGGCCATCTCGGCGTCGGCCGTGACGAGGAAGCCGGCATCGCCTGCGGCATTGAGATTCTTGAGCGGATGGGCGGAGAAGCAGCCGAACGTGCCGATGGTGCCGCTCATCCGGCCGTCATAGGTCGAGCCGACCGCCTGGGCGCTGTCCTCGATCACGGCGAGCGCGTTCTTGTCCGCGATCGCCATCAGCGGGGTCATGTCGGCCATGCGCCCGGTCAGGTGCACCGGCATGATCGCCTTGGTGCGCGACGTGACGGCGGCTTCGACCGCGGCGGGATCGATATTCTGGTCCGGCAGCACGTCCACAAACACAGGCGTGGCGCCGACCGCGATGATCGCGGCGGTCGATGCCACGAACGAATTCGGAGGCGTGATCACCTCGTCGCCGGGGCCGATGTCGAGCGCCCGCAAGGCGAGGATCAGCGCGTCGGTGCCGGAATTCAAAGTCACGACATGGGGCGAGCCGAGATAGGCGGACAATTCCTCCTCGAGCTTTCCGACCGCTGCGCCCCCGATGAAGTCGCCGCGGGAAAACACGCCCTCGACCGCCTGCATGATCTCGGCGCGCTCTTCCTCGAACTGGGCGGGAAGATTGACGTAACCGATGCGCCGGCGGCCGGTGTCAGCGTCCATGACAGAACTTCCTGACGGTCTCGATGACACGGTCCTGTTGTGCGCGCGTCAGATGCTGGTCGACGGGGAAGCTGATGACTTCCTTGGCGTGGCGGTCGGTGACCGGGAACGTGCCGGGCGCGTAGCCGAGATGCTTGAGGCCTTCCTGCTGATACAGCGGGATTGGATAATGGATCTTGGCCTCGATGCCGTTGTCCAGGCAGTATTGATAGAGCTCGTCGCGGCGTTCGGCGAACACCATGTAGAGATGGTAGACGTGCTTCACATTGGGCCGGCGCGGCGGGACGCGCAGGCCGGGCAGGCCGGCAAGGCCCGCGTCGTAATAGGCCGCGTTCTCGATCCGGCGCCGCGTGATCTCGCTGGTCTGGCCGATCAGCCAGTTGCCGACGACGGCCTGCAAGGAATCGAGCCGCGAATTGCAGCCGAGGATTGCGATCTCGTCGCGGTTCTTCATGCCGTGGTTGCGGATCAGGCGGAGCTTCTCGTTCATGCCGTCGTCATTGGTGACGACGACGCCCGCATCGCCCCAGACGTTGAGGTTCTTGAGCGGATGCAGCGAGAAGCCGGCCGCGATGCCGTGGGTGCCGGAGCGCTTGCCCGCAAACTCCGACAGGATGCCCTGGCAGGCGTCCTCGACGACGGGGAGGTTATGGCGCTGGGCGATCGGCATCAGCTTGCCCATGTCGGTGACCTCGCCGGTCAGCTGAACCGGCATGATCGCCTTGGTCTTCCTGGTAATGGCGGCTTCGACCTGGTCGACGTTCATGCAGAAGGAATCGTCGCAGTCGACCAGCACCGGTGTGGCGCCGGTTTCCGCGATCGCACCGACGGTGGCGATGAAGGTGTTGGCGGCGGTGATGACCTCGTCGCCGTGACCAATGCCGAGCGCCTTGAGCGGCAGCTTGAGCGCGTCGGTGCCGGATCCGACGCCGATGGCGTGGCGCACGCCGATCAGCTCGGCAAAGCGCTTCTCGAATTCGGCGACGGGCTTGCCAAGGGTGAAGTCACCGGTCGCAACCAGCCGGCCGATCTCGGCCAGGATCGGAGCGGGGGCGGAGAATTGCTCGAGCAGATAGGAATATCGAACGTCGTACATGTGACCCGTCAGGTGGAATGAAGTTGAGGAGCGGAGGTGCGCGACGCCGCGAGCGCGTGCTCGATCGAGGTCGCGATGGCGTTGGGCGCGAGGCCGTGCTTCTTCAGCAGCGAGTCCTGCGAGCCGTAATTGTGCATGAAGCGGTCCGGCAGCGACAGCCGCAGTATCGCGGGCAGGCCGGAGCCGAGCTTGTCGATCAGCGTCTCCGCGACCGCGCTGCCAAGGCCGCCGGAGGGCACGTGCTCCTCCAGCGTCGCCACGAGCTTGATGCCGCGGATCGCCTGCAGCAGGGCTTCGGTGTCGAGCGGCTTCACCGTATGCATGTGCAGGATGCCGGCGCGAACGCCTTGCGCGGCCAGCAGGTCGGCTGCGGCGATGGCGCGCTGGAGCATGATGCCGGTTGTCACCATGAGGACGTCGCCCGGCGGCCGCATCAGGATGGCCTTGCCGATCTCAAAACCGTGCTCGGCCTTCGAGACGACGGCGTCGCCGCCCTTGCCGAGCCGTATGTAGATCGGTCCGGTCCAGTCGAGCGTCTTGTCCATCATGCGCGCGGCCTCGTCGGCGTCGCACGGGCAGACCACCGTCATGTTCGGCAGCGCCCGCATGATGGCGATGTCCTCGATCGCCTGGTGGGTGGGGCCGAGCGGCGCGTAGACCAGACCGCCGCCATTGGCGATCAGTCGCACCGGCAGATTGTGCAGGCAGAGATCGACGGCCACCTGCTCGTAGCAGCGGCGGGTGAGGAATGTCGCGATGGTGTTGACGTAGGGCACGAAGCCCTCCATCGCCAGGCCAGCCGACATGCCGATGATGTGCGCTTCCGAAATGCCCTCGATCAGATGGCGCTTGGGAAACTCCTTGCTCATCGCACGCAGCGTGCCGGCGCCGGGATCGGAGCCGATGTAAAGCACACGCTCGTCGCGCGCGGCGAGCTTGTGGACCATGTTCATCGCGGTGTTGCGCATGGGGAGCCGATCAAAAATCGCCGACGGCGACGCGGATGGCGTCGAGCTCGCTGTCGGACAGCTTGTTCTTGTGATGCCAATCGGCGTTGGATTCCGCGGCCGGCAGACCCTTGCCCTTGACGGTATGGCAGATGATCGCGGTGGGCTTGCCCGGAACGGCGGGGACCTGCTTCAGGACAGTGCGCAGGGCGCCGACGTCGTGGCCGTTGAGCTCCTGCACGGCAAAGCCGAAGCTGCGCCATTTGTCCGCGAGTGGCTCCAGCGGCAGGACGTAGTCGGTGGGCCCGTAGCTCTGGAGCTTGTTGTAGTCGATCATCGCGACCAGGTTATCGAGCCCGTGCTTGGCCGCGCCCATCGCGGCCTCCCACACCGACCCCTCGTTGATCTCGCCGTCGCCGAGCAGGACAAAGGTCCGGTAATTGCGCTCGCGCATGCGGGCGGCGAGCGCAAGGCCGACGCCGATCGACAGGCCATGCCCGAGCGCGCCGGTCGATGCCTCGACGCCGGGCACCATGCCGTATTCGGGATGTCCGCCCAAGATACTGTCGGAGCCGCAAAAGCCGTCGAGCTCCGACAGCGGGAAGAAGCCGCGATCGGCGAGCAGCGCGTAGAGCGCGAGACAACCGTGTCCCTTGCTGAGGATGGCGCGGTCGCGTTCGGGATCGCGCGGGTTGTTCGGATCGATCCGCAGGATGTCGTCGTAGAGCACGCGGACCATTTCGATCAGCGACAGGGCCGGACCAACATGGCCGCGTCCGGCCGAACGGACAGAACCAAGGACCAGGCGGCGCAAATAGAGACTGCGCTCGTCCAGCGTGCAGGTGAGGGCGGCTTCAGCGTGGGGTGAGATCTGGATCACGTTGGCAAATCGTTTGATGAAGCCGGCGTGCTTTGTCGAGCTGACCGGCAAGGCGGACCGTCAGATCGCCACCTTGCGCAGCCAAGGCGCGCCGGGAGCGGCTTTCGGGCAAATAAGCATTCAGGACAATCAGGCACCAAATCGCCCCGAACACAGGATACAGTACGTCACGGCGGATCGCAAACGCGTCATCCCTAGCCGCGAAGGCTTGCGTGAGCCGTTCGATGAGGCGATTCGCGCCTGTTGCGGGCAGATCGCTGCCGGGGTGGATCGCGGTATCGGACAGCAGTTTGACCGGATCGTCCCAGCCGAAATATTCGAAGTCGATGAAGCGCAGGCGGCCGTCTTCGCCGCGCAGCGCGTTGTGCAGTCCGAAGTCGGACGGGCTCAATGCGCGATGCGCGGGCAAGAGGTCCGCTGCGGGATCCCGCCCCAGTTCCGCATAACGCTGGCGGAGCCTTCGGATGGCGACGGCCGTGCTGGGAACCAGGCTGCCGTCGATGAACGTACGCAGCTCCGGATGATCGTCGGAGGCCCGCCTCAGTCCGTCGAGGCGCTGCTCGTACTGGGCGATGGCTTCCTCGGGCGAGAAGATGCTGGCTGACGCGTTCCGCAAGGTCTGCGCACCTTCGGCGTCGCGCAGCTTCTGCAATTCGATCAGAAAATCGGCCAGCTGGTCGGCGTCGTCGCCCTGGGGATGCAGCACCGCCGCGTCACCGTCGAACCATTGATACAGCGCGCAAAACGCATCGGCGTCCTTTGCGATCGGCCGTGGCGTCGACGCGATGCCGTGGCGCGACAGGAACGTGAGCGCGTCATATTCCTGTCCCAGCCGATCGCGCCCGTCCGACGGATAGTGCTTGAGGGCGAGGGGCGGTCCTTCCGCCATCTCCAGCCGAAACACCCTGTTGTTGCCGCCGGACCGCGCCGGCTGGGCTGCCGCGACCGTTGTTCCGGCAAGGCGGCTGCCGATCGAGATCGCATCCGCTGCGCTGATGTCCGGCTCGCTCATGCCGCAAACACCTCGTCGCGGATGCCGGCCCATGTCGCGATCGGCTTGCAATGTTCGGGGTGCGGGGACTGCGAACGCGTGAACAGGATCGATCGCGTGCCCTTCGGGAAATGCGGCTGCTCGAAGACCTCGACGAGATCGTCGATGAAGATGTCCAGCTCCAGGCTCGCGAGCCTGTCGACCTTGGCGGCCATCGTGTCCTCGAAATAAACATCGCCGCTGGCCACCGCCGCCGCAGCAGCGTCGATGAGGCCGGCGCCACGCAGCCAGCCGCGTGCGGCTTCGCGCAGGTCGGTATGGTCGGGGTCCTGATGACCGTATCTGGTCTTGTGGCTGACGATGCACACCTTGGCGCCGGCCTGTCTGCACGCCGCGAGGAATTCCCGCACGCCCGGATAGATCTCGGCGCCGCCAATGCCCTTGCCGTAGACGAAGCCTTGCAGGCCTTGCCAGGCGAGCTCGCCACCCGTGCGGGACCGCAGATAATCCCGCACATCGTTCTTCAGCCCAACCCAGCCCTCCGGCACCAGGCCACGCTGGTGCGCGACGGCGGCAAAGACCTTATCGTAGCAGATGATCGTGTTGTCGAAATCGATGCCGATCCGCACGCCGCTCACTTCAGGCTGATGTTCTGCATCATCTTGATGTTGAAATACCGGGGATCGTTGAGCGAGTTCGGCAGGCGGCCGGACCTGAAGGCGTCCACGAGGCCGGACACGGCCTGCTCGATCGTGTGCGTCGGCGCAAATCCGAGCTCGCGGCGAATCTTCTCCGAGGAGACGTGGTAGGAGCGCAGATCGTCGGTCGGCTCGACGGCCACGTCGACGTTGTTTCCGACCACCGATTTGACGATGTCGGCGATCTTCATCAGCGAGTGGTTCTCGTAGCCGATATTGTAGGTCTTGCCGTCGATCTTCGCATCATCCTGCTGCAGCAGGAACAGATAGGCCGCCGACATGTCCTCGATGTGCAGGTTGGGCCGCTTCTGCGTTCCGCCGAACACGCGGATGCGGCCGGTGTTGACCGCGAGGTTGGTCAGGATGTTGACGACGACGTCGAGGCGCTGCCGCGGTGCGTAGCCGCAGACGGTGGCAGGACGGACCGTGCAGGTGACGAAGCCGGACGCGGCCTCTTCGGCAAGATCGGTCTCGCACATCGCCTTGAACTTGGAGTAGTCCGTGAGCGGCTCGCAGGACAGTTCCTCGGTCACCTCGGCCTCGTCCTTGATGCCGTAGACGCTCGACGAGGAGGCATAGATGAAGCGCTTGACGCCGGCCTTCTTCGCGGCGCGCACCATTGGACGGAAGCAGTCGTAGTTGATGGACTTGCCGAGTCCAGGATCGAGCTCGAACGAGGGGTCGTTGGAGATGCAGGCGAGGTGGATCACCGCATTGTTGCCGCGCAGGGCCTCGTTGATCGCGGCCTCATCGCGGATGTCGCCCTTGATCAGGCGAAGGTTCGGATTGTTGCGAACCGCGTCGAAGACGGATTCGCCATACATGAACAGGTCGAGCACCGTGACCTTGTGGCCCGCTGCCAGCAACTGGGGAACCAGCACGCTGCCGACATAGCCGGCGCCACCGGTGACCATCACGTTCCATTTCTGATCAATCACTGCCGTTCTCCAGATTTCCCGCTCGCGTTACTTCAATAGCGCGGTGACGAATTTGACCAAGGGCGCCTTTTCGACCGAGTTGCGGTGACCGACGATGCCGACCTTGATCGCGCCCGCCGCGTTGCCGATGAAGGCGACGTCCTCGATATTGCCGCCGGCCGCCACCAGCGGCGCCGTGATCGTCAGGAAGGCATCGCCGGCGCCGACCGTGTCGACGACGGTCTTGGTGAAAGCGGGCACGCGCGCGACGCCGGTCTTGGACGAGAAGGGGTAGCAGCCGAAGGAGCCGTGCGTGATGATCATGTTGTCGCAATCGATCTTGCCGTGCAGGCGGTTCTCGATCACCGACGCGATGTCGCTGAACTTGTCGGTCGCGGCCAGACGCGCTTCCGGCGCGTCGATGCAGACGTAGTCGGCGCGCGGATATTTCGTGATGAGATTATAGCCGTGGTTGCCGCTGTTGCTCTGGGCGTTGACCGCCAGGAACTTGGAGTTCGCGATGAGCGTGTCGATGGTGCTGGACGCGATCATGCCGTGACCGAAATCTGTGACGATCACCACGTCCCCGCCACGAACGCGCTCGGCGGTGATTCGGTCGATCTCCTTGCGCTCGGCCTCGTCGAGCGGCGTGTCGTCCATGGTGTAGACTTCGAAGAGCTTGTGCAGATAGCCCATCTCGACGTACCGCAATTTGCGGGTCGTCGGTCGGCCCTGAATGCGGATCGGCGTCAGCGTGACATTCGGGCGGACATGCGCGCGAATGAACTCCTCGGGGTAGTCGTTGCCACCCAGCGTCGTGACGATCTCCACCGACTTGCAGAAGCTCGCCACGTGATTGGCCGCGGCAATGACGCCGCCGGCAAATTGCTCGCCATTCTTGAGCAGGGTGGCGACGATGTTCTCCTTCGAAGCCTTCCCGAGCGCCGTGACGTACTGGTATTCGTCGATGATGGTATCGCCGACCAGCACGACGTGCATGTCCTGGATATTGTCGATCAGCTTCAGCAGGCGTTCGGCGCCGCCGCCTTCGCGCACCTTCTGGAGGTAGTCGCGCAGGGGAGGATCGTAGATGTCGAAATAACGGTTCAGCAGGGATGACGAGCTGAACGTCACGTCGCGCGTGAAGACGATTCGTCCGCCATGACGTTCGACGGCCTCGCGCTCGGTGGCGATCTTGCCAGTGACGTCATCCTCGGGATTCTCGTAGTCCGAGCCCTTCACGTAGGTGTCGGGGCGCACGGCATCGAGGACCGGCTCGGCGCTGGAAGTGCGGTTGATGCCGACCCAGTCGACCGTGCCGAGCGCGGCTAGCATCTCGGCGCGCATGTTCTCCGGAAAGATCGGCCGTCCCGGGCCCTTGTTGACGAAACGATCGGCGGTGATGGTCACGATGACCACGTCGGCCTCGTTGCGCGCCGCCAGGATGTGCCGGACGTGGCCGAGATGCACCAGATCGAACACGCCGTGGCAGAGCGCGACGGTCTGGCCCTTGGCCTGCGCGGCGCGCGCAATCTCGCCCAGCTCCTCGATCGTCTTGATCTTGTCGTGCGGTGCCGGATGGCCGGTCAGCTTGTCTGTCGCAGCATTACCCATGTGGATTACCCAAAGCGCCGGCAGGTCTCAGATGGCCGGCCTGAAATGATCGACTCGCAGCAACGATATCCGGCGAGCCTGTTCAAGAGCTTGCCTTCTGCGGCGAGCCGTCGTCGTCACCGAGATATTTGAACCAGTCCTTGGTGGCGTCGGCGATCTTGTCGACCGTCCACAGCGGCGCGTCCTTGTACTGATCCATCGACTTCAGCATCGTCGCGACGCCGTCCTCGAATTTCACCTTCGGCGTCCAGTTCAGGACCCGCTTGATCTCAGTGATGTCGGCGTAGGTGCAATCGGGCTCGCCCGGTCGCTTGGGAATGTGGACCTTGTCGCCGCCGAGAAGCTCGACCAGCCTGTTGACGCTGTAGGTGTTGTCGGAGCCGACGTTGAATATCTCGTGCGAGATATCGGAGCGCGCAGCGGTCACGAAGGCGTCCGCGACGTCGCTGACGAAGGTGAAGTCGCGCGTCTGCTCGCCGTCGCCGACCACGGTGAAGGGCTTGCCGGCGAGCTTCTGCGCCATGAACACACCGAACACGGCGCCGTAGGTGCCGGTGGTGCGATGGCGCGGCCCATACACGTTGAACAGGCGTAGCGCGACCGCAGGCAGCTTGTAGACCTGGCACCAGTGCATGACGCACTGCTCGCCGAGATTCTTGGTAAGCGCGTAGGGATACATCGGCCGGATCTCGGCGCTCTCCGGCGTCGGATAGACGTCGGGAATGCCGTAGCAGGACGACGAGGCGGCGTAGACGAAGCGCTTGACGCCGGCGTGCCGCGCCGCTTCGAGAACGTTGACCGTGCCGTCGACATTGGCGCGATGATAGGGGATCGGCGACTCGATCGAAGGAACGATGTCAGCCAGCGCCGCGAGATGGAAGACCCAGTCGATACCGTGAAAATACGGCTTGATCGACTCGAGGTCAGTGACGTCGGCCCGCACGACCTTCAACTGGCTCGAACCGGCGTGTGCGGCCAGATTCTCGGGCCGTCCGATGACGAAATTATCGAGCGCGATGACCTCATGGCCGTCGTCGAGGAGACGATCGACGAGGTGACTTCCAATGAAACCGGCGCCGCCAGTAACGATGCATTTCATGAGGAACATCCGTGACGCGAATGCCCAGCGAAACAGGCCCGCCAATGTTGAGTGAAACCCGAAAGCCGACTACCAGCCGCTCGCTGACTTTGCAAGTATTATACCTTTGCAATCCTTGGTAATAGCCGGTATCACCCGGTCATGTTGCAATCGAGCCGCCAGCCCATGCCTGCCGAGTCCGTCGATCCCGATCACAAGGCTTTCCTCGACGATTACGTGGGACGCCTCCATCGCGCGACGGCAGTCGACGTCGGCGTTTTCGCCGCAATCTCCGCGACCCGTGCCACCTGGTTGCGCGCGCGCGAGCAGGGCGGTCGCGTCATCTTCATCGGTAATGGCGGCTCGGCCGGCATCGCCTCGCACCTGGCGATCGATCTGGCGAAGAACGCGTCGGTGCCTGCGCTCTGCTTCAGCGACGCGAGCATGATGTCGTGCCTCGCCAACGATTACGGCTTCGAGGACTGGATCGCGCACGCCGTGCGGCTGAGCGCACGCGCCGGCGACTGCCTCGTTGCGATCAGCTCGTCGGGGCGCTCGAAGAACATCCTCAACGCGGTTGCGCAGGCGCGGACGATGAAGCTCGACGTGGTCACGCTGTCGGGCATGAACGCGGACAATCCGCTGCGCAATCTCGGCGACGTCAATTTCTTCGTCGACAGCCGCAGCTACAACATCGTCGAGACCACGCACCAGTTCTGGATGATGGCCGCGATCGACCTCGTGATCGGTCGCGCGGAATATCCGGCATCCTGAGGCGGGCATCCGATGCAGTCGCGGTTCAAACAGGCGGCCCTGTTTTCGGTAAAGCTGCTGCTGTCGATTGCCGTGCTGGTCTACATCGCGCGCGGTCTCGATCTGCAGCGGTTGCGCAGCCATCTCGTCTCGGTCGATCCTTTGCTGTTCGTCCTGGCGCTGACGTTGATTTTCTTCCAGACCTTCGTGCTCAACGGCCGGTGGGAGCTGATCATGCGCGCGCTCGGCGTGTCGCTGGACTGGCTCGCGGGCTGGCGGATCCTCATGATCAGCCTCTGGTTCAATCAGGTGTTGCCGTCCTCGGTCGGCGGTGATGCGGTGCGGATGTGGCTGCTGCGCCAGCGCGGCGTGCAGTGGCCGGAGGCGGTCAAGGGCGTTGCGGCCGACCGTTTCACGGCGTTGATCGGGCTGATCGCGCTGATGGTGGCCGGATTGCCGTTCCTGTTGTCTCGCGTGTCCGATCAGGCCGCGATCCTGGCCATCGGCGGGCTGACGCTGGCCGGCGTCGCCGGCACCGTGGTTCTGTTGACGCTCGACCGTCTGCCCAAGCGCCTCATCGCCCATCCGGCGATCGCAAGCTTTGTCCGGTTCGGAGCGCTGGTCAGGTTTCTCCTCCTGCAGTCCGAACGCCGTGCTTTGCTGTTCGGATCGGCGTTGCTCATCCATCTCGTGACCGCGGCGGCCTGCTTCGCCCTGGCGCGCGGTGTCGGAGCAAAGCTCTCGGTGGTGGATGCCGGTATCCTGATTCCGCCCGTGGTGCTGTTGACGGCGGTCCCGATCTCGATCAGCGGCTGGGGTGTTCGCGAGGGGGCGATGGTCGCCTGCCTCGGTCTGGCGGGTGTCCCTTCCGAGGAAGCACTGTCGGTTTCGCTGCTGCTGGGCGCCATCAGCGTGATCATCGGGCTCGTCGGAGGCGCGATCTGGTTGGCAAGTCCGGAGCGCGGATCGTATTCAGCGGACAAGGCCGCCAAGGCGGCGGAGGAAGCCCCCAGCTACGACGGGCTGGGCAAGGAAGTCTCGAGCCACCCATGACTCGCTTGAGCCCGTTGCTGGCGGTCTGGTCTTCACGGGGTGGGATTGCCTCACCCGATCGCGTATCTCATTTTTCGGTTCCACGATGAAAAACCTGTTCTACGTCCGCCATACCTGCCGCCTCTGCCATTCGGACAAGCAGGAGCTTGTCGTCCCGATGGCAGGCATGCCGATCGGCACGCCCAACTTCCAGGTCCCGGACGCCAGCGTCGACGATCCCGTGTTCCGCGCTGCGGTGCCGATGGCGCTGCATCTGTGCAGGGATTGCGGCCATCTCCAGATTCTCCATGTCGGTAATCCCGAGATCCAGTACCGCAACTACGTCTACACCACCTCGCTCTCGCTCGGCCTGCGCGAGCACTTCGCGGGCTATGCCAACGACGTCGTCAGCCGCTTCGGTGTCGCGCCGGGCTCGCTGGTCGTCGAGCTCGGCAGCAACGATGGATCGCTGCTCGGCTTCTTCAAAGAGCGCGGCATGCGGGTGCTGGGTGTCGATCCCGCTGTGGACATCGCGAAGCGCGCGACCGCGGCGGGGATCGAGACCATCGGCGATTTCTTCACCGATGCCATCGGTCACCGCATCCTGCATAGCCACGGCGCGGCGAGCGTCGTGATCGCCAACAACATGATCGCCAATGTCGACAATCTCGATCCGCTGGTGATCGGGGTTCGCGACGTGCTCGCGCCGGACGGATTGTTCGTGTTCGAAACGCAATATGGCGTCGACGTCACCGAGAAGAACCTGCTCGACACCGTCTATCACGAGCATCTGTCGTATTTTAACATCAAGCCGCTGATCCGTTTCTTTGCCCGGCTCGGCATGGAGTTGATCGACGTCCAGCACATCTGGACCAAGGGTGGCTCGATCCGCGTGACCGTGCAGCGTGCCGGTGGCGCCAAGAAGCCGTCGGCTGAGGTCGCGCGCTTCGTCGCCGAGGAAGAGCGGCTGGGCGTCGATCAGCCGGCCTATTATGCGCCCTATGTGAAGCGGATCGCTGCGATCCGCGACGAGCTGGTCGCGATGGCTGATGCCGCTCATGCGCGCGGGCAGCTCGTCGCCGGCTACGGCGTCTCGGTCGGCACCACGACGCTGCTGCCGCAGTTCGGCCTGGAGAAAAAGATCGACTTCCTGGTCGACGACGATCCCAAGAAGGGGAACGTGATGGCCGGCCCGGGTTACGACATCCCGATCCTGCCGCCTGCCGCCCTTTATGAGCGCAAGCCGGCGTTCGTCGTCGTCTTCGCCTGGCGCTATGTCGACCCGATCCGGGCCAAGCACGCCCGCTACTTCGCCGAAGGCGGAAAGTTCGTGGTGCCGTTGCCTGGCATTTCCATGGTCGAGCGGGCAGACTGACCCGCGCAATAGGGCCGAGGCGGACGCTCCGGGGGAGCGTCTGGGAGGAACCGGACGGGCGCTGCGATTGCGCCCTGAAAGGTGGGTGGATAAGCCTTTGATCCGGCTGGGCTCTGCTCTAGCGCCCGGGAAGGTCGGCCGGTCCAGTCGGGCCCTCTATATCTTGACCTTTGGTCCTATCCGCAGTAGATACCCCGCACTCGCAGCCGGCCCGTTAGACGCGGATCTCCGGCGCGGCTTTGAAATCCCCGAACAATCGAGCCCGGTTTCCGGCTCATCCTTCGAGACAGAGGGCTGGGCCAACGGCGGCTGTTCGGATCCCTGAAATTCATTAGCGTCTGTCGACGGACGTTGGACATCAAAACGATGGCAGTCAGCCCGTTCAAGTTCTTGCAGGAAGTGCGCTCGGAGACCGCCAAGGTCACCTGGCCGACCCGCCGCGAGACCACGATCACCACCATCATGGTGTTCGTCATGGTCGCCGTGGCCTCGATCTTCTTCTTCGCCGCCGACCAGATCATCCGTGTCCTCATCACTTACCTTCTGGGCATTCACTGATGGCAACCGCAACCGCTCAACTGTCCGACAAGCGCTGGTACATCGTCCACGCCTACTCGAATTTCGAGAAGAAGGTCGCCGAATCGATCCGCGAGCAGGCCAAGCAGCGCGGGCTCGAGGAGCTGTTCGAGCTGGTGCTGGTTCCGACCGAGAAGGTCACGGAAGTGCGCCGCGGCCGCAAGATCGACGCCGAGCGCAAGTTCTTCCCCGGCTACGTGCTGGTGAAGATGAAGCTGACCGACGAAGCGTTTCATCTGATCAAGAACACGCCGAAGGTCACGGGCTTCCTCGGCGCTGAAAACAAGCCGATGCCGATCTCGGAATCCGAGGCCATGCGCATCCTGCACCAGGTGCAGGAAGGCGTGGAACGGCCGAAGGCGTCGGTGTCGTTCGAGATCGGCGAGAACGTGCGCGTGGCCGATGGCCCGTTCGCCTCGTTCTCGGGTGTCGTCGAGGAAATCGACGAGGCGCGCTCGCGCGTGAAGGTCGCGGTGTCGATCTTCGGCCGTGCCACGCCGGTCGAATTGGAATTCGGTCAGGTCGAGAAGGTCTGACCGGGTAGCGCGTGAAGTCGAAAAGCTTCGCGCAAAGAGAGGCCGTGGGAGGGAGAGGGCGGTTGCCAGCCGCATCCGACCCAGACCACGAACCTGAAACCGCCGGCGACAGCCGGCACAACAGGAGTGATACATGGCAAAGAAAGTGACCGGATACCTGAAGCTTCAGGTCCCGGCCGGTGCGGCGAATCCTTCGCCCCCGATCGGTCCCGCGCTCGGTCAGCGCGGTCTCAACATCATGGAGTTCTGCAAGGCGTTCAACGCGCAGACCCAGAAGGAAGAGAAGAACACCCCGATTCCCGTCGTGATCACGATCTACGCCGATCGTTCGTTCACGTTCGAGATGAAGACCCCCCCGATGTCCTTCTTCCTCAAGCAGGCCGCCAAGATCCAGTCCGGCTCGAAGGCGCCGGGCCGTGACAAGGCCGGCAAGGTCACCAAGGCGCAGGTGCGCGAGATCGCCGAGAAGAAGATGAAGGATCTCAATTGCGATTCCATCGAGTCGGCCATGAAGATGGTCGAGGGCTCTGCCCGTTCGATGGGCCTGGAAGTGGCGGGGTAAGCGGTCATGGCAATCGGAAAGCGTTTGAACAAAGCCCGCGAAGGTGTTGACCGCGAAAAGCTTTACCCGCTCGCGGACGCCATCAAGATGGTCAAGGAACGCGCGAAAGCGAAGTTCGACGAGACCATCGAGGTCGCGATCAATCTCGGCGTCGATCCGCGTCACGCCGACCAGATGGTCCGTGGCGTCGTGACCCTGCCGAACGGCACTGGCCGTACGCTCCGCGTCGGCGTGTTCGCCCGCGGCGCCAAGGCCGATGAGGCCAAGGCTGCGGGTGCCGACGTCGTCGGCGCCGAGGACCTGGTCGAGAAGGTGCAGAACGGCTCGATCGATTTCGACCGCTGCATCGCCACCCCCGACATGATGCCGCTGGTCGGCCGTCTCGGTAAGGTGCTCGGCCCGCGCGGCCTGATGCCGAACCCGAAGATCGGCACCGTGACCATGGACGTCACCGGTGCGGTGAAGGGTGCCAAGGGTGGCTCGGTCGAGTTCCGTGTCGAGAAGGCCGGCATCCTGCAGGCCGGCGTCGGCAAGGCCTCGTTCACCGAGGAGAAGCTGGTCGAGAACATCAAGGCCCTGGCTGACGCTGTCACCAAGGCAAAGCCGGCCGGTTCCAAGGGCACCTACATCCAGCGCGTTGCGGTGTCCTCGACGATGGGCCCGGGCGTGAAGGTCGAGCCGGGCACCATTCTCGGCTAAGTCTAGAAATCGCATGAGGCGAGGGGCGGAATTGGGCAACCGATTCCGCCCCTCGTCGTTTGTGGCACGGCTCACCGGAAACAAGAACAATGGCTGACAAGGTCCTGATCTATTCGCGCTTTCCCAAGTCGATGATGGCGCGTTTCGCCGAGCGCTTCGAATTGCTCGACACCGGCGGCAAGCCCGCGGGGGAGGTGCTATCGGCCGACGAACTCGGCAGCGTCCGCGCGATGCTGACGGCGGGCGGCTCGCCGCTCGGTGCGGAGGCGATGGATCTGTTTCCAAAACTGGGCGCCATCGTCTGCTACGGCACCGGCTATGACGGCGTCGACCTGAAGGCGGCAGCCAGCCGCAATATCGCGGTCGCCCACAGTCCCGGCGCCAATGCGGCCTCGGTTGCCGATATCGCGATGACCCTGATGCTGGCGACGACGCGGCGGATCCTTGTGGCCGACCAATACGTCCGCAGCGGCGATTGGGCCGCCTCGAAGCAATCGCCGATGATGCGCCCGCAGGCCGGCATGCCCGGCCGCCGCATCGGCGTCTACGGCATGGGCGAGATCGGCCGCAAGATCGCGGCGCGCTGCGCCGCCTTCGAGAGTGAGGTCGGCTATTTCAGCCGCAGCAAATACGATCTGCCCTATCAATATTTCCCGACCCTGGAGGCGCTGGCCGATTGGTGCAGCGTGTTGATGATCGCGGTCCGGGCAGGGGCCGAGACTCAGCACGTCGTCAATGCCGACATCCTGGGGCGCCTCGGCGCCGACGGCTACGTCGTCAACATCTCCCGCGGCTCGGTGATCGAGGAGAAGGCGCTCGTGGCGGCCCTGACCGACAAGACCATCGCGGGGGCCGGCCTCGACGTCTTCGAGAAGGAACCGCACGCCCCCGACGCCCTGACCGCGCTGCCGAACGTGGTGTTCGCCCCGCATATCGGCGGTCACACCCTCGATTCGCACGTCGCCATGCAGAACTGCGTGCTGGCGAACCTGACGGCGTTCTTCGAGAGCAAGCCGCTGCCTTATGCGGTCAAATCGGCCTGAATCGGTCCTTATCGGCCCGGGTCAAGCACCCGCGGCAACGGATTGGAACTGGTGTGAATTTTGCTCTTGGCAAGCAGGCTCCGAGCGGCTAAAGAACCGCTTCCGGACGTGCCGGCTTCGGCTGGCGCGTTCGTGCACGCATTCCGAAAACCGAAGACAGGAGATCATTCCTTTTCAGGACGTCCGCAAGGATTTGCCCGAAAAGGAAGAAAACCCGTCGGCTGGTGGAGTGCGGGCAGAGGTCGGGCGGTTCGCCGGCTGACCTTGTCCTGTCCAAGACTGCAGGCGCCCGCGGGAAGTTTCGACTTCTCAACGGCTTAATCGCATGGCCTGCATAGACGGGTGAAGACCGGATTTCACTTCGCATCCAGCTTTAAGGGCTGGTTTGCGGAACGGGTCTGGTTCGGACCTCGACACGCCGTGGGCCCAAGGGCTCCCGGAGGGCAGGCTTTGAATCGTCGTCGTGCCCGGCGTGTCCGAAGGGTTTTGCCCCGAGGTTCAGGTTTGGGTGGGACGATGGGTGCAACCCGGCGGTCCCGCTTTTCGCGATGACCGCCAACCGGAGAGAGCTTGCTGTGGAACGAGCGGCAAAAAAAGAGGCGGTCGAACAGCTCAATGAGGTCTTCAAGACCACGAGCGTCGCGGTCGTTGCTCAATATTCCGGCCTCACTGTCGCCCAGATGCAGAAGCTGCGCCAGCAGATGAAGCAGGCGGGCGCTGCGGTGAAGGTCTCGAAGAACCGTCTCGCCAAAATTGCTCTTGAAGGCACTGACGTCGTTGCCATCGGCCCCATGCTGAAGGGACCGACCGTGATCGCCACTTCGAACGATCCGGTAGCGGCGCCAAAGGTCGCCATCGAATTCGCCAAGGCGAACGAAAAGTTCGTCATCGTCGGCGGCTCGATGGGGAAGACCGTCCTGAATGTCGACGGCGTGAAGGCGCTTGCCTCGCTGCCGTCGCTTGATGAACTGCGCGGCAAGATCGTCGGCCTGCTTGTGGCCCCGGCGACCAAGCTCGCTCAGCTCGCCAATGCGCCCGCGGGCAAGCTCGCGCGCGTCATCCAGGCTCATGCCTCAAAGGGCGAAGCGGCCTGACGCCCTTCGCAAAACTCAAACCCGAACCAGACTTACACGTAAGGAAACTGAACAATGGCTGACTTGCAGAAGATCGTTGACGACCTCTCGAGCCTCACCGTGCTCGAAGCTGCTGAACTGGCGAAGCTCCTCGAAGAAAAGTGGGGCGTTTCGGCTGCCGCGGCTGTCGCCGTGGCCGGCCCGGCTGGTGGTGGCGCTGCCGCCGCTCCGGCGGAAGAGAAGACCGAGTTCACGGTCGTTCTCGCCAGCGCCGGCGACAAGAAGATCGAGGTCATCAAGGAAGTCCGCGCCATCACCGGCCTGGGCCTGAAGGAAGCAAAGGACCTCGTCGAGGGCGCGCCGAAGCCTGTCAAGGAAGGCGTGAACAAGGACGAAGCCGACAAGATCAAGGTCCAGCTCGAGAAGGCTGGCGCGAAGGTCGAGCTCAAGTAAGCACCGCTTACTGACGAGGTCTCGGGCGAGCGTAAGCAGGCCCGAGACCTTGGCTTGCCCTTCAAAAAGGGGTGGGCCTGATGCAAAAGGCGTGCGACGGAACGTCCCGACGCAGGCCGAACACGAAAAAGTGTGGGGATTTGAGGGTTCGCCCCTCGAATCTCCACTATTGTCGCCCCATATCGGTTCGGCAGCACGAAAGCGCGGTGGGCAGGGATGCCGGATTCCCTGTAAGCCGTTGGGAGAGCAGGCTATTTCGGGCTTTTGCAGTCCGTGAAGACGATCGTTGTGACGGGCGGGCGCGCACCAGCGCCCCGCGCGTCGTTTTGCGTTTTGAAGGTCTGAAGAACAGATTCAGGACATTCTCGCCTGAAGCTGAGTCTCCGGCCCCCAAAACGGGTTCGAAAAATTCAACCCGGGGAGCGGTGGCAGCCGCGTCCCGGACGGTTCGCCCAGAGCGGGCGACGAAAATGAGAGGCCACGATGGCGCAGCAGACATTCACCGGTCGCAAACGCGTTCGCAAGTTCTTCGGACACATCAAGGAAGTCGCCGAGATGCCGAACCTCATCGAGGTTCAGAAGGCGTCCTATGACCAGTTCCTGATGGTCGATGAACCCCAGGGTGGCCGTCTCGACGAGGGTCTGCAGGCGGTGTTCCGCTCGGTGTTTCCGATCTCCGATTTCTCGGGCACCTCGATGCTGGAATTCGTCCGCTACGAGTTCGAGCAGCCGAAATACGACGTCGACGAGTGCCGCCAGCGCGGCATGACCTTCGCGGCCCCCCTCAAGGTGACGCTGCGCCTCATCGTGTTCGATATCGACGAGGAAACCGGCGCGAAGTCGGTGAAGGACATCAAGGAGCAGGACGTCTACATGGGCGACATTCCGCTCATGACGATGAACGGCACCTTCATCGTCAACGGCACCGAGCGCGTCATCGTCTCGCAGATGCACCGCTCGCCCGGCGTGTTCTTCGATCACGACAAGGGCAAGACCCATTCCTCGGGCAAGCTGCTGTTCGCCGCCCGCGTGATCCCGTATCGCGGCTCCTGGCTCGACATCGAGTTCGACGCCAAGGACATCGTCTATGCGCGTATCGACCGTCGCCGCAAGATTCCGGTGACGTCGCTGATGTTCGCCCTCGGCCTCGACGGCGAGGCGATCCTGTCGACGTTCTACAAGAAGATCCTCTACAAGCGGACCAAGGAAGGCTGGCGCGTTCCGTTCGACGCCAACCGTTTCCGCGGCTACTCGACCATCAACGACCTGATCGATGCCGACACCGGCAAGGTCGTGCTCGAGGCCGGCAAGAAGCTCACGGTCCGTGCCGCCCGCCAGCTCCAGGAGAAGGGGCTGAAGGCGCTGCGCATGGCCGATGAGGAGCTGGTCGGCAACTACATCGCCGAGGACCTCGTCAACCCGAAGACCGGTGAGATTCACGCCGAAGCCGGTGAGGAAATCACCGACAAGTCGATGAAGGTGCTCAACGAGCACGGCTACAAGGAACTGCCGCTGCTCGACATCGACCACGTCAATGTCGGCGCCTACATCCGCAACACGCTTTCGGCCGACAAGAACATGACGCGTGAAGACGCGCTGTTCGACATCTACCGCGTGATGCGTCCGGGCGAGCCGCCGACGCTGGATTCGGCGCAGGCCATGTTCCAGTCGCTGTTCTTCGATGCCGAGCGCTACGACCTCTCCGCGGTCGGCCGCGTCAAGATGAACATGCGCCTCGACCTCGATGCGCCCGACACCCAGCGCACGCTGCGCAAGGAAGACATCCTCTCCGTCATCAAGACGCTGGTGGACCTGCGCGACGGCAAGGGCGAGATCGACGACATCGACCATCTCGGCAACCGCCGCGTACGCTCGGTCGGCGAGCTCATGGAGAACCAGTACCGCATCGGCCTCCTGCGCATGGAGCGCGCGATCAAGGAGCGCATGTCCTCGGTCGACATCGACACGGTCATGCCGCAGGACCTGATCAACGCGAAGCCGGCGGCTGCCGCCGTGCGCGAATTCTTCGGCTCCTCGCAGCTCTCGCAGTTCATGGACCAGACCAACCCGCTCAGCGAGATCACCCACAAGCGTCGCCTGTCGGCGCTTGGACCGGGCGGTCTGACCCGCGAGCGTGCCGGCTTCGAGGTGCGCGACGTGCATCCGACGCATTACGGCCGCATCTGCCCGATCGAGACGCCGGAAGGTCCGAACATCGGCCTGATCAACTCGCTCGCGACCTTCGCGCGCGTGAACAAGTACGGCTTCGTCGAGACGCCGTATCGCAAGGTCAAGGACGGCCGCGTCACCGACGAGGTCGTGTACCTCTCGGCGATGGAAGAGGGCCGCTACACGGTCGCGCAGGCCAACGTGCCGCTCGACCCGAAGGGCCGCTTCACCGAGGACCTCGTGGTCTGCCGTCACGCCGGCGAAGTCTTGCCGGTGACGCCCGACAAGGTCGACTACATGGACGTGTCGCCGAAGCAGCTCGTTTCGGTCGCCGCGGCGCTGATTCCGTTCCTCGAGAACGACGACGCCAACCGCGCGCTGATGGGTTCGAACATGCAGCGCCAGGCGGTGCCGCTGGTTCGCGCCGAGGCCCCGTTCGTCGGCACCGGCATGGAAGGCGTGGTTGCGCGTGACTCGGGTGCCGCGATCGCGGCGCGCCGTTCGGGCGTGATCGACCAGATCGACGCCACCCGCGTCGTCATCCGCGCCACGGAAGATCTCGATCCGACCAAGTCGGGCGTCGATATCTACCGCCTGATGAAGTACCAGCGCTCGAACCAGTCGACCTGCATCAACCAGCGTCCGCTGGTGAAGGTCGGCGATATCGTCAAGAAGGGCGACATCATCGCCGACGGTCCGTCGACCGATCTCGGTGAGCTCGCGCTCGGCCGGAACGTGCTCGTCGCGTTCATGCCGTGGAACGGCTACAACTTCGAAGACTCGATCCTGCTCTCCGAGCGGATCGTGAAGGAAGACGTGTTCACCTCGATTCATATCGAAGAGTTCGAGGTGATGGCTCGCGACACCAAGCTCGGACCCGAGGAAATCACCCGCGACATTCCGAACGTCTCGGAAGAAGCGCTGAAGAACCTCGACGAAGCCGGTATCGTCTACATCGGTGCGGAAGTCCGCGCCGGCGACATCCTGGTCGGCAAGATCACGCCGAAGGGCGAGAGCCCAATGACGCCGGAAGAGAAGCTGCTGCGCGCCATCTTCGGCGAAAAGGCTTCCGACGTTCGCGATACCTCGCTGCGCGTTCCCCCGGGCGTGCAGGGCACGATCGTGGAAGTGCGCGTGTTCAACCGTCACGGCGTCGACAAGGACGAGCGTGCGCTGGCGATCGAGCGGGAAGAGATCGAGCGTCTGGCCAAGGACCGCGACGACGAGCAGGCGATCCTGGACCGCAACGTCTACAACCGTCTTGCCGAGCTCCTCGAGGGGCGGCAGGGCATTGCCGGCCCGAAGGGCTTCAAGAAGGACACCAAGATCACCCGTGCGGTGCTCGAGGAGTACCCGAAGTCGCAGTGGTGGCTGTTCGCCTCGCCGAACGACAAGCTGATGGCCGAGATCGAGGCCATGCGGAAGCAGTACGACGAGTCGAAGAAGGGGCTTGAACAGCGCTTCCTCGACAAGGTCGAGAAGCTTCAGCGCGGTGACGAATTGCCGCCCGGCGTGATGAAGATGGTCAAGGTCTTCGTCGCGGTGAAGCGCAAGATCCAGCCCGGCGACAAGATGGCCGGCCGCCACGGCAACAAGGGCGTGGTGTCGAAGATCGTGCCGATCGAGGACATGCCGTTCCTCGAAGACGGTACGCACGCCGACATCGTGCTCAACCCGCTAGGCGTGCCTTCGCGCATGAACGTCGGACAGATCCTCGAGACCCATCTCGGCTGGGCCTGCGCCGGCCTCGGCAAGCGTATCGGCCAGACGGTCGATGCTTACCTGTCGAAGCAGGACATCAAGCCGCTGAAGGAAACCTTGAAGAAGGTCTACGGCGAGGACGAGACGATCAAGTCGCTCAACGACAACGAACTGATCGAGCTCGGCCACAACCTCAGCCGCGGCGTGCCGATCGCGACGCCGGTGTTCGACGGCGCCAAGGAAGCCGACATCGAGGAGATGCTGAAGCTTGCCGGCCTGGACGCGTCGGGTCAGTCGACCGTCTATGACGGCCGCACCGGCGATGCCTTCGATCGCAAGGTGACGGTGGGCTACATCTACATGCTCAAGCTGCACCATCTGGTCGACGACAAGATCCATGCGCGTTCGATCGGTCCGTACTCGCTCGTCACCCAGCAGCCGCTGGGCGGCAAGGCGCAGTTCGGCGGCCAGCGCTTCGGCGAAATGGAGGTGTGGGCGCTCGAGGCTTACGGCGCGGCGTACACGCTCCAGGAGATGCTGACGGTGAAGTCGGACGACGTCGCCGGCCGTACCAAGGTGTACGAGGCGATCGTGCGCGGCGACGACACGTTCGAGGCCGGTATTCCGGAATCGTTCAACGTGCTGGTCAAGGAAATGCGCTCGCTCGGCCTCAACGTCGACCTGCACAACTCCAAGATGGGACCGGCACCGACGTCGGAAGCGGCCGAGTAATTCGACCTGTCATGCCCGGCCTTCGCGGCCGGGCACCGGCGCCCCGTCCGAGGCCTTGAGGGCAGGGCGCCCTGCTTGAGTGATTTTCGAATTTGCGGCCGGAGGCGACCGGCACGCGAGGAGAAGACGATGAACCAAGAAATTATGAATCTCTTCAACCCGACGACGCCGGCTCAGGTCTTCGACCAGATCCGGATCTCGATCGCGTCTCCAGAGAAGATTCTGTCCTGGTCCTACGGCGAGATCAAGAAGCCGGAGACCATCAACTACCGCACCTTCAAGCCCGAGCGCGACGGCCTGTTCTGCGCCCGCATCTTCGGGCCGATCAAGGATTACGAGTGCTTGTGCGGCAAGTACAAGCGCATGAAGTACAAGGGCATCATCTGCGAGAAGTGCTCGGTCGAGGTCACGCTGTCGCGCGTCCGGCGCGAACGCATGGGCCATATCGAGCTCGCAGCGCCCGTCGCCCACATCTGGTTCCTGAAGTCGCTGCCCTCGCGCATCGGCCTCCTGCTGGACATGACGCTGAAGGATCTCGAGCGGATCCTCTACTTCGAATACTACGTCGTGCTCGAGCCGGGCCTCACCGCGCTGAAGGACCGCCAGCTGCTGTCGGAAGACGAGTATCTGAAGGCGCAGGACGAGTACGGCCAGGACAGCTTCACCGCCATGATCGGCGCTGAAGCGATCCGCGAGCTGCTCAAGGGCATGGACCTCGAGAAGCTCGAGGCGACCTTGCGCCTCGAGATGCAGGAGACCGACTCCGACATCAAGCACAAGAAGCTCGCCAAGCGCCTGAAGATCGTGGAAGCGTTCCGCCACTCCGGCAACAAGCCGGAATGGATGATCATGACCGTGGTCCCGGTGATCCCGCCGGACTTGCGTCCGCTGGTGCCGCTCGACGGCGGCCGCTTCGCGACCTCGGACCTCAACGACCTCTACCGCCGCGTCATCAACCGCAACAACCGCTTGAAGCGGCTGATGGAGCTGCGCGCGCCCGACATCATCATCCGCAACGAGAAGCGCATGCTTCAGGAAGCGGTTGATGCGCTGTTCGACAACGGCCGCCGCGGCCGCGTCATCACGGGCGCCAACAAGCGCCCGCTGAAGTCGCTCGCCGACATGCTCAAGGGCAAGCAGGGCCGCTTCCGCCAGAACCTGCTCGGCAAGCGCGTCGACTATTCGGGCCGTTCGGTGATCGTGGTCGGTCCCGAGCTGCGCCTGCATCAGTGCGGCCTGCCGAAGAAGATGGCGCTCGAGCTGTTCAAGCCGTTCATCTATTCGCGGCTCGACGCCAAGGGCCTGTCCACCACGGTGAAGCAGGCCAAGAAGCTGGTCGAGAAGGAGCGGCCCGAGGTCTGGGACATCCTGGATGAGGTCATTCGCGAGCATCCGGTGCTGCTCAACCGCGCACCGACGCTGCATCGTCTCGGCATCCAGGCGTTCGAGCCCGTGCTGATCGAGGGCAAGGCGATCCAGCTTCACCCGCTGGTCTGCTCCGCGTTCAACGCCGACTTCGACGGCGACCAGATGGCCGTGCACGTCCCGCTGTCGCTCGAAGCGCAGCTGGAAGCGCGCGTCCTGATGATGTCGACCAACAACATCCTGCATCCGGCGAACGGACAGCCGATCATCGTGCCGTCGCAGGACATCGTGCTCGGTCTGTACTACGTCTCGATCATGCGCGAAGGCCTGCCCGGCGAGGGCAAGGTGTTCGGCGAGATGGCCGAGCTCGAGCACGCGTTGCATGCGAAGGTCATCCACCTCCACACCAAGATCAAGTACCGGTGGGAAGGCGTCGACGAGACCGGCAAGATCTCGAAGCGCTGGATCGAGACCACCGCCGGCCGCGTCATGCTCGGCAATTTGCTGCCGAAGAACCCGCGCGTCCCCTACGAGATCATCAACAAGCTGATGACCAAGCGCGAGATCTCGGGCGTCATCGACCAGGTCTACCGCCACTGCGGCCAGAAGGAGACGGTGATCTTCTGCGACCGCATCATGGCGCTCGGCTTCTACAACGCGTTCAAGGCCGGCATCTCGTTCGGCAAGGACGACATGGTCGTGCCGAACTCCAAGTGGAAGATCGTCGACACCACCCGTACGCTGGCGAAGGATTTCGAGCAGCAGTACAACGACGGTCTGATCACCCACGGCGAGAAGTACAACAAGGTCGTCGACGCCTGGTCGAAGGCCACGGAAGAAATCGCCAAGGCGATGATGAAGGAGATCTCCGCCACCAAGAAGACGGCGGCCGGAGCCGATGCCGACATCAACTCGATCTACATGATGGCTCACTCCGGTGCCCGCGGTTCGCCGGCCCAGATGCGCCAGCTCGCCGGCATGCGCGGCCTGATGGCCAAGCCGTCGGGCGAGATCATCGAGACGCCGATCATCTCGAACTTCAAGGAAGGCCTCTCGGTGCTCGAGTACTTCAACTCGACCCACGGCGCCCGCAAGGGTCTCGCGGACACCGCGTTGAAGACCGCGAACTCGGGCTACCTGACCCGTCGTCTCGTCGACGTCGCGCAGGACTGCATCATCACGCAGAGCGACTGCGGCACCAAGCTCGGCATCAAGATGCGCGCCATCGTCGATGCCGGCACCGTGGTTGCTTCGCTCGGTTCGCGCATCCTCGGACGCACGGCCTGCGAAGACATCCGTGACAGCTCGGGCAAGGTGATCATCAAGCGCGATACGCTGATGGAAGAAAGCCATCTGGACGCCATCCAGCAGGGTGGTGTGCAGGAGGTGAAGATCCGCTCGGCACTGACCTGCGAACTCGTCAACGGCATCTGCGGCAAGTGCTACGGCCGCGACCTCGCCCGCGGCACGCCGGTCAACCACGGCGAAGCGGTCGGCGTCATCGCGGCGCAGTCGATCGGCGAGCCGGGCACCCAGCTCACGATGCGTACGTTCCACATCGGTGGTGCGGCGCAGCTCAACGAGCAGTCGTTCGTCGAAGCCAATTTTGACGGCAAGATCGTGATCAGGAACAAGGCCATCGCCCGCAACAGCGAAGGTCACCTGGTCGCGATGGTGCGCAACATGGTGGTGGCGATCGTCGATGCCGACGGCACCGAGCGTGCGACGCACCGTGTCCAGTACGGCTCGCGCCTGCATGTCGACGAAGGTGACATGGTCAAGCGCGGCCAGCGCGTCGTCGAGTGGGATCCCTACACCCGTCCGCTCCTCACCGAGGTCGAAGGTACCATCGGCTTCGAGGATCTGGTCGAGGGGCAGTCGATCTCGGAAACGCTCGACGAAGCCACCGGTATCGCCAAGCGCGTGGTCATCGACTGGCGCTCGACCCGCGGCGGTGCGGACCTGCGTCCGGCCATCGTGGTTAAGGGCAAGGATGGCAAGGTGCTCAAGCTCGCCCGTGGCGGCGATGCCCGCTACATGCTGTCGGTCGACGCCATTCTCTCGGTCGACGTCGGCGCCAAGGTCAATCCGGGCGACATCCTCGCCCGTGTCTCGACCGAAAGCGCCAAGACGCGTGACATCACCGGCGGTCTGCCGCGGGTCGCGGAACTGTTCGAGGCACGGCGTCCGAAGGATGCGGCGATCATCGCCGAAATCGCGGGCACCATCCGGTTCGGGCGCGACTACAAGAACAAGCGCCGCATCTCGATCGAGCCGATGGACAAGACCGACGAGCCGCGCGAGTACCTGATCCCGAAGGGCAAGCACATCCACCTTCAGGACGGCGACGTCGTCGAAAAGGGCGACTTCATCGTGGAAGGCAACCCGGCGCCGCACGACATCCTGGCGGTCAAGGGCATCGAGGAACTCGCGGCCTATCTGGTCAACGAGATCCAGGAGGTCTACCGGCTCCAGGGCGTGCTCATCAACGACAAGCACATCGAGGTGATTGTCCGTCAGATGCTCCAGAAGGTGGAAGTCACCGACCAGGGCGATACGGACATGATCTCGGGCGAGCAGGTCGACAAGATCGAGTTCGACGCGCTGAACGAGAAGGCCAAGGAAGAGGGCAAAAAGCCCGCCACGGGGACGCCGGTTCTGCTCGGCATCACCAAGGCGAGCCTCCAGACCCGTTCGTTCTTCTCGGCGGCCTCGTTCCAGGAGACCACCCGCGTCCTCACGGAAGCGGCGGTCAACGGCAAGGTCGATCCGCTCGAAGGCCTCAAGGAGAACGTCATCGTCGGCCGGCTGATTCCGGCAGGCACCGGCGCCTCCATGGCCAAGATTCGCGAAGTCGCTATGAAGCGCGACAAGCTGATCCTGGACGAGCGCGAGAAGCAGGCGGCGGTCGTGTCGCCCGCGCCGGAAGCGGAGCTTCCTGCGCTGCCGCCCGCGGAATGATCGTTCATCCGTAGGACTACCGAGGACAATGAAAAGGCCGGCGAAAGCCGGCCTTTTTGTTGCTTTGCTTGTCTGTTGCGATGCGGGATCAACCTTTGTTCATCTTTCCTTCAGCCGCAAAAGCGCTTCTGCTAGGAGAGTTTAGACCGGTGGTCCCGTGAAGGGGGCGGGCCGGAGACCACGGAACTCACATGCTTGATCTCGCAATCGTAGGCGGCGGCCCCGGCGGGCTGATGAGCGCTTGGTATCTGAAGCGCAAGCTTGGCGATCTCTGTCGCGTCACCATCTACGAGGCCTCCGATCGGCTCGGCGGCAAGATCGTCACCCGCAAGTTCGATTCCGCACCTGCGATGTACGAGGCCGGCGTTGCCGAGATCTACGATTACTCGATGACCGGGCCGGATCCGCTACGCGAGCTGATCCAGCATTTCGGGCTGCAGACGATCCCGATGGATGCCG
The DNA here is from genome assembly GCF_014198315.1 of Bradyrhizobium sp. CIR48. Taxonomy (NCBI): domain Bacteria; kingdom Pseudomonadati; phylum Pseudomonadota; class Alphaproteobacteria; order Hyphomicrobiales; family Nitrobacteraceae; genus Bradyrhizobium; species Bradyrhizobium sp. CIR48. The sequence goes on from NZ_JACIHG010000007.1 coordinate 218,763, forward strand.
AGCAGGTGCAGTTCGGCGGCGAGCTTCTCGACGACGTGCCGGGCATGCGCCGCAAGTATGGCGCCAAGACCGCCGCGGCGATCGAAGCGTTCCGCAAGCGCTGTGCTGAGTCGATGTCGCCGATCGAATATTACGAGGGCGTCGGCGCGCACGACAACGAGAACCCCTGGGCCTACAAGACCGCCGAGCAGGTGCTCGACGAGGAGGTCGAGGACGAAACCGCAAAGCGCTTCTTCAAGGTGATGGCGCGCTCCGACATCGCGACCGAAAGCCACAACACCAACGGCCTCAACGCGCTCAAGAACTATCTGATGGATGTCGACGGCTATATCGGCCTCTATTCCATCCAGAACGGCAACGAGCAGCTGATCGAGTGCCTGCAGTCGGAGGTGAACGCCGACATCCAGCTCAATCACCGCGTGCTCACAGTCGGCAAGGCGCCGACCGGGCGCTACCAGCTCAAGATGATGAACGGCAAGGGACCGGAGACGCGCGACTTCGATCTCGTGCTGGTCTGCCTGCCGCATTCCTGGCTCGCCACCATGGGGTGGGAAGGCGAACAGCTCCGCAAGTCGATGGTCAAGCACGTCTCTTACTTCGACCGTCCCGCGCATTACCTGCGCGTCTCGATCCTGTTCGACACGCCGTTCTGGGGCGAGAAGATTCCAGGCGCCTGGTTCATGTCGGAAGCGTTCGGCGGCTGCTGCGTCTACAACGAGGGGGCGCGCCACGACGTCGGCAAGCACGGCGTGCTGAACTGGCTGATCCCCGGCTCCGACGCGCTGGCCTTCGCCAATCTGTCCGACCAGGAGCTGATCGATGCCGCGCTGAAATCGCTGCCGGCCTCGCTCGGCGATGCGCGCCTGCATTTCATGGAAGGCAAGATCCACCGCTGGTTGTCGTCGGTGAACGCGATTCCCGGCGGCCTGCCGGTGCGCGACGTCATGACCAATCACCGGCCCGAGCCGAAGGAGCACCCCGGCATCGTGGTGGTCGGCGATTATCTGTTCGACTCGACCCTGAACGGCCTGCTCGACTCCTCGGATGCGGCGACCGACATCATCCTGACCGAGATGATGCGCCTGCGCCGCGAGCGCGCGCAGGACGACAAGCCGCTCTCCGACAAGATCGATCGCGACTATTTCGAGAATTATCGCGGCCTCGGCCCGTATCACGAGGCGTGGCGCCACTTCACCGATCCCGATTACCTCACACGGCTGCTCGGCATCGTCTGGGGCAAGACCAAGGGCGCCAAGCTGCTCGTCGCGGGCTCGGCCAGCGGCGAATTGGTCGGCGCGCTACGCGAGCGCGGCATCGATGCCTTCGGCATCGAGAGCAACCGCGCCATCCACGCCAGGACGCCGAAGGCGCTGAAGAAGTACAACAAGCTCGGCTCGATCACCGACATGCCGTTCAAGGACAGCGCGTTCGACTTCGTGTTCGAGACCAGCCTCTGCCACGTTTCCCCGAAGCAGGTGGTCCGCGCGATCAAGGAACTGAACCGCGTGGTCAAGACCGGCCTCGTGTTCGGCTCGATTACCTCGGACATGGCGCCGGCGCTGATCGACCGCTACGACCTCCTGCGCGGGGTCAAGAAACTCGGCACGTGGTGGGAATGGTCCGAACTGTTCTTCGGCAATGGTTTCGACCTCTCGATGCACCGCAAGGACTGCACCGATGCGCTCTGGGCGGCGACGCTCGCCGCCAACAAGGGGCCGGGGCAGTGGTACGCCGACGCCGACAGTCTGCGCTATTCCTTCTTCGACAAGGTCGAGGACGAAGACGAGGACTAGCCGCGGGGCGCGCGTCGAATTCGCCAATTGTTTTGCCGAATTCATCCTGATCGCATAGAATCGGTTCAATAGCGGTTTGCCGCTATGTCCTGCTTTCTCTGCGGTCATGCCGGCCGTCAGCATCGGTTGGTTTCATGGCATCCAAGCCTCTTTCGCCCGACAAACAGAAGCTCGCCGCCGAAGAGGTGGCCGAGCTCGACGACAAGCTCGCCTCGACTGCCAAGCCGGACCTCGAAGACGACGAGGACGCCGAAGACGAGGCGGACGACGAGCTGGAGCTCGACGACGACGATGAGGACGAGGACCTCGTCGTCTTCACCGCGCGCGAGGCCGCCGGCGCGCTCGCGACCATCGTCGGGTTCGTCAAGCCGTTCCTGGCGAACTACAAGCGGATGCTGTCCTTCGTGGCGTTCGGCGTCTGCGTCGAGACGCTGTTCAACGTCATCATGCCGCTCAGCCTGAAGTTCCTGATCGACGACGCGCTCGGCGAGGAGGATTTCCAGGCGCTGTACAAGATCCTCGGCGTGCTCGCCGTCGCCGGCATCTTCACCTCGATCGTCGCGGTCTGGTACGAGCGCTGGGACGCGCGATTGGCGGCCTGCATCATCTCTGACGTCCGCAAGCGCTTGTTCGAGCACGTTCAGGACCTGCCGGCGGCCTATTTCGGCCGCACCAAGCGCGGCGAGATCCTGTCGCGCTTTTCCGTCGACCTCTCGGCCTTCGAAGGCTCGGTCAAGACGTTTGCCAACAGTGCCGCGCTGCCCTTTCTGGAATTGGTTGCGGGCATCATCCTAATGGTGTTCCTGAACTGGCAGCTCGCGGCGGTCGCGCTGCTCGTGTTCCCGATCACACTGATCGGTCCGCGGATCCTGACGCCGAAGGCGGTGCAGGCCAATTACGAGCAGAAGCTCAACGAAAGCGCGCTGCTCGGCATGGTGCAGGAGAACGTGGCGGCGCAGGCCGTGATCAAGGCGTTCAGCCTGCAGCGCAAGATGTTCGGTTTCTTCACCTTCCGCAACGACGAGACGCGCAACAAGATCGCCTCGGCTGCGTTCCTGTCGACCATGGTGGAGCGGACGGTCACCATCTCGGTGCTGATGCTGCACCTCGTGGTTCTCGCGATCGGCGCCTATCTCGCCACCAAGGGCCAGATCACGATCGGCACCTTCGTCACCTTCGAGAGCGCGTTCTGGGAGGTCTCCTACAACATCGCTCATGTCATGCATTTCATCCCGGTATCGATCTCCTCGGCCGCCGCGATCCGGCACATGCAGGAGCTGCTGGACGAGCCGACTCGCGCTGCCGACCGCCCCGGCGCACCCGACCTGCCGCGCATCACCAACGACATCACCTTCGATCACGTCACCTTCCAGTACGAGGGCAGCCAGACGCCGGTGCTGGACAATCTCAGCCTCAAGCTCAATGCGGGCAAGCGCATCGCGATCGTCGGCCCGAGCGGCTCCGGCAAGAGCACGTTGCTCAATTTGATCCTGCGCCTTTACGTGCCCGACGAGGGCCGCGTCACCATCGACGGTGTCGACGTCCGCAAGGTGACGCTGGATTCGCTGCGCCGGAGCATGGCGGTGGTGTTCCAGGAGAACATGCTGTTCAACATGTCGATCCGCGAGAACATCCGGCTCGGCAAGGAGGGCGCGACCGACGAGGAGGTGGAGGAGGCGGCCAAGAAGGCCGAGATCCACCGCTATATCATGAGCCTGCCGCAGCGATACGACACGCCGGTCGGTGAACGCGGCGACACCCTGTCGGGCGGCCAGCGCCAGCGCATCGCGATCGCGCGCGCGGTCATCCGCAACCCCTCGGTGCTGCTGCTGGACGAAGCCACCTCGGCGCTGGACCAGACCACGGAAGCCGCGATCAACCGCACGCTGCTCAAGGTCGCCAAGGGACGCACCATGATCTGGTCGACCCACCGCCTGACCTCGGTGGTGGAGATGGACGAGATCATCGTGATCTCGGGGGGCAGGGCGATCGAGCGCGGCTCGCATGCCCAGCTGCTCGCCAAGAACGGGACCTATCGCAAGCTCTGGAACGACCAGATCCACCAGCCGCACGGCGCGGCGGCTCACGCCGACGACGGCAGCGACGATGAGGACGAAGACGACCTCGAGGATGTTGAGGACGAGGACGACGAGGAGGAATGACCGAGCTCGCACCGATTCTATGCGGCCATCGGTGTGCGCTTGATTCCCGACGTGACGATGCGCTCTTCGGTCAGAAAAAGCCCGGTCGGATAGCTCACATGCGGATAGGTCAGGACCGTCGGAAGCCTCGCGGCCGATATCCCGGGCGTTGGTCGCGCCGGGCAACCTCCGCCGATTTTGGTGACGTCCCCGCCGCCGATTGCTGCTGAAGCGGGTAGATTTGCGGCTCCCGCGTAAAAAAGCCACTGCTTCGCGACACAAAAGTACTTTTTGCCCGGATATAAATAGCCGCGAGGCTGGCGAAATAAAGGCTGCGGTCCCATATCGGAGTGGTGCGGCGAGGGCGGCAAACAGCGATTTTGACAGGCTCCTGAAGCGGTTCGTGGCTGTCGTTTCGCCTTGACTTGATCGATTCTCACTTATAGAAAGCGCCTCACTTAACGACAGGCGGTGAGCATCGCCAGCGTCGGAACGGGCCACCCGTTAGATCCCCGCGGACTAGAGCCACAAGGGATCGCTCAAGGCGGGCACCAACCTCGACGAATGCCGCTCAAACGCTGTCGCTCATAGCTAGGCAATGCCAGTGCGATTCTAGTTCTCTTGAGCTTATTCTCTTGAGATCGAATTCGGATGCATGACCTCAGTGCGCGGGCCGCGGCTTTATGCTGACCGGCCTCAATACTGCGGTCCTCTGTGGCGTCGAAGCGCTTTCCGCCCGTTGATGGGGCGGTTGGCGCGATTTCGCTTTGTGCGGATTGTTCCGCGGAAGGCGACCTCGTCGGGCAGGTAGCTCGAAAGAATTTGCAGTCCCGGCGACGGGCTGCGGCAAGACAGCGGATCCGAAAAGGGTCTGCGACAGAACAAAGGGTAAGGCCAGGATGCCGACGATCAACCAGCTGATCGCTCAACCGCGTGAAGTGCAGAAGTCGCGCAAGAAGGTGCCGGCGCTGCAGCAGTCGCCGCAGAAGCGTGGTGTTTGCACCCGCGTCTACACCACGACCCCGAAGAAGCCGAACTCGGCGCTTCGTAAGGTCGCCAAGGTGCGCCTGACCAACGGCTTCGAGGTGATCGGCTACATCCCCGGTGAGGGCCATAACCTCCAGGAGCACTCGGTGGTCATGATCCGCGGCGGTCGCGTCAAGGACTTGCCCGGCGTGCGCTACCACATCCTCCGCGGCGTTCTGGATACCCAGGGCGTCAAGAACCGTAAGCAGCGTCGTTCGAAGTACGGCGCGAAGCGTCCGAAGTAAGCGGGAACCAGGTCCATGTCTCGTCGCCACTCAGCGGAAAAGCGCGAAGTCCTTCCCGATCCGAAGTTCGGGAACATCATCGTCACGAAGTTCATGAATTCGGTGATGTACGCCGGCAAGAAGTCGGTCGCCGAAGGCATCGTCTACGGTGCGTTCGGTATCATCGAAACCAAGACCAAGCAGAACCCGCTCGGCGTGTTCGAGCAGGCGCTCGAGAACGTCATGCCGACGATCGAAGTGCGCTCCCGCCGCGTCGGCGGCGCGACCTACCAGGTTCCGGTCGAAGTTCGTTCGACCCGCCGTCAGGCGCTGGGCATCCGCTGGCTGATCTCCGCTGCGCGTGATCGCAACGAGAAGACCATGACCGAGCGGCTCTCGGCCGAGCTTCTGGACGCCTCGAACAACCGCGGGAATGCCGTCAAGAAGCGCGAAGACGTGCACCGGATGGCGGAAGCCAACCGCGCCTTCTCGCACTATCGCTGGTAACGGCGACACACGGAATCTAAGGAACACCCTATGCCCCGCGTTCATGCCATAGAGAATTACCGCAACTTCGGTATCATGGCGCATATCGATGCCGGCAAGACCACGACCACCGAGCGCATCCTCTATTACACCGGCAAGAGCCACAAGATCGGCGAAGTGCACGAAGGTGCCGCGACGATGGACTGGATGGAGCAGGAGCAGGAGCGTGGCATCACGATCACCTCGGCTGCGACCACTGCATTCTGGGCCGGCAAGCGCCTGAACATCATCGACACCCCCGGCCACGTCGACTTCACCATCGAAGTCGAGCGTTCGCTGCGCGTGCTCGACGGCGCCGTCTGCGTGCTCGACTCGAACCAGGGCGTTGAGCCCCAGACCGAGACCGTCTGGCGCCAGGGCGACAAGTACAAGGTTCCGCGCATCGTCTTCGCCAACAAGATGGACAAGACCGGCGCCGACTTCTTCAAGTGCCTGGCCGACATCGTCGACCGCCTCGGCGCCAAGCCGATCGCGATCCAGCTTCCGATCGGCGCCGAGAACAACTTCAAGGGTCTCGTCGACCTCGTGAAGATGCAGGGCATCATCTGGAACGATGAATCGCTCGGCGCGAAGTTCGATTATGTCGACATCCCGGAAGATCTGGTCGAGCAGGCCAAGGAATACCGCGAGAAGATGGTGGAAGCCGCCGTCGAGCTCGACGACGACGCTATGGCCGCCTATCTCGACGGCAAGGAGCCGGACGAAGAGACGCTGAAGCGGCTGATCCGCAAGGCGGTTCTGACCGGTGCGTTCTATCCCGTGCTGTGCGGCTCGGCCTTCAAGAACAAGGGCGTGCAGCCGCTGCTCGACGCCGTCGTCGACTATCTGCCGTCGCCGATCGACGTGCCCGCGATCAAGGGCACCGACGATCGCGGCAACGAAGTCGTGCGCAAGGCGGACGACAAGGAGCCGCTCGCGCTGCTCGCGTTCAAGATTATGGACGACCCGTTCGTCGGCACCATCACCTTCTGCCGCATCTACTCCGGCGTTCTGCAGAGCGGCACCGGCGTCGTGAACTCGACCCGCGAGAAGAAGGAGCGTATCGGGCGCATGCTCTTGATGCATGCGAACAACCGCGAAGACATCAAGGAAGCCTATGCCGGCGACATCGTCGCGCTGGCCGGCCTGAAGGAAGCGCGCACCGGTGACACGCTGTGCGATCCCGACAAGCAGGTGATCCTCGAGAAGATGGAATTCCCCGAGCCGGTCATCGAGATCGCGATCGAGCCGAAGTCCAAGGCCGACCAGGAAAAGCTGGGCGTGGCGCTGGCCAAGCTCGCTGCGGAGGATCCGTCCTTCCGCGTGTCGACCGACCAGGAGTCCGGCCAGACCATCCTCAAGGGCATGGGCGAACTCCATCTCGACATCAAGGTCGACATCCTCAAGCGTACCTACAAGGTCGACGCCAACATCGGCGCGCCCCAGGTTGCGTTCCGTGAGCGCGTCACCAAGAAGGCCGAGGTCAAGTACACCCACAAGAAGCAGACCGGCGGTACCGGTCAGTTCGCGGAAGTGTCGATCGTGGTCGAGCCGAACGAGCCCGGCAAGGGCTACGAGTTCGAGTCCAAGATCGTCGGTGGTGCGGTTCCGAAGGAATACATCCCCGGCGTCGAAAAGGGCCTCAACAGCGTGATGAGCTCTGGTGTCGTCGCGGGCTTCCCCGTGGTCGACGTCAAGGTTCAGCTCGTCGACGGCAAGTATCACGACGTCGACTCGTCGGCACTCGCCTTCGAAATCGCATCGCGCGCGGCGTTCCGCGAAGCCTTGCAGAAGGGCAAGTCCGTCCTGCTCGAGCCGATCATGAAGGTCGAAGTGGTGACCCCGGAAGACTACACCGGCTCGGTCATCGGCGACCTGAATTCGCGGCGCGGTCAGATCCAGGGTCAGGACATGCGCGGCAACGCCAACGTCATCAATGCGATGGTGCCGCTCATGAACATGTTCGGTTACGTGAATAACCTGCGCTCGATGAGCCAGGGTCGCGCAACCTTCACCATGCAGTTCGACCACTACGCAGAAGCGCCGGCCAACGTGTCGGCAGAAGTCCAGAAGAAGTTTGCCTGATTGTCGTCGGTCACGAACTGACGATTGAACGGAGAGTCAAATGGCCAAAGCAAAGTTTGAACGTAACAAGCCGCACTGCAACATCGGCACCATCGGTCACGTCGACCATGGCAAGACGTCGCTGACCGCGGCGATCACCAAGGTTCTCGCCGAAGCCGGCGGTGCGACGTTCACCGCGTACGACCAGATCGACAAGGCGCCGGAAGAGAAGGCGCGCGGCATCACCATCTCGACCGCGCACGTCGAGTACGAGACGCCGAACCGCCACTACGCCCACGTCGACTGCCCCGGCCACGCCGACTACGTCAAGAACATGATCACCGGCGCCGCCCAGATGGACGGTGCGATCCTGGTCGTGTCCGCCGCTGACGGCCCGATGCCGCAGACCCGCGAGCACATCCTGCTCGCCCGCCAGGTCGGCGTGCCCGCGCTCGTCGTGTTCCTCAACAAGTGCGACATGGTCGACGATCCGGAACTGCTCGAGCTCGTCGAGCTCGAAGTCCGCGAGCTGCTCTCGAAGTACGACTTCCCGGGCGACAAGATCCCGATCATCAAGGGTTCGGCGCTCGCCGCTCTCGAAGATTCCGACAAGAAGCTCGGCCACGACGCCATCCTCGAGCTGATGAAGAACGTCGACGAGTACATCCCGCAGCCGGAGCGTCCGATCGACCAGCCGTTCCTGATGCCGGTTGAAGACGTGTTCTCGATCTCGGGCCGCGGCACCGTCGTGACCGGCCGTGTCGAGCGCGGCATCGTCAAGGTCGGCGAGGAAATCGAGATCGTCGGTCTCCGTGCCACCCAGAAGACGACCGTCACCGGCGTCGAAATGTTCCGCAAGCTGCTCGATCAGGGCCAGGCCGGCGACAACATCGGTGCGCTGCTCCGCGGCACCAAGCGCGAAGACGTCGAGCGCGGCCAGGTGCTGTGCAAGCCGGGTTCGGTCAAGCCGCACACCAAGTTCAAGGCTGAGGCTTACATCCTCACCAAGGAAGAGGGCGGTCGCCACACCCCGTTCTTCACCAACTACCGTCCGCAGTTCTACTTCCGCACCACCGACGTGACCGGTGTCGTGCACCTGCCGGAAGGCACCGAGATGGTGATGCCGGGCGACAACATCGCGATGGAAGTGCACCTGATCGTGCCGATCGCGATGGAAGAGAAGCTCCGCTTCGCGATCCGCGAAGGTGGCCGCACCGTCGGCGCCGGCGTCGTCGCCTCGATCATCGAGTAACAAGCGAATAGGGAATGGTGCGTGGCGAATAGGGATTTCTATTCGCTACTCGCTACTCGCCACTCACTAAAGAAAGCACGGCAATGAACGGCCAAAACATTCGTATCCGTCTCAAGGCGTTCGACCATCGTATCCTCGATACGTCGACCCGCGAGATCGTGAACACGGCGAAGCGCACCGGCGCGCAGGTCCGCGGACCCATTCCGCTGCCCACCCGCATCGAGAAGTTCACCGTCAACCGTTCGCCCCACGTCGACAAGAAGAGCCGCGAGCAGTTCGAGATGCGCACTCACAAGCGCCTGCTCGACATCGTCGATCCGACCCCGCAGACCGTCGATGCTTTGATGAAGCTCGACCTGGCCGCCGGTGTCGACGTCGAGATCAAGCTCTAAGATTTTTGGATCCCGTTCGCTTAAGGCGGACAGAAAGAACAGGAAGCAAGCCGATGCGCTCCGGAGTGATCGCACAAAAGGTCGGGATGACGCGGGTCTTTACTGAGGCCGGCGAACATATCCCCGTGACCGTGCTGAAGCTCGGCAATTGCCAGGTCGTGGGCCACCGTACCGAAGAGAAGAACGGTTACGTGGCGCTCCAGCTTGGTTCTGGTGCCCGCAAGACCGTTTACATGCCCAAGGCGGAGCGCGGCCAGTTCGCGGTCGCCAAGGTCGAGCCGAAGCGCCGGGTCGAGGAATTCCGCGTCACCGCGGATGCCATGATCCCGGTCGGCGCCGAGATCCTTGCCGACCACTTCGTCGTCGGCCAGTTCGTCGACGTCACCGGCACCTCGGTCGGTAAGGGCTTCGCCGGCGGCATGAAGCGCTGGAACTTCGGCGGTCTGCGCGCCACCCACGGCGTCTCGGTCTCGCACCGCTCGATCGGTTCGACCGGTGGCCGTCAGGACCCCGGCAAGACCTGGAAGAACAAGAAGATGCCCGGCCACATGGGTGTCGACCGCATCACCACGCTCAACCTTCGCGTCGTTCAGCTCGATGTCGAGCGCGGCCTGATCCTCGTCGAAGGTGCCGTTCCCGGCTCCAAGGGCGGCTGGATCCGCGTGCGCGACGCCGTCAAGAAGCCGCTGCCGAAGGAAGCTCCGAAGCCCGGCAAGTTCAAGGTTGCCGGTGGCGAAGCCGAGGCTGCGGCCCAGCAGGAGGGTGCGTGAGATGGAATTGAAGGTCACCACCCTCGAAGGTAAGGAAGCCGGCTCGGTCCAGCTGTCCGACACCATTTTCGGCCTTGAGCCGCGCCAGGACATCATTGCGCGCTGCGTGCAGTGGCAGCTCAACAAGCGTCAGGCCGGCACCCACAAGGCCAAGGGCCGCGCCGAGATCTGGCGCACCGGCAAGAAGATGTACAAGCAGAAGGGCACCGGCGGTGCTCGTCACGGCTCGGCCCGCGTGCCGCAGTTCCGTGGCGGTGGCCGTGCCTTCGGTCCGGTGGTGCGTTCGCACGCCACCGACCTGCCGAAGAAGGTCCGCGCGCTGGCGCTGAAGCATGCGCTCTCGGCCAAGGCCAAGGACGGCGATCTCGTCGTGATCGAGAAGGCCGCGCTGGAAGCCGCCAAGACCAAGGCGCTGCTCGGTCACTTCTCGGGTCTGGGGCTCACCAACGCGCTGATCATCGACGGCGCCGAGCTCAACAACGGCTTCGCCGCTGCGGCTCGCAACATCCCGAACATGGACGTGCTGCCGATCCAGGGCATCAACGTCTACGACATCCTGCGCCGTCAGAAGCTCGTTCTGACCAAGGCCGCCATCGATGCGCTGGAGGCGCGCTTCAAATGACGAAGAACATCGAGGCTCGCCACTACGACGTGATCCTGTCGCCGGTCGTGACTGAAAAGGCAACGATCGCCTCGGAGCACAACAAGGTGCTGTTCAAGGTGGCCGCCAAGGCGACCAAGCCGCAGATCAAGGAAGCGATCGAGAAGCTGTTCGACGTCAAGGTCAAGAGCGTCAACACGCTGGTCCGCAAGGGCAAGACCAAGATCTTCCGCGGCAATCTCGGCTCGCAGTCGAACACCAAGCGCGCGATCGTGACCCTCGAAGAGGGCCACCGGATCGACGTCACCACCGGTCTGTAAGGTCGTACGACGATGGCACTGAAGACATTCAATCCTACGACGCCGGGCCAGCGCCAGCTGGTCATGGTCGATCGTTCGGCCCTCTACAAGGGCAAGCCGGTCAAGGCGCTCACCGAGGGCAAGCACTCCTCGGGCGGCCGCAACAACACCGGTCGCATCACCGTGCGTTTCCGTGGCGGTGGCCATAAGAAGACGCTGCGCACCGTGGATTTCAAGCGCGAGAAGATCGACGTCCCCGCGACGGTCGAGCGTCTCGAGTACGATCCGAACCGCACCGGCTTCATCGCGCTGATCAAGTATCAGGACGGCGAGCAGGCCTACATCCTGGCGCCGCAGCGCCTGTCCGTCGGTGACACCATCATCGCGGGCAACTACGTCGACGTGAAGCCGGGCAATGTCATGCCGCTCGGCAACATGCCGGTCGGCACGATCATCCACAACATCGAGGTCAAGATCGGGAAGGGCGGCCAGCTCGCCCGTTCGGCCGGCACCTACGCCCAGCTCGTCGGCCGCGATCAGGACTACGTGATCATCCGCCTGAACTCGGGCGAGCAGCGCCTGGTGCACGGCCGTTGCCGCGGCACGATCGGCGCGGTGTCGAACCCGGATCACATGAACACCTCGATCGGCAAGGCCGGTCGCAACCGTTGGCTGGGCCGCAAGCCGCACAACCGCGGTGTTTCGATGAACCCGATCGACCATCCGCACGGCGGTGGTGAAGGTCGTACCTCGGGCGGCCGCCACCCGGTCACCCCGTGGGGCAAGCCGACCAAGGGCAAGAAGACCCGCACCAACAAGTCGACCAACAAATTCATTCTCCTAAGCCGCCACAAGCGGAAGAAGTAAGGAACGCCGGACATGGTTCGTTCAGTCTGGAAAGGCCCGTTCGTCGAGGGTTCTCTGCTCAAGAAGGCAGATGCCGCCCGCGCGTCCGGCCGTCACGACGTCATCAAGATCTGGAGCCGTCGCTCGACGATCCTGCCGCAGTTCGTCGGCCTGACCTTCGGCGTCTACAACGGTCAGAAGCACGTGCCGGTGGCCGTCAACGAGGAAATGGTCGGTCACAAGTTCGGCGAGTTCTCGCCGACCCGGACCTTCCATGGCCACTCCGGCGACAAGAAAGCCAAGAAGGCTTGAGGATTAAACGATGAGCAAACCTAAGCGCGAACGGAGCCTCGCCGAAAACGAGGCCAAGGCGGTCGCCCGGATGCTGCGGGTGAGCCCGCAGAAGCTCAACCTGGTCGCCCAGCTCATTCGCGGCCGGAAGGCAGCTGCTGCGCTCGCCGATCTGCAGTTTTCGCGCAAGCGGATCGCGGTCGACGTGAAGAAGTGCCTGGAATCGGCTATCGCCAATGCCGAGAACAATCACGATCTCGACGTGGACGATCTCGTCGTGGCGCAGGCCTTCGTCGGCAATGGCCTCGTGATGAAGCGCTTCGCCGCCCGTGGCCGTGGCCGCTCGGGCCGTGTCTACAAACCATTTTCGCAGCTGACGATCATCGTTCGTCAGGTCGAAGCCGAAGCAGCCGCTTAAGGGCGCAGGAGAACACGATGGGTCAAAAGATCAATCCGATCGGTCTGCGTCTCGGCATCAACCGCACCTGGGATTCCCGCTGGTTCGCCGGCAAGCAGGAATACGGCAAGCTGCTGCACGAAGACGTCAAGATCCGTGAGATCCTGCACAAGGAGCTCAAGCAGGCGGCCGTCGCCCGCATCGTGATCGAGCGTCCGCACAAGAAGTGCCGCGTCACCATCCACTCGGCTCGTCCGGGCGTGGTGATCGGCAAGAAGGGCGCGGACATCGACAAGCTGCGCAAGAAGGTCGCGGACATCACTTCGTCCGACGTCGTCATCAACATCGTCGAAATCCGCAAGCCGGAGCTCGATGCGACGCTGGTGGCCGAGTCGATCGCGCAGCAGCTCGAGCGCCGCGTGGCGTTCCGCCGTGCCATGAAGCGCGCCGTTCAGTCGGCGATGCGTCTTGGCGCGGAAGGCATCCGCATCAACTGCTCGGGACGTCTGGGCGGTGCGGAAATCGCGCGCATGGAGTGGTACCGCGAAGGTCGCGTGCCGCTGCACACGCTGCGCGCCGACATCGACTACGGCGTTGCGACCGCGTTCACGACCTTCGGCACCTGCGGCGTCAAGGTCTGGATCTTCAAGGGCGAGATCCTCGAGCACGATCCGATGGCCCAGGACAAGAGAATGGCCGAAGGCGAGACGGGTGGCAGTGGTGATCGTGGTGGCCGTCAGCGCCGCGATACGGCTGCAGCCTAAAGCCGCACAGGAATTTGAGGGCTTAAAGCCATGATGCAACCTAAGAAAACGAAGTTCCGGAAGGCGCATAAGGGCCGCATCCACGGCGTTGCGTCTTCGGGCGCGACGTTGGCGTTCGGCCAGTTCGGCCTGAAGGCGACCGAGCCTGAGCGCGTCACCGCGCGCCAGATCGAAGCCGCTCGCCGCGCGCTGACCCGCCACATGAAGCGCGCCGGCCGCGTCTGGATCCGCGTGTTCCCCGACGTTCCGGTGTCGAAGAAGCCGGCCGAAGTCCGCATGGGCTCCGGCAAGGGTTCGCCGGAATTGTGGGTCGCGCGCGTGAAGCCGGGCCGGGTGCTGTTCGAGATCGACGGCGTCAACACCCAGACGGCGCGTGAGGCGCTGACCCTGGCGGCCGCCAAGCTGCCGATCAAGACGCGCTTCGTCGAGCGCATTGCGGAGTAATGGCCATGGCCCAGATGAAGATCGAAGACATCCGCGCGATGAGCCCCGACCAGCAGGACGATGCTGTCCTGAACCTGAAGAAGGAGCGCTTCAACCTGCGCTTCCAGCGCGCCACCGGGCAGCTCGAGAACACCTCGCGCCTGCGCGAGGCCCGTCGTGACATCGCCCGGATCAAGACCGTCGCCGCGCAGACGCGCGCGAAGAAGAAGTAAGAGGCTTACGAAGATGCCGAAACGTACTTTGCAGGGCGTGGTCGTCAGCGACAAGCAAGCCAAGACCATCGTGGTGCGCGTCGATCGCCGCTTCACGCACCCGATCTACAAGAAGACGATCCGCCGTTCGAAGAACTACCACGCGCACGACGAGAGCAACGAGTTCAAGCCGGGCGACATGGTGTGGATCGAGGAATCGAAGCCGATTTCGAAGTTGAAGCGCTGGGTCGTGATCCGGGGCGAACACAAGAAAAGCGCCTGATCTGTTGGCTTTAGCCGACTGACTTCAGGGAAATGTTGAGCGCCGGCTGGGCTGGCGCAAAGAGAAGAGGACGAGGTGCATCAATGATTCAGATGCAGACCAACCTCGACGTGGCCGACAATTCTGGCGCACGCCGTGTCATGTGTATCAAGGTGCTCGGGGGCTCCAAGCGCCGCTACGCCACGATCGGCGACATCATCGTCGTTTCGATCAAGGAAGCAATTCCGCGTGGCAAGGTGAAGAAGGGCGACGTGATGAAGGCCGTCGTGGTGCGCGTCCGCAAGGACATCCGCCGCGCCGACGGTTCGGTCATCCGCTTCGACCGCAACGCCGCCGTTCTGATCAACAACCAGTCCGAGCCGGTCGGCACCCGTATCTTCGGGCCCGTGCCGCGCGAGCTGCGCGCGAAGAACCACATGAAGATCATCTCGCTCGCGCCGGAGGTGCTGTGATGGCTGCCAAGATCCGCAAGGGCGACAAGGTCGTCGTGCTGACCGGCCGCGACAAGGGCCGTACCGGCGAAGTGTTCGAAGTGCGTCCCGACGCCGGCACGGCGCTGGTGCGCGGCATCAACATGGTCAAGCGTCACCAGAAGCAGACGCAGGCCCAGGAGGGCGGCATCATCTCGAAGGAGTCGCCGATCCAACTGTCCAACATCGCGTATGTCGGCAAGGACGGAAAGCCGACCCGCGTCGGATTCAAGATTCTGGCGGACGGCAAGAAGGTCCGCATCGCCAAGAGCTCGGGAGCTGAGATCGATGGCTGAGGCCGCTTACACGCCGCGCCTGCGCGCGGAATACGATGCGAAGATCCGCACGGCCATGACCGAGAAGTTCGGTTATGAGAACGTCATGCAGGTTCCGCGTCTGGACAAGGTCGTGCTGAACATGGGCGTTGGCGATTCCGTCAACGATCGCAAGAAGGCCGAGACCGCCGCTGCCGAGCTGACCCAGATCGCAGGCCAGAAGGCCATCGTGACCTATTCGCGTATCGCGATCGCGACCTTCAAGCTGCGTGAAAACCAGCCGATCGGCTGCAAGGTCACGCTGCGCAAGGCCCACATGTACGAGTTCATCGATCGCCTGGTGACGGTCGCGCTGCCGCGCGTCCGCGACTTCCGCGGCCTGAACCCGAAGAGCTTCGACGGCCGCGGCAACTACTCGCTCGGCATCAAGGAGCACATCATTTTCCCCGAGATCGACTTCGACAAGGTCACGGAAGCCCGCGGCATGGACATCACCGTCTGCACCACGGCCAAGACCGACGAAGAGGCGAGGGCCTTGTTGACCGCTTTCAATTTCCCGTTCCGGCAGTGAGACGCTGACCTAAAGCCTCTCAAACGCGGATACCCAGGAGCCAAGCATGGCAAAGAAGAGTTCAGTCGAGAAGAACAACCGGCGCAAGCGGATGGTGAAGAACGCCGCCGCCAAGCGCGAGCGGTTGAAGGCGATCATCGCCGACAAGAAGCTGCCGATGGAGGAGCGTTTCGCTGCGACGTTGAAGCTGGCGGAAATGCCGCGCAACTCGTCGGCAACCCGCATCCGCCTGCGTTGCGAGCTGTCGGGTCGCCCGCGCTCGAACTACCGCAAGAACAAGCTGTCCCGTATCGCGCTGCGCGAACTTGGCTCCAAGGGCATGGTCCCGGGCCTCGTGAAGTCCAGCTGGTAAGGAGGGTCGTTTAGATGTCTACGCACGATCCAATCAGCGATCTGATCACCCGTATCCGCAACGCGCAGATGCGCTCCAAGACCAAGGTCTCCACGCCTGGCTCGAAGATGCGCGAGAACGTGCTCGAGGTCCTCAAGTCCGAGGGCTACATCCGCGGTTACGCCACGCTCGAGCATTCCTCGGGCCGCAGCGAGATCGAGATCGAGCTGAAGTATTTCGACGGCGAGCCCGTCATCCGCGAGATCGAACGTGTTTCCAAGCCCGGGCGTCGCGTCTACGCCTCGGTGAAGAACCTGCCGCGGGTCAACAACGGGCTCGGCATTTCGGTGTTGTCGACGCCGAAGGGGATCATGGCCGACCACAGCGCGCGCGACGCGAATGTGGGCGGTGAAGTCCTCTTCACGGTGTTCTGAGAAGGATTTTTGATCCATGTCACGTGTTGGCAAAAGGCCTGTGGCGGTGCCGTCGGGTGTTACCGCGACCGTCGATGGGCAGACCGTCAAGATGAAGGGGCCGAAGGGCCAGCTTCAGTTCGTCGTTCATGACGACGTCGAGGTGAAGCTCGAGAGCGGCCAGATCAAGGTCAAGCCGCGGCTCGAGACCAATCGCGCGCGCGCGCTCTATGGTACCGCTCGCGCCCAGGTCGCGAATCTGGTCGAAGGCGTCACCAAGGGCTTCGAGAAGAAGCTCGAAATCACCGGCGTCGGTTACCGCGCCGCGATGCAGGGCAAGAACCTGCAGCTCGCGCTCGGCTACAGCCACGACGTGATTTACACGATCCCCGAGGGGATCACGATCACCGTGCCGAAGCCGACCGAGATCACGGTGGCGGGCAGCGACATCCAGCGCGTCGGCCAGGTTGCGGCCGAGATCCGCGGTTATCGCCCGCCGGAGCCCTACAAGGGCAAGGGCGTGAAGTATGTTGGCGAATTCATCTTCCGCAAGGAAGGCAAGAAGAAGTAACGGAGCCGGTCATGTCCAAAGCCAAGGTTACCAATGCCCGGCGCAAGCGGAGTGTGCGGCTGAAGCTGCGCCGCTCCGGTGGTGGTCGTCCGCGTCTGTCGGTGTTCCGCTCGTCCAAGCACATCTACGCCCAGGTCATCGACGACCTCAAGGGCGAGACGCTGGCCTCTGCCTCGTCGCTCGAGAAGTCGATGCGCGACGGCGGCAAGACCGGCGCCGACATCGATGCAGCGAAGGCGGTCGGCAAGCTGCTGGCCGAGCGCGCCGCCGAGAAGGGCGTCAAGGAAGTCGTGTTCGATCGCGGCAGCTACCTCTACCACGGGCGCGTCAAGGCTCTTGCCGACGCGGCGCGTGAGAGCGGGCTGAGCTTCTAACAGAATTTGAGGATTGAGGCGCAAGCCTCTGAAGGATTGGAAAAATGGCAGAACGCGAACAACGTGGTGGACGCGATCAACGCGGCGGCGGCGGACGTGAACGCAGGGAGCGCGAGGAGCGCGACAGCGAGTTCGTCGACAAGCTCGTCCACATCAACCGCGTGGCCAAGGTCGTCAAGGGCGGCAAGCGCTTCGGTTTCGCAGCGCTGGTCGTGATCGGCGACCAGAAGGGCCGCGCCGGCTTCGGTCACGGCAAGGCGCGCGAAGTGCCGGAAGCGATCCGCAAGGCCACCGAGTCCGCCAAGCGCAACCTGACCCGCGTCTCGCTGCGCGAGGGCCGCACGCTCCATCACGACATCGCCGGCCGTCATGGCGCGGGCCGCGTCTACCTGCGTGCAGCTCCCGCCGGTACCGGCATCATCGCCGGCGGCCCGATGCGTGCCGTGTTCGAGACGCTCGGCGTCCAGGACGTGGTCGCCAAGTCGATCGGCTCGTCGAACCCCTACAACATGGTTCGCGCGACCTTCGACGCGCTGAAGCATCAGGATTCGCCGCGTTCGGTCGCAGCCCGCCGCAACATCAAGGTGTCCACTCTGCAGTCCCGCCGTATCGGTGGTGATGCCGAGGCGGCCGCCGACTAACGGAAGCTCTGGAGTAGACTCCCATGGCCAAGGCCAGCAAGACGATCAAGCTCGAGCAGACCGGCAGCGCGATCCGCCGCCATCACTCGCAGCGCTCGACGCTGATCGGGCTCAAGCTCAACAAGATCGGTCGCACCAGCGAACTGCAGGACACCCCGGCGGTCCGTGGCATGATCGAGAAGGTTCACCATCTCGTCCGCATCGTCGACGAGAAGTAAATAAGGAGAAGGGCGATGAAGCTCAGCGATATCGCCGACAACGCCGGCTCGCGCAAGAAGCGCATGCGCGTCGGCCGTGGCATCGGTTCGGGCAAGGGCAAGCAGTCCGGCCGCGGCGGCAAGGGTCAGACCGCGCGTTCCGGCGTGCGCATCAAGGGTTTCGAAGGCGGCCAGATGCCGATGCATCGCCGTCTGCCCAAGCGCGGCTTCAACAACATCTTCCGTGTCGAGTTCGCCGAGATCAATCTCGACCGGCTCCAGGAAGCGGTCGACGCCAAGAAGATCGACGCCGGCAGCGTCGTGAACGTCGAGGCCCTGGTGAAGGGCGGCGTGCTGCGCCGCGCCAAGGCCGGCCTGCGGCTGCTCGGCCGTGGCGAGCTCAAGTCCAAGCTCAACATCGAAGTCCACGGCGCCACCAAGACCGCGATCGCCGCGGTCGAGAAGGCCGGCGGCTCGGTGAAGATCCTCGCCCCTGCCAAGGAAGAAGGCGAGGCGGCGTAACAACTGCGTCATTGGCCCGCGGCTAGCGGGCCTTTACGCGTGCGGGACGTGGACTTATCGAAGCCGAGCCCCAGATAATGTCCGGTGTCCGGTATAATGTAGCCCGGCCGCGGGCATGATGGCGCAATAGGCGGCGGGAGAAAGTCCAAGATGGCCTCTGCAGCGGAACAACTGGCAGCCAATCTCAATTTCGGTGCGTTTGCCAAGGCTGACGAACTGAAGAAGCGCATCTGGTTCACCCTGGGTGCGCTGCTCGTTTATCGGCTCGGGACCTACATCCCGCTCCCCGGCATCGATCCCAATATCTGGGAGCAGGTGTTCCGCTCCCAGGCGGGCGGCATCCTCGGCATGTTCAACATGTTCGCCGGCGGCGGCATCCACCGCATGGCGATCTTTGCGCTGAACATCATGCCGTATATCTCGGCCTCGATCATCATCCAGCTCCTCACCACCGTCTCGCCGCAACTCGAGGCGCTGAAGAAGGAAGGTGAGTCCGGCCGCAAGCTGCTGAACCAGTACACTCGCTATCTCACGGTGATCCTGGCCGCGTTCCAGTCCTACGGCATCGCGGTAGGCCTCGAGGGCGCCGGCAACGTCGTCAGCGACCCCGGCCTGTTCTTCCGCCTGTCCACCGCGATCACGCTGACCGGCGGCACCATGTTCCTGATGTGGCTGGGCGAGCAGATCACCTCGCGCGGCATCGGCAACGGCATCTCGCTGATCATTCTCGCCGGCATCGTCGCCGAGCTGCCCGCCGCGCTCGCCAACATGCTCGAGCTCGGCCGTCAGGGCGCGATGTCGACCGGCCTGATCCTGGTCGTCATCATCATGGCGGTCGCCGTGATTGCCTTCATCGTGTTCATGGAGCGCGCGCAGCGCCGTCTCCTGATCCAGTATCCGAAGCGCCAGGTCGGGAACAAGATGTTCGAGGGCCAGTCCTCGCATCTGCCGCTCAAGCTCAACACCTCCGGCGTGATCCCGCCGATCTTCGCGTCCTCGCTGCTGCTGCTGCCGACGACGGTTGCGAACTTCAACGCGGGCAGCGGGCCGGAATGGTTCCAGTGGATCACGACCCAGCTCGGCCACGGCCGTCCGCTGTTCCTGATCATGTATCTGGCGCTGATCGTGTTCTTCGCCTTCTTCTACACCGCGATCGTGTTCAACCCGACCGAGACCGCGGACAATCTGAAGAAGCACGGCGGTTTCATTCCGGGCATCCGTCCCGGCGAGCGCACTGCGGAATATATCGACTACGTGCTCTCGCGTATCACCGTGCTTGGTGCGATTTATCTCGCGATCGTCTGCTTGATCCCGGAGATCCTGATCTCCTACGCCTCGGTACCGTTCTACTTCGGCGGTACCTCACTGCTGATCGTGGTCAGCGTCACCATGGATACGGTGGCACAGGTGCAGGGCTATCTGCTGGCGCACCAGTATGAAGGCCTGATCCGCAAGTCGAAGCTGCGCGGCCGCCGTAGATGAGCAGGGAGCTCGCGCGCCGAATCGCTTTCACGATCGGCGCGCTGCTCCTCTTCAGGCTCGGCACCCAGATTCCGGTCGCGGGTGTCGCGGTGCATGGCGGGTTCGCGCCAAACAAGATCGCCCCGCTTTCGATCTTCTCGCTGTCCCTGTTTCCTTATCTGACTGCCGCAATTCTTGTTCAGCTCGTCGCTGTGGTGTGGCGAAGGATGAGGGCGCTCGAACGATCGGGCGAGGCCGGTCGGCGCAAGCTGGCGCGTATCACCCTGATCCTGACGCTGCTCCTTGCTACGTTTCAGGCCTTTGGCATCGCCTCGACCATGCGGCAAATGCCGGGACTTGTCGTCCATCCCGGCGACTGGTTCGTCTTGAGCGCCACGGTCTCGCTCGTCGGCGGCGTGTTCGTTCTGATCTGGCTCAGTGAGCAGATCACGCGTCGCGGAATCGGCAATGGCCTCGCGCTCGTCCTAACCGTCAGCATCGTGGCTTCGCTGCCGTCCGATGTTGCGACCCTCCTCACCCAGCTGCGACGAGGAGCGATCTCCGGCAATGTTCTGGCGAGCAACGCGGTCTTCCTGATCGTGGTGGTCGCGCTGATCGTCTTCGTCGAGCGCGCGCGGCGTAACGTTCCGGTGCAGTTTGCCGCGCGCCGCGTCGGGGAGCGCTCGCTGCCTTCGCGTTCGGCGGTGCTGCCGCTCAAGATCAACAGCGCCGGTTACCTGTTGCCCGCGACCGTCGCGCCCTGGGCGATCTCGCTGCCAGTGATTTTTGCCGGCTTCATCTTCGGTGCCGATGACGGATCCTGGGTCGAAACCATCAGCGCGCATCTTCAGTTCGGCGAGAAGGCTCACATCGTTTTCGGATCGATCGCGGTATTCGCGCTCGCCTTCGTCTACACGGCCTTTGTCATCGATCCCGATCATGCCGCCGAATCGCTTGCCCGGCAGGGCGGCGTGATTCCCGGCGTCACGCCGGGCGAGGCAACAGCTAGCTATCTCGACCGCGTGGTGTCGCTGACCACCGTGATCGGCGCCAGCTACCTGACTGCGCTTTCGTTGATTCCCGAGGTGTTCTTGGCCTACGGGAATGCGCTAGTTTATAAAATGGGTGGTGGTGCGGCGCTGATTGTGGTTTGCACTATTCTCGATCTTCAAACACAGGTGCGCGAGGTATCGCTCACCAATCCGGGGGGCGTACGCCGATGAGAATTATACTTCTGGGACCGCCGGGGTCGGGCAAGGGGACCCAGGCGCAGCTCTTGGTGCAGCGTTATGGCATCGTCCAGCTCTCGACCGGCGAGATGCTGCGTGCCGCGGTTGCGGCCGGTACGCCAGTCGGGCTGAAGGCCAAGGAGATCATGGCCAGCGGTGGTCTCGTACCCGACGAGGTCGTGGTCGGAATCATCTCCGATCGGATCGACCAGCCGGACGCCAAGAGCGGTTTCATCCTCGACGGTTTCCCGCGCACCGTGCCGCAGGCCGAGGCGCTGGACGAGCTGCTCAAGCACAAGCATCTCAAGCTCGACGCCGTGATCGAGCTTCGCGTCAACGAGAGCGCGTTGCTGAATCGTGTCGAGACCCGCGTCGCCCAGATGCGTGAGCGCGGGGAGGAGGTCCGACTCGACGACACCCCGGAGGTCCTGACCAAGCGGTTAGCCAGCTACCGCAACCAGACGGAACCGCTGATTCACTACTATTCCGAGCGGCGGAAGCTTTCGACCATCGACGGTATGATGGCCATCGACGAGGTCACCCGCGCCATCCATCGCCAGCTCTTGGCGCTGGGGGCGGTCGAGCCCAAGACCCACGCCAAAAGCGCAGCCAAGGCGGGCCCGGCCAAGAAGGCCAAGGCGAGCAAGACGGCCAGGAAAACAGCCCAAAAACCGGCCAAAACGACCAAAAAACCCGTCAAATCGGCCAAAAAGGCCGCCAAGACGGCGGTGAGGGGTCCCAAGAAGACGGCCAAGAAAGCCGGCAAGAAGGCCGCCGGGAAGACCGTCAAGAAAGCGGCGAAAAAGGCAGCCCAAAAGACCGCCAAGAAGGCTGTCAAGAAGGGTGCCAGAAAGGCCGCAAAAAAGGTCACGAAAAAGCGAGCTAAGCGCTAGCGGCGGTTGACGAAAGCCCCTGGAATCCCCTAATAAGCCCCGCATCCAAGTCGGATAGTTTCAAACGATGCCGGGCCCCAGGAAGACTAGGGGTGGGCGTCGTGTTCGCGTTTGTGAACACCTGCCCGAGAAACCAAGCACTTAAAGACCGATTCCTGACGAGGGATCGGCAACAGGAGAGAAGGCCGTGGCCCGTATTGCCGGCGTGAACATCCCGACCAACAAGCGCGTGCTGATCGCGCTCCAGTACATCCATGGCATCGGCCAGAAGATCGCCGGTGAGATCCTGGAGAAGGTGAAGATCCCCGTGGATCGTCGCGTCAATCAGCTGAGCGACGCCGAAGTGCTCCAGATCCGCGAAGTGATCGACCGCGACTATCTCGTCGAGGGCGACCTGCGTCGTGAGGTCGGCATCAACATCAAGCGTCTGATGGACCTCGGCTGCTATCGCGGCCTGCGTCATCGTCGCGGCCTGCCGGTGCGCGGCCAGCGCACCCACACCAATGCGCGCACGCGCAAGGGTCCGGCCAAGGCCATCGCC
Organism: Bradyrhizobium sp. CIR48; assembly: GCF_014198315.1. Lineage (NCBI taxonomy): Bacteria > Pseudomonadati > Pseudomonadota > Alphaproteobacteria > Hyphomicrobiales > Nitrobacteraceae > Bradyrhizobium > Bradyrhizobium sp. CIR48. The sequence goes on from NZ_JACIHG010000007.1 coordinate 241,555, forward strand.
GGCAAGAAGAAGTAAGTTTTCGAATCCAATCGCGGCGTGTGGCGAACAGGGATGACCCGTTCGCCACGCGCCTTTCGTTCCACAGGTGTAGCCGCTGGCATTACGGCGGCGTTTGAGATCTTCAGGAAAGGTACTCTATGGGCAAGGAAGCCACCCGCGTTCGTCGTCGTGAGCGCAAGAACATCGCCTCCGGCGTCGCGCACGTGAACTCGTCGTTCAACAACACGACCATCACCATCACCGACGCGCAGGGCAACACGATTGCCTGGTCTTCCGCCGGCACGATGGGCTTCAAGGGCTCGCGCAAGTCGACCCCGTACGCCGCGCAGGTTGCCGCCGAGGACGTGTCCAAGAAGGCGCAGGAGCACGGCATGCGCACGCTGGAAGTCGAAGTCGCAGGTCCCGGTTCGGGCCGCGAGTCGGCACTCCGCGCGCTTCAGGCCGCAGGCTTTACCGTCACCTCGATCCGCGACGTGACCACGATCCCGCATAACGGTTGCCGTCCCCGCAAGCGTCGGCGCGTTTGATCCCGAGTTGCGGGCGCATTGGCGCCCGCAATGACTTTTTTAAGAAGCCGCGGGAATGATCCGCGGCCTTTCTCCAACGCCAGTATTTGAGTTCTCAAATTGACTGGCCTGTATGGGTGAAACAGTGACGATCCAGAAAAATTGGCAAGAACTGATTCGACCGAACAAGCTCCAGGTCACGCCCGGCAGCGATTCGAACCGTTTCGCGACCATCGTCGCCGAGCCGCTCGAGCGCGGCTTCGGCCAGACGCTCGGCAACGCGCTGCGTCGCATCCTGCTCTCCTCGCTCCAGGGCGCGGCGGTGCAGTCGGTGCACATCGACGGCGTGCTGCACGAGTTCTCCTCGATCGCTGGCGTTCGTGAGGACGTCACCGACATCGTGCTCAACATCAAGGACATATCGATCAAGATGCAGGGCGAAGGCCCCAAGCGCATGGTCGTGAAGAAGCAGGGCCCGGGCGTCGTCACCGCCGGCGACATCCAGACCGTCGGCGACGTCGTGGTGCTGAACCCGGATCTGCAGATCTGCACGCTCGACGAGGGCGCCGAGATCCGCATGGAGTTCACGGTCGCCACCGGCAAGGGCTACGTGCCCGCCGAGCGCAACCGCCCCGAGGACGCGCCGATCGGCCTGATCCCGGTCGACAGCCTGTACTCGCCGGTCCGCAAGGTCTCCTACAAGGTCGAGAACACCCGTGAGGGCCAGATCCTCGACTACGACAAGCTGACCATGACGATCGAGACCAACGGCGCGATCTCGCCGGATGACTCCGTGGCTTACGCCGCGCGCATCCTGCAGGATCAGCTCAACGTGTTCGTCAACTTCGAAGAGCCGCGCAAGGAAGTCGCCCAGGAGATCATCCCGGACCTCGCCTTCAACCCGGCCTTCCTCAAGAAGGTGGACGAGCTCGAGCTGTCGGTGCGTTCGGCCAACTGCTTGAAGAACGACAACATCGTCTACATCGGCGACCTCGTGCAGAAGAGCGAGGCGGAAATGCTCCGCACTCCGAACTTCGGCCGCAAGTCGCTGAACGAGATCAAGGAAGTGCTGGCCCAGATGGGTCTGCATCTCGGCATGGAAGTGCCGGGCTGGCCGCCGGAGAACATCGACGAGCTCGCCAAGCGCTTCGAGGATCACTACTGAGCGAGTTGGGAGTGGCGAATAGCGAATACTCGCCATTCGCTATTCGCGACCTAGGGCGAACGCAGGCAGCCCACCTGAGCAACATGTCCGACGAACCGTCGCGGCAGTTTTTACGTAAGGAATAGTCAAATGCGTCACGGCAAGGTTCATCGGAAGCTCAATCGCACTGCCGAGCATCGCCGCGCGATGTTCGCCAACATGTGCGCCGCGCTGATCAAGCACGAGCAGATCGTCACCACGCTGCCGAAGGCGAAGGAATTGCGTCCGATCGTCGAGAAGCTCGTCACCCTCGGCAAGAAGGGCGGGCTGGCCATGCGCCGCCAGGCGATCTCCGAGATGCGCGACAAGGACCAGGTCAAGAAGCTGTTCGACGTGCTGGCGCCTCGCTACAAGGACCGCCAGGGCGGCTACACCCGCATCATCAAGGCCGGCTTCCGCTACGGCGACAATGCCGCGATGGCCGTGATCGAGTTCGTCGATCGCGACGTCGATGCCAAGGGCCAGGATTCCGGTCCGGTGCAGGAAAAGGAAGCCGAGGCGGCGTAAGCCGACCGGTATTGAATTCAGAGAGCGGCGCCTTCGGGCGCCGCTTTTTTGTTGGCCGTCGCCGATACCTTATCTGTGCTCGTCTCGTAGTCCCGGGTTTCGCCGTGGCGACGAGCCCGTGTCCTTCTCACGCGTGAGTGAGCGCCAATTGCGGTCTCATGTCGAGCGCCCGATATCTCCACCGACATCGATGGAGATGAGACATGAAGATCGACCTTTCTGGAAAGACCGCCCTCGTGACCGGCTCGACCGCCGGCATCGGCCACGCCATCGCCAGAGGCCTCGCTGCCTCAGGTGCCAGCGTCGTGATCAACGGGCGCGGCCAGGACAAGGTCGATGCCGCCGTGCGCAAGCTGGAAGGGACGGGCGCGAAGGTGCGCGGTATCGCCGCCGACGTCTCGACCGCAGCGGGCTGCAAGGCGCTCGTTGCGGCGCTGCCCGAGGTCGACATCCTCATCAACAATGCCGGCATCTTCGAGCCCAAGGATTTCTTCGAGATTCCGGACGAGGACTGGAGTCGTTTCTTCGAGGTCAATGTCATGAGCGGCGTGCGGCTGTCGCGAGCCTACCTGAAGGGCATGCTCAAGCGCAATTGGGGCCGCATCGTCTTCATCTCATCGGAGTCCGGGCTCAACATTCCCGTCGAGATGATCCACTACGGCATGACCAAGACGGCCCAGCTCTCGGTCGCGCGCGGTCTGGCGCAGCTCACCCGCGGCACCGGCGTCACCATCAATTCCGTGCTGCCGGGCCCGACCATGTCGGAGGGCGTCGAGACCTTTGTGAAGGATCTCGCCAAGCAGAATGGCCAGTCGGTCGACGAGGCTGCAGCCAATTTCGTCAAGCAGCATCGCCCGAGCTCGCTGCTGCAACGCTTCGCCAGCGTCGACGAGATCGCCAACATGGTGGTCTATGCCGCGTCGAAGGAGGCGTCGGCGACCAACGGTGCGGCGCTGCGGGCCGAGGGCGGCATCGTCAACACCATCGCCTGAGCCGCGCATGACAGCCTATGTGATTTCCGAAGTCGAGATGCGCGATCCCGAGGGGTTCGAAGCCTATCGTGTGCTCGCCGCAGAGACGATCGCGCAGTATGGCGGGCGTTATCTCGTCCGCGGCGGCAAGGCCGAGCTTGCCGAAGGCAACCTTCCAGCCAAGGCCATCGTCATCGTCGAATTCGCGTCGATGGCGCGGCTGAAGGAATGGTACGCCTCGCCGGAATATGCCGAGGCGCTGAAGCTGCGGCAGACGGCGCTGGAGCGGCGGCTGCTGTTCGTCGAGGGCGCGGCGGAAGCGTAGGAGCGGTAGGGTGGGCAAAGCGACTTGTCCGCCGTAGCTCGAAGAGCGAAGGCGGAAGCGTGCCCACCACTCCTGTCCTCGTTGAGCGTTGGTGGGCACGGCGCAAGTGCGCCTTTGCCCACCCTACGAGGCCTTCGCCTACCATCCCTCCAGCACGATCTTGCCGCGCGACTTGCCGCTCTCAAGCAGCGCATGCGCGCGCTTGAGGTTGGCGGCGTTGATCGTGCCAAAAGTCTGGTCGAGCGTGGTGCGTAGCACGCCTTTGTCGACGAGGTCGGCGACGTCGTTCAGCAAATGATGCTGCGCGATCATGTCTGATGTCTGGAACGAGGAGCGCGTGAACATCGATTCCCAGTGCACCGAGATCGCTTTGCCCTTGAACGTGCTCATGGTGAATTCAGGGGGGTCGTCGATCAGGCCGAACCGGCCCTGCGGCGCCATGAACTCGACGATCGCCTTGTAATGCTGATCGGTGAAGGTGAGGCTCGCCACCAGCGCGACCGGCGGCAGCTTCAATTTTTCGATCTGCTCCTTCATCGGCTTGCCGTGGTCGATCACCGCATGCGCGCCGAGATCGAGGCACCATTTCTGCGAGTCCGGCCGCGTCGCGGTGGCGAGCACCGTGAGGCCGGTGAGGCGGCGCGCGAGCTGGATCAGGATCGAGCCGACGGCGCCGCCCCGCCCGTGATCAGCAGCGTGCGCGGATCGACGCTCTTGCCGGGCACCGCGCCGAGCCGATCGAACAGCAATTCCCAGGCGGTGATGGAGGTGAGGGGAAGGGCAGCGGCTTGCGCGAACGACAGGCTCTTCGGCTTGTTGCCGACGATGCGCTCGTCGGCCAGGTGGAATTCGGAATTGGTGCCCTGGCGCAGGATCGAGCCGGCGTAAAACACCTCGTCGCCCGGCTTGAACAGCGTGACTTCAGGCCCGACGGCGTCGACCACGCCTGCCGCGTCGTAGCCCAGGATCTTGGTCTCGCCCTCGGGCGGCGCTGCGCGCTTGCGTACCTTGTAATCGACCGGATTGGCCGAGATCGCCTTCACCGCGACGCGGATGTCGCGCCCTTTGGGCTCGGGTTTTGCGGTCTCGAAATCGATCAGCGCATCCTGATCCTCGATCGGGAGCGATTTCTTGTAGCCGACGGCCTTCATGGCTTGTCTCCATCAGATGGGGCGCAGCTTGGCATGGGCGCGCCTGACCTGCTAACTGTCGCGCTGGCTCCAATTTGGCAAGTACTGTAAATTCGGGGATATAGTCCCTGTTTGGATACTATTGGGAAAATACGCATGAAACGGCGCGATTTTGCCCGTCGCCCGGGCTGCTCGGTCGAGGCGACGCTGGATCTGATCGACGGCAAGTGGAAGGGCGTGATCCTCTACCATCTGCAGAGCGGCACCCAGCGTTTCGGCGAACTGCGCCGCCGGATGCCCGGCATCACCCAGCGCATGCTGACAAAGCAGCTGCGCGCGCTGGAGGAGGACAAGCTTGTCATCCGCAAGGTCTATGCCGAGGTGCCGCCGCGCGTCGAATATTGCCTCTCCGAGCTCGGCGAGAGCCTCAAACCGGTGATCGACATCCTGAAGGCCTGGGGCGAGAGCCACCAGCAGCGCCTGTCCTGCGCACCGGCGCCGACGGTCGTGAAGAAGCCGAAGCGCGCGGCGTGAGTTGGTCGTAAAGCTGGCGCCTCACTCTCGGTGTCATCCCCGCGAACGCGGGGATCCATAACCCCAGGAAGAAGTTGTAGCGCGAGCGGCCAACTCTGAGACTTCGCCAAACTACTCCCTGTGGTTATGGGTCCCGGGTTCGCGCTTGCGCGCGCCCCGGGACGACAGCGAGTTTAGAACGCGAACTGCGTGCGCATCGCGACCGCATCGAACTTCGAGCCGACATCTGCGGTTGAGATCGGCGAGGCTTGCCTCGACACCGTGCCGTGCAGATAGTCGAGCATGAAGCGGACGTTGCCGTTGACGTACCAGTTGAGCGCCAGCGTATAGACGGTCTGCCGTCCGCCGGCGATGCCGGTCGCCGTGCCCAACTGATTGTTGAGGTCGATCGTCGAGAAGCGCCCCGCGATCTCCCACGCACCCCAGCCGCCGCCGTCGAGCGAGAACGGATGCGCCGGCTTGACGCCGCTATAGGACGCGTTCGCCGCGTTGTAGCTGCGGCCTTCCCCCGTCAACACGTAGCCGGCCTGCGCGTAGCCGCCCTGGAATTTCAGGCTGGGTGCGCCGACCAGCGGCACGCCGGTGTTGGCGGTCCGGTCGACATTGTACCAGAAGTACTCGCCTTGAACGATGAGCGGGCCGTAGGTCGCCGCGGCTTCGATGCTGTAGACCTGCGCACCCGAGGCATTGGCGATCGCGCCGGTCGAGATCAGCGTGGTGGGGTCGAGACGCAATTCCGGACGATCGCTGAGCGTGACGGTCTGCGTATTGGCAATGAGATTGCGCGGCGGCTGGATCAGCCACTGGGCGTCGGCGCCGATATGCACCGAATAGTCCTTGCCGCTGATCGGGTTGCCGGCAATGCGCGCCACAGCGCCGTATTGCTCGCTCGTGCCTGCCGGTGCCGCGCTGGAAGCCGAGTGGATCGCGCCGGTCGATGGCCCCGTGACGTAGCCGCCGATCCAGAGCTGGTCGTTGTACCACCGCGTACCGGCCGCGGAGCGGAAGTCGCCGGCGGCGATATTGGTCGCGATGATGCCGGCCGAGGCGCGCTCCATGAACATGATGTCGTTGGAGCTCGTGGCCTCATCGAGCGTGTAGGGCAGGTCCATGATGCCGGCTTCGATCGCCATCTTGCCGCCGAATGGCTTCAAGCCGGTGTAGCTGAGATAGGCGTTCTCGACGCCGGAGAGGCCGCCGCCCGGCAGTGATCCAGGGGCCGTGCCGCCAAAACCGTCGGACGAGCCGCCGAAATCGTAGACCAGCGCGAAGTTCCAGTCGTTGAAGAATTTGCCGGTGACGCCGATGCGCGCGCGGCGGACGTTCTGGCCGCTGTCGAGCTTCTGCGGCACGGTCGCTGCCGTGTTGGGACGATAGTCATAGCCGCCGACATCCCAGTGCAGGCGGCTGGTGATGGCGACGCAATTGGCCTGGTCCGCGGTGCAGATGGTCGGCCGGTTGTTCGGCATGGTCACGACGACGCCGGATGCCGGTGCCGGGCCCTTGACCGGGATCGCCGCGTTCGCGTTGGCCACGGCGACCTTCGCCTCCGACCGCGCTTCGGCCTTGGCCTCTGCCTTTGCTTCGGCTTTGGCTTTTGCCGCGGCCGCCGTGTTCGCCGCGGTCTGGCTCTGGAGCTTGTCGAGCTTCTGCTCCAGCATCTTCAGCTGCTGCTTGAGCAGCGCGATCTCCTGCTCGCTGCTGCTTGCTGATTGGGCCTGGGCCTGCGAGGCCGCCAACGCTCCGGCGAGGCCAATCGCCGTGGCTGCAATCCTTGTCCTGCTCACGTCATGACTCCATGGTTTGACCAATTCCCCAAGTCGTAGGCGGTGAGGCTAGGAACGATTGATGACTGCCCCGCGACGACGCGCATCGGTTGCCTGGTTCCCGGTGATGTAAATTCGCCGCAACCGAATCCACCGCGAGCAAGGATGCAAGATGATGCGTGTCATGCCAATCCACGAGGCAAGACAAATCGCCGTTCCGCACGCTTGGCTTGCAGGCCGTAGACGTCAGACCGAGGCCGAATATTGCCGCCCGGCGCCCTTCTATTGGGGGACGAACGCGCCTATATTCCGGCGTCTTTTCCAAGAGGTAGGAATGTTTCGATCGATCCGGACCGCCGTCGTCACGGCATTGTGCATAGGCTTTTCCGCCCACTTCAACCCGGCTGCTGCGCAGGACCGTCGGGTCCCGTCATCGCCGGCCGAGCTGCGGCTGTCCTATGCGCCGATCGTGCAGCGGGTGCAGCCGGCCGTGGTCAACGTCTATGCCGCCAAGGTGGTGCAGAACCGCAACCCGCTGCTGGACGATCCGATCTTCCGCCGCTTCTTCGGCGTGCCGGGCCAACAGCCCGAGCAGATGCAGCGCTCGCTCGGCTCCGGCGTCATCGTCGATGCGTCCGGCCTCGTCGTCACCAACGTCCACGTCATCGAGGGCGCGGACCAGGTGAAGGTGTCGCTGTCGGACAAGCGCGAGTTCGAGGCGGAGATCCTGCTGAAGGATACGCGCACCGATCTTGCCGTGCTGCGCTTGAAGGACACCAAGGAGAAATTCCCGACCCTCGATTTCACCAATTCCGACGAATTGCTGGTCGGCGACGTCGTGCTCGCGATCGGCAATCCCTTCGGCGTCGGCCAGACCGTGACTCACGGCATCATCTCGGCGCTGGCGCGCACGCAGGTCGGCATCACCGACTATCAGTTCTTCATCCAGACCGATGCGGCGATCAATCCCGGTAATTCCGGCGGCGCGCTGGTCGACATGGCCGGCAAGCTCGCGGGCATCAACACCGCGATCTATTCGCGCTCCGGCGGCTCGCAAGGCATCGGCTTCGCGATCCCTGCCAACATGGTGCGTGTCGTCGTCGCCTCCGCCAAGAGCGGCGGCAAGGCGGTGAAGCGTCCCTGGCTCGGGGCAAAATTGCAGGCGGTGACGCCCGAGATCGCCGAGAGCCTCGGCCTGCGTTCGCCGACCGGCGCGCTGGTCGCGAGCGTGGTGTCGAACGGCCCCGCCGCGAAGGCCGGCCTGAAGTCCTCGGATCTCATCACCGGGATCGATGGCCAGACCGTGGATGATCCCAACGCCTTCGACTATCGCTTCGCCACTCGTCCGCTCGGCGGCAGCGCGCAGATCGACGTGCAGCGCAGCGGCAAGCCGCTCAAGCTGACGGTGGCGCTGGAGACCGCGCCCGATACGGGACGTAACGAGCTCGTCGTCACCGCGCGTTCGCCGTTCCAGGGCGCGAAGGTCTCGACCATCACGCCGGCGGTCGCCGACGAGCTACATCTTGACGCCGACACCGAGGGTGTCGTGATCACCGATCTCGGCGGCGACAGTGCGGCCGCAAATGTCGGCTTCCAGAAGGGCGATATCATTCTGGCGGTCAACAACCAGAAGATCAGCAGGACCGGCGACCTCGAAAAGGCGGCCGGAGAGCGCCCGCGGATCTGGCGTATCACGCTGGTGCGCGGCGGCCAGCAGATCAACGTCACGCTGGGCGGATGAGTCCGAAGCGACCACAAACGCCAACGCTCTTTGCCGCGGCGGGGCTCGACCACGACGCTCCGCATCCGCTGCCGGACCGGTTGCGCCCGCGCGCGCTGTCGGAGGTCGTGGGCCAGGACCACATCCTCGGTCCCGACGGGGCGCTGACGCGCATGCTGGAGACGCGCACGCTGGGATCGCTGGTGTTCTGGGGCCCGCCCGGCACCGGCAAGACCACGGTGGCGCGGCTGCTGGCGGATGCGACCGACCTGCATTTCGAGCAGATCTCCGCGGTGTTCTCCGGCGTCGCCGACCTGAAGAAAGCTTTCGACGCCGCGCGCGCCCGCCGCGAGATGGGCAAGGGCACGCTGCTGTTCGTCGACGAGGTGCATCGCTTCAACCGCGCCCAGCAGGATTCGTTTCTGCCCGTGATGGAAGACGGCACCGTGGTGATGGTCGGCGCCACCACGGAGAATCCGTCCTTCGAGCTCAACGCGGCGTTGCTCTCTCGTGCGCGCGTCTTGGTGTTTCGCTCGCTCGATGCCGCCGCGATCGAAAAACTGTTTGCGCATGCCGAGGAGGTCGAAGGTCGCAAGCTGCCGCTCGATGCGGAAGCGCGCGCGGTGCTGGTGCGCATGGCCGATGGCGATGGCCGCGCCTCGCTGACGCTCGCCGAAGAGGTCTGGCGTTCGGCGCGGGCGGACGAGATCTTCAATGCCGCGCAGTTGCAGGAGATTTTGCAGCGCCGCGCGCCGATCTACGACAAATCGGCCGACGGCCATTACAATTTGATCTCGGCGCTGCATAAGTCGGTGCGCGGCTCCGATCCCGACGCCGCGCTGTATTACCTCGCGCGCATGCTCGATGCCGGTGAGGACCCGCTGTTCCTGGCCCGCCGCGTCGTGCGGATGGCGGTGGAGGACATCGGCCTTGCCGATCCGCAAGCGCTCGTCATCGCCAATGCGGCCAAGGACGCGTTCGATTTCCTCGGCCATCCCGAAGGCGAGCTCGCCATCGCGCAGGCCGTCGTCTATCTCGCCACCGCGCCGAAATCGAATGCGGTCTACACCGCCTTCGGCACGGCGATGCAGGTCGCCAAGCAGGCCGGCTCGCTGCTGCCGCCAAAGCACATCCTCAATTCGCCGACCAAGCTGATGAAGTCCGAAGGCTACGGCGCATCTTACGAATACGACCACGACGCCCCCGACGCCTTCTCCGGGCAGGACTACTTCCCGGAAGCCCTGGGCCGCCAAACGTTCTACGACCCGCCCGAGCGCGGCTTCGAGCGGGAGATCAGGAAGCGGCTGGATTATTGGGCCAAGCTGAGGAAGGAGCGGGGCGGCCCGCGCTAAAAACGGCCATTTCGCCGTGACGGGACCCGGCTTTTAGGGTACGCAGGCAACCATGAGCCGCCGCATCAAAAGAACCGATCCAAAGCCCCGCTCGCGCGACGAGCGCAAGGAATCCCGCCCGTTCAAGGCGCGTAGCGCGTCTAAGGCTGGACCGCGGCCGGGTGGCAAGCCCGGCGGCAGCAAGCCGCCGCGCTTTGCCGGCGAGCGCGCCGAGCGGCGCGCGCCGAAAGCCGAGCTGGAAAGGGCCGCGCCCGAAAAGCCCGTCGAGGCGCTGCTGCCGACCAAGGTGCAGACCGTCAAGGTGACCGCCGACGAGAACAACATGCGCGTCGATCGTTTCCTCGAGGCGCGCTTTCCCGGCCTGTCGTTCTCCCACATCCAGCGTGTCGTCCGCAAAGGCGAGCTGCGCGTCGACGGCAAGCGCGTCGACAGCAAGGACCGCCTGGAGGAGGGCCAGAGCGTCCGCATTCCGCCGCTCAAGCTCGACACGCCGAAGGGCGTCGGCGAGCTCTCGGAAGCCGCCCAGAAGACCCTCAAGGCGCTGAAGGAGATGACGATCTTTGAGGACGACGACGTCCTCGTCCTGAACAAGCCGGCCGGCCTTGCCGTGCAGGGCGGCTCGGGCATGACGCGGCACATCGACCAGATGCTGGAGGTGATGCGCGATTCCAAGGGCCAGAAGCCACGCCTGGTGCATCGTATCGACCGGGAGACGTCAGGCTGTCTGCTGGTCGCCAAGACGCGGTTTGCCGCTTCGCATCTGACCGGCGCGTTCCGCTCACGTTCGGCGCGAAAAGTCTATTGGGCGCTGGTGCCGGGCCTGCCGAAGCCGAAGCAGGGCCGCATCTCGACCTTCCTCGCCAAGGAGGAGAGCGAGGACGACACCATCATGCGCATCGCCCAGCATGGCGACGAGGGCGCCAGCCACGCGGTGACATATTACGCGGTGGTCGAGACCGCCGGCAACAAGCTGACCTGGGTGTCGCTGAAGCCGGTGACGGGACGCACCCATCAGCTGCGCGCCCACATGGAGCATATCGGCCATCCCATCGTCGGCGATTCCAAATATTTCAACATCGAGAACTGGCAGCTGCCGGGCGGCCTGCAAAACCGGCTGCATCTGCTGGCGCGCCGCATCGTCATTCCGCATCCGCGCGGCGGCGTGATCGACGCCACCGCGCCATTGCCGCCGCACATGCAGCAGTCGTGGAATCTGCTGGGGCTGGATGCAAGCCGGTTTGATCCAATCGAGAACGCGCCTGAAGAATAGCCGGGTTGAACGGGGGTGGTAGACCCACGACATATCCTCCATGACACGGCTCTCGATCTATCTTGTGCTGTTGGCCGCGCTATGTGTGGGGCAGGCCGCCCACGCGCAATACGTGCTGCCGGACGCTTCACGGCTCGCCCCACCGCTGCCTCAGCCGCCACCGCCGCCGAAGATCGAGGTGCCGCAGGTTCCGCAAGTCGACGCGCCGCCGCGCTACAACTACCAGCCGCTTCCGCGTAACTCGTTCAGCGATCGCGTCACAAAGTGCCTCGACGCCGCCGCAGCTGCGGGACTGGGCCCAGCCGATCGCGGCACTTACTCACGCGCTTGCGCGAACTAGCAGCACTCATGGTCGTGGCGAAGCCATGACGAGACAGATAATCTGACCGACGACAGGGACCGAAAAAACGATGCGCGAATTGTTCGAAGAAGCAGCAGGGCAACCTCCACCGGACCCGCGGGAATCGGCGCGCGCGTCCGCGCGCCCGCCGCAGCGCAAGCGCTTCTACAAGGAGGCGAGCGCGACCGAAGCCGAAGGCGGTTTCGCCATCACGCTCGACGGCAAGCCGATCCGCACGCCCTCCGGCCGCCAGGTGGTGATTCCGTCGCGCGCGCTCGCCGATGCCGTGGCCGCGGAATGGGCGGCTCAGGGCGAGAGCATCGACCCCATGACCATGCCGCTGACGCGGATCGCCAACAGCGTGGTCGAGGGCGTTGTCGACCGCGTCGAACTGGTCAGCGACGACCTCGCGAAATATTTCGAGTCCGACTTGCTGTTCTATCGTGCCGGCCATCCCGAAGGGCTGGTCGCCCGCGAGGCCGCGCATTGGGATCCCGTGCTGTTCTGGGCCGCGGAGACGCTGGGCGCGCATTTCATCCTGTCCGAGGGCGTCATGCATGTGAAGCAGCCCGACGAGGCGGTCGAGGCCGCGCGCGCCGCGCTGCCGGGCGACGCCTGGTCGGTCGCCGCACTCCACGTGGTGACGACCCTGACCGGCTCGGCGCTGCTGGCGCTGGCGCTGGCTCATGGCGTGCGCGACGCCGGCCAGGTCTGGGCCGCCGCCCATGTCGATGAGGACTGGAACATCGACCAATGGGGCGCGGACGAGGAGGCCGCCAGCCGCCGGGCCACCCGTCTCAGGGATTTCGAGGCCGCCGTGGCGGTTCTGGCGGCGGCAAAGGCGTCCGCAGCCGAAGGTCCTTAACGAGAGGTTTACGACGGCGGCCTTAGGGTGTGGCCAGCGCTCCATGGGCCCCTGAGATGCCGACCCCGGTCACTTCCATCCTCCCCGTCAGTGCCGCCAGCCCCCTGGCTGATGCGACGACGCCGGACCTCGTGCTGCAGGCCGGCAGCGTCGTCGGTGCCAGGGTCGTCAGTGTGATGGCCGGCAATCTGGTGCGGATCGCGATCGCCAACCTCTCGATGGACGTGATGTCGGAGGTGGCGCTGACGCCGGGGCAGAATCTCCAGCTGGCGGTCTCGCAGAACGACGGCACGATCAGGCTCGCCGTGATGAACGGGGCAGGCGAGGCAACTCCCGATCAGATTACGCTGACGCCGCGTGCGGCCTCGGTGGTGGAAAGTCCGCCGCTGGCGCCGTCCGCGACCGCGACACGCAACACGCTGACGCCATTGGAGCAGGTCGCCGTCACCGCGGCCTCGGCCGAGGCCGCCACAAAACAAGGCAGCCAGGCGCCACTGTTCGCCAATCTGGCATCCGTCGTCACCGGCAGCGATCTACCTGCGGGCTTGAAGCAGGCCGTGCTGGACGTGCTGGCGCAGCAGACGCCGCTCAGTCCCGGGCTCGATGGCGCCGATGTCGAAACCGCGTTCCAGAAATCCGGCTTGTTCTTCGAGGCTTCGCTGGCCGCGGGAGCGAGGCCGCCCGCCGGCACGACGCCCGACCTGAAGGCGGCGCTGCTGGTGCTGCGCCAGACCCTGACCACGCTCGAAACCGCCGCGCCACAGGGCGCTGCAACTCCCGCTGCGACGACAGGGACACCGCAGGTCGCCACTGCGCCTGCTCAGGCCGCAGGTGAGGCCGCGCAGTCCGCGTCCGCTTCCGGCCCCGAGATCGCGCAGACATTGCGCAGTGCCAATCTCGCGGCCGCGGTGCTGGCGGACGTCGTCGGCAACGCTCAGCAAGCCGCGATGCCGCGCACCATGTCCGCGGGGCTTGCCGCGAGCCTCCTGCAGGAGGTCACGGAAAACCTGCCGCGCCTGACCGGCAACGTGCCCGGCTCGAACAAAGCCGTGCCCGACGGCCACATCTTCGAAGCAGCCGCACGTGCGACGCCACCGCCGTTCCGTGGTGCATTGCCCTCGCCGCAGGCGATTGCCTCGCCCTCGCTCGCGCCGGACACGCCGCTGTCCGCAACCGTGCATCGCCTGCTCGACGACACCGATGCCGCGATCGCGCGGCAGACATTGTTGCAGGTCGCTTCGCTCCCGGATCGCACTGACGCCTCTGGCCACCACCGCATCGACCCGGCAATGCCGCAGTGGAATTTCGAGATTCCCTTCGCAACGCCGCAGGGCACCGCGATGGCGCAGTTCGAGATCTCGCGCGATGGCGCTGGCGAATCCGCCGATGCCGCCAAGCGCGCCTGGCGCGCGCGCTTCTCGCTCAACGTCGAGCCGGCCGGCCCTGTGCACGCGCTGATCACGCTGAACGGCGACAAGACTTTCGTGCGGATGTGGGCGGAGCGGCCGGCGACGGTGCAGCAGCTGCGCGCTGGCATCGGCGAGCTCAATCAGGCGCTGACGCGAGCCGAGCTCAAGCCCGGTGACATTCTGGTCCGCGAGGGCACGCCGCCGCAGCCGGCACCGGCCCGCGCCGGCCACTTCCTGGATCGGGCGACATGAGCGACCCATCCAAGCTCGCCATCGCGCTGCATTACGAGAAAGGCTCTGGCGCGCCCGTCGTCGTCGCCAAGGGCAAGGGCACGATCGGCGAAAAGATCGTCGAGATCGCCAGGGCTCACGACATCCCGATCGAGGAGAACGAGGTTTTGGCCGGCGCGCTGTCCAAGGTCGAGCTCGGCGAGGAGATCCCGCCGGACCTTTACAAGGCCGTCGCCGAAGTGCTGGTGTTCGTGCTGCGGCTGTCGGGCCGGGGGCGGTAGAGCATGATCTGTCATCGTTTCACCATGGAGCGGCGGCATGGTCGCGATCACTTTCATCGTTTGACGGACATCGCTCTTGCTCACCCGCCGCTCCACTCTCGGCCTTCTCGCCGCATCTGCCATCCTGCCATCGCGCGCGCTCGCCCATGTCGCGCCGCCGCGCAACGAGATCCGCGATAGCCTCGCAAAGCGCTTCACCGACCTCGGTACATCAGGCACCTTCGTCGGCTACAAGGTCGAGGACTACCTGGTCGTCGCCAGCGACAAGGAGCGCTCGGGCGAAGGCAAGCTGCCGGCCTCGACCTTCAAGATTCCGAACTCGCTGATCGCGCTGGAGACGGGCGTCGTCACTCACCCCGACAAGGACGTGTTTGCCTGGGATGGCGTGAAGCGTCCGATCGAGGCCTGGAACAAGGATCACACGCTGCGTAGCGCGATCGCCGTGAGCGCAGTGCCGGTCTATCAGGAGATCGCCCGCCGCATTGGCCAGGAGCGGATGCAAAAGTATGTCGACGAGTTCGACTACGGTAACCGCGACATCGGCGGCGGCATCGACCAGTTCTGGCTCACCGGGAATTTGCGCATCGACCCGGTCGAGCAGATCGATTTCGTCGACCGGCTGCGTCGCCGCGCGCTGCCGATCAGCAAGCGCAGCCAGGATCTGGTCGCCGACATCCTGCCGGTGACCAAGGTCGGCGACAGCGTCATTCGCGCCAAATCCGGCCTGCTGGGCGCCGAGCGCGGCGAGCCATCGCTCGGCTGGATGGTGGGCTGGGCCGAGAAGGGCGAGACGCACACGGTGTTCGCGCTCAACATGGATTGCAAGGAGCCGCGACTCGTCGGCGAGCGCATGACACTGACGCAAGCCTGCCTTACCGAGATCGGCGCGATCTAGCCTGTGAGTGGTGCAATCGTTCTCGTCGAGCGCAGCCGCCGTGGGGTGGGCAAAGGCGCGTAGCGCCGTGCCCACGATCTTTATGCCGTGAGCGACGATTCGTGGGCACGCTACGCTTTGCCCACCCTACGGCACCGGTGCAGGCCGAGATGCCTCTCATCCCAACTTGAACAACACCTGCAAAAACTCCTCCACCGCCTTGCGCGACTCGGCGGCCGTCTTCGGATTGCCGCCGACATGCGGGTTGAGCTCGACGTAGGCAGGGGCGACCGCCTCAGGCGGTGTCGCTCTTCTTCGCCGTCAGCGCCTGGTCGATCGCAAAGCCGCCGATCTCGCTCATCGCCTGCGAGATCACGTCGCCCTTGCGGGCAAACCCTGCGGAGAGGAAATCGAACTGCGTCCGCGCCAGCCGCAGCACCTCGATCGGCACGGAGACCGCGGTCGCGTTGAAGCTGTCGACGGAGGCGCGCAAGCTGTCCAGCTCGGTCGTGAGCTTGCCGATATGGCTCTCGGCATTCTGCATCAGGCCGATCAGCTTGCCGCGCTCGGCATCGAAGGCGGCGCGCTCGGCGGCGGCTGCCGCGGTGACCTCGGCAAGCTGCGCCCGCAGCACCTCGATCTGGCCGACCATGGCATCGGAGGCGAGATCGGCGGCCCCGCGCAGCTCGGCGTTACGCGTGCTCGCATCCAGCTGCTCATGATAGAGCCGCTCGGCCGACATGGCCCGCTGCCCCAGCGACTCGATCAGGCTTGCGGCGCGCAGCAGCATCTCGCCGTTCCGCCCCGACACCATGCTGGCCATCCGCCGCAGGAAGTCGATGGTTTGAGACGACGAGTTCGGCGGCAGGGGGACGACCGTCGCGGACATCTCAGTGATGCTTGCGTGATGCTCGAGCCAAGGCGTAATGACCGCCGCCGTACCAACTGAGCTCACGCAACATTCGGCGCCTGATCGCGAGCGCGAAGCAAGCCTGAATCGGCAGGCCCGGTCAACCGGGCCGGGCGACCAAATTCGTGCGCGTCAGGCGTCTTTTTGCCGCCCGATCCGGCCCAGATGAGTGAAGCCGAACCCGGCGGAATATTTCAGGCCATAGCCGAGCGCCCGGTCGATGCCGATATGGGCGAGCCAGATCAAGGCGATGGACAAGGTGAGCGGCGAGCCGAGGCCGAAGCCCAGCGTCAGCAGCGACACCGGCGCCATGTAGCCGTGGGCGGCGTTGTAGACCAGCGCGCCGAATTTGGCGTCGGACAGGTATGCCAGGAAGCTGAGGTCAGGGACGAAGAAGAGCAGGGCAAAAACCAGCCAGGAGCCGTCCCAGGCCCAGTAAAGCATCACCATCCCGATAAACAGGGTGAGCCCCTCCAGTCGCAGCAGGATATTGACGCCGCCCGTCGCCGCACCGGTCTCGGCCATTCTCTCGTCCATGCTCGCCTCCCGGGCAAAACTTTGTAATCTCTCACGCTTTTAGCCCGGACAGGGCAGCCCTGCGGCGCGGAAAGGCGCTTTCCGGTCCGCAAAATGCCGTGTTAGAACCCCGCATCACTTAAGAACTGGCGGGAGCAAATGAAACACATCCTGGACGCCCTTGAAGACCGTCGCGCCGGCGCAAAGCTCGGCGGCGGGGAGAAGCGCATCGAGGCGCAGCACGCCCGCGGCAAGCTGACCGCGCGTGAGCGTATCGAGCTGTTGCTCGACAAGGGATCGTTCGAGGAGTTCGACATGTTCGTCGAGCACCGCTCCACCGAGTTCGGCATGGAGAAGACCAAGGTGCCCGGCGACGGCGTCGTCACGGGCTGGGGCACCGTCAACGGCCGCAAGACGTTCGTGTTCGCCAAGGACTTCACGGTTTTCGGCGGCTCGCTGTCGGAAACGCACGCGCTGAAGATCACCAAGCTCCAGGACATGGCGATGAAGGCGCGGGCGCCCATCATCGGCCTCTATGACGCGGGCGGCGCCCGCATCCAGGAGGGTGTCGCCGCGCTCGCCGGGTATTCCTACGTGTTCCGCCGCAACGTGCTCGCCTCCGGCGTGATCCCGCAGATCTCCGTCATCATGGGCCCTTGCGCCGGCGGCGACGTCTATTCGCCTGCGATGACCGACTTCATCTTCATGGTGAAGAACACCAGCTACATGTTCGTGACCGGTCCTGACGTCGTGAAGACCGTCACCAACGAGGTCGTCACCGCCGAAGAGCTCGGCGGCGCCTCGGTGCACGCGACGCGCTCCTCGATCGCGGACGGCGCCTTCGAGAACGACGTCGAGACGCTCTTGCAGATGCGTCGCCTGATCGACTTCCTGCCGTCCAACAACAGTGACGGCGTGCCGGAATGGCCGAGCTTCGACGACATCGGTCGCGTCGACATGTCCCTGGATACGCTGATCCCGGACAATCCGAACAAGCCTTACGACATGAAGGAGCTGATCCTGAAGGTCGTGGACGAGGGGGACTTCTTCGAGATAGCGGAGAGCTTCGCCAAGAACATCGTCACGGGCTTCGGCCGCATCGCGGGCCGTACCGTCGGCTTCGTCGCCAACCAGCCGATGGTGCTGGCCGGCGTGCTCGACAGCGACGCTTCGCGCAAAGCCGCGCGCTTCGTTCGTTTTTGTGATGCCTTCAACATCCCGATCGTCACCTTCGTCGACGTGCCGGGCTTCCTGCCGGGCACCGCGCAGGAATATGGCGGCCTGATCAAGCACGGCGCAAAACTGCTGTTCGCCTATTCGCAATGCACCGTGCCGCTGGTGACCATCATCACGCGCAAGGCCTATGGCGGCGCCTTCGACGTCATGGCCTCCAAGGAGATCGGCGCCGACATGAACTACGCCTGGCCGACCGCCCAGATCGCGGTGATGGGCGCCAAGGGCGCGGTTGAGATCATCTTCCGCTCCGACATCGGCGACCCCGACAAGATCACCGCGCGCACCAAGGAATACGAAGACCGCTTCCTGTCACCCTTCATCGCCGCCGAACGCGGCTACATTGACGACGTCATCATGCCGCATTCGACCCGCAAGCGCATCGCACGGGCGCTGGCGATGCTGAAGGACAAGAAGGTGGAAGCGCCGGCGAAGAAGCACGACAATTTGCCGTTGTGAGGGAACGTAGCCCGGATGAGCGCAGCGACATCCGGGCTTTTGCAGAGGTTCCGCATGTCGCTTTGCGCATGCGGGATACCGCGTCCTGCTGATTTGGCATCCTCGATCCAATGACTGAAGACGATCCGACCGACGAAATCTCCGACATCGAAGACCGGATCGAGGCTCTCGCCGAGATCGCCGAGCGGTGCCGGAAGTACATCCTGGCGTCCAAGATCGCGATCGGCGGTGGGGCCGCGCTGTTGCTGATCACGATCCTCGGTGTGTTTGGCTTTGGTCAGACCGCAGCCCTCGGATCGATCGCGTTGGTACTTGGCGGGATCGTGTCGCTGGGCTCGAACGTCAGCACGTTGCGGCAGACGAACGACGCCATTAGTGCTGCGGAGGCACGCCGGGCGGCGTTGATCGGCAACATCGACCTGCGCGTGGTCGCCGACGCGCCGCTGAAGCTGGTGTGAGGTGTAGGGCGGATTAGCGACAGCGTAATCCGCCAATGTCTTTATCGCCGGATGCAGGCGTTGGCGGATTACGGCTTCGCCTAGTCCGCCCTACGAACTACGCGCGTGCCTTATCCGCCGCAGCGAAATGCGCCATCTGGTCGGCGTGGGCCTTGGCGAAGGCTGGGCGGGCCGTGGCGCGCGCGACGTAGGCGCGGCAGGCAGGACTGTCCGCCAGGCCGCCAAAACCATCGACGACGCGCAGCACGTCCGACATCAGGATGTCGGCGACGGAGAAGGAGCCGGCCAGCCATTCGCGGCCGGCCAGCACCGGCTCGAGATGCTTCAGCCGAAGCTTGAGGAAGTCGTCCACGAATTTCCACGCCGCCGTGTCGGTCGGATGGCCCATGAACTTCGACATTCCCCAGGGCAGGCTGGCCATCTCCACCGAGTTGAGCGCCGCGAACACCCATTCCGTCGCTTCAGTGCGACCGCGCGGATCGGTCGGCATCAGCTTCGCGCTGAGCCCGCCGAGATGCAGCAGGATCGCGCCGGTCTCGAAGATCGAGAGGTCGCCGTCGGTCAGCCAGGGCACCTGGCCGAAAGGCTGATGCGCGAAATGTGCGGCGCCGCGATCGTCGAACGGGGCGCTTGCGACGCGATAGGGCAGCGCGGCCTCTTCGAGCGCCCAGCGCACGCGAAGGTCGCGCACGAATCCTCGCGGCGGTTCGGGAACCCAATTGAAGGTGGTCAGGGTGAGATCGGCCATTTGCTGTCTCCGTGTCCTATTTCGAACAAAGGACGAGCGAAGGGCGCACGTTCCGACACCGGCTCCGAACTATTTTGTCGCCGGCGGCCGAAGCGGTTAGTCTCGGTTCAAACAACAGGAGGAAATCCGATGCCCGCTGCCTTCTTCGTCGTTCGCGCCATCGTCACCGATCCCGGCAAGCGCGCCGCTTTCGACCGATGGTACGAGACGGAACATGTGCCCGACGCGGTGAAGGCATTCGGCGTGAGCAAAGCCTGGCGATTCTGGAGCCTGGATGATCCCTCGCTGCATCAGGCGATGTATCAGTTCGATGACGAGGCCAAGCTCGCGGCGATGCTGAAAGGCGATGCGCTCAACCAGCTCGTCGCCGATTTCAACCGCGACTGGCCCGACGTCAAGCGTTCGCGCGAGACGCTGGTGCTGGCGCAGGAGTTTGCGAAGTAGCAAGGTCCATCCAGGCTACGAATTCTCCATCTCACTTCATTTCTGAATCTGAACACAGGATTCAGCCTTGGTTCATGTCGTGACCGCGACACTCCCTCTGCATCACTTGCTCGATAGCCTAGAGGACATGTCATGGAGCGCCGGAACTTTTTGAAACTTGCATTGGGAGTGACGGCGGGCGCCGCCGCCTTCGCCGCGACCGCGCAGGCCGCGCCGTTGTCGCCGCAGCCGGTCGGCGATCCCGCGCGCATGCCGCAAGGCAACCCCGACGCTCATCCTGCCGTCACCACCGGCGAGGAAGCCGCCAAGCTGACGCCGGAACAGGTTCACTGGCATGGCCGCCACCGGGGCTGGGGTCACCGTCATTGGGGCTGGCGTCGCCGGCGCTGGCACCGCCGCCACTGGTGAGCCGCGGCAAGCCGCGAATTTAGACGGGGATCGCAGCCGCGGTCCCCGTTTCGTTTCTGGCCGCTCAAACTCCACGGCGGACGATTAGTCGGCGGCAAGCCTGAAAACGAACAAGAAAACGAAGATGGCCGCGCAGGCCGAACCTGCGCGGCCATCTTTGCGATGCAAAGAGATCAGAACGGGCGGCAGCGGCCGGCGTACCAGCGGAAGCCATAGGGGCACACACGCGCGCGCGGCACGACGACGACTGGCGGAGCGACCACCACCGGGGCGGGGCGCACGACGACCGCGCCGCGCATCGGGCGGCAGCCGCCGTAGGCGCCACGATACCAACCCGGGCCGCAACCCTGCGCGGCGCTGGCGGCCTCGCTGAAACCGACAACCGCGCTGGCGAGCATGGCGGCGGCGAACAGGTATTTCATGTGATCTTCCTTCTCGTCCTTGGGGCAAGTCTTTGGGGGCAAGTCTTTGGAGGCAGGTCTTTGGAGGCAAGTCTTTGGAGGCAGGTCTTTGGAGGCAGGTCTTTGGGAGCTTGGCGCTTGCGGCGCACAATGATTCAAAAGACACGATTCGACATGTTAATTTTGCAACATGCCGGCACGGCGCGATCCAAACCTGCCAATCATGACCTGAATGCGGCATGAACGTTCCCGGCATGCGGCTTGGCGCGACAGACGCTGGTGTCGGCGGCCGGCCCGGCAGCAATCCTCCATGACGCCGGGGCCAGGAGCATTTGAGGCGCGCGTTGCCGGTGTGGCGGCGCGTGGGTCAGTCCTTCCCGTCGCCGAACAGCGCGGCAAACTGCTTCTCGCCGGTGCGGGTGAAGTTGACGACACGACTGCCGGGCGTGGCATCGCGCGCCGCCCATTTCAGCTCGGCGAAGCGCTGCATCATGGCGGCCCCCAGTGTGCCGGCGAGATGATGGCGCCGTTCGCTCCAGTCGAGGCAGGCCTTGCACACCGGGCGACGTGGATGGGTGAGCATGCCGGGCGAGATCTGCAAATGCCTGGCGAGAAAGCGTTCGCCCTCGGCCGTCAGCTCGATGTCCTGCTTCTTCTGCTTGACCAGATTCCGTTCGCGCAGGGAATCGAGCATCTGCACGCCGAGATCGCCGGCGAGGTGGTCGTAGCAGATCCGCGCGCGCCGCAAGGCGGGATCCTTCGGCCCGGTGCGCACGCGCATGTGCCCGGTGCGCGCGGCAAGGCCTGCAAGGCCCTCGAGCACGCTGGCGACGTCGTCGTCGGTGAGGCGATAGTAGCGGTGGCGGCCCTGCTTCTCCGGCTCGACCAGCCCGCCGGCCTCGAGCTTGGCCAGATGCGAGCTCGCAGTCTGCGGCGTGATGCCGGCCTCCTGCGCCAGCTCGCTCGCCGTGAGCGCGCGGCCGTTCATCAGCGCGGTGAGCATGTTGGCGCGCGCGGGATCGCCGACCAGCGAAGCGACCAGGGCGATGTCGGGTCCTGATTTCATGCTTCGATGGTAGCCGAAGCATTGTGGTCGGGCAAGGGCGTAGGTTCTCACTACGTCGTCATTGCGAGAAGGCGTAGGGTGGGCAAAGCGTAAGCGTGCCCACGTTCTGTTGCTATTACGGAGAAATGGTGGGCACGGCGCTGACGCGCCTTTGCCCACCCTACGAGACCGCGCTCGCAGTGACGGAAGAAACAGGAACCATCATGTCCGTCACCGTCTTCATCCGCTACCAGATCGACCCGTTCAAGCGCGCGCAGTTCGAGGAATATTCGAAGCGCTGGCTCACCATCATCCCGAAATGCGGCGGTGACCTGATCGGCTATTTCATGCCGCATGAGGGCACCAACAACATCGCTTTCGGGCTGATCAGCTTCGAGAGTCTGGCCGCATACGAGGCCTATCGCGCGCGGCTGCGGCAGGATGCGGAGGGCATGGCGAATTTCCATTTCGCCGAGGAACACAAATTCATCCTCGCTGAAGAGCGCACCTTCCTGCGCAAGGTGGTATTGTAGGCCCGATAGCAGCAGGAGATGCCCATGATCGCCGTGATCTTCGAGGTCTGGCCGAAGCCGGAACACCGCCAGGACTATTTCGACCTCGCAGCCGATCTGAAGCCGATCCTGCAAACCATCGACGGCTTCATCTCGGTCGAGCGCTTCGAGAGCCTGACCGAGAAGGGCAAGATCCTGTCGGTGTCGTTCTGGCGCGACGAGGCGGCGGTGCAGGCCTGGCGCAACACGATGGAGCATCGCCGCACCCAGGCGAAGGGCAGGGCGCAGATCTTTGCCGATTATCATTTGCGCATCGCCAGCGTCGTCAGGGACTACGGCATGAATGATCGCGAGCAGGCGCCCAAGGACAGCCGGGCGGTGCACGACGCGCACTAGCGCTGCCGGGTGCGCACTGGCGCTGCCGTGTCGGCGCGCCTATGTCTGCGCGGCCAACAAGGGAGAAGAAACATGCACGTCACGACCGCGGACAAGCGCGCGACCTTCAAGAAGATGCACGAAAGCGGGTGCTTCATCTTGCCCAATCCGGTCGATATCGGCAGTGCCAAGGCGTTGCAGCATCTCGGTTTCAAGGCGATTGCGTCGTCGAGCGCGGGCTTCGCCTGGACCATCGGCAAGGCCGACAACCACGTCAGCGTCGAGGACGTCTGTCAGCACCTGGCAGCATTGAGCTCGGCCGTCGACATCCCCGTCAACGCCGATTTCGAGGGCGGCTTTGCGGTCGAGCCTGACAGGGTCGCGGACAATGTCGAGCGCTGCGTGCGCACCGGCGTCGCCGGCCTGTCGATCGAGGATTCCACCGGCGACAAGGACAGGCCGCTCTATGATCGCGCACTCGCGGTCGAGCGCATCAAGGCCTCGCGCAAGGCGATCGGCGACAGCGGCACGCTGCTGGTCGGCCGCTGCGAAGCCTATTTGTGGGGCGTGACCGACTTGAAGCTCGTTATCGACCGGCTCACCGCTTACGCCGATGCCGGGGCCGACTGCCTCTATGCGCCGGGCCTGAAGACCCGCGAGGACATCACTGCCGTGGTGAAGGCTGTCGCACCCAAACCGTTCAATCTTCTGATCGGTGCCTCCGGCCTGTCGTTGCAAGAGGCCGCCGATCTCGGCGTCCGCCGGATCAGCGTCGGCGGCTCGCTCGCCCGCGCCGCCTGGGGCGGCTTCATGCGCGCCGCAAAGGAGATGGCGGAGAAGGGTACGTTCACCGAGCTCGGCAGCGGTTATCCCGGCGGCGAGCTGAACAAGATGTTCAGCTAGAGGCGACGATCAGCCCAGGAAACGAAAAGCGGCGGGACTTTTTGAGTCCCGCCGCTTTCACGCGCTATTGCTAAGTGTTACTTCGCGCCGTCAGACGGCTTCTGCGTATCCGGGGCCGGCTTGCTCGGCGCCGCACCCGTGGTCACGCCCGGCTCGGCGTTGTTGCGCGGTGGTGTCACGTCGCGCATGCCGGGAGGCGCGGCCGGATTGGTGGGCTGCGTCTGTGCCGTCTGCGAGGCCGGTGCGTTGCTGGCCTGGTTGCTAGTGGTGGTATTGTTCAGGCCGTAGAACACGGCACCCAGCACCAGCGCAATCGCAACGGCGAACAACGCAACCTTGCCGCTGGAAGCGGGGCCTTCGCCAAGCTCGGGGTCGGCCTGAAGGTCGGCATCCCGGCGCGCCGCGCGAAGATACTCATCGTCGGCGAGGTTCGGGCGGTACGGATCGTTGGGAAAACGGTCGTCAGCCATCGATTCAATCTCCTCGTTGATTGCGCCGTGACAACCCGGGGATGCGAGATTCTGTTCCGCCCGTTTTATGCTTTCGTCGGATGTTGCCCTCCCGGCGGGAATCGGGAACCTGTCTGGCTGGGAACTGGACGCGGTTCCATGGCGCGACGAAGGGAACAAGCCGATGTGGAGCCTGCCGCCGACGGATAGCGTGCTGCATCTTCTGGGACTCGTCGCCATCACGGCAGAGGGCATGACGGCGGCACTCGCCGCCGGCCGGCGCAGCATGGACTATGTCGGCGTTTGTCTTCTGGCCTGCGTGACCGCTCTCGGCGGCGGCACGCTGCGTGACCTGTTTCTCGGTCACTACCCGCTGGTGTGGGTGGCGAGCCCAATCTACCTCGCGCTGCCGGGTGGTGCGGCGCTGCTCACGATCCTGATCGCGCGGCTGGTGCATCGGCTGCACCTCGCGTTCATCGTGCTCGATGCCATCGGCCTCGTCGTCTTCACCATGATCGGCTGCAACGTCGGCTGGCAGATGGATGCCTCGCTGCCGATCGTGATCGTGTCGGGCATGGTGACGGGCTGCGCCGGCGGCGTGTTGCGCGACGTGCTCTGCAACGACGTGCCGCTGCTGTTCCGATCCGAACTCTACGCCAGCGTTTCGGTCGTGACGGGACTGTTCTACGCCACCGCCTTCGGCCTCAACCTCAATGCCGAGCTCTGGACCATCCTGACCTTCGTGCTCGGTCTGAGCTTCCGCCTGCTCGCGGTTCGCTACAAATGGGAGATGCCGAAATTCGTGTTCACCGGGGATGAGGAGAGGTGAGCGCCGCGCGCGCGAATGGCGAATAGCGGATAGATCTGGCTATTCGCTACTCCCCATTCGCCCCTGCTTCCTTGCCTTCGCGACCTGCGCCGGCGTCACCAGTGGGGCCGCATTGCCCCAGGCGTTGCGGATGTAGTTCGTCACCGCAGCGATCTCCTCATTGGACAGCTTGGCATAGGGCGGCATCTCGCCGGTGTTGGGCGCGCGCGGGGTAGTCACGGTGTGGGCGCCGTCGAGGATGATGCGCAAGGTGGAGGATGGATTGATCGATTGCAGCAGCGCATTGCCGGGCAGCGGCGGATAGATCCGCGGCGCACCCGAGCCGTCGGCTTCATGGCATGCGATGCAGAGCTTGGCGTAGACCGCCTGGCCCGCCTTCATCTCGGCATCATCAGGCGGCGTCACGATGGTCTCGCGCCGCGACGGCGGCAGGCTCTTCAGGTACACCGCGATCGCGCGCACATCGGCATCGCTCATCTTCGCCGTTGAGTTGACGACCACCTCCGCCATCAGCCCGCCGGCATGGCTCCTGGCATTGCGCCCGCTCTGCAGATATTCGGCGATGTCCGCCTCGCTCCACGACTTCAGGCCTGTGCGGGAGGCGCCGTCGAGCCTTGGCGCGTACCAGCCGCCGACCTCGTTGCCCGAGAGCGCCTGCGCCTGTTTGTCCGCGCCAAAATAGTTCTTCGGCGTGTGGCAGGCCCCGCAATGACCGAGCCCGGTGACGAGATAGCCACCTCTGTTCCACGCCGCGCTCTGGCTCTGGTCCGGCTCGTACAGGCCGGGCTTGAAATACATCGCGTTCCAGACCCGCATCAGGCCGCGATAGCCGAACGGCCAGCGCAGCTCCGGCGGCTTGTTGCGGTTGACGACGGGCGCAAGCGTGCCGAGATAGGCGCGGATCGCCAGCGTGTCGTCCTTCGTCATCTTCGTGAAGTAGGGATAAGGGAACGCCGGATAGTAGTTCGAGCCGTCGGGCGCGACGCCGGTGCGCAATGCGCGGGTGAAATCGGCATCTTTCCAGGCGCCGATCCCGGTGTCGCGGTCCGGGGTCAGGTTCGGCGCATAGATCGCGCCGAACGGCGTGTCGATGCGCTTGCCGCCCGCGAACGGTTTTGCCGGATCGGCGGTGTGGCAGCCTGCGCAGTCGCCGGCCTCGACCAGCGTCTTGCCGTAGGCGATCAGCTCCGGCGACGGCTCGGCGGCGCCGGCTGCGCTTGCAACCGCACTGCACAACGCCAAGCCGACAACAGCCGCGCCAGCCAGAATCGTCCGCATCGAAAGTCTCTCCTGCGACCAATCGCCCGCATCTGGCACGATAGGGGCATCAGTTCATTTCGCCACAGTGGGGGTATGGTGACACAAATTGAAAATGCCCAACGTGTTTCAGGCCACGAAATTGCGATTTTTACCCAGGGCTCCATTTGGTCCAGATTTGTGATGCGGATCGTGAAATATCCGACATAGAGTGGCGAGATTGGTCGGCGCGCCCTAGCTAAAAACAACGGGAAGGCAACGGCTTAAGTCGGAAAGACCTGAAACAGGGCGATAAAGAGGACAGCATGGGAATCAACCAGGGTCCGATCAGTCTCGATCAAAAATACACCCAGGAAACCGGACACGTCTTCACCACGGGCATCCAGGCCCTGGTCCGCCTGCCCATGGCCCAGATCCGGCGTGACCGCGCCAGCGGCCTCAACACCGCGGGCTTCATCTCCGGCTATCGCGGCTCGCCGCTCGGCGGCTACGACCAGCAGCTCTTTGCCGCCCGCAAGCATCTCGAACAATACAACATCAAGTTCCAGCCCGGCGTGAACGAGGATCTGGCGGCCACCGCCGTCTGGGGCTCGCAGCAGCTTAACCTCTCGCCCGGCGCGAAATATGACGGGGTGGTCGGCATCTGGTACGGCAAGGGCCCCGGCGTCGATCGCTGCGGCGACGTGTTCCGCCACGGCAATGCCGCAGGCTCGGCCAAGAACGGCGGCGTGCTCTGTCTCGCCGGTGACGACCACGGCGCAAAATCCTCGACGGTCCCGCATCAGTCCGACCATGCCTTCATGTCGGCCTTGATGCCGTATCTCTATCCCTCGAGCATCCACGAGATGATCGAGATGGGCCTGCTCGGCATCGCGATGTCGCGCTATTCCGGCTGCTGGGTCGGCATGAAGGTGATCACGGAGACGGTGGAGACCACCGCCGAGATCGACCTCACCGACGAGATGAAGCCGTTCATCATCCCGACCGATTTCGAGATGCCGCAAGGCGGACTCAACCTGCGCTGGCCCGACGATCGCTTCGAGCAGGATCGGCGCTTGCAGGACTACAAGGGCTTTGCCGCGATCGCCTTTGCGCGCGCCAACAAGGTCAACCGCGTCACCATGGATTCGCCGAACGCCCGCTTCGGCATCATGGCGTCAGGCAAAAGCTATGAGGACGTCCGTCAGGCGCTGCGCGAGCTCGGCGTCACCGAAGAGGTCGCCGCCAAGATCGGCCTTCGCCTCTACAAGATCGGCATGCCCTGGCCGCTGGAGCCGGAAGGCGTGCATGAATTCGCCGTCGGCCTGGAGGAGATCTTCATCGTCGAGGAGCGCCGCGAGATCGTCGAGAACCAGGTCAAGCAGGTGTTGTTCAACTGGCGCGACGACGTGCGCCCGCGCATCGTCGGCAAGATGGACGAGCACGACAAGCGCTTTTTGACCTTCGCCGCCGAGCTCAGCGTCGCCTCGCTTGCGACCTCGCTTACCGAGCGTCTGCTTCGACTTAATCTCAATCCTGAGATTGCTTCGATGCTCCGCGCCAAGGCCGACTGGTTCAACGGCCGTCAGGCCACCCAGATGCAAGCGGTCGCCCCTGTCTCCCGCACTCCGTATTTCTGCTCCGGCTGTCCCCACAACACCTCGACGAAGGTCCCCGAAGGCAGCCGCGCGCTCGCCGGCATCGGCTGCCACTTCATGGCGCTGTGGATGGACCGCTCGACCGAGACCTTTACGCATATGGGTGGCGAGGGCGTGCCGTGGGTCGGCATCGCACCCTTCACCAACGAGAATCACATTTTCGCCAATCTCGGCGACGGCACCTATTTCCACTCGGGCCTTCTCGCCATCCGCCAGGCGGTGGCATCCAAGACCAACATCACCTATAAGATCCTCTACAACGACGCGGTGGCCATGACCGGCGGCCAGCGCCATGACGGCGATCTCTCGCCGCAGCAGATCACCCATCAGCTCCACGCCGAAGGCATCCGCGAGATCTATCTTGTCTCGGAGGCGCCCGACGCCTATCCGGCCAGCACCATCGCGCCGGGCGTGAAGCTCTATCATCGCGACGAGCTGCAGAACGTCATGAAGATGTGCCGGGAACACAAGGGCACCTCGGCGATCGTGTTCGTGCAGACCTGCGCCGCCGAAAAGCGCCGCCGCCGCAAGCGCGGCCTGATGGAAGATCCGGCGCGCCGCGTCATGATCAACCCCGCGGTCTGCGAAGGCTGCGGCGATTGCTCGGTGCAGTCGAATTGTATCTCGGTTGAGCCGCTGGAGACCGAGTTCGGTCGCAAGCGCGCCATCAACCAGTCCTCCTGCAACAAGGATTATTCCTGCCTCAAGGGCTTTTGCCCGTCCTTCGTCACCGTGGACGGCGGCAAGCCGCGCCACCGTGCGCCGGCTGAGCTTGCCGATATCGGCGCGCTGCCCGAGCCGGCCTCGCGCCCGACGCTCGACAAGCCCTATAACATCGCGGTCGGCGGCGTCGGCGGCACCGGCGTTCTCACCATCGGCGCGCTGCTCGGCATGGCCGCCCATATCGAGGGCAAGGCCTCGATGATCCTCGACATGTCCGGCCTTGCACAGAAGGGCGGGGCGGTGCTCAGCCATGTCCGCCTGTCGGATCACCCCGCGGAAGTGACCTGCTCGCGCATCGTCACCGGCACGGCCGATCTCGTGCTCGCCGCCGATGAGGTGGTCGCGGTCGCCAAGGACACGATCTCGCTCTGCGACTCCACCCGGACGCGCGGCATCATCAACAGCCACGTCATCCCCACCGCCGATTTCGTCCTCAACCGCGACTTCAACTTCCAGACCCGCAAGCTGAACGGGCTCTTGGAGACCGCGCTGCACAAGGACTCGGTGTTCTTCGATTTCACCAAGCCGGCCGAGCAGCTGCTCGGCGACAGCATCGCCACCAACATGATGATGATGGGCTACGCCTATCAGAAGGGCTTGTTCCCGCTGTCGGCGGAGTCGATCGAACAGGCGATCGAGGTCAACGGCGTCTCGATCAAGATGAACAAGGAAGCCTTCCGCCTCGGCCGGCTCGCGGTCGCCGATCCCGCACGTCTTGCCAACATGCTGAAGGGTACGGACCAGGTGGCTGCGCCCAAGACGCTGGACGCCATGAGCCTCGACGAGGTCATCGAGCACCGCGCCAAGCACCTCGCTGCCTATCAGAACAGCCGTCTCGCCAAGCGCTACCGCAAGCTGATCGACCAGGTGCGCGATGCCGCAGTGAAGGGCGGTTATGGCGATGCGCTGCCGCGCGCGGTTGCGGTGAACTACGCCAAGCTCTTGGCCTACAAGGACGAATACGAAGTCGCGCGCCTCTACACCGACGGGGCCTTCGCCCAGCAGCTCCGCGATCAATTCGAGGGCGACTTCAAATTCAGCTTCAACCTGGCGCCGCCGATCCTCGGCGGTGGCCTCGACGCGCTGGGACGCCCGAAGAAGCGCGCCTTCGGCCCCTGGATGCTGAACGTCTTCGGCGTGCTGGCGAAACTCAAATTCCTGCGCGGCACGCCGCTCGACATCTTCGGCCGCAGCGCCGACCGCAAGCTCGAACGCGACCTGATCGCCGGCTACGAGAAGGACGTCGCCACCGTGCTCGGCCTGTTGTCGCCGGTGACGATCGACACCGCGGTGGAACTGCTGTCGCTGCCCGACCGCATCCGCGGCTACGGCCCGGTGAAGGAGAAAGCGGTCGCGGACGCCAAGGCCCGCTACGCCCAACTCGCCGCGGACTTGGCCAACCCGCCGCCTGCGCCAAGGCAGATCGCGGCGGAGTAGGGCGGTCTCGTAGGGCGGATTAGCGAAGCGTAAATCCGCCACACCTATTGCCGTGGCGATCAATACGGCGGATTACGCCATCGGCTAATCCGCCGTACGCCAGCGGACGACAATTCATCCGTTTGACAAGAGTTGTGGCGCCGCGATATCAGCAACTTGCGATAGTGAGGCGCGCCGGGCGATGCGGCCCTGCGCTATGCGGGGCGATGATCGATGTCATTGCGCACTGTGTTGATCCTGTTTCTGGCCGTCGGTGTTTTGGCGGCGTTGGGGATGTTCTGGAATCAGCATGCCATCGAACGCGTCATGCGCGATGGCTATGGCACCACCGGAAAGATCATTTCGGCCAAAGTCGTCTCGCCGCGGTTTCCGTTCGTGTTTGACGGCGGCTGGCCGCGCTATGTCGACGAAAATCTGTCGATCGGATTGCAGTGGACCGGCAGGGATGGCGTCCAGCGCGAGCGCACGGGCATTGCGGTCAGTGCTGCCTATGCGGCTCGGATCATGGTTGGCAACCAGCTCAAGCTCCTGACGATTCCCATTCAGGCTGTTGACGACGATGCATCGCTTCCGGTCATTGTCGAGGATCTCGACGACCATCTGAACCATATCCGGTCCACGTCCAGGTTCATGGCGGCGGGAGCAGGCGTTTGCGCCGTGCTCCTGATGCTCGTGATCGGATGGCAGACATGGTCGGCGCGTCGAGGCGGGCCGGGGAGTGCGACGATCGCCGCCGGAGCCAGGCGTCCCTTTCCTTACATCCTCGGGACCCTGACTGCTGTGATGCTTCCATTCGGCGGCTACATGCTGGTGAACTCCTACATTGAGCAAAGCACGTTGAATGAGATCCTCGCCCATGGCGATGACGCCACCGCCGATGTGACCCGCGCCTACGGTGAGGTGAACAAGGCCGGTGAGGCCCCGAGCTATCTCGTGACGCTGGCGTGGACCGACAAGAGCGGACGACAGCAGGCCTACGGACCGACCCATATCAGCCCGGCGTTCTGGCGGCAGATCACGCGCAACGGCGTCCAGACCGTCAGACAGATCAAGATCCGCTATCTCACGGGCAGACCTGATGCGCGGCCCCTGATCGTCGACGACGCGGACGAGCGCCAACACCAGGACAGTTTTGGCGTGAAGGGAGGCGCTGTTTTTCTCGTCCTCGGCCTGATGTTCGCCGGGCTGACCGCGTTCCGTTATCGCGCGCGCCCGAGCACCGCCTCGTAGCGAAGAGTCTGTCTTTCACCCCTCGTATCGGACGAGCGAGCAACGTTCACAGCTCTTGATGCGCCTCCCGATCGGCTCGATAAGCACGAGCAGAACTTCGTCGAGAAAGTTCGCAATCACGGCTGGTTTGGCACGCATGTCTTCTCCGATGGCGAAGGACCGGGCTTCGCCTACACGACCGGATTCTGGCTGAAGTTCAGGTTTCCGGAGATGATCGTGTTTTCAATGGGACAGCAGACCGCCCAGGATACGTTCTGGACGATCTACCACGAACTCGACGCAGGACGGCGACCGCTGGTCGGCGAGCCCACGGATGCGCTGTTTGAGAATGTCGCCGCCGTGCTCCTTCCGGTGTCGTTGCAGCACTACCGCTCGCATCTCGGATGGAGCAGATGGTTCTACGGCAATGATGAGTTCGAATGCCTGCAAGTCGCGGACCCCGATCGCGACGGGCATTTTCCCAGGGCTGCGGAGGCAACCGCTGAGGCCCGTGCCGCACAGCCCGACCTGACGGAAGGCAACTGGTTGGGACGGCGCAAGGTCCCGTAGGGTGGGCAAAGGCGCGAAGCGCCGTGCCCACGACCTCGCCATGATTGCGCAAAAGACGTGGGCACGCTTCCGCCTTCGCTCTCCGAGCTACGGCGGACAAGTCGCTTTGCCCACCCTACGACACCACCCCTTGTGTTACCGCCGGGCGAAACATCCAAGAGACGAGTCAATCCCCGCGCGCAAAAACATTCCACTTTACCGAAATTCGGAATTGTCGTATCGGTCCACCACCTCATCCCTCAAGAGGGGCGTATCGCGATCGTCACGAAACGCGGGGTGAGCGGCGGTGGACGCGGGCTGCGTCGCGCGGGCGATTGTCTCGTGCACGACGGGCGCGGTCTCGCGTACGGCAAAATCGTGTGGTCCTGACGCCCGCAGGCTGGCGTCAAGTCTTGCGAGTAATTGCAAGGCGACGGGGGCAATAGTGCATCGCTCCCCGGGGAGAGCACGACATAAGCCGTAAAGCCACTGCGCAGGGAAGGCCGGATGTTTGGCTGCACCTGTATGCCGCTGTGCATCTGTTCTTCGCGCAATCGCGCACAGCGGACCGTGGGTGCCCAGCCGGCACCCGGTCTTCCCTGCGCCCTCTGTTCAAGGAGGGAGCGAGACGGAAGCAAAGCTCGGGCGAGATGGGCCGCGAGGATGTGGGGGTGTGTCTGCGATGTGAGAGCGAGCCGGTCATCTAGACCGTCACCCTGAGGCGCTCGCCTCTTCGGCAAGCCTCGAAGGGCGACGGCCCGGCTGTCGCTGCGCGGGCGTCGAGATAGCTTGGCCGTGCATCCTTCGAGGCTCCTGATGGGCGCGCTGCGCCCCATCACTCGCACCTCAGGATGACGGGATTGGGAGTTGCGCCGACCCGCTGCTCTCTCGCGGGGCGGAATATTTCCGCGCTTGCCAATCTGCCCAGTGCGGTTCAGAAAAACGGGGCAATTAAGAAACGCCAGCGGAGACCTGAAGTTTGACCATCAAGGGCAAGGCCTACATTGCCGGGATCTACGAACACCCGACCCGGCATGCGCCGGACAAATCCACCGCCCAGCTCCACGCCGAGGTCGCCAAGGGCGCGATCGAGGATGCCGGGATCAGCAAGGACGATGTCGACGGCTATTTCTGCGCGGGCGATGCGCCCGGCGGCGCCTGGCCGATGGTCGACTATCTCGGCCTGAACACCAAGAAGCTCCGCCACGTTGACTCCACCGAGACCGGCGGCTGTTCCTACATCATCCATCTCGGCCATGCCGCCGAGGCGATCGCGGCGGGCAAGTGCTCGATCGCGCTGATCACACTTGCCGGCAAGCCGCGCACCGGTGTGATGCCGCCGCGTGCGGCCGGTGCCGAGGTCGATTTCGAATCCGCTTACGGGGCGACCACGCACAATGCCTATGGCATGTGTGCCATGCGCCATATGCACGACTACGGCACAACTTCAGAGCAGCTCGCCTGGATCAAGGTCGCGGCCTCGCATCACGCGCAATACAATCCGCATGCGATGCTCAAGGACGTCGTCACCGTCGAGGATGTCCTGAACTCGCCGATGATCTCCGATCCGCTGCATCGTATGGATTGCTGCGTCGTCTCCGACGGCGGCGGCGCGCTGATCGTGACGACGCCGGAGATCGCCAGGAGCCTGAAGAAGCCATTGGTCAAGCTGATCGGTCATGGCGAGGCGATGAAGGGCCCGCGCGGCGGCAAGGATCTCGATCTCACTTACTCCGCCGGCATCTGGTCCGGCCCGCGTGCGTTCGAGGAAGCCGGCATCACGCCGAAGGACATCAAATACGCCTCGATCTATGACAGCTTCACCATCACGGTGCTGATGCAGCTCGAGGATCTCGGCTTCTGCAAGAAAGGCGAGGGCGGCAAGTTCGTCGCCGACGGCAATCTGATCTCGGGCGTCGGCAAGCTGCCATTCAACACCGACGGCGGCGGCCTCTGCAGCAACCATCCGGTCAACCGCGGCGGCATGACCAAGATCATCGAGGCCGTGCGGCAGCTGCGCGGCGAGGCGCATCCGAAGGTGCAGGTCAAGAATTGCGATCTCGCCATCGCTCACGGCACCGGCGGCCTTTTGGGAGTTCGCCACGCCGCCTCGACGGCCATTCTGGAGCGCGTGTGATGAGCGAGACGAAGAAATATCCGGCACCGGTCACGAACCCCGAGACCGCCGCGTTCTGGGATGCGGCGAAGCAGGGCAAGTTCATGATCAAGCGCTGCACGGCGTGCGGCGAAGCGCACTATTTCCCGCGCTCGATCTGCCCGTTCTGCTACTCCGACAAGACGGTGTGGGAGGAAGCCTCGGGCGAGGGGACGATCTACACCTGGAGCCTGATGCGGAAGTCGCCGACCGGCCCCTACGCCATCGGCTACGTCACGCTGAAGGAGGGGCCGTCGGTGCAGACCAATTTCGTCGACTGCGATCTGGAGAAGCTCAAGATCGGCCAGAAGGTGAAAGTGGTGTTTAAGCCGACGGATGGCGCGCCACTGCCGTTCTTCACGCCTGCCTGACACGAAGCAAGATGTAACCCTCTACCCTTGTGGGAGAGGGTGGCAGCCGAAGGCTGCCGGGTGAGGGGTCTCTCTCCGCACGAGAAGTGTCAATGCGGAGCCAACCCCTCACCCAAGTGACTTTGTTGCAAGAGCGGTGCTGCCCTCTCCCACAAGGGGAGAGGGCACATTCATGGGCATCGCCGCCTGCGGATAAGAAACTCGGGAGGAAGACAAACAACATGTCCGCCAGATACGAAGAGCTCAAAGGACTGAAAAACCTCGGCCAGAAATACGCCTACACCGATCGCGAGGTGATGCTCTACGCCTACGGCATCGGGCTCGGCGCCGATCCGATGGACGAGAATGAGCTCGCCTTCGTCAACGAGGGCACGCTGACGCCGCGGCCGCTCAAGGTGGTGCCGACATTCGCGTCCGTCGCGGCGTGGGGCGCGGGTCCCGGCGAGATGAACCTCAACCGCGTCATGGTGGTCGATGGCGAGCGCGACATCACCTTCCACCAGCCGCTGCCGGTCGCCGCGCACATCACGGCCGACTCTTCCGTCGTCGAAGTCTACGACAAGGGCAAGGACAAGGGCGTCGTCATCGCGCACCAGACCGTGCTGAAGAACGAGAAGGGCGAGAAGCTCGCGACCCTCGTCGCCTCGCGCTTCGCCCGCGGCGACGGCGGCTTTGGCGGGCCGAGCCTGACCCAGCCCGATCCGCACAAGATCCCGTCACGCGCACCCGACAAGACCATCGACATCACCACGCGCCCCGACCAGGCGCTGGTCTATCGCCTCTGCGGCGACCGCAACCCGCTGCATAGCGATCCCGAGTTCGCCAAGAAGGCCGGCTTTCCGCGTCCGATCCTGCACGGCATGTGCACCTACGGCATCACCTGCCGCGGCGTGCTGCAGACCTACGCCGACTACGACGCGAGCGCCTTCCGCCAGCACGTCGCGCGGTTCTCCTCGCCGGTCTATCCCGGCGAGACCGTGACCATGGACCTCTGGAAGGACGCCAACGTGATCTCGTTCGAAGCCAAGGTGAAGTCGCGCGGTGTCACCGTGATCAAGAACGGCAAGACGGTACTGGGTTAGGCGGACACTGGTGCTTCACTCCATCGCCCCGCTTGCGGGGAGAGGGTGGGGTGAGGGGGAGTTTCCCCGGGGACAGTGACAGTTGAGCTCGCGGAGGCTCCCCCTCACCCTGAAATCAAGCTGCGCTCGATTTCAGGCCTCTCCCCGCACGCGGGAAGAGGCGAAGAAAAACAAAACAGGGAGAAGCCACCATGGGACTACTCGACGGCAAGGTCGCGCTGATCACCGGCGCGGGCGGCGGGCTCGGTGAGGCCTACGCGAAGCTGTTTGCGCGGGAAGGGGCCTCGGTCGTCGTCAATGACCTCGGCGGTCCCCGTGACGGCTCCGGCGCCGACAAGTCGATGGCGCAACTCGTGGTGGACGCGATCAAGGCCGAAGGCGGCAAGGCGATCGCCAACGGCGCCGACATCTCCACCATGGAGGGCGGCCAGTCGGTGTTCGACGACGCCATCAAGCATTTCGGTCGCGCCGACATCCTGGTCAACAATGCCGGAATCCTGCGCGACCAGACCTTTCACAAGGCTTCCGAAGCCGACTGGGACAAGGTCATCAAGGTGCATCTGAAGGGTACCTTTTGTTGCACCATGCCGGTGTTTCGCTGGATGCGGGAAAATGGCGGCGGCGTCATCGTCAACACCGCCTCGACCTCGGGCCTGATCGGCAATTTCGGCCAGACCAATTACGGCGCGGCCAAGGGCGGCATCTGGGGCCTGTCCAACGTGCTGGCGATCGAGGGCCGCAAGTACAACATCCGGATCTGGACGCTGGCCCCGGGCGCCCTGACCCGCATGACCGCAGACCTGCCCCGCTATAAGGAGAACCCCTCCGCGGCGCTGGGGCCGGACGGCATCGCGCCGGCCGTGCTATACATGGTCAGCGACTTGTCGGGCGACCAGACCGGCAAGGTGCTGGGTGTGTCCGGGCCCCGCGGCGTGCGCGAGATGCGGATGATGGAAATGGAAGGCTGGAAACCGCCGCACACGGGCTGGAAGGCCCAGGACATCGCCGATCACGCCAAGGAGATCTTCTTCTCCGAGGAGCAGATCAAGATGGGTGCGCGGCGGTTTTAGGCTGTTGTTGTCGTTCCGGGGCGATGCAAAGCATCGCACCCGGAACCTCGAGATTCTCAGGTGCGCAATTGCGCACCGGAGTTCGGCTCTGCGAGCCGCCCCGGAATGACGAACAGAGACGAGGACTAAATGAACCTGACCGCCGACGCCAAGGGCACTTTCGCAATCGCGCCGACGCCGTTCCACGACGACGGCCGGATCGACGAGCGCTCGATCGACCGCCTGACCGATTTCTACGAGGAGGTTGGCTGCGACGGCGTCACGGTGCTGGGCATCCTCGGCGAGGCGCCGAAGCTGGACGCGGCCGAGGCGGAGCAGGTGGCGGTGCGCTTCGTCAAGCGCGCCAAGAAGATGCAGGTGATCGTCGGCGTCTCCGCGCCGGGCTTTGCCACCATGCGCTCGCTGGCGAAGGCCTCGATGGACGCGGGTGCGGCCGGCGTCATGATCGCCCCGCCGCCGTCGCTTCGGACCGACGACCAGATCGTCGGCTATTTCAAGCAGGCGGCGGAAGCGATCGGGCCGGATGTTCCCTGGGTGCTCCAGGACTATCCGCTGACGCTCTCGGTGGTGTTCACCCCCGCCGTGATCCGCAAGATCGTCATGGACAATTCGAACTGCGTGATGCTCAAGCACGAGGATTGGCCAGGCCTGGAGAAGATCACGACGCTTCGCGGCTTCCAGAAGGACGGCTCGCTCCGTCAGCTCTCGATTCTCTGCGGCAATGGCGGCACGTTCCTGGACTTCGAGATGGAGCGCGGCGCCGACGGCGCCATGACCGGCTACGCCTTCCCGGAGCTTCTGATCGACGTCGTCAACCTCTCCAAGGCCGGCAAGCGCGATGCCGCGCATGACCTGTTCGACGCGCATCTGCCGCTGATCCGCTACGAGCAGCAGCCCGGCGTCGGCCTGACCATCCGCAAATACGTGCTGCAGAAGCGCGGCATCATCGCCTCCAGCGCCCAGCGCAAGCCCGGCGCGTCCATCACGGCGACGGCGAAGGCCGAGGTCGAGTACCTGCTGTCGCGCGTCGCCCGTGTCGACAAGCGCGCCAATCTCGGCCCGCAATCCAGCGCCGCAGGTTAGTTGGATGACCGAGACATCAGCATCACGCCCGGCGTCGACGATCCTCCTGCTCCGTGATGGCGCCAAGGCCGACGGCAAGGGGCGCGGCGAAATCGAAGTCTTCATGATGGTCCGCCATCATCAGATCGAGTTCAACTCGGGCGCGCTGGTGTTTCCCGGCGGCAGCGTCGATGCTGGCGACAACGAGATCGTTGCGCGCTCCGACCTGTATTCGGGCGGTGAAGGCCTCAGCGAGGCGGATCGCGGTTTTCGCATCGCTGCGATCCGCGAGACCTTTGAGGAGAGCGGCATCCTGCTGTCGCGGTCGAAGGGGACGGGCGCGCCTGTCGATGCCAGGCGAGCCGGCGAGATCGCCGACAAGCACCGCGTCGCGCTCAACGAGCACAAGGTCAGCTTCCTGAGCATCCTGGCCGACAACGACCTTCAGCTCGCGCTCGACACGCTGGTGCCTTACGCGCACTGGATCACGCCGGAGGGCATGCCCAAGCGCTTCGATACCTGGTTCTTCCTTGCGGCGGCGCCACCCGATCAGCTCGGCGCCCATGACGGAAGGGAGTCGACCGATTCGATCTGGGTCTCGCCGCGCGAGGCGGTGGAGGGCGGCGAGAGCGGCCGCTTCAAGCTGCCGTTCCCGACCACGCGCAATCTGATTCGCCTTGCGAAACAGGGCAGCGTGAAAGACGCGCTCGACCATGCCCGCGGCATGTCGATCATCACGGTGATGCCTGTCATGACCAAGACCGAAACCGGCCGCCAGCTGCGCATTCCTCGCGAGGCCGGCTATGACGGCGAGGTGTTCGAGGTCGGGGCGGTGGGCTAATACACTTCGACACGTAACGAACTATCTGCGATCGCAGACGCGCTAGGTTCCGTCCTGACAACGGGACGGACCGCGCGAAATGGACAGCCGGCAGGACACCAACATCGCCGTCGAGCTGGCACTCCTGGTCGCGCTCGCAACGCTGTGGGGCGGCTCCTACACTTTCATCAAGCTCGGCGTTGCCACCATTCCCCCGATTACCTTGATCGCGGCGCGGACCACGATCGCAGGCCTCCTGTTGCTCGCCGTGATGTGGGCGCGCGGCATCAGGATGCCCACGGACGCAGCGACCTGGCAGCGCTTCGCCTTCCAGGCCGTGCTCAACAGCGTCATCCCCTGGACGCTGATCGCCTGGGGCGAGCGCCATGTCGATGCCGCGCTCGCCACCATCCTCAACTCGGCCGGCCCGATCTTCACCTTCCTGCTCACGGCGGTCGTCACCCGCCACGAGGCGACGAGCCCGCGAAAGCTGTTCGGCGTCATCGCCGGCATGGCCGGCATCCTGCTGATCGTCGGCGTCGATGCGTTCCACGACATCGGCAGCGGTCTCCTCGCGGAGGCGGCCATCGTCGCCGCCACCATCTGCTACGCCTGCGCCGCGATCTTCGGCCGCAGCTTCAAAGGCCTCGACCCAATGGCGCCCGCAGCCGGCTCGCTGCTGGCCGGGGCCGCCGTCCTGATCCCGGCCTCGCTCGCGGTCGAGCAGCCCTGGACGCTGTCGCCGTCGCCCAGCTCGGTTGTGGCGCTCATCGCGCTCGCATTGTTCTCGACGGCGGCGGCGTTTGCGATCTATTTCCGCCTGATCCAGACCCTGGGCTCGGTCGGCACCACCGCGCAGGCCTATCTGCGGGTGCCGATCGGGGTCGCCATCAGCGTCGCCTTGCTCGGCGAGAGCCTGAGCCGGACCGCCTGGATCGGGCTTGCCTGCGTCGTCCTCGGCGTCGCCGCCATGACGATCCCGGCCCGGCGGCAGGCAAGCGTCAAACCGTCATAGATCGGACAAGGGGGCTCCGAGGCCAATATTAAGGATAAACGGCGGCCCGAGGCATGTTTCCCCGGGGCCGCAATACGTCGTATATTGGGCCTCCAAATATCCCGGTCCCTCAAAGCCCAATGTCCGCCGAATTGACGCCGACCCCTGAGAAAAAGCGAACATTCTCGCTCTCCATCGGCCAGCTCACTTTCGGCAGCTTCCTGTTGGTGCTGGCGGTGATCATCGTCACGTCGACCGCGAGCGTGATCGCGATCCGGCACATCGATACGACCTTCGCCGAGCTGCAGCGGCTCCAGAGCGTCGGCGACCTCGCCGAGGACATCGATCGCCGCATGAACGAGCTGCGGCTCGCCGCGCGCGACTTCGTCACCGATCCCGGCGCCGGCATCCAGTTCAAGCAGGTCGGCGAGGCGGCCTCGACCCTCAGCGACATCCTGAAGAAGACCCGCATCGAGCTCGCGCCCGAGCAGCAGGACATGATCGACGGGGTGACCGAGCGGCTCGCGACCTATCGGACCGGCCTCGAGCGGATCTCGACCCTGATCGACCGCCGCGCCCAGCTGCTCGCCGGCCTGCCGCCGCTGCGCGAACAGTTCGATGCGGCCGTCTCCGGCACCGCCGACCGTGAGCTGGCCTCGCGCCTGTCGGAGGCGCAGAGCCGGATCGCGCTCGGGTTGCTCGCGCGCAACCCGTCAGCGGCGGAGCAGGCCGCGCAGAACATGCGGGGATTGAATATTGCCGATGCCAAGCTGAAATCGGCGGTGAACGATTACGCCGAGGCCATCATGGCCGTGGCCGT
Source organism: Bradyrhizobium sp. CIR48 (assembly GCF_014198315.1). Taxonomy (NCBI): domain Bacteria; kingdom Pseudomonadati; phylum Pseudomonadota; class Alphaproteobacteria; order Hyphomicrobiales; family Nitrobacteraceae; genus Bradyrhizobium; species Bradyrhizobium sp. CIR48. The sequence goes on from NZ_JACIHG010000007.1 coordinate 281,716, forward strand.
CCGCGAGCGGCAGATCGCCGACATCGACCGCGAGGTGCTGGGAACCGAGGGCCGGCTGATCGGCCGTGTCACCGAATTGCTGCGCGAGGTCAGTGATCGGCGCGGCCACGTGCTGTCGCGCGACTTTGCCCGGACGCTGACGGAAGCGCGATGGCAGAGCATCGTGCTCGGCACCATCGGCGTGCTGATCGGCATCGGCGCTGCCTTGTTCGTGGTGCGCAGGACGGTGCGTCCGCTCGCCCAGATCGCCCGCTCGATCCGCGCGCTTGCGGCGGGCCGGAAGGACACCTCGATCCCGTCCGCCGACCTCGACAACGAGATCGGCGACATCGCCCGCGCAGCCGAAGTGTTCCGCCGCGCGCTGGAGGAGGCCGACACGGCGCGGGAGGCGGCGGTGCGCGCTCTCACCGAGCAGCGGCTCGCCGAAGAGAGCTACCGGAAACTGTTCGAGGGATCGGTCGACGGCATCTACGTCACGACGCCCTCCGGCGATCTCCTCAACGCCAATCCGGCGCTGGCGCGGATGATGGGCTATGACAGCCCGCAGCATCTCATCGACAGCATCAACGACATCGCCCACACCATCTACGTCCATCCCGAGGCACGCGTCGAATACCAGCGGCTGATGGCGCGCGATGGCATGGTGCGCGAGTTCGAGTACCAGGTGCGCCAGCGCAGCGGCAACATCCTGTGGCTCTCCGACAGCGCCACCGGCGTGCGGGACGAAGCGGGCAACATCGTCCGCTACGAGGGCACGCTGCGCGACATCACCGACCAGAAGCGGGCGGAAGACGCCATCGCTGAAGGCCGGCGCCTGCTCCAGCAGGTCATCGACACCGTGCCCGCGGTGATCAACGTCAAGGATCGCGACCTGCGCTATGTGCTGATGAACCGCTACATGGCCGGCATCTTCGGCATCGAACCCGGCGACGCGCTCGGCCGCACCACGGCCGACCTGATGTCGCGCTATGGCGCGGCCAAGTCCGACGAGAGCGACAAGCGGGTGCTCAAGCTTCGAAAAGGCCTCGGCTTCTACGAGGAGGAATACAAGGACGCCTCCGGCAACATGCGGCAATGGCTGGTCAACAAGCTGCCGCTGCTCGATGCCGAGGGCGAGATCGAGCGGATCGTCACCGTCGCGCTCGACATCGGCGAGCGCAAGCGCGGCGAGCAGGAGATGCGCAAAGCCAAGGAGTCCGCCGAGACGGCGCTGCGCAATCTGCGCGAGACCCAGGCGTCGCTGATCGAGGCCGAGAAGCTCGCCGCGCTCGGGCGCCTCGTCGCCGGCGTCGCCCACGAGGTCAACAATCCCGTCGGCATCAGCCTCACGGTCGCCTCCGCGCTGGAGCGCAAGACCGCGATGTTCACCGCCGAGGTCGAGCGGGGCGAGCTGCGCCGCTCCACGCTCAACGACTTCCTCAGCACCAGCCGCGACGCATCCTCGCAGCTCGTCTCCAATCTCAACCGCGCAGCCGAGCTGATCCAGTCGTTCAAGCAGGTCGCCGCCGACCGCAACTATTCGGACCAGCGCAGCTTCGATCTCGGCGACCTCACCGAGCAGGTGGTGATGAGTCTGAGGCCGGGCCTGCGCAAGCACAATCTGACGCTCAACGTCGAGTGCCAGCCGGATCTGACCATGAACAGCTATCCGGGCCCGTACGGCCAGGTGCTGACCAATCTGTTTCTCAATTCGGTGGCGCACGCCTTCCCGGACGGCCGGCCGGGGACGATCGACATCCAGGTGCGCGAGTCCGGCAAGGACAATGTCGAGATCATCTTCTCCGACAATGGCTGCGGCATGTCGCTCGACGTCCGTCGCCGCGCCTTCGATCCGTTCTTCACGACGCGGCGCGACCAGGGCGGCACCGGTCTTGGACTGCACATCGTCTACAGCATCGTCACCAACCGGCTCGGCGGGCGGCTCGATCTCGATTCCGAACCGGGCAGCGGCACCCGCATCCAGATCATCCTGCCGCGCACGGCGCCGCTGGAGCAGGCTGCCGAGTAGCTTCTATTGTTTGAGCATGATCTTTTCGGAAAACCGCAGCACACTTTTCCGGATCATGCTCCTAATCAGCTTCAGCAAGCTTGTGCAGCGTTGCGCCGAAAATCAGGCTGGCCTTGCCGACCAGCGCCGTGCCCGTCATTTCCGCGCGCGTGTCCGTGTAGGTCCCGCTGACGCCGATACCCACGGGAGCAGGACCGCCGAACAGCGGATTGTCGTCGCCGCGCGGCGAGGTGTGTCGTTGCACCAGCACCTCACCTTTGAAGGTGGTGTCGTCCTTCACCACGTAGCTGCCGGTGTAATAGAGGTAGGCGTCGCCGCCAAGGATCTTGCCGTCGCGAAAAAGGATCACGCCGCTGCCCTTGCCGGCTCGACCATCGAGCAGGGTCACGTGAATCGAGTAGAGACCGTTTTTCATAACGTCCCGCAGGCCGGCCGCCATCGCCCAATGGCGTAACCGGTCCCGCTTTTATGCCAAAGCGCATCCTCTCGCGCAACGCGGCAGTTTGCCGGCCGACCACGGGAAGTTGTCGCCGCGAGCCGTAGTTGTCCCGGCTTGTGCGTGACGCCGTCATGACGGTCTGATGATGAGGCGAGGCCGGCCGCCTGCGAATCAGGGTTGGCCCGCGAAATGCATAACCATTGTTGCACTGGCCGCGGGGTGCTGGAGCAAGACGATGAGCAACTGGATCGATTCCGGCGGCGATGAGCCGTGTCTGTACAGTGCGCGTCCCACCAATTGCAAAAGCGAACGACGGCGTTCCAGCAGCGCAACACGCTGGCGAAGCGTGACGCGGCTGGCAGGCGCCCTGGTCCTGGTTGCACTCGCAGCCCCCTTCGGGCACGCGCGCGACCGCGGCCAGTTCGTCAACACCAATGCCGATCTGAAGGCCTGGTTCGATGGCCTGCGCAGCGGCAAGGGGCCATGCTGCTCCGATGCCGACGGTTCGGCGCTCGCGGACACCGACTGGGACAGCAAGGACGGGCACTATCGTGTCCGCCTCCCGCGCTATGGCTCCAGGCTCGAAGGGCAGCCGCAGGAACTCGTCTGGGTCGACGTTCCCGAGGAAGCCCTGATCTCCGAGCCCAACCGGGTGGGGCGCACCATGGTATGGCCGATCTACGGCTATATGGGCGTCAGCATTCGCTGCTTCATGCCCGGCAGCATGACGTAGCCGCGCCGGCTGCGTGTCGCCTCTGGTGAGGCGCTCGCCGGATCAGGTGTATTTCTTGTCGCGCTCGAGCAGCTCGATGGAGATGCCTTCGGGGCCGCGGATGAAGCAGATGCGCACGCCGGGCCGGATCGTGGTCGGCTCGCGCGTGAACGTGACGCCCTTGGCCTTGATCTCGGCCGCAACGGCGTCGATGTCCTTCACCGTCAGGCCAAAATGGTCGAGACCCTGGTGCGGGTGCGGAGGCGGCGGGTTGACGGCGTTGTCGCCCTCGAGCGGCGCGATGAAGATCCTGGCGCCGCCCAGATTCACGTCGATCCGTCCCGGCGCATGCACGACCTCGCCACCAAGGATGTCCCGCAGCCAGGCCGCCGTGGCCTCCGGATCGGGGCTGCGCAGATGGACGTGATCCCAAGTGACGACTGGCATTTCAATTCTCCCAACGGGCCTTCGGCGATGTTGCAGCGCATGTTAGCGGCGGCGGGCGGTGATCGCCACTGTCCTTGCCGATTCGCAACTGCGCGGGAACCTTAGTTCCTGTTCCGGATTAAGGTAAGCAGTGGCGGGGTCCGTCGTTGAATGGGCTTTGGCCGCGATCGGTGATGCAACCATGAACGCCAGGCTCGGCCGGATCGGATTGAGGCGCTTCGCCGGGACCGGCGAACGAGTGGCGCGGGCCGTGACAATTGCGAGCGTCTCATTTGGCCGCAGCCTTCTGTGGCTGATGGCGGCCATCATTGTCGGCTGCGGCGTCTGGATGCTGCTGCCTCTGTCCAAGGGAAACAGTGCTGAGCCGGTGAAGGCGGAGCTGGCGGCCGTCGAGGCGGCTCCTTCGGCCGATGCGGCCGCAGCGTTGTCGCCGGTCTCGGAAGCCCAGGCACCGGCGATGGCAGACCTCGGTCGTCTCAGGATTTCATCGCAGACCTGGCGCCGCGGCGGCCTTGGCTCGAGAGCCCTGGTGACGTTCACGCTGCGAAACGACAACGACTATGCCGTAAAGGATGTCGAGATCGTCTGCGCGTTTGCGCGGCGCGACGGCAGTCATCTCACCAACCGCAGCCGCGTGCTGGCGGATCCGGTCAGCATGAAGAGCCGCAAGACCTTTGCGCATATCCCCGTGGGCTTCATCAACGTGAATGCCGATCAGGCGAAATGCTCGCTGGTTGCAGCACGCCGTGCTTAACGGCGGAATGTTCCGGTAGCGGAAAAGTTACCCTCATTGGTCCTTGGCGAAAAAACCTCGCATCGCCATTTGAACCGAAGGGCCGGGCCAGGAACCAAATAAGAGATCGCCTGTTGAGGCGGAGAGCCCACGCGGGGATGCGGGGGGCGGAGCGCGGCCAATGCCCATCTTTCGATATTTCACCTTTGTCGGTGGAGCTTTGCTTGCACTGTTGTTCGCGGTGAATTTCGCTTTCCCGGCGGCGCCCGTGGCGCAAGCCGTTGCGACCGTAAGCAACGATCAGCCCCTGATCCGAATCCGGTCCGATCGGCACCTGCCTGAGCGCGTCGTGCTCGACACCAGCCAGCCAACGATTGCCGCGCCGGCTGTGAAGACCGCCGCGGTTGTGGCTCCCCAGCCGCCTGTGCAGGAGGCCCAGTCGGCGGCCTTGGCCGAGCTGTCAGCCAAGGCGCGGGTGCGCGAGACCTTCGCCCAGTTCACGCCTGGTTCGAAGGCCGACGCCGCCAAGAAGCCGGAGGTCCAGGCTCAGCCGAAGCGTAAGGTCGCCAGAGCGCATCCGGCCCCGCAATATGGTGGGCCGCAGTATGGTGGGCCACAGTATGGCCGGCCGATGATGGTGGCACAGCAGCCGCATTTCGGCCTCTTCAACACAACCTGGTGACAAGCCGGCTGTGACCCGCCTCGATCGAGGCGGGAAGGGCTTTTTATTGGCCAGCCTCTCTGCTAATTCGAACCCATCCGAACGCCGCCCGGTGCGCTGGCTCGCCAGCAACGGTCCGGTGTTTCGCGGTTACGGCCCAATCCCTGGGCCAAGGGCGCTCGTAGCTCAGCTGGATAGAGCATCGGATTTCGATTCCGAGGGTCGGAGGTTCGAATCCTTCCGAGCGCGCCATTTGCCTCTCGAGAGCTGCCCTGATCAATCCTGACACCTCCAGAGCGCCAGATCTAATTCATCGATCCGAAGCACAACGGTCCTCGCAGTCGAAGTGGGGCGGCTTGATCTTGCGCGCGGTTTTGACGATCCACGGGTAGCGTAGGTGTAATCGCCTTGGTCTTCGGGCGGACATCGTCGCCCTCCTGGGGCCAGAGAGGCACAACGACCGCTTTGGTGGGCGATGCGAATTCGAACATTGAGGCCGAGATGATCTAAGAGTTTAGAGGGCTCGGAAGGTTGAGATCGCCCAAGGGTTGATAATGGAGGCCATATGTTGTAACTGTTTTTTAGTTACATCTTGCGGGCGGGGGGCATGTCGCAGACAGACAAGCTGAAGCATTCATTCGGGGACTGCCGAGGGACGTTTCGCTATCGCGATTTTGAACGGCTGATCACCGGCATGGGCTTCGAGCAGCTCAGGGCCGGAAAGACCGGCGGGAGCAGGCGGAAGTTCATGCATCGCATAACGAAGGCGATGATCTGGCTCGACGAGCCGCACGATGGCGAGATGAGACCGACGATGGTTCGCCGTCTGCAAGAACAACTCGAGAATTTGGGTCTGATATGAGCACCGTGCGTTATCGCGACTACCAAGGGTCGGTCGATTTTGAGGACAACAAACTCCTCATCCGCGTGCTGCATATCGACGACCTGATCACGACAGAAGTCGAGAGCGCAGCCGATGTCGAGGCCGCTTTTGCCGAGTTGGTCGAGGATTATCTCGCGACTTGCGCGGAGGTGGGCAAAGAGCCGGCGAAACCATTCAAGGGGCTGTTCAATGTCCGAGTGCCCCCAGATCTGCACCGGCAGGCAGCATTCGCAGCCGCACGGGAGGACGTGACGCTCAATTCGTTCGTGACAAGTGCGCTGGAGGAAAAGCTAAGCCCGCCAGTGCCAACGCAGGAGGTCCAGCGCCCTGAGTTCGCTTTCGATGGGTTCCTGCGACTCGCGCTGGTGACTTGCCCCGTCGAGCTTCAACCGGCAACGGAAGACGCGCCTAATCTCGAACTGGACAATGAGGTCACCATCGAAATCAAGAGCTTCGCGCCGGTGGGTGATATCGATCCGGTCTATTGTGCAGGGTCGTACTACCTCGTCCCTGCGGGACGAGTGGGGCATGACGCATACGGGGTCATTCGTGAAGCAATGGTTGCCAACGAATTGGTTGCCATCGCCACCCTCGGACGGCACGCATTCGCTCTTGGACCTCGAGGAGTTGGCATGGTTGCGACGCTTTTGCGGAATATTGATCAGGTGCGCGATCCCAGCGAACTATTCGGCATGATCTCGAATACGAACATTACCGAGGAGATGCTCGGCCTCGCCAAGCACATCGTAACGAAGATGTCGGCTGGGTTTGATCCGCGCACGTTGCAAGCGGCACCCAAGCCGCGCCGCAAGGCTTCTGGAGAGCAGCCCAAGCTGGCGCTACGTCGTGGCGATAATGTCATCGACCTCATTGAGGCCCTAAAGAAGAGCAATCGTCGTGACGCAGCGTCCGAGACGGGCAACACCGCTCCACTTCGGAAAGCTTAATGGTCTGCCCTGGCTGACAGATGCCCTGGGGCAGCCGGGTATCTTACTGTGGCTAACAGACCTCCATCTCGTGCGGTCATCTCGCCACGATAGACGCATGCGATGCTGCACGAATAACGTTGCGTTTTGTGGCCTTGGAGCGTGTCTGGGCGGTGCGTAGATCAGGTATCCTTCGATAAGGCTTGTCGAAAGGCGCTCGCGAATAGGTCATACGTCAGCTTAGACCCGAAAGTCACGGACACACTATTCTCCGAACCTGCACTGGTGCGGGGAAGCCTTCCAGCGGCTTGCGCGCCCGTCAGGCTGACGGGATACGGCTGCGCCGGCCGCGGGCCAGCGTGTCAGACGGGGCCTCGTGGAACGTCGCGCGGTAAGCCGCGGCAAACTCGCCCATGTGATGGAAGCCCTGCGCGCGCGCACATATGGCAACGGTGGCGCCGCCGCCCTTGAGCAGGCGGGCGCGGGTCGCCCACAGCCGCTTGAGGCGAATGTACTGGTGCAGGCTCATGCCACGCACCTTGCTGACTGCGCCGCCGAGGGTGCGGATCGAGACGCCGAACTCGCCGGCGAGATCGGCGGTATAGATCGGTACGGTCGGATGGGCTGCGAGGTAATCGTCGATCCGCTCTACAAGCTTGATCGAACGCTCGCCCTGGACCGAGGCGCTCCGATCCGACATCGAATCGATCTGAAACAGATCGTCGAGTGCGAGCAGCAGGCCCTCCTGCAGATGGGCCGCCGCCTCGGTGGTCTCGAACAGGAGCGGCTGCATTGAGGCGGTTCGCAGGATGTCGAGCAGGAGCTGCCGCGTGTGCAGCAGGGCGGGCCGGTTCGCGACATGAGCCCGCAAATCGTCGGCCTGATCGAACCAGCCCCGGTCTCTGAGCTCGGGGGAGAAGATGATCATTGCATGATGATTGGTCTGAGGCTCGACGAAGTGGCATTCATCGTTGCCGCGGAGCGTCACGAAGAAGCGCGCGTCGAGATCCAAGCCCTTGAAGTTGACCTGGAGGTCGTCGGTCATGGACATGATCACCATTCCGCCCGGCATCCGATAGGCGGTGTCGAGGATGCGCGCGAACGATCTCATCATGATGATGCGGCACGCCGGCAGGGAGACGACGGCGCGGGCCGCGGCGAAGTTCGGAATGTCGAGCGGAATGCTTCTGGCGTCCTCCATCGTCTCGATCGGCCGAAACGCATCGACGTCGGCAAAGCCGATCAGTTGAAGGGCGGAGGACGGAGCGAGGGCGTCGAACAACATGGGTCTGGCCGGCTGCTGAAATGTGACAATCAAATGAACGTCGATACACCGCCATCAATGGCGAAACATCGCGTTTCAGTAAACCGAATTTCAGGCCGTAGTATTGCGGACGTCATGCCATGACGTCCGTCAGATCAATGCCACCATCAACGTTCCCGGCTCATCGGCTGGCCGGAGGCGAGGTCGATGAAATGCAGCCGTGTGCAGGCGGGACAGGCGAAGGATGCAAAGCTCCGTCTCTCCTGCCTCAGCTGCTTCTCAAGATCCGTCTGTACGTTCATGCCCGTCTGGGGGCATCGGAAAACGATCAAGTCCGCCATCGCCGTAGAATGACGGTGCGGGCCGATTTCATCTTTGATCTGGATCAGTTTCGGAATCGCTCCAAGCCGGCGATGACGGCGCAAGGAATGATCTCGCAAAAGCGAAGGGGCCCCGAGGGCCCCTCCAGATGTCACCAGCGGCGATAGCGTGGGCCATAATAGCGTGGACCGTAACCGTAATAGCGCGGCCCATAATACCGGGGGCCGTAATACGGCCGGGGCCCGTAATACCCATAGTAGTTCGGACGCCAAAAGCAGCGCCCCCAGGCGTCGCAGACCATGCGGACCTGCTCGATGCCGGAGGCCTGCGGCGTTGCAGGCGCGGGCGCGATGGGCATGGCAGACGCCGCCGGCGATGTCGCCAAAGCACCGAACATGGCGCCGAACAGGGCTGCGGCGACGAGGCCGATCTTGAGATTCATGATGTCTTCCTCCGCTGACGCGATCCAGGATATCGAAGTTGTTCTGATCAAATTGTGGCGGAACCGAAATGTAATGCTGATGAACAAATCTTCAGCCGGTCCGCCGCAGGCTGACCTCGACCCCGCCAGACTATCCCAGGTTCGCGCGAGTGACCAATGCTGCGGCCCGCGCTGCGATGGCCCCGCAGGACATCGATGCGGTTCTTGATCCTGCGCAATTCGCCGTCGGGGCTTCGTTCGTAGACTTGTCGCGTGGCCAGCCTTCGACGAATTCGAAGGGCGGGCTCACGGGTTGCTTGGAGCTGTGCAATGGACAAGATGAGATTAGACAAGGGCGGCTGGCTGGTCGTGTGCGATGGGCGCAAGGCGCTCATTCTGGAAAACCTCGGCGACGAGATGTTTCCGAACCTTCACACTAGGGAGGTGCACGAGCAGCCCAATCCCCTGACCAGCGCGCAAGGGAGCGACGCGCCGGGCCGCCTGCATGCCGCTGCCGGCGGCGTGCGCAGCTCGGCCGAGCAGACCGATTGGCACGATGAGGCCGAGCGCGCCTTCCTGCGCAGCCTTGCCGGCCGGCTCGATGCGGCTGTCAGCTCTGGCGAGACCACGGCCCTGACCATGGTAGCCTCACCGCGCGCGCTCGGGATGATCCGCGCCGATTATTCGGACATTATGCGCAAGGCGCTGCGGGCCGAGGTCGGCAAGGACCTCGTCAAGCTGCCGGTCTACGAGATCGAGAGGCAATTGCTGCTGTCGGGCGCCGCCAAATAGAGGCGCCCGCAGAGGCCGCGCCAGCGCCCTCAGTAGCAGGGGTGCCGGCGGCGGTCCTGGCCGACATAGGCGGCGGCACTCTGATAGCAATGGTTGGTGGATGGGCCGTCGTAAAAGGCGAAAGTGCCGGGGGTGATGCCGGGGCCGTAATTGTGCAGATAGCTGATCGGGTAGGGCAGCGGATTGGCGTAATGGCGGTAGTGCCGGTGATGACCCCGCGCCTCCGCGAGGCCAGGGGCTAGGATTGCGGCCGACAGGGCAGCAACCGCGGCTACAAGCGTCAACTTGCTCATCTCGATTCTCCGGAACCCGCGCGAAGTGGTCAGCCATCTATAGCCACTTCGGACCTCCAGGGCACCCGTCCGGCGCCTGGAAATCGGGGCCAATCCCTCAGATTCCCGGGTGGGTGTGACAGAATTGCCCGACATGCGGCCGAAGGCTGCCCATTTTTGGCCTTTTCGGGATGCTTAACGAATTCCCCACACAAGTATGACCAAAGACTATTCGGTTAAGAATCCTGTTGCCGGCCCAGGGGCTCATTTCGCGGGTCCTGCGAGGCCGGTCCATTCCTGAAGGCTTTCGCCGTCACGCCGCCATGCGCATCACGCTTCTGAGCCTGCTGTTGCTCTCCATCGCCGCCGCCGCGCCGGCGCGGGCAGAGCTGCATATCACCCGCGACCACGGCGGCTATGTCGAGGAATACAAGACCAAGTACAAGCGCGTCCGCGAGAAGGGCGAGCGCGTCATCATCGACGGCATCTGCAACTCGGCCTGCACGCTGGTGCTCGGCATCGTGCCGATGAACAAGATCTGCGTGACGCCCCGCGCCAGCCTCGGCTTTCACCAAGCCTATTACGACAAGGCCTTCACCTTCGGCATCAAGGTCACCAGCTCCGAGGGGACGTCCGACCTGATGTCCTACTACCCCGACAAGGTGAAGGACTGGATCCGCCGCAATGGCGGGCTCACCACCGACATGAAAAAGATCAAGAACGGCGTCGAGCTCTGGAAGATCATCGACCCCTGTCCGGAAGAATGGTGAGCGGCTGAGCTGAGCCGCAATCGTCCGTCGCATCGCAGCATCGTCCGCACGAAATTCGCATTGCCGCATAGCCCCCGCTGGGGCAATGAGGGCGGCAATGAATCATAATCAAGAAGCCCTGACCGCCCGCGCCGCGCCGATCCTGTTCGTGCTGCTCTGGAGCACCGGATTCATCGGCACCAAATACGTCGTCAACAATGCCGATCCCTTGACCTATCTCGCCATCCGCATGGCGATCGTGGTCGGCCTGATGGCGATCATCGTGGCGATCGCGCGGCCGAAATGGCCTGATCGCACCGGCATCGCGCATAGCGCAGTCGCCGGCATTCTTGTCCACGGCTTCTATCTCGGCGGCACCGCGATCGCGATCGCGCATTCGATCCCCGCCGGGCTCTCCGCGCTGATTCCGGGCCTGCAGCCAATCCTGACCTCGACCATCGCCAACCGCTGGCTCGGCGAGAAGGTGACGCCGGTGCAATGGGCCGGGCTCGTGCTCGGTCTCGGCGGCGTGGTGCTGATCCTGCACAACCGTCCCATGACCGGTGAAGCCGGGCTTGGCTGGCTTGCCTCGGTCGTCTCCCTGATCAGCATCACCCTCGGCACGCTCTATCAGCGCCGCTACTGCAACCAGATCGACTGGCGCGCAGGCAATCTCGTGCAATATGTGTCCGTCACCATCTTCTTCGCGATCGGGGCCTTCCTGTTCGAAGACCGCGTGGTGCACTGGACGCGGGAGTTCGTGCTCGCGCTCGGCTGGCTCGCGGTGGCGCTCTCGATCGGATCGATCGGGCTATTGTACTGGCTGATCCGCCACGCCGCGGCGACCTCGGTCGCGAGCCTGTTCTATCTGGTGCCCGCCGTGACCGCGCTGATGGCCTATCTGCTGTTCGGCGAGAAGCTCGACGCGCTGGCGATTGCCGGCATGGGGATGTGCGCGGCCGCCGTGTTCGTCGTCAACCGGCGCTTCTAGGCGGAAGTGGCGGGGCGTCGGGATACATCCCTGACGTGCGCGGCAGGTTCATGTTAGGCTGAACGCATTTCAGCTTCACATTCACACGGTGATTTTCATGAAGAAGGCGAGGCGCGCGCTGCTCGGCAGATCGTTGAAGCCGGTCCGGATTGCCTGCATCAACTACGCGGAGGAGATGATGAGCGACCGGATGATGGCCAAGCTCACAGCCGCGCTCCAGAAATGCTACGACGAGCATTTCCTCCCCGTCTGGGGCTACCCCATCGATCTCGACGTCACCCACAAGCCGAAGCCGACGGACTGGCAGCTCGTCTATTTTGACGACGCCACCCACAAGAACTTCCTCGGACGGCACGAGCTGACGCATCGGGGGCAGCCGATCTCGAAGATCTTCGTCAAGGCGCTGGGCGACGAGCCCGTCAGCCTGGCGGCATCGCACGAGCTGTTCGAGATGGTGCTGGACCCCATGGCCAATCTGTGGGCCGACCAGACCCGCCACACCCAATATGCCTATGAGGTCTGCGACGCCGTGGAGGAGGACTCTTTTCTCGTCAACGGCTTCCCGATGTCGAACTTCGTCTATCCGTCCTGGTTCGAGCCCTTCGAGCATCCCCGCGGCACAAAATTCGACCATATGGGATCGCTCAAGGCGCCATTCTCGATGACAGAGGGTGGCTACGTCATCAAGAAGGTCAATGGCAGGCGGCTGATCAAGCAGTTCGGCTCACCGGAAAAGCGGCGGCGCTTCAAGGCCGAGGACCGCCGCGGTCATCGCAGCGAATTCCGTGATCCGAAGGGAGAGCATCACCCGGGCCGGCGCGCATCCAGGCCGCGGGGGTAGGGTATCCCGGGCTTGTCTCCGGGCGCGCACGCACCCGGAGACCTGGTCGAGCGCCCCGATCAGCGCTTGGCCTTCCGAGCCTTCTTTTTCGACTTGGTGGCTTTCTTGGCCGTTGTCTTGGCGGTCTTCTTCGCGGCCTTCGTTGCAGTTTTCTTGGCCGCCTTCTTCGACGACTTCTTTGCAGCCTTCTTCGAACTCTTCTTCGAGGCTTTCTTGGCCTTCTTCTTGGAGGCCTTCTTCGGCGCTACTTTCTTCGCGACCTTCTTGGCGGCTTTCCTGACCTTCTTGACGGCGGTGACCGCCGCGTCCTTGGTCGCTTCCACGGCTGTGGTGATCGTCTCCATCGCCTGTTCGGTGATCGGCTTGTCGTCGTCCATTGCGTCCCCCGCGGTTTGATTGGAGCGATGACGATAGCGGGTTTCGAAATTGTGTCAAAGCAGCGCTCAACCTTTGCGGAGCTTTGCGTAGGCGGCGAGCGCACGCTCGCGTCCCCTGGCATGTTCGACGATCGGCTGCGGATAGGTCTTGCCGAGCGTGATGCCCGCGCTCGCAAGCTCGATCGGCGTGGCCTGCCAGGGCCGGTGGATCAGCGTGGTCGGCGTGTCCTTCAACTCCGGCACCCAGCGCCTAACGTAGGTTCCATCCGGATCGAACTTCTCGCCCTGGAGCTGCGGATTGAACACGCGGAAATAGGGCGCCGCGTCGGCGCCGCAGCCGGCGACCCATTGCCAGTTGGCGGGATTGCTGCCGGCATCCGCGTCGACCAGCGTGTCCCAGAACCAGGCTTCGCCCTCGCGCCAGTCGATCAAGAGGTGCTTGACCAGGAACGACGCCACCACCATCCGGACCCGGTTGTGCATCACCCCGGTGTGCCAGAGCTCGCGCAGACCGGCATCGACGATCGGATAGCCGGTGCGGCCGCGCCGCCAGGCCGCAAGCGCTTTCTTGTCGCTCTTCCAGGGGAAGCCGTCGAAGTTCGTCTGCAGGTTTTCGGTGGCGAGGTCGGGATGGTCGTGGAGCAGGTGACGGCAGAATTCGCGCCAGCCAAGCTCGCTCAGGAACTTTTCGATGCCGGGCCCGAGCGCCGGACCTTCATCCGCGGCGAAGCGCGCCGCGTGCCAGACCTGGCGCGGGCTGAGTTCGCCGAAGCGCAGATGCGGTGACAGGCTTGAGGTGCCGTCCCGATCCGGCCGATCGCGATCGCCGACATAGCGGCGCGCGGTGTGCTTGAGGAAGTCGCGCAGGCGTGCCCGCGCGGAGGCTTCGCCCGGGGTCCATGTCTCGCGCAGGCCGCCCGCCCAATCCGGGCTGGTCGGCTCGAGCTGCCAGCTTTCAAGGCGATCGCTGGCGACCTTTGGACCGGGGCGCAGCCGCTTCGGCGCAGGCAAGGGCTTTGGTGGATCGCCGAGCGACAGCACGCGCCGCCAGAACGGCGTGAACACGCGCAAGCCCCGGCCTTCCTTGTTGCGGATCGCCGAGGGTGGGACGAGGAGATCGCCGGGGAAGCCTTGCGAGTCGATGCCAAGCTTTGCCAGTGCGGCTTCGAGCTGCCGCTCAACCGCCTGATGCGGTGCCTGCGCAATTCCATTCCAGTAGACGGCGCGGGCACCGCTTTCGCGGGCCAATTCTGCGACGACCTTGGCCGCCGGTCCCCTGCGCAGGATCAGCGATCCGCCGCGCGTGGCAATCTCGGCGCCAAGCGCCCGCAACGACTGCGCCAGCCACCAGCGTGCTGCGCTGCCCGGCGGGCGTCCGACAGCGTCGTCGAGCACATAGAGGCAGACCACCGGCGCACCGGTTTTCACGGCAGCATGGAGGGCCGGATGGTCGGACAAACGAAGGTCATCGCGAAACCAGACGATGACAGGCGCGCTCGGCGTGGTCAGGGGTGTCCTCGTTTACGATTTGGAAACCATGCCGCGCGCGGCGGTGTGAACTGTCGTTAATGCGGCCGTAAGCCGACTGCACCATTATGCAGGAATTACGGGGGTTGTTCCATTCATGTTCAAGATTCTGAAGTTCTTGCCGCAGTTCAAGCTCGGCACGAAGGCCGTTCTGTGTGCCGTGCTGCTGATCGGCGTGAACACCGCGCTTGTGGTCGGCGCCGGCTATTGGTCGCTGACATCCGCCTTCAACGATCGCGCCTTGCGCGACATCGAGGTCAACCTGCGCACGCTGGCACTGGCCTTCACGGAGACCGTTCCGGCCGCCAAGATTACGATGAAGGATGGCACGGTGGCGCGCGCCGAGATCCCCAAAATGCCTGACTTCAAGGACCACGCCATCGTCGATCGCGCGGTGTCCTATGTCGGCGGCAATGCGACCCTGTTCGTGTTCGACGATGCGAGCGGGCAGTTCGTGCGACGTTCCACCAACGTGAAAAAGGAAAACGGCGACCGCGCCGTCGGCACCCAGCTTGCCGCCGATCATCCGGGGCAGGCGCCGCTTCGCCGTGGCGAGGCCTATAAGGGGCCGGCCACGCTGTTCGGCAAATCGTTCATGACCGCCTATTTCCCGATCGCGGACGCGGCCGGCAAGGTCGTCGGCATTCTCTACGTCGGCATCCCCATGATCCAGTACGAGAGCATGCTGGCCCAGGCGATCGAGAGCATGGCAGCGGCCGCGGGCCTCGCCGCGCTTCTGGTGCTGGTCCTGACCCTGCTGGTCGTCCGCCGCATCACCCGGCCGCTCACCTCGGTCACGCACTCGCTCACCGCGCTTGCCAACGGCCAGAGCGACGTTGCGATCGAATGCGAGGATCGCGCCGACGAGATCGGCGAGATCGCCCGCACCGTCGCGGTATTCAAGAGCAATTCGCTGGAGCGGGCGCGGATGCGCAGCGAGCAGGCGGCCGCCACGGCTGCGGCGGCCGAGCAGCGCAAATCAGACCTGCGCAGCTTCGTCGAGGAGTTCCGCGGCAGCGTCGGCGGCATCCTCGACAAGGTGCTGGCCTCGTCAGGCGAGTTCGAGCGCGCCGCGCGGCAGCTGACCGATGTCGCGCGCTCCACGGCCGACCTGTCGGCGCAGTCGGCAGGCGCGTCCGAAAACGCCTCCGAGCACGTGCGTTCGGCGGCGTCGGCCTCGGACGAGCTGTCTCAATCGATCTCCGAGATCACCCGCCGCGTGCAGGAGTCCAACCAGATTTCCGCCGAGGCGGTGCAGCAGGCCGAGGCGACCGATCAGCGCATCGCGCAGCTCTCCGAGGCGGGCGCGCGCATCGGCGACGTCGTCAAGCTGATCACCTCGATCGCCGAGCAGACCAATTTGTTGGCGCTGAACGCCACCATCGAGGCCGCGCGGGCGGGCGATGCGGGTCGCGGCTTCGCGGTGGTGGCCCAGGAGGTCAAGACGCTGGCCGGCCAGACCGCCAAGGCGACCGACGAAATCTCGAACCAAATCGCCAGCATGCAGCTCGCGACCGAGGAATCGGTGGCCGCCATCAAGGCAATCGGCCAGACCATCGAGCGCATCAGCGGCATCGCCGGCTCGATCTCGGCGGCGGTCGAGCAGCAGAAAAGCGCGACCCACAACATCGTGGCAAGCGTTCGCGCCGCGGTCTCGGGCACGGCCGATGTCGCCGTCAATGTCCGCCACGCCGCCAAGGGCGCCAGCGAGACCGGCGAGACCTCGAGCCGGATGTTCGCCTCGGCCCAGGCGCTGTCGGGCGAGAGCCTGCATCTGAAGGCCGAGGTCGACGGTTTTCTGGACCGCGTGCGGGCGGCCTGACGCTGGCTGCACCGTCATCCCGGGATGGTCCGAAGGACCAGACCCGGGATCTCGAGATTCTCAGGTGTGCAAGGGCGCACCATAGTTCGGTGCTTCGCACCGCCCCGGAATGACAGTTCGTTGTTACTTCGGCTGCGGCACGATGCGGATGTAGGGCTTCGGCTCTTTCCAGCCCTGCGGGTAGATCGTCTTGGCCTCGTCGTTGGAGACCGAGCCCGCGATGATCACGTCCTCGCCCTGGTTCCAGTCGGCCGGCGTCGCGACGCGATGCTTGGCGGTGAGCTGCAGCGAGTCGATCACGCGCAGGATCTCCTGGAAGTTCCGGCCCGTCGTCATCGGATAGACCAGCACGAGCTTGATCTTCTTGTCCGGCCCGATGATGAAGACGTTGCGGACGGTCTGGTTGTCGGCGGCGGTGCGGGTGAGGGGATCGCCCGAGATCGCGGCCGGCAGCATGCCGTAGAGCTTCGAGACATTGTAATCGGTGTCGCCGATCATCGGATAGTTCGGGGCCGCGCCTTGCGTCTCCTTGATGTCTTCCGACCATTTGGCATGGCGGTCGACCGGATCGACCGAGAGGCCCATCAGCTTGACGCCGCGCTTGTCGAATTCCGGCTTCAGCTTGGCGAGCGCGCCGAGCTCGGTCGTGCAAACCGGCGTGAAGTCCTTGGGGTGCGAGAACAAGAGCGCCCAGTTGTTGCCGATCCAGTCGTGGAACTTGATCTTCCCTTCGGTGGTCTCGGCTTCGAAGTCGGGTGCGGTGGTGCCGATCGGGAGTGTCATGGTTCTACCTCATCACATTGAATATACTGGAGAATTTGTCTGTGGCCGTCCCCCTCATTATAGGGGTCTTACAACGCCAAGTGAACGCCAACTGAACCGGTTAAAGTAAAATGTGAATTCCTTCCTTGAAGGACCGATTTTCTAGCAACTTATTGTTACACCCGCACCTGCGGCGAAACAGCTCCACCCGGGGTCACACGGTCTCGCTCGCCCCGATAATGCCTTTTATGACTTCCATCACGCCCGCCCGGCGCGTCTAGAACCAAAACGGTCCTGACAGCGACCAATTGGCAACCATCTAGAAAAGTCGCGATCCCCGTATCGAATCGTTTAACCACCCCTTTACGCCGGCATGAAAATGCTGGCCGATCAGAAGAAATCTGGAAGTGAACTATGTCTGCCGCTGCGCCTAACTCTGCTGAGTCGCCGTCCCTTGAACCGTCCTGCCGCGATACCGCGGCCCATGCACTCTCCATCGTGCGCGACGGCGTGATCACGGGCGAAGGCCCGACCACCAAGGGCCGGGTCCATTTCTCCCGCTCGCTCGATGCCGATGACACCGCCTGGTGCACGCGCATCCTCACCGCCACCGCCGTCAACGACCAGCCGGTCAGCCGCGCTGAGGCCGAGGTCCTGTTCGAGATCAACGAGGCCGCGACTGAACGCACCGATGGCGGCCGCTTCGATGATCTGCTCGCCAAGGCGGTTGCACACTATGCTGCAAGCGCCTCGGGCCTGAAAGTGCCGCCGCGCAGCGTCGCGCTGTCGGCCGATGCCGAGATCGAGAGCTGGGCCCCGTCCTATGCCTCCAAGGTCAACAGCGAGATGCTGGAGTGGATCGCCGGCCAGATGCGCGGCAAGCGCCACAACAACCGCCGCCTGATGGCGATGGTGGCGACGTTCCTCGGCGCCACCGCGCTGCCCCTGGCGGGCCAATTGCCGAACGTGTTCGACATCGGCATGTAAGATTTCGCGCCTCTGACGAGGAGCATTTGAACGGCGGGGTTATTTCCCCGCCGTTTTTTGTTTGCCGCCGTCCGGCTCGAGGCCGAGCGTGCGGCCCGGGAAGCCGGCGGCGTCGAAATAGCGCTGGCTGCCGACGCGCTGGAAGTTCAGCACGGTGGTCAGGCCGCCCTCCGCGGGCTTGGACTTCATCGTGCCGGCAAAAGCCTTCGGCACGGTGCCGTTGGGCATGGCTTCCGACATCACGCGGCCGGCCAGCTCTCCTTTCTGTGTCGCGCTTAGGCCCATCAGCCGGGCGGCCGTCATGCCGACGTCGGCATTGCTGACCGGCAGCTCGTCGACGAAGCCGGCTTTGAAGTCCGGGCCGATCGCCGCCATGAAGTTCATGGTGTCGCCGCGGCTGAAGCTGCCATGCATCCCCTGGCCCTGGCGCAGCACGGTGTCGGCGACCTGCACCGAGCAGTTGGTCGGCGCCTCGCCGCAATCGCTGGCATAGGAGCGGAAGTTGACGACGATCGAAGGCGTCGGCGTCGCTGCCTTGCCGCGCAGATTGATGCTCGACAGTGGCAGGGTGCCGGGGAAGCGGCCGAGCGAGTCCTCGACGAACAGGCCGGACACGTAGTCCTGCGCGAGCAGCGCCTTGATGGCCTTGGCCGCCAGCTTCTTGTCCTTGTTCGGGAGATAGACGAGGTCCGAGCCGCCATTGGTGGCGACGACGAGGTCGGGCTTTTCCGGATCCTTGCCGAGCACGCCGTTGCCGGCCTTGGGATGCTTGTTGCCCTCGATCCTCGCGTTCTTGTCGTTGGGATCGAACAGCGGCAGGTCGAGCGCCTTGGCGAGGTCGAGCGCCAGGAAGCCCATCGGCAGGAGGTCCTTCGGCGTGTCGTCATAGCTGACCTTGGCCGAGGGGCTGGTCTTGCTTTCCTTGGAGATGGTCGAGAAGCCGTGGTCGGCGGAGACGATGATGTTGGTCGAGGCCGCAAGCCCGAGCTCGTCCAGCTCCTTGCGGAGCTGGGCGAGGTTGGTGTCGGCGTTCTTGATGCCGGCCATCGAGGTCGGACCGTTGATGCCGGGCATGATCTGGTTGAGGCTGTCGCCGGTGTTGTGCTGGCTGCCATCGGGGTCGCGCGACCAGAACACCAGCACGAACGGCTTGTTGCGCGCCTTGAACATCGGCAGCACCACCTTGGTGGCGACGTCGGCGAAATAGGCCTGCTGCGCGACGTTGGCGACGGTCGTGCCGGGCGTCTTGGCATCGCCCGCCTTGGAATTGTCACCGCGCGGCGGCGTGGTGGTGGGCAGGCCGGCCTTGGTCAGGGCGTCCTTCACCTCGTCCGACAGCGCGACCCCGTTCTTGCCGCCGGTGGCGTCGTCGAACACGACTGAATGCAGGCCGGCCTTCTCGGGCTTGTCGGTGTGGTCGAACTGATAGGTCGGGCCGACCTTGCCGATCGCGGCGGTGCTGAGGCCCTTGTCGCGGGCGAGCTTCAGGATGGTCTCCTCGTTGAGGTAGTCGCCCTTAAAATGCTCGTCGATGTCACCGAGCACGGCGTCGTTCTCGATGAAGGGGACCACGGTGTCGCCGGCCGGGACGGACGTGTAGTTGGTCCAGATCGTATTGGAAAACACCCCGGTATCGCCGAGATAGTGACCGGTCGACATCGCCGAGCCGTTGGCCATGGTGAAGGTCGGGAATAGCGAGTGCGGATTCTTGAAATTGACGCCCTTGTCGCGGATTTCGGCCATGGCGGGCGCCGTGTCGGGATTGACCTTCAGCGCGCGCAGACCGTCCGGGATGAACAGGATCAAATTGCGGGGCGTGTTGTTCTGGGCAGACGCAAATCCGGTGGATAGCACTGTCAGTCCGGCGGACAGCAACACCAGTGAACGGCGCATCGAAATCTCCCTGCGAGGCGGCTCGGCCGCAACCCGCGGCCCCCGGTTCGTTTAGTTTCGCTGCGTGACGGTTTTGTTACAAGGCCCGTCGCCGATGCAAGAGGGGTTGGGGGAGGGACTTGTCAGTCTCGTGTCCCGGACGCGCTGCAGCGTTCTTACGCTGCTGCGCAGAGCCGGGACCCAGAGGGCCGCGCGGTTCGCAGCCACATGGGCCCCGGCTCTGCAGCGCACCGCCGAAGTGGCGCTGCGCAGCGTCCGGGGCACGAGAGCGGAGTTTGGCGCAGAGCTGCATCAACATCGTCATTGCGAGCGGCTTGTCCGCCGGAGCGCGAAGTCAAGCCATCCACAATCTCTCCCCACTGACAGTATCCATCCCGTCATCCTGAGGTGCGAGGCGTGCGATGCGAGCGCATCGCATGCGGAGCCTCGAAGGATAAACGGCCGAGCTGGTGCAGCCGGGCCGTCGCCCTTCGAGGCTTGCACTGCGTCGCTGCCGCGCCGCAGTGCGCGCACCTCAGGGTGACGGTGATGGATAGAGCTTGTGGCAGCATTCCTTATTCGCTTTCGACATACAGACAGCGCGGCGCAGCTTCGCATCCTCGCGGCTGATCTCGCCCGAGCTTTGCTTCGTCGCCTCACCCTCATTTGAAAGAGGGCGCAGGGAAGGCCGGGAGCCGGTTGGCTCCCATCGACCGCCATGCGAAGAGCAGATTGCGTGCGCTTCATGCATAGCGGGTAACAGGGCAACCGGAGCATCCCGGCCTTCCCTGCGCAGTGGCTTTACGGCTTATGTCGTACTCTCCCCGGGGAGCGTTGCACTATTGCCCCCGTCGCCTCGTGGATGACTGATGCGCGTGCCCGGTTGGACCGCCACATCACCGCAAGACTTGGCGCACAGACCCCGGGCGCCAGGACCACACGATTTTGCCGTACGCGGATCCCACCGGTCGTGTGCGCGACGGTCTTGCTCACGGTTGCCCGCCCTGCAAAACCCTCAGCGCCGATGTGACCCACGTCCACCGCCACCCGGCCCGCGTTCGTGACGATCGCGATACGCCCCTCTTCGTTGGGCCGGGATGCCGCGACACATACGCGATTTCCGAATTTCGGTAAAGTGGAATATTTTTGCCCAAACGCGTTGACCCAGGGCTCGGGTGTTTTGCCTGTCGGGCAACGCAAGGGATTGTGGCCGGGACGTTCAATCCGTCGCGGTCTGCACCCTTGGTGCAGGGGCTTGCGCGGGCTTTGTCGCCGTCGGAGGGCGGTCGACCCTGCCAAGATCGCGGCGTAGCGAGGATGGTGCTGCGTGCAGGGTAAACACGATCGCGATCTGCGTTCGGTTCGAAAGCCGGTATTTGCGCATGATGTTGCCGATATGCGCCCGCACCGTATTCTCTGAGATCTTGAGCTCGTAGGCGATATTCTTGTTCTGCATCCCCCGTGCGATCAACATCATCAGCTCGCGCTCGCGCGGCGTCGGTGTAATCGAGTCCTGCGGATCTCGGCTCATGGCTGGCTGCTCCCTGGACTGCGGGTTGATGTGGCCACTCCCAGCATGTTGTCACTCCGTCTTGAGCGCCTCGATCGGGCTGAGCTTGGACGCCTTGTGCGCGGGATAAAAACCGAAGATGAGGCCGGTCGCGATCGAGAAGGCGAGGGCAAGGCCGATCGCCTGCCCGTCGATCGAGGTGACCCATCCTGCCATGCGGGCGACCGTCATCGAGAGCGTGACCCCGCCGGCGACGCCGATGGCTCCGCCGAGCAGGCAGAGCACGAGCGCCTCGCAGAGGAACTGCAGACGGATGTCGCGCATCCGCCCGCCCAGCGCGCGGCGGATGCCGATCTCCCGCGTGCGCTCGGTGACGGACACGATCATGACATTCATGATGCTGATACCGCCGACGAGCAGCGAGACCGAGGCGATGGCGACGAGCAGGAGCGCGACGGTGCGGATCGCACCCTGCTGCGCTTCCATGGCGGCGGCCGGATCCTGGACCTTGAAATCGTCTTCCTGGCCGGCGGGGACACGGTGGCGCTGCCGCAGCAGGTTCTCGATCTCCGATCGCGCCCCCGCCATCTGTCCGTCGCCGGCCACCTTGGCGATGATGTAGGCGACCGAATCCCGGTTGATGTTGCTGGCACTGCCGAGAAAGCGCAGCTTGGCGGTGGCGAGCGGCACGAAGGCGACGTCGTCCTGCGCGGGTCCCTTGCGATCGAGAACGCCGACCACCTCTAACGGGACCTTCATGATCCGGATCTGCGCACCGATGGGGTCGTCGCCGGGAGCGAACAGCTCGCGTGCGACCGTGCTGCCGAGGATCACGACCTTGCCGGCTCCGGCCTCCTCGGTGCCGGAAAAATAGCGGCCGGTCGCGAGCTGCCAGTCGCGCACCATGAAGTGCCCCGTCGTCGTGCCGTTGATCGTCGTATTCCAGTTCTTGCCCTCGTGGATGACCTGCGCCGTTCCGGCAATCGAGCCGGCCGCGGCCTGGACTTCCGGAATCTGCTCGAGGATGGCCTGCACGTCACTCTCCGTCATCGTCAGCTTGCTGCCGTCCTTGAGGCGCACGCCGCCCTGGTAGACCGCGCCGGGGGTGATCATCAGGACGTTGGCGCCGATCGAGCGGATCTGTTCCTGCAGGCGCAGTTGCGCGCCGGAACCGATCGCAAACACCGTTACGATGGAGGCGACGCCGATCACGATGCCGAGCATGGTCAGGAAGCTGCGCAGCGGATTGAGCCTGAGGGCGTGCAGGGCGATCTGGAATCCCTGGAGCATCGTCATGGCGCAGCGCTCCGTTTCGGCAGGGCCGGCGCCGGCGTCTCGTCAGCGACGAGCTCGCCGTCATGCAGGTGGATCGTGCGGCGGCACTGCGCGGCGATGCCGGGATCATGCGTGATCATCACGATGGTCTGGCCGGTCCGGTTGAGCGCGGCGAACAGCGCCAGGATCTCGGCGCCGGTGCGGCTGTCGAGCGCGCCGGTCGGCTCGTCCGCAAGCACTATCAGCGGGGAGGCGATCAGGGCGCGCGCGATCGCGACGCGCTGCTGCTCGCCGCCGGAGAGCTGCCGCGGAAAATGATGGGCCCGGTGCAGCATGCCGACGGCCTGAAGGCTCGCTTCGGCGCGCGTCAGGCGTTCCCTGCGACCGACGCCGCAATAGACCAGCGGCAGCGCGACGTTCTCGATCGCATCGTGACGCGCGAGCAGATTGTAGGACTGGAACACGAAGCCGATGCTGCGGGCGCGCAAGGACGACCGGCGATCTTCCGAGAGATCGGCGACATCGGCCCCTTCGAGATAGACCGCGCCCTCGCTCGGCAGGTCGAGCAGCCCGATCATGTTCATCAGCGTCGACTTGCCGGAGCCGGACGGACCCATCACGGCGACGATCTCGCCTTGCGCGATGTCGAAGCTGACGTTGCGGACGGCGGTGACCGCCACGCCGTCGGTGCGATAGGTCCTGCCGACCGACTGGAGGCTGATGAGCGGCGGGGAGGCGGTCATGATCCGAATCTGATTCCGAGAAATTCCATTCCCGCGGGACGGATGGCCTGGCCGACGGCAACCTGGCTGCCCTCGTCGAGATCTCCGCTCTTGAGGGCGACTTGTTCGGTGCCGGCCGCGCCGACCGTCACGGCGATGCGCTGGAGCGAGCCGCTCGCGGTGCGCACCCACACCCCGCTGCGTGCAGCAGGATCCTGCCGCGTGCCGGAGGGCTGGAAGCGGAGTGCGGCGAGCGGCACCTTCAGGACGTCGTCCTGCCGCTCGATCACGATCTTCACCAGGGCCGTCATTCCCGGGAGCAGCGCGCCGTCGAGATTGGAGGTCGCCAGGACCACGGTGTAGGTGACGACGTGCTGCTGGGTCTGCGGCGCCTTGCGCACCTGCCGCACCACCGCCTCGAAGCGGCGGTCCGGGTAGGCATCCACGGTGAAATGCGCGCGCTGGCCGGGCGCAATGCGGCCGATATCGGCTTCGTCGACCTGCGCATGAATCTCCATGTCCTCGAGGCGGTGGGCGACCACGAAGGTGGTGCGCGATTCCAGCCCGACCGCGAGCGTCTGGCCCTCGTTGACGAACCTGCCGACGACGACGCCGTCGATCGGCGAGCGGATCACGGTGCGGTCGAGATCGGCCTGGGCCGCGGCGAGAACGGCCGCCTTCTCCGGCACGGCCATTCGCGCCTGTTGCAACTCCGCCTCGATCCGGCGGACGTCGGCCTGTGCCCCCTCAACCGAATAGGAGTTGAGGGACATCAAGACCTCGGCCTCGCGCTCCTGGGCGAGGCGTGCGGTGAACTCGGTCTGCGCATCGTCGACCGCCGTCGTCGCCACTACGTTTTGCGATTGCAGCGCCAGTTTCCGTTGCAAGGTCTTCTGCGCCGAGGACTTCACCGCCTGCGCGCTTTCGAGCTTGGCGACGAGCACGTCCCGGCTGCCCCTCGCGTTTTGCAGATCGATCCGGGCGCGATCGAGCTTGGCTCTGGCGATGTCGACCAGCGAATTGGAGACGGCAAGGGCGGCCCTGGCTTCGTCGACCTTGGCCGCAAAGCTGCGCGGATCGATCAAGGCGAGCGGCTGATCCTTGCTGACGGTGTCGTTGAAATCGACATAGACCCGGGCGAGCTGCCCGGACAGCTGGGAACCGACCTCGATCGTCTTCACCGGCTGCAGGGCACCAGTGACCGTGACGGTCTGCTCGATGCTGCCGCGCTGAATCGCGGCGTAGCGGAACACGGGCGACTCGGACCCGAATGTCGGAGCTTCGCGTCCGGCGAGCACGAGCAGGCGCCTGGTCGATTCCAAGGCGTGCGCCGCCGTGTCTGCCGCGCTCCCGGCGCCGGCGATGGCGGCTGGCCCTGCGGCGTAGATCGCAGCGAGGCCGCATGCAGTTCCGAGCAAGGCAATTGCTGGCACAAATCGCATATCAAAACCCGCCTGGTTGAAATGGCTTCGTTGCGGGAAAAAATGGCAAGCTCGCTATGGTTGTAAATTATCTAAGGTAGTATCGATCGTCAGTATGTCGTTCTCGTCGGGGCGACGGTCGGGTGCGCAACATGATCCAGAAGTAAAGTCCGCGGGTGCGACGTTTCGTGATTTGCCGGAAATGCATACCCGTCGTATCGATAAGATGCGCGCGGTATCGAACTCGATAAGCTGACTGAACGTCCCGTATGATCCGGCTAAAGTGCCGGTGGCGGGCGTTCAAGCCGGCACATGGGTAGCAATGCCATGACGCAGTTGGCGACGCTGCGGCCACGATACCGGATCGTCATATTCGCGATAGCGCGCCTCGCCGTGATGCCGCCTGTGGCGCGGCGAGATCCCTGCAATCAAGAAGCCCGAAGTGTGAACGCCTTCACTCGCTTCCGGCGTGCATTGGCCCTAAGACGTCGAACCGGTGGACGGACGCTGATTGTTCGATCCCCGCAGATTCATCCAAGCACCTTGTTAGCTTGCAAGAAGAATGGACGGCTCGTTGCTCGCCCATCGAGTCACAAGCCGGGGAGTTTGCTGCAATGAATTCAGGTCAAGCCACCGTTTATGTCGTTGACGACGAGATTCAGATTCGAACGGCGATCGGAAATCTCTGCGAGGAGACCGGACACCAGGTAAAATTGTTCGCCTCGACGGAAGAGTTTCTCGCGGAGAGTATTTCGCCCGGGCCGTCGTGCCTCGTGCTCGACGTCCGCTTTCCCGGGACGTCACCGACCGGCCTCGAGCTTCAGCGCCGACTCGCCGAGACGGGCGTGCCCATTCCGATCGTCTTCATCAGCGGCCATTCCGACGTCCGCGTCTCGGTCGAGGCCATGAAGCGCGGCGCGGTCGAGTTTCTGCCAAAACCGTTTCGCGAGCAGGAGATCCTCGATGCGATCAGGCACGGCATCGAGCGCGACCGCAGGCGGCTGGAACGCGAGGATGTGGTGCGTGAAGCCCGCCAGCGCGTCGAGACGCTGACGGCGAGAGAGCGCGAGATCATGCTGCTGATGGCCGAAGGGCTGATTGCCAAGCAGATCGCGGCCAGGCTCGGCGTGAGCGAAGTGACGGCGAAGGTCCATCGCGCCAGGATGATGCGAAAGCTGGAGCTGCGCACGCCGATCGAAGTGGTGCGGCTGATCGACAGCATGGGGCGCGAAGCCGAGACGATTCGCGCCGGCACGGGATAGCAGCTATTTCGGCGCTTCGACGTGCCGACATCTCGCGCAATGTCTAGTCCGTACCGATTAGCATGAACTGCAGTCTGTCGCGCTGGCCACGATCGGTTCACAGTATCCCTACGATGTCGGCCTCCTCCAAGACGGCATCCAAATTCAGTCAGACAACTTGGCCAGAAAGGGATACTCCATGCGTAAATTGTTTTTTGCTTCCGTTGCATTGTTCGCCCTGTCCTCCGCGGCACAGGCCGCCAACACCTCGACCACGGTGCAAGTCGGCGTCGTGAACGGCTCGTCCGTCACGCAGAACGGCCTCACCAATGACAGCTCGACGACCAGCCAGCTCGGCATCGTGAACACTGCGTCCACGATGCAGGGGACCGGCGCTGCCTCGCTCAACAACGGCAGCACGGTGAACCAGGTCGGCGTGCAGAACTCGGCGACCACCGGCCAGGTGGCGTTCGGCAACAACACCAGCGCGATCACCCAGAACTCGTTCGGGCCCCCCGCGCTGCAGAACAACTCCGCCGGCGTCGGCCAGCTCAGCGTGTTCGGCGTCAACGGCAGCACCGTCTCGCAGACGGCGCACTGACACACAGCCCCGTTTGGCCGGACGCAGCCAGTTGCGGTTGCGTCCGCGCCATTCTCGAATGCACCGCAATCCGGCCGGCCGATCAATTGCGATGGCCCGCCCATTGTCGCGGAGGAAATGACATGCGGATCACCTATTTCATTGCAACTTTCGTGGCGCTCGGTGCGCTGACGGCCGCCGACGCAAACGCCGGCAATACCGCCAGCGTGCTGCAGTTCGGCACGACCAACACTTCGTTCATTTCGCAGAGCGGCGGCACCAACAACAACGCGACCACGATGCAGTTCGGCGCCACCAATACGGCGACCACCCTGCAGACGGGCTCGCTCCTGACCGTCAACAATTCGGTGATCGGGCAGGGCGGCACGACCGCGACGGCATCCAACACCGCGCTGGCCGGCCAGGTCGGCGGCTCCAATTCGAGCCTGATCGGCCAGATCGGTGCGAACAACACGGCCGGAGTTGGTCAGCTCGGAATCCTGAACGGCTCGACGATCATCCAGCAGGCTCCGTGAGCCGACCCGAAGCGACGAGGCATGTCATGAAACATCATTTGGGACGCGCGGGCGCCGTCTTGCTCGCCCTGTGCTCGGCGGGCACCGGATCAGCCGGTGCCCAGACCGCCGACATCAAGACCATCGTCTCTGTCGGCGGGCCGCCGGTGGTGCTGAACCAGAACAGTCAGCTCAACATGGCGGGCGTGTTCATGATCGGCGGCAGCACCAGCGCGACAGTGACGCAGACCGGCACCAACAATGCCACGGGCGTCCTGCAATTCGGCGGAACGAATTCCGCATCGATCGGGCAGGCCGGAACGAACAATCTTGCCTTCGTCGGTCAGACCGGCCAGTCGGCGACGAGCCTGATATCGCAGCTCGGCACGATGAATGCGGGCACGGTGGCGCAATTCGGCACGATCAACGCCTCGACGATCGTCCAGACCGGCCCGTAAGGCGCGAGCGAACGCGCCGGTGCCAGGAACGAACGGGGAAGCGCGATGCGATGCGGACAGATCTTGAGGCACGTGTTGGCGCTGGCGGCGATGCTCGCCGCCATCGGCACGGCGACGCAGGCGAGCGCCGGGTCGGTCCAGCGCAGCGTGACCAACCGGAACGTGAGCATCGAAACGGTCGTGCAGTTCGGCAACGATGTTCAGCCCGTGACGATCGAAGAGAACAGCCGCATCAATATCGCGCGGGTGATCCAGATCGGCGGCACCGGGACGGTGGATGCGACCATCATCCAGAACGGCACGCGCAACTATGCCAATGTGATCCAGGTGGGCGGCACCACCAATGCGATCATCGGTCAATCCGGTGCGAGCAACACCGCCGAGATCACCCAGATCGGCAATTCCACCAACGCGCTCCTGCTCCAGATCGGAGACATGAATACGGGAGCGGTAAGGCAGTTCGGGCGTTTCAACTGGCTGGCGATCTTTCAGTTCAGCCGATGATGGAGGTGTGACATGAGATTGCTCCTGCTCGCATCCGGAATAGGACTCATGAGCGTGATCGCGATGGCGCCGGCCGGCGCTGCCGACGGTCACACCACAGTGGTCCAGGACGAGAACGGCACCTCGGTGATCACGCAGAGCGGCGATCCCGCTCAGGCCGACGTCAAGATCGAGAAGGAGCCGGGGCGCACGACGGTGTACCGGCGCAGCGGCGGTAACACCGCGATCGTGACACAGGGCACCGGCAACGCGCAGGAAAACATACAGGACATGCTCGATTGGCTGCGCAAGCAGCAGGGCCGCTGACGCACGAAGGCCCACCGTCCGCGAAAGAACGGCGGGCCTCGCCGTGAGTGTGGACCTTACCAGCGATAGCCGCCGGTCAACGTGCCGTTGTTGTTGCCGTCAGGGCCGACGTCGCCCTGTGTCGAGCTCGGGGTCGGATGGTTGGTGCCGTTGAGCGCACCATAGGGCCCCCCGACATCAGGATAATACGCGCGCGGCTGGACCGGTTCGTAGGCGGGGGCCGTGCGGTCCCAGCCCATGCGCGATCCGTTCCAATCGTAGCCCTGCGCCGAGGCAGCCGCAGTGCCGGCGACGAGTGATGCCGTGATCAGGCAGAGGAGTTTTGACTTGTTCTGCATTGGAGATGCTCCTTGCTTGTGTCGGGGGCCAACGGTTGCACTGCGGGAGCGTTCCGGGATGCGTTCGGCGGGAGCGATCAACTCCGATCAACTGGTTATGAAGCGCGGGCCGCGGAACGAAGTGCCTGAAATGAACCGGGAATCCCGGGCGTCTTGCCGCACCTGTTCCCCGGTTAATCCCGTGTCTTAACCAATAATTAATTATACGTTTGCGGGCGGGCGACGGGCGGGCCTAGCGTAGCTACGGGGAGCTATCGCTTGAGCCAAACGAGTTGGTGCGTATCATGATGTCCAGATCCCATGGCAGATCACTTGGGGCGCTATTCGCCTCGCTCAGCGCAGCCGCGCTGCTCCTTAGCCCCAGCGACAGTTTTGCCAGACCCGGCGGCGCCGCGCCGCATGGGGTGACCGCTGCGCCTTCCGGCGCGATGGCGCGTGCGCCGATGGGGCCGGGAGCCCGGTTCCACCGGCGCAATAACCCGTTCGTCTACTGGCCGGGCGGCGGCGGGTTCTTCTACGACGGCGCCGGCTACAGCCAGCCCTTCGGCGATGCCGGGCAGCCGGTCTCCACCGACGTGCGCTACACCTACACCTATGATGTCCCCTGGGACTGGTCGCATCGCTTCCCGCCGAACGTCGTGCCGTCCGACCGGCCCTATGTGCCGAGCTGCCCGACCGAGCAGGTGACGGTGCCCGGCCGCGGCGGCAGCGAGCACACCGTCAACATCACGCGCTGCTACTGAACGTCGTAGTCCGTCCAGCCAGGGCGTGTACTCATGCTTGGCGAGGACCAGCGCATCGATGTCTGCTCGAGCCTCGACAGCGGCGGAGTGGCGGACATCCATCAAGTGCAGCTAGGGGCCAAATCCAGATACAAGCTCCGCTTGGCCCCCCTCCCACTAATTCAGTGTGAATAGACCAAGCGCCGCGCGAACATCGCGCAAAGTAGCATCAGTTATCTCCCTCGCCCGCGCAGTGCCCTGCTTAACTACTTGCAGCACATAGCAGGGATCGCGAGCGAGTGCGCGGCGACGGTCTCGGATTGGCGCGATAAGCGCCTGCAGAACGTCATCCAGTCGTTTCTTGACAATGCTGTCCCCCAAGCCGCCGCGGATATAGCGTGCCTTCAAATCCTCAACCGTCATGTGATCTTCGTCGAACGCATCCAGATACGTAAAGACGACGTTGCCTTCGACGCAACCCGGATCGGACGCCTTAAGATGGTTTGGATCAGTGAACATACGCCTGACAGCCTCCCGTATTTCCTCGGCCGTCGCTGATAGCCGAATGGTATTGCCCTGCGACTTGCTCATTTTGGCTTTGCCGTCGATACCGGGAAGACGCCCGACGTAAGGAATAAGCGCATGGGCTTCTGGCAACACGTCAACTCTAGCTTGACGATTGATGCGACGAATAACTTCATTGGTTTGCTCGACCAATGGAGCTTGATCTTCTCCAACCGGGACAATCGTCGCTTTGAAGCCGGTAATGTCTGCGGCTTGGGCGACGGGATAGCAGAGAAAGCCTGCAGGAATATCCCTGCCGAAACCTCGCGCCTGAATTTCGTCCTTGATGGTTGGGTTGCGCTCAAGCCGCGCCACCGTGACATAGTTCATGTACAGCAGGGTCAAATCGGCCAATGCCGGAAGATGCGATTGAAGGCAGATCGTGCTCTGGTTCGGGTCGATGCCAACGGCGAGGTAGTCTGTCGCAATCTCAATGACATTGTCACGCACCCGACCGGGATTGTGCGCGTTGTCGGTGAGTGCCTGGGTGTCGGCCAGCAGCAGGTACTGCCGGTGCGTTGTCTGCAGGGCGACGCGGTTCTTCAACGAACCGACGTAGTGCCCTAGGTGCAACGGTCCGGTTGTTCTGTCGCCGGTCAGGATAACAGGGAGGGTGGCTGACGAATCTTGCATCGCGGTTCTCCAAATTAGGAGCCGCCATTCAATCGGACTTTTGATGAAGCAACCTCGCAAGCCGATGAACGGCGGCGACGGTTGAGTGAATGACAAAGCCGTGCCGCTCCTAAGTGGAGCGCCACCACAAGTTCGCGAGCGCGATCACGACGACAGTCATGCGGCCGATATTGACGAAACTTCAGAGGAAAGCAAGCCGGCTTGATGTCTCAAATGGGTCAAAACCAGTAAAGCTCAAGCCGAGCAGATGCTTTCCGCTTGGCCGTCAGCAGCCGACGTTGCCTCTATGAGTACATGCGCTAGCCCAGCTCGAAGCTGGTCACGCCGAAGACGCGGTCGATGCGCAGCGGCGGGATCGCTCCCGTGTACATCCGCGCCGTCTCGAACACCGGCTTGAGCCCGAGTGCTTCCGCGAGCGCGATCGCCTCGCGATTGACGGCGGGGACGTCGAGGAAGATTTCGCCGACATCGGCGCTCGCAAGCAAAGCCTGCACGATCGCCTCCGCCGCCGCGCGGTCGTCGGCGACGAGCGGGCCGATCTTGCAGCCGGTCCGGCAGGGCCGGATCACGCCCCATGCGGCGAGCTTGCCGTCGCGCACGAGGGCGCGGCCGACATGGCCTGATGTATCGATCCAGGCGCGAAGGAATGCGCTGCGCCGGGCCGGGAAGACGGTGGCATCGTCCGCTTCCACGAGCGCAAACGGAATCGTGTCGAGCGCAACGACCTCAGTGGGCGGCCTCGAGCGCGCGGCGACGATGCCGCCATAGCGGATGTTGGCGTAGGCCAGCTGGAAGCCGGACTTCCTGTAATTGTCCTGCTGCGCCACGACGCCGTCGAGCCCGATCACGCGCGCGCCCGCATGCGCGATCGCCGCATTCCAGATGCGCAGGCCATGGCCCGCGCCGCGAAAGCTATCGCGCACGATGTAGAAGCCGAGGAAGGCGAAGCGATCATCGTAATTGACGCAGGAGACGGTCGCCACCGGCTCGCCATCGATCTCGCCGACGAAGAAGCCTTGCGCGTCGGGAACCGCAAAGCAGGCGGCATCCCGATGGCCCGGATTCCAGCCCTCGGCCGCGGCCCAGTCGATGGCAAGGGAGATCTCCTCGGGGCGCAGATTGCGGATCAGCAAATCACTTCTCGGGTTGCTCATGACGGATGCCTTCGACCATGGACCTGCCGACAGGTCTGGCTGTAGAAGGCCTCATGATAGGCCGAGCCTGCGGCTCGCCTCAACTGAAGGGATGATCGGTCATGGCAGCAGAGAAGGTTGCGCTCGTTACCGCCGATGGGGGCAGGGGCTGCGCGGCGGCTGGCGGCGGACGGGTTTCGCGTCGCGATCCTATCGTCCTCCGGCAAGGGCGAGGCGCTAGCGGCCGAGCTCGGCGGGCTCGGCGTCACCGGCTCCAACAAGGAGAATGACGATCTGAAGCGCCTCGTTGACGGCGCCATGACGAAGTGGGGACGCATCGACGTGCTCGTCAACAGCGCCGGGCACGGGCCGCGGGCGCCGATCACGGAGATTACCGACGATCAGTGGCACACCGGCCTCGACACGTATCTCTTGAACGTGATCCGCCCGACGCGGCTGGTGACGCCGATCATGCAGGCGCAGAAGGGTGGCGCCATCATCAACATCTCGACCGCCTGGGCCTTCGAGCCCAGCGCCATGTTCCCGACCTCGGCGGTGTTCCGCGCGGGCCTTGCCGCCTTCACCAAGATCTTCACCGATACCCATGCGGCCGACAACATCCGCATGAACAACGTCCTGCCGGGCTGGATCGACAGCCTGCCGCAGCTGGATGCGCGCCGCGACAGTGTGCCGATGAAGCGCTACGGCAAGGTCGAGGAGATCGCCGCGACGGTCTCGTTCCTGGCCTCGGACGGCGCGGCCTACATCACCGGCCAGAACATCCGCGTCGATGGCGGGCTGACGCGCTCGGTCTGAAGCGCACGGTCTCGAATCGCGCCTTTGGCGGCCTTGTCGTGACGCGACACGGGCGGTGCGTCGCGCGCCGCTGATGATGGATGAGGCGTGGCTCCTCGGTCACACTCGTCATCTGTTCGCACGATCTGAGGCGCACACTACGTCACAGTCCTTGCGAACTGCGCCGCAGCCCAAGACGAGCAGCGGCGCCCGCCCTATGCCCTAACTGCGCCGGTTGGCTTTTACCTGCGCGCATTCGAAACGCGAGGTCAATCGCGTGGGGC
Source organism: Bradyrhizobium sp. CIR48 (assembly GCF_014198315.1). Taxonomy (NCBI): domain Bacteria; kingdom Pseudomonadati; phylum Pseudomonadota; class Alphaproteobacteria; order Hyphomicrobiales; family Nitrobacteraceae; genus Bradyrhizobium; species Bradyrhizobium sp. CIR48. Next base: position 314,524 of record NZ_JACIHG010000007.1, read on the forward strand.
AAGGAGACTGGAATGAACAAGTTTTTGCTGGCGGCTGCCTCGGTTGTCTCGGTCATCCTGGGCACCGCATCCGTTCAGGCGGCCGATCTCGCGGCGCATTACACCAAGGCGCCGGTGATGGCGCCAGTCTATAACTGGACCGGCTTCTACGTCGGCGGCAATGTCGGCGGGCAGTGGGGCAGCGCGAACCCCGCCACCACCACGCTGTTTCCGGTGGCGGCCTATTTCGCGGATTCGAGCGTGACCGCCATCGGGACGGTCGGCGCCCAACACATCAACAGCTCCGGTGTGACCGGCGGCTTCACCGCCGGCTATAACTGGCAGGTCAACAACGCCGTGCTCGGCCTCGAGGGTGACATCAACTATTTCGGGTTCAAGGGCAGCGCGAGCAGCACGGCCGTGTATCCCTGCTGCGCGCCGACCACCTTCACTGTCAATTCGTCGGTCTCGGCCGATTGGCTCGCCACCATTCGCGGCCGCATCGGCTTCCTCGCGACGCCGAGCTGGCTGATTTACGCCACCGGCGGCGCCGCCATCGCCGAGGTGAGGGGCAATTTCAGCTTCACCGACACCTTTGCTGGCGCGACCGAGTCCGGAGCGATCCGCGACACCCGCGTCGGCTGGACAGCAGGCGTCGGCGGCGAATACGCCGTGGGCAACGGCTGGTCGCTGAAGGCCGAATATCTTCACGTCGATCTCGGCCGCAGCAGCATGACCAGCAACAATTTCAACGTCGGTGTGGCGTTGCCGGCCCAGACCTTCACCCATTCGGTGGATCTCAAGTCGAACATCGTGCGCGTCGGCGTGAACTACAAGTTCGGCGGACCGGTCGTCGCCAGATACTGAGCATCCCGTTCCGATCCTGGCGTGGAAAGCCCCGGCCTGGCCGGGGCTTTCTGTTTTAAAGCTCAGCCTGCGTGCGATGGCAGCAGATGCGCCAGCGCGGGCAGGATCTTGTAGCGCGCGATCTCGTGCGGATATTCGCCGCGGTTGGCGAGCAGGACGATGGCGATCCGCCGCGCCGGCACGAGCCCGATATAGCCGGACGCATTGTTGAGGCCGCCGGGCTTGTCGATGACGGTGACGCCCGGCAGACGCACGGTCTCCCAGGCCATGCCCTGTCCGAACTTGTCGTCGATGCGGAAGACTTCACGCTGCGTCATCCGCAGCGCCTCGCGCAATTGTGGATCGATCGACCGGCCGTCGACGCAGGCTGCCGCGAAGGTGGCAAGATCCCGGGCGGAAGAGAACATCTGGCCGGTGCCGGGAAAATCAAAATAGCTCTGCTGGTCGCCGATTGGGCCGATCGCCGTGCCCTGGTCGGAATAGCCCTGGACCACGCGCCGCATCCAGGCCCCGTCCATGACGGCGCGACTGTCCGCGCCGCGCTCGGGGATGAAGCTGGCGTCCATGGCGAGGGGGCGGAGAATGCGGTGCTGGATCAACGCGCCGATCGGCGTGCCGTAGCAGCGCTCGAGCACGAGCTGAAGCAGCACGTAGCCGGCATGGGTGTAGATGCGCTGTCGGCCGGGTGCGACGCCGGGCGCCGGCGCGAAGGCGTTCAGCATGGCGATGAACTGCTCGCGCGTGAACTGATCGTTCGGCCAGGGCGGATGGTCGGTCGGCAGCAACAGCCCCGAGGTGTGCGTGACGAGATCGCCGACGCTGACGCGGCGGATATAATCGCCGTCGAGCTCGGGAAGATATTTAGGGACGCGGTCATCGAGCCGCAGCTCGCCGCGGAGCGTGCCGAGTGCGACCAGCGTCGCCTCGAACGGCTTTCTTAAAGACGCGAGGTTGAACAGCGTGTCCGGCGTCACCTTCCGCTTGGTGGCGTCATCGGCAAGACCGTAGTCGAAGAATTCGACATGCCGTCCGGCATAGAGGGCGGCGGCGAGGCCGCCCGCATGGCCCGGCGCTACGGTCGGCGCCAGCTCGTTTGCGACGATGTCGCGCATCTGCGCGATCATGTCGGAATCCGCGGAGGCGCGGCGCGGGGAAAGCGCGATCGCGAGGGGAACAAGCGCGGCCCGGGCGAGCGCCCGCCTGGTGAACGATGATGATGTGACAAAAGGCGGCACGTGCCCTGACGAACGATGCAATGGTGCCCCCGGTCTCATTTAGCGGGAAGCGCCCGGCGGCCCAATTCACAATTGCGCGTTTCAGGTTCCGTTGCGCGGCCTGCGATCAAATTACTTAGCTTGTGGGCTAACAATTGTTGACGCCGATGCACGGGTCGCCTATAGTTAGCTTCATGGCTAACCAATTGCCCCACCTCGATCAGGTTTTCGCAGCGCTCGCCGATCCCACCAGACGGGCGATCGTGATGCGGCTGTGCGCCGGCGAGGCCTCCGTCGGGGAGCTCGCCGATCCTTTCGCCATGGCGCTGCCGAGCTTCATGAAACACATCCATGTGCTGGAGACGAGCGGGCTCGTGCTGTCGGAGAAATCCGGCCGCGTGCGCACTTGCCGTCTCAGCCCGGATGCGCTGCTCGGTGCGGAGGACTGGTTCCAGCAGCAGCGCGCAATCTGGGAGGCTCGGCTCGACCGGTTCGAAGCCTACGTGATGAAGCTCAAGAAAGAGAAGGAGCGGGCGGCTGCCAAGCGGCCGTCCCGAACAACCAAACGGAAAGGTTCTGAGTGATGACGAATTCTGCCAATCCCGCTCTGTCGCAATGGTCGCTCGACCGTGAGATCGTGATGTCGCGCGTGATCGACGCGCCGCGCGATCTGGTGTTCGAGGCGTGGTCCGACCCGAAGCATCTGCCGCAATGGTTCGGGCCGAAGGGATTCAAGGTCGAGACCTTCGAGATCGACGTACGCGTCGGCGGCGTCTGGCGCTTCAACATGATCGGCCCCGACGGCACGGTCTATCCGAACCGCATGCGCTTCCGCCGCATCGAGCGGCCGCAGCTGATGGAGATGGACCACGGCGTCGACCAGGACGAGGATCCCGGCATGTTCCGCTTCACCGTCACCTTTGCCGAGCAGAGCAATGGCAAGACCGTGCTGATGATGCGCCAGCTGGCCTCGAGCAGCGCGCAGCGCGATGGCATGATCGGCTTCGGCGCCGTCGAATACGGCTACCAGACTCTCGACAAGCTCGCGGCCTATGTGGCGGGCATGAAGCGGTGAAGACAAAGCGGTCCCGGCGAAGGATTCGCGGGGACCGCTTTCGTGCATCTCGAAGGATCGGTTTCCGAAGAGGGCGATCAACGAGGCGACTGAAGCGCGATGAGATCAGGATGAATCGCCATCGCGCTCTATTTATCGTTTGAGCATGGTCTCTTCGAAAAACCGCCGCACACTTTTCCGGATCATGCGCTAGCGCCGCGGTGCGGTGCCGCTCGTCGGTGGGGTGTTCTCGTTGCGCATGCCTGGAGCGCTGGACGCGCCCTGTCCGCCGCGTTGCGTATGGGTGGTGTCACCACTGCCGCCGCCGGAACCGTCTCCAGCGCTTCCGCTTCCTCCGGCAGCGCCGCTACCGCCTGCACCAGCACCTGCGCCCGCACCACCGGCCCCCGCGCCACCGGCTCCCGCACCGGCACCAGCTCCGCCGCCTGCGCCGCCACCAGCACCTTGAGCGAATGCTGCGCCGACGGAAGCGCCGGCGAGCATTGCAGCTGTGAAGATCGTCAGCATTGTCTTACGCATGTTGTGTCTCCCTGAGGTTCATGCCGGACCAATCACGCGCGCGGCCAACCGTTCCTGCGCGAGGCGTTGCGGGTGCATCGAACTGGAGGCCTGCGACCCAGCGTCGAAACGTGTCTGCCAGCGGAAGTGCATTTCGTTCCGGGGACCGGAACACCATCGGGGACTCAATACAGCCCATGATTGGGGGACGTCGGAAGGGACCACGGGAACGATCGCTGCCCTGCGGCTTTGCCGGTGATGACGCACATTATCTTCAGCGACTACCGCAACCCCGCCGCCGAGCAGGCCTATGAGATCGCCTGGAACTTTCTCACGCGGACGGGCGCCATCGGCGATGAGTTCGCGGCCTGCGTGTTTCTGGCGCAGCGCATCACCATGATGGTCGAGGAGGGGCACACGAACCGGATCCGGATGGCCAATCGCGCGATCTCCGAATATCAGCGCCATGTCGATCAACGCGACGATGTCATCCGCAGCGGCGGGCGGCTCGCGGGAGGACAATGAGCGCCGCCACCGCGTCTCTCACAACCTCGCTCTTTCGCTTCGTCCGTCACGATGTCGCCGAGCTTCTGCCAGCGCTGGCCATCGAACTGCACCATCTGGAACTGCTTGTTGACGCGATAGTCGGTCGGCGTGGTCGTGACCGAGATCCCCGGCAGCGTCAGGTCGAGCTCGACGTTCTTGAGGCTGGCGGCCTGCCGCATCACGTTGTCGCGAGTGAGGTCGTCGCCGCATTGTTTCAGCACCTGAACCAGCAGCTGCGCGGTGATGTACCCATAGACGTTCAGGTTCGAATCCTTGTCGCCGTCGGGATAGTATTTTGCCATGAAGGCGAGGTAGCGCTTCATGCCGGGATCGTCCTTCCATTCGGGATCGGCGGCATCCTTGACGTAACCGACGCTGACGACACCCTTGGAATTGTCCAGCCCCGCCGGCTTCAGCACGGCGCTGAGCGAGGAGGCGTTGATGTCGATGATGTGCAGCGGCTTCCAGCCGATCTCGGCGACCTTCTTGATCGCCTGTGCCGCCTGTTTCGGCGTGGTGGCGCTGAACAGCACGTCGGCGCCGGCATCCTTCAGCCGCAGGATCTGCGAGTCGATCGTCGGCTCGGTGATCTCGTAGGACGTCTCGGCCACGATCATCTTCGCCTTGTCGCCGAGACCGGCCTTGAGGCCGGCGAGATAATCCTTGCCGAGGTCGTCGTTCTGATAGAGCACGCCGATCTTCGCGTTCGGGTGGTTCTTCAGCAAATATTGCGCGTAGATGCGGCCCTCAACCAGGTAGGAGGGATTGAATCCCATGGTCCAGGGAAAGTTCTTGGGATCGGTGAAGCGCGCGGCGCCGGTCGCGGCAAACAGCTGAGGGATTTTCTTGGCGTTGAGATATTTCTGCACGGCGACGTTCGGCGCGGTGCCGATGATCTGGAACGTCAGCAGCACCTCGTCGCTTTCGACCAGCCTGCGGGTCTGCTCCACGGTCTTCGGCGGCGAATAGGCATCGTCATACTGGATCAGCTCGACCTTGCGGCCGTTCACGCCGCCCTGGTCGTTGATCATCTTCATATAGGCGGCCTGGGTCTTGCCGATCACGGCATAGGCCGAAGCCGGGCCGCTGAGCGGCACGGTCTGGCCGACCTTGATCGCCGTGTCGGACGCGCCCGAATCGTATTTCTTCTGCGCCTGCGCCGCCGCGCTCGACAGCGCGAGAAGCAGTGCGGACGCCGCGATGTGTTTGAGCAGAGTGCTTGTCATGTCCGGTCCTTCCCGATGGTCATTCGCCCTTGAGACCGGCGTCGCGGATCAGCTTGGTCCATTTCTGCGTCTCGGCGTCGATGAACTGGCCGAACTCGGCCGCAGTGCCGGCGCGCACTTCGAGGCCCTGGGCGGTTAGCTTGTCCTTGATCGCCGGCTCGGCGAGCGCGCGCAGGACCTCGCCCTGGAACTTGTCGACGATCGCGCGCGGCGTCGTGGCGGGCGCCATGAAGCCGTACCAGCCGGCGGCAGCCACGTTGGGAAAACCCTGCTCGCGCAGTGTCGGCGCCTGCGGGTAGAGCGCGCTGCGCTCGGCCGACGCGACGCCGAGCACGGTGAACTTGCCGCTCTGGATGTAGGGCAGGGCGGTCGGCAGCGCCGTCAGTGTGGCATCGACGCGGCCGGCGAGCAGCTCGGTGTAGGAGGCGGCATCGCCCCGGAACGGAATGTTCAGGCCCTTGACGCCGGCGTCGCGAAACAGCAGCTCTCCGGCGAGGTGCGGCTGCGAGCCGGCGCCCGGAGACGCGAAGGTCAGCCCATCCGGTTTCGATTTGCCGTAGGCGATCAGCTCGGGGAGCGTCTTGAACGGCGCATCGGCGCTGATGATGAGAAACAGCGGCGCGACCACGACCATCGCGACCGGCTGCAGGTCCTTGCGGTCATAGGTCAGCTTGCCGAACAGCGCCTCGGCGGTCGCGTAGGGGGCCGCGACGTAGAGAAGGGTGTAGCCGTCGCCCGGGGCATGGGCGACCATGTCGTTGGCGATGCGGGTGCCGGCACCGGGCTTGTTCTCGACGATGAACTGCTGACGGAGACTGCGGCCGAACTCTTCGGCGAGCAATCGCAACGAGATGTCGTTGGAGCCGCCCGGCCCATAGGGCGAGATCAACCGCACCATGCGCGAGGGCCATCCATCCTCGGCCTGTACCGTCAGGCCTGAGCCGGCGGCGAGCCCGCCTGCAAGCGTGCCCAGCAGGGTTCGGCGTGTGACCGTGAATGATGTCACTGTTGTCTTCCTCCCTTTTTGTTGTTGGTCTTCTTGTTAATTTCAGATCACCTTTCGCGCGGTGAGCCTTTCGATCTCCTGGTCCGAAAGGCCGAGCCAATTGCGAAACACCTCGTCATTGTCCTCGCCGACGTCGCCGGCGGCGTGACGCAATCGCGCGGGGTCATTGGTGAAGCGCGGCACGACATTGGTCATGGCGACCGTGCCGAAATCCTTGTCGGCGACACGGGTGATCACCTCACGCGCCTTCACTTGCGGGTCGTCGGCGATCTGGTCGATCGAATAGATCGGGGCGAGCGTGCCTTGCGCGGCATTGAATCGCGCGAGGACTTCCTTAAGGGGATGGGTGGCACACCAGCCGGCGAAGATGTCGTTGAGCTCGGCGGCGTGCCTGACGCGCCGGTCGTTGCTGGCAAAGCGCGGATCGGTGATCAGGTCGGGCCGCTCGATCGCCCGGCAGTTCGCCGCAAACAGCGCGTTGGTCGAGCCTGCGAGCGTCACCCAATGATCGTCGCTGGTGCAAAACACGGCGGCCGGCGCCGAATAGCCGTTGGAATTGCCGATCCGGCTGCGAACGGTGCCGAGCTGATCGTGCTCGATGGCGAGGACGTCGAGCAGGCGGAAGGTCGCCTCAGTCAGCGAAAGATCGATCTCCTCGCCGGGCGCATCGGGATCGCGCGCCCGTTTCCACAGCGCCGCCAGCACGCCGACGGCGCCGAACAGGCCGCCGATCGAATCCCCGATCGGGTATCCCGGATGGGTCGGCTCGCCATCGCTCTCGCCCGTGATGTAGGTGAGCCCGCCCATGGCCTCGAAGATACGGGCGAAGCCAGGTCGCTCGCGATAAGGGCCATCCTGCCCGAAGGCGGTGGCGCGCAGGATCACGAGGCGCGGCTGGATCGACCACAGCACCTCCTTAGGCAAGCCCCATCGATCGAGCGTTCCCGGACGGAAATTCTCGATCAGCACGTCGAAGCGCGGAAGCAGCTGCTTGAACAGCGCAAGTCCTTCCCCAGTGCGCAGATCGAGCGTGGCAAACTTCTTGTTGCGATTGGCGGCTTTCCACCATAGTGGCTTGCCGTCCTTGAACGGCGGAAACGACCTTACGCCGTCGCCGTGTCCGGGCATCTCGATCTTGAGGACCTCGGCGCCGTAGTCGGCCAGCAGCGTGGCGGCGAAGGGCGCTGCAATGATCGTCGCGATGTCGAGAACCTTCAGTCCCTCGAGCGGTCCAGCCATGTCATTTTCCGGCGCTTGTGATTTTCTTGGTCTTGCGCGGCGGCGCGAGCTCGGCCTGTCCGACGATGGCGCGGATGCTGTCGGCGAGCGCCGCGATGCGCGGGCCGATCTCGCCTTCCAGCTGGCCCGGCTGGAGCCGGAAGGCGGGGATGCCGCAATTGATCGAGAACGACTGCCTCGACTCGCTCGCGTGAAACAGCGGCGCGGCGACGGCATGGATGGAGGCCATGTACTCGCCCCAGCAGGTGCAGAAGCCGCGGCTTTTGCATTGCGCGATCCCGGCCCGGTATCTGTCGCGGAAGGCCGACCAAAGCTCGGGGTCTTCAGCACCGATGTTCCGTTCGAGCCGGTCTGCATCGGCTGGTGGCAGGGTCGCCGCCGCGGCGCGGCCCATGGCGGTCATCACCACGGGAATCGGCATGCCGATGTCGGGCGCGTGCGGCCCGACATCGCCGGAGCGCGCGGTCTCGACATAGATCATCGACGTCGCGTCGAGCAGGCCGATCGAGACCGTGCCGCGGACGCTGAGCGCCAGCTCCTGCATCATGGGCCGCGCCATCTGGCGGAATTGCATTCCGGCCAGCAGAGGATGCGCGATCCGCAGTGCCCGCGCAGCGACGCGGTACTTGGCCCGCTCGGCGTCGTAGCGGAGGTAGCCAAGCTCGGCCAGCGTGTGCGTCAGCCGCGCCACCGTCGGCCGCGGAATGCCGGTCAGCGCCGACAGCTCCATGTTGCCCAGCAGCGTGCTCCCGGCCTTGAACGCCTCGAGCACGACTAGTCCCTTTGCCAGCGTCGTGGCGAAGGCGGCGTCGTCGACACTCTCCGCCAGCACTGCGGCGGCGGAGGAGAGCGGATGACGCGGTTTGGATGAATCTCTCGGGGTCATCCCCGAATATCAGACGGCGAAATTGCTTCTGTCCAATAGATTCGGCAAAAACGGCAAAATTGTCCGATATGTGGACACCGATATCGCGTCGGGGTTTTCGTTGAAGGACGCGCCGGACCGCGCCGCACACACAGATTTTTGTCGTGATTGCATGTCGTGTTGTGACAGGATTATTACGACGACATGTCAGATCGATAATTTTGCGGAGCGGTTCATGTTGCAGTGGCAGGCGCGGTCAAATCCCCTCGCGTGGTGGTGGGGATCCCTCACGCTCGTGAGCGGCGCCAATATCCTGGTGTGGTTCATGCTGTACCGCGAATTCTACCCGACGCCTGCGGGCAGCCTCAGCGGCGGCTCGGACATCGGGCTGATGCTGCTGCTGTGCGCCGGCTATGTGTTCGGCTGCGCGTTCCGCTCGTTCCTGCCGCGCGCCGACGTGCAGCGCATCTGCCTGTTCGACACCTGGCTCTCGAGCGTCGTCGTCGGCCGCACGGTTGCGACCGTGGCCGAGCTCTGCTTCGTCGCGCAATGGGCCATCATCCTGCATCAGTTCGGAAAGATGACGGGCGCCGAGACCGCGGTGAACATCGCGCTCGTGATCGTGCCGATCATCATCATCGCGGAGTGTTTCTCCTGGTACGCGGTGGTGACGACCAACTTCCTCTACAACGCGATCGAGAACTCGCTGTGGGCGGTGACCTTCTTCCTCGCCGGCATCGCGCTGTGCCGCCTGATGCCGGAATTCCAGGGTCCGGTGCGCTGGGCGCTGATGTCAGGCATCGTCGGCATCGCCTGCTTCCTCGCCTTCCTCGTCACCGTCGACGTGCCGATGTATCTCAGCCGCTGGCGGGCCGGGCACGCCGAGGGCGGCAGGTTCCTGGGCTTCCTCGAAGGCCTGCATGACGTCTCGACGCGCTGGGTGGTGACCCACGACATCGCCCATTGGAAGGGCGAGCTGACCTGGATGTTCCTGTATTTCAGCGCCGCGGTGTGGTCGAGCCTTGCCCTCTGCGCGCTCTATGCGATGGAAGGCTATCTGGCGCGGTATTTGGCCTGAGCGGTTACTTGCCGACCAGGCTGCACTTGCTGCGGTCGAGCGGACGGAAGGCCTGATCGGGCGGGATCGTCGCGACCAGCTTGACGAAATCCCAGGGTCCTTTGGATTCCTCGGGCGTCTTGACCTGCACCAGATAAAGATCATGCACCATGCGCTGGTCTTCTCGGATGCGGCCGTTGGGGGTGTAGGCATCCGACACCGGCGTTGCCTTCATCTTCGCCATCACGGCGGCGCTGTCGTCGGTATCTGTGTCCTTGATCGCCTGCAGATAGTGACGCACGGCGGAATAGACGCCGGCCTGAATCTGCGAGGGCATGGCCTTGCGGCGCGCATAGAAGGCGTCGGAGAATTTCCGGGCGGCGGGCGAGACGTCCTCGAAGAACGAGGTGACGATGAGGTCGCCACGGGTCGCCTTCAGCCCGACAGCCGCGATATCGACGTTCTGGAACGACATCGGCACGATCTTGATGCCCTGGTCGGCGAGGCCGAATTCCTCGGCCTGCTTGATTGCGGTGGCGTTGTCGCCGGCGACGTTGATGGCGAGGATCTTGGCGCCCGATGACTGCGCCTGCAGCAGGAACGAACTGAAATCGGGCGTGCCGAGCTGCGCCTTGACGCCGCCGGCGACCTTGCCGCCGAGCTCGCCGATGCGGGCGCGTGCGGTTGCTTCGATCGAATGGCCGAACGCATAGTCGCCGGTGATGAAGAACCATGGCTCCTTGCTGGTCTGCATGATGCCGGAGACCACGGCGGTCGCGGTGGAATAGGCATCCTGGGTCCATTGCACGCTGGTCGGCGCGCACGCCTCGTCGGTCAATTGATTGGCGCCGGCGCCGGAGATGAGGAAGATCCTGCCGTTGCCGCGCACGAGTTCCTGCACCGCGAGCGCGGCGCCGGAGCTGCCACCATCCGCGATCGCTTGGACACCGTCGCTGAACCATTTGCGGGCGAGCGAAGCCGCGAGATCCGGCTTGTTCTGGTGATCGGCCTGCAGGATCTCGATCGGCTTGCCGTTGATCTTGCCGCCGAATTCCTCCGCGGCCATCCGCGCCGCCTCGACCGAGCCGGGACCCATTGCAGTGGCGAATACGCCGTTCATGTCGGTAAGCACGCCGATGCGGATCGCATCGCCCTTGATCTCGGCGCGCGCAGGCGGGCCCGCGAGCGCCAGCGTGACCAGCAGGATGGCGGCGGATGTCGTGCGGAGGTTGGCCATGGCGTTTCCTGACTTTGTCGTTTTTGATTGTTTGAAGACGTGGTCAGGCCGGTTCGGCGATGACCGTGTTGCGCAAGGTTCCGATGCCTGAGATCTCGACCTCGACGGTGTCGCCGGGGCGCATCCACAGCGGCGGCGTCCGCTTGGCGCCGACCCCGCCCGGCGTGCCCGTGACGATGACGTCGCCGGGGACGAGCGGACAGATGGTGGATGTGTAGGCGATCAGCTCGGGGATGCCTGTGATCAGGAGGTCGGTGGTGGTGTCCTGCACGACGGTGCCGTTGAGGCGCGTCTGCAAGGCGAGCTTCGACGGATCCGGAATTTCGTCCGCCGTCACCAGCCACGGGCCGAAACTGCCGCTCTCGGCAAAGGTCTTGCCGGAGAGGAACTGGCTGGTGTGGCGCTGCCAGTCGCGGATGCTGCCTTCATTGTAACAGGAATAGCCGGCGATGTGATCGAGCGCGCGGCCAGCCGGGATGTGCCGGCCTTCCTTGCCGATGACCAGCGCGAGCTCGCCTTCATAGTCGAAATCGTCACTCACTTTCGGCTTCACGATCGGCTGGAGATGACCGACCTGGCTGCAGGGAAAGCGGACGAACAGCGCCGGCTTCTCGGTGACGGTGCGACCGGTTTCGGCGACGTGATCGCGGTAGTTCAGGCCGACGCAGATGATCTTGCCGGGATCGGGGATCACGGCGGCGAAGCTGATCTTGTCGAGCGGATGATCGGGCGCCGTGGACGCGACCAGCTTTGCCGCCTCGGCGAGGCGATCCGCTTCGAGCAACTGCCGCAGCGTGGTGCAGGGCGCCATACGCGCGCCGAGATCGACGATTCCGTTGTCCTTGACGGCGCCGAAAGAGGCGCGGCCGTCGGCGATGAAAGAAAGCAGCTTCATGAGATATCCTTGAAACGTGTTGGGTCAGGCCGCGGACGGCACATGGGTTGGAGGCGTGAGGGCGGCGACGACCCGGTCGAGTTCGGTTTCGTTACGGGCGGTGCCGCGCACGTAACGGTCCGGGCGGACCAGTGCGGCGATGATGCCGTGCTGGCGAAGCCAAGGTCCGATGCCCGCGGCATCGTCGCTGGTCAGGATTTGGATTCCGGCTTGCGAAAGACGCGATGAGTGCGTGGTCGCACTCTCGACGAGGAGCACGTGGCCGTAACCGATCCGGTCGTCGCCGCGGCGGCCGTCCCGTAGCTCGAACTGCGGCGCGAGATGTCCGGCCAAGGGCAGCTCGCCGAGCGCGAGCCCGGGGCCGAGCAGGGGCTTTTTCACCTCGAGCTTCACCGGCGCATTCTCTCGGGCTTGGCCGGCGGCAAGGCCCGCTTCGATCGCCTTGGTGTTGATCACGCCGCCGAGACGGATGGCGAGCTCGATGAATTCGCGCACATGCGGCTGGCGTTCGCTCTGATAGGTGTCGAGCAGATCGGGTGCGGCGGCGCCCTGGATGATTGCGGCGAGCTTCCAGGCGAGGTTTGCGGCATCGCGGATTCCGGCGCACATGCCTTGGCCGAGGAAGGGCGGGGTCTGGTGTGCGGAATCGCCCGCGAGCAGCAATCGGCCGCTGCGCCATTGTTGTGCGATGACCGAATGGAACGTGTAGACCGCGGCGCGTTCGAGTTCGGCATCATCAGGCGTGATCCAGCGCGACAGCAGCTCCCAGGTCTTTGCCGGTTGCGCGATCTCCTTGGAATCCTCGTCCAGGAGAACCGTGATCTCCCAGCGCCGCCGCGTGCCGGTGCCGCGCACATAGGTCGCGGGACGCCTGGGATCGCAATGCTGGAGGCTGTAATCGCCGAGATCGTCGCGCGCGCGCTTGAGCAGCAGGTCGATCACCAGCCAGCGCTCGTGGAAGCCGAGATCGTCCATGCCGGAGCCGATGAAGCGGCGGACCAGCGAGCGGGCGCCGTCGCAGCCGATCACATAGCCTGCGCGGACTTCGGTAAGTGTTCCGTTCGAGAGGTCTTCGTAGCGGACGCGCACGCCATGCTCGTCCTGATCGAGCGCGAACACATCGCAGCGGTTGCGCAAGGTGACGTTGGGAAAGCGGGCAAGACCGCCGATCAGCACGTCCTCCAGATCGGGCTGGTGGAAGCGATAGCTGAGATGCCACCCCATCGGGGTCAATGTCTGCGGGCGCGACCAGTCCAGCAGCATCTTGCCGTTGGCGTCCAGAAACAGCATGCCGGGGCTGAGGATTGTCTGCGGCAGGATCGCGTCGGCTAAACCGATGGTCTGGAACACGCGCATGCATTCGTCGTCGAAATGCACGGCGCGCGGCAAATGATAGGTCCGCGCCTCGCGCTCCAGCACCAGCGTGCGAACGCCGCACAGGCCGAGCAAATTGGCGAGCGTGGCGCCGACCGGACCACGGCCGACGATCACGACATCGAACTCTTCGGGGACGGATTTATTTTGCATGGGGCTATCTCTTCCCCAAGCCATGCCGCCCATTCAACGCCGCCGCGCCAAGTGTCCGCCCAGCGGACGGATCCGCCTAGTCCTCAACCGGGATGGCCGCGGCCGTCTCCTGAAGCCGCGCTGCAAACTGCGCAATCGCCTCGTCGATCCCCAGCGCCGAGCGAATCCAGATGATGGAGATACAGCCGAACACGACGCCGCCCCGCACGATGGGAACGGCGATCGAAGCCGTCTTGGGATTATACTCGCCCTCGCTACGAATCGCGTAACCCCGCGCGGACGTCTCGGCAATCATGCGATCGAGGCGGGCTTCGTCGAGAAAGGGGCGGTCGTCGGCCTCGTCGATGCGGCGCAGATGACTGACGATGAGGTCGCGCTCGCGGGCCGGGCAGGCGGCGAGATAGGCGCGGCCCGCGGACGTCCGCAGCATCGGCAGGCGCTTGCCGATCATGCCGCGGTCGATCGAGAGCGGGCTGCGGGAATGGGTGGTCTCCTGCACCACCATCGCCGCGTTCTCGTAAGTGGAGAGATCGACCGGCCAGACCAGATCCTTGCTGAGCTCGGCGAGATAGGGCGCCGCCGCCTGGCAGATCACCACGCCGGGATCATAGCCGTCGCCGAGGCTCAGCGCGCGGCGGGTGACGCGAAAACGGTCGTCGCTGGCACTGCGGGCGATATAGCCGAGTTCCTCCAGAGTCTCGAGCAGGCGATAGACGGTGGGGCGGGGCAGGTCGAGCGCGCGGGCCACGTCGCCGGCACGGATGCCGCCTGAGCGATTGACCTCTCGCAGCACGTCGAGCCCGCGCTTGAAGGCGCGGACGCCTTCCGACTGCCGGGGGGCTGCCGTCCCCGTCCGCTCCTTGGACACTTCGCATTTCCTCCCTTGTGGCGCGCGGTCTCGCGATTATCGTTGCGAACGCGAAGCGATTGCGGAACGCCACGTTAAGATCGTGCGCGGCCGGTATCAAGTTCGCCGCATTGCGGCACACGCGATGCCTTCGGGAGGAATTCGATGGAAATCACCGCGCTCGGCTATATCGCAATCAATTCCTCGCAGCTCGACCAGTGGGGCCGGATGGCGACAGGTCTGCTCGGCATGCAGCGGGTCGATCGCGGCGGCAAGATGTGCGCCTTCCGCATGGACGACCGCAAGCAGCGGCTGATCGTGGACGGCAGCAGCGATGCCGGCCTTGCGGTGATGGGATGGGAAGTTCCGTCCACGGCAGAGCTGGATCAATTGGCGGGACGGCTCGAAAGCCACGGCGTCAAGGTGACGCGCGGCTCGCGCGCGCTCGCTGACGAGCGGCATGTCGCCGAGCTGATTTCGTTCGCCGATCCCGCCGGCAACCGGCTGGAAGCTTTTTGCAAGCCGGAGCTTGCGTCCGAGCCCTTCAGGCCAGGCCGGCCGATTTCGGGCTTCCGTACCGGCGCGCTCGGCATGGGGCACGTCGTGCTCAATGTGGAGGATGTCGAGCCCCTGCTGCCGTTCTACCGCGACGTGCTCGGCTTCCACGTCTCGGATTTCGGACTGAAGCCGTACGGGCTGTACTTCTTCCACGTCAACGGTCGCCACCACAGCTTCGCGATGGTCGGCTCGGGGCGCAAGGCGATGCATCATTTCATGGTCGAGCTCGGCAGCCTCGACGATGTCGGACAAGGCTACGATCTCGCGCAGCTCGACGAAGGCCGCGTTGCCTACACGCTGGGCCGGCACACCAACGACCACATGACCTCGTTCTACGTGAACACCCCTTCCGGCTTCTTCATCGAATATGGCTGGGGCGCGCGCGTCATCGATCCCGAGACCTGGCAGCCGCATGAGACGTTCGACGGCCCGTCGCTGTGGGGCCACGAGCGCCTCCATATGCCGGAAGAACAGCGCAAGCGCCTGCGCGACATGCGGCTCGATGCGGCGGCGCGCGGCGTGCGCGTCGCCGATCCCCGCGTGCCGCCGCTTAACTGCGCGTGGCTGGACCACGTGGTCGCGCGCGAATGATCCGTGGCCGCGCGGCGTAGCCTGAACGCTCAGGCTTCGCCGAGATCGGGCTCGGTCAACAGTCCCTGGCGCAGCGCGAGGCGGACCAGCTCGATGTCGGAGCCGACGCCGAGCTTGTCCTTGATCAGGGAATGCAGGTTCGCCACCGTCTTCGGGCTGACATGCAGCGTTTCGGCGATCTCCTCCGTCGTCCGCTCGGCGAGCAGCAGCCGCATCACCTCGAACTCGCGGGCGGTGAGGACGTCGGCGGCCGAGCTTTCGCCGCCGAGCCGGCTCAGCGCCAACTCGTGGTCGATGTCGGGGCTGATGGCGATCTTGCCGGCGAGCACGTCCATCACGGCCCGCACCAGCGTTTCCGGCGGGCTGGTCTTGGTGACATAACCTCTGGCGCCGGCGCGGATCGCCTGCACGGCGAAGCCCGCATTCTGATGCATGGTGAAGATGAGGATCCTTGCGCCCTTGTCCCATTGCCTGATCCGCCTGACCGCCTCGATGCCGCCGATGCCGGGCATGCTCAGATCCATGATGACGAGGTCGGGTGTCTCGGATTTGTAAAGACGATAGGCCTCCGCGCCGTCGGCGGCCTCGGCGATGACGCGCAGGCCCGGCTGCTTCTGGAGCACGGAGCGATAGCCCTCGCGGACCACGGAATGGTCGTCGACCAGCAGGATCGAAGCATCGGCCGCGCTCATGCCGCATGCTCCAGCACCTGCCGATCGGCGGCGGTGAGCGGAATGACGACGCGCAGCGCCGAGCCGCCGTTGGCACCGACTTCGAAGCTCATCCGGCCGCGCAAGGCCGCAACGCGCTCGCGCATGCCGAGCAGGCCCATGCCGGATTTGACCGACGCATCGCTCGGCCGACCATCGTCGTCGATGGCAAGCGCGATCTCGTCTGCCGCCATCGTCAAATGCAGTTCCACCTGGGTGGCGCCGGCGTGCTTGGCGGCGTTGGTGAGCGCCTCCTGCACGATGCGGTAGAGGTTGGCGCTGATCGCGGCGGGCAGAGTCTCGACCGCGCCGTCGAAATGGATCGAAAAGCGCGTCTCGCCGCGGCTGCGTCCGTTCCAGCCCGCGACGAGGCCTTCCAGGCTTGCAACCAGCCCGAGCTCCTCGACGTCGGGCGGGCGCAGCCGGAACAGCGCGCCGCGCAGCGTCTCCATCATGCTGGTCGCGGTCCGCGCGATGCCATCGCATTCGCCGAGCAAAGCGGGGCAGTCCTGCGCGGCGGTCTGGCGGGCGGAGGAGGCGAGGGCGCGGATCGCGGCCAGCGACTGGCCGAACTCGTCATGCAGCTCGCGCGCCAGATGGCGGCGCTCGTCGTCCTGCAGCGCGATCAGCTTGCGCGTCAGCTCGCTGCGCTCGGCGAGCGCATTGTCGAGGCTTTCGGCGAGATGGTTGAAGCCGTCGCGGATCGCGGAGAGTTCGGCCAGATCGAACGGCGGCAGCCGCGCCGAGAGGTCGTTGGCGGCGATCCGCTCGAGGCCGGTGCGGATCAGGCGGGTCGGGCGCAGCGCGCGCGCCAGCGCGGCGTAGACCAGCAAGCACAGCAGCGGCAGCGCGATCGCAAACGCAATCATCAGGCGGCCGGCCTCGTGCCAGGCCTCCGCCGTCTGCACGGCCGGATCGACCGAGACCACCGTCTCGCCGAGCTTGGCGCCGCGCACGATCACGGGCCGTGCCGCTTCGCGGCCGGGGTCGAACAGGCTGCGATAGAAGGCCGCGAAGACCTGCGGCGACGGGCTCGCCGGGGCAGGCGCACCGCTGCAGAATCGCTGCAGCATCTCGCCGCTCGGGCCACGGAAAGCAAGACACAGGCCGGGCGTCATCACATAGGCCGCGACGGGATCAAGGTTGGGAAAGTCGCGCGGGCCGGCCACCCACTGGATCTTGCCCTGTTGCAGCTCCAGCGACTTCGCCACGATCGCGGCGATGCCGTCGATGCGCGCGTGCACCGCGCGATCGGCCGCGATCAGGAAATAGGCGGAGATTGCGGCGAAGCAGGCGGCCGTTATGGCGGCCACGCGCAACGTCAGACGGACCTTGAGATCGAATCTCGGACGGTTCCACATCGGGCAGCACCTAGCGCGAACAGGCTTGTCGCCGCCGCATTAAACGGCAGAACGCCAGCCGCGCAAAGTGCCACGCGTTACCGCAGTGCAACGACGTGAAATTTTCCCGGCGCTCGCCGGGACGGCCCCCGTTGCAGGGTGTCAGGCTGCCGCCGAGATTTGCCAACCGCTCCATCTGCGAGGCCACGCTCATGCACCTCTCCCGGTTGATCCTCCCTGCTTTTCTCCTTGCTGTCCTCGTGGGTGTCCGGCCTGCCGGCGCGGGCACCGAGGCGGCGGCCGCCGCACCGGCCGGCGTGTCGATCGAGGACTTCCAGTATCTGGATACGTCCGGCGAGCCGGTCGACCAGACCGCCGCCCACGAGAAGCAGCTGGGCGCGTTCATGGCCGCGCTGCGGCGGGATGTCGGGGCCGACAAGCGCTACCAGCTTACGCCCGCCGGGCAAGCCGATGCAAAATTCAAGGTCGTCGGCGGCGTCCAGAAGACGAGCACGCTGGTGCAATGGGCGCGGGTCGCCGTGATCGATACCGCGGCCAAGAAGGTCCTGTTCGAGAAGCTCTACACATTCCGCGGCGACAACGACGAGGCCTGGGACCGTGCCGAGGCGTTCCTCGCCCGCGAGGTCATTGCGGCGCTCGGCACGCCTGCGCCGGTCGCGCTCGCCGTGTTCGATTTCGAGCTGGAGGACATGACGGCCGCATCGGGGGGCACCTCGGCCGCTTCGGACGCATCGTACCTCGCCGAGACCACCGGCGGCGTGCGTGACGTGCTCGGCCAGTCCGGCCGCTACCGCATCGTCGACGTCGGCAGCGCGAGCGGCGAGGCGGCGAAGGCGCGCGCGTTACGCGACTGCGGCAGCTGCGAGGCCGCGATTGCAAAAGAGCTCGGCGCGGATCAATCGCTGATCGGCGTGGTGCGGCGGGTCAGCCGCACCGAATACACCTTCGGCTTCCAGCTGCGCGACGCCCGCACCGGCGCGGTGCTGGCGCGTGGCGACAGCGGCCTGCGCCTCGGCGCGGACTATTCCTGGAAACGGGGCGCGGTGCGGCTGGTCGGCGATCGGCTGATCGAGAGCCAGCAGGCTGCCGGCGCAGCTAAAGAGCGATGAGACTCATCGCTCTTTAGATCTTTGTTTGAGCATGATCTTTTCGGAAAACCGCTGCACACTTTTCCGGATCATGCTCAGAAAGTAAGCTGCACCTTCATCGACTGCGAGCGGTCGCTGGCGAGCTCGAACGCGGCGACCGCGTTCTCGAATGGCATGGTGGCCGTGATCAGCGGCTTCACGTCGATCAGGCCTTCGCCCATCAGCCGTACCGCGAGCTCGAACTCGGGATCGAAGCGGAAGGTGCCGCGGAGCTGCAATTCCTTGGCAACGATGGAATTGATCGGCAGCGTCATCTCGCCGCCGAGGCCGAGCTGCACCAGCGTCGCACCTGGGCGGAGCACGTCGAGCGCGCTGCGCAGCGCCGCCTGATTGCCGGAGGCTTCGAACAGCGTGTCGAACACGCCCTTGCCGGCGCGCCAGGGATCGAGTGCGCTGGCATTGGCTGCGACATTGATGGCGTGCGTCGCGCCGAGTTTCCTGGCGACCGCGAGCGGCGCCTCGGCCACATCGGTCACCACGATCTCGGCGGCGCCGCCGAAGCGCGACACCAGGATCATCAGCGCCCCGATTGGGCCGCAGCCGGTGATCAGCACGCGCTTGCCGAGCAGGGGGCCGGCCTGCTTGCCGGCATGCAGGCACACCGCGAGCGGCTCTGCGACCGCGGCTTCCGCCAGCGAGAGCTTGTCCGCGATCGGCACCGCCTGCGTGGTTTCGACCGTGATGAACTCGCGAAAGCCGCCTTGCACATGAGGGAAGCGCATCGCACTGCCGAGGAAGCGCATGTCGACGCACTGGTTGCGCATGCCTTCCTGGCAATGCAGGCACTGGCCGCATGGCCTGCTCGGATTGACCGCAACGCGCGTGCCCGGTTTCACGCTGGTGACGCCGTCACCGACGGCCGCGACCACGCCGGCGATCTCATGGCCCAGCGCCATTGGCTGCTGGATGCGCACCACGCCGAAGCCGCCGTGATGGTAGTAATGCAAATCGGAGCCGCAGATGCCGCCATTGGCGATCTTGACGCGGACCTCGCCCGGGCCGGGGGCCGGATCCGGGTAAGTGTCGATCCGCAGATCCTTCGGGGCGTGGATGACGACAGCGCGCATGGCTTGCTCCTGGTTCGCGGATCACATCGCGGCGATCATGCCGCCATCGACATAGATGATCTGGCCGTTGACATAGGTCGAGGCGTCCGACGCCAGGAAGATCGCGGCACCGACCAGCTCGTCCGGCTTGCCCCAGCGCTTGGAGGGGATGCGGCCCATCAGCCAATTGTTGAAATCGGTGTTGTTGACCAGCGCCTCGTTCATGTCGGTCAGCATGTAGCCGGGGCCGATCGCGTTGGCCTGGATGCCGTGCTGGGCCCATTCCACCGCCATCGAGCGGGTGAGATTCTTGATGCCGCCCTTGGCCGCGGTGTAGGGCGCGATGGTGGGCCGGGCGAGCTCGCTGCCGAGCGAGCCGATATTGATGATCTTGCCGTGCTTGCGCGGGATCATGCGCTTGGCGGCCTCGCGGCCGATCACGAAGGCGCTGGTGAGGTTGGTCTCGATCACCTTGCGCCATTCGTCGGTGGTGAACTCCACCAGCGGCTTGCGGTGCTGGATGCCGGCATTGTTGACGACGATGTCGACCGCGATGTTCTTCTTGTCGAAGTCGTTGAACGCCGCGACGATCGCGGGCTCGTCGGTGACGTTGAAGGCTGCGCCTTCGGCCTGATGCCCGGCGGCCCGAAACTCGGCGACAGCCTGCTCGACTCGCTTGGGATCGACGCCGTTGACGATGATCTTCGCGCCGGCCTTGGCCATGCCTTCCGCGATGGCGCGGCCGAGGCCGCGGGAGGAGCCGGTCACGAGCGCCGTGCGCCCGGAGAGATCGAAAAGAGAGGTGCTCATGTCAGAAAGTCCTTAGACGTTGGAGCGGCGCACGGTGAGATCTGAGCGGTCGAATACGGCGGGCAGAAGGTCGACGCCGAGACCGGGTCCCTCCATCGGATAAACAAAACCGTCCTTGATCACGGGCATGGTGGTGACGAGCTCATTGTACCAGCCCTTGTAGAAGGCGCGCACCGATTCCTGGATCAGGGTGTTGGGCTGGCTGAACGACATGTGGATGGCGGCGATGAAGCCGATCGGGCCGATGCAATCGTGCGGCGCGAAGGGCCGGTGATAGGTCTCGGCCATCGCCGCGATCTTGCGGCCCTCGGTGAGACCGCCGGTCCAGCAAAGATCCGCCATCACCACGTGCATGGCGTCGCGGTCGAGCATGTCCTTGTAGGGGAAGCGCGAGCCAAGCGTCTCGCTGGCGCAGACCCAGACGTCGGTCGAGCGGGCATATTCGGCCAGCGCCTGCGGCGAGTTCATCCGGATCGGGTCTTCGTACCAGGTCGGCTTGTAAGGCTCGAGCGCACGGGCGATCTGCTTGGCGGTCGGCAGATTCCACAGCGAGTGGAGCTCGACCATGATCTCCATCTTGTCGCCGACCGCTTTGCGGATCTTCTCGAACGGCTCGATCGCCTGCTTCATCTGCGCGGCGGTGATGTAAAGGCCCTTGTTCTCCTGCGCCGCCGGATCGAACGGCCAGATCTTCATCGCGGAGATGCCGCTTTCCAGCAGGCTCTCGGCCAGTGCATCGGCGTGATTCATGAAGCCATCAAGGTCTTCATAGGGGCCCTTGGACGCCCCGAGATTCCAGTTCGCGACCGGGCTGATATTGGTCGAGCGGACATATTGCGTGCCGGCGCAGGTGTTGTAGATGCGCTGCTTGTCGCGGCAGAGGCCGCCGAGCATCTGGTGCACCGGCTGACTACAGACCTTGCCGAACAGGTCCCACAGCGCGATGTCGATCGCGGACGCCGCGCGGTATTCGACGCCGGTGGAGGACTGCGCCATCGGCAGGTTCAGCATGTCGCGGTGGATGGCTTCGATGTGCAGGGGATTGCGGCCGAGCAGGCGGCCGGCGAAGGTGTCGTGGATCTGCGCCTCGACCGCGCCCGCGCCATAGAAGGTCTCGCCGAGCCCGATCACGCCGGTGTCGGTGTGGATTCGCACCCAGATGACGTTGGAGAATTCCTCGGTGCGCAGGGTCTCGATCGAAGTGATCTTCACTGCAACAGTCCTCCCATGATAAGGCGCCTCGCGCCCGTCTTGTTGTTCGTGTCTATGCCGGTCAAAACCGGCGATGCCGGCGGGCAGTCATACGCCCGCTTGTAATATATCACAACATGTTTTAAGGATATCACAAATAAGCCGCCGCTCGGCAGCGCGAGCAGGGTGGCAGGGAGGACGACATGGCACGGCGCAAGCGCGCGCTCGAAGTGGTGAGAAGCGACGATGACGGCGAGGGCAGGCCCTCCCGGCGCAATCGCCTCAACTTCTTCGAGCTGGCCTATCAGAGGATCGAGGAGCTCCTC
Source organism: Bradyrhizobium sp. CIR48 (assembly GCF_014198315.1). Classification (NCBI taxonomy): domain Bacteria; kingdom Pseudomonadati; phylum Pseudomonadota; class Alphaproteobacteria; order Hyphomicrobiales; family Nitrobacteraceae; genus Bradyrhizobium; species Bradyrhizobium sp. CIR48. The sequence goes on from NZ_JACIHG010000007.1 coordinate 336,343, forward strand.
GTTCATTGCGAGCTCAAGCCCGGTCAGTTCATGACCATGCTGGAATTGCAGCAGATCACCGGCTTCGGACGCACGCCGGTGCACCACGCCGTCAATCGTCTGTCCGCCGATACGCTCATCATCATCCGTCCGCGCCACGGCCTGCACATTGCCCCGATCGACCTTGCACGCGAACGCATGCTGCTGGCCTTGCGCCGCGACATGGAGCGGTTCGTGATCCGCCTTGCGGCCGATCGCGCCAGCCTCTCGCATCGCAATCAGGCGCTGCACATCGAGCGTCTCCTGCGCGAGCGCCGCGCCAGCCTCACCCTCGACGAATTCAACAGCATCGACCGCCGCATCGACGCGCTGGTGCTGGAAGCCGCCGGCGAGCCGTTCCTGGTGCACACGCTGCGGCCGCTGCACACGCTGTACCGGCGCATCGGCTACATCCACCACCGCTTCATGCCGGGGCAGGCCGATCTGTCGGGCACGATCGATTGTCATCTCGCCATTCTCGCCGCGGTGGCCAGCCGCCGCGTCGATGACGCTGTGAAGGCGAGCGATGCGCTGATCGACTACATGGGCGAGATATTCACTGGCATGGAAGCGGGGATCGATCCGCGCCTGCTCGATTGCAGCATCGAGCCGCTGCTCGGCACGTAGCGAGTTTTGAAAAGAGGACCAAGCATGACAACGATGGCGATGCCACAACCGACCGCGAGCGAAGCCGCGGTCCGCTACCTCATCACGAACTACAGTCCCAAGGGCAACAAGGTCGGCTGGCTGATGATGGCCTCGATCCTGGTCGAAGCCTGGGACCTCTATTCGATCGCCTTCGTGCTGATCTTCATCAAGGAGCAGTACAATCCCACGGCGCTGATGCTGGGCCTTGCCGCGGCGGGCACGCAGGGCGGGGCCCTGATCGGCGCGCTGCTGGGCGGCTGGCTGTCCGACAAGATCGGCCGCCGCGTCATGTTCCTGGTGACGATGGTGATGTTCATCGTGCTGGCGCTGGCGCAGGCCTTCGTGCCTGACGTCACCTGGCTCATCGTGATTCGCTTCCTGCTCGGCATCCCGCTCGGCTCGGACATCTCGACCGGCTACACCTACATCATGGAATCCATGGCCAAGGGCGAGCGGGAGGTCATGGGCAATCGCTGGCAGTTCATGTTCGCGGTCGGCGAGGTCCTGACCATCGGCGTTATCGTGATCTTCCTCTTGATCGACATGCAGCACGAGATGCTGTGGCGGGTCACGCTCGGCCTCGGCGCGGTGCCGGCGCTGATCATCCTTCTGATGCGCCACGACGTGCCGGAGACGGCGGTGTGGCTGGTGCAGAAGGGACGTTACCGCGAGGCCAAGCAGGTCGCGCGCGAGATGTTCAACGACAATCTCGACATGCTGCCGAATCATGACGTGGTGGTTCCCAAAACCAGCACCCGTGCGTTCCTCGCCGACCTCAAGAAGGACCCGATTCGCTGGCGCGCCACGCTGTATGGCTGGATCGCCTGTTTCACCCAGGCGAGCGAGTTCTCCACCTTCGCGTTCTATTTGCCGGTACTGTTCGTGATGGTCGGCGTGTCGAGCGTGCTCGGCATCAACCTGGTGACGATGGCGCTGTTCTCCTTCGCCGCTCTGTCCGGCTGGGTCGGGCCGCTGCTGACGCCGAAGATCGGCCACCGCGGCATCGCGATCGCCGGCTTCTCGATCGTGTTCGCCTCGCTATTGGTCGCGGCCTTCGCGCTCTACACCGATAACAAGATCCTGCTGCCGTTCGCAGCCGCCGCGATGCTGTGGGGCCATTACTGGGACGCGTCGAACTGCATGACGATCCCGACCATGGTCGCCAAGCCGAAATATCGCGGCACCGCCAGCGGCTTCGCCTACATGTTCGTGAAGCTGCCGTCGTTCCTGGCGATTTTCCTGTTCCCGACGGTGTTCGCCGCGATCGGGCAGGCGAATGCCACGCTGATGGTCGCGATCTTCCCGCTGATCGGATTGCTCGCCGCGATCTTCATCCTGCCGGAAGTCTACGGCTACGAGAACGACTGACGATGCGCTTCCCGGTCGCGGCGTCGTCGCCGCGATCGGGACTGATTTCGGAACGCTGGGGCCGGCGACTACGGGCTCAGGAAGACCGGATCGATGCCCATGCCATGGCCGAGCAGGCCGAGCGCCTGAAGCTGGGCGGAGTGGAGGTCGACCTCCACGATGACGAACAGTGTGAACAACGCCACTGCGGAGAAGACCAGCAGGGGATGGGCCGTCTCGACACCGCTCTCGCTTGCTGCGGTGAGGCTCCGGATCGCGCGACGCAGAAAGGAGCTCTGCGGCAACGCTTTCGATTGGATCTGCATGATGAACCTTCCTTGCCGCGTCATATCCGTCTGATTGGCACGACAATGGAATTCTAGCCGCAGCGTCGCTGCCGGCATTGACGCACCGCAAATAGCTTGCGCTTAATTTCGAAGGCCGGGGGCCTGCGTTACCTGATTGCCGCTGCCAGCGCAGCGATCAGAGCGGGCGGCGTCACCACCAGGCCAAGCTTGAGGAACGGCCAGGCGCCGACCTCGATCTTCTCCCGCCGGAGCGCGACCAGCCAGAGGATGGTGGCGAGCGAGCCGGTCACCGACAAATTGGGGCCGAGGTCGACGCCGATCAGGATGGCGCTGACGACAGGCGCGGGCAGATGATCGCTGGACGCGACCGAGCCAGCGACGAGGCCCACGGGCAAATTGTTGGCGATGTTGGTCGCGATTGCGGTCGCGATGCCGACGCTCCAGGCGGCTTGCGGGACGGATTGCGCGACTGCTTCATGCAGCAGCGCGCTGAGCTGCGCGATCACGCCGGTCTTGACCAGCGCCTCCACCATGACAAAGAGCCCACCCACCAGCGGCAGCACGCTCCAGGACACGCCGCGCAGCACGGGCAATGGCGACTGCCGGCTGAGCAGCAGCACGATCGCGGCTGTCACGCCGCCGCAGATGAAGGTCGGCAGGCCCAGTTGCTTGTCCAGCGCGGACGCCGTGATCAGCACGGCGCCGATCGCGACGATGCCGATCGCCGTCAGCTTGCCGCCGCGGCCGAGTTTTGGATGCGGCACGCGGCGCGCAATCGTCTCCTCTTTCAGGGCCCGGTGCTGGGTCAGGCGCAGCACGACGTAGGTCAGCAGGATGGAGGCCGCCGAGGGCAGGGCGAACATACGCAGCCATTCCGTCAGGTGCGGCATACGCGCACCGAACACGACGAGATTGGCGGGATTGGAGATCGGCAGCACGAAGCTCGCGGCATTCGCGATGAAGGCGCAGACGAAAAGATAGGGCAGTGGCTTGGCGCCGGCTGCGCGCGTTGCGGCATAGACGGCGGGCGTCAGCACGATCGCGGTGGCATCGTTGGAGAGCAGCACCGTGACGAGCGTGCCGACGAGATAGATCAGCAGGAACAGCCGTTGCGGCGAGCCGGCCGCGTATTCGACCGCGAGCGCGGCGAGATAGTCGAACAGGCCCTCGAGGCGCGCGAGCTCGGCGATCAGCATCATGCCGATCAGGAAGAGATAGACGTCGAGGCCTTTTTCGATGCCGGCAAGCGCGTCTTGCCACGGCAGCAAGCCTGATAGCACCAGGACGCTCGCGCCGATCACCGCCCAGACCGCCTCGGGCAGGCGAAAGGGGCGGATGATGACGCCTGCTGTCGCGACGACGATGATGCTCCAGGCCCAGATGGCGTCAGACGGCACGGTCGGCAAGTTGATCTCCGGAAAACCGCTCCTGACTACCGTGCCCCGGATCGATCCGCCAGCCTCAAATCTCGGCTCGCGTCACCGCGCCACCGATAGCTTCTCCGTGATCGCCTTGCGCAGGATGCGTGAGAGCGATTCCACCGAATACGGCTTCTGGATCAACTCGAAACCGCGATGGGCGTTTTCGGCGAGCACGTTGCTGTACCCGGAGGTGAGCACCACGGGCAGGCCCGGATAGCGCTCGCGGATGATGCCGGCGAGCTCGACGCCGTTCATGCCGGGCATGATGACGTCGGAGAACACGAGGTCGACGGCAAATTCGTTCTCGCCGAGGATCGCCAGCGCGGCGTTGGCGTTGGCAACGCGGCGAACGACGTAGCCGAGATCTTCCAGCAGCTCGGTGGAGAAGCGGCCGACCTCGTCGTCGTCCTCGACCACGAGCACGCGATAGCCGCGCCCGGTGGCCGCGGCCTCATGGGTCAGCGCCGCGGCCTCCTTGTCGGTCGCGGGGCTTTGTGCCTGCGGCAGATAGATGGTGAAGGTCGCGCCTTTGCCCTGGGTGCTCGTCACCGCGACGTCGCCCTCGGACTGCTTGGCGAAACCAAAAGCCTGGCTGAGGCCGAGGCCGGTGCCCTTGCCGACCTCCTTGGTGGTGAAAAACGGCTCGAAGATCGAGTCGAGATGTTCCGGCGCGATGCCGCTGCCGGTGTCGGTGACGGAGATCGCGACGTAGTCGCCGCCGCGCGCCGATTGCGCGCGCAGGCTGGGAATCCCGGAAACCTTGCGCACGGCGATGATCAGGCGGCCTTCGCCGTTCATGGCATCTCGGGCGTTGATGGCGAGGTTGATCAGCGCGGCCTCGAACTGGGCGATGTCGGCGACGGTGAAGCAGTCGGCATCGTGAATCTCCACCGCGATGTCGATACGGCCGCCGACCAGCGGCCGGACCAGCTGCGCGACGCCCTCGACCTGGCTGCCGACGTTGAAGATCTGCGGCTTCAGCGGCTGCCGGCGCGCGAACGCCAGAAGCTGGGCGGTCAGTTTGGAGGCGCGCTCGACGGTCTCGGAGATGGCATCGACATAGCGGCGGCGGCGCTCCTCCGGCAGCTCGCGGCGGCGCAGGAAATCGGTGGCCGAGCGGATGATGGTGAGAAGATTGTTGAAGTCGTGGGCGACACCGCCGGTGAGCTGGCCGATCGCCTCCATCTTCTGCGACTGCCGCAGCGCTTCCTCGCCGCGCCGGCGTTCGGTGATGTCGACGGCTTCAGGGACGGCGCCGGTGATGTTGCCGTGACGGTCCAGCACGGGGCGCATGCCGAAGTCGAAATCGCGCTCGCCGATGGGAAGGCGCAGCCGCATCTCCAGCCGCACGGCTTCGCCCTTGAGCACGGTGTGGAAGGCTTCGCGCACCAGCGCGCTCATGCCCTCCGTCGCGCTGAACCAGGGCGTCTCCCACAACGGCTTTCCGATCACATCCGACGAGCTCGCCCCGATGCCGTCGAGTGCGGTGTTGTTGGCGTAAAGCAGCTCGCCCCTAAGATTGACCAGGCCCTGATACTGATTGCTGGTCTCCAGGATCGCGCGCAGCCGCGCCTCGTTGGATTCGAGCTGGGCGGTGCGCTCGGCGATGCGCTCTTCCAGCGTCTCGTTGAGCCGCCTGAGCTCGATCTCGGCCTGCTTGGCGACGGTGATATCGTGGGCGACGCCGATGAAGCCGATATGCTTGCCGGTCGGGTCCCAGCGCGGCTGCGATTCCGAGCGCAACCAGCGCCATTCGCCGCCGGCATTCTTGTAGCGCGCTTCCAGCACGAAGGGCTTGAGTGACGCTTCACCCTGGACCGATTGCTGCAGCACGTGCGGCAGGTCGTCGGGGTGCAGCACCTTGCGCCAGTCGAAGTCGATGGCCTGATCGTAGGGCAGGCCGACGAAATCGACATAGGCCTGGTTGGCGAAGGAGCGCTTGCGATCGAGCTTGGTCACCCAGATCGGCACCGGCGCGCTGTCGGCGATCAGCCGAAAGCGCTCCTCGCTCTCGCGCAGCGTCTCGCGCGCGAGCGCCTGGTCGGTCATGTCGATATGGGCGCCGACGAGGCGGATGGCGCGGCCGTCCTTGTCGCGCTCGATCTTGGCGACGACCCGGATCCAGCGGGTTTCGCCGTCATTGGGGCGGACGATGCGGTACTCGGCGCTGTAGTCTTCGCTCGTACCGGCGAGAGCCTCGATGAAGTGCTTGACGGTGGCGTCGCGGTCGTCGGGATGGATGCGATTGACCCAATCCTCGTGCGATTCCTCCGCAGCCTCCGGCGGCAGGCCGTGGATCATCAGGTATTCGGGCGAGCGGCGGTTCTTGAAGCCTTCGCGAAAATCGACCTCGACGCCGCCGACCTTGCCGATGCGCTGGATGCGCGCCAGCTCGGCCTCGCGCTCCTGGAGCGCGCGATAGGCGTTGTCGCGCTCGCGCGCGACGTCTTCGAGGTGTTGGCGCAGCCTTTCGGCAGCGATGGTCTCGGGCAAGGGATCGTTCAAGGCATCGGCCGTTGTCATGCGGGAGCGCACGTGCCGGACCGATATTCACACAGACGGAGCGTGATGGCCATTGTTTAGAGGGATTGGGCTGGGAAAGGCGCCATGAAACGGACGGCGGTGAAACGCTGGGTCTGGCAATTTGTTCCGGAGACTGGAACGATCGGCCGGCGGAGGCGTCTTCGCGAGGCGTCACGAACGTCTTTGATAAGGCTCTCTTTCCGAAGAGGATAAATCTTGAAGCTCTTTGTCTGCCAGGCCTGCGGCAACGTTCTCTATTTCGAGAACCGTGCCTGCGAACGCTGCGGCCATCGGGTCGCCTTCCTGCCGGAGAAGGAGACAATGTCGGCGATCGAGCCCGACGGAGAGGCCTGGCGAATCCTGGCCGACAAGGGCGAAAGCCGGATGCTGTGCCGGAATGCCGAGTACGATGCCTGCAACTGGCTGACGGATACGGGCGAGAGCAACGGCTATTGCCGCGCATGCCGCCACAACGGCATCGTGCCGGATTTGTCCGACCCCGCCCAGCTTGCCGGCTGGCGCGAGCTGGAGGTGGCGAAACACCGTTTGTTTTATTCCCTGATCCGCTGGAAGCTGCCGCTCCAGGCCCGGCAAGACGATCCCGAACATGGTCTGATCTTCAATTTCCTTGCCGACGATCCGAACAGCGCAGAGAAGGTCATGACCGGCCACGACAACGGCCTGATCACGATCGCGCTCACCGAGACCGACGACATCGAGCGCGAGCGGCGCAGGCTCGAGATGGGAGAACCCTACCGTACGCTGCTCGGGCATTTCCGGCATGAGGTCGGGCACTATTTCTGGGATGTGCTGGTGCAGGGCGGCGGCAAGCTCGAGGAATGCCGCGCGGTATTCGGTGACGATTCCGCCGATTACGGCCAGGCCCTGCAGCGTCACTATGCCGAAGGCGCGCCGCCGGATTGGCAGCAGAACTATGTCTCGGCCTATGCCACGATGCACCCCTGGGAAGATTTCGCCGAGACCTGGGCGCATTATCTTCACATCGTCGACACCCTGGAGATGGCCGCCGAGTTCGGCATGGAGGTGCGTCCCAAGGTCGACCGCGACGGGGAGTTGACGGCGCGCATCCGTTTCAACCCCTATGAGGCCAGGGACGTCGAGGCGCTGGTCAACGCATGGCTGCCCTTCACCTTCGCCATGAACAGCGTCAACCGCGCCATGGGCCTGCGCGACCTCTATCCCTTCATCCTGTCGCCCGCCGTGGTCGGCAAGCTGGGCTTCATTCATGGCCTGGTCCGGGACGTCGCCAAGTCTGGGAAGGCGCAGGACGCCGCAGGGCGTCCCTAGGGCTCGCCGAGCCCGTTTCGGTCTTGCGCTGGTACGCCAGATGGCCCGGATTTAGACCGTTGCCTCCGGCCCATTTTGATGTACCACGGGAGCCACACGGCCCGTCCCATAGGCTCCAACGGCCAGGGAAGGGTCCCGCCCAAGGTCGAGACTCAAGAAAAGCATGTTCAAACGCATTCTGATCGCCAATCGCGGCGAAATCGCCTGCCGGGTCATCAAGACTGCCCGCAAGATGGGAATCGAGACGGTCGCCGTCTATTCCGAAGCCGACCGCGACGCCCTTCATGTCGAGATGGCGGACGAGGCCGTGCTGATCGGCCCGCCGGCGGCAGCCGAGAGCTATCTGGTGATCGAGAAGATCGTCGAGGCCTGCCGCAAGACGGGCGCGCAAGCCGTGCATCCCGGTTACGGCTTCCTGTCCGAGCGCGAGGCGTTTCCGCGCGCGCTGGAGGCCGCCGGCATCGTCTTCATCGGCCCGAACCCCGGCGCTATCGCGGCGATGGGTGACAAGATCGAGTCCAAGAAGGCCGCCGCAAAAGCAAAAGTCTCGACCGTGCCCGGCCATCTCGGTGTCATCGAGGACGACAAGCATGCGGTCCGCATCGCCGACGAGATCGGCTACCCCGTGATGATCAAGGCCTCCGCCGGCGGCGGCGGCAAGGGCATGCGCATCGCCCATTCCAAGGCCGAGGTCGCCGAGGGCTTCAATCTCGCCAAGGCCGAGGCCAAGGCGTCGTTCGGTGATGATCGTGTCTTCGTCGAAAAATTCATCGTCGATCCCCGCCACATCGAGATCCAGGTGCTGGGCGACAAGCACGGCAACGTCATCTATCTCGGCGAGCGCGAATGCTCGATCCAGCGCCGCAACCAGAAGGTCATCGAGGAGGCGCCGTCGCCGCTGCTCGACGAGGCCACGCGCCGCAAGATGGGCGAGCAGGCCGTCGCGCTGGCCAAGGCCGTGAATTACGACTCCGCCGGCACCGTCGAGTTCGTCGCGGGGCAGGACAAGAGCTTCTACTTCCTGGAGATGAACACGCGCCTCCAAGTCGAGCATCCCGTCACCGAGCTCGTCACCGGCATCGACCTCGTCGAGCAGATGATCCGCGTTGCCGCCGGCGAGAAGCTCGCCATCGCGCAGAAGGACGTCACGCTGACGGGCTGGGCGGTGGAATCGCGCCTCTACGCCGAAGACCCGTTCCGCAACTTCCTGCCCTCGATCGGGCGGCTCGTGAAGTATCGTCCGCCGGCGGAAGTGAGCCACGACGGCATCACCATCCGCAACGACACCGGCGTGCAGGAGGGCGGCGAGATCTCGATCCATTACGATCCGATGATCGCAAAACTCGTCACGCATGCGCCCTCGCGCGCGGCCGCGATCGAGGCGCAGGCGACCGCGCTGGATTCGTTCTATGTCGACGGCATCAGGCACAACATCCCGTTCCTGTCGGCGTTGATGCATCATCCGCGCTGGCGCGAGGGACGGCTCTCGACCGGCTTCATCGCCGAGGAATTTCCCAAGGGCTTTGCCGTGCGCGTGCCGGAAGGCGAGGTCGCCCGGCGCATCGCCGCGGTCGGCACCGCCATTGATCACGTGCTCGGCGAACGCAAGCGGCAGATCTCCGGTCAGTTGGGCGGCCGCGTCGTGCAGCGCGAGCGCCGTCGCGCGGTCTGGCTCGACCGCCAGGAGATCCAGCTCGAGGTCGCGCGCGAAGGTGATGCGATCGCGATCCGCTTCGTCGATGCTGAGGGCAAGGCCGGCAATGCGCATCTGTTGCAGTCGCCGTGGAAGCCGGGCGATCCGGTCTGGCAGGGTACCATCGACGGCCACTTCGTCGCGGTGCAGGCGCGGCCGATTCCGAACGGCATTCGCCTCGCGCATCAGGGCGTCGAGGTCCCCGTCTATGTCTGGACCGAAGCGGAAGCGACCTCGGCGCGGCTGATGCCGGTGACGACGGCCTCCGACACCGGCAAGAAGCTGCTGTGCCCGATGCCCGGGCTCGTGGTCTCGATCGCGGTGACCGAAGGGCAGGAGGTCAAGGCCGGCGAGACGCTCGCGGTGGTCGAAGCCATGAAGATGCAGAATGTGCTGCGCGCCGAGCAGGACGGCACCGTGAAGAAGGTTCACGCCAGCGCGGGCGCGACGCTCGCGGTGGACGCGCTGATTCTGGAGTTTGCGTAAGGCGCTCCGGAGCACGACAGTCGACCCTCACCCTGAGGAGCCGCGCTTGCGCGGCGTCTCGAAGGGCGAGGCCACAGCCGGGCCTGCATCCTTCGAGACGCGCGCAAGAGCGCGCTCCTCAGGATGAGGATTTTGGAGTGAGGCACCATGGCCTTTCGTTCCCGCCGCGAGAAACTGCGCCTCATCCTGTCGGGCTCGGCCTGCATCCATCCGGGCTCGGTCTATGACGCGATCTCGATCCGCATCGCCGAGGACCTCGGCTTTCCGCTCGGCATGTTCGGCGGCTCGGTCGCCTCGCTCGCCGTGCTCGGCGACCCCGACGTCACGCTGATCACGCTCACCGAGCTTGCCGAGCAGATGCGGCGGATGTCGCGCGCCGCAGTGCTGCCGGTGCTGGTCGATGCCGATCACGGCTACGGCAATGCGCTCAATGTTCGTCGCACGGTGCAGGAGCTGGAGGCGGCCGGCGCCGCCGGTCTCACCATCGAGGACACGCTGCTGCCGGCTGCCTTCGGTGAGGCGAGGACGCAGCTGATCTCGCTTGAGGAAGGCGTCGGCAAGATGAAGGCCGCGCTCGATGGCCGCAGCGATGCCTCGCTGGTCATCATGGGCCGCACGGGAGCTGCCTCGATCACCTCGATCGAGGACGCGATCCGCCGCGCGCAGGCGTATGAAGCGACCGGGGTCGATGCGCTGTTCTTCACCGGCATCAAGTCGCGCGCGGAGCTCGAGGCCGTCGCGGCCGCCACGCGCCTGCCAATCGTGCTCGGTGGTGCGCCGGAGGAGCTGAGCGCGCTCGACTATCTCGCCGGCCAGCGCGTGCGTATCGCGCTTCAGGGCCACGCGCCGATCGCCGCTGCGACGCAAGCCGTGTATGAAACGCAGAAAGCGCTGCGCGAGGGCACGGCGCCGAAGGCGCTGAGAGGTCTGGCATCATCCGACCTGACCAGCCGCGTCATGCGCGAGGCCGACGTCAAGGCGCGTAGCGCCGACTTTCTCGGGCTGAAAAAATGAGCCGGGCGATCCTTCAGGTGATGATCCGCGGCCGCGTCCAGGGCGTCGGCTATCGCGCCTGGGTCGAGTACCAGGCGACTGCGAGCGGCCTTGAAGGCTGGGTCCGCAACCGCCGCGACGGCTGCGTCGAAGCGCTGTTCGCGGGCGCGCCAAAGCACGTCGCCGACATGGTCGCGCTATGCCGCCATGGCCCCCCGTCCTCGCGCGTCGACAGCGTGACGAGTGAGACGGCCAGCGCGGATGAGCTGAACCTGCGCAGGGCAGGGGAAGCGTTCTCGGTGTTGCCGACAGTGTAGGGCGGTCTCGCCGCACAGATGATGCGCTCCCTCGCCCCGTTCTTACGGGGAGAGGTGAAGACGAAGCCTCACCTTGGCAGTTTGGCGATTGCTTCGCTCAGCTCGTGGATTTCGTAGGGCTTGCGCAGGATCGGGAAATCGCCGCGCACGCCGGCGGCGACGTCGCTGTAGCCGGTGGCGAGCAGGATCGGCAGGCCAGGGCGGATCTGACGGAGGCGATGGGCGAGGCTGAGCCCGTCCATCTTGCCGGGCATGACGATGTCCGAGAACACGAAGTCGACGCCGTTTTTCTCGATCTCGCGCAAGGCGGCTTCGGCGTCGGCGACCCGGCGGACGTGGTAGCCCAGCTGCTCCAGCAGACCGATGCTGACCAGCGCCACGTCGGGATTGTCCTCGACCAGCAGCACCGTGCCGCTGCCTTGGAAGGATGGTCCCCCAGCCGTCTCTCGCGACGGCGTGTCTTCTCCGCGCGGCAACAGGATGGTGAACGTCGTGCCCTTGCCGAGTTCGCTTGCGACCTTCACCGTGCCGCCGGCCTGATGGGCGAAGCCGTGCACCTGGGACAGGCCAAGGCCGGTGCCCTTTCCGATCGGCTTGGTGGTGAAGAACGGCTCGAAGATCTTGTCGAGAACGTCGGAGGGAATGCCGAGCCCGGTATCGGTGACGTCGATTGCGACGAAGTCGCCGGCAAGCGGCGCCTCGTCCAGCACGACATTGTGCGCGCCGATCGTCACCGTGCCGCCGTCGGGCATCGCGTCGCGGGCATTGATGACGAGGTTGAGCATCGCGGTCTCGAGCTCGGAGGCGTCGGTCTTGACCGGCCAGACATCGTGGCCGATGTCGAAGGCCAGGCGTACGGAACTGCCGACGCCGGCATCGAGCACCTCGCGGATCTCCGCGATGCGTTCGGCGAAATCGATCGCCTGCGGATTGACGCTCTGCCGCCGCGCGAAGGTGAGGAGCTGGTTGGTCAGCGCCGCGCCGCGCTTGGTGGCGGTCTCGATCGCCGAGATCGCGCGCTGAACCTTGGCCGCGTCGTCGGGACCCCGCTTCAGCATGTGCAGGCTGCCGCTGATGATCATCAGGAGGTTGTTGAAGTCGTGCGCGACCCCGCCGGTGAGCTGTCCCAGCGCATCGAACTTCTGGGACTCGGCGAGCTGCTTCTGCATCGCCTCGAGCTTGAGCTGCGTATTGCGGCGTTCTGTGATGTCGCGTGTGATCTTGGCGAAGCCGACCAGCTCGCCGTCCTCGTAGATCGGGTCGATCACGACGCTTGCCCAGAAGAAGGTGCCGTCCTTGCGGACGCGCCAGCCTTCCTCCTCATAGCGGCCCTTTTCCCTGGCGATGCCGAGCGCGCGGGCCGGCTTGCCGTTGGCACGGTCGGTCTCGGTGTAGAAGCGGGAGAAATGCTGGCCGAGGATCTCCCCGGGCGAATAGCCCTTGATGCGCTCGCCGCCGATATTCCAGCTGGTGATGATCCCCCTGGGATCGAGCATATAGAGCGCGTAGTCCGCAACTCCCTCAACCAACAGCCGGAAACTGCGCTCGCTCTCGAACAAGTCTCGCTGTTGACTGAACTTTCCGATCATTCCGGGACCCTGCCTCGACGGGAGCAAACGCCACAGAAAGCGGATGGTTCCCTGAAGTTGGGACATTTTTAGGCAGATATCCCGCACCCGTATACGGGACGAAGCCCGCTTGACAAGGGGACGTTATCGTCAGATATTTCTGTAATGACAGAAATAACCGGAAAGAAGAAACTCCCAAGCGCCGTCGAGCGCTTCATCCTGCATTGGGGCGATATGGGGGATGAGTGGGGCGTCAATCGCTCGGTCAGCCAGATTCACGGGCTGCTCTATCTCGCCGAGGCGCCGATGACCGCCGAGGACATCGCCGACACGCTTGGCATGGCCCGCTCGAACGTCTCCAACTCACTCAGGGAGCTGCTCGCCTGGAACCTGATCCGGCGGGTGCCGATCCTCGGTGACCGCCGCGACCATTACGAGGCCGAGACCGACATCTGGGAGGTCGCCGCCAGGATAGCGGCGCGGCGCAAGGAGCGGGAGCTCGATCCGGCGATCACGGCGCTCAGGGCCTGCGTGTCCGATGCCGCCGGCGATCCCACCATCAATCCGGTCGCAGCCAAGCGGCTGAAGGAGATGCTTGCCTTCACCGAGCTCGCCGATCACTGGTTCATGCAGATGCTGAAGGTGCCGCGGCCGCGGCTGGTCGCCTTGATGCGGCTTGGCGAGAAGATCGTCAGCCTGCTGCCGCTGGGCAAGGCCAAATAGCGCTGAGGAGGGTGCGATGACGTCGGCTCGATTATCAGGCTCCAACGCATCGACCTCCACTCACACCAAACTGCTCGACGACCGCCGTTTCCGCGCGCTGCTGTCGGACGAGGATTGGGGCCGCCTGCCGCTCGCGACCTGGCGGCGTTTCTCCAAACGCGTCGCGGACGGCGAGAGCGTCGTCTATGTCGGCGTGGTCGACGAGGTCTCCTTCAGCGAGATCGGCTGGTGGTTCGCCCAGGCTGCGCGTCTGATCGGCGGGCCGCTGCCGACCGGCCGCGACACCGGTGTTCCCATGATCGTTACCGTGACTGAGGACGGCACGACCGGCGGTCAGACCTGGACCCGCATCTGCGCGCGCAAGCGCGGCTTTCCGCACGTGATCCATTCCGCCAAGCGTTTTGCCGGTCCGACCGGGCTCGAGGAATATGTCGGCTTCGGCGTCTCGATGGCGCTCCGCACCGCGGTCGAGGACCAGACGCTGACCTTCCGCAGCGCCGGTTATGGGCTCCAGCTCGGACGCCTGTGGATCCCCTTGCCGCGCTGGCTCACGCCGGGCGATCTCACGGTGACGCACCGCGATCTCGGCGAGGGCGCATTCCGCTTCACCCTCGATGTCATTCATCCACGTTTCGGCGCGCTGATCCACCAGTCCGCCACCTTCAGGGAGGCCGTATCATGACGCCGCTGTTGTGGACGCTCATCGCCATCCAGATCGTGATGGGCGTGTTCGACACCTTCTATCACCACGAATTCACCGAGCGCCTGGCCTGGCGGGTGTCGCAGCGCTTCGAGCTCAAGCTGCATGGCATCCGCAACATGCTCTATGCGCTGCTATTCCTCGTGCTCGGCTGGCTCGAGGTTTATGGATTGCTGGCGCTCCTGATCGTCGCGGTGCTGGTCGCCGAGATCGTCATCACGCTGATGGATTTCGTCGAGGAGGATCTGAGCCGGAAACTGCCGCCGAGCGAGCGCATCAACCACACGCTGCTCGCGATCAATTACGGCGCCATTCTGGTGCTGCTGCTGCCCGTGCTGATCGACTGGGCAATGCAGCCCTTTGGCGTGATCGTCGTCTATCAGGGTCTGCTCAGCATCGCCGCGACCGCCTGCGCGGTAGGTGCCGCGCTGTGCGGCCTCAGGGATTTTGCAGCGATGCGTCGGCTCGGCCGCATGCGCAGCGTTCCCGCCGAGGGGCTCGTCGAGAAGCTCCCCGGCCGCAAGACCGTGCTGATCACGGGCGCCACCGGCTTCATCGGCAGTCGCCTCGCGGCGAGCCTCAGCGCCGCAGGGCATCACGTCATCGCGCTGATCCGGCACCCCGCCAAGGCCGAGATGCTGCCGCCGCCGGTCACGCTGATCACCAGCCTCGATCAGCTCGCTTCGGACACGCCGATCGACGCCATCGTGAATCTCGCCGGCGAGCCGATCGGCAACGGCTTGTGGACCGAGGCGAAGCGGGCGAAGATTCTTGGCTCACGCATCGACATGACCGGTGAGGTCGTCAAACTGATCGCACGGCTCGATCGCAAGCCCGAGGTGCTGGTCAGCGGCTCCGCGATCGGCTGGTACGGATTGTGGGCCGACCAGGTACTGACGGAGTCCGCCAAGTCGCACGCCTGTTTCAGCCACGAGCTCTGCGCGGCGTGGGAGAAGGCGGCGTGGCCGGCGGAAGAGCTCGGCGTCCGTGTGGTCTGTTTGCGCATCGGCCTCGTGCTCGGCACCGAAGGCGGCTTCGTCACGCGCCTGCTGACGCCGTTCGAGTTCGGCCTCGGTGGTCCCATCGGCACCGGGCGGCAGTGGATGTCCTGCATCGAGCGCGACGATCTGATCCGGCTAATCGCCTATGTGATGGCAACGCCCGATCTGTCGGGCCCCGTCAACGCCACCGCGCCGATCCCCGTCACCAACGCAAAGTTCACCGAGGAGCTCGGCCGCCGCCTGCATCGGCCAGCGATCTTCCGCATTCCCGGCGGCCTGTTGCGCCGGATCGGCGGCGGCTTCGCCGACGAGCTGCTGCTTGGCGGTCAGCGAGTGCTGCCGAACAAGGCGCTGAGCCGGGGCTTTGTGTTCCGGCACGAGACGCTGCGTAGCGCGTTCGAGGCGATCCTGTGAGGCATCAGGTCGCCGCCGCACTCCGGAACGTCGCCGCCACCGCGCGTAGCGCCGCGAGCTTGGCGGGATCGCTGACCTTCGAATGCAGCATCACCTTCGAGCTGCCGAGTTTGGGCAGCTTGTGCGCGGGCCCGATGTCGACCAGCCCGGGAGGTGCGATCCGCCGCGCCAGCGGTGCAATCGCAAGTCCCGCTAGCGCCGCCGCGACCACCGCGGTGACGCCGCCGCCGACGAAGCGCTCGCGCCAGGCGAGACCGGCCTTGTCGAGCGCGCGCACGGCGACGGCGCGGACGCCGCAGGGCGGGGCGAGGGTCGCAAGCGGCAGCGCTTCGCCCTTCGGCAGCGTGAAGCGTCGTGCGGCGAACCAGCCGAACCCGTCCTCCGTCAGCTTCTCGCCGCCGCGGCGGCTGCCTTCCTGGCGCACGATCACAGCATCCAGTTCGCCGGCGTCATAGGCATCCTGCATCTCGCGCGAGAAGCCGATGGTGACGGCGAGGGTGAGATTTGACGACATCGCGTGCAGGCGTTCCAGCAGCGGGACCAGTTCGGGGCCTGCCGCGTGATCGGAGATGCCGAGCGAGAGCGATTGCGCAGCCGGGGCCTCGCCGGACAGCGCGCGGTCATGCGCCGCCATCAGCGCGCGGGCGCGATCGAGGAAGCTGGCGCCTTCGGCCGTGAGCCGGACCGCGCGCGGCGAGCGCTCGACGAGGCGTTTTGCCAGCAATGTTTCCAGCCTCTGCAGTTTGAGACTGACCGCCGCCTGGGTCGTGCCTAGCGCCTCCGCGGCGCGGGTGAAGCTCTGGAGGTCGGCGACCAGCAGGAAGGCCTTGATCGTGGCGATGTCGAGGGTGGCTGTCATTATGTATCATTATCACTGGTATCAATAGAGATAAGATATCAAAATGGCGAGGGGAGGTCTAGCTTCTCACCAACGCCGCGCAAATCCCGCGCTGCATCTTGAGGAGAGCCACCATGCCGCTGATCACCGTGTCCTACGCCTCGTCCCGCCAGTCGCCCTCGCTGAAGGCCGACATCGCCAACGCCGTGTCCGAGCTCACGGCAAAAATCCTGCACAAGGATCCCAAGGTGACTGCCATCATCGTGAAATCGGTGGAGGCCGGTGACTGGTTCGCCGGCGGCAAGTCGCTCGCCGAGCAGAAGCTCGCCAGCTACTGGCTCGATATCCACGTCACCGAAGGCACCAACACCAAGGACGAAAAGGCGGCCTATCTCGCCGCCATGTTCAAGCGCATGGCCGAGATTTTGGGCCCGCTGCATCCCGAGACCTATGCGCATGTCGACGAGGTCAAGGGCGATGCCTACGGTTTCGGCGGCCTCACCCAGGAGCGCCGCTACATCGCCGGCAAGCTCGACGTGTCGCTGCAGGCGGCGTGAGGCTGAAGCCGCGGGTGAGCCATCTCACCCGCGGCCTGATCGTCAGCTTGCTGCCCGGAACTGAACTTCGGAATTGTTCAGGAAGCAATGCTAGGCGGCCGCTTCCGGCACCAACGCCTTGGTTGGCCCGAACAGCTCCTCGAACGCCTGCCGAAGCGCGATGTCGACCTCAGCCATGGTCACGAGCTGGCCGAGATCGACCAGAGAGGTGACGCCGTAGCGGGGATCGACCACGCCGCACGGTACGATGCCGGCGAAATGCGACAGGTCCGGCTCGACATTGATGGCGATGCCGTGGAACGAGACCCAGCGCTTCAGCCGTACGCCGATCGCCGCGATCTTGTCCTCGTAACCTTCGCCCTTGTCGGGCCGCCTGACCCAGACGCCGACCCGGTCCTCGCGCCGCTCGCCGCGGACATTGAAGGCGGCGAGCGTGCGCAGAATCAGCTCCTCCAGGCTCGCGACATAGGCCCGGACGTCCGGCCGACGGCGCTTGAGGTCAAGCATGACATAGGCAACCCGCTGGCCCGGCCCGTGATAGGTGAGCTGCCCGCCGCGCCCGGTGGCGAAGATCGGGAATCGGGGATCGCGCAGGTCGCTGTCCTTGCCCGAGGTGCCGGAGGTGTAGAGCGGGGGGTGTTCGAGCAGCCAGACCAGCTCCGGGGCCTCGCCCGCGGCAATGGCGGCGACCCGGGCTTCCATGGCGGCCACCGCCTCCGGATAGGGCACTGGCGCGTCGGAGATGCGCCACTCCACGGGCTGGCCGCGGGACGCCGAAAACGACGTCAAATCCAGCTCTTGGCGCGGGTTTTGGGGCAAATTAACCATTGGCTAACCATAACGTGGTGATCATTGCAGGCGCAAATGCCAAGGCCTTGTTCTAAGTCCTTGGTCCTTAGTCCCTGGTTGCGGCGGTCCTGACAGTGCCCACTCTCGATAAAGTCACCGTGGATCTCATGGTCGTCCTCGGGACGACCACGATGCCGATCCATCAAGTATTACGTCTTTCCCGCGGCGCCATCATCGAGCTGGACGCAACCGAGGCCGATGAGGTCAAGGTTTTGGCCAATAATCTGCCGGTCGCCTCCGGCGTCGTGCTGGTCGACCGCAACCGGATCGCGGTCGAGGTCAAGCAGATGCTGCCGCGCACGCCGGGGACCCGATAGGGGGACGTGGTCGCGGCCCGGGCATGCGGTAGGGCACTGGACCTGCGGTAAGGGCCGATTCGGGGGAAGGCCAGGAACTTTCCTGCAAAGCTGTGGAATTCAGGGCCTTTGCAGGCTTGTACCCCTCTGATGGATTTGTTAGATCGGCGCCGTTGATCCGGCCGGCCTTCAAGCCTCAAGCCGGCATCCCCAAAGCGCTCGTGGCGGAACTGGTAGACGCGCTGCCTTGAGGTGGCAGTGAGTAAAATCGTGGGGGTTCGAGTCCCTCCGAGCGCACCACCTTCATCCCTTATTATTATTTGGGCTGGATTTCGGCGGCCGCCTCGTGCGCCGCCCATTGATCTGACGGATCATGCGCGCAGCCGCTGGCGGGGACGTCCGGCGGGAAGATGCTGTCGTAGATCGCACGCGCCTCGCGGATGAGGCGCTGCCGCTCGAGTTCGGATTTCGAGACGAAGCGGACGACGTTGCTCATTCGCGTTCCACGACTTCGTTCGCGCGCCGCCAGACCGGAAACGGGTCTGCGAGCTTCGCCCATTCCGTGACGTTCATGGCCGGCTTGCCCGGCACAAGGCAGGCATCCAGGCGTGCGCGGAGCGCGCGCTCGTCCATGCCCGCGCCGATGAACACGATTTCCTGACGACGATCGCCATAGACGTCGTTCCAGTTCGCGCGCAATCGCTTGCGCCAGAACGGGTCGTCCGGCCAGCGTTCTGCAGGCACGCTCGCCCACCAGAATCCAAGGGCCTCGGTGCGCGTGATCGCGCCGGCCTGGCTGATCTCGCCCAGCCATTGCGGCCGCGTTGCCAGCCAGAAATGTCCCTTGGCGCGAATGACGCCGGGCCAGGGCTCTCGCACGAACTTGTCGAATCTTTCGGGATCGAACGGCCGGCGCGCGCGATAGACGAAGCTGCTCACGCCGTATTCCTCCGTCTCCGGCACGTGATCGGCAAAGCCGTAGAGTTCCTTGAACCAGAGCGGATGCGCTTGCGCCTTTTCGAGGTCGAACCGGCCGGTGTCGAGAATGCGATCGAAGGCGACCCGGCTGTGGTTGGTTTCGATCAGCTCCGCTTCCGGATTAAGCGCGCGGATGATCTTTCGCGCTGCTTCGCGTTGTGCCGGCGAGGCGTCATCGACCTTGTTGAGCACGATCACGTCGGCAAATTCGATCTGCTCGACGAGCAGATCGACCAGCGTGCGCTTGTCGTTCGCCAGCGCTTCGCCGCGCAGCTCCAGGAAATCCGTCGATGAATAATCCCTCAGAAGATTCACCGCGTCGACCACGGTGACCATGGTGTCGAGGCGTGCCACGTCGGAGAGGCTTTCGCCGTCCTCGGCACGGAAGTCGAAGGTCGCTGCAACCGGCAGCGGCTCGGAGATGCCGGTGGATTCGATCAGCAGATAATCGAACCGGTCGTTTTCGGCGAGGGCGCGCACCTCCTTCAGGAGGTCGTCGCGCAGCGTGCAGCAGATGCACCCGTTGGTCATCTCGACGAGCTTCTCGTCAGTCCTGGACAGGTTCGCACCGCCACCACGGACCAAATCCGCATCGATGTTCACCTCGCTCATGTCGTTGACGATCACCGCCACTTTCAGGCCGTGCCGGTTGTTCAGGACGTGGTTCAGCAAAGTGGTCTTTCCAGCCCCGAGGAAGCCGGACAAGACGGTGACGGGGAGTTTGCGCATGGAGATCGAACAGTCTTTTCAAGGGGATAGGGTGACGGTTGGGCATCGGGACCAGATATGTAATGTTATAACATTACATTCATTGTCGGCGTCCTCGTCAAGCCGTTTTGCGACTCAGCTGGAGTTACGAACGTTCAAGTGATTGTTCTTTGCCCTGCACGGAGCGGCGGGGCAGGCAAAATGCCGGACGGCTCGAAGGACGAGCGGCGGCCCGTTCAGAGGTTGCTCACGACTGCGGCAAGAACACCAGCAGCCAGGCGCCCGCGGCCACACATGCAATCCCTGCAGCGCGCGCGATCCATCGTCCGATCGGCGTAACTTTCTCCAGGAGGACAAGCAGCGCCAAAACCGCGATCCAGAGCACGTTCATTATTCCGCCGACGAACAACAGCGCCATCAAGATCCAGCAGCAACCGACACAATAGCCTCCGTGCCGAAGTCCCAGCAGCAGGCAGCCGCGCAAGTCGCTACGAAAGCCGCCATGGCGCATCAGGAACAGAAACGGCGACTGGCATTGGGCGAGACAGACGTTCTTCAACGGCGTCCATTGATAGACACCCGCCGCGACCAGCACGATGGCGCCGAGCAGGTTGCTTGCGAGCGCCATCCGGGATCCAGCAAGGTGGCCCGCTCGACCGCCCATTGGAGAAAGGTGGCTGCCAGCGAAAAGCCGCACCAGGCGAGGAGATAACCGGCCGCAAACCAGCCGGTCGCGGCGAACGGCTTGCCCTGTGCTTTGCCCTGTCGGCCTACGCGGGCGTACATCAGGATCATGGGCGCAGCCGAGGGGGCCATCATTCCGATCATCATCACCGCCCACATCAGGAGCACGTAGGCGAACTCGAAGGTTCGCCACGGCTCGCTCGTCGGCGGCATGATTCCGATCCCGGCCGGGATCATGCGGAATCCGGTCATGTCCATGCCGCCCATGTCCATGTCGTGGGCGAGCCAGAGCACATAGGTCCATGCCAGCGCGACAATGAGGCCGATCGCGCCGCCGACGATCCAGCGATCGCGACGCAGCACGGTTTCAAGTGGGCTGTCCTTCATTTGCGATCGAAATTGGCGGCCCTGACGCAGGCCGGTATCGGAAGTCTACATCACGCCTGGTTCGACCAGCGGATCGGCGCATAGAGGCCGTTCCTGCCGGAGTTATCCCAGCGCATGCCATGATCGCTGAAAGTATTGCCCGCGGCGCCGACGGCCATCACCATGGCATCGGGGCTGACCGGATGGCCGATGTTCGCCCACATCTCCCCGCTCGGATGCATGGTTGGCAGGGGATCGACGGACATGTGCAGGATGCCGGGGATTTCCGCGGACCGCGTCTTGCCGTCGATCCGGAACGTGATCGGGACCTTGCGCACCCCCAGGTTCTTGCTGATCAGCGGCGCGAACGCGGCCATCGGACCGCCGGCACCGCCGGTGAAGATCGCAGCCAGGGCCTCGGTCTGCTCATCACTGGCGCGCTGGTCTATATAGGCGGCGATCGACCAATCTCCGTCCGCCATGACCCCAGGTGCGTGGAGGATGACGAGCACATTCAGTCCATCGAGCGCGATCTCACCATAGCGTCCGCTTTCGATGTGGAAGATCAGCGGTACGTTGCAGAAGCCCTCGGTCGGTCTCGCGGTCAACGGCGGCGCCGCCGACACCAGACAGGGACACACGATGCTGCAACTGCAATTCTCGAAATAGTCACCGGAAAGGTGCCATGGGACATCCGCCATTGCTCGCTCCCGCTAGGCCGAACCCGATAGATGCTTTCGAATGAGCTACGTAGAGTTGAAAATTACGCCTCGCGACGAAGTCCCGCAATGGGGCTCGGCCGACCTACGGAAAAGTGCACCGATCAGCTGGAACTGCACCTGAACTCTCAACGCGGCCGCCACTCGAGTGCCCCAAAGTCAATATTCCCTTGAAATCTCGGATATTTCTGCACGTTGATCAGAACGTGGCGCGAACCTACTGCGGCTCGATTCCGGCCGCTTTGATGATCCGTCCCCATTTGCCGATCTCGGCTTTCAGGAACGTCTCGAGAGCTTCCGGCGTCGCGCGCTCGGGCTCGACCGGCGCCATGCTGAGCTCGGCAAAGCGGCTGATCAGCGCGGGATCCTTCAGCGCCGTCTGCAGTGCGCCCACGAGATGATCGACGACGGGCTTGGGCGTGCCGCGCGGTGCGTAGAGACCGTACCAGGTCGTGACATTGAACTCGGGAACGCCGGCTTCAGCCGAGGTCGGCACATCAGGCAGCGTCGCGACACGCGTCTTGCTGGTGATGGCATAGCCCTTGATCGTCTTCGACTGGATGTACGGCGTCGGCCCTGTCGCGGGATCGCAATAGACGTCGATATGGCCAGCGATGACGTCGTTCAGCGCCGGCCCGCCGCCCTTGTAGTAGATCGGGGTGAGCTTGGTGTCCGTGGCGCTCATGAACATCAGGCCGCAGAGCTGCGAGGCCGAGCCGAGACCGACATTGCCGAAAGTGACCTTGTCACCGGCATTGCGGATGTGCGTGACCAGCTCGGTGAGATCCTTGGCCGGAAAGTTCGGCCGCGCCACCAGGATCATCGGGACGTCGGTGACCAGCCCGATCGGGGCGAAGTCGCCGACCGGGTCGAACGGCAGCTTGGCATAGAGGGCAGGGGCGGTGGCCTGGCCGACATGCATCAGCAGCAGCGTGTAGCCATCCGCGGCCGCCTTGGCGACGCGGTTGGTGCCGAGCGTGCCGCCGGCACCGACGACATTCTCGATGACGATGGACTGTTTCAGTGTCGCGCTCATGGCGCTGCCGAGGATACGCGCGATGACGTCGCCGGGACCGCCGGCGGAGAACGGCACGATGACCGTGACCGGGCGGGCGGGGTAGTCGTCGGCGATCGCCGCATCGCGAGGGCAGAGCAGGAGGAACAGGATCAGCGATCGTACGAGAAACTTCATCGAACACTCCCTGGCGGCGTTGTTCTAGTCGTCGGAAGGCGCCGCCTCCTTGGCCGCCGACGATTTTTCGATCATGTCGAGCGCGGCCACCGCAGCCGCATTGATGTGGTCGACGCAGCAACGCTCGGCGAGATCCGGATCGCCGTTCTGGATCGCGCGCCAGATCGCGGTGACCTCGCGAAGGCTCTTGTTGATCCGCTTCGGCTGCGACATCGAGGTGATCCGCAGCAGCTGGATGCGATCGTGCAGCGGCTTGAGCATGCGCTCGATGAAGGCATTGCGGCAGCCGCCGATCAGCGCCGCGTAGAAATCGGTCTTGGCTTCGAGGCTGCCGACGAGGTCCTGCTTGGCGGCGGCGGCCTTCAGCCGTGTCAGGGCGTCGCCGATCCGGCGCGCGACCTCGGGGTCGTGAAGCCTGGCGCATTCGCGGCCGGCGAAGCCCTCGAGCACCGCGCGTGCCGCGTAGAGCTGCCGGGCCTCTTCGAGGCTGATCGTGGACACGACGGGGCCGCGGTGCGGAACCGTATTGACCAGCCCGTCGGCTTCGAGCGCACGCAGCGCTTCGCGGATCGAGGGGCGGCTGACGCCCATCATCTCGCAAAGCTCGCGCTCGACCAGGCGCTGGCCCGGCTTCAACGTTCCCGACATGATCGCCTCACGCAGCTTCTGCGCCACCATCGCCCGGACGGTCGGGACGTCCTCGATGCGGAGTGTCGACTGCAATTCGCGGCGTCTTTCCATGTCCGGGTCCTGTTCGGGAAAACTCAGTACCGGTTTACAGGCAGAATCATCATTTCGGCAATTTGAACGTGGGCGGGCTGGTCGAGGGCGAAGACAATGGAGCGGGCGATATCGGCCGGATCGAGCGCCATCCTGAACTGGTCGAAATAGTCCTTTTCCTTCTGCTGATCGCCGCGGTAGCGAGTCAGGATGATATTGGTCCGGGTCAGGCCGGGCTGCAGCTCGGTGACCCGGATCGCGGTGTCCGCCAGCTCGCCCCGGACGGTCTCGGTGAACATGTGCACGCCCGCCTTGCTGGTGCTGTACGCCGCCATGTCGGGCACGATCCGCACCGCGTTGATGGAGCTGATGTTGACGACATGGCCGGCGTTGCGCTGGACCATGCCGGGAAGGATCGCGCGCGTCACGCGCATCAGGCCGATCAGATTGGTCTGGATGATGTTGGACCAGTCGTCCGCAGAACCGATGTCGAAGCGCGTCCGGCCGCCGATGTCGTGGCCGGCATTGTTGATGAGAATTTCGACCGGCTTGAAGCGGGCGGGAATGGCGTTCGGCAGGGCATCCACAGCCTTGGCGTCGCTGATGTCGAGTTGGATCGGAAATACCGCGTCGCCGCACGTTGCCGCGAATTCCTGCAGCGCCTTGGCGTCGCGATCGACCAGCACGACGCGGCGGCCGCTGTCGAGCAGCGCCTTGGTGATGGCCCGTCCCATACCGCCGGCGGCACCGGTCAGCACGACGGTTTGTCCCGATTGTTCAGTCATCGCAGCACTCCCATTCCAGTTCTCATGCAACCGACCAACCGCCGTCGATCGGCAGGCTGGCGCCGGTGATGTCGTTTGCGGCCGGACCGCAGAGGAAGACGACCATGGCGGCGACCGCATCCATTTCGATGAAGCGCTGCGTCGGCTGGCGCTCGCCGAGATAGTCGCGGGTGACGTCGTCGACCGGACGATTGCTGCTCGAAGCCATCGTCGCGATCTTGTTGAGGATGGCCGGCGTCGGCAGCGTGCCGGGGCAGAGCGTGTTGCAGGTGATGCCGCTGCGCGCCGTCTCGATGGCCACCGCGCGGGTCATGCCTGCGATCGCTGTCTTGGTGGTGACGTAGTCGATGCGGTCCTCGACCGCGCGGCTTGAATAGATCGAGCCCATGTTGATGATCCGGCCCCAGCCGCGCTGCTTCATCGCCGGCAGCGCCAGGCGGATGAGGTGAAACGGCGCCGACAAATTGACGGCGAGGGCCTGGTCCCAGCGCTCGGGCGGAAACTGGTCGATGGCAGAGAAATGCCGCACGACGGCGTTGTTGACGAGGATGTCGATGGCGCCGCAGCGATAGAGCAGATCCGCCATCATGGGCTCGATCGCCTCGCGCCGGGACAGATCGGCGCCGGCTGCGATGACCTCGACGCCGAAGCGGGCGCGCAGATCATCTGCGGCCTGTTTCGGCTGAGCGAGGTCGTGAAGGACGATATTGGCGCCCGCGCCGGCAAGGCCTTCCGCGACGGCGAAGCCGAGGCCCGCGGTCGCACCGGTCACGAGTGCCCATTTGTCCTTCATCGCAGCCACGCTCCGCTACGTCTTGTCGAGCTCGGCGAAGACTTCCTTCGCGTTCCGGAAGGCATCGACGCCCGCCGGCACGCCGCAATAGATCGCGACCTGCATGAAGACCTCGCGGATTTCCTCCTTGGTCGCGCCATTGGCGAGCGCGCCGCGGACATGGGTCTTCAGCTCGTGCGGGCGATTGAGCGCGCAGAGCATTGCGAGGTTGAGGAAGCTGCGTGTCTTGCGGGTGAGGCCCTCGCGGCCCCAGACGTAACCCCAGCAATATTCCGTGGTCAGATCCTGCATCGGCCGGTTGAAGTCGTCCGCGGATGCGATCGCCTTGTCGACGAATTCGTTGCCGAGCACGCTCTTGCGGATTTCGAGGCCGCGGTCGTAGGTCGCCTTGTCCATTGTGGTCTCCGTTTCTTGGTTTGGCGTTGTCAGCTCTTAGGTCAGCTCTTGGGCCAGAACGGTTTTGCCAGGGCGAGTTCGGGCGGGAACACCGTGACTGGAATGCCGGCTTGCCACTGTACGATGGTCATGCCCGCGCCAACGCGGCGGCCTTTCTCGTCGAACTTGATCTCGCCCAGCGGGTAATATTTCGAGGGGCCGCCATCCATGGTGCGCAGCGCTTCGCCGACGGCGACGCGATCGGCCTTGCCGGCCTTCTCCAGCGCGTCCTTGATCACCCACATGTCGCCATAGGTGGAGATCGCGTTCTGCGTCATCCACGGCTCCTTGTAGCGGGTCTTCAACTCGGCGATCAGCGCCTCATGGCCCTTGGCGCCCCAGCTGGCGACGCAGGTCAACACGCCCTGGAGCAGCTCCGGGCTGACGGTCTGCAGCATGTCGGGCTCGGCGATCGCGATGCCGAACGAGATCGTCGGCACCTTGCCCTGGCCGAGGCCGAACTCGTTCATCTTCTCGAGCAGCAGCTTTGCGTCCGAGATCACGGTCGGCAGGAAGAACAGTAAATCGGGCTTGGCCGAACGGATCTTCTGCACCAGCGATGTCGCATCCGCCAGCGGCGGCGTGAACGTCTCGTCGACGATCAGCTGCAGCTGGTTCTCCGCCAGCAGGCCGTCGCGCATCGCCTTGGCCGAGGCGATCGAGGCCCCCGTGTTATCGGTGAGGATCGCGACCGTCTTCGGCCGCTTGCCCGAGGCGGTCTCCGCCAGCTTGATGATCTGGGGCAGCGCCTGCCCTGCCTGCGATCCCGCCGTGGCTGCGGTCTGGAACACGTACTTGAATCCGCGCTCGGTGATGAGATCGGAGTAGGAGAGGGTGAGCATCGGCAGGTTGGCGCGCTCGGTCACTTCAGTCACGGCGAGGGTGAACGAGGACAGATAGGCGCCGCTGGCCGCGACCAGATCGGTCTCCTGCGCCACCATGCGCTGTGCCGCGTTCTTGGCCTTCTCGGTGGTGTCGCCGGAATCCAGCACCACGAGCTTCAGCTTGGCGCCGCCGAGCGCCTTGACGCCGCCTTGCGCGTTGATGTGGTCGATCGCCATCTCGGCGCCTTCGCGCATCACCGTTCCCGGGCGGGCATAGAGTCCCGAGATCGGCACAAGCAGGCCGACCTTCACTTCAGAAGGTTGCTGCGCCCAGCCGGCGCGGGACGCGATCAGCGTGCCGGAGGCGCCGGCCAGCAGCGTTCGCCGCGATATCGTGATCTTGCTCTTGGCAGTCATGACAATTCTCCTCCCTGAAAAATTGCGCGACGTTGTCAGGATTTCTTCGGCCAGAACGGCTGCGCCTGCGCGAGCTCGGGCGGATAAACGGTGACAGGCACGCCCGATTGCCATTGCACGATGACGACGCCGGCGCCGACCCGGCGGCCCTTCTCGTCGAATTTGAGCTGACCGCCCGGATAATATTTCGAGGGACCGGCATCCATGGTGCGGAAGGCCTGCGCGACCGCGTTGCGGTCGGCCTTGCCGGCCTTCTCCAGGGCTTCCTTCATCAGCCACATGTCGCCATAGGTCGAGATGACGTTCTGCGTCATCCAGGGCTCCTTGTATTTGGTCTTGAGCTCGGCGATCAGCGCCTCGTGGCCCTTCGAGCCCCAATTGGCGACGATGGTCATGATGCCTTGCACCGTCTCCGGGCTGACGCTCTGCAGCATGTCGGGCTCGGCGATGGTGATGCTGAAGGACACGGTCGGGATCTTGCCCTGGCCGAGGCCGAACTCGCTGATCTTCTCGAGGCCCAGCTTGGCGTCCGACACCGCATTTGGCATGAACAGCAGCAGATCGGGCTTGGCCGAACGAACCTTCTGGATCAGCGGCGTCGCATCCGACAGCGGCGGGGTCCAGACTTCCTCGACGACGAGCTGGAGGCCCTCCTGCGCGAACAGCCGCTCCTTGAGAGCCTTGGCGGTTGCCACCGACGTCGCGGTGTTGTCCATCAACATCGCCACGGTCTTCGGCTTCTTGCCCGAGGCGTTCTCGGCGAGCTTCATCAGCGTCGGCAGGCCGAGCTCGGACTGGCGGCTCGCGGTCGCGGCGGTCTGGAAGATGTATTTGAAGCCGCGGTCAGTCAGCAGGTCCGAATAGGACAGCGTCAGCACCGGCAGTTCGGCGCGCTCGGTCACCTCGGTGACGGCCAACGTGAAGGAGGACAGATAGGAGCCGGTGGCGGCGACCAGATCAGGCTCCTGCGCCACCATGCGCTGCGCCGCGTTCTTGGCTTTTTCTGTGGTATCGCCGCAGTCGATCACGACCAGCTTCAGCTTAGCGCCGCCGAGCGCCTTGATGCCGCCCTGCGCGTTGATGTGCTCGATGCCCATCTCGGCGCCCATCTTCATCACCTGGCCGGGGCGGGTGTAGATGCCCGACAGCGGCACGATCAGTCCGACCTTGATCTCGCCAGGTGCCTGCGCGCGCGCTACACCGGCGAGGCCGACGGCCGCGGCGCCGGAGAGCACGGTGCGGCGCGTGAGGCCCGTCGATATTTTACTCTTCGATGTCTTGTCCATTTTGTTTGCTCCCTGGTCCCTGTTTTTTTATCGTCGTCACATGCCGAGATAGGCCTTCCGCACGCGGTCGTCGGCGCGCAGCGTGGCGTTGTTGCCTTCGAGCACGACGTGTCCGGCTTCGAGGACATAGCCGTGATCGGCGGATTCCAGCGCTTCCGCGACCCGCTGCTCGACCAGCAGCATGGTCAGCCCGGACTGGCGCCGGATCTCGATCAGCCGCTCGAAGATGAAGTCCGCAGTCGAGGGCGCCAGCCCCATTGAGGGCTCGTCCAGCATCAGAAGCTTCGGGGAGGAGGCGAGGCCGCGGCCGATCGCGAGCATCTGCTGCTGGCCGCCGGACATCGTGCCCGCGAATTGATCGCGGCGCTCCTTCAGCACCGGCAGCCATTCGAAGATGCGTTCGATATTGGCCTGCCAGTCCCGCCGGCCGCTTTCGGTCATCGCGCCCATCTCCAGATTCTCCATCACGGTCAGTGACGGGAAGACCTGGCGTCCCTCCGGGACGTGGGCGATGCCGAGATGGGCGCGCTGTGGCGGCGGCACCGCGAGCAGATCGACGCCGTCGAACGTGATCGCGCCGCCGCTCGGCTTGACGATGCCGGAGATCGTCTTGAACAGCGTGGTCTTGCCGGCGCCGTTGGGTCCGACGATCGCGACGAACTGGCCCGCGCCGACATTGATCGAGACGTCGTTCAGGACGGGCTTGGCCGAATAGCCCGCGCTCAATCGCTCAATTCGCAGCATGGCCCACCCATTTCTTGCCGAGATAGGCCTCGATCACGCGGTTGTCGCGCGTCACCACTTCCGGCAGGCCTTCGGTGATGACGGCGCCGTGGTCGAGCACGAGGAATCTGTCGACCAGCCGGACCATCGCCTGCATGGTGTGCTCGATGATCGCGATGGTCATGCCGTCGCGCGCGAGCTGCTGGATCACGGCGACGACCTCGTCGGCCTCGCCGTGGCCGAGGCCCGCGAGCGTCTCGTCGAGCAGCAGGATGCGCGGCTGGCCGGCGATCGCGCGGGCGAGCTCCATCAGCCGCAGCTCCTTGGTCGAGAGCTCTCCGGCGACGCGGTCGGCGACGGCAGAGAGCCCGACGCGGGCGACCGCGTCGGCGGCCATCTTGCGCGCCTCATCGTCGGTGCGGGCGCGCACATAGGCGCCGACCACGACATTGTCGAGGATCGACATGCGCAGGAACGGCCGCATCACCTGGAAGGTGCGGCCGATGCCGGCCTCGCAGATCACGTGCGGCCGCTGGCCCGACATGTTGCGGCCGTCGATCAGCACCTCGCCCTGGCTCGGCTTGAGGAAGCCGTTGAGGAGATTGAACAGCGTGGTCTTGCCGGCGCCGTTGGGCCCGATGATGCCGAGAATCTCGTTCTTGTGCAGCCTGAAGCTGACGTCCTGCACGGCCTTGAGGCCGCCGAAGGAGCGCGAGAGGTTCTTCACTTCGAGCACGACCTCGCCGGTGGCGGCACGCTGTCGCGCAGCCGGCTTCAGGGCCGTCACGTTGGCAGCTGCTGCTTCCGGTGTATCACTGACCGCCGCCTTGGATGCGGTGCGCTTGCGCAGGAGGTCGCGCAGCTTCCAGAACAGGCCTTCCGGCGCGAGCAGGATGACGCAGACGATGGCGATGCCGAAGATGACGCCCTGAATGCCGGGGATGCGCGCGCCGGCTTCGGCGTGCAGGATCTCGGCGAGCGGGATCAGGATCACCGAGCCGATCACCGGGCCCCAGACCGTGCCGACGCCGCCGAACATCGCGACCGTCAGCGCCTGCGCGGACACCAGCATGCCGAACACCGATGCCGGGGTCACGACCAGCAGCACCTGCGCGTAGAACCCGCCGATGGCGGCGGCGATCGCCCCGCTCAGCGTGATCGCGCGCAGCTTCCAGGCCAGCGTGTTGATGCCGGCGGCTTCGGCCGCAGCCTCATTCTGCTTGATCGCGAGCAGCGCCATGCCGAAGCGGGATCGCTCGATCACCTGTGTCAGAACGATGGTGGCGAGCATGAGCGCCAGCCCAAGCAGCGTGTAGAGGTGCGGATCGGCGAACTGCATGTAGGCGATCGGCGCCTCGCGCTTGATCGGAAGCGTCACCTCCTGGAAGCCGAGCCATTCGAACACGTAGAGAATGGCGAGCGGGTAGGCGAGCATTGCCAAGGCGAAGTAGTGGCCCTGCAGGCGGAAGGTCGGAAAACCGATCAGGAGCCCGGCGATGCCGCCGAGCATGGCGGCGACCGGGATGAGCAGCCAGGGCGAGATGTCGAAATAGATCTGGCCGAGCGCGGTCGCGTAAGCGCCGATCCCGAAGAAGGCGGCATGGCCGAACGAGATCAGGCCGGTGTAGCCGCTGAGCAGGTTCCACGACAGCCCGAACACCGCCCACACCGGGACCAGCGTCAGGATCAGCTGATAGTAGGAGTTAGTGACGCCGAGCGACACGACCGCATAGGCGAGCGTGAAGAGCAGGGGAGGCAGACAGGAGCGCATCCGCAGCATGGTCACGTCCTCTCGACCATGCGCCCGAAGAAGCCCTGCGGACGGAAGAAGATGATGAGGAGGAAGACGGCGAAGATCGCGGCGTTCTGCAATTGCGTCGGCAGGATGAGCGTCGACATCTGCTGCACGAGGCCGATCGTCATGCCACCCCAGAACGCGCCGATGATGCTGCCCATGCCGCCGAGCACGACGCCGGCATACATGACGATGACGTATTCAAGACCGACGAAGGGGTGGAACGGGTAGTTGGTGGCGAGCAGGCCGCCGGCGATCGCGGTGATGCCGCAGCCGAGCGCGAAGGCGGTGCGATGCGCGCGGTCGACGTCGATGCCCATATAGGTCGCAGCCGTCGGATTGTCCGCGGCGGCGCGGAGCGACTTGCCGATCCGCGTGCGCGTGATCAGCAGCGACAGAAAGACCATGATCGCCAGCGAGACGATCATATCGATGCTGCGAGCCTTGTTGAGGAAGATGCTCATGTCGAAGAAGGGCCCGAGCTCCCAGGCCGAGCTCGACAGCGGCGTGCGGATCGAGGCCAGCACGGAGCCGAACACGATGAGGCCGCCGTTCTGCAGGATCAGCGCGATGCCGAGCGTGAGGATGAGCTGGGCGTAATGGCCTTCGCCTTCGAGCGAGGCGGTGCGCGTGCCTGACACGTGCGAGATCAGCGCCCGATGCACGAAATAGCCGAACAGTGCGAGCACCGGCCCGGCCAGCAGGATGGCGACGAACGGCCCGACGGCATTGCCGAACAATGTCTGGATGCCGGCGGCGGTGAAGAGATAGAAGGCGGTGTACATGCCGAGCATCATGAAATCGCCATGGGCGAAGTTGATGACGCGCATGACGCCGAAGATCAGGCCGAGCCCGACGCACATCAGGCCGTAGACGGCGCCGATCAAAAGCCCCGCGGCGAGCGCTTGCAGGAATCCTTCCATCAGCCCCGCCTCCGCGCCGCTGACAATTCCAAGCTGGTCTCGAGATCGACCATGTTTCCCCCGTACTCTCCGGCACTTCTCATGATGCCGATCGTAAAGCCCGTTCCGTTGCGTTCAGGCGGCACTGCGCGGCGATGTCGCCTGCATTGCCGAGCTGCTCGCAATCGTCGATGAGTTGCTCGAGCCGATGCGCGCGGTCCTCACCGAGGACTCCCGCTGCCGAGCTGCGAAAGCGTGCGCGAATATCCGCAGGTGTCGCGGCAATGACGTCGGGCAGAGCGTGCCGGATGGTCCGGTCGTCGCGCAGCTGCACCGACACTTCCGCACCCTGCTTGCCGGGGAAGGCGGCGGTGAAGCCGGCTTCCGCCTTGAGCTCGGTCACCGAGATCAGGCGGATGATGTCGGCATCGTCGAGCTCGGCGTAATTGTCTTCCTCGATCTCGCCCCGCGCCAGCGTCGCCGCGACGCTGAAGGGAATGCTCATCTTGGCCTGAAGCGCATTGCGGTAGGGACCTATGGAGTCGCAGCCGGGATAGCGAACCGCGGCATCCGGCGCGCGAATGACGACCCGGTCGATCTCCTCCGCGCTGGCGAGTTCGTGCGAAACGCGTAGCGCTGCTTGCGCGGCGGTCTGCGCGAAATTGCAGGCCGGCACCGGCTTGTTGTAGACGGCCATGATCTCGCACTCCCCATTGGGAAACAGCGCGATGCTGTCCGGCGCGGCCTGGCGGCGATAAGCGGCGAACAGGCCGGCTTCACCCTCCAGTATGGTTTCCGAGCCGAAGGCGCCGGCTGCGGCCAGGCCAATTGCCTTGATCGCATTGCTGGCTGCAAAGCCCGGATGGAAATACATGTCGGAGCCACCGGCATGCGGCCACTCGTTGAGCCCGCTGGAGGTATTGGCCGCGATCGCGATCGCGCTGGTGGCCTGGTCCTCGGAAAGGCCGCGTGCAAAACTTCCCGCGAGCGCGGCGCCCAAGGGGGCCACGAGGCCGGTCGGGCGATAGAGGCGTGCGAGGTCCGAGGTCAGCAGCGCGCGGCCGATCCTTGCGCCGGTCTCATAGCCGATGATGGCTGCCGTCAGCAGTCCGGCGCCGTGCAGCGGCGTTTGTTCGGACAGCGCGAGAAGGGCCGGCCAGATCACCACGCCGTGGTGCGCGATGCTGGCCGCATGCATGTCTTCGCGCACGAGACCGTGCCCCATCACCGCATTGGCGAAAGCTGCGTCGGCTGGCGAGGAGAGTTGCGACGTCCCGATGATCGTTGCGCTGTCGCCGGCTTGCGCGATCGCAATCGCCTGGCGGCTCCAGGGATGATGGCCCGCCTCGAAGGCGCAGGACAGGAAGTCGAGCAGGCAGAGTTTTGCTTTGGCGATGACGTCCGGCCCGAAATAACCAATATCCAGCGCAAGCACGCTCCGCGCCATCTGGCGCGCGAGCGGGACCTTGCTTGATACGGTCGGGCCGGTCGTCATCGCCGGTCGTTCTCCCTGAAAGGCTGCGCGATCAGCCGCGCATCTCGACCCCGGCCCACTCTTCGAGCACCTTGGCGATCGAGGTGAAGTCGGATGAGGCGCCGTATTTGGCGTTGGTGATCGCGAGCATCTGCCGCACCACCGCGCCGCAGACCATCGGCACGCCCATCGCCTCGGCCTCGTCCACGCAAAGACGGACGTCCTTGTAGGAGAGGCCGGTAGCGAAGCCGAAATCGAAGGTGCCGGGCAGCACCGCGCGGGGGAATTTGTCTTCGGAGGCGCTGTTGCGGCCGCTGCTGGCGTTGATGATGTCGATCAGCACTTTTGCGTTGACGCCGCCCTTGACGCCCATCGCGACGGCTTCCGAGGTGATGACGAGTGCGGCGGCTGCCATCAGATTGTTGGCGAGCTTGGCGGTCTGCGCCACGCCCGGCTTGTCGCCGGTGTAGAACAGCTTGCCGAAGTTCTTCAGGATCGGCTGCACGGTGTCGTAGGTCGCCTGCGGGCAGGACACCATCACCGCCAGCGTGCCGTTGACGGCGCCCTTGATGCCGCCGCTCACGGGCGCATCCACCAGCGTCATCCCCTTGGCCTTCAGGCCTTCGGCAACGAACTTCGCTGCGCCGGGCCCAGAGGTCGAGAGATCGATGACGATCTTCGCACGGTTGCCGCTGCTGATGCCGTCCTGGCCGAGCGCAACGGCCTTGACGACGTCGGGCGTCGGCAGGCTGGCGAGCACGATGTCGGAGCGTGAAGCGACGTCGGCCGGCGAGCTGGCGAGGAGTGCGCCGCGCTTGACCAGCGGCTGAGTCGCCTCGGCCTGCGTGTCATAGACGACGAGCGAATAGCCCGCGTCCATCAATCGTCCCGCCATCGGGCCGCCCATGCGGCCCGTGCCGATTACGCCGAGAATCTCTCCCGCCATCGTCTACTCCCTGTCGCGCGATCCCGTGACGGGTGCGCCTTCTTCATCTCGTTGGTCGAACGCGTTCGCCGGCCGGTCGTCTCGGCCGCCGTCGTCGTGGCAGCGGGGGATCCCGCGCCAACGGGCCGGATTGTTATGATTGTCAGACAAGCTGTCAAGCATAACATTTAGGGTCGACAGTTTGCCGCGGATCGGCATAAGGTTCGGGAAAACGAGGAAGACGCTCCGCGTGCCGCAAGTCCCAATTCCGAGTGTGAGCAAGACGCTCGCCGATTTCGTCGCTGCTTCGTCCTGGGCGGAGGTGAAGGCGCAGAGCTTTGAGGCGCGTCGATCGATTCTCAATTTCTTCGCGACGGCGCTCGGCTCCGCGCGCGATCCCGTCGTCATGGCGGCGATGCGCACGCTGTCGCCGTTCAGCGGGGCCGCGACATCGACGGTCATCGGTCACTCGCAGCCGATGGATGCGTTGTGTGCGTCATTTCTCAATGCCATCTCGGCCAATTTGCTCGACTTCGACGACACCCATCCCGAGACGATCATTCATCCCGCCGCGCCGGTTGCTGCGCCGATATTGGCGCTTTCGGAGATGCGCAAGCTGTCGGGCCGGGAGGTGTTGACCGCGTTCATTCTCGGCGTGGATGTGGAATGCCGCATCGGCAATTCAGTCTCGCCGCGCCACTACGCGCGCGGCTGGCACATCACCTCGACCTGCGGGATTTTTGGTGCAGCGGCGGCTTGCGCGAAATTACTGGGCTTGCCCGCGGAGGGGATTGCGAATGCAATCGGGCTCGCGGCGAGCCAGTCGGCGGGCAATGTCGAGAACCTGCCCAGTGCAGCCAAGAATGTCAGCGTCGGCAACGCGGCGCGGAACGGATTGTTTGCAGCACTGCTTGCGCAGCAGGGCTATGAAGCGGCGCCCCGCGCCATCGAAGGCCCGCTCGGCTGGGCGCGCACCACGGGAGACGAGCCCGATATTGCTTGCCTGCTCGATGGTCTCGGCAAGACCTGGGAGATCGCGAAGAACACCTACAAGCCTTATCCCGCCGGCATCGTCTTTCACGCGGTGATCGACGCCTGCCTCTCATTGCGCGAGCGCATCGCTGGACGCGTCGACCAGATCGAGTTGGTGATTGTGCAGGGCTCGGCGCTGCTGCTTGCCCGCGGCGATCGCCCGGTCAACAACGAGCGCGATGCGCGCGTCAGCATCCATCATTGCGTGGCGTGCGGATTATTGCTCGGCACGGCCGGGGTGGCCGAATTCGCGCGTGAGACGGTGGTCCGGCCCGATATCGCGCAGCTGCGGCAGAAGGTGAGGGCGGAGCTGGACAGCGAGATCCCCGATGGTGCCGCGCGCGTGACGTTGCGCTTTTCGTCCGGTGAGGTCCTCACCGAGACCGTCATTTCGCCGCGTGGCAGTCTTGCTGCGCCGCTCACAGATCGCGACCTCGAGGCCAAGCTGCGCGAGGCCGTGCGGACCGGCCGAAGCGACTGGGATGCGGACCGTGTCATCGACGCAGTCTGGCGGCTCGATTCGGTCGACGACGTCGGCAATCTCCTGCAATCGCTGCGACCGGCATCGCGCTAATCAACTTCCAACTCAACTCTCTCAAGACCTGAAAGGGACGATCATGAGCAAGACCGAACTGTTCGAAAAAGGCCTCAAGGTTCGCAAGGAGGTGCTCGGCGAGGACTACGTCAACAAGTCGATTGCCGGGGCCGACGAGTTCACGCGCACCATGGCGGAATGGTCGACCGAATTCTGCTGGGGTGCCTTGTGGACGCGGCCCGGCGTCGACCGGCGCACGCGCTCGATCGTCAATCTGGCGATGCTCGGCGCGCTGAACCGGCCGCATGAGCTGAAGCTGCACGTCAAGGGCGCCCTGAAGAACGGGCTGACCAAGGAGGAGATCAAGGAGATCCTGCTCCAGGTCGCGGTCTATTGCGGCGTTCCCGCCGGCATCGACGCCTTCCGCAATGCGCGCGAGGCCTTCAATGAGGTCGACGCGGCCGGTTCCTGAGCGAATCCCATGGCTGACCCGGACTACGAGCTCTTCGCCATCCGCTACGCAACGCGGGATGCGCAGCGGAGCGAGCACTTCATCGGCGGCGACCCGCATGACGGGCCGATGCCGATGGACTATTTCATGTGGCTGGCGCGGGGAGGCGGGCGCAGCTTCGTCATCGACACCGGGTTCAACGCGGAAGTGGCCAGGCAGCGCAGGCGGAATTTCCTGCGCTGCCCGGTCGAGACGCTTGCCGCATTCGATATCGACCCTGCCGACGTCGGGGATGTGATCCTCACCCATCTGCACTACGATCATGTCGGTAATTTCGACCGATTTCCGAACGCGCGATTTCATCTGCAGGAACGCGAGCTCGCCTATGCCACCGGGCGCTATATGCAATATCCGAGATTGTCGCATTCGTTCGAGGTCGAGGACGTCTGCGGGATCGTGCGGCTGAATTACGCACGCCGGGTGCTGTTCTACGACGGCGATGCCGAGATTGCGCCCGGGCTGACGGTGCATGCGGCGGGCGGGCATTCCGCCGGTCTCCAATTCGTCCGCGTCAACACATGCCGCGGCCCTGTCGTGCTCGCCTCCGACGTCAGTCATTTCTACGAGAACATGACCAGCGAGCGTCCGTTCACGACGGCGTTTCATGTCGGCGACATGCTTGTGGGCTTCGACAAGCTGCGCGCCGCGGCACCTGATGCGGACCACATCGTCCCCGGCCATGATCCGCTCGTCATGAAGCTCTACCCGGCGCCAAGCCCGGAGCTGAATGGGATTGCGGTTCGCCTCGACGTGGCGCCGACCGCAACGCCGGCGTGACCGCGCGGAGCGAGTTCCAGGTCTGCCTCTGCACCGCGGCGGTTCGGAACCAAAGCCTTCGCCTTCGCATTCGCAATGGATCGCCGAATGCGCTTGATGGTGGAGGACGATGAGGGACAGCACGTCGGAAGTGGCCGAGGTCAGGGAGGCCGTTCACCTCTGCATCGATATGCAGAACATTTTCGCCCCCGGTGGTCTGTGGGCGACGCCGTGGATGGAGCGGGTCCTGCCGGCGATCGTCTCGATCGTTGCGCGCCACCAGGCCAGAACCATCTTCACGCGCTTCATCACGCCGCAGGATCCGGAAGACCGTCCCGGCCAGTGGCGGCGCTATTTTCATCGCTGGAGCCAGGCAACGCGCAAGCATCTGCCGCCATCCGCGCTCGAGCTCGTGCCCGCGTTGAGCAAGTTCGTTCCGCCGGCTGCAATGATCGACAAGCCGGCCTATTCCGCGTTCAGCAATCCCGCGCTTGCGGGCCGGCTGATCGACAAGAACGTCGGCACCGTCGTGATCTCGGGCGCCGAGACCGACGTCTGCGTGCTCTCGACGGTCCTGAGCGCGGTCGATCTCGGCTTCAGGGTCGTCATCGTCGAGGACGCATTGTGCAGCTCGTCCGACGTTGGGCACGACGCGCTCATGACGATGTATCGCACCCGGTTTCACGGCCAGGTCGACCTGGTGACCGCGGAGGAGCTTGCGAAGTTCTGGCGCGAGTAGGGGCGCTCAATTGACGTTGTCGGCGAGCATGTTGCGGACGGCCGTGGCGACCGCCGAAATGCCGCTCGCATCGTGCATCAGCGCGATCTCGCCCTGCTGGGCGTGGCGAATGGCATGCGCCATGATGCGGAGGCGCGGGTCTCCGCTACTCCGCCACATCCGGTCGGCCATCCTGACCGCGCCCATGTGATGCTTGCTCATGGTCTCGACGAACACCGCGTCGAACCGGTCGACCGGCGCGGCCTTGACCTGTCGCATCTCGGCCTGAGTCAGGAAGCCCGGCATGGCGGCACGCTCTTCGGTGCTGCAGTCGGGCATCTCCGTGTCGAACCAGCTCAGCCACCAGTTTTCGAAGATCCGGCTCTCGCCGGCCTGGCTCGCGACCATCAGCATCGCGAGCTTGCGCAGATGCGGGTCCTGGGTGCGCTCCATGGCGATCCGGGCCAGCTCGATGCCCTGGGCATGATGCGCCGTCATGTGACGGATATAGGTCTGGTCCGCATCCCTGTCGCGGCCCATCCAGGGCGGCTCGTAGCCGTGGCTGCCGAATAGCGCGATCACGCCGAGCAGGGCCATCACAGCCAGCGCACCGGTGATCCAGGCATTGGTGAAACGGATATCGCGCTCGGCTGCAGCGCCGCGCCTCCAGCGCAACCGGGCGAACAGGGGATACATCAGGGCCGAGGTGCCATGAACAAGCAGGCCGATCCAATAGGGCTGCTGCAGCGTGAACTGCGGCTGCCAGAACGGAAACAGCGGCACCAGCACGAACCATTCCGTGGCCGACGAGAACGCGGCCCAGGGCAGCGCGAGCAGCAGGATGGTCGCCGGCCGCAACTCGGCGGTCCAGCGTCCGAGCACACCGAAGAACGCCAGCGCCCAGGAAAAATCCGCCCATTGATGAAAGGCGATCCCGATCAGGACCGCACTCCATGACGGCTCCGCGCTGATCGCCCAGTCGCGCGCGGGGATGGCGGCGACCGTCATCCAGTCGACCGCGGCATCGCGGCCGATCCGCGCGGCGAACAGCTGGCTGACGATGGTCGAGAAGGTGCTGCTGATCAGGCCGAGTTCGGCGGCGGCAATCCAGCGCGAACGTCGTCGTCTCCCCGTGACCCGCGACAGGCCTTCGTCAGTGCGCCGCGCTGCGTTGGCAAGTGCTGGTCGCGGCTCTGCGTTCACGTCAGCTGCTTGAGCTTCTTCAGCGGGTTGAGCTCGCTCGGCTTGTCCCGTTCGTCGCGGCCGCGCTCGGCCTCGGCCTTGCCGTCATCGTGCAGATCCTGGTCGCCGATGATCTCGCCGACGGCTTGCCTGGTCTTGCCGACGATGCGTTGCTGAAGTCCCTTTGTCTTGCCCATGGCTAGTTTCCAAATGGCTGTCTCCAAGGTGACCTGCCTCCCAGACCCACGCCGCTAACCCCGGCGCCTGAAGGGGCGGTGAGCGCCGGGGTTGCGGTTTCGTGCAGTCTGCCTCCGGCAGGGGGGACGTCGGAGGCGTTGATCAGACGCTCTGCCGCGCGGATGGTTCCTCGCGGCCTTCAGCGCGGATCGAGCGCGATGATCACGCCTTCATTGCCCCGGAGCAGGATGGAAGCATCCGGTAACGGCTCCGGCGGCCGGTCGAGATGCGTCGACATCAGCAGGCGGCCGCGGCCCAGCCAGTGCCATTTGCGCGGCTCGGCGGCGATGTTGAGCGCGACCAGAAATTCGTTGCGGCCGTCGGTCCGCTTGTAGGCGAGAACGTCGTTCTGCGCGCGCAGCGGCTCGTGTCCGCCGTGATGCAGGCCCGCATGCTCGCGCCGCAGCGTGATCAGCGCGCGAAACAGCGCCAGGATCGAATGCTCGTCGCGCCGCTGCCCGGCAACATTGGCCGCGCCATCCGGGGGCTCCAGCGGCAGCCACGGACGGCCCGTGGTGAAGCCGCCGTCGGGGCTGTCGTCCCATCGCATCGGTGCGCGCTCGGGATCGCGGCAGAGGCCATATCCCGGCACCAGCCTCTCGAAAGGATCATGGACGCGGTCGGGTGGAATGGGCACGCGCTTGCGGCCGATCTCGTCGCCCATGAAGAGGAACGGCGTTCCCCGCAGCGTCATCAGCAGCATCGCCAGCACGCGCATTTGCGCTTCGCCGATCCTGCTGGCGACCCGCTGCCTGTCGTGGCCGCCGACGACCCAGACCGGCCAGGCGTGCTCTGGGATGGCGTTGAAATACGCATCGATCGTTGCCTGCAGCGAGAGAGCGTCCCATTGCGAGTCGAGCAGGGCGAAACTGAGCGGCAGATGCAGGCGCGGCTTGTCGTTGCCGTAGAAGTGGCCGATGCGGTCGGCCTTGCCCTGGACTTCGCCGCAGAGCATGCGCCCCCGATAGCCGTCGATCACCTCGCGGATGAATTCGATACAATCCATCGTCTCCGGCCGGTCGTCGGTGAAGACGGGCGTCTGGCGCTGCGGCGGCGGCTTGCTCCCGGCCGCCGGATTGGGCGGGTTGTCGCGCAGCAATTCGTCCTTGATCAGGACCGCGCTGGCATCGACGCGAAAGCCGTCGACGCCGCGGTCGAGCCAGAACCGCATCACGCCCGCGATCGCGCCGCGCACCTGCGGATTGCGCCAGTTGAGGTCGGGCTGCTCGACCAGGAAGGAATGATAATAGTATTGCCGCCGCGCCTCGCACCATTCCCAGCCGCTGCCGCCGAAGCGGCTCAGCCAGTTGTTGGGCGGCCCGCCGTTCTCGGCCGCATCGGCCCAGATGTACCAGTCTGCCTTGGCGCTGGCGGGCGAGCTGGAGCTCTCGACGAACCATTCGTGATCATCGGCGGTGTGATTGGGGACGAGGTCGAGGATGAGCCGGATGCCTTCGGCGTGCAGAGCTTCGAGCAGCCGGTCGAAATCCTCGAGGCTGCCGAAGGCAGGATCGATCGCGCAATAGTCGGAGATGTCGTAGCCGAGGTCGCGGAACGGGCTTTTGTAGATCGGCGTCAGCCAGACTGCGTCGACGCCGAGCCATTTCAGGTAGTCGATGCGCGACAGCAAACCGGCGAGATCGCCCTTGCCGTCGCCGTTGGAGTCCTGGAAGGAGATCGGTGCGATCTCGTAGATGACGGCGGATTCCCACCACGCAGCTTTATCACGGGACTCGACGCTCATCGCCTTGCTTCACCTCATTATCGGCGGGCGCTGCGATCTGCCTGGCCGCCGTTCTGACGCTCTCGATGCCCTTGGGGAAGCCGCTGCGGTTCGGATACAGCTTGCGCCGTGCCTCGCGCGGCGGCCGCCTCGGCTTGGTGTCCTGCGCGGCGCGGTAGTCGAGCATGGCGATGCCGCCGACCATCAAGAGCGCCAGCGCGATGTTGCCCTTCTTGGGATTGTCGGCTGTCAGCCCCGACAGCAGCGCGGCGGCATCGAGACCGTCGCCGCCGACGCGGGCCCACAGGCCGGCGTTCTTGTCGACTGACAGCGACATGATCCCGGCCAGGATCTCGCGCACGCCGAAGGCGCGGACCATGGTCTCATGGCCTTCCATGCCCAGCGTTTCCGTGACGCGTCTCGGCGCGAAGAATTCGACGACGCCAAGGCCGATGCTGAACCAGCCGAGCGCGCGGGCGAGCTGATCCTCCGGCCGCTTCAGGCTCGGCCCGCCCTCGACGATTTTCGGATCGCCCTTGGTGCGGACGATGTTGGAGAAATGAAACATGGCTTGCTCCTTCAGGGCCTCAGCACGACCTTAACGCAGGAGTCGCGCTTGTCGCGAAACACCTGGTACATCTCCGGTCCTTGTTCGAGCGGGACGGTGTGGGTGATGACGAAGGAGGGATCGATCTCGCCCTCCTCGATGCGACGGAGCAGGTCGTCGGTCCAGCGGTTGACGTGGGTCTGGCCGGTCCGCATCGTCAGGCCCTTGTTCATGAACGCGCCCATCGGCAGCATGTCGGACAGGCCGCTGTACACGCCGGGCACCGAGATGATGCCGCCGGGCCGGCAGACATAGATCATCTCGCGCAGCACGTGGGGCCGGTCGCTTTCCGCCATCACCATCTGCTTGGCGCGGTCGAGCAGCGTGTCGGGCAAGGAGGCCATCACGTGCGATTCCATGCCGACGCAGTCGATGCACTTTTCCGGTCCCCTGCCGTCGGTGAGCTCGTTCAGCCGCTCCACCACGCTCTCGGTTTCGAAGTTGATGGTGGTGGCGCCGCCGGCCTCCGCCATGCTGAGCCGTTCGGGCAGGCAGTCGATCGCGATCACCTGGTTGGCGCCGAGCAGGATGGCGCTGCGGATCGCCATCTGCCCCACGGGACCGCAGCCCCAGATCGCGACGGTGTCGGTCGGCTCGATGTCGCATTGCACGGCGGCCTGCCAGCCGGTCGGGAAGATGTCGCTGAGGAACAGCAGCTGCTCGTCGGGAATGCCTGGCGGCACCTTGATGTGGGTGGCATCGGCATAGGGCACGCGGAGATATTCGGCCTGGCCGCCTGGATAGCCGCCGGTCAAATGGGTGTAGCCGAACAGGCCGGCCGTCGTGTGTCCGAACACTTTGTCGGCCAGATGGCGCTTGCGGTTGGTGGTCTCGCATACGGAAAAATTGCCGCGCTTGCACTGGTCGCATTCGCCGCAGATGATCGTGAAGGGCACGACGATGCGATCGCCCTTCTTCAGCTTGCCGTCGACGCCGGAGCCGACCTCGACCACTTCGCCCATGGTCTCGTGGCCCATGATGTCACCGGGCAGCATGCCCGGGATGAAATTGTGGAAGAGGTGCAGGTCGGAGCCGCAGATCGCGCAGCTCGTGACCTTGATGATGGCATCGCGCGGGTCCTGGATCTCCGGATCGGTGACGGTGTCGCACCTTATGTCCTCCTTGCCGTGCCAAACCAGCGCCTTCATCCTTCCGTCCTCCCGACTGAACCAGTTGGCCATCTAAGTCGAGGGGTGAACGATGGTTGCTAACGCCGCGCGCAAATTCTTCGCACTGCACCGGCTGGCGCAAATCGCGACGCGGATAGGAACGAGGGCGCAGGGCAGTGATTGGGCGTGATCAACCTCAAGCGAGGACACGCTCATGCCCGCCAATCAACTCGCAATCGTCACCGGCGCTTCCACCGGTATCGGCCTGGAACTCGCAAGGTGCTGCGCCCAGGCGGGTTTCAACCTCGTCATCGCGGCTGACGAGCCGATGATCGAGCGGGTGGCGGTCGATCTGCGCAGGCTCGGCGTCAGCGTTGAGCCCGTCGAGGCCGATCTCGCCACCACCGAGGGCGTCGACAAGCTCTGCGCCGCGGTCGGCGACAGGCCGATCGACGCGCTGCTGGCCAATGCCGGAATCGGGCTCGGCAGGGCGTTCCTCGATCAGGATTTTGCCAGGGTCAGGCACCTCGTCGACACCAACATCACCGGCACGCTCTATCTGATCCATCGCGTCGGCAACGAGATGCTGCGGCGCAAGTCCGGACGCATCCTGATCACGGGCTCGATCGCCGGCTTCACGCCCGGCAGTTTCCAGGCGGCCTATAACGCCAGCAAAGCGTTCCTGGACTCATTCTCGTTCGCGCTGCGCGAGGAATTGCGTGACAGCGGCGTCACCGTCACCTGCCTGATGCCGGGCGCCACCGATACCGAGTTCTTCCGCCGCGCCGGGATGATGGACACCAAGGTCGGCACCGAGCAGAAGGACGGCGCCTACGACGTCGCCAAGGCGGGGTTCGATGCGATGCTGCGCGGCGAGTCCGATGTCGTCACCGGGCTGAAGAACAAGATCCAGAGCACGGTCGCCAACGTCACCCCGAACGAGATGCTGGCCAGGCAGCATCGCAAGATGGCCGAGCCGGGAACGGCGAAGTCGTAGGGCGATGTCGTCGCAACTTCCGCGGCGCTGCCCGGCTGAACCGGCGGACTGACAAAAGGAGGAAAGCCGATTCACATAGCCTAATGCGCGGCGGCCCCGAAGCGGTCACATTGCCCGGGCTGGAAAGGGGGCTGCGATGGCGATGGATCGCATCGAACAGGCCTTTGTCGCGACCGCGATCACGGGTTTTCTCGTGATGGTGGCGGCATTTACCTGGATGATGATGAGCTGACGCGGAAAGGCTTGCCGTCTTGCGCGTCGCGCTACCTTACGTCGCCGTTGTGTTGTGCCTGGCGGTGACCGCCTGGCTCGCCTTCGCGCATCTGTTCTGATTCCCGTTTGGTTGCGGCTCGCTCATCCCGCAGGCGCAGCCCGTTCAGGCGACGATGGCTGCGGCGACGACGGTTGACCGTCGACGAGGCTCGCCAGATTCTGCACCATGGCCACGATGTCGA
This sequence comes from Bradyrhizobium sp. CIR48, assembly GCF_014198315.1. Taxonomy (NCBI): domain Bacteria; kingdom Pseudomonadati; phylum Pseudomonadota; class Alphaproteobacteria; order Hyphomicrobiales; family Nitrobacteraceae; genus Bradyrhizobium; species Bradyrhizobium sp. CIR48. The sequence continues at coordinate 379,939 of NZ_JACIHG010000007.1, forward strand.
TCGGCTTCTCCCAGATCGGCACGTCCTGGAATTCCGGCTCGATGCTGATCCTGTCGTAGCCCGTGGTGAACACGAAGGGCACCTGGCGTGCCCTAAGCTCTCGGGCGACGGGAAAGATCGGCTTGGCGCGGATGTTCACGTCGAGCACGGCTGCATCCAGAACGCCGCCATCGTGCAGCATTTCCACCGCATCCTCGATGTGGCCGACGGGACCGGCGATCTCCGCGCCGAGCGCGCGCAGCGCCTTGCCGATGTCATCGGCGAGAAAATATTCATCCTCGACCACGAGGATACGGCGACCCGTTAGTGGGGAGCTTAGCCTAGGCGGGGTGGTGGAGACAGACATGATCCCTCCAGCAAGCCTGCCGGACCGATGGGAACATAGGGTCGGAGGCCGGTTTGGTCCCAACGATGGAAGCCGGGGTGGGTTCCATGGCCAAACGCGACTCCATCATCATTTGCCTTTGATCCGTTGGGAGAATGTCGATTTTTGCTATGGTAGGGGCCAGTGCGCACCGAGCATGTCGAGCGTCCCGGGAGCGAGCTGCGCGCGCCACAGGCGAGCGCCTCCAGGCCACATTTCGAGGAGTTCGCGAGCAACCCTGAAGAGCATCCCTGAGTAGCCGAAACCGTCCACGAGGATACCAGTCTCTCAACGAGGAGTTACATTTGGCCCACGAGGAGCCCGGAGCTTCGCCCGAGGAGTTGCAGTTGGTCAACGAGGAGCTGACCATCATCAACGGCGAGCTGACGCACCGTGTCGAGGAATTGACGCGCGCCACCCGCGATCTCAAGAGTTTCCTGGAGAGCACGCGCATCGCGACCGTCTTTCTCGACAATGAGCTGCGCGTGATGAACTTCACACCGGCAATTACCCAGCTCCTGCATCTCGTGGAGACCGACACGGGCAGGCCCATCACTCACATCAAGGCGCGCATCCCGATCGAGGAACTCTATGACGACATTCGCCGCGTGCTGCGTACGCTTGCGAGCGCCGAGCGTGAGCTGAGCGCGCTGGATGGCGACACGCGCTACATCGTGCGCATCCTGCCTTATCACAGCATCGACGATGTCATCGCTGGCGTTGTCATCACCTTCATCGATGTTCCGGCGATCACCCGCGCCGAGGAGCGGCAGCGCCTGCTTTTGGCCGAGCTGCAGCACCGCGTTCGCAATACGCTCGGCGTGGTGCGCTCCATCGCCCGCCGTTCGGCCGAATCCGCCACTACTGTCGAGGAATATGCTTCCCATCTCGACGGACGGCTGAACGCGTTTGCCCGCACCCAGGCGCTGGTGACACGCGATCCCGAGGGCGGTGTCGATCTGGAATATCTCGTGGTCGAGGAGCTTCTCGCTTATAATGCCCGCGAGGGCGAGCAGATGCAGGTCTCAGGTCCCAAGGTGCGCTTCCAGCCCAAGGCCGCCGAAACGTTCGCGCTCGCGATCCACGAGCTTGCGACCAACGCGCTGAAATATGGCGCCTTGAGCCAGCCGAGCGGGCGTATTGAAATCGGCTGGCGCATCGACGAAAGCACGGAGCCCGCGGAGCTGGTGTTCGAATGGCGCGAGCGCAGCGGGCCACAGGTCAAGCCGCCGCCGCGAAAGGGCTTTGGCACGGAGCTTCTGGAGCGCACGCTGGCGTTCGAGTTCAAGGGGCTGACCTCCCTGGCATTCGACCCCCCGGGGCTGCAATGCACGATCGCTATTCCGCTGAACAAGCGCACGTTCCACACACCGGCGATGGCTGACTGATGTCCTTGTCGACCTCCGATCGCAGCCTGGTGGAGCTGGTCATTCGCCGGCTGAACGTGATGCGGCGGTTGTCGTCGGAGGCCCGTGCGTCGCTTGAATATGCGTTGCTCGAAGGTCTCGAGCGCGCCGGGGCGAGTGAAGACTTGATCTCGGAGGGCGATCCCGTTGACAGCGTCCGTGTGGTGCTATCAGGCTGGCTCTGCCGCTACAAGACGCTCGAGGACGGCCGGCGCCAGATCGTCAATTTCATCTTTCCGGGCGAGAGCTGTGACGCGCACGCGTTCTTGCTCCCCGTGATGGACCATTCCATCGCGACAATGACGCCGGTGGTCTACGCCGAGATCAAGCGCGCACGTTTCGAAAGTCTGACGATGAGCGATCGCTCGCTCGCCGAGGCGTTCTGGTGCGAGACCCTCGTCAACAACGCCATCCAGCGCGAATGGGCCATTAACCTTGGTCGCCGCACCGCCCTGGAGCGCGTGGCGCATCTATTCTGCGAGATATTCGAGCGGCTTCGACCCGTCGGGATGGTCGACGGCAATTCCTGCGTCATGCCGGTCACGCAGATGGATCTTGCCGACGCCACCGGGTTGTCGGTGGTGCATCTTAACCGGACGGTGCAGGAGCTGCGTGCGACCGGTCTGATCGTGCTGCGCGACCGCACGCTCACCATCAACGATCTCGACGCGCTCAAGGACGCGGCGTTGTTCTCGCCGAACTACCTGCAGCTCTATCGGCCCGATTGATCGAGGCCGGGACAGCCGGCTAGCCGAGACCTTCGGTGCGTCCGGGACTGGCCGGCTCGCCCCCCCTGAAGTGCCGTGCATTCGGCTCGCTTGCGATACTCCTCCGCCATTTCCAGCAGCGCAGTCCGCGTTGCGGGGGAGGAGCTGAGAGCGGCCTGGCTCTCGCAGATTTTCTGCAGTCGGCGATAGTCGTCCATTTGCGCCAATCCAAGCCGGTCACTCGATGTTGCCAGATTAGCAAATTTAGTCACCGACTAATTTAACCTAGGTTATGCCGCGACCATGGGATGCGCCTGGCCTGCAACCGCTGCGCTTCTGGAACGTTCTAGAACCATCGCTATGCGCGATGACCTCAATCGGTAAGAACGCAACGGAGCGCTCCGACCCAGTGATCAGGGAGAACGCCCATGTTGACGCGGCGTCGAGTGAAGCAAACGGATCTGTTGGAGATGCGTCTGACCGCCGAAGCGGAGCGGCTGCGCGAAGAAGCCAAGTCGCTTCCGCCCGGAGCGGCGCGCGACGAGATGTTGCGTAAGGCGCGCCAGGCGGAGACCGGGTCCCAGATGAGCGAGTGGCTGCGCTCGCCGGGCTTGCAGCCGCCGGTTTGACGCCGGCTTGGTCTGGCGTGTGAACGGAGCGAAGCGTGCAGCAGTTCAGGCGGCACGCGCCGGGAACGGGTTAGATGTCGGCGCGTACCGATGCGCTGATGTCGTGGGCAGAAACCGGAAAAATGAGCGCCACGTCCATCGTCCCCGTTGTGTCCGGTTGTCACCCGGCGGTGCCTTCCGTCAACGCCGCTTCGCGGCTTTGGTTCGCCGGTTGTAGGGTGAGCGGTTGGCCGGACGCAGCGAAATCCCTTCGCGCTGCGCCTTGCTGCGAATGGCCGCGACCGGGCGCTGCAACTTGATGCTCATCACGCCCGTCGGCGTGTTTCCCTTCGCGAGCTGCTTCAGCTTGCTCACATCCGCAGGCGTCCACGGCTGACGCGCGCGGCGCTTGTACGCGGGATTGGCCTTGCGTGGCCCCTTGCGGCCGATCGGGGAGCCCGGCCGTTTCCATGCTGTCTTCGCCATGATGTTTCTCCTTCAAGTCGTTCTTGAACATGCGAATCAGCAATTCGGTTCCGGCGCAGTCGATTATCGTGACGAACGGCACGCGAGCACGAGGGACGATGACGTGCGGCCGTCCTCGCGCAAAATCGCGCAGCTTTAACTTTTTGAAATGCCGGAACCCGCCGTTGCGACGGAAGCTGAATGACAAGAGAACCTCGACCCCGGCGGCCCCGCCGGCGCCGATTTCCGTCCAACCGAAATCACCGTGAACAACAATGACCGCCAAACGCAACCGCAGGAAACAGACCCAATCGCTCCAGGAGCGATTGGCCGCATTTGCCGAAAACGCCCGCGAGCGCGCACTCAGCCTGCCGCCTGGCAAGGAACGCGAGCTGCTGCTGCAGCGCGCCAAGCAGAACGACGTGACCTCGAACCTGACGGACTGGCTGAGCGCACCGGTCTGCACGAGACGAGGAGAATGACGATGCGCAACTTCAAGCACTACCGCGCGTTCCAGATCGATCCGGACGGGCATGTGTTCGGATGCATCAATCTCGTCTGCGATAATGACGAGCAGGCCAAGCGCGAGGCCGCCTCGCTCGTGCTGGCCCATCGCATCGAGCTGTGGCGGCTGGACCAGCGTATCGCGAAATTCGATACGCCGCAGGACGTGGCGCGCCAGTAGCGGCAAGGAACCGGTTGCTGCCCCCCGGGTTGGTCGGATGATACCGACTCGCCGGGAGCCAGCATGACGGATGCCGAAATTCGCAAGGGGATGCCGCCCGTCAAGCTGTCGCGCGAGGAGTTCGAACGGCGCTACAAGCGTCAGTTCATCGATCCCGCCTTTGCCCCACTGCAGCGCGAGCTCGATGCCGTGGTCGGCGCCGCCTGGGACGCCTATAGCCATTCGCGCAAGGCGCCGTTGACGCGGAAGGCGGGCGCGGGTTTCTCTGATCCCGACTACGACATTGCCGTCGACTGGCTCGACGCGCGCGCGAAGATCCTGGCGGCGCAGCGCCAGCATGACGATGCGCAGGAGACGCCGCGCATTCTCATCATTAATGGCTCGGCCCGGAGCGAGCACACCTGTCCCGGCGAGATGTCCAAGACCTGGCGTCTGGTCAAGTTGGCCGAACCTGTTTTCGTCGAGATGGGGTTTGCGGTGGACATCCTCGATCTGTCGCGCCTCGCCTCGGAGTTCGGCAAGTCTATTCATCCCTGCAAATCCTGCGTCGGCACGGCCATGCCGCTCTGTCACTGGCCGTGCAGCTGCTATCCGAACTATTCGCTGGGGCAGACCGGCGACTGGATGAACGAGATCTATCCGCTATGGGTCGCGGCCCACGGCATCCTGATCGTGACGCCGGTGAATTGGTACCACGTGCCGTCCGGGCTGAAGGCAATGATGGACCGCATGGTCTGCGCCGACGGCGGCAATCCCGATCCGACCTCGACGCATGGCAAGAAGGCCGATGAGGCCAAGGCGATGGAGCTGAAGGGCTGGCCCTATCCGCGCCATCTCGCCGGCCGTCATTTCGGCGTGGTCGTTCATGGCGACGCCGTCGGTGCTGAGGGCGTGCGCCGCGCTTTGTCGGACTGGCTGACCGACATGCAGCTGATCTCGGCGGGGCGCTTTGCCGAGCTCGACGGCTATGTCGGCTACATGGAGCCATATGCCACCTCGCATCGCGAGCTCGACGACGACGGGGAATTCCAGCAGGAGGTCCGGAACGCGGCGCGCGCGCTCGGCAATGCCGTCCGGCTGGCGCGGAGTGGGCAGCTGCAGGAGCCTGGCGCCGGTCTTACGGATCCGAATCCCAAATGACCGGCGCGCGGTTCGATTGCCTGGTCGTCGGCGGCGGCCCTGCCGGGCTGATGGCCGCGATCTATCTGGCACGCTTCCGCCGCAGCGTTTGCGTCGTCGACCTTGGCGCGAGCCGGGCCGCGCTGATCCCGCGCAGCCACAACGTTCCCGGCTTCGTCCACGGACTATCAGGCGCGGACCTGATCGCGCGCATGTCGGCGCAGTTGGGCGAGCTCGCCGTCGAGCGCGTGGAAGCCGAGGTCACCGCCTTGCAGCGGCGCGACGACCGTTTTCAGGCGATCTGGAACGGCGGCGCGCTTGAGGCCACCACCGTCATCCTCGCCAGCGGCATTGTCGACAGCCATCCGCCGTTCGAGCAATGGCGCGCCGCGGTCGCGGAGGGGCTGTTGCGCTATTGTCCCGTCTGCGACGCCTTCGAGGTGATCGGCCGCCGCATCGGCGTCGTCGGTCCGCTTGGCCGGGCCGCCGGCAAGGCACTGTTCCTGCGCGGCTATTCGCGCGAGGTGACGCTGCTCGCGACCGGACTGGACGACGAGGAGAGCGTGACATCGGAGCTGGTCGAGGCCGGCGTCGACATCGTGTTCGCGCCCGACCTGCGCTTGCGGCGAAGGGTGGGGGGCGTCGAGGCCGTTTTCGCCGATGGCCGGACGATGCAATTCGACACGGTCTATCCGGCGATGGGGGCCGAGGTGCGTTCGCAGCTCGCGGTCTCGCTGGACGCCGATCATACCGGGGAGGGTTATCTGAAGGTCGACGACCATCAGCGTACCTCGGTTGACGGCCTTTACGGCATCGGCGACGTCGTCACCGACCTGCACCAGATCTCGGTCGCATTCGGCCACGCCGCGGTTGCCGCCTGCACGATCCACCACAGCCTGCCGCGGCGCCTGGCATGAGGAGCGCGGCACCAGACATCGAAGACGTCGCGGGGGGATCTTCGACGAAGACCTCTGTTTACGCGGCGCTGCTCGGCAATGTCCTCGTCGCGGTCACCAAGATCGGCGCCGCTGCGTGGACGGGAAGCTCGGCGATGACGAGCGAGGCCGTGCATTCGCTCGTCGACACCACCAACGAGATCCTGCTGCTCTACGGCTACCGGCGCGCGAGCCGTCCGCCCGACGAATGCCACCCGCTTGGCTATGGGCGCGAGCTGTATTTCTGGAGCTTCATCGTTGCACTGCTCATCTTCGCGCTGGGCGCCGGTGTCTCGCTGTATCAGGGCATTCTGCACGTCGCCGCACCCGAGCAGATCGAAGATCCCATGGTCAGCTTCGTGGTGCTCGGCCTGTCGTTTCTGTTCGAAGGCGCCTCCTGGCTGGTCGCCCTGCGGCACTTCAGCGCCGATGGCCAGCGCTTCGGATACTACCAGGCGTTCGTTCGCAGCAAGGATCCGCCGGCATTCATGGTGCTGCTCGAGGACAGCGCGGCGCTGGTCGGCATCGCCATCGCTGCCGCGGCCACAGCGGCTGCCGTATGGCTGGAGCAGCCGGTCTGGGACGGCATCGGCTCGATCCTGATCGGCATATTGCTGGCGGTCACGTCCGTCGGCCTCGCGCGCGAGAGCAAGAGCCTGCTGATCGGCGAGCCTGCCGATCCGGAGCTGGCGCGGTCCGTTCTGGATATCGCACGGCGCTCGCCCGGCGTGCTCAGGGCCAACGGCCTTCTGACGGTACAGCTGTCGCCGGCTGAGATCGTCGCCGCCTTGAGCGTCGAGTTTGCGGATGACAAGCGCGCGGACGACATCGAGCAATGTGTCATTGCGATCGAGGCGGAAACCCGCAAGCGGCATCCGGGCGTGGCGGCGCTGTTCATCAAGCCGCAGACCAATCTCCGCTACCGCGCGCTGCGCGAGAGGCGCTTCGGCTAGCGCCGCATCGCGCGGTTCCGCGGACGTCACAATCGGCCGGAACCAGGAACGAAGTGCGTTGCCTTGCCTTGGTGGAGCGGGGGATACCGATGCGCAACGGAGAGAACCGGATGGCTCAATCAGAAGACATGACCCGCTGCATCTCGCTCTGCATGAGCTGCTACCAGACCTGCCTCGGCACGGCGATGAACCATTGCCTCGAGACCGGCGGCAAGCACGTCGAGCCGAAACACTTCCGCCTGATGATGGCCTGCGCCGAAATGTGCCGGACGGCTGCGCATTTCATGCTGATCAACACGCCGCACCACCGGCATACCTGCGGCGAATGCGCCGAGATCTGCACCGAATGCGCCGCCGATTGCGAGCGGGTCGGCGGCATGGACGAATGCGTCTCGGCGTGCCGCTCCTGTGCACAATCCTGCCGCGCGATGGCAGCCTGAAGGACGAAGCCCATGCTGGAAGAGAAACTCAAGGACGCCATCATCGGCGAGCTGCAGCGGCAGGCCGCCGACCGGCCGCAATCGCTCAAGGTCCAGGGCGAGGTGAAGAGCTCGGAGGAGCTGACCGTCAACGGCAAGATCGACCTTGGCGCCCTCGTCATGGTGATCGCGGGATCAGTCGCCGGCGGGCCTTGAGGTCGATCGGCCGCTTCTCATGCGCTTCGCGCCGCGCGTCGCAGCGACTGCGGCGGCTGACCGAATGCGCGGATGAAGGCCCTGCGCATCCGCTCGGGGTCGCGAAAGCCGGTGGATTGGGCGACGCGCTCGATGGCCTCTCCGGAGGACTGCACCCGCTCGCGCGCCACCTCGACCCGCAGGCGCTCGACGGCCTTGGTCGGCGTGGATCCGGTCTCGGCGGTGAAGGAGCGGACGAAATGCCGTGCGCTCAACCCGGCGCGTTCGGCCAGCGCCTCGACCGTGAGATGCGCATCCAGATTCTCGCGCACCCATGACAACAGGCTGCCGAAGCGGCCGTTCGGCGTCTTGAGCTCGAGCAAGCTCGAGAACTGCGATTGTCCGCCGCTGCGGCGATGATAGAGCACCAGCTGCCGCGCGGTCGCCTGCGAGACCTCCTCTCCATGGTCCTGCGCGATCATGGCGAGCGCGAGATCGATCCCGGCCGTGATGCCGGCTGACGTCCACACCCGATCGTCGCGGATGAAGATCTGGTCCGGCTCGAGCCGCACCTTCGGGTAGCGCCCGATGAAGTCGCGGGTGCAAGACCAGTGCGTGGTCGCGCAGCGCCCGTCCAGCAGTCCCGCCTGCGCCAGAAGATAGGCGCCGTTGCAAACGCTGGCGATGCGCACGCCGCGGCTCGCCAGTCGCTGGATGAAGGCGATGGTCGTCTTGCAGCGCGCCGCGGCCTCCACGCCCTCTCCACCGGCGACGAACAGCGTCGTGACCGAGCTTGCCGACCGCAGATTGCGCGCCAGCATCTCGATTCCTGACGAGCTGCGCACGGCGCCCGCCTTCGTTGCGACGGTGATCACGCGCGGCGCATTCGGCGTATGACGCCTGGCGATCTCGAACACCGAGATCGGACCGGCCGCATCCAGCAATTGGAATTCGGGAAAGATCAGGAAGCCGATCATGGGCGTGTCCAGAATTGAGGGAATTAAGCCATTTCGACCGCAAGGCCAACATGGCAGGCTGCAACCGTCAAGCGCGTTGTCGAGGTTGGACATGTCGGGCCCGTTGCAGATCGGTCTTCTGGTTTTTCCGCGCGTCACCCAGCTCGATCTCACCGGTCCCGCCCAGGTCTTCTCCAGCCTGCCTGACGTGACCGTGCATCTGGTCTGGAAACGCATCGAGCCGGTGCCGAGCGATTCCGTCATCGCGCTGACGCCGACCGTCACGTTCGCCGATTGCCCGCAGCTCGACGTGATCTGCGTTCCGGGCGGCTACGGCACCGACGAGCTGATGCTGGACGAGGACGTTCTCGCCTTTCTGCGACAGCAGGAGAGGGGCGCGCAATACGTGACGTCGGTCTGCACCGGCTCGCTCGTGCTCGGCGCCGCCGGTCTGTTGAAGGGATATCGCGCGGCCACGCACTGGACGGCGAGGGATGCATTGCCGCTGTTCGGAGCCGAGCTGTCGCAGGAGAGGGTCTGCGTCGACCGCAACCGCATGACGGGCGGCGGCATCACCGCGGGCATCGACTTCGCACTCACCCTGGTGTCGATGTTGCGGGGCCGTGCGGCGGCGGAGATGATTCAGCTGCGCATGGAGTACAATCCCGCACCGCCCTTTGCGGCGGGCTCGCCGGACACGGCGCCCGCGGCGATCGTCGCTGCCATGAAGGAACGGGTTGCGCCGGCGCAGGCGCGGCGGCTGGAGTTCGTCAGGAAGGCCGTCCAACGGCAGGGATAGTGGCCGGGCCGCCGCGAGGATCGGCGCACGGTGCGCTGCCAGCGAGGGGACATCGATCGATCATCGCCGACATGCCGTCGCGATGCTGAAGCGGAGGGGGCAATGGCGCCTTGTCGTGTTGGAGAATTGCTATCGTCGCGCAGCCGGCTTTGCCGTTTGACCTTCGGCCTCATCCTGGCGCTCGGTCCGGCAGCGCTGGCCGAACGGAGCGCGGCCGCCGAATTCTCCGGTGGCGTGGTCAGGATCGGCATTATCAATGACCAGGCCGGACCGTTGTCGGACCTGGCCGGGCCCGGCTCCGTCGTCGCCGCGCGGATGGCCGTGGACGATTTTCAACGCGCAACGCCCGGGCTGAAGGCCGAGATCGTCGTCGCCGACCATCAGAACAAGCCGGATATCGGCGCCCAGATCGTCCGCAAATGGTTCGACGTTGATGGCGTCGACATGGTGGCCGACGTCGGAAACTCCGCGGTGGCGCTCGCCATCCAGTCGATCGCGCGCGACAAGAACAGGATCGTGATCTATTCGGCGGTCGGCACCACCGAGATCGGCGGCAAGCAATGCTCGCGCACCGGCCTGATGTGGCTGCACGACAATTACAATCTGGTCGCCGGCTCGGTTCGAAAGCTGGTGTCGCAAGGCTATGACAGCTGGTTCTTCATCGCGTCCGATTACGCGTTCGGACGCAACATGGTCGAGGTGTCCCAGCGCGTGCTGGCGGCTTCAGGGGCCAAGTCGCTCGGTGCGGTCTTTCATCCGCTGGGAAATGCCGATTACGGCTCCTTCCTGCTGCAGGCCCAGGCGTCCAAAGCCAAGGTGGTTGCGTTCGCCAATGCCGGCGAGCAGCTCGTGACCTCGATGAAGCAATGGAACGAGTTCGGAATGAACGCGGGACCGCAGAAGGCGGTCGCCGAGCTGATGTTCCTGACCGACGTGCACGCGATGGGGGCCGAAACCGCCAAGGGCCTGACGACCGTCACTGCCTGGTATTGGGCGCTCAACGAGGAAACGCGTGCGTTCGCCCAAAGGTTCTACAAGGTTCACAACGCCATGCCGACCGCGCCGCAGGCCGCCGTCTACTCCGCCGTGTCGCAGTATCTGAAGGCCGCGTCTGCGGCCGGAACGGACGAGACGAGCGCTGTTCTGGAGCAGATGCGCGCGATGCCGGTCGACGATTTCTACGCGCGCGGCGCGCGGCTGCGCGCCGACAACAAGCTGGTGCATGATTTCTATCTCGTCGAGGTCAAGAAACCTTCGGACGTGAAGGCGCCCTGGGACTATTACAACGTCGTCGAGAAGATACCTGCCGAGGACGCCTTTCTGCCGCTGAGCGACAGCGAATGCCCGTTGCTCAAGACGTCACGAAACTAGCGCTTCTCGTCAAGACAGGCGGCCGGCCGCTTCAGCCATATTCCTCGCCGATGCCGTATTCCCGGTAGATCTCCAGCGGATCGAGGTCGGGGAACAGGCGGCATTTGGCCTGGGCGAGGTGCAGGCTCACCGCCGCCGGCTCCTTGCCGTTCGCCAGCATCTTGCGGAGGTCGTCCATATGCGCGTTCGGCTGGTGCTTCGGTTCGAGCTGCTCCAGCGCGACCAGGGCGGTCGCGAGAGCCTCGGTCAGAACCCAGTCGTCGTGGCCGGTGATTCCCTTCTTCGGCATCGGCAGATCCCAGATGTGACGGCAGCGCACAGTCTATCGCGACTTCCGCCAAATCGCCATTGAGCCGTAGCGGGCGCGCTGCGTCAGGGTAGGCCGACCGCCATCGTCCGGCTTGCATTATGGCGGCGTGTGGCTAAAAGGCGGCGACTTGCAGTATCTTTGTTGAAACAAAGTTGGCGTAGACGGGCCGTCACAACCCAGCTCCCGGTCTGGGTCCCGATCCCGAATTCGCAGCACGATCCGGCTGCGCACCCTCAAGGCTCGAGCCAGCATGGTTTTTCTCAGCTTCGTCTACCGCTTCATCACCAACTTCGCGTTCATGGCGGTGGTCTATTTCAGCCTGAACTTCATGGAGAAGTACCCGAACCGGGCGATCCTGGCGATCCTGGTGCTGATCTATGCCGCGATGCGCGCGGTCTCGACGCTCCGCGCGTTCTACTTCTTCCAGAAGATCGAGAAGCTGGAAGCCGAGACGCGGCGGCTTCAGGGCCCGATCAATGACGGCTCGGGGGGAACGAACGCGCGCAAGCAGGTGGTCGCCGACGTGGCCCGGCTGCGCCGCGACGGCGAGCTCAAGTCCTATATGGACCTGTTCTTCCTGGCGCTGATCGTGCTGCTCTGCGTCGCCGCCATCATGCGGCAGTAGGTAGGGATTAAGCGCGCTTCTTCAGGCTGGCGATGCGGGTCGAGCGCGGCGTGGCGCTCTTGGCCTGCGCGGCAGGCTTGGGTGCGGCCGGTGCCGCATGCGCGGTGTGCCGAGCCTGGGACTTGGCCGTCTTGCCCTTTGCGGCCTTGCCCCTGGCCGCATGCGGCGTCTCGGCGGCCATTGCCAGCCGGGTCGCGGCACGCCGCGACAATGTCGTCGACAGCAGCACCTCGACCGAGCCTTCCGGGATCGCAAACAGAGCGCGGCCGGGCACCGGCAGGGCGGATGCGACGTCCATCTGACCCCTGGTTCGGCGCGGCAGCAGCGGCTGATGCTCGGTCTGCGCATTGAGGTCGGCGAGCGAGGGCGCCGGAAGCGTCCTGGTCTGCGTGAACACGAAGCTCGGAACGGAAGGCCAGCGCGCGATCGGCACGGTCTCGGTCGGCGGATGCAGCAGCCATTCCACCGGCGTGGTCGGCGTCGCCGGCCGGTCGGCGGTCGCCGGCACAACATGCACGATGCGATAGCCGCGCGCCTTGAGGTCGCGGATGATTTTTGGCAGCGCCGCGACCGTCCGCGCCTGGATGTCGTGCAGCAGCAAAATGCCCTTGCCCTTGGCCTCCAGCCGCTGCATCGCGAGCTGATAGACGCGGTCGGACGACACGTGGCGCCAGTCGTCGGCGGGGAAGTCGGCGCTCCACACCTGGATGCCGCGCGAGATCAGATGATGTTCGACGCCTTCGGCGCGCATCAGGCCGGGAATGCGGAAGAACGGCGCCAGCTTGGACGGGTCGGTCATCGCGGCCGACGTCCACTCGATGCCGCCGTTGATCTCGGCCTCGGCCTTCTCGATCGGCATCCGGTCGAAGGTCAGCGGATGGTTCATGCTGTGGGTGCCGACCGTGTGGCCCGCCGCCACCAGCTTGCGCACGCCTTCGGGATTCGCTTTGGCCTGGCTGCCGATGATGAAGAAGGTCGCCTTGATGCACTCGTCGTCGAGCATCTTGAGGACCTGGTTGGAATATTTCGGCAGCGGACCGTCGTCGAAGGTCAGGACGACCTCATGATCCCTGAGCGGCAGCGTCTCGCGGTACTGCATGGTGCCGATCAGCGGATGCTCGCGCGGATCGACCACCAGGGTGCGGGACGTGCCGAGCGCGTCGGGATGGCCCGGGCAGTCGGCGGCAAGCGCCGCCGGCGATCCGATGGTCGAACATCCAAGGAATCCGCCCAGGCAAAGGACGATCCACGATCGCGTCCGCAAGACAACGCTACTTCCGATCATGAACCCCGTCTGCCCTCATGTGCGATAGCCGCCATAGTAGGTCGGAGACATCAGGAAACGGTTCAGGCGCCAACAGCCTTGCCCGTCACAAAGTCCCCGTCCATTAGCAGGGGGTATCATGAACAGAGTGTTAATAGGGCCCAAATCACCCCATTTTGCGCCGGCGTGACATTCCGGCATCAGCGCGCATCGGCGCTCTTCTGCGGCGGGCCGGCCGGCACGATGTGGACCACGCGAAAACCGTTCTCCCTCAGATACCGCAGGAAGGCCGGCATGATCGCGGCGGTGCGCGCCTTGGGGTCGTGGAAGAGGACGATGCCCTTGCCGCTAGCGGCAAGCCGCTCCGTGACCAGCTTCAATTCCTGCTCCGGCGTCATCTCGTTCCAGTCGCTGGCCCAGAGGTCAGCGCCGAACACGACGATGCCGCGGGACTGGAGCAGGTCGAGCTGCGCTTGCGTCCCCTGGAAATAGGGAAAGCGGAAGAACGGCGTCGAAGGCGTCGCCGTCGAGCTGCCGTGCAGCGACATCTCGACGGCCGCGACGCCGCGGTCGATCTCGCCCTTGGCCTTGTCGAACGGGATCCGCGCCATGAACGGATGCGAGAAGGTGTGGTGGCCGACGGTGTGGCCCTCGCGGGCGATGCGCTTGACCATGTCGGGATGCTGGCTGGCGTGCAGGCCGATCAGGAAGAAGGTCGCGCGCACGCATTCCTGCGCCAGCGCTGCGAGCACCTTCGACGTCGTCGGCGGGTTCGGCCCGTCATCGAAGGTCAGCACGACCTCGTGATCGGCCAGCGCAAGCGTCTGCGGAAAGCTCTTCAGGCCCACGCGCGGCGTGGTCCTGGCATCGACACTCAGCACGCGCGAGGTGCCGAGCGCGTCCTTGCGCGGGCACGCGGCGGCTTCCGTCGAGGCGATGCCGATCAGGGCAGCGAGGGCCGCGCCTGATGACATCGCGGTCCACCGCTGTCGAAGCATCTTTGTCATTGCGCTCGGCTTTGCCTTGTGGGTATTGCCTGACCGTCAGCCCAGACCATTCGTTCCAACCTGTCAAACGGCGAGGCGCGCCATGGATGAACATATGGACGTTGCCCGATCCGCTGCGGATTCGGTACTCGACCACGTGCCGATGCGCAATGAAGACGGCGATATCAGGCACGAATTCGTCGAGGAAATCGCCCATGCGATCGAGGCCGGCGACAGCGCCTCGCTGCGCGCCTGCGTCGCCGAGCTGCACGAGGCCGACCTCGGCGATCTCATCGGCGCTCTCGAGCCCGACGACCGCGTCCGCCTGGTCGAGCTGACGGGGCGCGATTTCGACTTCTCCGCGCTGAACGAGCTCGACGAGGGCGTGCGCGAGGAGATCCTCGAGGAACTGCCGCCGGAGACCGTCGCCGAGGGCGTTCGCGAGCTCGAATCCGACGACGCCGTCGAGCTGCTGGAGACCCTCGACCAGGCCGAGCAGGAGGAGATCCTCGAGAAGCTGCCGCTCAGGGAGCGCGTCGCGCTCGAACGCAGCCTGCTGTACCCCGAGAATTCCGCGGGCCGCCGGATGCAGACCGAGTTCATCGCGGTGCCCCAGGACTTCACCGTGGGGCAGGCGATCGACTACATGCGCGAGACGCCTGATCTGCCCGACCGCTTCTACGAGATCTACGTCGTCGACAAGGACCAGCACTGGCAAGGCGCAGTCCCCCTCGACGTGCTGCTGCGCGCGCGCCGGCCGGTGCCGCTTACCGAGCTCACCGACGAGGACCGCCGCCGCGTCTCCGTCCTGGAGGACCAGGAAGAGGTCGCGCGCATGTTCGGCAAGTACAATCTCGTCGCAGCTCCCGTGCTCGACACCCAGGACCGCCTGGTCGGCGTCATCACCGTCGACGACGTCGTCGACGTCATCGAGGAGGAGGCGGACGAAGACCTCAAGGCGCTCGGCGGCGTCACCAGCGACGAAGAGCTGTCGGACACCTTCCTGACGATTGCGCGCGCGCGGTTCAACTGGCTGCTGGTCAATCTCGCGACAGCCTTCCTGGCGTCCTCCGTGCTCGGCCTGTTCGAGGGCCAGCTGGAGAAGATGGTCGCGCTCGCCGTGCTGGCGCCAATCGTGGCGAGCCAGGGCGGCAATGCCGCGACCCAGACCATGACGGTGGCGGTGCGGGCGCTGGCGACGCGCGAGCTCGGTTCTTCCAACGCCTGGCGCGTGGTGATGCGCGAGGCGCTGGTCGGTCTCGTCAACGGGCTCGCCTTCGCCGTGATCACGGGGATTGCGGCGGTGGCCTGGTTCAAGATCCCCGGCCTCGGCATCGTCATCGGGCTGGCGATGGTGTGCAACCTCATCGCCGGCGCGCTCGGCGGCATCCTGATCCCGATGGCGCTGGAGCGTGTCAGGGCCGACCCGGCGGTGGCGTCGGGCACCTTCGTCACCACGGTGACGGACGTGGTCGGCTTCTTCTCCTTCCTCGGGATTGCGACGCTCTGGTTCGGGTTGAGGTAGGGGCGGGCAGCGGGAATTCGTAGCCCGGATGGAGCGCAGCGCAATCCGGGGTGCCCCAAGCGACAGTGGTCCCGGATTACGCTGCGCTCCATCCGGGCTACGGGCTCCTGTCTTTAATCCGAACTTAAGCGACCTGCCGCATCATCCCCCTTGCTTGGGGGAATGAGCATGCGGTTGCGGCTGAAGGCGGACGGACGGGTCGTTGAGTTGCGGGATGGACAGGAATTTCCGGTCCAGCCGTCTCCGGTCGAGCCCACGGCCAATGCCGCGCCGGCCGACGCCAACCCACTCGCAGTGCGCGATTTGCGCCGCCGCGCCTGCCTGACCCAGATGGAGTTCGCCGCCAAGCTCGGCGTTCCCGTCGAGACCATCCGCAACTGGGAGCAGGGCAAGCGCGCGCCGCGGGGACCGGCCCGTGCGCTGCTCGCGGTGATCGCGCACGCCCCGGATACCGTGTTCCAGGCGCTCGCCAAAGCCTGACGCCAAAGCCTCAAGGCCTGACGTCAAAGGCCTGACATCAAGGCCTGGCGCGAACCTCCCGTTAGCATTGCGCTGAAGATCCGGCCCGGCGGCCGGCGTCGTCCGTTGGCACCGTGACGGGCCGGGTCCATAATGGCACCTGGATGATGATTTGGGGCGACCGCGACAGAGAGGATTCCTCATGCTGTTCGTCGAGGCCAATGGCGCAAAAATCCCGGCGATCGGGCTCGGGACCTGGGAGCTGAGCGGAAGACCTGCCGCGCGCCTGGTCGAGCAGGCGCTGCGGCTCGGCTACCGCCACATCGACACCGCGCAAGTCTACGAGAACGAACGCGAGGTTGGCGACGGCGTGCGCGCCTCCGGCGTGCGGCGCGACGACATCTTCCTCACCACCAAGGTCTGGACCAACCATTTCGCGCCCCACGATCTCGAGCGCTCGGTCAAGGAGAGCCTGGCCCGCTTGCGGCTTCCTAGCGTCGATCTGTTGCTGCTGCACTGGCCCAATTCACACGTGCCGCTGGTGGAGACGCTCGGCGCGCTGTCGCATGCGAAGACCATGGGTCTGACCCGTCACATCGGCGTCTCCAATTTCACGGTGGCGCTGATCGAGCAGGCGGTCGCGCTCTCGCCGGAGCCGCTGGTCTGCAACCAGGTCGAATACCACCCTTATCTCGATCAGGCGAAGGTGAGGGCGGCCTGCGACCAGCATGGCCTTGCGCTCGTCGCCTACAGCCCGATCGCCAAGGGACGCATCAAGTCCGACCAGAGGCTGGCCGAGATCGGACGCGCCCACCGCAAGTCGTCGGCGCAGGTCTGCCTGCGCTGGCTGGTGCAACAGAATGTCGCTGCGATCCCGCGCACCTCGCGCATCGAACGCCTGTCCGAAAACATCGAGATCTTCGATTTCGAGCTGTCGGAGGACGAGATGAGCCGGATCGCCGCACTCGCCAGTCCGAAGGGCCGGCTGACCGACTTCGGCTTCGCCCCGAAATGGGATTGAGAGGGGGCCGGGGTATGCTAGGACCGCGACGGCAACCCAAGATCGGTCGATGGAACTGCGGAAGATCATACGGACGGACATTGCGGCGTCAGCAATCGCGCATCTGACGCTGGTGGCGCTGATCATCGTGATCAGCGAGGTCCATCCGTTTCGCAGCCAGCCGCCGGAGACCGTGACCGTCGACATCGTCACGCCGGAGCAGGTGAAGGAAGAGATCAAGGAGCAGGAGACGAAGGAGGCGGCCAAGGAGAAGCCGCCGGAGCCGACGCCCGATCTGAAACTGCCGAAGCTCGATTTCACCGAAAAGTCCGAAGCGGCGGACAAGCCCGCGGCCAAGCAGCAAGCCGCGGCACCGTCGCAGCAGACGCCACCTGAACCGCAGCAGAAGCAGCCGCAAACCTCGCCGGCGCCGAAGCAGCGTGAGGCCAACGTGCAGTCGCAGCCTCAACAGCCACAGCCGTCGCAACAGCCGCCGCCGCAAGCCCAGCAACAACCGCCGTCCCAGGCGATGCCGCAGCCACCGATGCAGCCGCCGCCGCAAGCGATGCAGCAGCCGGAGGCCGCACCGCCGCCGGCCTATCAGGCTCCGCAACCTGACGTCACCGTCAAGTACGGCGTCATGCTGGGCCTGCCGCCGGAATTGCCGCCGGAGCTGCCAAAAGACACCCCCAAGGACGATGGCGGCGATGCCAAGGATTCAATCGCAGCCAAGTTGCCGGCTGAAGTCATCGCCGCGCTTCGTCGCCATTTGCGCAGCTGTGCGAAATTGCCGGCCGGACTGAGCCCGACCGACGCCGTTCACATCAAGCTGCGCACGGTGTTCGCGACCGACGGCACGCTGGCGCGCGAGCCGATCCTGATCGAGGCTCCGCCGTCCGCAAAAGGGGTGGCACTCGTGAAGTCCGCCATGAGCGCGCTCCAGAACTGCCAACCTTACAAGATGCTGCCGGCAAATCTGTACGGGGAATGGAAGATCATGGACCTGCCGTTCAGCCCACGGGATTTCGGATCGTAGCTTCGCGTAGCCCGGATGAAGCAAAGCGCAATCCGGGGCCGCTCGCCCGGCATCTCGCACCGTCCCGGATTACGCTGGCGCTCCATCCGGGCTACGCGATCGTGCCTGTTTCGCCCTCTGTCAATCCACGTCGCTAAAAATATTCCACTTTACCGAAATTCGGTTTCGGCGTATGTGTCGCCCATCCCGGCTCACCCAAGAGGGGCGACTATGTGGTCGTCACTGTCGCGAGCCGGGGTTGCGGTGGACGCGGCAGCGTCGGCACGAGAGGCGCGGGCAGGGCGGGTAGTCCCTGTGAGCCCGAGGCTTCGTGCGGATGAGCGGCGCTGTTAGGCTTCGTCTCGTCTGTAAGTTTCCGGCTTCGTCGACAGGGCTGGAAAAACTGCGGCGAAATGGCGGGCCGTGCGTACGGCAAAACCGTGTGGTCCTGGCCGTCGTTGCTACGGTCAAGTCCTGCGAAGGTGCGAGCGAGCCCAACCGGGCAGACTGCATCATCCAATTCGCGGGGCGAGGGAGGCCAGAAGGAATGGTCGGCTCCCGGGAGATCACGGCATAAGCCGTCCAGCCACTGCGCAGGGAAGGCCGAGTGATCGGCCACACCTGTATGCTGCTGTGCGGTTCTTTCTGCGCGTGCTTTTCGCGCAGCGGACCGCGGGTGCGCGCTGGCACCCGGCCTTCCCTGCGCCCTCTTGGATGAGAGGGTCGCGAGACCAAGCAAAGCTCGGGCGAATTGCGCCGCGAGGCCGAAGAGTCGTGTCTGCGAGCTGAGCTACGTGCCACAAGCTCGATCTCGTAGGGTGGGCAAAGCGCAGCGTGCCCACGCCTTGTCGCTTATGGACGGAGATCGTGGGCACGGCGCAAGTGCTCCTTTGCCCACCCTACGGCAGCGCCGCTGGGATGTGCACTGGAGCATCGCAATGACAAGTGGAGACAGCGTGCGCCACACTCCGCTCTCGTGCCCCGGACGCAGCGCAGCGTTATCCCGGCGATGCGAAGCATCGTCCGGTTCGACGGGGCCATCCATCCGCATCGCGCCGTGTTGCCCTGGGTCCCGGCTCTGCGCCGCAACGCTTGCGCGTTGCAGCTTGTCCGGGACACGTGCCTCAATGACCGCGCTTCATCTTCTCCGCGCCATCCACCACCTCCGGTGCCATCGCCGCCCATGCGCTCGATGCGAATTGCCGGCGCCAGGTCACGACCACCACGGCGGCCGTGGTCACGAACAGCAGCCAGGGGCTGACGAACCAGCCGAGATAGCCGAGCGCGAAGAAGAAGGCGCGCTGGCCGCGGTTGAAATGGCGGCCGGCGGATTCGAACAGGCGCGTGGTGCGGATGACATGGGCTTCCGCCTCCGGCGTGTCGCGCCGCTCGGCCGGGGGCATGCCGCCGAACAGGATCGCGACATAGTTGAACAGGCGATAGGACCAGGCGAATTTGAAGAAGGCGTAGACGCAGATCAGCACGAGGCCGACGCATTTCAGCTCCCACATCGCCGGCGACGTGCTGAGGTCGATCGGCAGCTTGCTCAGAATCATGATGGCGTCGTTGGTGGCGTGCAGCAGCGCCAGCGCACCGCCGAGCGCGATCAGGCTGGTCGAGGCGAAGAAAGCGGTTCCGTTCTGCAGCGAGGCCATGATCTGCATGTCGACCATGCGCGTCTCGCGGTCGAGCAGCCGGCGCACCCAGACCTCGCGATAGCGGTTCATGCGCGCCGACAGGCTGTCGCGGCCGTAGGCCGAATGCTCCAGCGTCAGGGCATAGACCAGCCATTCGATGATGAAGAAGCCGACCGCGGTGATGTCGACCCAATGCCTGCTCATCTCTCTCTCCTCGCAAGCCGCCACGATTGCCACGCATGGCAGGATGCGGCAACGATTGATTGGCGGCACGCGATGGCGTTAAAAGCGGCTCGCTTCAAAGCGTCTCGGGAAGGACTGATGACATGGCTGCGCTGAAACTCGCGATCGGCAACAAGAACTACTCGTCATGGTCGATGCGGCCATGGCTCGCGCTTCGCGCCAACGACATCCCGTTCGTGGAGACGCTGATCCCGCTCTACACCGACAATCCCGCGGACAAGGAGCAGATCCTGTCCTTCAGCCGTGCCGGCAAGGTGCCGGTGCTGGTCGACGGCGATGTCACGGTGTGGGATTCGCTCGCCATCATCGAATACATCGCCGAGCGCTATCCGGAGGTGAAGCTGTGGCCCGACGACGTCGCCGCGCGCGCGCATGCCCGATCGGTGTGCGCCGAGATGCATTCCGGCTTCGTGGCGCTGCGCAACGAATGCGGCATGAACCTGCATCGGCCGATCCGCCCCGTGACGCTGTCGGCCGACGCCAAGGCCAACGTCGCGCGCATCGAGGAGATCTGGCGCGAATGCCGCACGCGCTATGGTGCCAAGGGTCCGTTCCTGTTCGGCCGCTTCGGCGCGGCCGACGCGATGTACGCGCCGGTGGTGCATCGCCTGCGCACCTACGCGATCGACGTCGCGCCGGACACCAAGGCCTACATGGAGACGATGATGGCGCTGCCGGCGTTCCAGGAATGGACCCGCGACGGGCTGGCCGAAACCCTTGTCATCGCGAAGTTCGAGGACGCCTGACCGGTCGGTCCGAACGAGGCCGCTGGCTGTGTGCCGGCCGGCGGCGCTCACGTTCCGGACATTGACTGGCGCCATATGCCATTCGGGCTGCGACCGGCCCTGCGACATGCCGCCTGAACATGCGGCCCCGGCGGTATCATCGACCGGCCGGTTCCATCCCTATCATTCTGAAAAGACTGCAGGATTTACGCGCTTGCCATGGTGGCATGGCGCTGGCCAAAACGGCAGGTCGCGTGCTATACAGCGCCTGGGTTTCTGGCCGGCCGTCGCAGTGGGACCATGGGCGAGGCAGGCGTTGTTTGAGTGATGGAGAGGGTGTTGAAGCACAAATTCCCGATTGGAACGCGCGTATTGTTCACGGCCAGCAACGTCGCGCGCCCTGCTGCCAGCGGCTCGTACGAGGTCATCCGCCTGCTGCCGACCGACGGCGACGACTGCCAGTACCGGATCAAGAGCTCGACCGAAGCTTTCGAACGTGTCGCCAAGGAAAGCCAGCTCGCGCTCTCCTGAAGACCGACGCTCCCCGCGCATTCGCGCCCTCTGCGGAATTGTGTCCTGCCGCCGTCAAAAGGCCCGCTTCACCTTCGCAAGGTGGGCCTCGGGGGCAGTTGCCGACTCGCGGTGCTCGCTTGACCATTCGCTCTCTGCTCGCGTGAGGGGACGTCGCGCATGAACTGGGCATGGGCCACTTCGCTCGACCAAATCTGGCGCTCGCCGGCCTTTCCGATGTGGATGACGCTGGCGGCTGCCGGATTCTTCGGATTGATCCTGCTGATCACGCTGCTGCGCGCCGATAGGTCGGTCGCCAACGGCGCGCTGACCGTGATCACGCTGCTGTCCATCGCGATCGCCGGAGCTGCCACCGTGCGCGTCTATGGACCGGCGGGGCAGGACGCTCCGACCGAAGTGCGCGCGCAAGGTGCCGTCATCGCGAGCCTGCCGGCGCTGTCCTGTCTCGACGATCTCGCCGGCGATGCGGTCGCCATTGGCTGCGAGAAGGCGCTGTTCGGCTCGCCGGATGCCGCGGCTGCCGCCGTCTCCTACACCGCGGCCCGAATCGACCGGCTGACCGCGCTCGGTGATGCCGCGACCGCCGAGAAGAGCCTCACGACGGACATGAAGGTGCTGCGCAAGGCGCTGGAGCACGATCGCTACGGCCTCGTCGCGCAGGTGCTGGTCGTGCGCGACGGCTGCACGCAGTTCGACTGCGCCGCGTTCCGCTCGCTGACCGACCAGCAGCGGGTCGCCGCCAACATGGACGCCCATCTCTACGACATGCTGGTCGCGCGCTACGCGCCAACCTGGAACGCGCCTGCAACGGCGCAGGGGATGCCGGCCACGGCCGCGCTTGCCGGGCTGCCGCCCGCGATGCCGACGGGCAAGCCGACCAGCGCTGAGTTCCCGAGCGCCTCGTCGACGCCGCCAGTCAGCATCATGAATCCGGAGCCCACGGCGACGACGCGTCAGGCGGCGCCCGCCGCCGCGAACGCAGCGCCGGCACCGCGCGCGCCTGCCACGACGTCGGCACAGGCTGCCGCACCACCGGCCGCGAAGAAGCCGCCGGCCCCGAAGGCTGCGCGTGCTCCCGCGGCAGCACCGGTTCCGCTCGCTCCGCCGCCAGCCTCGGCGGCCGCGCCCGCGGCTGCGGATAACGAGTAGATCGGCATTCCAAATGCGGTGCTGCCCGGCTAATGCTTGGGCATGCCGCTACATCTGATCAAGCTCGCCGTCGGTTGCGACTCCGTCAAGGAATTGAAGGAGTGGATCGCCGAACGGATGCAGACCGCCAAGAAGAAGGGTCTGCCGCAACGTCACATCCACATCACCCGCATGGTCCCCAAGCGCGATGCCGAGATCCTCTCGGGCGGGTCGCTCTATTGGGTGATCAAGGGCGAGATCGCCGCGCGGGAAAAGATCATCGGCATCGAGCCGTTCCGCGACAAGGACGGCATCGGCCGCTGCCGGATCGTGATGCAGCCGAAAGTGGTCTCGGTGTCGCCGCGGCCGATGCGCCCGTTCCAGGGCTGGCGCTATCTCACTGATGATTCCGTGCCGGCCGATCTCGGCAAGTCCGCCGCCGGCTCGATCGCGGCGATGCCGGAGCCGATGCGACGCGAATTGCGCGATCTCGGGCTGCTCTAAACCGCGATATTGTCGATCAGCCGGGTGTTGCCGAGCTTGGCCGCGACCAGGATCCGCAACGGGCCGTCCTTGCGCGAGGTGAGGGGCGCCAGCGTCTCGGCATGGCGCGCCTCGTAATAGTCGAGCGCAAAGCCGGCCGCCTCGATCGTCGCGGCGCCACGCTTCATGGCCGACGCAACGGCTTCGCCGGCACGGATGCGGCCGGCGCTGTCCTTCATGGCGCGGTAGAGGACGGGGGCGGTCTGCCGCTCCTCGGGCGACAGATAGACGTTGCGCGAGGACATCGCGAGCCCGTCGCGCTCGCGCACGGTGCGGGAGCCGACGACCTTGACGCCGAGGTCGAGGTCGCGCGCCATCTGCGACACCACCCGCAACTGCTGAAAGTCCTTTTCGCCGAAGATCGCAAAGTCCGGCCGGCACTGCGTGAACAGTTTGCCGACCACGGTGGCGACGCCGCCGAAGAAATGCGGGCGGAAGCGGTCCTCGAGGCCGGCGAGCGCCGGTCCCTCCGGCATGATGCGGGTGGCAAAGCCCTCCGGATACATCGCCGCGACGCCGGGGTGCCAGACGATATCGACATCCTCGGCCGCGAGCTTGGCGATGTCGGCCTTCCAGGTGCGCGGATAGGCACCGAAATCCTCGGTCGGGGCGAACTGGGTCGGGTTGACGAAGATCGAAACCATGACGCGGCTGGCGCGCCGCTTGGCGAGGCGGACGAGAGACACATGCCCGTCATGGAGGGCCCCCATGGTCGGGACCAGCGCGATCGTGGCTTTTCGCTTGCGGAGATTGTCGACGGCGCGGCGCAAGGTTGGGACCGTGCGGGCGATCAAGGGGCTTGCTGACATCAGGACTCGACAGGGTTGGGAATCGGCGCGGCATGACCTTGGCGCCAAGGGCGACTAACCTTAACAAGCGGCGATCGTGGACGCCATGCATCCGGATGCGGCACAGCATCCCGCGCAAGGCGCGCGCGATGTCGCGACATTGTGGCTGGATCACAGACGAAAGACGACGCCGCGATTCATGAAGAACGGCGCAATACGATTTGCATTACCTGTCACGCATTTCACTTGACCGCAGACGCGGCCAACTCGAAGATATTCATCAGGGGTGTTGAGGATCGCCATGCTTGTGCAGGCTAGCCAAGGCCAATCCGGCTCGGCGCATGTAGTCGTGCTCGGCAACGAGAAGGGCGGTTCCGGCAAGTCGACCACCGCCTTGCACATCGCGGTTGCGCTCCTGAAGGCGGGCCAGCGCGTCGCTACCATCGACCTCGACTGCCGTCAGCAGAGCTTCACCCGCTACATCGGCAACCGCTCTGCCTGGGCGCGCCGCACCAAGCTCGACCTCGAACTGCCGGTGCATCGCTGCATCAAGCTCGGCGAGACCATGCAGATCGCCGAGAACGAGAATTCCGAGTTCCAGCAGTTCATGGAGGCGGTCTCGGCAGTCGAGAGCAGCTTCGACTTCATCGTCATCGATACGCCGGGCACCGACAGCTATCTGATGCGGCTGGCGCACTCGATGGCCGACACCCTGGTCACGCCGATCAACGACAGCTTCCTCGATTTCGACGTGCTCGGCACCGTCGATCCCGCCAACTACGCGGTGACGGGCGAGAGCCATTACGCCGAGATGGTGCGCGACGTCAGGCGCAAGCGCCGCCAGCTCGACGGCTCGACCACCGACTGGATCGTCGTGCGCAACCGCCTGTCGATGCTCGGCTCGCGCAACAAGCAGCTCGTCGCCGAGGGGTTGAAGGATCTGTCGCTGCGGCTCGGCTTCCGCTACGTCGACGGCTTCGCCGAACGCGTCGTCTATCGCGAATTTTTCCCGCGCGGCCTGACCGCGCTCGACGAGATCGACGAGGCCACGCTCGGCATGCGCCCCAATCTCGGCCATCTCACCGCACGGGAGGAGGTGACGAGCCTGCTCCGCCAGCTCAAGCTGCCGCTGGACGAGCGCGGCCGCCGCCGCGCCGCCAACCGGGCCGAGTGGTTCAACCAGGTCGACAAGCCGCTCGAGGTCCACGACATCCTCGGCGCCTGAGCCGGCGGTATGTCACTACTTCCGATCGATCCGATCGATCTGAGGGCCGGGCTCTCCAGGGAACTGCAGCCGCGTTTCGCCGTTTTCACCTTACGTTGACCTTGAAATTGAACCCAATTGAGACCGGTTGCGTCGGATGGTGAAGTACACCCTGACGTAGCCTGGCGAGGACGGGATGCCCATAAAACGTGTGCGGCGCACAATGAAAGGGCTGTCGGTTCACAATATTTGGCCTTCCTGTCACGCGCCTGTGACATATATTAGCGAATAGGCGACAAGGGGCCGAAGAGCCCCGGAAGAACACGATTTTCAACAGGGATTCAGGCCGCAAGAGCCTGAGGCTGAGGACGAAAATGAAGCGTGGAATTGCCGTTCTGGTTTCGGTCAGTGCTCTCTGCGGCATCGCCTATTTCACGGCGAGCAAGTGGGCGATCAAGCATGAGACCATTACCTTCTACGACGCCTCGCGCGACAATCGCCCGGTGCCCGTCGACGTCGCGGTGCGTCGCGACAAGGAAATGCAGGCCAATGCCGGCATGATCACGCTGCCGGTCGCAGTGATCAATCACGGCAACACCGTCAAGAACACCGAGTACGGCTTCCTCGCCAACATCTTCGCTGCGCGCGGCTACATGGTCATGAGCCCGCAGCACGATTTGCCGACCGATCCTCCGATGGTGACCAAGCCCGGCGAGCTCTATGTCGGCCGGCTGCCGCAGATCCTGCGCGGTGTCGCCAACATCCATCTCGCCGTGCAGGAGATGAAGAAGGTTCAGCCCAACGCCGACTACGACAAGGTGACCATGGTCGGCCATTCCATGGGCGGCGACATCACCATGTATTTCGCCAAGCAGTATCCGGATGAGGTCAAGAAGGTCGTCACGCTCGACAATTTGCGCGTGCCCTTCGTCACCGCCGGCAAGTTCAAGATCCTGTCGTTCCGCTCCACCGATCCGCAGTTCAAGGCCGATGCGGGCGTGATCCCGACGGATGAGGAATGCGAGAAGGCGGGTATCCAGGTCGTGAAGACCGAATTCCAGCACAACGACATGCGCGACACCGGTCCGGATGTCGCCAAGAACTCGATCCAGGGCATGCTCGACAAATTCCTGAGCGCCACCGACAGCGAGATCGCGCCGGTCGACACGCAATCCTCGCCGCCCAATATCCTGGAGCCCGGTCCGGTCGCCTTGATGGGGCCTGCCAAGAGCTGACGTCTTCTCCCTGACGGTCCCTCATCGTCAGCCACGATCTGCAAAGCCCCCGCCAGCCTCTGCCGGCGGGGGCTTTGCACATTGACCGGGCAGCTTGCGCTAACCACATTAGCTGCCCACGCAGGGTCAAGGCATGTCGGGCGAACCCATCAAACCGCGCAGCGGCGATGCCGTCTCGGCGCAGGTAGGCCGCGCGGTGCCGCAGGCCGGAACGTCGACTGCGGAAGACATCGCCGCCTTCGTTACCAAGGCGCAGGCGATGTCACCGCATGCGCCGGGCGCGAAGGGGCGGCTGATCTTCGCGCTGGATGCGACCATGAGCCGGCAGCCGACCTGGGACATGGCCTGCGCGCTGCAGGCCGACATGTTTCGCGAGACCACCGCGCTCGGCAGTCTCGACATCCGCCTGGTCTATTATCGCGGCTTCAACGAGTGCCGCACCACGGGGTGGATCTCCGACAGCACCAGGCTTGCGGCGTTGATGAGCAAGATCGATTGCCGCGGCGGCGACACCCAGATCGGCAAGGTGCTGACCGAGGCGCGGCGCGAAGCGGTCGCATCGGGCGTGCGCGCCGTCGTCTTCGTCGGCGATGCCATGGAGGAGAAGGTCGACGAGCTTTGCGCCAAGGCCGGCGAGCTCGGCATGCTCAAAGTGCCCGTGTTCGTGTTTCAGGAAGGTCATGATGCCGTCGCCGAGCAAGCCTTTCGCGAGATCGCGCGCTTGACGGGTGGCGCCTGGTGCCGCTTCGATCCGGGCGCGGCGGCGCAGTTGCGCGAGCTGCTGCGGGCCGCTGCGGCCTATGCCGCCGGCGGTCGCGAGGCCCTGTTGAAACTGGCGAAGACCGCGAGCGGCGCGGCCAGGCTGATCGGCCAGATGAAATAGCGCTCAGGCATCGCGGCGAGGCGTATGCCATGCATTTTGCCGCGAGGGCGACTATATTCCGGTCATGACCCTGATCGCCGGCGCTGTCGCTGTTATCACGCTTTATCTGCTGCTCCAGATGTTCCGAGCCGCCAACCCAGCGGTGCTGGCGAGGGCCATCAGGTTCGGTGGCGGCGTGGTGGCGCTGGCGGTCGCAGCCTTCACGGGCTTGCGGGGCGAACTGGTGGTGGCGATCCCGCTCGGGATTTTCGGCGCCGGCCTGCTGGGCTGGACACCGCTGGCAAACGCCGGCTTCGGCAATGTCGGCGGGCTGTTCGGCGGCGGTGGTGCTGCGCCCGCGTCAGGGCAGTCCTCACGCGTGCGCTCGCAATTCCTGGATATGCGGCTCGACCACGGCTCTGGCCAGCTCGGCGGGCAGATCGTCGCCGGGCCTCACGCCGGGCGCGATCTCGGCGAGTTCGATCTCGCTAGCCTGCTGGCCATGGTCCCGACATTCGACGCCGAGAGCGTGGCCTTACTTGAAAGCTATCTGGACCGCCGGTTTCCCGCCTGGCGTCAGAACGCGCAGAGCGATGCGGCAGGGGGGCAGCGCCGCACGGCGGCGAGCGGCAAAATGACGGCGGAGGAGGCCTACCAGATCCTTGGCTTGCAGCCGGGGGCGGGGCGTGACGACATCAGCCGGGCCCACAAGACCCTGATGAAGAAACTCCATCCCGACCAGGGGGGGTCGAACTACCTCGCTGCCCGTGTAAACGAGGCCAAGGATACTCTGCTTCGTACGCATAACGGCTAACTCCGGCACCACGCTACAAACGCCCGTACCGCGTGAGCTCCGCTTGCTCTGTCTGCCGTCGCCCTGACACCCGCCATTGTCGGCGTGGTTGATCTCTTGAGTAAAGTTTTAACCGTAAATCCTTGACGAGAAGTTGTCGCGGAACTGGCATCGAGACCCGCCAAAAACAAAAATGCCCGCGGCACAGCGCGGGCATTTTGATCGGAGCGTTGCGAAAGATCAGTTGCGGACGGTGATGCAGGAGATGTCGGCACGCTTCAGGGTACGGCAGACGGCTTCGGCCTGGTCGCGCTCGAGCCCGGCGAAGCGGGCGCGATAGAGCTTGCGATTGTCCTTGGCGACGACCTCGGTGAACGGATCGGCCTTGCTGAGCAGGCCGCGGGCCGAGCTGCGCGCGGCGTCGATGCGCTGCTGGGCTTCGTTCTCGCTCTCGAGCGCGCCGACCTGGACGATCCAGCCGCTGTGGGTGACGACCGGCTTGGTGGTGGCGCTCATCTGGACCGGCATCGGATCGGCGGAGGCGAGCTTCGGAGCGGCCGGGGTGGGCGCGGCAGCCGTTGCGGCCGGCAGCACCCCGAGGATGCCGTTGCCGGTGCCGAAGCCCGCCGGCTGCCGCGGCAGCTCGGTGCGCGCCACCTCGGCCTTCGGCGCTTCCGGCTGGCTGACGACCTCGGGCTTGTTGATGAGATCGGCCCGGGCGACGACGGCGGTGGAGGTTTCCGCGACGTCGGAACGGGACGAAATGGCGTTGGTGACCGGCGGTGCGACCTGAGCAGGGGCAGCGGAGGCGACTTTCACGGCGCCGGCCTTGACCTGAACCGTCTTGACCCGAACCGGCTTCATCGGCTCGGACGAGCCGGGGATGATCGAGAGCGGCTGGCTCGAGATCACGCCATTGGTGAGCGGCGCCGGCTCGATCTTGGATTCCGTCGGCCGAACTTCAGGCTTGGCTTCGGACCTGGGCTGCGTCGGCGGCACCGCGGCAGTCGCAGCCGCGAGCGTCGACAGGCGTGCGGCCAGACGCGACGGAGCGGCTTCAGGAGCAGGGGCAGAAGCGGCCTGAACTTGCGGAACAGCGCGGGCCGGGATAGGCGACGCATCGGCGACCTCGGTGCTGGCGTCAGCGCCGTTGCGCTCCGTGACCGCGGCGACGGTGTGGGTGGTCGCGCCCTTCTCAAGATTCTCCGCGAGCAGGTTGCGCATGATCGCATCGCGCGAGCCGCCGCTGCGGCCGCCGAGCACGACACCGATCAGATGACGGTTGCCGCGGCGCATCGAGGTCACGAGATTGAAGCCGGAGGCGCGGGTGTAGCCGGTCTTGATGCCGTCAACGCCCTCGACATTGCCGAGCAGGTGATTGTGGTTGCGGATCGACTGTCCGCGCCAGTTGAAGGTCGCGGTCGCGAAATAGCGATAGTAGCGCGGGAAGCGCTCCTGGATGGCGCGGCCGAGCGTAGCCTGGTCGCGCGCGGTCGTGACCTGCTCGTCGTTGGGAAGGCCGTTGGCGTTGCGGTACACCGTCTTGGACATGCCGAGCGAGCGCGCCTTGCGCGTCATCATCTGGGCGAAGTCGTCCTCGTCGCCGGCGATCGCTTCCGCGATCACCACCGCGGCGTCGTTGGCGGAGCGGGTGACGAGACCCTTGATCGCGTCCTCGACGCGGATGGTCTGGCCGGCACGCAAATTCAGCTTGGTCGGATCCTGATCGGCGGCGTGCTGGGACACCGGCATCTCGGTGTCGAGCTTCATCTTGCCGGACTCGAGACGCTCGAACAGCAGATAGAGCGTCATGATCTTGGTGAGCGAGGCGGGGTGACGGATGCCGTCCGGGGCGTTCGACTGAAGCACCGCGCCGGAATTGCCGTCGACGATGATGGACGCGAATTTCGGGCTGGAGCTCTCGGACACATCGCGCTGCACCCGGTGGTGCGCGTAATGGCGGCGATGACGCCGCGCCTCGGCGGCATCGGTGGTGAAGATGACCGCGGTGGTGACCGTAAGAAGCCCGAAAACGCCAACCCGCGCCAAGCGCGAGGAAGACAAGTTTTTACGAAGCATGGAACCCCGTCCCCGTTTCTCAACTGATCACCGGCTCGTGAGGCGAAATTGTGCCCAATGGACCCGGGATCATTACCTGCTCAGGCTGTCCCTCCGCTGGTGTTCGCCGCGGGGGACGTTGGGCCTGAACCGCTATTCTGGCTAAGGTGATGGTCTCAAACGGCTTTTGACCGTCTGCGGAAGCTGAACACGTCCAGGGAATCAGGGTAGGGGCCCGCGGTTTCCAAATGCTTAAAGAACCCTTGCGGGAAACCCCGGGAATCTCCGCGAAGTGAGTCCAAATTTGTGCGTCGCACAAAGATTCTTGACTTTTTTGTGCGTTGCACTAATTGTGGGCAGAGTCAGGGAGCCGGGGCTTCCCGACGAGAGCCAGGGAAAAGGATTCCGAAATGTTCAAGGTTGAAGACTTTCAGAACTACGGGAAAGAGCACTTCGAGCAGTACGTCGCCTCCGCGACCTCGGTGCAGCACGGCCTCCAGGCGATCGCCAGCGCCTATGGCGACTATACGAAGAAGTCGTTCGAAGACACCAAGTCCTTCGTCGAGAAGCTTTCCGGCGTGAAGTCGCTGGACAAGGCCATGGAAGCGCAGACCGATTTCGCCCGTTCCTCCTACGAGACCTTCGTTGCGGAATCGCAGAAGATCGCCGGCCTCTACAACGACCTCGCCAAGCAGGCGTTCAAGCCGGTCGAGACCATCGTGTCGAAGTTCACCCCGGCTGCTCAGTAAATTTTTCAGGACGTCCTGGAATCGAAAAGCCCGGCTGAACCAGCCGGGCTTTTTGTTTGCACGCGCTCGATCCGTCAGCGCGCCACGCGCAGCTTCGACAGCGAGGTGCCGATGTCCTTGAA
Organism: Bradyrhizobium sp. CIR48; assembly: GCF_014198315.1. Classification (NCBI taxonomy): domain Bacteria; kingdom Pseudomonadati; phylum Pseudomonadota; class Alphaproteobacteria; order Hyphomicrobiales; family Nitrobacteraceae; genus Bradyrhizobium; species Bradyrhizobium sp. CIR48. The sequence goes on from NZ_JACIHG010000007.1 coordinate 410,723, forward strand.
CACCGAAACGGTCTGGCTGGCCGACGTGACGAGATAGAACTTGTCGGCGCTGCTGGCGCAATATTGCAGCACGCTCGAGGTCGGATCAGTGCCGGTGTTCACCTGCACCGTGTAGATCGTGATGTTGTTGGGCTGGGCCTTGGCATTGTCGCACAGCTTCTTCTCCCGCGCGTCGATCTGCGAGGAGTCGCTGTACCAGCGGTTCTGCGTGTTCATGCCGTCGGAGAGCAGGACGATCGCGTCCTTGTAGGTGTAGTTGGTGTCCTTGGCCGGCGCGTTCATGGGATCGCCGGTCGAGAGCGTCATCCAGCCCCAGGCGAGGCCGATGCCCTGGTTGGTGTTGCCGGTCGGGACCAGATTGCCGATCAGCGTCTTGAGCGCGGACCAGTCGTAGCTCAGCGGCATGATCGGTTGGATGTAGGCCGAATTGCTGGAATTGCAGTACGAATACTGCTCCGCCGGGAACAGCGTCGACGAGTTGCTGATAACCGGAGTCGTATTCTTGGTGTCGTAGTCCTGATCGCGGTCGGTGACGCATCCCGTCCATTTGTTGTGGTTCTTCGGCGTCCACGTCTTGCCCGCGCTGACGCAGCCCGACTGTTGCTTGTACCAATTGTCGCTGCAGCTGCCATTCACCGCTTCCCAGTCGCTCCAGTCGATCCAGGACTTGTCATAGTTGCTGCTGCCGACGTTGACGTCCTTGGAAAACGGAACCACCGAGATGTAGACGTCGCCGTTGGTCTTGGCGAGCGTGCTGAGCTGGTCGACCAGGTTCTTCGCGGCCGTCTGCATGGCCGGCATCTTACCGTCGTCGGCCATCGATCCCGTGACGTCGAGCACCAGGGCCACGCGCATGCGCGTCAGGCCCCAGGCGCTGGTGGAGGTGGTGTCGATGCCGAGTGTCGGGAAGCCGGCGATCTTCATGAAGCTGGTCGTGTAGGTGCCGGTTCCGGTGAGCTGGATCGTCGAGCCGATGCTGGTGCTCGCGGTATAAGTGGCCCCAACGGTGACCGATGGCAGGGTCGTGGTGTTGGTGAACAGGGCATTGAAATAGGTTTGCGCCTTGCTGCTGATCTGCGACGTCGTGATCGTGCCGGCCGACAGGTCCCTGGAGAGCATCAGCGCGGTGGAGTCGAGGGCCGACTGCATGGAGGCGCGGGCCTGGGCGGCGCGGCTATAATCGATCGCGGCACCGACGAAGCTCAGCACCGGGACCAGCGCGATGGCGAAGATCACGGCGATATTGCCTTGCTCGGCCGCTGCAAAGCGGGCGAATAGTCGACCAAGGCGGCTGACGAGGGGCGGGCGAGACATGACGATCCCCGAAATCTGTGTTTTGCCCGATTTCGCGCCACGCCATTGAACGGCAGGTAAATTGGACCGTAGAAAACCGGAGCGACCCGCGTGAAACCGCCGCAGCCGGGTTAACAGCCGGGGTTCCTGGTCAACATGTTCTAAACGCGCGGGGGCGAAATTTTTGTCAAATCGGTCCGGATTGTTTAACCTTGCTCCCGATCGCCCGGACCGGGAATCGGGACTGCTGTGGCCGCATCGGCCGGACCTTTGCACGCTTGCGGCGGGCCGGGGGCAGGCCCATATTGCTGGCGAACGATCCGGCTTGGACCGGATTGTCGGGAGCGGCGATCCAACAAGGCGGCGCGCCTGCGCCAGGCTCCGAAGGGCGGGGTCGTGCGGCGACTGCCATTCGCTTCCATGGGGAATTTGAACGCCTGAGCCATGCCGCAATTGACTTCCAGACTCGACCTGTCCGCCCCAGCCGCTGCCTACGCTCCTCGCATGAGCAATGACGAGAACCGTTCGGGCAACCCCTCGGGTCCGAACACTTCGGTCATTACCAAGGTCAAGCCCAAGACCAAACGGCCGAACCTCTACCGCGTGCTGATCCTGAACGACGACTACACGCCGATGGAGTTCGTCGTCCACGTGCTGGAGAAGTTCTTCAACAAGGACATCGAGGCCGCGACCAAGATCATGCTGCACGTCCACCATCATGGCATCGGGGAGTGCGGCGTGTTCACTTACGAGATCGCCGAGACCAAGGTAACGCAGGTGATGGATTTCGCCCGCAAGCACCAGCATCCGCTGCAATGCGTGATGGAAAAGAAATAGTCGCCGGTCGCGTTCCTTAGAGTGGTTCTGTTCGCGCGGCGTGTGATGGCAGCACATCCTGCTGCATGATCCGGTGAACTTCGGCGCCGGCGTCAACCCTGCCCAAATGGGTAGTCTGCCCAAATCGGAACGGGTTTTGCATCGAAAATACCGCGGGTGTGTCGCTGCCGGAGTCGCGGAACCGGTCTTTCGCGGCGGTCTTGTATAACTATATGTGACAAAGGTTGTTGTTGCCTGACCGGGCGATCACGACCATGATGGTGGGGGCCATAGAGGACGCGAATGCCGACTTTTTCCCAAAGCCTTGAACAATCCCTGCATCGTGCACTGGCGATCGCAAACGAACGTCATCACCAATACGCGACGCTCGAGCATCTGTTGCTCTCCCTGATCGACGACTCCGATGCAGCCGCCGTCATGCGCGCCTGTAGTGTCGATCTCGACAAGCTCCGCACGAGCCTGGTTAATTATCTTGAGACCGAGTTCGAGAATCTGGTCACCGATGGCGCCGACGACGCCAAGCCGACCGCCGGCTTCCAGCGCGTGATCCAGCGCGCCGTGATTCACGTGCAATCCTCCGGTCGTGAAGAGGTGACCGGCGCCAACGTGCTGATCGCGATCTTCGCCGAGCGCGAGAGCCACGCCGCGTATTTCCTGCAGGAGCAGGACATGACGCGCTATGACGCGGTCAACTACATCAGCCACGGCATTGCCAAGCGGCCTGGCGTCTCCGAGGCGCGGCCGGTGCGCGGCGTCGACGAGGAGACCGAGACCAAGGGTGCCGAAGACGCCAAGAAGAAGGGCGAGGCGCTCGAGACCTATTGCGTCAACCTCAACAAGAAGGCGCGCGACGGCAAGATCGACCCGGTAATCGGACGCAACTCCGAGATCAACCGTGCGATCCAGGTGCTGTGCCGCCGGCAGAAGAACAACCCGCTGTTCGTCGGCGAAGCCGGCGTCGGCAAGACCGCGATTGCGGAGGGCCTCGCCAAGCGCATCGTGGACAGCGAGGTGCCGGAAGTTCTGGCGGCTGCCACCGTGTTCTCGCTCGACATGGGCACGCTGCTCGCGGGCACGCGCTATCGCGGCGACTTCGAAGAACGCCTGAAGCAAGTGCTGAAGGAGCTCGAGGCGCATCCCAACGCCATCCTGTTCATCGACGAGATCCACACCGTGATCGGTGCCGGCGCGACGTCGGGCGGGGCGATGGATGCCTCGAACCTGCTCAAGCCGGCGCTGGCCTCGGGCACCATCCGCTGCATGGGCTCGACCACCTACAAGGAATACCGTCAGCACTTCGAGAAGGACCGCGCGCTGGTGCGGCGCTTCCAGAAGATCGACATCAACGAGCCGACGGTCGAGGACGCGATCGCGATCCTCAAGGGTCTCAAGCCGTACTTCGAGGACTACCACCGGCTGAAGTACACCAACGAGGCGATCGAGGCCGCGGTTCAGCTCTCCTCGCGCTACATCCACGACCGCAAGCTGCCGGACAAGGCGATCGACGTGATCGACGAGTCCGGTGCGGCGCAGATGCTGGTGGCCGAGAACAAGCGCAAGAAGACCATCGGCATCAAGGAGATCGAGACCACGATCGCCTCGATGGCGCGGATTCCGCCGAAGAGCGTCTCGAAGGACGATGCCGAGGTGCTCAAGCATCTCGAGCAGACGCTGAAGCGCACCGTGTTCGGCCAGGACAAGGCGATCGAGTCGCTCGCGGCATCGATCAAGCTGGCGCGTGCCGGCCTGCGCGAGCCGGAGAAGCCGATCGGCTGCTACCTGTTCTCGGGTCCGACCGGCGTCGGCAAGACCGAGGTTGCAAAGCAGCTGGCGGCAAGCCTCGGCGTCGAGCTGTTGCGCTTCGACATGTCCGAATACATGGAGCGGCACACCGTATCGCGCCTGATTGGTGCGCCTCCCGGCTATGTCGGCTTCGACCAGGGCGGCTTGCTCACCGACGGCGTCGACCAGCATCCGCATTGCGTGGTGCTGCTCGACGAAATCGAGAAGGCGCATCCCGATCTCTACAACGTGCTGCTCCAGATCATGGATCACGGCCGGCTCACCGACCACAACGGCAAGCAGGTCAATTTCCGCAACGTGATCCTGATCATGACCACGAACGCGGGGGCTTCCGATCTCGCCAAGCAGGCGTTCGGCTTCACGCGCTCGAAGCGGGAAGGCGACGACCACGAGGCGATCAACCGGCAGTTCGCGCCGGAATTCCGCAACCGTCTCGATGCCATCGTCTCGTTCGGCCATCTCAGCGTCGAGGTGATCGGCACCGTGGTCGAGAAGTTCGTGCTTCAGCTCGAAGCCCAGCTCGGCGACCGCGACGTCACCATCGAGCTGTCCGAGCCCGCCAAGGCCTGGCTGGTCCAGCATGGTTACGACGAGCAGATGGGCGCACGTCCCATGGCCCGCGTGATCCAGGAACACATCAAGAAGCCGTTGGCTGACGAGGTGCTGTTCGGCAAGCTGAAGGGCGGCGGCCATGTTCGCGTCATCCTGGTCAAGGACGAGGCTGACGAGACCAAGGACAAGATCGGCTTCGAATACGTCGAGGGGCCGGTCACGCCGAAGCAGGAGAAGCTCCCGGGCACCCGCAAGCGCCCGCCGGGCAAGTCCAAGCCGGGCGGCCCCGGCGGCTCGAAGGGGCCGACCTCCAAGGGCCCGCTGGTCAAGGCTTGATCGGCACGCCATGAGAATTGAAAAGGCCGGCTGAAAAGCCGGCCTTTTTGTTTCTGTGGCTGGGTGAGAGCCCCTACGTTCCGGCTTCGGGTGCGGCCGCAGGCGGCCGTGGCTTCTTCGGCGCGGCCGGCCGTGCGCGAACCGACGGCTGCATCGTCACGATGACCGGATTGGGCTTGTGATCGGTGGCCGCCCCCGTTGCGGCATCGACGCCCATGCCGACCACGCCGCCGAGCAGGAGATTGCCGGCGAAGCCCGCGGCCCCTGATGTCTGTACGTCCCGGCTGAGCGGCACGATCTGCGGCTCGTAGCCTTCCTTCTGGAAGGTGATCGAAATGTCGGCATTCCGCTTGACGACCACGGAGCAGGGCGTCGTGCAGGTGGTCGGAACTTCCATTCCGCTGACGACGGCTTCCACGCCTGACGGTGTCGATGAGATGCTGATGTTTTCGGTCGTGCCGCGCGTCACAGACGCGCAGCCGCCCAGCATGACGCTGAGCGCCACAATTCCCAATGAACGCATGAAGTGCCCCTTATTCCCCGCGCCAATCAACCGCAACCGGAGCGCGAGGGCAATAGGTCATTGGTCCGGATAGTTAAGCCACGCAGCGGTTGTGCACGGGAATGGCCGGTACCTGGACGTGGGGCTCCGTCAGTCGCCCCGCAGGCGCTGATCGTCCTGCACGCGGACGTGTTCGGCGCCGCGCGCGCCAACCGGAGACAGCCGCAGCATGCTCAGCACCGCGCCGCAGAGTGCAAACCCGACGCCTGCAAGGAGCGCCAGCCTGGTCCCCTCAACCGGATACCGTCCGAGCAACAACGCCACCAGCGCGGCGCCGGTGGTCTGGCCGAGCAGGCGTGCCGTGCCCAGCATGCCGCTGGCGCCGCCTGCGCGCTCGCGCGGGGCGGCAGCGATCATGGTGCGGTTGTTGGGCGTCTGGAACAGACCGAAGCCGGCGCCCGCCAACGCCATGCGCCAGATCACGTCGAACGGTGCGGGGTCTGCGGGCAGGAAGGCGAGCGCGGCAAGGCCGCAGGCGAACAGCGTGAGGCCGATGCCGCCGAGCAGGCCGGCCGGATAACGCTCGACCAGGCGGCCGGCGAGGGGCGCTGCGAACGCCACGGCGATCGGCCATGGCGTGATCAGGAGGCCCATATGGACCGCCGAATAGCCGAAGCGGCTCTGGAGGTAGAAGGGGATGGCGACGAAGGCCAGCATCTGCCCGCAGAACGAGGCGATCGAGGTCGCGATCGACAGCGCGAACACCGGGATGCGCAACAGGTCGACCGGCAGCAGCGGCGAGGTTATGTGGGTTTCGCGCCAGATCAGCAGCGCGCCTGCGACGATGGCGATGGCGAACTGCACGAGGCAGGTGATGGCGGCCTCGCCATGACCGACGCTGTCGACGGCCGCGATCCCGACGCCGAAGGTGATCGCCGAAAGCCCCGCGCTCTGCCAGTCGAACGAATGGCTGGCGGGCTTTGTGTGCGGCAGGCTGCGCAGGCCCAGCACCAGCGTCACCGCGCCGAGCGGCACGTTGATGGCGAACAGCCACGGCCAGCTTCCGACCGCCAAGATGCCTGCGGCGAGCGTCGGGCCGATGGCGGCCGAGAAGGCGACGACGAGCGCGTTGAGCCCGATGCCGCGGCCGAGCTGGCTGCGCGGGTAGGTGAAGCGCACCAGCGCCGCGTTCACGCTCATGATGCCGGCCGCGCCAAAGCCCTGGATGATGCGCGCGATCGTGAGCAGGGGCAGCGTATGCGCCAGCGCGCAGAAGGCGGACGCCAGCGTGAACAGCACCAGCCCGACCAGATAGACGCGGCGATAGCCGACGATCTCGCCGAGCGAAGCCAGCGGCAGCAGCGAGATCGTGATCGCGAGCTGGTAACCGTTGACGATCCAGATCGAGAAGGCTGGACTGGCGTCGAGGTCGGCCGCGATCGTCGGCAGGGCGACATTGGCGATGGCGCTGTCGACCACCGCCATGATGATGCCGAGCGCAATGGTCAGCACCGCCTGGTTGCGCTGCGGCTGCGGCAGGCCGTCGGCATGCTCGATGGGGGCGGACGACATGATGGAGGCGCGCTTGATTCGAGCCGTGTTTCATCTCCGAATAGGAAATTGCCGGATTGACGGCAACCCGTCAGGCTTTCCGCAGTTCCCGCAACGGAAGCACTCGTAACGGCTCGGCAAACACAAAGATTCTTGCGCTAGACCGCCGGCGGATTGCGGTCGGTAAAGGTCGTGCGCTGGTGCCAATAGGGATATGGCAGCGTTACCTTGCTCGCGGCGTCGAGCTTGGCGATCTGGTCGTTGGTCAGCGACCAGCCGACCGCGCCGAGATTTTCGCGCAGCTGCGTCTCGTTGCGCGCGCCGATGATCAGCGTCGACACGGTCGGGCGCTGCAGCAGCCAGTTCAGCGCGATCTGCGACACGCTCTTGCCGGTTTCCTTGGCGACCTCGTCGATGGCATCGACGACACGATAGACGTGTTCGTCCGGCACCGGCGGGCCGAACTCGGCGGTCTTGGGCAGGCGGCTCACCTCGGGCTTCGGCTGGCCGCGGCGGATCTTGCCGGTGAGGCGTCCCCATCCGAGCGGCGACCAGACCACGGCACCCAGCCCCTGGTCGAGGCCGAGCGGCATCAGCTCCCATTCGTAATCGCGCCCGATCAGCGAATAATAGGTTTGGTTGGCGACGTAGCGCGGAAAGCCGTGCTTGTCGGCAACGGAGAGCGACTTCATCAGGTGCCAGCCCGAAAAATTCGAAACGCCGACATAGCGGATCTTGCCGGCGCGCACGAGCGTATCGAGGGTCGCGAGCACCTCCTCGGGCGGGGTGAAGGCGTCGAAGCCGTGGAGCTGGAACAGGTCGATGTAGTCGGTGCCGAGCCGGCTCAGCGAACCGTCGATGGCTGCGAGCAGATGCTGCCGTGACGAGCCAATGTCGTTGGGGCCGTCGCCGAAGCGAAACGTGGCCTTGGTCGAGACCAGCACCTTGTCGCGGCGGCCCTTGATGGCCTCGCCGAGAACGCGTTCGGACTCGCCGAGCGAATAGACGTCCGCGGTGTCGAACATCGACACGCCGGCCTCGAGGCAGATGTCCAGCAGGCGCCGCGCCTCGGTCGCGTCGGTCGTGCCCCACGCGGCAAGGCGGCCGACGCCGCCGAACGTGCCGGTGCCAAGGCTCAAAGCGGGCACCATGAGGCCTGACCGGCCCAAGCGTCGGTATTCCATCGATATGCTCCTCGGCTGGCCGCTGATTGATCGTTGTCGCCTTGGCGCTGAGGTTAGCGCAAGCGGGTGCCTTGTCCTATCACGCGCTCACATACCGGCCTTGCTCGGACGCCCTAATCGTGCCGAAGCATGTCGTCGAACGCGGCATCAACGATGTGCGGGCCGACAATCTTCGCCGAAAGTTTCGCCTCGTCCCTTGCCTGGGATGGGAGAGCGCAGCCGAGCTCTCGATTGCGCGTCTGCTGCGGCAGGAGAGTCAAACCCCATCCCACCACGACCAGCACGGCGAGATGGATCGCGATGACGCTCAGTAACAGCTCCGTTCCGCTGATCGTGGCCTGAGTCCTCATGCGTCGCAGCCTGATCCCCGCGGCAACACAAGACAATCTGGAATTGGCGAGCGTTGCCTTCGTCCAGGACGAAGGCTTGCGAAGATGGCTGCTCAGTGCCGCAGCTGGCTCTGCCTGAAGTCGCGCGGCGACATCCCGAAATGCTCGCGGAAGACCCGGCCGAAATGCGAGAGGTCGTTAAAGCCCCAGGCGAAAGCGATCTCGCTGATGTGGCGATGGACGAGCATGGGCGAGGCGAGGTCGCGCCGGCACTGCGCAAGGCGCTCGGCGAGGACGTAACGTTGGAACGAGGTCTGCTCGTCGGCGAGAAGATCATTCACATAACGCGGCGAGATGCCGAGCGCGGCGGCGGCCTCCGGCAATGAAAGGTCGGGGTCGGCGAGATGGGCGCGGACATGCGCCTTGAGCCGGTAGATCAGCGCGGAGCGATGGGTCGAAGATGGCAGCGACGTCTTGCCGAGCCGCTCGCTCAGCGCCATCGCGAGCAGGTCGACCGCCTGTTCGGACAGAACGGCGGCGTTGCCAGGGGCGAGCCGGTCGGCGCTCTGGCAAAGCCGGAAGATGAAATCATAGGCGAGCCGCTCGAGCGGTGCCTCAGTGCCAAACGACATCGCCGTCAGCGTCTCCGTGCCGCCGAGCCGGCGCTGCAACATCTCGCGCGGCACCTTGAAGATGGTCTGCGTAAAAGCGTCGTTGAACTTCAGCTCATAGGGGCGCGTGGTGTCGTAGAGCGCGAACTCGCCGGGATGAACCACGGTCTCACGGCCGTCCTGCACCACGCCGCCATCGCCGCGATGGCCGAGCGCGACCAGGACGAAATCCTGATCCGAGCGCGCGATGCGGGAGGGCGTGCGGAACACATGCTGGCGGTCGGAGCAGACCTCGGAGCACACCGCCTTGCCGAGCGGGATTTGCGTCACCGAGCCGCGAAAGGCGCTGCCGAGATCGGACTTGCAGTCGAGCCCGACGAAGACGTCGCAGACGATGTCCTGCCAGAGGGCGAGCCGCCGGTAGCCGGGGCTGCCGTCCGTCGTGAACTGGATTGGCATCGGCAGGCCTCCCTTTCACATCCAGCGAAATCGCATGTTGGCGCAGATCCAGCCCGATCCGAGGCAAAACCCGTACCGGGCCGAAATCCTGGCCGGTCGAGTTTTTGTTCCGCCGCGGTCGAGCGGCCGGTTGCCCGCTTTGGCCCAATAGACTGCATCGGAGATGGCTTCCGATCAACCGGCAATGGAGGCGGCAATGGGCATCGAACATCCGAAATACAAGGTGGCGGTGGTGCAGGCGGCGCCGGCCTGGCTCGATCTCGACGCCTCCATCGACAAGTCGATCGCGCTGATCCGGGACGCCGCCGAGAAGGGCGCCAGGCTGATCGCTTTTCCCGAGGCCTTCATCCCCGGTTACCCCTGGCATATCTGGATGGACTCGCCGGCCTGGGCAATCGGCCGCGGCTTCGTGCAGCGCTATTTCGACAACTCGCTGTCCTATGACAGCCCGCAGGCCGAGCGGTTGCGCGATGCCGTACGCAAGGCCAAGCTCACCGCCGTGATCGGCCTGTCCGAACGCGACGGCGGCAGCCTTTATCTCGCGCAATGGCTAATCGGGCCCGACGGCGAGACCATCGCCAAGCGCCGCAAGCTGCGGCCGACCCATGCCGAGCGCACCGTCTATGGCGAGGGCGACGGCAGCGATCTCGCAGTCCACGCGAGGGCCGACATCGGCCGTCTCGGCGCGCTGTGCTGCTGGGAGCATCTGCAGCCGCTGTCCAAATACGCGATGTACGCCCAAAACGAGCAGGTGCACGTCGCGGCCTGGCCGAGCTTCTCGCTCTACGATCCCTTTGCGCCGGCGCTCGGGGCCGAGGTCAACAACGCCGCCTCGCGCGTCTATGCGGTGGAGGGCTCCTGCTTCGTGCTGGCGCCTTGCGCGACGGTCTCGCAGGCCATGATCGACGAGCTCTGCGATCGGCCGGACAAGCATGCGCTGCTGCATGCCGGCGGCGGCTTTGCCGCGATCTACGGTCCCGACGGCAGCCAGATCGGCGACAAGCTGGCGCCGGATCAGGAGGGGCTATTGATCGCCGAGATCGACCTCGGCGCCATCGGCGTTGCCAAGAACGCGGCAGATCCGGCCGGGCATTATTCGCGGCCCGACGTGACGCGGCTGCTCCTGAACAAGAGGCGGTACCAACGCGTCGAGCAATTTGCGTTGCCGGTGGACACCGTCGAGCCCACGGACATTGCTGCGGCAGCGAGCTGATCACCGAGATCGAGAGGAGGGTACGATCATGGAATCCGCAATTCCTCAGCATCTCGAGACCCAGCGCACGCGCCACAAGCGCGTGCCTGATGATTACCAGCCGCCATATCCGTCCTTCGTGGCGCGCTACAAGCCGACCGTGAGCCGCGTCGTGATGGCTTATTTCGGCGTGCAGTATCGCGGCGCGGCGCCGGCGGCCGCAACGGAGGCGCTTGCCGAAATCGCGGGGCGGTTCGCTGCGCAAGGCGGACCCTCCCATTGGGATCGCGCGCGCTATGTCGACCAGGCCGGGCACGAGACCTTCGTCTCGGTCGCCTATTGGGACGACGTTGCGCGCTTCGACGCCTGGTTCGAACCGGCACGCGCGGCATGGACCGGGAGGCGGCGCGAGGGTGTCGGCACCTTCATCGAGGTGCTGCGTCCCATTGTGGCGCGACACGAGACGCTGTTCTCTTCGCCCGACCGGACCGAGGGTGTCGCGGCCATCGCTGGCGGCATGAGCGGCGAGGTGCAGGAGCACGCTTATTGGGGCGGCATGCGCGACCGTATCCCGCTGTCGCAAACCGACGCGATGACGCCCGGCGGCGCGCCGGAGCTGATCCGGGACGGCGCGCGGCTACGCGTGAGGGCGCACGACAATCTCTGCCTGATCAGATCCGGACAGGATTGGAGCGATACCGAGGCATCCGAGCGAAAGCTCTATCTCGACGATGTCGAGCCGGTGCTGCGCGAAGGCATGGATTTCCTGCGCGACGACGGTCTTGCGATCGGCTGCTATGCCAACCGCTACATGCAGGTGCTCCAGGCCGACGGCCGCGTGAGCGAAAAGTCCTACGGCCAGAGCTGGTGGAAGAGCCTGGCGGCGCTCGAACGCTGGGCGGAGTCGCATCCGACCCATGTCAGGATTTTTGGCGCGGCGATGAAATATCTGTCGACGCTCGGGCCGTCAGCCAAGCTGCGGCTCTATCACGAGGTCACGGTGGCGGCCGCCGACGAGCAGTTCTTCGAATATCTGGACTGTCACCCGAAGACCGGGATGCTGGCGGCGATCGAGACGGTCGTCGCTTAGACGACGCAGTGGCCGAGCAGCTCGGGATGTGCGGCGCAGATGTGATGCGCGCCGGCGTCCCTGAGCTCGGTCTCGCTGCCATAGCCATAGAGCACGCCGATCGCGGTCATGCCGTTGGTGCGGGCGCCGATCACATCGTGGCTGCGGTCGCCGATCATGATGGCGCTGCTCGCGTCGACCTTGGTCTCGTCGAGCGCGTAGCGCAGCAGATCGCGCTTGTCGACGCGGGTGCCGTCGAGCTCGGAGCCGAACACACGCTCGAAGTACGGCTTCAGGCCGAAATGATCGACGATGCGGGTGGCGTAGACCGCGGGCTTGCTGGTTGCGACGAACATCCGCGGCGTCGTGGCGGCCACCGCGGCGAGCGTGTCGTGGATGCCCTGGTAGAGCGCATTCTCGAACAGGCCGACCTCGGAAAACCGCTCGCGGTAGAGTAGCAGCGCCCGGTCAGCAAGTTCGTCGGTTCCGACGAGCCTCTTTAGGCTGGCATGCAGCGGCGGCCCAATGCACCAGGTCAGCTCGTCCTGGCTCGGGACCGGCTGGTCGAGTTTTTTCAGGGCATACTGGATCGAACCGGTGATCCCGGGCTTTGGATCGGTGAGTGTGCCGTCGAGATCAAAATAGATTGTCCGCATTTTGGCCGAGCTCAGCGTTGATTGTTCCGGCCGTTGCTAGTTGCCTTGGGGCCCGAGTTCAAGGGCTTGGAGCGAAATGCAGCTTGGTGGGGTCCAGAAGCTGATCTGGCAGTTGCTCGTGGCAGCGTTCGTCTGCACGCCGGCGCTGGCCGAGGACGCACCGGTTCCTCCCACGCAGCTCGGCCCCGAAGCCCCCGCAAAACCGTCGCCATCGCCCGATTCGGCGCGCGAGAGCGACACGCGGGAGTCGATCTGCCTGATCATCGAGGCCGCCGCACGCGATGCCAATCTCCCGCTGGAATTCTTCGCCCGGGTGATCTGGCAGGAAAGCCGCTTCCAGGCCGACGCGGTAGGCCCGACGACACGCAGCGGCGAGCACGCACAGGGGATCGCGCAGTTCATGCCAGGCACCGCGAGCGAGCGCGGTCTGCTTAATCCGTTCAATCCGGTGCAGGCATTGCCGAAGTCGGCAGAGTTTCTGAATGAGCTGCGCAACCAGTTCGGCAATCTCGGCCTTGCGGCCGCTGCCTACAACGCAGGTCCGCGGCGCGTGCAGGAATGGCTCGCCGGCACCGGCGGCATGCCGGAGCAGACCCGCAACTACGTCTACGCGATCACTGGGACGAGCGTCGATGCCTGGGCCAAGGCGGGTGCGACCGGCAAGGGCCCGCCGAGCGCGCCGCCGACCAGCTGTCGCGACCTGATGGCGCTGCTCAAGCGCGCGCCGAATGCTTTCGTCGCCGAGCTCGAGCAGCATGTCGAGCTGGCGGCCGCAAAAGCCTGGGGCGTGCAGCTCGCCGCCGGTTTCGACCGCAACAGGGCGCTGGCGATGTATTCCCGCGCCGTCACGCGGCTCGGCACCGCAATCGGCGACCACGATCCGAGCCTTTTGAGCTCGGTGATGCGCAGCCGCGGCACCCGCGCGTTCTACCAGGTGCGCATCGGTGCCGACACGCGCAGCGAGGCGGATGATCTCTGTAACCGGATCCGGAAGGCCGGCGGGGCGTGCTTCGTGCTGAAGAACAAGGGCGTGAGCGGGTAGCTCCAATCGTCATTCCGGGGTGCCTTCTTGGGCACGAGCCCGGAATGACAGCGGTGCGGTGGGTGTGTCGCGCATGCCAGCCCCGCCGCCTGTTTCCTTGACGCGAGCCGCCGCATCGCCCGTTATGCAAGCACGATTCCTCACCCGGCCAAGACTTCCGTGGCGCTCCCTCCGCTCGATTCACCGCAATGGAATAGTCCCTGGCTTGCTTTCGGCTGGGGGCTGCGCTCGATCACGCAGACGATCCTCACCATCGTGCTGTTCGTGACCTATCTCGGCATCGGTGCGCTGGCCCATGACACCCATTTCAGCCTGGTCTGGGCGCTCGCCTCGACGCTGTTCGTCTGGGCGGGGCCGGCGCAGATCATCCTGATCACCACACTGGGCTCCGGCGCCACCATCATCCAGTCCGCGATCGCGGTGACCGTCAGCGCTATCAGGCTGTTTCCGATGGTGGTCTCGGTCTTGCCGCTGATGCGCACGCCGACGACCAAACGGCGCGAGCTGGTCTTTGCCGCGCATCTCACCGCGGTGACGTTGTGGGTCGAATGCCACCGCTTCCTGCCGCTTGTGCCGCGTGAGCGGCGCATCGCCTTCGTTCACGGGCTCGGCTGTGGCCTCGTCTCGGTGTGCCTCGTCGCCAACACGGTCGGCTATTTCCTCGCCGCTAATCTAACGCAGACTCTTGGCGCGGCGATCCTGCTGCTGACGCCGCTGTCCTTCCTGTTCTCGACTGCGCGCAACAGCCGCGAAGTGGCCGATGTCGTCGCGCTCGTGCTGGGCATCTTGCTGTATCCGCTCGCCGCGAAGATGAGCTCCGGCGTCGATATCCTGATCAGCGGGGTGGTGGCCGGCACGATCGCCTATGGCGTGCATTGGTGGCGCGAGGTGCGCGCATGAGCTTTGCGCAAGCGATCGGCGACTGGCACGCGCTGGCGGTGCTGTTCGTCGCCGGCGTCATTCCCAACCAGATATGGCGCATGCTGGGACTGTGGTTCGGCGGCGGCATCGACGAAGGCTCCGAACTGCTGGTCTGGGTGCGGGCGGTCGCCACCGCGATTCTGGCCGGCGTCATCGCCCAGATCGTGGTCGAGCCGCCGGGGGCGCTGGCGAGCGTGCCCGATACCCTACGCTATGGCGCGGTTGGCGCTGGCCTCGTCGTCTTCCTGCTGACCCGCCGCTCGATCTTTGCGGGCGTGGTGACCGGTGAAGTCTTCATGCTGGCCGGCAAGTGGTGGTTGGGCTAAAACCGCCGGCGAACAGTCAAGGAACAGGAAATATGGTTCGCGAACAGGAGCTCCGCGAGGGCGAGGTCGCCATCGAGCTGCCACCGACGCAAGATGCCGGTCTCGTCTTCATCGGGCGTATTCGTACGCCCTGGACCTCGCGGCTGGAGACGCCGCGGCAGGGGCGTCAGGATGGTCCGATCTGCCGGCTCGAGATCTTCGAGCCGTTCGTGCCGGCCATCAAGGGGGTCGATTTCTACAGCAATCTCGAAGTGCTCTACTGGCTCGACCAGTCGCGCCGCGACATCATCCTGCAGAGCCCGAAGAACAACGAAAAGACCCGCGGCACGTTCTCGCTGCGCTCGCCGGTGCGGCCCAATCCGATCGGCACGTCGATCGTGAAGCTGGTCGGCATCGAGGGCAATGCGATCCTGGTGCGCGGTCTCGATTGCATCGACAACACGCCGCTGATCGACATCAAGCCCGACCGCTGCGAGTTCACGCCATTGGCGGCGCCGCAGCCGGGGGATTTCGAGACGGAGTAATCTGTCATTCCGGGGCGTGGCGAAGGCGCGAGCCCGGAATGACAATCAGCTCTTCAACGCCGCGATCAGCTTCGCCGCGTGCTCTTCCAATACCTTGGCGTCTTCCTTGCGGCTGGCGGGCGGCAGCATCGCCACGCCGTCGTGGCGCGGCATCACGTGCATGTGCAGGTGAAACACCACTTGTCCGCCGGCGGGCTCGTTGAACTGCTGGATGGTGATGCCGTCGGCCTTGAACGCCTTCATTGCAGCCGCCGCGATTTTGTGCGCGCCGCGGGCGACGTGGGCGTAATCGTCAGGCTTGATGTCGAGGATGTTGCGGGCGGGGGCCTTCGGGATCACCAGCGTGTGGCCAGGCACGCGCGGCATGATGTCGAGGAACGCGAAGACGTGCTCGTCCTCATAGACCTTGGAGCAGGGCAGCTCGCCGCGCAGGATCTTGGCGAAGATATTGTTGGTGTCGTAGGCGGTCATGGCGGCTCCCCAAGAACTTTGCGCTTGGAATTTTGCGCTTACTGTCACCAGCCGCGGCAAATCGTCAAGGCGCCTCGTCGGCGCCTTTCCGGAACGGGCCGAGACCGGCAAGCTCCCGTCCGGCCTCTGCGACGTACGCGCGCTCGCGCTTGAGGTAATCATCGATCGCGCGGCGCAGGCCGGGATCGGCGATGAAGTGCGCGGAATGGGTGGTGCGCGGCAGGTAGCCGCGCGCGATCTTGTGCTCGCCTTGCGCGCCGGCCTCGACATGGGTGAGGCCGCGTTTGATCGCGAAATCGATCGCCTGGTAATAGCAGACCTCGAAATGCAGGAACGGATGATGCTCGACCGCGCCCCAGTTGCGGCCGAACAGCGTGTCCGAGCCGATGAAGTTGATCGCGCCCGCGATCCAGCGATCGTTGCGGCGGACCATCACCAGCAGCACGTCCTCGCTCATGGTCTCGCCGATCAGCGAGAAGAACTCGCGCGTCAGATAGGGACGGCCCCATTTGCGCGACCCGGTCTCCATGTAGAACATGAAGAACGCATCCCAGGCGTCCTCGGTGATGTCCTTGCCGGTGAGCCAGTGGATCGTGATCCCGGCGGGAAGCGCGTCGCGCCGCTCGCGCTTGATCGACTTGCGGTGGCGCGAGTTCAGCGTCGCCAGGAAGTCGTCGAAGCCAGTAAAGCCCTCATTGTGCCAGTGGAACTGCTGGTCCGTGCGCTGCAGGAATCCATGCTCGGCGAGCAGCTTCCACTCGGCCTCCTGTGCGAAGGTGACGTGGACGGAGGAGGCCTTGCTGACGCCGCAGAGCGCCACCAGCCCGCTCGCCAGTGCGTCCATGATGCGCTCGTGATCGACGCCGTCACGGACCAGCAGGCGCGGGCCTGTGGCCGGCGTGAAGGGAACCGAGACCTGCAGCTTCGGATAGTAGCGCCCGCCGGCGCGCTCATAGGCGTCCGCCCAGCCGCGGTCGAACACGTACTCGCCTTGCGAATGCGATTTCAGATAGCAGGGCACGACACCGGCGACGCGGCCGTCGACCTTGGCCACGAGATGCCGCGGTCCCCAGCCGGTGCGGATTGTCGCCGAACCGGATTTCTCGACGGCGGACAGAAAGGCGTGCGAGACGAAAGGGTTATAGGCGGGTTTTAAAAGGCCGAGGGAGTCGCCTGGAAGTCCAGATGAGGTTCCCGCGCCAAGCCCGTTGCAGGCCTTTTCGTTAAGAGCCTTTTCGTTAAGAGCCTTGCCGGGATTGGCACAGGCGTCCCAGTCCTCCGGGGATACCTCACCAATCGAAGGTACGGCCTCGAGCGTGATTTCGGATGATGCCATTGTTGCCCAAGATCGTGCATTGCAGCAGCGACTTCAAGGGGGCGGGAGCGCAGCTCTCGTGCCCCGGACGCAGCGTAGCGCTCCGGCGATGCGAGGCATCGTCCGCGCTGCAGAGCCGGGCCCATCTCACCGCGTAGCGTGCCGCCTTCTGGGTCCCGGCTCTGCGCCGCAACGCCAAAGCGTTGCAGCTTGTCCGGGACACGAGACCATTCCTACGGCACGAACCCCTCAAAGATCATCTGATCGGCATGTTGCCCGACCCGTGTCCGCTGCTCCGGGGTGCGGACGGTCCAGCCGAGCAGGGCGCAGCCGAAGACGTTGCGGGCGATCCAGGGAGCGGGGGCCGGGAGGTCGTCGACCCTGAAGGCAACGAAGTGGGGCTGGGTCTGAAAGCCGTGGCGCAGATACAGCATGCTGTCGCGCTGTTCCTGCGTGAGCTTGGCCCAATAGTCGTCCTCATAGGTCCGCTGCGCGACGATGCCGCGCGGGCGGGAGGGCAACAGCTTGCGCAGTGCCAGCACCTGGTCGGGATCGAACGACATGCCGACGGCGGGGCCGTCATAGGACGCCAGCACCTCGGCCATCCGCTTCACCAGCTTGCGGTCGCCGCCAAAATGGCTCTTCACCTCGATCACCAGCGGGACCCGGCCGGCGACCATGGCGCAGAGGTCGGACAGCGACATCATTCGCTCGTCCGTGTCCTTGAATTTGACAGCCTTCAGCTCCGCCGCGGTCTTCGACACGACCTCGCCGGTGGCCTCGGTGAGGCGGCCGAGCGCATGGTCGTGATGCACCATGGCCTCGCCGTCGGCCGAGAGCTGGATATCGACCTCGATCGAAAAATTGCCCGATATCGCAGCCTGCACCGCGCCGGGCATGTTCTCGACAACGCCGCGGGAAATGTCATGCAGGCCGCGATGAGCGACCGGCCGGGCTGTCAGCCAATCAGGAGCGCGCATGCGCGTCAGGCGACCTCGAACACGCCATCGACCTCGACCGCCGCGTCTGCCGGCAAAGAGGCGACGCCGACGGTGGTGCGGGCATGGCGGCCCTTGTCACCGAAGGCGGCGACCATCAGGTCGGAGGCGCCGTTGAGCACCTTCGGCCCATCCAGAAAATCGGGGGCCGAGTTGATGAAGCCGCCGAGGCGCACCACGCGCACCACCTTGTCGAGGTCGCCGAGCGCCGCCTTGACCTGGGCCAGCAAATTGACCGCGCAGCCGCGGGCCGCCGCCGCGCCGTCTTCGATCGAGACGCCGGCGCCCAACTTGCCCTTGGCGATCAGCTTGCCGGCGGGGTCGAAGCAGACCTGGCCGGAGACGAACAGCAAATTACCGGTGCGCACGAACGGGACGTAATTGGCCACAGGGGTAGGGGCCTCGTGCAGCTTGATGCCCTGTTCCGCCAGCTTTTGCTCGACCGTGCCCGCCATGTTCGACCTCGTTGTCCAGAAATTCCATTCGCCCCGGCGCATCCGTGGGAGGCCGGCCGCGCCCTGTTTCGCCCATCGTGCCGCCACATGCAAGCAAACCGCAGCAGGCTGCCTTTGCCGAGGCGAGGCCGCAGGTTCAACGGCAGGGCCGCAACTTTACGTGAAACGGCCTCAGTTGCGACGCAATGGAACGGTCATTAAAATGTCGAATCTGCGCATCCCAAGGACGCGCCCCCAAGGAACAGACATGGTGCACCTTTTCCGGACTTCGCTCGGTGTAATGGCGCTCGCGGCGGCCAGTTTCGGACTTGGCGATTTAGGCCTTGGCGACGCCGCGCAGGCCGCCAATGGTCCGTTCCTCGCGCACCAGGCCCTCTACGACTTGAGCCTGGTGAAATCGCGCTCCAATTCGGTGAGCAGCGCGCGGGGCCGAATTCTCTACAACTTCACCGGAAGCTCGTGCGAGGGCTACACCTCTGAATTCCGCCAGGTGTCCGAGCTCGACAGCGGCGAGGGTAAGGTCACGCTGAGCGACCTCCGCTCCAACTCGTGGGAAGATGCCGGGGGGAAAAGCTACCGCTTCAAGATCGAGACCCGCATGAACGAGGCCGATGCCGGCCGCGTCGACGGCTCGGCCGAGCGCGACGGCGACCACATCAATGTCAAGCTGAAGCTGCCGGCGCCCAAGAACTTCACGCTCGACGGCAAGATCGTGTTCCCGACCGAGCAGATCCAGCGCATCATCGCCGCCGCCAAGGATGGCAAGCCGCTGCTCGAGCTCTCCGTCTATGACGGCTCCGACGACGGCCAGAAGGTCTACAACACGCTGACCGTGATCGGCCAGCCGATCCCCGCCGACCGCGCCGCCGCGCCGGATCCGTCGACCTCCGACGAGCACATGAAATCGCTCAAGCGCTGGCCCGTTACGGTCAGCTATTTCGACCGTGAGGCCCAGCAGAAAGAGGGCGAGCAGACGCCGGTCTATGCGATGGCGTTCGAGCTCTACGAAAACGGCGTCTCGCGCCAGCTCGTGCTCGATTACAACGACTTTGTCATTTCCGGCGCGATGGGCAAGTTCGACGTCAAGGACAGCAAGCCCTGTAATTGAGGGATTGTTGCTACAGCTGCGTACCGCGCACACCATCACCGTCACCCTGAGGTGGCCGCTTCTTCAGCGGCCCTCGAAGGGCGACGGCCCGGCCGTATCAGCGGGGCCGTGCATCCTTCGAGGCTTCCCATACGCCGCTTCGCGTCGCATGGCGCGCACCTCAGGATGACGGTGCACGAGTGTTGCGCGTCGCATCTAGCTCTTGTCATGATCTCCCGCTACGCTCCCTCCTAACCAAAAACCTCAGGGAGCCAGCCCATGCCCAAGCTCGATCATCTCCGCCCCAGCGGCCTGCATCACAATCCCGCTTATTCCCACGTCGTCACCGCCACCGGCGCGCGCACCATCTACATTTCGGGCCAGGTGTCGGTGGATGAGGAGGGGCGGATCGTCGGCGAGGGCGATATCGCCGCGCAGACCACGCAGGTGATGCAGAATCTCGGACACGCGCTGAAAGCGGCCGGTGCGAGCTATTCCAACATCCTGAAGATCACGACCTTCGTCGTGAACTACAAGCCGGAGCTGCGCCCGATCATCGGCAAGGCTCGCTCGGCCTTCTTCGAAGGCATGGAGCCGCCGGCGTCCACGCTCGTTGGCGTTTCCGCGCTGGCAGCCCCGGAGTGGCTAATCGAGATCGAGGCGGTGGCCGTCGCGGATTGAGGTTGCGTAGGATGGGTAGAGCGCAGCGAAACCCATCCTACTTGGTTGCAGACAAATCTCGCAGAACAGCCATCGCTTCCTCAGCCCTGTCGTCGGGCACAAACAGATGATCGTGATGGAAGGCCGACACGGCGTTCACACTGATGCCGGCGTCGGCGAGGCGCGCAGTGATCGCAGCCAGGAAGCCGACCGCATCGAGCGCAGAGTGAACCGTCAGGGTGATCAGGCGTGAGGGGAACGCGTAGCGAAGCCCCGCCGCTTCGGCCTCTTCGCGAGGGATCACGAGCGTCGTGCCTTCCTGTTCGCGGAACGTCAGCAGCGGTTTGAGTGCTTCGGGAATGGCCTCGCTGGTCGGGATCGTGCAAAATACGAAGGTCCCGTCCAGCATCTTTGGCCTCATGTGTCTCAGCAGCGCGCCGAGATTGTGCTCGCTCGTCATGGTGCCAGCTCCTGCAGGATCGTTTGAGCCCTTGCGCAGCTATCGGCGCCGGCGGCTGTTGAGGCCATGACAGGCATACGTTCGTATATCTCCCCGAATCCTTCTCATGCCCTGACCTTACGCTCGTACAATTGAGTGACGGCGGCGGATTCTTACAATTTGAGTCCACTCGGGTCACTACGAGGAAGCTCAATGAATGTCGTCATTCGAAAGCTCAACGGTTTGTGGCACCTCATTGTCGGGTCTTGTCAGATCCGAACTCCGTTCCTGGAAACGCAGGATCGGCAGCTGGTCGTCCAGTATGCCAGGCGCGCCTATCCGGGTGCACGGATCTTTGAACGCGACTGAGCAGAGCAGGTCCCGATCACTCCTGCGCCTTCTCCGGCCCCTCATACGCGATCCCGCGGATCACCGCGGCGCTGCCGAATTTCTTGCGCAGGCTGTCCACCGCGCGCTCGGCGTGGGCGGCGCGGCGGTCGAGCATGTCGGTGTCGTCGGCGGGCGAGCCCTCGCGCAGCGCGCTGACGCCGGCGCCCATCAGGCGGAAGGCGGTGCCGTCGATCTCCTTGGCCAGCATCTCGCGGCAGATCGCAAAGATCTTTGCGGCGAGCTGGGTCGGGGCCGCGATCGATTGCGAGCGGGTGCGCTGGCGGAAATCTGCGGTCTTCAGCTTCAGCGTGACGGTCAAGCCGGCGAGCTCGCTGCTCTTGAGCCGCGACGAGGTCTTCTCGCACAGCCGCCACAGGATCTTCTCCAGCGTCGCGAAATCGCGGATGTCGGTCTCGAAGGTGGTTTCGCTCGATATCGTCTTGGCGCCCCGGTCAGGCTCGACGCGGCGGTCGTCGATGCCGCGCGCGAGCCGCCACAGCCGGCGGCCATCGCTCGGAAACTGCCGCATCATCTCGATCTCGTCGGCCTTTTGCAGATCGGCGATGATGCGGAAGCCGCGCTGCACCAGGCGCTCCTGCGTCGCAGGTCCGACGCCGAAGATGAAGCCGACTGGCTTCTCGGCAAGCATCGATCGCGCTTCCTCCTGGTCGAGCGCGGCGAAGCCGCGCGGCTTGTCGAGGTCGGAGGCGATCTTGGCCAAAAACTTGTTGCAGGACAGGCCGACCGAGACGGAGATGCCGATGTCGCGCTCGACGTCGCGGGCAAAGCGCGCCAGCACCTTTGCCGGGATCATGCCGTGCACCCGTTCGGTGCCGGAGAGATCGAGGAAGGCCTCGTCGATCGAGAGCGGCTCGACCAGCGGCGTCAGCGCCTGCATGGCCTGGCGCACCTCGCGGCCGACGCGGACATATTTGGCCATATCCGGCGGGATCACGGTCGCGTGCGGGCAGGCCTCCAACGCCTTGAACATCGGCATGGCCGAGCGCACGCCGTAGGTGCGGGCGATGTAGCAGGCGGCCGACACCACGCCGCGTTTTCCCCCGCCGATGATGACCGGCTTGTCGGCAATGTCAGGATTGTCGCGCTTCTCGACCGTCGCATAGAAGGCGTCGCAGTCGATGTGGGCGATGGTCAGGCCCGCGAGCGCGCGGTGGCGGACGAGGCGAGGGGAACCGCAGGCGGAACAGCGCCGCGTGCCCATGTCGAGATCGGCCGAACAATCCCGGCAGAAGCAACGAGGCCCGGCCGGGTCGGGAACGGTCACGGCACGTCGCGATCCCAGGAGGGGTCGCCGAGCGCGTCGCCGAGGACCTGCCGCGCCGCCGCGACGTTGGTCGGATGCAGTTCCGCGTTCGAGGCAAAGGCCTTCACGGTGGCGTCATCGCGCAGCACGAAATCGAGCACGCTGAGCAGGAAATTGGGGTCCGCGGCGGCATTGCGCAGGGTCTCCGGACCGACCCCTGTCTCGGCCAGAAACAGGCCCAGCCGCTCGGGATCGCTCGCAACGAAAGAGAGCGCCTGAATCGCAACGATTTCAGCGACTTCGCGGGGGTTGTGAACAGGCTTTTTCAAGGGGACGGTTTGCCTTTCCGTTAACTTTCGGTCTCTAATTTGGAATCATCATGCCCGAGTCTCGGCCCTGAGTCTTCCGACCCCAGGCAAGCAACTGGAAACCACATCGCGGAAAGTCGACCCTCGGGTTTAACGAAACTCAAGCGAATCTGAGGCTAGTTTGAATCCAGTTTTCGAAGCGCCGGCGAGCGGCGCCTGAGGCGTTACATGTATGGGTCTGCGGACCAATCAGGAGGGCGGGATGGCTAAGACCGTCCTGATCGTGGAAGACAACGAGCTCAACATGAAGCTCTTCCGCGACCTGTTGGAGGCGCACGGCTACCAGACCTCCGGCACCAGCAACGGCTTCGAGGCGCTCGACCTCGTTCGCAAGATGCGGCCCGACCTCGTGCTGATGGATATCCAATTGCCGCAGGTCTCCGGCCTCGAGGTGACGCGCTGGATCAAAGACGATCCGGAGCTGCGCGCCATTCCCGTCGTCGCGGTCACGGCGTTCGCGATGAAGGGCGACGAAGAGCGCATCCGCGAGGGCGGCTGCGAGGCCTATTTGTCCAAGCCGATCTCGGTCGGCAAATTCATTGAGACGGTCCGGCGTTTTATCGGATAGGAAGTGAGTTCACAGTGTCCGCGCGTATCCTGGTTGTCGATGACGTTCCTGCCAACGTCAAACTCCTCGAAGCCCGCCTGTCCGCCGAATATTTCGATGTGATGACCGCCTCGAACGGCACCGAGGCGTTGGCGATCTGTCATCGCGCTGAATGCGACATCATCCTGCTCGACGTGATGATGCCCGACATCGACGGTTTTGAAGTTTGCCGCCGCCTCAAGACCGATCCGGCCACGCACCACATTCCCGTCGTGATGGTGACGGCGCTCGACAGTCCGTCCGACCGTAACCGGGGGCTGGAAGCGGGCGCCGACGACTTCCTGACCAAACCCGTCTCCGACGTCGTGCTGATCGCGCGGGTGCGCTCGCTGACGCGGCTGAAGATGATGACCGACGAGCTGCGCATGCGCGCCATCACCTCGCTCGAGATCGGCATGCAGGCGCCCGAGCGCAGCGCCGTGGCCGATACCGGCAAGGGCGGCCGCATCCTGCTGGTCGACGACCGTCCGTCCTCCTACGAGCGGCTGGCGACGATCCTCGCCGCCGAGCACACCATCGACGTCGAGCCGAACCCGACGGAGGCGCTGTTCCACGCCGCCGAGGGCAATTACGATTTGCTGATCGTCTCGCTCGACCTCAACAATTTCGACGGCCTGCGCCTGTGCAGCCAGGCGCGCTCGCTGGAGCGCACGCGCCATGTGCCGATCCTGGCGATCGCCGACCCCGAGAACTCGACGCGGCTGCTCCGCGGCCTCGAGATCGGCGTCAACGACTATCTGCTGCGTCCCATCGACAAGATCGAGCTGCTGGCGCGGGCCCGCACCCAGATCCGCCGCCGCCGCTACACCGATCATCTGCGCGACAACGTGCAGAACTCGATCGAGATGGCGATCACGGACGCGCTCACCGGCCTGCACAATCGCCGCTACATGGAGAGCCATCTGGCGACGCTCGCCGAGCAGGCTTCGACCCGCGGCAAGCCGCTGGCGCTGATGATCCTGGACATCGACTTCTTCAAGTCCATCAACGACAATTACGGCCACGACGCCGGCGACGACGTGCTGCGCGAATTCGCGGTGCGGGTGCGCAAGTCGATCCGCGGCATTGACCTGGCCTGCCGCTATGGCGGCGAGGAGTTCGTCATCGTGATGCCGGAGACCGATCTCCACGTCGCCGGCATGGTCGCCGAGCGCCTGCGCCGCTCGATCGCGGGCGAGCCGTTCGCGATCCACAAAGGCGCCAAGCGCATCGAGGTCACGATCTCGATCGGCCTCACCACGCTGGAGCAGAAGGGCGAGGCGGTCGCCGACGTGCTCAAGCGCGCCGACACCGCGCTGTATCGGGCCAAGCACGACGGGCGCAACCGCGTGGTATCGCAGGCGGCGTGAGGGCCGCCCGCGCAAAATTCGCGAAAACAACCCCATGCACAGTAGCCGGCGCTAGCCGGATCAACGGGTTACGTGCGCGGCAAAGATAGCTTGCGCGGACCGTCGCGCCGTTTGACCCGTCGGGCAAAACAGGGAGGATGTTGGTAGCGTCGCGAAATGGCCTGACGCGTAGTCAGGCGTCCACGCTTCCTCCACAAACTCCGCTGTCATTCCCCGCGAAAGCGGGGAATCCAGTACGCCGCGGCCTCTCGGTTCAATCACAGCTGCCTCTGGAATACTGGATCACCCGCTTTCGCGGGTGATGACACCGAACGATGCGGCGAGGGTTATTGTGGCGTCGGCTTGCGTCGCTTCTCCGCCGGCTTCCCCGCATCCCCCACATCCACCCCTGCATTCCGCAACAGCACCTTCGCCGCTTCCTTCGCAGCTCTTGCCATTGCCGGATCGTCCCGCACGAGGTCTTGCGCGATCGAGCCGTCGACCAGCAGCACCAGCTGCGTTGCGAGCGCGTCCGCCTCGGCTACACCGAGCTCGTTCAGGCGGTCGCGAAACCAGAGGCGGCGGCTTTCCTTGAAGGCGACCGCGATCTTCTTCACGGCGCGGTCCTGAGGGCCGAGCTCGGCGACCGCGTTCACGAACGGGCAGCCGCGAAAGTCCTTGGCGGCAAAGCGCCGCTCCAGCGAATCGAAGGTTGCGAGAATCTGCTCGGCCGGCGGCTTGTCCGAGGGAGATGCGTGCACGAAGCGGCGCTCGAGGTATGCCGCGATCAGCGCGTCCTTGGACGGGAAGTGGTTGTAGAGCGTACGCTTGGAGATGCCGATCTCGGCCGCGATGGTGTCAACGCCGATGGCGCGAATGCCCTGCAGATAGAACAGCTTGTCGGCGGTCTGAAGGATCCGCTCTTTCATCGTCTGTGGGGCGGGCGGGGGAGCCATGCAGCGACGCGCATCCTCTTGGCTTGACAGCTGGGGCGCAACATAGCCTAAGTACACAGGTCTGTGTAACCAAAATCAACCGATATTTCAGACGACGGCATTTGCGCCGTGCCCCCGAGGGAGACGAAAATGCCCCTGCTGCAGGTCCTGCGTCCGACATTGCCCATCCTGATCGGCGCCTCGATCATGCTGACGCTGAGCATGGGGCTGCGGCAGAGCCTCGGCATCTTCATGCAGCCGCTGACCCACGACATCCACATTTCGATCTCGGATTTCACGCTGGCGCTGGCGGTGCAGAACCTCGCCTGGGGCTTTCTCCAGCCGCTCGCCGGCGCGATGACGGTGCGCTACGGCTTCCGCCCGATCATGATCGTCGGCGCGCTGATGTACATCGTGGGCCTCATTCTGATGGCGACCGCGAACGGCCTCGTCAGTATCATGATCGGCGCGGGCGTGCTGATCGGCACATCGCTGGCCTGCACTGCGGCCGCTATCGCGATGTCGGTGGCGGCGCGCGCGGTGCCCGAAACGGTGCGCTCGACTGTGCTCGGCATTGTCTCCGGCGCGGGTTCGCTCGGCGCGCTGCTGTCGGCGCCGATCGGACAGATGCTCAATGAGGGGTTTGGCTGGCGCGTCGGGCTTGCCGGCTTCGTCGTCATGTCGGTGCTGATGATTCCGGCCGCGTGGTACGCGGGGCGCGTCGACCAGGTCCCGCTGCCGAAGCCGGCTGCCGACGAGATCGACGATGCCACGGCTGCGACCGCGGCGAGGACCGCGTTCGGCAATGCCTCCTTCGTGGTGATGACCTGCGCCTATCTCGTCTGCGGCATGCAACTGGTCTTCCTCACCACGCATCTGCCGTCATACCTCGCGATCTGCGGCCTCGATCCGATGCTGAGCGCGCAGACGCTCGGCATGATCGGCGGCTTCAACGTCCTCGGCTCGCTGTTCTTCGGCTGGGCCGGCCAGCGCTGGAACAAGCTGGCGCTGCTGGGGGCGATCTACATCCTGCGCTCGCTGGCGCTCGCCTGGTACTTCATGCTGCCGGCAACGCCGTTCTCGACGCTGCTGTTCGGCGCCATCATGGGCTTCCTGTGGATGGGCGTCGGGCCGCTGGTCGCGGGCGCGGTCGCCGAGATGTTCGGCCTGCGCTGGCAGGCGATGATCCAGGGCCTCGCCTTCATGAGCCACCAGATCGGCAGCTTCCTCGGCGCCTACGGAGGCGGGGTACTCTACGACGCGCTCGGCTCCTACACCATGGCCTGGCGCATCGGCGTGGCGCTCGGCCTTGCCGGGGGCATCGTGCAGGTGGCGTTCGCGCTTGTCAGGCCGTCGCAGCCGCCGGCGCCGGTGCTGAAGGCGGCGTAGGCTTCTGGGATTAGCATCTCTCACCGTCACCCTGAGGTGCTCGCCTTCGGCGAGCCTCGAAGGGCGACGGCGCGGCTGTGACCGCTCATCCTTCGAGGCTCCCGGCGCGATGCGTTTGCATCGCGCCACTCGCACCTCAGGATGACGGATCGGGATAAGCGCTTGCAGCAATCGGCGAGCGGTATGGACTAGCGATGTCCTGAGCGCTTGAGATCGGCGACCTTGAACCTGTTGCCGGCCTGCAGGCTGCTGCAAAACCAGTGGGCTCTGTTTCGAAATTCGCCCAGGAACACCTTCGTCTCGACGCAATTCTCGTAGGATGAATGGGTGATGGTGTCTCGGCACGTTGGCGAGAAGGGTCCATAGTTCACATTGCCGCCCGACTCGCTGCATCCGATCCACGGCTCCTTGCCGTGCCGGAAGCTTGATGCACAGCCACCGTTGCAGCTGCTGGCGACTTTCTCCAGGCTGGCTATCCTCCCCATCACAGAACCCGGTGCATAGGAAGGCGTGCGCGCGGTTGCCGTTCGAGTGGTTGACGCAGTTCGACGCGGCGCCGTTGTGTTTGCTCCCCGCTCCGACACGTGCGGCTTTGCCACCTGTTTCGGCGCATCGACCGTGATGGGGGGAAGCGTGGCGGCGGAGCCTGTCGGGATTTGCGACGCTGCCGGGGCGCACAGCAGGACAGTCGACAAGGCTGCGATGGTTGAAGGCACGACAAGGCTCGATGACAATCTCATGACCATGTCCTTCCCAAATCCGGACGGAAACTCCGTGCCGGTAAGTGCACGGTAACAGACATTTAGGATTGAGCAACCGGGGGTTGAGGGATCGCTTAGCGATAAATTCGCCATCGCCATGGCAACCAACAAGAGAACGCGCTTGCTGGGCGGCTTGTCCACCGAAGCTCGAAGAACGAAGGCGGAAGCGAAGCGGTTGGGAACGACTCTGCAGCGCAGCGCGCCGATGTGGCGGCGGCTCGCGCTCTCTGACCGTCACCCTGAGGTGCTCGTCCTGCGGTTTCCCGCAGGGCGAGCCTCGAAGGGCGAACAGCCCGGCCGCATCTCGGCCGTTCATCCTTCGAGGTTCTCCGCGCGATGCTTTGCATCGCACGGCTCGCGCCTCAGGATAACGGAGAAGGATAGGTAAAGAAAAACGGGGCCCGTGAGGGCCCCGCAAAACTCAGCAGCTTGTCCGCGATCTTACTTGATCTTGGCTTCGCGGAATTCGACGTGCTTGCGCGCGACCGGGTCGTACTTCTTCTTGACCAGCTTGTCGGTCATGGTGCGCGAATTCTTCTTGGCGACGTAGTAGAAGCCGGTGTCGGCCGAGGACACGAGCTTGACCTTGATGGTGACCGCTTTGGCCATGTTCAGAACCTCAGAAATGAAGGGAATCTGGAGCCGGCCAAACGGCCCGCGTTGGCCGGCAACCTAGCCAGAAACCGCCTGATGTCAAGGTTTCGAAGCGTTTTCAAGCGAAGTGGGCACCGGTTCGCGTCAAGAAAACGCGTCAAAAACAACAACCTAGAGCCCCCGTACGGGGCTCTAGCGGCAAAAGCCCCCCAAAACGGCCCGATTACCCCTCGAAGAACCGGTTTTTCGGCCGCGGCAGGCCCAGATTCTCCCTCAAAGTGGGCCCTTCATACTCTTTCCGGAAAATCCCGCGCCGCTGCAGCTCCGGGACGACCTTGTCGACGAAATCGTCGAGGCCGGCGGGCAGGAACGGGAACATGATGTTGAAGCCGTCGGAGCCGCGCCCGACCAGCCATTCCTCCATCTGGTCGGCGATGGTTTTGGCCGTGCCGACGAAGGACAGCCCGCCATAGCCGCCGACGCGCTGGGCGAGCTGGCGCACGGTGAGCTTGTCGCGCTTGGCGAGGTCGACCATGCGCTGCCGGCCGCTCTTGCTGGCGTTGGTCTCGGGGATGTCAGGCAGTTGGCCGTCGGGGTCGAAGCCCGAGGCATCGGTGCCGAGGATGACCGAGAGCGAGGCGATGGCGCTGTCGTAATGCACGCGGCTGTCGAGCAGCGTGCGCTTCTCTTTGGCCTCATCGACGCTGTCGCCGACCACCACGAATGCGCCGGGCAGGATCTTCAGATGCTCGGGATCGCGGCCGATCCTCTCCATGCGGCCCTTGATGTCGGCATAGAGCTTTTGTCCGTCGGCGAGGCTGCCGCCGCCGGTGAACACGGCTTCCGCCGTCTCTGCCGCGAGCTGCTTGCCGTCTTCGGAGGCGCCGGCCTGCACGATCACCGGCCAGCCCTGCACGGGACGGGCAATGTTGAGGGGGCCGCGCACCTTCAGATATTTGCCGTTGTGGTCGAGCGTGTGCATCTTCGCGGGATCGAAAAATAGCCCGCTCTCGACATCGCGCACGAAGGCATCGTCGGCGAAGGAATCCCATAGGCCCGTGACGACATCGTAGAACTCACGTGCGCGCTTGTAGCGCTCGGCATGCTCCATGTGGTCGTCGAGGCCGAAATTCAGCGCCGCGTCCGGGTTCGATGTCGTGACGATGTTCCAGCCGGCGCGGCCGCCGCTGAGATGATCGAGCGAGGCGAAGCGGCGCGCGACGTGATAGGGTTCGTCAAACGTGGTCGAGCCCGTCGCGATCAGGCCGATCCGCTCGGTGACCGCCGAGAGCGCCGACAGCAGCGTGAACGGCTCGAACGAGGTCACCGTGTGGCTGCGCTTGAGCGCATTGACCGGCATGTTCAGCACGGCGAGGTGATCGGCCATGAAGAAGGCGTCGAACTTGCCGGCCTCGAGCTTCTGGATCAGCGTCTTGATGTGCGAGAAGTTGAAATTGGCGTCCGGCCAGGCCCCGGGATAGCGCCAGGCGCCGGTGTGGATGCTGATCGGGCGCATGAACGCGCCAAGCTTGAGTTGCCGTTGTGCCATCGCCCGGTGTCCGTTCTTGGTGACGTTGGGGAAAGACATAGGCATGCGACGGAACTCCGCCATCGGGGGAGGCGGGAAGAATCTTTTGTTTTTCGCGACGCGGTTAGCACAATCGCGTCATTTCGGGGGGCACGCGGCAAGCCCGCAGGAGCCATCGAACCAATCCACCGCTGGCTCCGACCTAAGCCGTGACCTCGTGAGGAGACGCTTCAATGGCCCGCGCAATGACCGTGGACGGTGGCATCGTTCGCATCGACCGGCCCATGCCATGGGTCGGCCGGCTGCTGTCGCTGCCGCTGCTGGCGGCGAGCGGCTATCTGCTGTGGAATGTCGCGCTCGGGCTGCGGCAGGATTTTTTCGGCTTCGGAAGGCTCGCCGATGACCTCATGCCGGTGCTGGTGTTTACGGGGCTCGGATTGCTGGTCGGCATTCCCGGCCTCATCCTGCTCACGTTCCGCTATTTCGTCGTGCTCAACGAGACGCTGCGCCAGATCGTCATCACAAGGCAGTTCGGCCTGCTGAATATCCGCTCATCGCGCGATCTCGCCGATTATCACTTCATCAGCATCACCGACGACTACGATCCCGAGCTGACGACCTATGACGTCAATCTCTGCGGCAACAAGGGCACCGAGCCGATCACGCTGGTGAGCTTCACTAGGCGCGAGGAGGCGGACAAGTTGGCGAGCGAGATCGGCCGCCTCCTGAAACTGCCGGCGCGCGACTATGTCGGCACCGAGCCTGACGAGAGCTAAGGCCTAGTTGCGACCCGTTCCGGAAATTGCCATCCTCGCGGCCGAACACCGCGATGGAAGGCCATGACCTCTGCGAATAATTCCATTCCCGCGCTTCTGCCGCGCGGCAAGGGCCACCAGTTTCTGTTGTATGGTGACTCGTGCTCGGGCGTGCCCGGTGCCTTGCACGAAAAGACCTTCGCCTCGGTCAACGCAGTCGTTCAACGCCTGACACCGCAGCCTGACTTCATTCTCTTTCCGGGCGATGAGATCATCGGACTCACGCCGGACCCGGACGCTCTGCGTGCGCAGTGGCGATACTGGCTGGAAACGGAAATGGCGTGGCTCGACCGTGCGGCCACTCCGATCTGGCACACCACCGGCAACCATACTACCTATGACGTGATGAGCGAGGCGGTGTTTCGCGCAGTGTTGGACCTGCCGGACAATGGGCCGCCGGGGCAAGCCGGTCTCTCTTACTTCGTGCGGCGCGGCGACCTCCTGATGGTGTTCGTCAACACGCTCTGGAGTGGCCTTGGAGGTGAGGGCCATGTTGAGCTCGCGTGGCTGGAAGCCACGCTCAGAGAACATGGTGATGCCCGACACAAGCTCGTCCTTGGCCATCACCCGGTGTTTCCTGTCAACGGCTTTACCGGGACGTATCAGCGCGAGATCGGCCACGAATATGCGCGTCCGTTCTGGGACCTTCTGGTGAAGGAAAACGTGCTTGCCTATCTGTGCAGCCACATCCTCGCCTTCGACGTCCAGGCACATCGTGGTGTCCTGCAGATTTGCACTGCGGGCGCAGGAACGGCTCACAGGATGCCGGAAGGCGTCGAGTATCTGCATTGCATTCAAGCCGCGCTTGACGAGGAAGGCTTGCGTTATCAGGTGCTGGATACCGACGGCGTCGTCAGGGAGAGGATGGAATGGCCGCTACCGGATCCTGATCCCGCCGGGTGGAAAGTGCTGCGGCACGGAGATGTCGAGGCACCGTTTAGCGGACGTTTGGAGAGCGGGCGTCGGATCGAGCTGAGGCTTGTGGGGCAAAGCGCTGCGGCCGATGTTGCAACGGCCCAGACGATTTTCACGGCCTTCGCGCCTGGTTCGATCGCGCCGTTCTGGCTCGGGCTTCGGGGACCAAGGCAAACTCTGACAGCCATCGTTGGTCGTGAGCCGGGGCGAAGCCCAACCTATTGGTTTGGACCTGATGTTCCGGCGGGCGAGGGTTTCGATATTCACGTCGCGATCTACCCGGATATGGGCCCCGGCGGTCTATTGTACCGTCGTCAGGACTCCACGCGCTGGTCGTCGTTCACCTCTGCGACGGCGCGAGGGCTGGAGCAGCTTGTGTGGCCCCGGCATTGGGCGATCGGCCACGGACAGGGCGGCAGCGAAGACCGTGCCTTCAGGGGTGATGCCCTGAGTTTGCTCATCGCGTGACGCGCGGAAGTCCGCTTGTGGCGACTGCCGCGATGTCCGTTGAGATCAGCCCAAAATATCCTTCTGCATCTTGCCGCCGTAGAAATGGAAGAACGGCACTGGCGCATCGTGGCGCAGCGGGCCGGTGGCAAGGCGGGTGTGGAGCTCGTTGAGCACGTTGCGCGTCATCGGATGCAAATCGGCCAGCGGCTTCGAGCCGAGCTCAACCCAGACCAGCTCGACCAGTTCGGCATCGGCATGGATGACGCCGTCGACGCGGTGGGTGATCGCGGAGGCGTCCGCGGTGAAGAAGCGCGTGTCGAACCGCTTGACGCGGCCGGGCGGGGTGATCGCGCGCGCGATCAGGAACAGGCTGGACGGATCGGGCAGGAGACCCGCATCGGCGAACGGCTTCCAGGGGCCGTCGAGCCTTGTCACTTTGCCTTCGGCCGTGCGCCCGAGGCAGAGGCCGGTTTCTTCGCAGGCCTCGCGGATCGCGGCGATGGCGAGCGACTTCGCGCGCGAAGCGGGGGTCTTCGGGCTGCCCTTGGCGAGGTTGGCCTCCAGCTCGGCCGTGATGGGCGCAGCACAGGGCACGCGATAATCGGCCTTGTCGACGCGCCCGCCGGGGAAGACGAACTTGCCGGGCATGAACACCACCTTGTCGTGGCGCTTGCCGACCAGCACCTTCGGAATGGCGCCGCTGCGGTCGACCAGGATCAGGGTTGCCGCATCCCTCGGACGGAAATAGGGATGATGATCGGCTTCCTTCTCCTCGTGGACCTTGGCCTTCTCCGCGACCTGCGCAATATCCGTCATGTCCTCACCCAAACGCTTTTTGCTTCTTGCTTACACAGGCGGAATACCATCCGGAGGGTTCTCGTCAAACCCGTGCATGCGCAGAGCCCATTGCAGGCCGACCACAGCTCCCTTGATCGGCTGCAGCAGCGCAAGCGAGGCGACGAAGGTGAAGGGCAGATAGGCCGCGAAGCTGAGCCAGACCGGCGTCGTGTAATTGGTCTCGATCCAGAGGATCGTGGGCACCACGATGTGACCGACGATGACGATGACGAGATAGGCGGGCAGATCGTCGGCGCGGTGCGGCGTGAAATCGAGGCCGCAGCTGGCGCAATCGTCTGCGGTCTTCAGGAAGGCGCGGAACAATTTGCCCTCGCCACAGCGCGGGCAGCGGCCGCGAAAGCCGCGCTTCATCGCCGTCCAGAGATCGCGCTTCTCGACGAGACCCGTCTCGCGCGTCCAGATTTTTGGGGCCGTGCTCATCGTCACCATGCTTTGCCCTTTTTACCGCCGCCTTTTCCCTTGTTCTTTCCTTTATTCTTTCCCTGGCCCTTCTTCGGTTTGCCGGATTTTGGCTTCGGCGGCTTGCGTTTTCTATCCGGGCTGCGTCCGGGATGCGCCTTGAATGAGGGGCGGCGCTGCGGACCGGATGACCTGCGTTCGCGCGGCGCGGTCTCACTGGAGAACGACAGCAGCTCGAAGCGCAGCGCGCCCGCGATCGGCGCTGCCTCGATCAGGCGGACGTCGACCACGTCGCCGAGCTGATACATGGTGCGGCTGCGCGTGCCAACGAGGGCGTGTCGGCCCTCGTCATAGTTGAAATATTCCGTGCCGAGGGATCGGATCGGGATCAGGCCGTCGGCGCCGGTCTCAGCGAGCTTGACGAACAGGCCGGCGCGGGTGACGCCGGAGACGCGGCCCTGGAAGCTCGCGCCGATGCGATCAGCCAGGTGATGGGCAATCAGCCGGTCGACGGTCTCACGCTCCGCCTTCATCGCGCGCCGCTCGGTCACCGAGATGTGGGCTGCGACCTCGCTTAAGGTTTCCGGCGTCTCGCTGTCGGGCAGGGCGCCTTCGCCGAGGCCGAGCGCGCGGACCAGCGCGCGATGCACCACGAGGTCGGCATAGCGGCGGATCGGCGAAGTGAAATGCGCGTAGCGGCGCAAATTCAGGCCGAAGTGCCCGTAGTTCTCCGAGGAGTATTCGGCCTGCGCCTGGGCGCGCAGCACGACCTCGCTGACCAGCGGATAGTAATCATGGCCTTCGAGCTGGGCCAGCACGCGGTTGAATGTGGTGGGACGCAGCGCGCCTGATTTGGCGAAGGGAACGTCGAGCGTCTCCAGGAATTCCGCGAGCGCGTGGACCTTCTCCAAGGTCGGCTCGTCGTGCACGCGGTAGATCAGCGGGAGCGACTTCTTCTCCAGCATCTCGGCCGCCGCGACGTTGGCGAGGATCATGAACTCCTCGATCAGCTTGTGCGCATCGAGCCGCTCAGGGACGACGACGCGGTCGACCGTGCCGTCGCTCTTCAAGAGGATCTTGCGCTCGGGCAGATCGAGATTGAGCGGATCGCGCTCGTCGCGCGCGCGCTTGGCGCAGGCATAGGCGGCGTAGAGCGGCCGCAAGATCGGATCGAGCAGGGGGCCGGTGGTGTCGTCGGGCCGTCCGTCGATCGCGGCCTGCGCCTGCGCGTAGCTCAGCTTCGCCGCCGAGCGCATCAGGATGCGGTGGAAGCTGTGCGAGCGCTTGCGGCCATCGGGGCCGAGCACCATCCGAACCGCGAGCGCGCCACGCGGCTCGCCCGGCACCAGCGAGCAGAGATCGTTGGAGATCCGCTCGGGCAGCATCGGTACGACGCGGTCGGGGAAATAGACCGAATTGCCGCGGTCGAGCGCGTCGCGGTCGAGCGCGCTGCCCGGCCGGACGTAGAAGCTGACATCGGCAATGGCGACGTTGACGATGAAGCCGCCCTTGTTGTTGGGATCCTCATCGGCCTGCGCGTGTACCGCGTCGTCGTGATCCTTCGCGTCGGGCGGATCGATGGTGAGAAGCGGCACGTCGCGCCAATCCTCGCGGCCCTTCGGGTTCGCGGGCTCAGCGGCTTCTGCCTCGCGCTCGGCGGCAGGCGAGAATTGCAGCGGGATGTCATGGGCGTAGATCGCGATCAGGCTGATCGCCTTCTCCGACTTGACCGAGCCGAGCTTCTCCTTCACGCGACCGGACGCCAGCCCAAAGCTGCGCGTGCGGACGATGTCGACGCTGACGAGATCGCCGTCCTGCGCGCCGTGTGTGTCGGCCGGGGCGATGTTCAACTCGCGGTCCGCGGCCTTCTTGTCGACGGGGACGAGCCGTCCGCCGCCTTCGGGCAGACTGCGAAACACGCCGAGGATGCGGCTCTTGGCCTTGTCGAAAACCTTGATGATGTGGCCGCGATAGGCCGGGCCTTCGGTGTCGTCCGTGCGCTCGACGCGCAGCAGCACGCGATCGCGGACGCCGGCGACGGTGCCTGGCTTCGGCCGGCGCGGCATCTGGATGCGGATTTTGGGGGGCTCGCCACTCTCGACCTCGTCCCATTCGGTGGGGGAGGCGATCAATTCGCCGTCGGCGTCGCGGCCGGTAATGTCGGCGACCAGCGTCGGCGGCAGCGCGTCCGGCTCGGACACCTTGTGGCGCTTCTTCTTGATGGTTCCGTCGTCGGCGAGCTCGCGCAATATGCGCTTGAGCTCGACGCGATCGGCGTTCTTCAGGCCGAACTCGCGCGCAATTTCGCGGGTCCCGACCTTTCCGGGATTTGCCTTGATGAAGGCGACGATGGCTTGCCTGTCGGGAAAGCCACGGTCATTCTTGCGTTTCACTTAACCTCTAATTCTTGATCTCAAGTCTTGCCGGCGCTCTTCTTGGCCGGAGCCTTGGGGGCGGCGGCCTTGGTCGGCGACGTTTTTGCGGTCGACGACACGGCTGCGCGCGCCTTGCTGGTGGATTCGGATTTGGTTTTGGCCGCCTTCTTCGCGGCGGCCTTTTTCGGTTTCGGTGCGGCGTCATCGCCGTCCGCAGCCTTCGCCGTAGTCTTCTTGGCCTTGGCCGGCTTCGCCGCCTTCTTCGGCTTCTTGCCGCCGCCTTTGGCTGCGCGTTCGTCGATCAGCGCAATCGCCTGGGCCAGCGTGACGGTGTCCTTTTCGAACTCGGCGGGGATCGTCGCATTGACGCCGCCGGCGGTGACATAGGCGCCGTAGCGGCCGCTCTTCACGGTGACGGTGCCGAGCGAGGGATGATCGCCGATCGCCTTGCCGGGATCGGCGCCGAACCGGCGGCTCGGGCCCTTGGCGACCTTTTCCGCGATCAGCGTCACTGCGCGGTTGAGGCCGATGTCGAACACTTCGTCGCCGGCCTCCAGGCTGGCATAGGTCTTCTCATGCTTGACGAACGGCCCGAAGCGGCCGAGCCCGGCGGTGATGGGCTGACCGGTCTCCGGATGCTTGCCGATCTCGCGCGGCAGCGACAATAGCTTCAGCGCAAGCTCGAGCTCGACATCGCCGGGCGAGGTGCCCTTCGGAATGCCGGCGCGCTTCGGCTTCTCGCCTTCCTCATAATCCTTCTGCTCGCCGAGCTGGATATAGGGCCCGAAGCGGCCGGCCTTGACCCAGACATCGCGACCCGTCTCGGGGTCCTGGCCGAGCGAACGGTCAGCGGTCGCTTCGCCATCGGCGGCGAGCTGACGGGTGTAGCGGCACTCCGGATAATTCGAGCAGCCGACGAAGGCGCCGAACTTGCCCGCCTTGAGATTCAGCCGGCCATTGCCGCAGCTCGGGCACTGCCTGATATCGCCGCCATCCGTGCGGGGCGGATAGATGTGCTGGCCCAGCATCTCGTCGAGCACGTCGAGCACCTGGGCTACGCGCAGATCCTTGATTTCGTCGACGGCGCCGATGAAGCCCGTCCAGAAATCCTTCAGCACCTGCTGCCAGGAGATCTCGTTGTTGGAGATGCGGTCGAGCTGCTCTTCGAGACCGGCCGTAAAATCGTACTCGACGTAGCGGGCGAAGAAGCTCTCGAGGAACGCGATCACGACGCGGCCCTTGTCCTCGCCGTGCAGGCGCTTCTTCTCCAGCTTGACGTAGCCGCGGTCCTTCAGGACCTGCAGGATCGAGGCATAGGTCGAGGGCCGGCCGATGCCGAGCTCTTCCATGCGCTTGACCAGCGAAGCCTCGGAGAAACGCGGCGGCGGCTCGGTGAAATGCTGCGTGACGGACAGGCTCTGCCGCTTGAGCGCGTCGTTCGGGCTCATCGCGGGCAGGCGGCGGGAATCCTCGTCTTCCTCGTCGTCGCGGCCTTCCTGGTACAGCGCGAGGAAGCCGTCGAACTTGACCACCTGGCCGGTAGCGCGCAGCTCCAGCGTGCGGGAGCCTGCCTTCGCCGTGATGTCGACGGTGGTGCGCTCCAGCTCGGCCGATTCCATCTGGCTCGCGATGGTGCGCTTCCAGATCAGCTCATAAAGTCGCGCCTGATCGGCGTCGAGCTTGCGGCTCATGCTGTCGGGGCGGCGCGACATGTCGGTCGGGCGGATCGCTTCGTGCGCTTCCTGGGCGTTCTTGGCCTTGGCCTGGTACTGGCGCGGCGCGTCCGGCACGTAAGCGTTGCCGTAATCCTCGCCGATCACCTTGCGCGCCTGGGTGATCGCCTCGGGGGCGATCTGCACGCCGTCGGTACGCATATAAGTAATGAGTCCGGTGGTCTCGCCGCCGATGTCGATGCCCTCATAAAGGCGCTGGGCGATGCGCATCGTGTGCGCCGGCGCAAAGCCGTATTTGCGGCTGGCTTCCTGCTGCAGCGTCGAGGTGGTGAAGGGCGCCTGCGGATTGCGCCGGGCCGGCTTCGCATCGACCGAGGTCACGGTGTAGGCGGCCGTCTCCAGCGCCTTCTTGAAGTCTTCGGCTTCCGCGCCGGTTCCGATGTCGAGGCGCTGGATCTTCTTGCCGTCGGCGCCGACCAGGCGGGCCTCGAACGCATCGCCGCGCGGGGTGAGCAGGGTCGCGATCAGCGACCAATATTCGCGCGCGACGAACTTCTCGATCTCGAGCTCGCGGTCGCAGACGAGGCGCAGCGCCACCGACTGCACGCGGCCGGCGGAGCGGGCGCCCGGCAGCTTGCGCCACAGCACCGGGGAGAGGGTGAAGCCGACCAGATAGTCCAGCGCCCGGCGCGCCATATAGGCGTCGACCAGCGCGCCGTCGATCTGGCGCGGATGCTTCATGGCGTCCGAGACCGCCTGCTTGGTGATGGCGTTGAACACCACCCGCTCGATCTTCTGGTCCTTCAGCGCGCGCTTTTCCTTCAGCACCTCCAGCACGTGCCAGGAGATGGCCTCGCCCTCGCGATCAGGGTCGGTGGCGAGAATCAGGCGGTCGGCGTTCTTCAGGGACTTGGCGATGTCGTTGAGCCGGCCGGCCGCCTTGGGGTCGACCTCCCAGATCATCTTGAAATTGGCGTCGGGATCGACGGAGCCGTTCTTCGCGGGCAGGTCGCGGACATGGCCGAACGAGGCCAGAACCTCATAGGACGAGCCCAAATATTTGTTGATCGTCTTGGCTTTCGCCGGCGACTCCACAATGACGATATTCATGTAGTTCCAGTAACTTACGGGAAAATCTGAGGCCGAAAACGAAAGGACTCGGGTCGGCCGTTTCGCCCCGAACATGGGTGGTGAGGCCCTCGCTGTCAAATCGAAGGCTGTTGAAAGCCGCCCGGATGGGAAAAGTTTCATATCGAGAAAGTTGCAAAATACCACCTTGGAGTTGCGGTCGATGTCGGCGTAATGTTTCGGCGGGGCATGGATTCGGGTGGGGTCTGGTGACTAGGCCGGGAAAGAAACGGGCGCGCGCCGCATCAGGCGCGCCGGGAGGCTCGCGTCACGAGGAACCGGGGGAAGGCGGCGTCGACGAGGCCGTCGCCTTCATCGCCGAGCAGGTCGGGGCCTTGCGCAAGCTCGCCGAGCGCCACAAGCTCGACGTGCTGCACTATCTCCTGGGCATGACCAAGCTCGAGGCCGACGAGCATGTGAGGCTGCGGAGCAAGCGCAAGCTGTCGTGAGGGCACTATCCAACCCGTCATCCTGAGGCGCGAGTGGCGCGATGCAAGGCATCGCGCCGGGAGCCTCGAAGGATGCACGGCCGGGATGCAGCCGGGCCGTCGCCCTTCGAGGCTCGCCGAAGAGGCGAGCACCTCAGGGTGACGGTGCGAGATATGGGCGCCGTTCTATCCCCGTCATTTGCGAGCGCAGCGACTTGTCCGCCGAAGCCTTGGCGAAGGCGGAAGCAATCCAGAGGCTTTCCGCGGGGGGCAGTCTGGATTGCTTCGTCGCAAGGGCTCCTCGCATTGACGGTGTGGCGAGAGCCGGGCTCGTCACGCCGACCGCCGTCGCGACGCCGGCCGTGGCTTCAGAGTCGTATCCGCCGGGCTAAGCAGCCGGCCATCCTCCGCGCGCATTTCCAGCTTCTTCACCGGGCGGCCCTTGGCGCGATCCACCAAAATGGTCGCGATCTCCTCAGGCGCGTCGTCGAACTCCTCGCTCCATTGCCTGAGCGCCACCAGGATCGGGAAGGTGCCGCGGCCCTTCGGCGTCAGCACATATTCTTGGTAGGCGCTGCCGTCGGAGGCCGGGGCGGTTGCCAGGATGCCGTGGTCGACCAGCGAGCGCAGCCGGACCGACAAAATATTCTTGGCCATGCCGAGCTTGCTCTGGAATTCGCCGAAGCGGCGCAGGCCGAACAGCGCCTCGCGGATGATCAGCAGCGACCACCAATCGCCGAGCGCGTCCAGCGATCTCGCGATCGGGCAGGCATCGCCCTCGAAGCTGGTTCGTTTCACCATCGTTCCGGTCCTGTCGCGTTCGCACGATCGGTGTGCCGATCACGCGCTTGTGTGGTTGCATGATAAAACCATATGCCCTAGATGGCAACATAGTTTTATGATGCAACCACTGGAGGCGAACGTGAGACTGAAGAACAAGACGGCCCTGATCACCGGCGGCAACAGCGGCATTGGCCTTGCGACCGCAAAACTGTTCGTGGCCGAAGGCGCCAAGGTGGTGATCACCGGACGCAACAAACAGACGCTGGAGGCGGCGGCCAAGGAGCTCGGGCCGAACGCGCTCGCGCTCGCCGCGGACGCCACCGACATCGCCGCGACGGAAGCTGCGATCAAGCAGGGCGCCGAGAAGTTCGGCAAGTTCGACATCGTGTTCGCCAACGCCGGCATCGCCGGCGGCACGCCGCTCGGCTCGGCCACGCTCGAGGTCTTCGAGAAGGTCATCAGCACGAACCTGACAAGCGTATTCTTCACGGTGCAGGCGGCACTGCCTTATCTCAGCGACAATGCCTCGATCATCCTCAACGGCTCGGTGATCTCAGTCCTCGGCATTCCCGGCTACTCGGCTTACGGCGCCGCGAAGGCCGGCGTGCGCGCGATGGCGCGGATCATGGCCTCGGAGCTGTCGCCGCGCGGCATCCGCGTCAACGTGGTCGCGCCCGGCGCGACCCGCACGCCGATCTGGGGACCTGCAACGGCAACACCGGAAGCCGAGAAGGCGTTCGAGAAGCGGATCGCGCTGTCGACGCCTCTGGGGCGCATCGGCGAAACCGATCACGTTGCGAAGACGGTGCTGTTCCTCGCCTCCGATGATTCCGCGCATGTGCAGGGCCAGGAGATCTTCGTCGACGGCGGCGCGGTGGCCTCGCCGAGCGGCGCGCCGATCTATCGCGGTTGATCGCTCCTCCGAGCCTTAAGTCGTCCGGCGCAGATCGTGTGTTGCGCCGGACGGTTCTGCGCTCGCGAGGACTATGCCGCGCGCAGGCTGGTCGCTGCCTGAAGGGCGCCGGCCAGCGACTTCTCGCGGTGGTCCGGGCCGACCTGGACGCCGTCGGCCGGAATGAATTCGACGCCGGTGATGCCCATGAAGCCGAACACCCAGCGCAGATAGGTTTCGAGATGCTCGCCGGCCGCATACGGCGTCTCCGCGCCATAATAGCCGCCGCGTGAGATCGCCACGATCACGCGCTTACCGCCGGCGAGCCCCTCGGGCCCGGCTGCGCCGTATTTGAAGGTCTTCCCCACCACCAGGATGCGATCGATCCAGGCCTTGAGCTGGCTGGGAATGGTAAAGTTGTACATGGGCGCGCCGATCACGACGATGTCGGCGGCCAGGAACTCATCCAGCGCAGCTGCGCTCGCGGCGAGGTCGGGTCCGAGTTCCGCCGGCGCGGGCGCGCCTTGCGCGGCGGCGAGGTGCGATCCCGAGAGGTGGGCCAGCGGGGTCTGGGTCAGGTCGCGATAAGTGATGTCCAGTGAGGGCGTCGCCTGCCGGAGCCGGTCGACGATGGCGGCGGAGACCTGCCTGGAGACGGAGTGGGGGCCGAGCACACTGGAGTCGAGATGAAGCAGTTTCATTTGGAGTCACCCTGGTATAAGTTTGTAACCAGAGCTACATGAGTGACTATCGAAAACCCCGCAAGAACGCACTTTTTTGAGCCATGGGCACATCTTTGAAACCTAAGAACACCGGTTTTCCTGCGACGCCGAGGCCCGATCCGATGCCGCATCCCGACCATGCGGACTGCCGTGGGGTCGCCTCCGTGCTGTCTCGGGTCGGTGACAAATGGAGCGTGTTCGTCATCATGATGCTGAGCGACGGGCCGAAGCGCTTCAACGAGCTTAAGCGCATGATCAACGGCATCTCGCAGCGCATGCTGACATTGACGCTGCGGGGGCTGGAGCGCGACGGCCTCGTTACGCGCACGATCTTCCCCAC
The DNA here is from genome assembly GCF_014198315.1 of Bradyrhizobium sp. CIR48. NCBI lineage: Bacteria > Pseudomonadati > Pseudomonadota > Alphaproteobacteria > Hyphomicrobiales > Nitrobacteraceae > Bradyrhizobium > Bradyrhizobium sp. CIR48. The sequence goes on from NZ_JACIHG010000007.1 coordinate 452,277, forward strand.
CATCCCGCCGCGGGTCGACTATGAGTTGACCGATCTCGGCCGTGGTCTCCAACAGCCGGTGAAGGCGCTCGGCGAGTGGGCGATCGCGCATCAGCAGCAGATCGCGGCGGCGCGGACGAAGTTCGACGAGCGCAACGATCGCTAGATCAGCGACACCAGCCCGCCGCCGTGACGCTCCAGCTTGCCGGCGAGCTCGAGCTCCAGCAGCACGGTGCGCACGATCGCAGGTGAGGCGCCGGACATCCGCACGAGATCGTCGATCGAGATCGGGGTGGGGCCGAGCAGGCCGGTGATCTGGTTGCGGTCGTGGCCCTGCGGATCGCTCTCGAACGGCTCGCTGTCGGGCTCGCTCACGGGGTGCATCAGCGGCCGCTCCATGATCGGTGCGACAGCATTGATGATGTCGGCAGCTTCCGTGACGAGGGTCGCGCCCTGCTTGATCAGATCATTGGCGCCGGCGGCACGCGGATCGAGCGGCGAGCCGGGCACGGCGAACACCTCGCGGCCCTGTTCGGCCGCCATCCTCGCGGTGATCAGCGAGCCCGAGCGGTGCGCCGCTTCCACCACGACGACGCCGAGCGAGGCGCCCGAGATCAGGCGGTTGCGCCGGGGAAAGTCGCGGGCGCGCGGTTCGTGGCCGAGCGGCATCTCGGAGATCGCAGCCCCCGCGTGGTCGAGGATCGCTGCGAGCAGGTCGCCATGCTCGGGCGGATAGACGCAATCATGTCCACCGGCGAGCACCGCGATCGTCCCGCTTGCGACACTGGCGCGATGGGCGGCCTGATCGACGCCGCGGGCGAGCCCGGAGATGACGATGAATCCGGCTTCGCCGAGCTCGCGCGCCAGCAGGCCTGCGAATTTCAGCCCGGCGCCGGAGGCGTTGCGCGAGCCGACGATGGCGATCATCGGCCGCATCAAGGTCTTCGTATCGCCGCGCACCGCGAGCAGCGGCGGCGCATCGTCGATCATCGCCAGCCGGGCCGGATAGCCGTCCTCGCCGGGTGCGCGCCAGGCAATGCCGAATTTGCGGCTGGCGGCGAGCTCGGCCTTGGCCTCGTCCGCGCTATAGATGCGCCCCGACCGCTGCGCGCCGCCGCGGCGCGCCAGATCAGGCAGCCGCTCCAGTGCGGCGCGCGGGCTGCCGAAATGATCCACCAGCGAGCGAAAAGTGCGCGGGCCCACATTGTCGGAGCGGATCAGCCGCAGACGGTCGATCCGCTCAGCCTCGGTCAGCTCCACGCTCGGATTGATGGCGTCCACGGCGTCTCCTTGTGGAGACAGCATGGAACAACCTGAGGGCGTTGCGCAACAGCGGCGTGCGCTTGCGTGGCCTCGCCCCGATGCTAAAAGCGATCCCAATAAGAAGGGTTTTGCCATGATCTCACTCGCCGACCTCCAGCGCCGCATCGAAGCGGGCGAGCTCTCGCCCGATGCCGCCATCGCCCAGTCGCATGCGGCGATCGAGGCCAAAGAGAAGGACGTTCGCGCCTTCGTCCGCCACGACAAATCCGCGAAGGCGCAGGCCTCCGGCCCGCTGCGGGGCATCGCGGTCGGCATCAAGGACATCATCGACACCGCCAATATGCCGACCGAGATGGGCTCGGAGATCTATCGCGGCTGGCAGCCGCGCAGCGATGCGCCTGTTGTCATGATGCTGAAGCGGGCAGGTGCCACCATCATCGGCAAGACCACGACCACGGCGTTTGCCTCGCGCGATCCGACCCCGACGCTCAATCCGCATAATCTCGGCCATTCGCCGGGCGGCTCGTCCTCGGGCTCTGCGGCAGCGGTCGGTGCCGGCATGATCCCGCTGGCGCTGGGCACCCAGACCGGCGGCTCGGTGATCCGGCCCGCGGCCTATTGCGGGACTGCCGCGATCAAGCCGTCGTTCCGCATGCTGCCGACGGTTGGCGTGAAGTGCTATTCGTGGGCGCTAGACACGGTCGGCCTGTTCGGCGCGCGTGCGGAGGATCTTGCGCGCGGACTTTTGGCGATGACGGGCCGCACCGAGTTTTCCGGCATCGTCCCGGCCAAGGCGCCACGCATTGGCGTGGTTAGGCAGGAGTTCGCCGGCGCCGTCGAGCCGGCGGCCGAAGAAGTCTTGCAGGCCGCGATCAAGGCGGCGGAACGTGCCGGGGCCAGCGTGCAGGCGATCGATCTGCCTGTGGCGATGCAGGAGGCCTGGCGCATCCATCCCGTCGTCCAGGATTTTGAGGCGCATCGCGCGCTGGCCTGGGAGTTTTCCGAACGTCACGACGAGATCGCGCCGATGCTGCGGGCAAGCCTCGATGCCACCGCCCATCTGACGCCGAAGGAATATGACGAGGCACGCCGGATCAGCCGTCGAGGCCGCCGCGAGCTCGGCGAATTGTTCGAGGGCGTCGACGTGCTCCTGACCTATTCCGCGCCAGGCACCGCGCCGGCCAAGGAGCTCGCGACGACAGGCGATCCTCGCTACAACCGGCTGTGGACGCTGATGGGCAATCCTTGCGTCAACGTGCCGGTGCTGAAGGCGGGTGGCCTGCCGATCGGCGTGCAGGTGATCGCGCGCTTCGGCAACGATCCGGTCGCACTCGCGGCGGCATGGTTCCTGGAGAACGCGCTGGCGAAGTCAGGCTAGCGCGGGTTCGGACGCGACAAGGGACTGTGCGGGCGCAGAGAGCGGTGCGCCGACCTTTGCATCTTGCCCGAGCCAGCGCTCTGCGGCTGCGCGGCCGCTCCGGTGCAGCAGGCGAATGAAGCCGCGGCCGAGATCGGTGGACGAACGTTGCGCCAGGCCGTCAACGGAATCTTCCGCCGCGATCCTGGTGAGGCGCAGCGACGGCGCGGCATGCGCCTGCGTCCAGGCGATCGCGGCGATCTCGGCATTGAGGGCGGCGTTGGCCGCGATCTGGTCGAGCCGGCGGTCGATCGCGGCGAGCGTGATCGGCACGTAGCTGTCGCGCGCCGGCGTGACCTGGACGAGCAGGACATCGGACGTCGTCGTGTCCTGCGCCAGCCGCAGCAAGGGCGGGTTGCCGCCAAAGCCGCCGTCCCAATAGGCTTCGCCCTCGATCTCGACGGCGCAGTGAACCAGGGGCGGACAGGTCGAGGCCAGCGCGACGTCGGCGGTGATGGCGTCGTTGCGGAAGATGTGCTGCTGCCCGTCGCGGATCCGTGTCGCCGCGATCAAGAGCTTCGGGCAGTCCTGATTGAGCAGCGCGGCGAAATTGATGTCTCGCGACAGCGCCTGTCGCAGCGGATCGAGATCGAAAGGATCGAACTGGCCGGAGCGCAGCGTCGGACCGAACGCGACCGAGCTTCCCGCCGGCGAGAAGCCACCGACCAGCATCAGCGAGCGGAACGAGGCCTCGTGCAGCAGGCGGAGCCAGAATCGGCTCAGTCGTGCCCGTGCCGCTTCGCGGCCGCCTTCGGCAAGGCCGGAGGCGAGCAGGAGCGCATTAATGGCGCCGGCACTGGCGCCGCTGATGGTGTCGATCTCGATCGGCTCTTCCAGCAGCCGCTCCAGCACGCCCCAGGTGAAGGCGGCAAAGGTGCCGCCGCCCTGCAGCGCCAGCGAGAGCTTTCGCGGCGGCCAGGGGGTGGCGAGAGCCTGCGCCGATGCAACCTGGGCAGCCGCAGGTCGGACCTCGACTACAACAGGAGCGGGAGCGACGGGGGCAGGTGGCGGAGCCGGCGGCGAAACGGCAGTGAGCTTTGGCGCAGGCGGCGATGCGGGCGCATCGGACCAGATGCTGGTCATCGACAGCAGTCGGCTTGCCGCAGTGCCCTGCGAGTTACCGTCATCGTGCGTGCCGTCAATCTTCTCGCTCATTCTGAGCAACCGTGTAACGCCATTTGCTCTGCCAGGATGACAGGCATGGAACCCGTTCGCTACGGCTGGCTGCGGGTCGGCGGCGAGTTGCGAACAGGATTTGACATATAATGCAGAAGGTCGCTTCGATATCCGTAGATGTCCGGCTTCAAGCCTTCTCGCCGATCCGGCTCTCCTTGCCGGTCTGCAAGCGCTTGATGTTCTCGCGGTGCGCGTAGAACAGCAGCAGCGTCAGCAGTGCCGTCAGCGCCGACAAGGCGAGATGCCCGAACCACCACAGGAACATCGGCGTGACGAACGCCGCCACCAGCGCGGAGAGCGAGGAGTAGCGGGTGGTGAAGGCGGTCGCCAGCCAGATCAGGCAGAACACGACGGCGCCGGGCCAGAACAGGCCGATCAGGATGCCGATATAAACGGCCACGCCCTTGCCGCCCCGGAACTTGAGCCAGACCGGGAACAGATGGCCGAGGAACGCGCCGAGCCCGGCGACCATGGCGGCATTGGGTCCTGCGATGTAGCCGGCGATCACCACGGCCACGGTGCCCTTGAGCGCGTCGAACAGCAGGGTGCCCGCGGCAAGGCTCTTGCGTCCCGTGCGCAGCACGTTGGTGGCGCCGATGCTGCCGGAGCCGATCGAGCGAATATCCTGGGTGCCGGCGAGCCGGGTCAGGACCAGCCCGAACGGGATCGAGCCGAGGAGGTAGCCGATGACGAAGGCCACCGGCAAAAATGCTTCAAGCCCCATGGCGGCAGCTCCAAAGGCCCGACTTCCGAGCCGAACGATTGCACAGGTCAGACATGCTCGTAAACCGTGCGTCCGCCGACAATGGTGCGCACCACGCGGCCTGTAAAGCGGGCCTCGTCGAACGGAGTGTTCTTGCAGGGCGATTTGAGGTCGGCGGGATCGACCACCCAGGGCACGTCGGGATCGATCACGATGACGTCGGCCGGGCTGCCTGCGCGCAGGGTTCCGCCGGGCAGGCCGAGCAGTTCGGCCGGCCGGGTCGACATCGCGCGGATCAGCGTCTTCAGTTCCATCTCGCCATTATGCACGAGGCGGAGGCCGGCGGGCAGCATGGTCTCGAGTCCAACGGCGCCGGGAGCGGCTTCGGCGAACGGCAGGCGCTTGACCTCGACGTCCTGCGGATTGTGGTCGGACATGATGACGTCGAGGAGGCCGGAGGCGATTGCGGCCACCAGTGCGCGGCGGTCGTCCTCGGTCCGCAACGGCGGCGACAGTTTCAGGAACGAACGGTAGGGGCCGATGTCGTTCTCGTTCAGCGCAAGATGGTTGATCGAGACCGAGGCGCTGACGGCGAGCCCGGCGTCGCGCGCGCGCTGGAGGATCTCGAGCGAGTCGATGCAGGTCAGCGAGGCCGCGTGATAGCGGCCGCCGGTCAAGGCCACGAGGCGCATGTCGCGTTCGAGGATCACGGCCTCCGCGGCATTCGGGATGCCCATCAGGCCGAGCCGCGATGCGAACTCGCCCTCGTTCATCACGCCTTCGCCGACGAGATCGGGGTCCTCGGTGTAGTGGACGATCAGCGCGTCGAAATCGCGGGCGTAGGTCAGCGCGCGGCGCATCACCTGCGCATTGGTCACGCTTCTGACGCCATCGCTGAAGGCGACGGCGCCCGCGGCCTTGAGCAGACCGAACTCGGTCATCTCATCGCCGTGCATGCCCTTTGTGAGCGCCGCCATCGGCTGGATGTTGACGATCGCGGTGTCGCGGGCGCGGCGCATCACGAAGTCGACGGTCGCCGAATTATCGATCACCGGAGAGGTGTCGGGCTGGCAGATGATGGTGGTGATGCCGCCGGTCGCGGCCGCCTGGCTCGCGGTGGCAAAGGTCTCGCGATGGCTGAAGCCGGGCTCGCCGACGAAGGCGCGCATGTCGATCAGGCCGGGCGCGACGATCTTGCCGGAGCAGTTGACGATGTCGGTGCCTTCGGGGACGCCGGCCGCGCCGATGCCGCGGCGGGTCTCGCGGATGGCGCCGTCGGCGATGAGGACGTCGCCGACACCGTCGAAATCCCGGGAGGGATCGACGACGCGGGCGTTGGCGAGCAGGATGGGGCGGCGATCGGTCAACATCGGCATCACGCGTTCGGCAGGTTACGGGCGAGCGCTTCCAGCACGGCCATGCGCACGGCCACCCCCATCTCCACCTGTTCGCGGATCAGGGACTGCGCGCCGTCGGCCACAATCGAGTCGATCTCCACGCCGCGGTTCATGGGGCCCGGATGCATCACGAGTGCGTCCGGCTTGGCGTAGGCGAGCTTCTTCTGGTCGAGCCCGAAATAGTTGAAGTACTCGCTGGACGACGGCACGAAGGAGCCGTTCATGCGCTCGCGCTGCAGCCGCAGCATCATGACGATGTCGGCGCCGTTGAGCCCCTCGCGCATGTCGCGTGCGACCTCGACGCCCATCCGCTCGATGCCCGGCGGCAGCAGTGTGGTGGGGCCGACCACGCGGACGCGGGCGCCCATCGTGTTGAGCAGGATGATGTTCGAGCGGGCGACGCGCGAATGCAGCACATCGCCGCAGATCGCGACCACGAGCCCCTCGATCCGGCCCTTGTTGCGGCGGATGGTGAGCGCGTCGAGCAGGGCCTGGGTCGGATGCTCATGGGCGCCGTCGCCGGCATTGATCACGGAACCGTCAACCTTGCGCGCCAGCAGTTCCACCGCGCCGGAGGCGTGATGGCGCATCACCAGGATATCCGGGTGCATCGCGTTCAGCGTCATGGCGGTGTCGATCAGCGTCTCGCCCTTCTTCATGGACGAGGAGGACACCGACATGTTCATGACGTCGGCACCCAGGCGCTTGCCGGCGAGCTCGAACGAGGATTGGGTCCGGGTGGAGGCCTCGAAGAAGAGGTTCACCTGCGTCCGTCCCCGCAGGACGGTGCGCTTCTTGTCAACCTGGCGGTTGAGCTCGACATATTCTTCGGACAAGTCGAGGAGGCCGGTGATGTCGGCCGCGGAAAGGCCCTCGATGCCCAGCAAATGCCGGTGGCCGAGGACGAAGGTCGATTTCGATGTCATTAAAACGAGAGCTATAGGCGCGGATGGATGGGGGGGCAAGGGCCAAAGCCGGGGCGGTGAGTTATCCCCTGATCTGTCTTGCTGTCATTCCGGGGCGATGCGAAGCATCGAACTGGGGTGCGCCCTCGCGCACCCGAGAATCCCGAGATTCTCAGGTGCGCAAGGGCGTACCGGAGTTCGGCTCTTCGAGCCGCCCCGGAATGACAGGGAAGTTTAGATGCGCTTCATCAAGTCGATTTTGATCGCACTTTTAGCTATCAGCTCAATCTCCTCCGCCCACGCCCAATCGCTCCCCGGCGGCTTTGTTTACCTGCGTGACATCGTTCCCAGCATCATCCAGGACATCCGCTACGCCACGGCGAACAATTTCGTCGGCCGGCCGCTCGCCGGCTACAACGCCGGCGAGTGCGTGGTGAAGCGCGAAGTCGGGCTGCGGCTCAAGGCGGTGCAGCAGGAGCTGGCGGCGCAAGACCTCTCGCTCAAGATGTTCGACTGCTACCGGCCGGCGCGGGCCTCGCTCGACATGGTCAAGTGGTCGCAGAACGGTCACGAGAGCGCCGCCGAGCGGCGCTACAATCCCAAAATTCCCAAGACCGAGCTGTTCCGCCTCGGCTACATCGCGAGCCGGTCGCAGCATTCGACGGGCGCCGCGCTCGATCTCACTTTGGTCGATCTGAAGGCTGACAACTCCGCCAAATACGACCCATCAAGAGCCTATGCCGATTGCACCGCGCCCGTCAAAGTGCGTGCGCCGGAAGGCAGCGTCGACATGGGCACCGGCTACGACTGTACCGATGCGAAGGGCCATACCGCGGCACCGGCGATCACCTCCGAGCAGCGCGTCTGGCGCAGGCGGCTGGTGGCTGCGATGGCCAGGCAAGGCTTTGTGAACTATTCGAAGGAGTGGTGGCATTTTTCCCTGCCGGGGGCCGGCGGGGCGGCCTATGATTTCCCGATCCAGCCGCGCCGGAACTGATTCCGCGCCGAGGAAGCATCATGACCCAGCCGAGCTTCGCGACCCACGAGGTCTTCAACCAGTCGCCGCCGTTCGAGGATGTCGACTTGTTCGCCGCGGATCGGCCGCTGGTCGATGCGGTGAAGGCCAATGGCGGTGCGGCGGCGGAACGCGAGCTGTCCGAGTTTGGGAAGCAGTGGGGCTCGGCCGCGATGGCCGATCGCGGGCGTGTCGCGAACGAGAATACGCCGAAGCTGCGCACCTTCGACGCAAAAGGCAACCGCCGCGACCAGGTCGAGTTTCACCCGGCCTATCACGAGCTGATGGCGCACAGCGCCCATGCCGGCGTGCACAATTCGACCTGGACGGCAGACGGAAAGCCGGCGGGCGATGCCGCCGAGGTCATCCGCGCGGCGAAATTCTACATGGCCGCACAGGTCGAGACCGGCCATCTCTGTCCGATCACGATGACGCGCGCCTCGGTCGGCGCGTTGGCGATGCAGCCGGATTTGCTCGGCAAGGTGATGCCGGTGCTGTCGACCCGGAGCTACGACCCGAGCTTTGCGCCGTGGTGGCAGAAGCGCGGCATGACGCTCGGCATGGGCATGACCGAGAAGCAGGGCGGCACCGACGTGCGTGCCAACATGACGCGCGCGGTGCGCGAGGGCGAGGCCTACCGCATCACGGGCCACAAATGGTTCATGTCGGCGCCGATGTGCGATGCCTTCCTGGTGCTGGCGCAGGCGGACAGCGGGCTGACCTGTTTCTTCATGCCGCGCTTCGCGCCGGATGGTTCGGTGAATGCGATCCAGTTCCAGCGGCTCAAGGACAAGCTCGGCAATCGCTCCAATGCCTCGTCCGAGGTCGAGTTCATCGGTGCCTATGCGGAGCGGGTCGGCGAGGAAGGCAAGGGCATCCGCACCATCATCCAGATGGTGCAGCTGACGCGGCAGGATTGCGCGATCGCCTCCGTCGGCCTGATGCGCTCGGGGCTTGCGCATGCGCTGCATCACGCCCGCCACCGCAGCGTGTTCCAGAAACATCTCGCCGATCAGCCGCTGATGCAGGCCGTGCTGTCGGACATGGCGCTGCATGTCGAGGCGAGCACGGCGCTGGTGATGCGGCTCTGCCGCGCCTTCGACCGCACGCCGCACGATGCGGCGGAGGCCGCCTATATGCGGCTCTTGACGCCCGCGATCAAATACTGGACCTGCAAGAGTGCGCCGCCGTTCCTCTATGAGGCCATGGAATGCCTCGGCGGCAACGGCTATGTCGAGGACGGCATTCTGGCGCGGCACTACCGGGAGTCGCCGGTCAACGCGATCTGGGAGGGCTCGGGCAATGTGATGTGCCTCGACGTGCTCCGCGCGCTCTCGCGCGAGCCGGAGCCGGCGACGGCTGTGCTGCAATCGCTTGCGGCCGAGACGAAGGGCTTGCCTGGGGCAGGAGACGCGGCCGCGTTCATCGGCAAGACTTTCCGCCGCGCCGATGGCGAGCGCTTCGCGCGTCTCGCCGTTGAGAAACTGGCGCTGCTGGCCGCTGCTGCGGCATTGAACGGCGTGTCGCCGCGTAATGCCGAACTGTTCGCGAGCACGCGCCTTGCGGCCAATCACGCCAGCATGTACGGCGCCGTCGAGCTGGAGAGCGGCGAGGCCCGCGCGCTGCTGGAGCGGGCGCTGCCGTGAGTCTTCCCAACGAAAGCCTTCTGATGGACTCCCTCAATCCCGACCATCCGCCGCTGACTATGACGCCAGCGCCGCCGCGCGTCTGGATGTTCTGGGGCACCGCGTTGTGGGGCCTCTTTATCTTCGCCGCGATGTTCGTCGGGCAGATCGGCGCCGTCGTCCTGCTGGTGGCACAGCGTGGTCTTCCCATGGACTTCGCCTCGCTCCAGGCGGTCGGCCACGATCCGCAGGCGCTCGCGCTGTCGGTCATCATGGGCCTGCCGGCGACGCTTTTGGCGGTGTGGCTCGCCATTGCCATCAAGAAGGCCTCGTTCGTCGACTATCTCGCGCTGCATTGGCCGTCCTGGAAGCAGCTCCTGTTCGGTGCGGTCGGCCTCATCCTGCTGGTGCTGGTCTGGGAGACGATGTCGCGCGCGCTCGGCCGCGAGGCGACGCCGGGCTTCATGACTGATCTGTTGAAATCGGGCCGCGACAAGGGCGCGGCGCTGTTGCTGCTATTCGCCTTCAGCGTGGCTGCGCCGATGTCGGAAGAGATCCTGGCGCGCGGATTCCTCTATCGCGGCTGGTCGGCGAGCTTTTTGCGCGTGCCGGGCGCGATCCTGCTGTCGTCGCTGGTCTGGACCATCGTGCACCTACAATACGACATGTACTTCCTCGCCGAAGTCTTCACCATCGGCCTGTGGTTCGGCTATATGCGCTATCGGGCGAATTCGCTCTGGCTCACCATCGTGCTGCACGCGCTGAACAATCTCACCGCGGTGGTGCTGACGATGTGGCTGGGGAGCTAAGCCGCCAGCGCGATCGCGATCGGCATCGTGATGGCCGCCAGAATCGTCTGCAGCGTGATGATCTGCGCCAGCAGCGGCGCGTCGCCGCCCATCTGGCGCGCCATCACATAGGCGCTGGACGAGGTCGGCACCGCCGCGCAGATCGCCACGATCGCGCGGCTGTCGCCTGACAGGCCGAACCAGGCGGCCAGCGCCAGCGCCAGCGCAGGCATCAGTGCGAGCTTGAAGACGACGCCGATGGCCGCGGCCATGCTTGGACGCAAGAGGCCTTCGAGATGCAGGCCCGCGCCGGTGACGAGCAGGCCGATCGCGAGCGAGGAGCGGCTGAGCGCGTCCGCCACGTCGTGCCAGAGTTTTGGCAACGGCAGGTGGGTGACATTGACGAAGAGCCCGATCGCGCAGGCCCAGATCAGCGGATTGCGGATCACCGTCATGACGATCGTGCCTGCGGACTGCTTCTCGGGCGCGGCGTAATGAGCGAGCACCACGACGCTCAACACGTTGACCAGGGGAATGATCGCGACCATCGCCACGGAGGCGAGCGCCAGCCCGACATCGCCGAACATGTTGGCGGCGACCGACAGCCCGACGAAGGTCTGCCAGCGCGTCGCGCCCTGGAAGATCGAGGTGAAGGCGGGGCCGTCGATATCGAGCCGCGCCAGGGCAGGGCGGAGCGCGAGGCAGAGCAGCGACATCGCCAGTGCCGACAGCAGCAGCGCACCGCCGACGCCGGCGACCGGCACCTTGGAGAGGTCGGCCTTCACCAGTGTCTGGATCAGCAGCATCGGAAACAGCACGAAATAGGTCAGTCGCTCCAGCCCGTGCCATTGCGTGTCGATCCGCATCAGGCTGCGCTTCAGCACGATTCCGAGCACGATGAGGATGAAGACCGGCAGCAGCGCCGCGATCACGACGGCCATCGGTCAGGCGGTCCCTGGACGCAGATTGGCGAGGCGGTCGAGCGCGCCCTGCAGGATGAAGATCGCGGCGTGCTCGTCGATCACCTCGGCGCGCTTGGCGCGGCTGACGTCCATGCCGATCAGCTCGCGTTCGACGGCCGCGGTCGAGAGGCGCTCGTCCCACAGGCCGATGGGGAGGGCGGTCAGGCCGGCGAGATTGCGGGCGAAGGCGCGGGTGGATTGAGCGCGCGGACCCTCGCTGCCGTCCATGTTGATGGGCAGGCCGAGCACGAAGCCGACCACCCTGCGCTCGGCCGCGATCGCGAGCAGCCGGGCGGCGTCCTGCTTGAACTGCTTGCGCTGGATCGTCTCGACGCCGGTCGCAAGCCGCCGGTCTGGATCGGACACCGCAACGCCGATGGTCTTGGTGCCGAGGTCGAGCCCGACCAGCGCGCCGCGGGCGGGCCAGTGGGTTGCAGCATCGATGAGGGGCAGGATAAGAGCCGGCATGCGTAGCGCATATCATGCGTCGCGCCGCGGAGTGAACCCGGAACAATGGATGCGCTGACATTATTCGGCCTGTTCGCCGTCACGGCGATGCTGGTCACTTACGCCCTGGAAGATCGCAGCCATTGGTTCGTGCTGCTGTTCGCCGCGTCCTGCGCGCTCGGATCGGCCTACGGCTTTCTCCAGGGCGCCTGGCCGTTCGGCCTGGTCGAAGCGATCTGGGCCGTCGTGGCGCTGCGGCGGTGGCAGCTGAAGCCGTAGATGATCCAGCGGCAGCAAGCAGCGCGCGAAATCGTGATGCGCGGGCGCTTCGATCAAATGTGGGAAATCTCACACTGGTGACATTGCAGACCATGGCATGATGCCGGTGGTTGCGTGGCAGGAGATGTACAGGTCTAAAGTAGTGTGGGGCGGAGCCCCGATTTCCAGAACGATCGGCAGCGATCGGCCATACGGCCCGCGCTGCAACTTCGCGCAGATTTTTTCAGGCGCTCACCAGGTCCAATATTCGCCAGTCATTTGAGAGGTCACCGATGCTCATCAAGCCAAGCCTGATCGCGGGCTCAGAAAGGCGATTCAAGCAAGCCGAGTTCTCGCCCGAAGCCTTGAACCGGAAACTGGGCGACGGTCCGATCGAGATGACGGTCGAGAAGATGCGCGTGCGCCAGCGCCAGCTGCTGGCCGAGACGCAGGACGTGGAGAAGGCCGAGATCGGCCTGGAGCGCATCATCCAGGGCAATGATCTCGACAGCATCAACTATCTCGCCAAGGGGACTGCGGCCTCGCGCTCGGTCTGCCGCATTCAGCTCAGGGATCTCAAGTCGAACCTGCTCGGCTACGGCTCGGGCTTTCTGATCGGGCCGGGCCTGCTGCTGACAAACCATCATGTCTTCGGCAAGCCGGCCGACGCCGCCAATTCGATCGCCGATTTCAACTACGAGCTCGACGTCTCCGGACAAGAGCGTGTGCCTGTGCGGTTCGGTTTCGAGCCGGGCAAGTTCTTCTACACCAATGACAGGCTGGATTTCTCGGTCGTCGCGGTGGCGCCGACCTCGCTGTCGGGCCACGAGGAGCTCGAGGATTGGGGATGGTTGCCGCTCAGCGGCGCGCCCGGCAAGGCAGACCCCGGCGAGTACCTCACCATCGTCCAGCACCCCAGCGGGCAGATGAAGCAGGTCTGCGTCCGCGAGAACAAGCTGCTCAAATATGTCGGCGACTTCCTCTGGTACAACACCGATACGACGGCGGGATCGTCGGGCTCGCCGGCGTTCAACCGCTTCTGGCAGGTGGTCGCGCTGCACCACAGTGGCGTTCCCCGGAAGGATGCGCAGGGCCGCACCCTGACCAAGGACGGCAAGGTGTGGAAGCCGTCAATGGACGAAACCCTGATCGACTGGATCGCCAATGAAGGCATCCGGATCAGCGCGATCGTCGCCGATCTCAAGGTCGCCGTTGGCTCTCATCCCTTGATCAAGCCGGTGCTGGACGAGGAGGAGCCGCCGATCCGGCTCGAGGTCGAGAAGGCCCGCGCGCCGGTCGCCGCGCCTGCGTTCAGCGCCAATGTCTGGGTCGAGCAGTCGCTCGACGGCACCTCGCTGGTGGTCCCTATCCGCGTGCCGCTGCCGATGTTCAGGAAGGAGATTCCGTTCGCGCCGCTGGCACCCGTGCCGGGCCCGGCTGGGGGCAACGGAGGGGCGCAGAACGGCGGAATGCAGAACGGCGGTATGCCGAACGGTGGCAAGCCGTTGATCGCTCCGCCGGCCGCCCTCCTGCCTCGCATCAGTGCGAACGGCCTGCCCATGGAGGCCGTGCATATCGATCAGAGCACGCTGAAATCGCGTCCCGGATACAAGGCGAATTTCCTCGGCACCGGTAAATTCTCGGTGGCCCTGCCGAAAATTCCGGCCGCGCTCAAGTCCAGAATCGCGACGCTCAAGGGAAGCTCCAGGCAGTCCGAGCTGAAATATTTCAACTACAGCGTCGTCATGAACAAGGAGCGCCGGCTCGCCTTCTTCAGCTGTGTCAATATCGACGGCGGGCAGCAACAAGACGTCGGCAAGCGCGAAGGCGATTCCTGGCTGCGCGATCCGCGCATCGACGACGATGCCCAGATCGGCGACGAATTCTACCGCAAGCAGGCCACGTTCGAGGCGGACCGCAGCAGGAATCCGTTCGATCGCGGTCATCTCGTGCGCCGCCTCGATGCGACCTGGGGCGACACCGTCGCCGCGGCCAAGCAGCATGGCGACGATTCCTTCCACTTCACCAACTGCTCGCCGCAATTCTTCTCGTTCAACCAGGGTAAGCAGCTCTGGGCGGGCCTGGAAGATTACACGCGCGATGTCCTGCTTGAAGGCGAGGAGAAGGGCATCGTCATGAACGGTCCGGTGTTCGACGGGCCGGATGCCGATGGATCCGATCTGCCCAATCCGGCCGGGCGGCCGCACAAGGATCCGAGCTTCGGCGGCGTTCAGATCCCGAAGTATTTCTGGAAGATCCTGATCCGGCGCAACGAGGATGACGACGCGCTCAAGGCGGCGGCCTTCCTGATGAGCCAGCGAAAGCTGGTCATGGAGATCGATCGCATCCAGGAGGCGGATCTGCGCGAAAAGATGTCGGAGGAGGATGTCAGTGTCTTCCAGGTCTCGATCGCGGACCTCGCGAAGTTGACCAAGCTCGATTTCGGCAATCTCACTGATGCGGATTCGCACGAGGCGACCTCGGTCGGCCCGCGGCGGATCGAGTCCTATGAGGACATTCGACTCTGATGAGCGCTTCGGTTCGCGAGGCAGCGAAACCGAGGCGACGTTCGGGTGAGGGCAGCGGTGCGCTCTATCGAGGCATTGCAAGTCCTCACCCGGTTTCTTTCGCCAGACGCGCGTCCGATGTCAGCGGATCGCGATCGGGTTGATCATTGCCTGCACGCCGCCGGTCCAGCGCGGCTGGCCCAGCACGAACAGGAATTCATAGCCCTTGTCGCGCGCGAGCGCGGCGGTGTCCATGTTCTCGAGGATATAGGTCCCATTCATCGCAAGCAGGATCTGGTGCACCTCGAACACGTTCTTGGATTCGAACGGCAGCACCTCGAGGGCCCAGGTATCGGCACCCACTGCGACGACGCCCTTGCCGGTCAAATACTTCGCGCCTTCGACGCCGAGGCCGGGCTCACCGGCGGAATAGCGCTTGTCGTCCTTGCCGATCAGGCTGAGCCAGCCGGTGTGGAAGATGACGACGTCGCCTTGCCGGATCTCGACGTTCTGCTGCTTGGCGGCTTCCTCGATCTCCTTGACGTTGAAGGCGGTTCCTTCCTTCACCACGTCGGTCTTGAAATAGGCGGCCATGTCGAGCAGCACGCCGCGCGTGACCATCGGCGGCACCTTTTCGATGCCGAGCTTCTTCAATCCGTTCGGATCGGCGAAGTCGGCGAGCTTGTTGCCGTTGTAATAGACGTGCTCGACGCCGAGATGACCGAGCCCGTCGAGCTGGCTGCCGATGCCGACCCAGGTGTCGAGGATGTCGTCGTTATAGGTGGCCTTGTTGGGACCGAGGCCTGGAATGCCGGCCTGTCCGGGCTGCACGATGGTGAGCTTGAAGGCGCGCGGCGGATAGGCCGGCGTCTGCGGCGTGACGGGAATACCGAGTGCGTAGGTCTTGCCGGTCTTCACCAGAGAGGCGGCTTTCACCACGAGCTCCGGCGTCATGTAGTTGGCGGCGCCGATTTCGTCGTTCGGCCCCCATTTCGATTTGGTCCAGTCCTGTGCGTTTGCTGTTTGGATCGTCGCCGACAACGCGGCGACGCAGCACAACACGAACGTATTGCGCATCGATAGTCCTCCCGATGTTTTGGCTTCGTTATGGTAATTTGCGCTGGCAGTGCCGCATCCTAACGTCAAAGGCGTCTGCGCTTCAAAATATTTCAGCGCGCGGTGCTGCGGCCGCCGAACGCAGCGCGACGTCGACGGATTCAAGTACGGCAGATTTGTGACGTTGAATTTCGTGCGATGGAACGTCTCACCGCGTCAGGCCGCGATGACGTCCTCATCGGACTTCAGGCAAGCGGCAAATCCGCTCAGCGCGCTGGATTGATGTCCGGCGCGGCGCTGGATGAAGAGTGTCTCGACGCGCGCGTGCGAGGTGCTCAGCGTGTGCATCGAGACGCTGCCGTTCATTGCGCTGCGCTCGACGACGGCACGCGGCAGCAACGTCACGCCCATGTCGGCGGCGACGCAGCCGATCATGCCGTCAAGCGTGCCGAGCTCGAAGCGCGTGGCTGAGGGCCAGCCGAACTCGACGAACACCTGCTCGAGCCGCTGGCGGTAGGTGCAGCCGGTGCGAAACACCAGTGCCGTCGGGCCGGACTCCGGCGTGCCGGCGCGCAGCTCGGCGAGGGAGGTCCAGCGCCGCGCGCTGACCAGCACCAGCTCCTCGCGGAAGGCGCTCGTCGCAGTGAGGTCGTCGTGCGCGATCGGACCTGCGACGAAGGCACCATCGAGCGCGCCTTCGAGCACGCTCGCGACGAGGTCGGCTGTCGGCGCGGTACGCAAGGACAGGCGCACCGCGGGAAAGCGGCGATGGAAGTCGGCGAGCAGCGGCGGCAGCCGCACCGCCGCCGTGGTCTCCATCGAACCGATCGCGAGCGGTCCCTTCGGCTCGCCGTCGTCGCGCGCGGCAAGCACGGCCTCGCGCGACAGCGCGGCCATCCGCTGAGCATAGGGCAGGAGGCGCTTGCCGGCGCCGGTCAGCGTCATGCCGCGGCTATGGCGTTCGAACAGCTGCGTGCCGATCTCCGCCTCCAGCGCTTTCACGCGCTGGGTGACGTTGGATTGCACGGTGTTCAGCTCTTCGGCGGCACGGGTGATGCCGCCGCTGCGGGCGACGGCCGCAAAGGTCTGGAGATCGCTGAGTTCCATCGTACCGTTTCGCGTTTGAGATGGTAGCGTTCGCAACAATTCAATTTTCGAGAATGCTAATCGCACTTACTCTCGCTGTCCAGATCGGGGAAGGACCATGCCCATTGCGACACCGCTGACCACGCTGCTTGAGATCAGCCATCCCGTCCTGCTGGCACCGATGGATGTCATCGCGGGCAGCCGTCTGGTCGCGGCCGTGAGCGGCGCCGGCGGGTTTGGCATTCTGGGCGGCGGCTATGGCGAGAGGACGTGGCTGGAGCGGGAGGCCGCGAAGCTCGCTTCGCTGTCCGCGCCGTTCGGGATCGGCTTCATTACATGGAGCCTCGCCAAGCGGCCCGAGCTTCTCGACATCGCGCTCGGCGCAAGACCATCCGCGATCATGCTATCGTTCGGAGATCCTGCGCCGTTCGCGAACAAGATCAAGTCGGCCGGGGCGCGTCTGATCTGCCAGGTACAGGACGAGGCGATGGCGCGGCAGGCGCTCGAAGCCGGCGCCGATATCCTGATCGCGCAGGGGACGGAGGCGGGCGGTCACGGCGCCTCCCGCACCACGGTCGATCTCGTGCCCGCAATCGTAGATCTTGCCGCGGGCGTGCCGGTGGTTGCGGCCGGCGGCATCGCCGATGGGCGTGGGCTTGCTGCGATGATGATGCTGGGCGCGAGTGGCGTGCTGCTTGGCACGCGCTTCTATGCGAGTGAGGAGGCCGACGGTGCAGAGGAGGCCAAGCGGCGCATCTGCGCGGCAAGCAGCGGCTCGACTGTGCGCGGCATCATCTTCGATCTCTCCCGCAACAATGTCTGGCCGGCGCCGTTTACCGGGCGGTGTCTGGTCAATGATCATGCCCGGCGCTGGAGTGGTCGCGAGGTCGAGTTGATGCAGAATGTCGCTGGGGTCGCGGCGGATTATGCCGCGGCCAAGGCAGCCGGCAATTTCGACGTCGCCGCCGTGATCGCAGGCGAGGCGGTCGGCCTGATCCATGATATTCCACCGGCAGCCGAGATCGTCGAGCGGATTGCGATTGAGGCCGGGCAGCTTCTTGCCGGGCGGCGGAACTCGGTAGTCGCGGGGTAGGATTCTTCACCCTCCCCCTCCAGGGGAGGGTAAGAGAAACGAGAGAGAACAACGATGTGGCCTGACCGTCGACTGATCGACCTCTTCAAGACCGAATTTCCGATCGTGCTGGCGCCGATGGCGGGTGTGATGGATGCGGAGCTGGTGATCGCCGTGGCAGAGGGCGGTGGGCTCGGCTCGTTGCCGAGCGCGATGCTGTCGCCGGAGAAGGCGCGCGAGCAGGTCAACATCATCCGCCAGCGCGTGAAGGCGCCGGTGAACATGAACTTCTTCTGCCACACGCCGGTTGACCTTTCGACAGAGGCTGAAGCGCGCTGGAAGCAGCGGCTCACAGGCTATTACATCGAGCATGGTCTCGATCCCGGGGCGCCGGTCGCTGCGGCGAACCGCGCGCCGTTCGATGCCGCCTTCTGCGAGGTCGTCGAGGAACTGAAGCCCGAGATCGTCAGCTTCCATTTCGGTCTCCCGGAGCAGGCGCTGCTCAAGCGCGTCAAGGCCGCTGGCTGCCTCGTCATCTCGTCGGCGACGACGGTGAAGGAGGCGGTCTGGCTCGAACAGCGCGGCGTCGATGCCGTCATTGCGCAAGGCGCCGAGGCCGGCGGCCATCGCGGCATGTTCCTGACCGACAAGATCTCCGAGCAGCCCGGCACGTTCGCGCTGGTGCCGCAGGTCGCCGATGCCGTGAAGGTGCCGGTGATCGCGGCCGGTGGCATCGCGGACGGGCGCGGCATCGCCGCCGCCTTCGCGCTCGGTGCCTCGGGCGTGCAGATCGGCAGCGCCTATCTGCGCTGTCCGGAGTCCAAGGTCAGCGCCGGCGGCCGCAAGGCGCTGGCTGAAGCGCGGGACGATTCCACCGTGATCACCAATGTCATGACCGGCCGGCCGGCGCGGGGCATCCAGAACCGCCTGATGCGCGAGGCCGGCCCGATCTCCCCGGACGCACCGCCGTTTCCTCATGCCGCGACCGCGCTGGGACCGTTGAAGACGGCTGCCGAAAAGCAGGGCAGGGTGGATTTCACCAATCTCTGGGCTGGACAGGCCGTGGCGCTGGGCCGCGAGGTCCCTGCGGCCGAACTGACCCGGGATTTTGCCAAATCGGCGCTGGCCCGCATGAAAGCGCTGGCCAGCTAAGCGCTTTAGGTTCTTGTTTGCGCATGATCTTTTCGGAAAACCGCTTCACACTTTTCCGGATCATGCGCTAGCGCCGGTTGCGGCGCAAAACCGGCCTCTGCTATACGGCACATAGGTTTTGCCGTGAGAGGCCTTATATAATGTCCGTCGACGCCGCTACCGTCCGCCGCATCGCGCATCTGGCGCGCATCGCGGTTTCCGAGGGCGAGGTTCCGCATCTGCAGGGCGAGCTCAACGCCATGCTCGCCTTCGTCGAGCAGCTCTCGGAGGTCAATGTCGAGGGCGTGGAGCCGATGACCTCGGTCACGCCGATGCAGATGAAGAAGCGGCAGGACGTGGTCGATGACGGCGAGATCGCCGACGATATCGTTGCCAACGCGCCCGCGACCGAAGGTCACTTCTTCCTGGTGCCCAAGGTCGTTGAATAAACAGGTTAGATCCGATGTGCCTGCTTTGCGACGATGAGAAGGCCTATCAGGCCTACATGAACTATCTCGACAAGATGGAGCGGCAGGGCAAGGCTGCCGATCCCAACGTCGCCGTCAATGCCGTGCTCGACGAGATCGAGGCCGCTGCAAATGCGGCCGCCAAAAAAGACGACCCGGCCAACGACAAGACCCTGTCTCCGTTCTTCTGCAGCCCGATCAATAAATGACCGATTTGACATCGCTGACGCTCGCCGAGGCCCGCAAGGGTCTCGCCGACAAGACTTTCACGTCCCTCGAGCTGACCGACGCGCATCTGAGCGCGATCGAAGCCGCGCGCGTGCTTAACGCCTTCGTGATGGAGACGCCGGAGCAGGCGCGCGACATGGCCAAGGCCGTGGACGAGAAGATCGCCAAGGGCGATGCCGGCCCGCTCGCCGGCATTCCGCTCGGCATCAAGGATTTGTTCGCGACCAAGGGCGTGCGCACCACGGCATGCTCGAAGATCCTCGGCAATTTCGTGCCGACCTACGAGTCCACCATCACCTCGCAGCTGTGGCGCGACGGTGCGGTGATGCTCGGCAAGCTCAACAATGACGAGTTCGCGATGGGCTCGGCGAACGAGACCTCGTGCTTCGGTCCCGTGGGCAATCCTTGGCGGCGCGAGGGCAGCAACACCACGCTGGTGCCCGGCGGCTCGTCCGGCGGCTCGGCCTCGGCCGTGGCGGCGCTGCTCTGCATGGGTGCGACCGCGACCGACACCGGCGGCTCGATCCGCCAGCCGGCGGCGTTCACCGCGACCGTCGGCATCAAGCCGACCTATGGCCGCTGCTCGCGCTGGGGCATTGTCGCCTTTGCCTCTTCGCTCGACCAGGCAGGCCCGATCGCGCGCAGCGTGCGCGATGCCGCGATGCTGCTGCGCTCGATGGCCGGCCATGACCCCAAGGACACGACCTCGGTCGACATCGCCGTGCCGGATTACGAGGCCGCGATCGGCAAGTCCGTGAAGGGCATGAAGATCGGCATCCCCAAGGAGTATCGTCTCGACGGCATGCCGGCCGAGATCGAGAAACTCTGGAGCGAAGGCGCGGCCTGGCTGAAGGCGGCCGGCGCCGAGCTGGTCGAGGTGTCGCTGCCGCACACCAAATACGCGCTGCCGGCCTATTACATCGTGGCGCCGGCGGAGGCATCCTCCAACCTCGCGCGCTATGACGGGGTCCGCTATGGCCTGCGCGAGCAGGCCAAGAACATCGTCGAGCTCTACGAGAACACCCGCGCCGAAGGTTTCGGCGCAGAGGTTCGCCGCCGCGTCATGATCGGCACCTATGTACTCTCGGCCGGCTATTACGACGCCTATTATCTGCGCGCGCAAAAGGTGCGCACGCTGATCAAGAAGGATTTCGAGGATTGCTTCGCGCGGGGCGTCGACGCGATCCTGACGCCGGCGACGCCGTCGGCGGCCTTCGGTATCGGCGAGAAGGGCGGCGCGGATCCGGTCGAGATGTATCTCAACGACATCTTCACGGTGACCGTGAACATGGCGGGCCTGCCCGGCATCGCGGTGCCCGCCGGCAAGGACGCGCAAGGCCTGCCGCTCGGCCTGCAGCTGATCGGCCGTCCGTTCGAGGAGGAGACGCTGTTCTCGCTCGGCGAGGTGATTGAGCAGGCGGCCGGCCGCTTCACGCCCGCGAGGTGGTGGTGAATGCCGCGGCGTTCATCGCGAGCCTCGACGGCGCGGCGCCCGCGCCACACCTGAGCGCGCCGCTCGCCGGCCTGTGGTGGGCCGCCAAGGGCGATTGGGATCAGGCGCACAAGATCGTCCAGGACGACCAGGGCCGCGACGCCGCCTGGGTGCACGCCTATCTGCACCGCGTCGAGGGCGATCTCGGCAATGCCGGCTACTGGTACCGCCAGGCCGGCCAGCCCGCGGCAAAGGATTCATTGGAAGCGGAGTGGGAGCGGATCGCTGTCACGCTGCTCGGGAGCACGACATGAGCACGGCCACGCACAAGCTTCTCAAGGGCGCCACCGGTGATTGGGAGGTGGTCATCGGCATGGAGATCCACGCCCAGGTGACGTCGAACTCAAAGCTGTTCTCGGGCGCCTCGACCGCATTCGGCGGCGAGCCGAACACGCAGGTGTCGCTGGTCGATGCCGCGATGCCGGGCATGCTGCCCGTCATCAACGAGGAATGCGTCAGGCAGGCTGTCCGGACCGGGCTCGGTCTCAACGCGCAGATCAATCTGCGTTCGGTGTTCGACCGGAAGAACTACTTCTATCCCGACCTGCCGCAGGGCTACCAGATCAGCCAGTACAAGTCGCCTGTCGTGGGCGAGGGCGAGGTAATCGTCGATCTCGACGGCGGCCGCAGTGTCTCCATCGGCATCGAGCGGCTGCATCTGGAGCAGGATCCCGGCAAAATGCTGCACGACCGGTCGCCGTCGTTGTCCTACATCGATTTCAACCGCTGTGGCGTGGCGCTGATGGAGATTGTCTCGAAACCGGACATCCGCGACGCCGAGCAGGCCAAGGCCTATGTGACCAAGCTACGCTCGATCATGCGCTACCTCGGCACCTGTGACGGTGACATGGAGAAGGGAAGCCTGCGCGCCGACGTCAACGTCTCCGTGCGCAAGCCCGGTGGGCCGCTCGGCACCCGCTGCGAAATCAAGAACATGAACTCGATCACCTTCATCGGCCAGGCGATCGAGTATGAAGCGCGGCGCCAGATCGAGATCCTGGAGGACGGCGGTCAGATCGAGCAGGAGACGCGTCGGTTCGATCCCAACAAGGGCGAGACCCGCTCGATGCGGTCCAAGGAAGAGGCGCATGACTATCGCTACTTCCCCGATCCCGACCTGCTGCCGCTGGAGTTCAGCCAGGAATTCGTCGACGAGCTGAAGGCGAAGCTTCCGGAGCTGCCGGACCAGAAGAAGACGCGCTTCGTCGCCGATCTCGGCCTGTCGGCCTATGACGCGAGCGTGCTGGTCGCCGAGCGCGAGAGCGCGGTGTTCTACGAGACCGTGCTCGAGAAGCTCGGCAACCGCGCGCGCGACGGCAAGATGGCGGCGAACTGGGTGATCAACGAGCTGTTCGGCCGTCTCAATAAGGAAGGCCGGGATATTACGGGCTCTCCGGTCAGCGCCGAGCAGCTCTCGGGCATCATCGACCTGATCGGAGAGGGCACGATCTCGGGCAAGATCGCCAAGGATCTGTTCGAGATCGTCTGGCAGGAGGGCGGCGATCCCCGCGCGCTGGTGGAAAGCCGCGGCATGAAGCAGGTCACGGATCTTTCGGCGATCGAAAAGGTTGTCGACGACATCATCGCGGCCAATCCCGACAAGGCCGCGCAGGTCAAGGACAAGCCGCAATCGCTCGGCTGGTTCGTCGGCCAGGTGATGAAGGCGTCGGGCGGCAAGGCCAATCCGCAGAGCGTCAACGACGTGCTCAAGTCGAAGCTCGGCCTCTAACCTCGCGCGTTCGAACGAGGTGACGGACACGCTCCGTCACCTCGCTGTCGGTTCTCGATGCGACGCTCGCGCGCACCCTCGGCGGTAAACTTCATCCCGACCAGACGCGATGCAGCGGCCGAATCGCCGTCACGCGATTCGCGCAAAACGGCGGCTCGCACACGCTCCGGCGAGCGTTCGCGCCGTTAAGCATGAAAATATTTTCGTTGCCAAAAATCGCGACTCAGAGTCCGCGAAGCGCCCTTGCGAGGTGATCGCGGGATCGGCGATGCGCATCATCGCGTTGATCGCGCGCGATGCGCACGCAAAGAAAAATACTTGCTGCATAGTGTTTTTCTGCAATCGCATCCGCCGCGAACGTCGATGCTGCGCGCACGCTGTGCGGTCGCTCGCACGTGTCGTTCGGTGCGCTTGCATCGCGTTCGCCAAGCGCACGCGCGTTGCGTCGTCAACACTTCTTTAAGCGAGACGCTGTTTTTTTCGTTGTGTTGGTGTATTCGGGATGAGTGTGCATTCGATCCCCGACTGCACGCAGCGATTAAAGCCATCTCACACATCGGAGGGCAACATGGCCAAGAAAGCGAAGAAGGCGAAGAAGGCGAAGAGCGCAGTGAAGAAGACTGCGAAGAAGACCCGCAAGGTCGCGAAGAAGAAGAAGTAACTTCGCTTCTGAAGTTGCCGGCTCCAGCAGCCGGCACGTCATCAGCGCCTCCTAGAGGTTCTGGTCGACGATAGAGGGTGTCGGCGAGACATCAGGTCAACGGTCGGACCGTTCTCTTTGCGGTCCGGCAGAAGAAACTAGTTTTCTTCGTTCGGTGCGGGGCCGGTTCTCCGGTTCTGCAATTTCACGAGTGGCCTCGCGGTCAAAGTGGAATCTGGTCCTGACGTGTTCGCCGACGCCCTCGTTCTCCTGAGGCCGGGGTATTGCCGGCATTTCCTTTTCCCCACATTGCTGATCTGACCACGGCGTCATCGTTGCGCTGGCCGCTCCACCTTGGGCAGGCGAGGGCTGGGGCCTGATTGCGCGCTGCTCGCACGCCGCTTTCGCCATTCTTCGCGGTGTCATCGCCGCGCTCCGGCCGGGCGATCCAGTACGCCGGGCTGCTCGTGCGACATTGCCATCTCTGGAGTGCCGGTCACCCTTCTGCCGCCTTCGCCGAAGCTTCGGCGCTCAAGGACGACGGGGCCAGGCGAAGCCTTGGCGATAGCCCGGGCGCGGGCGACGATAGCGAGTGGGGACGCCGCAGGATGCGTCCACCGCGCGCGATGGTTATCGATGTCCCAAAATCCCAGGGTAAACCAAATCTGACGAAACGCAGAAGTGCCTGCAAATCAGCGACTTCTTGAATTCTGCGCGCCGGCGCCGCGCGCTCGCGTTTACGTCTGCTTCATCGCGATACTTAAACTGCCATTCAAATTTGCCCGCCATCATCGCCTCCAACAAGCCGGCAAACGGCGTTGGGCAAGAAGCCCAAGGGATGAGTTGAACAGTGCGCGGTCCCAGCAAGGGTCATGCACATCAGAGTTGGACGGGAGCCGCGCTCGGGGGAGCAAGGCACAAGAAAAAAGGGGATGCGTTATGTTTCAGGGTACTTTCGATCTGGAGACGGCAACGCCGATCGACGCGACCGCGCTGTCGGACGTGCTGTTCGAGCGCGGGATCTATTGGGCGAGCGGCCGTTCCGGGCTCGTCGATCTCGTCGCCGCGCACAAATGGTTCAACCTCGCCGCCCTGAAGGGCCGCAAGGACGCCGTGACGCTGCGCCAGGAAGTCGCCGGGCAGATGTCGGATGCCGAGATCTCGGCCGCACAGCGCGAGGCGAGGGCGTGGGTCTCCACGCACTGAACCGAGAATCGCATCCGCACCCGTGTTCGCACGGGTGGGCCTGGTTGCGCTGAATCAAGTTTCTTCGTCGTGCCGCCACATAAGACCCGTGCGGCATGAGCGAGCCCGATACCAATGGACGATGGCTGCCGATTCAGATCGCTCCCGATGAGTGCGATCTGGAACTCGGACGTCCGCACAAGACTGGGATTCTGCCCTGGTCGTTTCCGTGCCGGCGCAGGTCCGGCGTCTGGTACAATGTCTGGGCCGGCGAGGCGGTGCTGATTTCGCCCTCGCATTGGCGGATCTGGCGGTTCCACCGCTAGGCGCGGACCAACACGCATACCCACACATATAAGATGGTGCGAATCGAGCTGAACGGCCGCGTCGATCCTTGCGCCGGGCTTTCGCGCCGGTCACACGAGCGCTTTCAGCTGAAAGAACGCCCAGACCTTGATTGATTCTGCCGCTGGGTGGCGGAGAGGGAGGGATTCGAACCCTCGATACAGCTTGAGACCGTATGACGCTTTAGCAAAGCGTTGCCTTCAGCCACTCGGCCACCTCTCCGGTGCGAGCCTTATGCATCTAATTACTTGGGCGGGTCAATTTGGAAGCGTGTGTTTTCGCTCGAATATTCCCAGCGATTTTCGCGACAAAGCACTTTGCTCCCGGGGCGTGACCATAACATTGCGAGAATGGGGCACAGAGTTGGAGCGTCCGGCGCATCTCGAAGATGGTTTTTGCCTATGAGAACGTCTTTGCTCGCGTAAGAGACTGAGTTTACTGGAAAAATCAATGCGGCGCGGGGAGCGGGCGGCTGAAGGTTCGATTCGTGTCATCCGCCAACCGGCCCAATAACGGTCGCTATCCACAAAGGGTGCTCGTCCACCCCTTTAAAGCCGTGCCTGCATCAGGTTGGGAGGTGCGGAGCAGGGCGATACGTTCTCCTTGAGTCTCCCTGCGATTCCACGATTCGAGTGCGTCAAAGCCCCTCCAGGCCGAGATCTCGCTTGCCGTGCCTTAAGTGGGGAACTTTGATGGCAGGAGGAACCGTCTCTAAAACATCAATGAAAACAATTGGTTGCGAGGGCGCTTCGATCACATCTGCGTGTTATTTGTGCAACACCCGTCGGAAAACAAGCTTCATAGGCCCGTTTCAAAGCGTTCTGTTGTTGTGTGTGCAAGGACGTTCGGTAATTGTGACTGAGCGACGGAGGGGGGCATCCCGAGGTCGTCCCGTTTAGGTCATTTCGCTTAAGTCCCTCGCGTTCATGCGGGTGTGTCCGAAGACGCGAAGGAGCC